>DYFK01000003.1 GCA_020725265.1 Hydrogenophilus sp. | reverse complement strand
TTTCAATATGGGGACCGATCATGTCCGTTCATTTCAGGAAAGCGCCGCGCCGGGGCCTGAAGCTGGCCATCGCGGCCATTGCGTTGTCGCTGGGTCTGGCTGGCTGCATGGGTTCCAAGGACGAGGACAAGGCGATGCTGGTCAAGTCGGCGACGCCGGCGACGGGCGGCGCTTTCGAGAAGGTGTACGCGCTGGAAGGCAGCCCGGCGACCACCGCCTACAACGCGCTGAAGGCGGGTGACGGGGTCACGCTGCCGGACTCCGGCCTCAAGGACGGCGATCGCGTCACGCTGCGCGTATTCCATTTCAACGACATGCACAGCAAGCACGTGGTGCCGCACGCTACGCGCGGCGATACCCGTTACTTCGCGCAGATGGTGAAGAAGGTCCGCGCGGCGCGGGCGGCGGCGGGCGCCAACGAGAGCGTGCTGTTCCTGTCCGCCGGTGACGATCACATCGGCGAGGTCTATGACGAACTGCTGGGCAGCGATGTCGGCAGCTTCGTCATGAGCCTGCCTTACCGCGCCTATTCCGCCGCCGGGCTGGACGTGGCGGTGCTGGGTAACCACGAGTTCGACAAGGGCTCCGGCATCCTGGCCCGGATGATCGGCGCCGACGCCCGTTTCCCGGTGCTGTCCGCCAACGTCAAGGGCTCGAAAATCCTGGGTCCGGACCTGGTCCGGCCGGCCATCATCGGCACCACCAAGGGGGTGCGGGTGGGCATCGTCGGCCTGACCTCGACCGAGGAAACCAAGACCGGTTTCGCGGAAGATCCCGAGCTTGCCTTCGCCGGCGTGCTGGCCACCCTGAAGAATCTGCTGCCGGCGCTGGCGAAGCGGACCGACGTCGTCATCGTGCTCTCGCACATCGGCTTCAACGGCGACGATCCAGCCGGCGCCCGCCACATCATTCCGGAAGGCGATGTCGAGATCGCGCGTTATCTCGCCACTCTGGGCAAGCCGGCCATGGTGATCGGCGGCCATACCCATTCCGCGCTCAACGCCAACGGCCTGGAGGCCACCAGCGTGGTCGACGGCGTGCCCATCTTCCAGGCCGGAAGCTGGGGTTCGCATCTGGGCGAAATCGAGATCGACGTGACCCGCGCCGCCGGCAAGGTGGCGATCGACGTGCGCGACGCCCGGCTGCACACGCTCAAGCGCCGCGACATCCGGGTCCAGCCGGGTGCCGCCAATTACGCCACCTTCGAGCAGGATGCCGATGTCGACGTCGTCTTCCACGACACCGTCATGGCGCCGATGATGGCCAGCCTGGCCGATCGTCTGGCGGTCCAGCTCGGCGTCACCACCGGCAATCCGGACATGGCCGCGGCCGCCACCATCGCCGACCGTTACAAGGGCGAATCGGCGATCGCCAACTTCATGAACGACGCCGTGCTCGAACGCAGCGCCACCTTCCCCGGCGGCAAGGTCGATCTGGTCGCCTTCAACGCCTCCGCGATCATCACCGGCGTGCCGCTCAACAGCCCGTTGAGCTTCAAGGACTGGTACGCGGTGATGCCGTACGCGGACATCATCCGCGTCATCGAGATGACCGGTCAGCAAATCCACGACATGCTGCAAAGCAATGCCGCGCGTCTGGTCCGGGACGGCGAGGCGGTCGATCTGAACGGCTTCGTCTCGCGCGGTTTCCTGCATTTCTCCGGCGGTCTGCGCTACCGGATCAAGCTTGGCGCCGACGCCACCCAGGCGCGCGCGGAAAACATCACGCTGCATGGCAAGCCGATCGAAACCGTGCTCGGCCAGAAATACCGGGTCGCTTTCGGCGATTACATCGCCAACGGCAACGAAGGCTGGCGTGGCGCCGCCATCCAGGCCGGCCTGCCCGCCAGCATCATCGGTTACGACCTGCGCGCGCTCGACGACAAGGACACCGGCCTGGTCTACCGCAACGAGATCATCGAGTACATCAAGGCCAAGGGGGTGGTCGGCGCTGAGAGCGGCGCCGCCAAGGACGGCCGGGTCAGCCTGGTGCCGTGAGCGATAGCGCGCCGCCGGCGGCGCGCGCGCGTTCGGCGCGCTCCGCCAGGCCGGCGATGGTGGGCGCCTGATAGAGCGCGGTCAGGGGCAAGGCCCGGGACGGCGCGTGTTCGCGGTTCAGGTGGGCGATGACCTGGGCGGCGCGCAGGGAGTCGCCGCCGAGCGCGAAGAAATCGGCGCTCCGGTCCACCGCTTCCAGGCCCAGCACCGTCCGCCAGATGCCGGCGATTTCCTCTTCCAGAAGTCCGCGCGGCGGCGTTTCCACCGGCGCCGGGCTGGCGGGGCCGCGCGCGGCGGCGAGGGTGACGCGGTCGATCTTGCCGTTGGCGGTCAGCGGCAGCGCCGGGTGGAATTCGAAACGGGACGGCAGCAGGTGCGCGGGCAGGACGCGCGCGAGCCGGGCGCGCAGGTCGTCGGCATCGGCGGCGAAGCCGGGTCGGAGCGTCAGGCAGGCGACCAGGATGGGGTCGCCGACCGGGTCCGGACGGGTCACCACGGCGGCGGCGGCGACCGAATCCAGACCCTGGAGCGCGACTTCGATCTCGCCCGGCTCGACGCGATGGCCGCGAATCTTGACCTGCCGGTCGATCCGGCCCAGGTGGAACAGGTTGCCGTCCGGCGCCAGGCGGCCGAGGTCGCCGGTGCGATAACGGCGCATGCCGGGCTGGCCGGCGACGGCGACGAACTTGCTCGCGGTCAGCGCCGGCTGCCGCCAATAGCCGGGCGACAGGTAGCGGCTCTGGACCGCGATTTCGCCGACTTCGCCGGGTGCAACCGCGCGCCCGTCGGCAGCCAGCAACAGGACTTCCTTGTCGGTCACCGGCTGGCCGACCGGCAGCGCGCCTTCCGCGACCGGCATGTCCGGCGTGATCAGATGGCGCGCGATGGCGCTGGATTCGCTGCTGGACAGGCGGTGTTCGATGATGCAATCGGGCAGCCACCGCCGCATCCGCGCCACGTCGTGGCCATGCACGGCTTCTCCGGCCAGAAACACGGTGCGCAGCGCCGGCAGGTCGGGCGGTTCCGACAGATGATCGAGAAACCGGCGCCACCAGGCCGGCGGCGGGTGCAGCAGGGTGATGCGCTCCGCAGCCAGCCATGCCGCCAGCGGGCCGAAGCCGAGCTCGCGAACCGGGTAGCAACACAGGCAGCCGCCGTTGAGCAGGGCGCCGTAGACGTCGACTTCGGCGGCGACGAATCCGCAACCGAACAGATGGGCAATCCGGTCGCCGGCGCCGACCCGGTGATCGCGCTGGAACAGCCAGCAGCGATGCAGCGAGCAACGATGGCTGCGCATCACGCCCTTGGGCGTGCCGGTGGAGCCGGAGGTATAGGCCAGCGAGGCGAGCTGGTCCGGCGTCGTGCCGGGGGTCGGGTCGCGCTCGGCGACGGCCGCGAAATCCGGGTCGCGCGCGGCCGCGAGCAGGGTCGCCGCCGCCGGCAGCTCGACCACCTTGGGCGCCAGGGCCGCCGCCAGGGGCGCCAGCGAGCGCCGCGTGAGGACCCATTCGGCGCCGACGTCGGCCGCGATCGTGGCCAGACGCGCCGGCGGCGTGTCGGGATCGAGGGCGACGTAGGCGCGGCCGCTCTTGAGCACCGCGAGCAGGGCGATGATTTCCAGCGCGCCGTGGCCCAGCAGCAGCAGCACGGGCGCGGCGGCCGCCGGCGCCGGCAGGAGCCGGCACGCCACCAGGTTGGCGCAGCGGTTCAAATCCCGATAGCTCCAGGCGAGCCGGTCGCAGCGCAGCGCGGGCTGGTCGGCGTGGCGCCGGACCACGGCCTCGAAGCGCGCCGATAGCGAGCCTTCGATGGCGTCGCGCGGGAAATCCATCACCAGGGGTTCGCCGGAATCTCGGACAGCGGGCGGCGCGGTTCCGCCAGCAGCGCGGGCAGCAATCGGCAATAGCGTTCGACGATGCGCGCCGCGGTGGTGGGGTGGTAGAGCGAGGTGGCGTATTCGAGCCAGCCGGTGAAGCCGTCGCCGACGTCGGCCAGCAACAGCGTCAGATCGTATTTCGCGACTTCCAGGCCGGTCGCTTCGAGCGTCATCGACAACGCTTCGTTGGCGAACGGCGGGTCGGTCGGCAGGTGCAGCACCAGACGGACCTGGAACAGGGGATGGCGGTCGGGCGCCGGTTCCACGTCCAGTTCCCGCAGCAGCTGCTCGAAACTCAGTTCCTGCCGGGCGAACGCGGCGAACGCGGTGTCGTGCGCGCGGCGCGTGATTTCCTGGAAATCCGGATCGCCGTCGAGGTGGGTGCGCAGCACGAGGTTGTTGGAGAAATACCCGATCAGCTCTTCGGCCGCCCATTCGCCGCGATTGCCGACCGTGGTGCCGGTGACCAGATCGGTGCTTCCGGTCAGTTGCCGCAGGAGGACGGCGAACGCGGCCTGAAACACCACGAACAGCGTGGTGCCTTGGGCGCGGGCATAGGCGCGCAGGCCGGCGGCCAGTTCCGGCTCGATGCGCAGGGGCTGGCGCGCGCCCCGGAAATCCCAGGCCGGCGGGCGCGGGAAGTCGGGCGGAATTTCCAGCGCCGCCGGTCGGTCGGTCAGCACTTGCCGCCAGTAGGCCAGTTGCCGGGCGGCTTCCGGACTCGCGAGCCAGGCACACTGGCGGCGCGCCACGTCGTCGAACTGATGCACGGGTTCGGCAAGCGCGGCGGCGTCCCCGGCGCGCGGCTCCTGGTAGCACGCCCACAGTTGGCGGAAAAACACGCCGGCCATCCAGGCGCCGATCGAGGCGTCGCCGAGTTCGAACGACATGCCCATCGAACGGCAGTCGGCAACGACGTGATGGATGACCAGCAGCAGGACATGCTCGCGTTCCGCCACGCGGATCAGCAGCGCCCGCAACAGCGGTCCCCGATCCAGCGCGAACGGACGCGCGATCTCGCTGGCGATCAGGCGGTTGGCGGCCGCATCCGGATCGGCCTCGGCGCTGGCGTCGGCGTGGTCGAGCGGAACCTTCGCGTCGCGCTGGCCGGGCATCGGCGTATCGATATCCGGGTAGCGGGTGGCGAGTACCGCGTGCCGGGCCGCCACCTGGTTGATCGCCCGTTCCAGCCGGTCGGCGTCGAGATGGCCGCGCAGCCGCAGTTTGCGCGCCACGTTGTAGTGGGCGCTGCACGGATGGTCGGCCATGAAGCGCAGGATGCGTTGCTGGTTCGGCGTCACCGGCACGCCGGCGCCGGTTTCGATTCCGGGTTTGGCCAACGCGCGGCGGATTTCCGGCGCGAGTTCCGCCACCGTCTGGCTGGCGAACATCAACCGCAGTGGCAATTCCGCGCCGAATCTCCGGCGCAGGCGCGAGATGGCTTGCATGGCGAGCAGGGAATGCCCGCCCAGGGCAAAGAAGTTGTCGTGGACGGACACGCGCTCCAGCCCCAGCAGTTCGCGGAACACGGCGGCGATCTCCGCCTCGTCGCCGTCGCGCGGCGCGACGTGGCGCGGCGGCGTGGCGGGGGCGTCGTCCGCGCGCACGTCAACCATGGTCGAGGCACCCGTGGTCGAGGCCCGCGCGGCCCGGGGTTCGACATCGATGCGCAATTGCGCCAGCGGCCGCGACGGGTTGTCGGCGATCTGTTCCAGCGTCTCGACGATGGCGTCCAGCAGCCGCGTCATCCGCTCGGTCTGGAACAGCGCCGTCTTGTAGACCAGTTGGAGTTCCAGGCCGTCGCCTTTCCGATGCGCGTAGACGGACAGATCGAACTTCGCCTCCGGCGCGGTCCAATCCGCGAAACGGAAGGTCAGTCCCTCGGGATCGGCCGTGCCCTGGGGAACGTTGACGAAGTTGAACATCACGTCGAACAGCGGATGATGGCCGGGCCGACGGGGCGGGGCGATGTGCTCGACGATCTTCTCGAACGGCGTGTCGGCGTGCGAGAAAGCGTCGATGACGGTGTGTCGAATCTGGCGCAGCGCTTCGACGCCGGTACGCGCGTCGGACAGGTCGGCGCGGATCGGCAGCATTTCTATGAAGCAGCCGATCAGGCTTTCAAGCTCCGGCCGCGGCCGGTTGGCGACCGGGGAGCCGACGGTCAGGTCGGTGGCGCCGGTCCAGCGCGACAGCACGAGCTGGAACGCGGTGAGCAGGAGCATGTACAAGGTGGCGCGTTCCCGGGCCGCGACGGCTTCCACATCCGCCAGTATGGCGCCGGACAGCTCGCGCACGATCCGCGTGCCGTGGCGGGAAGGCTGGGCGGGACGCGGAAAGTCGGTCGGGAGATCGGTGCCGGGCGGGTTCCGCAGGTGCCGCCGCCAGTACGCCAGGCTGTCCGCGCGCGGCGGCGATTGGCGTCGCCAGACGGCGTAGTCGACGTACTGGATGGGCGGCGCCGGCGCTGTCGGCAGCCCCTTCGACAGGGCCGTGTAGTGCTCGCCGATTTCGCGCGCCAGCAGCCAGCGGGACCAGCCGTCGAAAGCCAGGTGATGCACGGTCAGCAACAACAGATGGCGGTCGTCGGCGCGCTTGAGCAGCAGGGTTCGCAACGGCCGTTCGCGTTCGAGCAGGAACGGCCGATCGGCCTGTTCCTGGGCCAGACGATGGATTTCCACGGTTTGCGCGGCGTCTTCCAGATCGCCGAGGTCGATGCGGCGCAAGGGTTCCGGAGTCGGCGCGTGCACGCTCTGGAAGGCGTGACCATCGCGGGTCGGAAAGGTCGTGCGCAACACTTCATGGCGCGCGCTGACGGTGCGCAACGCGGCATCCAGGATGGGAACGTCGAGGCGGCCGTGGATTTCGATGGCGACCGGAACGTTGTAGGCCACCGCCAGCTCGCCGTCCAACTGGCATTGAAACCAGATCCGCTCCTGCACCGGCGACATCGGCGGATTCCGGTCGCGCGCCACCACCCGCAAGGGGATGGCGGCCGAGGTCGGCAATGTGCCCTGAAGGGCGTCCAGGCGTTCGGCCAGCGCGCGGATGTCGGGCGCTTCGAACAGGTCGGCGACGTCCAGGCGGCCGCCGATGCCCTGGTTGAGGCGGGAGATCGCCGCCAGCGCCCGCAGCGAATCGCCGCCGAGGTCGAAGAAATCGTCGTCCACCGACAGACGCCGGGTCAGCGGCAGGCCGAGCAGCTCGCGGAAGACGGTGGCGACCCGGTGTTCGCTGGCGCTGCCGGGCGCTCGGCCGGACGCGGATTCCGGCGCGGCGTGGCGGTCGACGAGCAGCTCGGCCAGGCGGGCGCGATCCAGCTTGCCGTTGCCGGTATGCGGCAGTTCGGGCAGGAAATGGAATTCGCCCGGCACCATGGCGTCGGCCAGGCGTTCGGCCAGGTGGTGGCGCAGCTCGGCGCGTCCGACGTCGCCGACCACGAACGCGGCCAGCCCGGGCTCGGCGGCGGCCGTCCGCGCCAGCACCGCGCAGGCGGCCACCGCCGGGTGGGTGGCCAGCACCGCCGCCACGCCGGCCGGCTGCACGCGCACGCCGCGAATCTTGACCTGGTCGTCGAGCCGGCCGAGCAGCGCCAGATTGCCGTCGGCCAGCAGGTGGCCGCGGTCGCCGGTGAAGTGGAGCAGGTCGGCGGGATCGTCGCGCGACGGGTTGCGGCGGAACGGCGATGTGCCGTCCAGGTGGCCGAGCGCGCGCCAGGGCGTGCGGATCACCACCTCCCCGGGTTCGCCGGGCGGCACCGGCCGGCCGGCTTCGTCCAGGATGTGGATCTCGCATTCCGGTAGCGGCACGCCCACCGGCAACTGGTCGAACGGCAGCCGGGCGGGCAGCCGATACCAGCATTTCGCCAGCGTGGTTTCGGTGGGGCCGTAGAGATTGAGGATGTCCGCCGCCGGATCGAGCCGCTCGCGCCAGCGCAGCGCCAGTTGCCGGGTCAGCGGTTCGCCGGCGAAGAAGGTGGCGCGCAGACGCGGAAAGCGGGTGGCCGGATCGGCCTCGGCCAGCCAGGCGGCGGCCAGCGTGGGCACGGCATGCAGCAGGGTGATGCCGTCGTCCGCCAGCCAGCGGGTCAGCCGCGCCGGGTCTTCCAGGACCACCCGGTCCGGGATCGACAGCGTCGCCCCGGCGGTCAGCGCGACCAGGATTTCGCGCAGCACCACGTCGAAACCGAGGCCGGTGACGTGCGCCACGCGATCGCCCGGCGCCACCGCGAAGCTGTCCCGCTGCCAGGCCAGGAACTGGCCGAGCCCGCCGTGGCCGCCAAGTACGCCGCGGGGCCGGCCGGTGGTGCCGGAAGTGAAGAACAGGTAGGCGGCATCGTCTGGCGCCGGATTGTCGTCGCCGGCGTTCGCGCCGGCGTTTTCCTCGGCGCTCTCTTCGGGGGTTCCTTCAATCCCGCTCAGATCCAGATGGGCGCGCCCGCGCGTGGGCAGGCGGGCGCCGACGCCGCGCAGCAACAGGCGGGCATCGGCCTGTTCCAGGGCGTCGACGCGCCAGGCCGGCGGCTGGCCGGGATCGAGCGGCAGGGCCACGCAACGGGCCATCAGCGTGCCGATCAAGGCGGCGACGAAGTCTCCGCCGCGCTGATCGTCGATGGCGACCACGTCGCCGGGCTGGCAGCCGGCGGCGCGTATCCGTCCGGCGATGGCGCGCGCCGTCGCCGCCAACCCGGCATAGGACCAGACCCGCCCGTGCTCATGGATGGCCGGCGCCTCCGGCGTCCGCCGCGCCCAGTCCAGAAAGCACGCGGTCGCCGCCGGCGGCCGCGTACGCGCCGGAGGGAACGGGGCGGCAAGATCGGGTTGGGGCGGGAAGCGTGGGTCGGGCATGCCAGCGGTCAGCGTTCGATGAAGGCGATGTTCACCCCGGTGGGACGCATGCACAGATCGCAGGTCCGGCAGTCCTCGGGGCAGCGCGCGTAGCCCTCGGGCACCGGTTCGCCCGCGCCGATGACCACGCTGCGGCCGTTGTTGCCGGCGTCGTGGCCGGAGCCCTTGACCAGGAATTCGGCGCGCGAGAAATCCAGATCGTCGCGCGCGGTGAAACCGTAGGTGACGATGCCGGCGGCTTGTTTCAGCATGCGCGCGATCGCCGAGAGTTTGTCCACGCAGTCCTGGGAGGCGAAATCGCCGGATTCGTTGAAACGGAAAAAGCGGGTGGCCGGATCGCGGCCCTCGATCTTGTCCAGGATGTCGCGGGCGATGCGCTCGGCGTCGTGCGCTTCCCAGTACGCCTGCTGGCGGTCACGGAAGGCCTTCACCACCGGATGCAGCCGCTCCACCTGGGCCGGATAGCACTTGCGCCCGTCCAGCAGCACCTGGCAGCGGTCGCGCGCCACGCAGCGCATGGCGCTGCCCATGTTCAACAACAGGGTGTCGTCGCCGGTCTTGTCGGTGCCAAATTTGCACAACAATTTCAAGGACATGGATGCAGCACGCGGGACCGGGCCGGCCGGATGACAAAGGGTCGCGAGTATATCATTGATAACATTGACCTTTTTCCGGGGGCGGGAATTGCCCATCGTCCACATTCATGGCTGCCGGCTGGATCAACACCGCGCCGAACTGGCGATGTCGGCGGCTATCCTGTCCGCCGACGAACTCGCGCGCGGCGCCCGCTACCGGGTCGATGCCGCGCGCGAGGAATTCCTGCTGGCGCGCATCCTCACGCGCCGCATCCTGGCCGGATACCTGGCGCGGCCGCCGGCCAGCCTGGTATTCGTCCCGGGAGCGCACGGCAAACCCGGGCTCCGGCAAAGCACGCCGCCGCCACCGGAATTCAACGTCTCCCACAGCCATGGCTGGCTGCTGGTGGCGGTGCGCGCATGCGGGCCGGTGGGCATCGACATCGAACGCATCGACCCCGCCATCGACCCGCTCGAGCTCGCCCTCCAGGCTCTGCCGCCGTTCGAGATCGAACGCCTGCGCGCCGTCGAAGGCGACACCCGCCTGGCCCGCTTCCACCAGTCCTGGACGCGTTGGGAGGCCTATCTCAAGGCAACCGGCGACGGGCTCGCGGCCGCCGTCCCGGCCCCTGATCTCCTCGCCGAAACGGCGGATGGCCTGCTCCTGCCCACCGCCGACGGCAGCCACCACGCGCTGATCCGGGATTTGCCCGCGCCGCCCGGATTCAAGGCCGCGCTCGCCGTGATCGTGGCCCCGGGTTCGTCCGCCCGCCTGGACATCGTCTGGCACGGCGATGGGCTGCCAAACTCCTGACGTCCACCTACAGCCAGCGCCATGCTGGGCGTATATGAAATGACCCGGGGTGGAATTGCCGCGCGACCTATACGTCTGGGCCCATGAACGTTCGACGCAGGAATATCTGGCGATCAAAAGGAACTCGCGGAGCCCGGACCCCCGCGCCTGGCCTGGCGTGACCTCATCAAACAAAGCATCCGCGAGATCATCGCCAATCCGGCGATTGACCCGCCGTCCAGCATCTGGCGATCGGTGGCGGAGCGGGTTCCGGAGCAAGCGCGGTCCGACGTACAGGCCCTGATCGTCGAAGAACTCCGGCGGCTGCACGATGGCGTGCTGGCGCGAGATGGTTTGCGGCCGTCCGAGTACGCGGGGTGGCAGGCGCTGCACGGGCAGTGGTGGCCGCCCTGAAGCCGATGCGTACGTGACGACGTAAAGCTGGGTGTGTCCCGCGTCCACGGGCGCGGGACGGGAACCCCGAATGGCGGATGGGCACCTCGAAAACTCCTCATTTCGTCGCTGCCGCGCAGGCGGGAGCCCAGTAAAATCAAGGCACCGGATTCCCGGCCTCGCAGGGAATGACGGGTTTTTCGAAGTGCCCGGATATGAGACAGGATCTCCAGCCGGAGGGCTCCGGCCCCGAGCACCCGTGGGCGCAGTCCTTGGCGGCCCACTCATCCCGTACTTTCAAGGAAATTTCACGGTGGACATCCCACGGATATTCAACATCACGGAAAGCGCCCACCGCATCCACAACCCGATCACGCCCGAAAAGCTCGCCACGCTCGGCGCGGCGCTGCGGCTGGAAACGGGGGCCCGCGTGCTCGATCTCGGCAGCGGCTCGGGGGAGATGCTGTGCACCTGGGCACGCGATCACGGCATCGTCGGCACCGGCATCGACATGAGCCGGTTGTTCACCGAGCAGGCCAGACGCCGCGCGGTGGAGCTCGATGTCGTCGATCGCGTCGAGTTCATCCATGGCGATGCCGCCGGCCATGTCTCCGCCGGGAAGGTCGATGTGGCGGCCTGTGTCGGTGCCAGCTGGATCGGCGGGGGCATCGCCGGCACCATCGAACTTCTGGCGCGGAGCCTGCGCGCCGGCGGAATCCTCCTCATCGGCGAACCGTTCTGGCGGCGGTTGCCGCCGACGGAGGAGATCGCCAGGGGATGCCTTGCCAACGCCATCTCCGACTTTTCGACGCTTCCCGAACTGCTCGCATCGTTCGGCCGCCTCGGCTACGACGTCGTTGAAATGGTGCTGGCGGATCAGGACGGCTGGGATCGGTACGAGGCGGCCAAATGGCTCACCATGCGCCGCTGGCTGGACGCCAATCCCGACGACGAACTGGCGAGCGAGGTACGCGCCCGACTCACCTCCGAACCCGGGCGCCACGCCACCTTTACGCGTGAATACCTGGGCTGGGGGGTGTTCGCGCTGATGGCGCGGTGAGGTCGGGCGGGCGCTGCAAACAAGGGACAGCCCGCTCGGTCTTCAGGCGCAAAGCGCATCCGCGAGCGCGCGCAGGAGCTTCGCGCCGTCGCCGCGCCATGCGCTGCCATGCATGCACGCAAGCGTGGTGGGACCGGCCGCCGCCAATCTCTCCAGCATCGGGCGCGCATTCTTCGTGTGAGAGAAGTAGTCCATGGCATGACGGAACGCCTCGCTGGGCGCGAGGATGTCCAACTCGGTCACGGCCGGATTGTCGGCGCCGCCCTGGGTGAACAGGTCGCCACACAGGAGCGTGCCGGTCCGTTCCTCCATCAGGAAACCGCATTCCCAGCCGTGCGGGAGATGAGGCGTGTCAAACCATCGGACGGCGCGCTTCCCAAGCGAGAGCAACTCCCCATCGGCGAGCGCGCGCGGCGGCCGGTCGGCAAGGTCATCAATGGAGACCATCGCCGCGATGCTTCCGCACAGGGGCGCCGATCGCGGCGCCACGGCAAGCCATTCATTGAGCGACCCGCACTCGTCGGCCTCGACGTGCGAGAAGGCGATGTGACGAAGACGTTCGGGCGGAAGCACGCTGGCAACCGCTTCCCGCACGAGCGGAAACATCCTCCGAGGCCCTGTGTGAAAGATCAGAGGCTCGTCATCAACGATCAGGTACTGGTTGAACGAGAAGCCGCCACCCGGGATGGTCACCGGCGTGCTGATGCGGTAAACCCCGTCCGCCACCTCGTCCACGCTGGTCCCGGACTGCTTGTTCGTGATCGCCATCTCCCCCTCCTGATCCTGTAACGAATGTCATGGGAATATAGACGCCACGACGCCGAATGTTCGGCGTCAATCGGGCATGCCGTCGGCAGTGGAAGACGTGGATGAGGTTGGCGTGATGGAACTGGGTGGGTCTGGCCAATGGGGGTGAGCCCTATTGGTCCCAGGACAAGGCTCCCGAATCGCGCCGGTTCAAGCGTTCCGAATGCGCGCGTTCCGGCGCGAAGTCCATCGGCCTCCAAATATACAAATAGGTTGCTCAACTGCATGAATCAGCTGGTGAGGCCGAGAGCTTCACGCCGAGCGCACGGAGTAACTTCAGCATCGTGTCATAACGTGGTTTGGCGCCTGGCGTAAGTGCCTTGTAAAGGCTCTTGCGACCGAGGCCCGCATCCTTCGCGAGTTGTGCCATGCCACGAGCGCGGGCCACATCTCGCACAGCGGTCAGAAACACATCGGGATTGGGATCTTCCAGCGCGGCGGTCAGGTATTCCGCGATGGTTTCTTCATCGTCGAGGTAATCGCCAGCATCGAAGGGGGCGAAGTTGGCCATGGCGTTCACTCCTTATCCAAAGCCCGCGCTATCTCGATGGCGCGCTTGATGTCTCGCTTCTGAGAGGAGTTGCCTGGACGGTTTCCCTCTCCCGCGCTGCCGCGCACCCCTCCCCCGCTTGCGGGGGAGGGGCTGGGGGAGAGGGACGGTTTAGGAGTCATTCGGGCCGGATCAATAAGGCCATTCTCTCCCCTCCACCCTCTCACATCGCCTGCCCCCCACTCTCCCCCTCCGTCAACGCCGCGTGCGCGGCCGCCAGCCGGGCGATGGGTACGCGCGGGCCGGAGCAGGAGACGTAGCTGAGGCCGATCTGGTGGCAGAAGCGGATGGAGGCGGGGTGGCCGCCGTGTTCGCCGCAGATGCCGACCTTCATGTCCGGGCGGGTGGCGCGGCCCCATTCCACGGCCAGGCGCATGAGCTTGCCGACGCCCTTGATGTCGAGCACTTCGAACGGGTTGTCCTGCAGGATGCGGTTCTGGTTGTACATGGGCAGGAACTTGTTCTCGGCGTCCTCGCGCGAGAAGGAGAAGGTGGCCTGGGTCAGGTCGTTGGTGCCGAAGGAGAAGAACTCCGCCTCCTCGGCCAGGTTCTCGGCGCGCAGGCAGGCGCGCACCACCTCCATCATGGTGCCGAAGCTGAACGCGAGTTGCAGTTTGTGGCTGGCCTCCACGTCGCGGCGGACGGCCTCCACCCAGGCCTTCACGCGCTTCAGTTCCTGGGCGGTGCAGACCTGGGGCACCATGATCTCCGGGTGGACCTCGATGCCGGCCTTCTGGCACTCGGCGGCGGCCTCCAGGATGGCGCGGATCTGCATGGAGTAGATCTCCGGGAAGGTGAGCCCCAGGCGCACCCCGCGGTGGCCCAGCATGGGGTTGATCTCGGAGAGCGCGCGCACCTTCCTCAGGATGGCCTCCTTCTTCTGGATGGCCTCGTCCACCAGCACCGGGTCGGCGGGGGTGGCGACCTGGGGATGGGTGTCGCGGGTGCGGTACATGAACTCCACCGCCTCGTGCAGCACCTGCATGCCGCGCACGGTGTCGCCCAGGTGCCGAAGCTGGGCGAGCTCCTCCACCAGCTGCCGCTCCGAGGGCAGGAACTCGTGGATGGGCGGGTCCAGGAGGCGTATGGTTACCGGCCGCGGCGCCATGGCCCGGAACAGCCCCATGAAGTCGGCGCGCTGGATGGGCAGCAGCTTGTTGAGCGCCGCCTGGCGGTCGGCCGCCGTCTCGGCGACGATCATCTCCACCACGATGGGCAGGCGGTCCACGGCGTTGAACATGCGCTCGGTGCGCGCGAGCCCGATGCCCATGGCGCCGAACCTGAGCGCCCGTTGCGCATCCTCGGGGGTGTCGGCGTTGGCCATGACCTTGAGCCGCGCGTGCTCGTCCGCCCATCCCAGCAGGGTGGCGAGCTCCGCCGAGAACTCCGCCTCGATCATGGGCACCTCGCCCAGGAAGACGCGGCCCGAGGTGCCGTCGAGGGTGATGACGTCGCCCTCGTGGAAGAGGTGCTCGCCCACCACGGCCTGGCGCATGCGCACGTCGACGTGGATGCCCTCGGCGCCCGCGACGCAGGGCTTGCCCATGCCGCGCGCCACCACGGCGGCGTGGCTGGTCTTGCCGCCGCGGCTGGTGAGGATGCCCTGCGCGGCGAAGAAGCCGTGGATGTCCTCCGGCTTGGTCTCCTCGCGCACCAGGATGACCTTCTCGCCGGCGCGGCCGAGTCGCTCGGCGCGGTCGGCGTCGAACACGGCGATGCCGCTGGCCGCGCCCGGCGAGGCGGGCAGGCCGCGGGCGATGGCGCGCGCGCCGGCTTTCGGGTCGAGGCGCGGGAACAGCAGTTGTTCGAGCATTTCCGGCTGGATGCGCAGCAACGCCTGGCGCTTGTCGATCAATCCTTCGCCGACCATCTCGACGGAGCTGCGCACCAGCGCGGTGGCGTTCATCTTGCCGTTGCGGGTTTGCAGGCAGTACAGCGTGCCCTTCTCGATGGTGTACTCGTAGTCCTGCACTTCCTTGTAGTGCGCTTCCAACTGGTCGCGCAGTTGCACGAGCTGGCGGTAGAGGTCGGGCATCTCCTTTTCCAGCTCGGCCACCGGCTTCGGCGTGCGGATGCCGGCGACCACGTCCTCGCCCTGCGCGTTGGTCAGGTATTCGCCGAACATGACGTTCTCGCCGGTGCCGGGGTCGCGCGTGAAGCCGACGCCGGTGGCGGAATCGTCGCCCATGTTGCCGAACACCATGGCGACGACGTTGACCGCCGTGCCGTTGGCCATCTCCGGGGTGATCCTGAATTCGCGCCGGTAATCCACCGCGCGCTTGCCGGACCACGAGTTGAACACCGCCTGGATGGCGATCTCCAGTTGTTCGTAGGGGTCCATCGGGAAGGGCTTGCCGGTGACGCGCTCCACCACCGCCAGGAAGCGTTCGGCGATGTCGGCGAGATGCGCGGCGGACAGGCCGACGTCCTGCTTGACGCCGGCGTCCTGCTTGACCGCGTCGAACTCGGCGTCGAATTCGGCTTCCGGCACGCCCAGCGCCACCTTGCCGAACAACTGGATGAAGCGGCGGTAAGCGTCGTAACCGAAGCGCTCGTTGCCGGTCTGGCGGATCAGGCCTTGCAGGGTGTCCGGGTTGAGGCCCAGGTTGAGGATGGTGTCCATCATGCCCGGCATGGACAGCGCCGAGCCGGAACGCACCGAGACCAGCAGCGGGTTGTCGCGACCGCCGAAGGTCTTGCCGGATTGCGCCTCCACCGCCGCCATCGCCAGGCGGGTCTGTTCCATGACGCCGTCCGGCAGGCCGCTGGCCGGCGCTTCAAGGAAAGCCAGACAGGCTTCGGTGGAAATCACGAAGCCGGGCGGCACGTTGAGGCCGATCCGGGTCATTTCGCACAGGTTGGCGCCCTTGCCGCCGAGCAGTTTCTTGTTCTTGCCGTCGCCTTCGGCGAAGGCGAATACGAACTTGCGCATGTCGGAATCCTCCTGTCTGGTGGGCATGCCGGCGCGGCGGGGGACGTGCCGGCGGGCCGGTCGAAGGGTTATTCAAACATGGTTTTGCCGGCGGCGTCCTTGAACAGCGTCAGGGTGGCGGCGCGCGCGGCGGCATGATCGACCAGCGGCGGCGGGTAGTCGCGGCCGATCACCACGCCCAGGCGGGCCTGTTCGGCGGCCGGCAGGGTCCAGGGCGCGTGAACGAAACCGGCCGGCAGCGCCGCCAGTTCCGGCAGGTAACGACGGATGAAGCGGCCATCCGGATCGAACCGGCGCGATTGCGTGACCGGGTTGAAGACCCGGAACCACGGTTGCGCGTCGGTGCCGACGCCGGCGCTCCATTGCCAGCCGCCGACGTTGGCGGCCTGATCGTAATCAAGCAGTTTTTCGGCGAAATGGCGCTCGCCCCGGCGCCAGTCGACGCGCAGATCCTTGACCAGGAAGCTGGCCGTGAGCATGCGCAGCCGGTTGTGCATGTAGCCGCTGTGTTCGAGCTGGCGCATGGCCGCGTCGATGATCGGGTAGCCGGTGCGGGCCTCGCGCCAGGCTTCGAAATGGCCGGGCGGATCGGGCCAGGCGATGGCGTCGAACTTGCGCTGGAAGCAGCGCGTGGCGGTGTCCGGGTAATGCCACAGCAGCATCTGGTAGAACTCGCGCCAGACCAGTTCGGACAGCCAGACCGCCGCGCCCTCGCCGGGCCGGCGCGCGGCCAGGCGGACCAGTTCGCGGATCGACACGGTGCCGAAACGCAGATGCGCGGACAGGTAGGAGGGGCCTTTCACGGCCGGGAAATCACGCGTTTCGTGGTAACGGTCGATGCGCGCCATGAAGTCGTCGAGCAGTGCCCGGGCGCCGGCTTCGCCCGGCGTCACCGGTAATCCGGCGAGACCGCCGGCGCGGAAGCCGAGCATGGCCGCATCGGGTGTGGCGGCGGTCGCCGGCAGCAGGCGGTCGAGCCGTTCGTCGACCGGCCAGGCGGCGTGGTCGGACTCGCCCAGGCGGGCCAGCCAGGCGCGCCGGTAGGGCGTGAACACGTGGTAAGGGCCGCCGGCGGCGGTGCGCAATTCGTCGGTATCGAAGATCACCTGGTCCTTGACCAGGCGCAGCGCGCGGCCATCGGCGCGCAGCGCGGCGTCGACGGCGGCGTCGCGGGCGGTGGCGAACGGTTCGTAATCGCGCGCGGCGAACACCGCGCCGGCGCCGGCTTCGGCGGCCAGCGCCGGAATCAGGGCGCGGGCGCTGCCGTGGCGGATGTCGAGATCGCCACCGCGGGCGCGTAGCGTGGCGCGGAGCGCGAGCACGGAGGCCAGGATGAATTCGACCCGGCGATCGGCGCGGTCGGGCAGCGCGTCGAGGATGTCGGTATCGAACACGAACACCGCGCGCGCGCGGCGGGCGGCGGCCAGCGCCTGGCTCAGGGCGGCGTTGTCGCGGGCGCGCAGGTCGCGCCGGAACCAGATCAGGGCGGTTTCCATCCATGCCATATTGGGGTTTGCCCGACGGCGTTACAATTCCCCTCAGGCACGAATCGGCCGCCGGCCGGTTCGCCGTACGCGGGCTCAATCAACCGAACAGCCATCATGGACAACGCCAATTTCACCGACCATTTCCTGATCGCCATGCCCAACATGATGGATCCCAATTTCGCCGGCACCCTCACCTATATCTGCGACCACGGCGAGCAGGGCGCGCTCGGCGTGGTGGTGAACCGGCCGATCGAACTCAACATGGACGCGCTGTTCAGCCAGATCGGGCTGGAACTGACCGACGAGCACATGCGCGGCGAGCCGGTGTATTACGGCGGCCCGGTCCAGGTCGAGCGCGGTTTCGTGCTGCACCGGCCGGTCGGCCAGTGGGGCTCGACGCTGTCGGTCAACGACCGGGTCGGCCTGACCACGTCCAAGGACATCCTGGAAGCCACCGCCCGCCGCGAGGGTCCGGCCGAGCTGTTGATCACGCTCGGCTACGCCGGCTGGGGGCCGGGCCAGCTGGAGGACGAGATCAAGCAGAACGCCTGGCTGACCGTGCCGGCCGATCCGGAAGTGATCTTCGCGCTGCCCGCCGACCAGCGCGTGCCGGCGGCCATGAAGCTGCTCGGCATCGATCTGGCGATGCTGTCCGAGGAAGCCGGGCACGCATGAACGGGGTGGCGAGACGCGGCACCGTGCTGGCTTTCGATTTCGGCCTCAAGCGCATCGGCGTCGCCGTCGGCGACTGGGAAACCCGTAGCGCGCATCCCCTGGAAACCATCGCCTCGGAAGCCAACGAGGCGCGCTTCGGCCGGATCGCCGCGCTGATCGGCGAATGGCGGCCGGTGGCGCTGGTGGCCGGTCTGCCGTTGTCGATGGATGGCGGCGAGCACGACCTGACCCGGCGCGCGCGCCGTTTCGCCAATCAGCTCAACGGCCGTTTCGGCCTGCCGGTGACCATGGTGGACGAGCGCCTGACCTCGTTCGACGCCGATCTCCGCCTGCGCGAGGCCGGCGTCAAGGGCCGCGACCGCAAGGGCCTCGACGACGCGCTCGCCGCCCAGCGCATTCTTCAGGATCATTTCGACCATGCCGACCTCCCTGCCCACGCCTGAACAACTCATCGACCAACTGGCGCGCGCGATCGCGCCGGTGATCCACGACAGCGCCCCGGGCGATCCACCCTGGGCGCTGGTCGGCATCCATACCGGCGGCGTCTGGGTGATGGACGGCCTGATGCGCCGACTGGGCGCCGATCTGCCGCGCGGCGTGCTCGACATCGCCTTCTATCGCGACGATTTCTCGCGCATCGGCCTGCATCCGCAGGTCAAGCCGTCGAGCATCCCGTTCGAGGTCGAGGGCTGCCGCATCCTGTTGATCGACGACGTGCTCTACACCGGCCGCACCATCCGCGCGGCCATGAACCTGTTGTTCGATTACGGCCGGCCGGCGGCGATCAAGCTGGCGGTGCTGGTCGATCGCGGTGGCCGCGAACTGCCGTTGTGCGCCGATTTCGTCGGCGCCAACCTGAATCTGGCCGCCGACGAACACATTTCCCTGAACCAGAACCACGATGGCGTGGGTCTGCATTTCGCCATCCAACAGCGCTGACGACATGGCCACCAACCTGCAACTGACCGAGGACGGCCGGCTGCGCCACCTGCTCACGCTGGAAGGCCTGCCCCGACGCATCCTCACGCAAATCCTGGATACCGCCGCGTCGTTCGTGCCGGTGGCCGAGCGCGACGTCAAGAAGGTGCCGCTGCTGCGCGGCAAGGCGATCTTCAACATCTTCTTCGAGAACTCGACGCGCACCCGGACGACCTTCGAGATCGCCGCCAAGCGGTTGTCCGCCGACATCGTCAACCTCAACATCAACGCGTCCTCGCTGAGCAAGGGCGAAACCCTGCTCGACACGGTGGCCAACCTGTCGGCGATGCAGGCGGACATGTTCATCGTCCGCCATGCCGCCGCCGGCGCCGCGCACCTGATCGCGCGCAACGTGGCGCCGCACATCAGCGTCATCAACGCCGGCGACGGCCGCTGCGCGCACCCGACCCAGGGCCTGCTCGACATGTACACGCTGCGCCACTACAAGGGCGAGTTCCACAACTTGCGCGTCGCCATCGTCGGCGACATCCTGCATTCGCGCGTGGCCCGCTCGCAGATTCACGCGCTGACCACGCTGGGTTGCCCGGAAGTGCGCGTGGTGGCGCCCAAGACCCTGCTGCCGCGCGACGTCGAAAGTCTGGGCGTGCACGTGCATCACAACATGGAGGACGGCATCCGCGACGTCGACGCGGTGCTGATGCTGCGCCTGCAGAACGAGCGCATGCGCGGTTCGCGGCTGCCGTCCGCCGGTGAGTTCTTCAAGCATTGGGGGCTGACCCCGGCCAAGCTGAAACTGGCCAGGCCGGATGCCATCGTCATGCACCCGGGGCCGATGAACCGGGGGGTCGAGATCGATTCCGAGGTCGCCGACGGCGTGCAGTCGGTGATCCTGTCGCAAGTCACTTTCGGCATCGCCGTGCGCATGGCGGTGATGAGCCTGCTCGCGGGCTCGGGAGCACAGGCATGAAAATCCAGATCCGCGGCGGCCGCGTCATCGACCCCGCCTCCGGCCTCGACGCCGTCCAGGATATCTACGTCGCCGCCGGCCACATCGTCGGCGTCGGCGCGGCGCCCGCCGACTTCCACGCCAACCAGGTCATCGACGCCAGCGGCCTGGTGGTCTGCCCGGGGCTGGTCGACCTGGCCGTGCGCCTGCGCGAACCCGGCCTGGAATACATGGCGACGCTGGAATCGGAAATGCACGCCTGCGCGGTCGGCGGCATCACCTCGCTGGCCTGCCCGCCCGACACCTCGCCGCCGCTCGACGAGCCTGGCCTGGTGGAAATGCTCAAGTTCCGCGCCAAGCACATGCCGGGGCCGCGCGTGTATCCGATCGGCGCGCTCACCCGCCAGCTCAAGGGCGAACGCCTGACCGAGATGGCCGAGCTCAACGAGGCCGGCTGCGTGGCCTTCAGCCAGGCCGACGCGCCGCTGGTCGATACTCAGGTGCTGCTGCGCGCGATGGAATACGCCAAGACCTTCGAGCTGCCGATCTGGCTGCGCCCGCAAGATCCGCATCTGGCGCGCGAGGGCGTCGCCCATGATGGCGTGGTCGCCGCCCGCCTGGGCCTGCCGGCGATTCCGGTGCCGGCCGAGACGGTGGCGCTGGCCACCATCCTGCTGCTGGTGCGCGAGACCGGCGCGCGCGTGCATCTGGCGCGCCTGTCCAGCCGCGCCGGCATCGAGATGGTGCGGCGCGCCAAGCACGACGGCCTGCCGATCACCTGCGACGTTGGCGCGCACTACATCCACCTGTCGGAAATGGATACCGCGGATTTCAACGCCCACTGCCACCTGGTTCCGCCGTTGCGCAGCCAGCGCGACCGCGACGCCATCCGCCAGGGCCTGGCCGACGGCACCATCGACGCGATCTGCTCGGACCACGCGCCGGTCGACGACGACGCCAAGGAAAAACCGTTCCAGGAAGCGGAGCCGGGCGCCACCGGTGTCGAACTGCTGCTGCCGCTGACCCTGAAGTGGGCGGCCGAGGCCGGCCTGCCGCTGACGCGCGCGCTCGGCTACATCAGCCACCGGCCGGCCGGCATCCTCGGCATCGAGGCCGGCCGCGTCGCCGCCGGCCAGCCCGCCGACCTGTGCCTGTTCGATCCCGACGCGCACTGGCTGGTGAGCGCGGCCAGCCTGGCCAGTCTGGGCAAGAACAGTCCCTACCTCGGTTTCGAGATGCGCGGCCGCGTGCAGTACACGCTGATCGACGGCCATCTCGATTTCCGCCGCGAGCCGCCGCGCGGCCATCACCACCACTGAGCCGGCGCGCCGGCTCGGGCATTCCCCCTCAGGCGCGCGGAAAGCGCACCGTGAACAGGGCGCCGCCCAGGCGGCCGTCGCCGATCTCGACGCTGGCGCCATGCCGGGCCGCGACTTCGCGGACGATGGCGAGGCCGAGCCCGCTGCCGGGCTGGTCGCTGTCGGCGTTGCGCTGAAACCGCTCGAACACCCGCTCGCGCTCGGCGACCGGGATGCCGGGGCCATCATCCTCCACCTGCAACCAGGGCGCGCCGTCGTCGTCGCCGACGCGCACGGTGATGTGGCCGCCGGCCGGGCTGTAGCGGATGGCGTTGTCGATCAGGTTGTCGAGCAGGTCGTTGAGACCGGCTTCGTCGGCGGACAGGTAGCGGGGGCGGTCGCCGCTTTCGAAACCGAGGTCGATGTCCCGGCGCAGCGCTTCCGGCACCCAATGCGCGGCGCCCTCGCGCGCCAGTTCGGCCAGATCGAGACGGACGCTGGCCGGCTCCAGGCGCGCTTCCGGTTCGTTGCGCGCCAGGGTCAGCAACTGGTTGACCAGCCGGCTGCAACGCTGGGCGCTGACGCAGATGCGTTCGAGCGCCTCGCGCACCGGCTCCGGCACTGGCTCGCGCTTGGCCAGTTCGGCCTGGGCCTTGAGGCCGGCGAAGGGGGTGCGCAACTGATGGGCGGCGTCGGCGACGAAGCGGCGCTGGGTTTCCATCATCGCCTTGAGCCGCTCGATCAGGGCGTTGACCTCGTGGATCAGCGGCCGCACCTCGTCCGGCGCCCGGTTCTCGTCGAGCGGGCTGAGGTCGTTGCGCGGCCGTCCCGCGACTTCCCGACGCAGTCGTTCGAGCGGTTCGAAGCCGCGCTTGAGGCCGATCCAGACGGCGATGCCGGCGATGACGATGAAGATGAACTGGGGAATGACGATGTTGCCAAGGATGCTGCGGCCCAGGGTCAGACGCGCCTCGATCGGCTCCGCGACCTGGACCAGCAGGATTTCGCCGCGCGCGTCGGTCACCCGCAACGTCGCCAGGCGCAGGCGTTCATCCTTGAACCGGGTGTCGCGCAGGTGCGGGCCGTCATGCCGGTAGTCGGCCGGGCGCGGCGTCGGCAGGATGCCGCTGGCGGCCAGGCGGACACCGTCGGCGGCGTGGATGGCGTAGCGGAAATGCGGCTCCTCGTCGGCGAAACGCGGCACCGCGTCCGCCTCCGCGCGCGGCGCCGGTTGCGTCGCGTAGTGGCGCGCCAGCAGGCGCGCGCGCTCGATCAGGACCAGGTCATAGGGTTTGTTGGACAGGGTGACTGCCGCCATGTAGCCGGTGACGGTGGAGAACAGCAGTAGCAGGAACAGCGGGGTGAACAGCCAGTTGACCAGCTGCTGGCGCAGCGACAGGGTGTCGTCGTCGCGCATGCGGCGTGGGTCAGCCGCCGGTCACGGGCGGAAAGATCGCGACTTCGTCGCCATGGGCCAGCGCGGTGTCCGGCCCGGCGATGTCCTGATTGACCGCGACCCGCCAGGCGCGTCCTTCGGCCAGTTCCGTTGCCCAGATATCGCTGCGCGCGCGCAACTGGCCGACCAGATCGGCGACGGTGGCGGTGTCGGCCGACAGGACGAAATCCTCGCCGGAGACGCCGAAGGTTTCCCGCAAACGGGCGAAGTACAGCAGCTTGACGTTCATGCCAGCAACTCCGGTAGGGACAGGAAGCGGACCGGATCGCCGGCCGCGACGGTGACGTCGGCGTCCAGGTCGACCAGGCCGTCGGCCCAGGCCAGCGAGGTGAGCACGCCGGAACTCTGGTTCGGGAACAGCACGACGCGGCCATCCTCGATGCGCGCGCGCAGGAATTCGCGGCGCTGCCCGGGCTTGCGCCGGTCGAAGCCGGCGACGACCGGATACGCGAGCATCGGCGCCGGCGTGGCGCCCATGCGCTTGAGCAGGAACGGCCGCGCGAACAGGCAGAAGACGACGAAGGCGGATACCGGATTGCCGGGCAGGCCGAGGAAATCGGCGTCACCGACGCGGCCGCGCACCAGCGGTTTGCCCGGTTTCATGTTGACCTTCCAGAGATCGACCCGGCCCAGGCTTTCCAGGGCGGCGCGCACGTGGTCCTCCTCGCCGACCGAAACGCCACCGCTGGTGATGACCACGTCGGCTTGCCGGCTGGCCGCTTCCAGGGTGGCGCGGGTGGCATCGAGCCGGTCCGGCACCTGGCCCAGGTCGATCACCTCGACGCCGAGCTGGCCGAGCAGCGCGAGCAGGCTGGCGCGATTGGAGTTGTAGATGCGGCCGGGTGCCAGCGGCTGGCCGGGCAACACGATTTCGTCGCCGGTGAAGAACACCGCGACGCGTGGGCGCCGGTACACGGTCAGCGTGGTGGCGCCGACCGAGGCGGCGACGCCCAGTTGCGCCGGACCGAGCCGGGTGCCGGCATCGAGCACGCCCTGGCCGGCGCGGATGTCCTCGCCGGCGCGGCGGATGTTGGCGCCGGCGGCGGGCGCGCGGACGACGCGCACGCGGTCGCCGTCGGTCTCGCAATCTTCCTGCATGACCACGGTGTCGACACCGTCCGGCACCGGCGCGCCGGTGAAGATGCGCGCCGCCGTGCCCGCCGCCAGCGGCGCGCCGAGGGCGCCGGCGGGAATGCGCTGGGCGACCGGCAGCCAGGCGCCGTCGGCGCAATCGGCCAGGCGCACGGCGTAGCCGTCCATCGCCGAATTGTCGAGCGGCGGCACGGTGACTTGCGAGATCAGTGGCGCGGCCAGCACGCGGCCGAGGGCAGCGTCGGCGGCCACGGTTTCGGTTTCCGCCACCGGCGTGGCCGAGTCGAGCAGACGCGCGCGGGCGGCGTCCACGCCAAGCAGTTCACTCATGGTCTTTTCATCCAGTCGAGAATGAAGGCGCTCAGTCCTTCGAGGTCGTCGAGCCCGAACCGCGGCGGCGCCGCGCCTGGTGCCTGGGCGTCGGCGGCCAGCGCGACGCAGCGCGCGTCCTCGGGATGTAGCCAGGGTTGGCCGTTGGCGGCGCGCCAGACCTCGATCTTGTCGAGGTCGGCATGCCGGAAGCCCTCCACCAGCACCAGGTCGCAGGGCGCCAGCCGGGCCAGATGCGCGGCCAGATCGGGTTCCGGCGCGCCACGCAGTTCGCCGACCAGTTGCCAGCGGTATGGCGAGGTCAACAGCGTTTCCTGGGCGCCGGCGGCGCGGTGGCGCCAGGAGTCCTTGCCGGGCACGTCGACGGCGACGTCATGATGACTCTGCTTGATCGTGGATACGCGCAGGCCGGCGGCGAGCAGGGCGGGCAGCAGGCGTTCGATCAGCGTGGTCTTGCCGCTGCCGCTGTAGCCGGCGAAGCCGAGGGCTTTCATGGAGGCGGGCGTCGGAGGTGGCGAAGGCGGCAATGATAGGCGCTGCGCGGGAGCGAGGGAATCGGCGGCGCCGAAGGCGTGGCCGTGGTCGGGCCGGAGCCGCCCGGAAGGAATTGACGTCGGTCAACTATGCGCTTTTCCGGCATCGGGGCCGGGACTATAGTCGACCCATGTTTTTCCGGTGTCTCCCGCCATGTCCGCCCTGATCGACCGTTTCGGTCGCCGTATCGAATACCTCCGCCTGTCGGTCACCGACCGTTGCGACCTGCGCTGCGCCTATTGCATCCCGGAAGGCTTCAAGGGCTTCGAGGTGCCGGCGCACTGGCTGACCTTCGACGAAATCGAGCGCCTGCTCGGGCTGTTCGCCGGGCTTGGCCTCAAGCGCGTCCGCTTCACCGGCGGCGAACCGTTGCTGCGGCGCGGCGTGGTCGAGTTGTGCGAACGGGTCGCGCGGTTGCCCGGCATCGAGGATCTGTCGCTGTCCACCAACGCCACCCGTCTGGCCACCATGGCCGCCGACCTCAAGCGCGCCGGCGTCAGCCGGCTCAACGTCAGCCTGGATTCGCTGCGCCCGGAGCGGGTCGAGAAGATCAACGGCCGGCCCGTGCTCGACCGCATCCTGGCCGGCCTGGAGGCCGGCCGCGCCGCCGGTTTCTCGCCGATCAAGGTGAACATGGTGGCGATGCGCGAGAACGCCGACGAGATCGACAACATCGTCGCCTGGTGCATGGAACGAGGTTTCGTGCTGCGCCTGATCGAGGTCATGCCGATGGGCGACACCGCCCGCCAGATGGGGTATCTGGACCTGCAACCGGTCAAGGCGCGCCTGCGGGACCGCTTCGGCCTGGTCGACACGGTCATGCGCGGCGGCGGCCCGGCACGCTACCTGGGCACACCGGACGGCCGTTTCACGGTCGGCTTCATCACGCCGATTTCCCAGCATTTCTGCGAAACCTGCAACCGCGTGCGCCTGACCGTCGATGGCGTCCTGCATCTGTGCCTGGGCCAGGAGGAACGCGTCGATTTCCGCGCCCTGATGCGTGCCGGCGCCAACGACGCCGAGCTGACCGAGGCGATCCGGAACGCCATCGATCTCAAGCCCGAGCGCCATGATTTCGTGGACGCGCCGCGCAAACTGGTGCGCTTCATGAATACCACCGGCGGCTGAGCCGGGCCTGAAGACCGGCCGCCCCGGATCGGTCGGGAGGCAGCCGGATGATCCGTTCCGGCCCGCGCTTGCGAAGTTTTCCGGGCGCCACCTATGATGCGCACCCCCAAACAACAAACAGGGATTGCCATGCCTTCCGTCCGGATGACGCGGGTTGCTCGATTTTCAGGATTCCTTTCCGCCGTATCGTTGCTGGCCGCGCAGCCGGCACTGTCGGCCACGATCACCGTGGACAGCCTGTCCGGTGGCACCGGTGGTCCCGGCTGCTCGTTGCGCGACGCGATCACCGCCGCCAATACCGACGCGCCGGTGGCCGGTTGCGCCGCTGGCAGTGGCGCCGATGTCATCGTGCTGTCGGTCTCCGGCGTGATCCCGCTGACCGAGGCCGACAACACCACCCAGGGTGCCAACGGCCTGCCGGTGATCCTGGGCGACATCACCATCGACGGCAATGGCGCCACCATCCTGCGTGATCCCGGCCTGACCTGCACGCTGGATGGCGTGACCGACGTCGGCGAGTTCCGCATCGCGCACGTGGCGAACGGCGGCAGCCTGACCCTCAACGACATCACCTTGGTCAATGGCTGCGCCGATGGCGCGGGCTTTGGCGGCTGGGGCGGGGCGCTGCTGGTCTGGGCCAACGCCAACCTGGTGGCCGATGGCGTCACCATCTCGGACAGTCAGGCATACGGCGCGGGTGGCGGTCTGGTCATCGAGACCGCGTCCACCGCCGTGCTCACGAATACCGCCGTCACGAACAATTCCACCATCGGCATCAATGGCGGCGGCGGCATTCGCTTCGGCGGCGCCAGCATGCTGGTGGAGGACAGCGTGATCTCGGGGAATCTGTCCACCGACAGCGGCGGCGGTCTGATGCTGGCTTCCTCGGATGGATTGACGACCCTGCTCCGCTCGACGGTCGACGGCAACCTCTCCAACAGCCACGGTGGCGGCGCCTACAACTTCGGTGGGCTGCGCGTCATCGAGAGCACGATTTCCAACAACACGGCGACTGGTTCCGGCGGCGGCATCCTGAGCACCAACATCGCCGACGAACTCCTGGTGTTCAACAGCACGGTTTCCGGCAATTCCGCCAGCAACGGCGGCGGCATCTGGAATTCGACGGCGATGCGCATCGGCTACAGCACCATCAGCGGCAACTCGGCATCCGGCTCCGGCGGGGGCCTGGTGATCAACATCAATATCGGTGGCGCGACGCGTGAGGTGCTGAATTCGATCATCGCCGGCAACCTGTCGGGTGGCGACTGCGCGTTCGATGTCGCGCCCACCGCGCTTGGCGTGAATCTGGCCGGCGATGGCAGTTGCACCGGCTTCAGCCTGCCGAACACCAATCCGATGCTGGCGCCTCTGGCGAATTACGGCGGCTCGACCATGACCCACGCGCTCTACGTCGGCAGCCCGGCGATCGATGCCGTGCCGGCCGGCGCCTGCGAGGATTTCTCGGCGGCGGCGCTGACCGGCGACCAGCGCGGCGTCAGCCGCCCGCTCGACGGCAATAACGACAGTCAGTCGACTTGCGACATCGGCGCGGTCGAGCAGGATTTCGCGTTGCCCGGACCGGTTCAACCACCGGTTTCCGCGCCGGTGCCGGTGCCGATGCTCGGTGGCTGGGGTCTGGCCCTGCTCGGTCTGGCGCTGGCCGGCGTGTCGGCGCGCCGCTTGCGCGGGCGCGGCTGAGCGCTCATTCCGGCGGGCGACCGCCCGCCTTGTGTTCGCGCAGCCGGTCGCGGTGGCGGTTGAGGCTGCCGGTGAGCTCGGAAATGATCTCGCCGGCGGCGCGGATGATCTGGTTGGACGTGAACCCGCAATGGCGCAATTCCCGGTAGAACGCCTTCGCCAGCATGCGCGCGACCCGGTCCGGCTCGTGCGCCGACAACGATAGCACCGAGCAGGCATCGGCGGCGCCTTCCAGCGTGAACGCCATCTGCGCGAACCGGGAATCCAGCATCCGGCGCAGGCGCGCGACCTGGATGGCGCGGTCGATCAGCAGCGCGGCCAGTTCTGCGGTGTCGAGATCGCCGCGGCTGAAAGCGGCGCGTTCGATCGGCTCGCTGACGTTGAGCACGCCGACCGGTTGCTCGGGTTGGCCGATCGGGCAAGACAGGAAACCGCCGGGCCGGTCGCCGCGCCGACGCGCCAACGTCCGCCAGCGGGACACGTCGATGTCGGCAACGTGCAGGCTGTCGCCGCTGGCCAGGACGTGACCGGCGATGCCCTGCCCGGGCGGGGTTTCCTCCTTCCAGGCGGTTTCCGGCAATTCGCCATAGAGCGCCGCCAGCTTCAGGCGGGCTTCACGTTCGGCACCGGAGTCGAGCAGCATCAGCGAAACCCGACGCGCGCCCAGCAGTTCGCCGGTGATGCAGGTGAGCCGGTAGAGGTTGTCCTCGAACCGGCCGGTGACTTCGAACCCCGCGAGTTCCTTCAGCTTGGCCCGACGCAGGCTGGGCTTGATCATGACGATTCCCCGATGGCGATGACCCGATCAAGCATAGGCCGGGCACGGGACGGTCGCCACCCGGGTTCGATGACGGTTGCCGGTGGCGGCGTTCAGTTGAGCGTGCTGGCGAGCTTGCGCCGGTATTGCGCGACCAGTTCGCCTTGGCCGCCGAGCATGGCGAACACGGCGAGCACGGATTTGCGCGCGGCGTCGTCGTTCCAGGTCCGGTCGCGCCGGATCATTTCCAGCAGTTCGTCGAGCCCTTCCTGGTAGCGGCGGCCGGCGATCAGCAGGTTCGCCAGTTGCTGGCGACTGTCCATATCGTCGGGCGCGGTGGCGATCCGGTCACGGAGCGCGGTTTCGTCGCCGCCGTCCTGTCCCGAGCGGGCGAAGCTCAACGCGGCCTGGACCCGGCGCGCGCGCTCGTCGGCCTGACCGTCCGGCGACAGACTGTCGAGCAGGCGCTGGACTTCGTCGAACTGTTCCAGTTCGAACAGGATTTCGGCGGCATCGATGCGCACCTTCTCGTTGCCCGGGTCGAGTTTCGAGGCTTCCGCCAGGGTTTGCAGCGCGCCGGCGGTGTCGCCGGCGGCGCGCTGGTCGGCGGCCTGGCGGCGCGGTTCCTCGGCCGGCGACGGGATGATCCGGTCAAGGAATTCGCGTACCGCGGATTCTGGCAGGGCGCCGGAGAACTCGTCGACCACCTCGCCGCCGATCACCGCCTTGACGCTGGGGATGCCGCGTACCGCGAATTGGGCGGCGAGTTCCTGGTTCTCGTCGGAGTTGATCTTGGCCAGGATGAACTTGCCGGCATACTCGTCGGCGAGCTTTTCCAGGATCGGTTTCAGCGAGCGGCAGGGGCCGCACCAGGGCGCCCAGAAATCGATGACGACCGGCGCGCGGGCCGAGCCGTCGATGACGATTTCCTGGAAATTGCTGGCGTCGACGTCGTAAGCGAACTGTCCCATGGCGTGGTTCCGTGTTGGCGATGATGGCGCTTGGTGGGGGCCGGTCCGGCGATTTTCAAGCCGGACGCGGTGGTTTCAGCCCTTGGCGATGCGTTTGGCCAGCTTGGCCGCCGCGCCGGTGTAGTTCGCCGGAGTCAGCGCGGACAGCTCTTTCCTGGCCGCCGCCGGAATCGCCAGGCCGTCGATGAATTTCGCCATGCGCGCGGCGGTGATGCGTTTGCCGCGGGTGAGTTTCTTCAACTGTTCGTAGGGCTTTTCCAGGCCATACCGGCGCATCACGGTCTGGATCGGCTCGGCCAGCACTTCCCAGTTGGCGTCGAGATCGGCGGCGAGCGCGGCCGGATTGGCTTCCAGCTTGCCGAGACCGCGCAGCAGGCTTTCGTAACCGATCAGCGCGTAGCCGAGCGCGCTGCCCATGTTGCGCAACACGGTGGAATCGGTCAGGTCGCGTTGCATGCGCGAGATCGGCAGCTTTTCCGACAAGTGGCGCAGCAGCGCGTTGGCCAGGCCCAGGTTGCCCTCGGAGTTCTCGAAATCGATCGGGTTGACCTTGTGCGGCATGGTCGACGAGCCGACTTCGCCTTCCTTCAGTTTCTGCTTGAAGTAGCCGAGCGAGATGTAGGTCCAGACGTCGCGATCGAGGTCGATCAGGATGGTGTTGGCGCGGGCGGTGGCATCGTACAGCTCGGCCATGTAGTCGTGCGGTTCGATCTGGATGGTGTAGGGGTTGAAGACCAGGCCGAGGCCGCTGACGAAGCGTTCGGCGAAACCTTCCCAGTCCAGTTTCGGGTAGGCGGCCAGGTGGGCGTTGTAGTTGCCGACCGCGCCGTTGATCTTGCCCAGGCATTCCACGTCGGCCAGGCGTTTCATGGCCCGGCGCAGGCGGTGGACGACGTTGGCGAGTTCCTTGCCCAGCGTGGTCGGCGTGGCCGGCTGACCATGGGTGCGCGACAGCATCGGCAGTTCGGCGAGTTCCACCGCCAGTCCGGTGAGCTTGCGCTCGATCTGTTTCAGGGTCGGCAGGATCACTTCCGCGCGGGCGTCGCGCAGCATCAGGGCGTGCGCGAGATTGTTGATGTCCTCGGAGGTGCAGGCGAAGTGGATGAATTCGGAAACCCGCGCGACCTCGGTGTTGCCGGCCAGCTTGTCCTTGAGGAAATATTCGACCGCCTTGACGTCGTGGTTGGTGATCTTTTCGTGCGCCTTCACGGCTTCGGCGTCGGCCAGCGAGAAACCGGCCGCGACGGCGTCGAGCGCCTCGATGGTGGCCGCCGAGAAGGCGGGAACTTCCTTGATCTTCGGTTCGGCGGCGAGCGCCTTGAGCCATTCGATCTCGACCAGGACGCGGTATCTGATCAGGCCGGATTCGCTGAAATAGGGGGCCAGTCTGGCGCCGATCCGGCGATAGCGGCCATCGAGTGGCGACAGGGCGGTGAGGGCATTCAGTTCCATGATGTTTTCTCGTCGGGGGTCGGAAGTCGATGGCCGGAGCCGGGAGCGTTCAGATTTTTTGCCGGACCGCCAGCGCGGACTGGTTGCGCAGGGCCTTGAGCAGACCCAGCACCTGGCTGGGAATCCGCATCGGCTGGTCGAGCTTGTCGACGTAGATCATGCCGATGGGTTTGTTGCCGAGCACGATCGGCAACAACAGGAAGGAATGGGCATGGAAGGCGCGCGCGTACCAGCCCGGGATGCGGCCGCGGATGTTCTCGGCGGTGGAATCCGCGATCAGCACATCCTGGGCGTTGGCCAGCGCGGCGTGGAACACGTCCGGCGAAAACGCCAGCGGGATGCGGAAGCCGGCGCGCATGCGCGCGGCGTTGATGCCCAGGCCGACGCGCGCGACCAGACTCTGGCTGGGGCGGTCGAGCATGCAGACGAGGACGTGGTCGAACAGTTCGGTGCGATACAGCAGTTCGGCCACCAGCTTGAAGATGTCGGCCAGGTTGAACTGGCCGAGCATCATCGCGGTCATGTCCTGCATGCCCTGGGTCAGGTCGCCGGCCAGGTCGCCGCCGGCGGCCTGATCGATTTCCTTGATCTTTTCCTCGATCGCCTCGGCTTCCTGCTCGGTCTTCGCGTCCACCGGCGCTTGCAGCATGCGTTTGACGGTCGGGCTCTTGCGCGCGTCGACGTTGAGGATCATCGATTCCGCTTGCAGGGTGTGCGCCGCCTTGTGCGCGATCTCCATCAGGCTGTCCTTGGTGATCTGGGCGGCCTCCCGGTAGCGCTCGAACAGCGCGGTGACGCTTTGCATGCGCTCTTCCGGCGTGTCCACGGCCAGTCCCCGGTGCAGCTCGCGGGCAAGGTTGGCGACCACGCGCAGACGATCGCCCGGGGTGCCGCCCTGGCGGCGCATGGGTGCGTCGTCGAGCGGTTCCATGGCGTGCAGGATGATGCCGGGGAAATGCCAGTGCTTGGCGATGGCAATGCCCAGCTCGTCGTAATCGACCTCGAACACGCGCCGGCTGGCACTGTTTTCGTCGAGCATGTCCTCGGTCATCAGGCGCTCGACTTCCTGGGTCTGGTCGTAGAAATGGAAACGCGCCATGAGTCGACCGAGATCGCGGAACAGCGCGCTGATGAAAGCTTCCTCGCCGTCGCGGACGCCGGCGCTGGCGGCGAGCATGCGTCCGAGCACGCCACGATAGAAACTGTCCACCGCCTCCGCCCGCAGCGTGTCGATCTGGGCGCGGTTCTGCATGTGTTCGAACAGCATCAGCGAAATCGCGGCGTCGCGCACCGCGTTGAAGCCGAGGATGACCACTGCTCGGGAGATGGTGCTGATCGGCTGGTTGCCGAACGATCCGTAATGGGCGGCGTTGACCAGACGCAGCAGTTTTTTTGTCAGCGCGATGTCGCGCAGGATGATTTCGGTGATGCGGTTGGCGCGGCTGTTCTCGTCGCCGACCGCGTGGTTGATCTCGGTGATGGTGCGCGACAGCGCCGGAAAATCGCCCCCCTTGTCCATGCGCGCGAGCAGGCGGTCGACCGGCGTTTGGGCGGATTCGGCGGATTCGGTTTGGCTGGAGGCATCGGCTTCGGTCATGCGGCGTTCCTCATCCTGTTCAGGCCGGGCGCCGGTCGAGCAGGGCCTGGGCGATGGTCATGCCGTCGACGTGTTCCAGCTCGCCTCCGGCCGGCAGGCCGCGCGCGATGCGGCTGACGCGCAGGCCGCGCGCCTTCAGCAATTCGCCGGCGTAATGGGCGGTGGCCTCGCCTTCACTGGTGAAATTGGTGGCCAGGATGACTTCCTCGGTGACGCCGTCGCGGGCGCGCTCAATCAGGCGTTCCAGCCCGATTTCACGCGGGCCGACCTGGTCGAGCGGCGACAGCCGGCCCATCAGTACGAAATACAGACCCTTGTAGGCGTGGGTCTCCTCCAGCCGGTTGAGATCGGCCGGCATTTCCACCACGCACAGCAGGCGAGGATCGCGCCGGGGGCTGGCGCAGATCTCGCACACCGGCGATTCGCTGAAGTTGTTGCAGCGTTCGCACTGGCGCAGCTTGTCGAGCGCGTCGGTGAGGCCGCGCGCCAGTCTGGCGGCGCCGTTTCGGTCGCGTTGCAGCAGGTGGTAGGCCATGCGCGCGGCGGATTTCGGGCCGACACCGGGCAGCACGCGCAACGCGTCGATCAGGGCGCCGAGAGAGCCGGGGAGAGTCATGGATGGCTGGTAGCTGGAGCTGGTAGCTGGTAGTCGCGCGCCGAGCGCGCATCCTTGTAAAAGCTACAAGCTACCAGCTACTGGCTACCAGCTAGAACGGCAGTTTGAAACCGGGCGGCAGCGGCAGGCCGGCGGTGGCCGAGGCCATCTGCTCCTGGGTCACGGACTCGACCTTGCGCACCGCGTCGTTGACGGCGGCGGCGACCAGATCCTCGAGCATGTCCTTGTCGTCGGCGAGCAGCGATGGGTCGATGCTGACCCGCTTGACATCGTGCTTGCCGGTCATGACCACCTTGACCAGACCGGCGCCGGCGCTGCCTTCCACTTCCATTTCCGCGATGCGGGCCTGCATCTTCTGCATGTTTTCCTGCATCTGCTGGGCCTGTTTCATCAGGTTGCCGATTCCACCTTTGATCATGTCTCGCCTTTCCAGGGGGTTAACCGCCGGCCGCCTCGCGCGGCCGGATGTGGGTGACCGTCGCGTCGCACTCGCGCACCAGCGCGCGGACGAAGGGGTCGTCGTGGATTTCGCGTTCCGCTTCCTGTTGGCGCGCCGCCCGTTCGCGCGCGCGCGCGGCGGCCGGCGAGGCATCGGTGTCGGCGGTCAGCTCGATGTCGACGCGGATGCCGCCGCCCAGACGTTCGTTCAGGGCTGTGCGCAGTTTTTCTCCCAGACTGGCGAGCAGGGCTTTCTGGCCTTCGGGCAGGCGCAGACGCAGCACACGGCCATCGTGGCCGGCCAGTTCGCAGTGCAGGGCGAGCTGGCGCACCAGACCCGGCAGGCTTTCGGCCAGCGTCCGCCAGTCGAGGTCGGCGGCGACGGGGCGCGCTTCCGGCCGTGCCGGTTCGGCCGTGATCGGCTCGTTGGCGGCTTGCGCGCGGGTCGGAATTGGTGCGGCCGGTTGTGCGGCAGGGCCAGGTCGCCGGGCCGGCGCGGTGCTCGCGGATGGCGTATCGGCGCGGTTCGCCGGCCCGGTGTCGTCCGGACGGAAGGCGAGCATGCGCAACAGGGTCATGGTGAAGCCGGCGTATTCGTCGGGTGCCCATTCCAGATCGCGGCGTCCGAGCGTGGCGATCTGGTAGTGCAGTTGCACGGTTTCCGGGTCGAGGCGGCCAGCCAGATCGAACAGGCGATCACGCGCCGGCTCGTCTTCCGCGACCGCTTCCGGCACGCCCTGGGCGAGGGCGATCCGGTGCAACAAGCCGGCCAGATCCTGGAGGGCGGCATCGAATGAGAAACCGCGTTCGGCAAGCGCGTCCGCCTCACGCATCAGGCCGGGACCGTCGCCGTCCGCGAGCGCGTCGAGCAGCGGCAGCAGGTAATCCTGGTCGATGACGCCGAGCATGGCGCGGGTATCCGCCTCGCGCACCTGGCCGCCACCGTGGGCGATGGCCTGATCGGTCAGCGACAGCGCGTCGCGCATGCTGCCGGCGGCGGCGCGCGCCAGCAGACCGAGGGCGCCCGCCTCGAACGGCACCTGCTCGGCGGTGAGGACGTTTTCCAGATGGCTGGCGACATGGCCGGGCGGCATCTGCTTGAGGTTGAACTGGAGGCAGCGCGAAAGCACGGTGACCGGCACTTTCTGCGGGTCGGTGGTGGCCAGGATGAAGATGACGTGGCCGGGCGGCTCCTCCAGGGTCTTCAGCATCGCGTTGAAGGCGTTCTTCGAGAGCATGTGCACTTCGTCGATGATGTAGACCTTGTAGCGGCCGGCGGTCGGCGCGTACTGCGCGTTCTCCAGGATTTCGCGCATGTTGTCGACGCCGGTGTTGGAGGCGGCGTCGAGTTCGATCAGGTCGACGAAGCGGCCGCCGTCGATCTCCCGGCAGGCCGCGCATTCGCCACAGGGGGTGGCGGTGACGCCACCCTCGCAATTCAGGCACTTGGCCAGGATGCGCGCCAGCGTGGTCTTGCCGACGCCGCGCGTGCCGGTGAACAGGTAGGCATGGTGCAGGCGGCCGCTGTCGAGCGCGTTGGACAACGCGCGCACCACGTGCTCCTGACCGACCAGCTGGTCGAAGCGGCGGGGACGCCACTTGCGGGCGAGGACTTGGTGACTCATGGAGTGGACTCGCCGGTGCGTCTCAGAACAGGTGGCTGAACCAGAACTGGTGGAAATTGATGCCTTCGTTCGGCTCGGCGATGCCGCCGTTGGAAAGATGCTGGATACGGTAGCCGATTTCGTGACGGCCGTGGTCGCCGAAACGCCAGCCCACGCCGATGTGGTCACCGAAGCTGAAGCGGCTGCCGAACTCGCGGCGATCATTGATCCGGGGGCGCGACAGGTAGTGCGCGCCAATGCCGCCTTCCAGGAACAACCGGCCGCCGTCGCGGCTCAGGCGGAAAACCGGAGTGACACCGAAATCCCAGAGATCGACGGCACCGGGACCATCACCGCGCCAGCGGCCGAGGTTGGCTTCCCAATAACCGGTCACCCGCCAGTCGCGCCAGGCCGGCCATTGCCTGTCCCAATGCCGGCGGATGGCCAGCCGGAGCGAATCGGTGCCGTTGTTGCCCGAGCCGAATTCGGCCGCGATCGCGGCCGGCGCATGCGCCAGCGCCGTTGGTACGACGGCGTTCGAGGCGGCGAACGTGGCGGCGCACAGGGCGATCAGCGCGGGCTTCGTCATTCCGGACTCCAGCATGTCAGGGGATGGGGGGCGAGCCTGATCCCCGGCACTGGCATCGATCGCTGTGGCTGCTTCCTTCCGGACCTGACCAGGTTCACGACTTAGCCATGCGGGGGGGCCCGCCGCCGCCGATTCTACCAGTCCACCGGGTATCGCGGACGGCGTCGGTTCATTCGTCGTCGTCAGGCCGCGCCAGCCGGCGCGCGCGCACGGCTTCGGCGAGTTCGCGCAGCAGCGGGTCGGTGGCGTCCCAACCGATGCAGGCGTCGGTGATCGACTGGCCGTGCGCGAGCGGTTTGCCCGGCACCAGATCCTGGCGGCCGGGGTTGAGATGGCTTTCGACCATGACCCCGAAGATGCGGTCGTCGCCGGCGGCGAGCTGGCCGGCGACGTCATGGCCGACGTCGACCTGCCGCTGGTACTGCTTGCTGGAATTGGCGTGCGAGAAATCGATCATGACCTGCTGGCGCAGGCCGGCGTGGGCCAGTTCCTGGCAGGCGGCGGAGACGCTGGCGGCGTCATAGTTGGGCGCCTTGCCGCCGCGCAGGATCAGGTGGCAATCCTCGTTGCCGGCGGTCTTGAACACGGCGACGTGGCCGGACTTGGTGATCGAGACGAAATGGTGGCGGGCGGTGGCGGCCTTGATCGCGTCGACCGCGATCTTGATGCTGCCATCGGTGCCGTTCTTGAAACCGACCGGGCAGGACAGGCCGGAGGCGAGCTGGCGGTGCGACTGCGATTCGGTGGTGCGCGCGCCGATCGCGCCCCAGGCGACCAGATCGGCGATGTATTGCGGCGAGATCAGGTCGAGGAATTCGGTGCCGCAGGGCAGGCCCATCTCGTTGATGTCGAGCAGCAGCTTGCGCGCCAGACGCATGCCTTCGTTGATGTCGAAGCTTTCGTCCATGTGTGGGTCGTTGATCAGGCCCTTCCAGCCGACTGTGGTGCGTGGCTTCTCGAAATACACGCGCATCACCACGATCAGATCCTGTTCCAGTTCACGGGCCAGCACGCGCAGACGGCCGGCGTATTCGAGCGCGGCGGCGGGGTCGTGGATCGAGCAGGGGCCGACCACCACGACCAGGCGGTCGTCCGCGCCGCGCAGCACGTCGTGGATGTGGTTGCGCGCCAGATAGGTGGTCCTCAGCGCGGCTTCGCTGGCCTTGAGCTCGCGCATGATCTGCATGGGCGCGAGCAGCTCGTCGCTCTGCTCGATGCGGGTGTCGTCGGTGCGGATGTGTGCCATGTCTTGCTCCTGTGTGGGCCGGCCCCGAAACGAAAAAACCGCCAGGGGCTGGCGGTTTCTCGAAGGGGTCGAACGCTGCGTCTCGTCGGGTGCGCGCGTCATCGATCTCCGGCCGCCGGGCGCGTCCGGGTAAATCGAAAGAAGGGGCGACGAATCGTTTGCATGATGGACCGATGCTAACAGACAGCTTCGGCGGCCAACAAGCGCGCCGAAGCCGGTTCGCGTCACCCGTGGCCGTGGTGATGCCCGCCCGCTGGTGCCGGCGGGGCGACGTCCGGCGCGGCGATGCCGTCGCGCGCGAGTTCCGTGGCGGTCGCCGGCCGCGCCAGGGTGTCCGGGGGATGCCGGTACCAGCCGGGGTCGTTCCGGCCGTCCCAGTCACGTCTGACCTTGAGCAGCGTGAACATGCCGCCCATGGTGATCGGTCCGTACAGGCCGTGCTCGAAATGAGTGGACAGGCTGTTGGCCGGGCCGGTCATCGGCATTTCCGCCATTTCGCCCATGCCGGTGGCGCCCATGCTCATGTAGCCGGGCACCAGGGCGCGGATGCGGGCATCCAGGTCGGACAGGTCAACGCCCATGACGTTGGGCAGGCCGTGGCCCATCTGATTCATCAGGTGGTGGGTCATGTGGCAGTGCATCGGCCAGTCGCCCTCGGCGTCGGCGACGAATTCGACGTCGCGGGTGCTGCCGGTGGGCACCAGCACCGTGGTTTCCGGCCACTGGCCAGCGCGCGGGATGTCGCCACCGTCGGTGGCGACCACGTTGAACACGAAGCCGTGCAGGTGGATGGGATGGTGATCCATCGCCGACAGATTGCCGAAACGGATGCGTACCCTGTCGCCGAGGCGCGCCAGCAGGGGTCCGGTGCCGGGATAGCATTTGCCGTTCATGGTCAGCAGGTTGAAGTCGTTCATCGCCATCGGATCGGGCCGGCGGGCGCCCGGCTCCAGCTTCCATTCCGACAGCAGGATGGCGAAGTCGCGGGCCGGCCGTTCCGCCTCCGGGACGCCGCGTGGATGCACCACGATCATGCCCATCATGCCCATCGCCATCTGGGTCATCTCGTCGTGGTGCGGGTGGTAGAGCAGGGTGCCGTGCTGGCGGAAGGTCCATTCGTAGCGGAAGGTCTCGCCCGGCTGGATCAGCGCCTGGGTGATGCCGCCGACGCCGTCCATGCCGTTGTCCAGGAACACGCCGTGCCAGTGCACGGTGGTTGGCGCCGGTAGCCGGTTGCTGACGTAGACGCGCACGCGGTCCCCTTCCACAGCCTCGATCAGCGGACCATGCACGTGGCCGTTGTAACCCCAGCAAAGGGCCTTGAGTCCGGGCGCGAATTCATGCTCGACCTCCTCGGCGATCAGATGGAAGACCTTGACGCCATCGACGATCTTCCACGGTAGTTTGACGCCGCCGGGGACTTCGACCGGGCGATAGTCGCGCCCGGGCAGGCCGGGTTCCATGCCGGTGGCCGGCGCGGGGTGGTCGGCGCCGCTGGAGCTGGATGGCCAGCGGCCGGCGGGCGCGGCTTCGGCGTGCGTCGGCAGGGTCAGCGCGGCGGCGCCGAGGCCGGCGCCGGCGAGCCATTGGCGGCGGGAGAGGCGGGTTTCCATGTCAATGTCCTCCTTGTTCGGCGGCACCGGTGGTGGTGGCGCGGTCGGGCGCGGTCGGGCCAGCTTCGGCGAGACTGACGCCCATGCGCAGGGCGTCGAGGCCGGCGCGGGCTCGCCAGTAGTCGGCCAGATGCGCGGCCAGGCGGTGGATGGCGGCGAGCTCGCGCCGCTTCAGATCGAGCAGGTGGAACACGCTCCTGTGCATGGCGTTGTATTCGAGCAGGGCGGCATCCTGGCTGTCGGAGAGCAGTGGCAGCAGCTCCTCGCGCAGGCTTTCGACGCGCGCCCGCGCCCGGCGCATGCGGCTGTCCAGCAGGCGTGCCTCACTCCGGATTTCGGCGTGGCGTTCGCGCAGCCGGGCCTCCAGGCGGCGGATTTCGAATTCGGCGGCGACGCGGCGACCGGCACCGGTATCGAACAGCGGCAGGCTCAGGCCGAGCGATGGGCCGTCCTTCCATTCGCCGTCGGCCTCGCGATCCCAGTTCCAGCCAAGCTCCAGGCTGTTGGTCCAGTAGCCCGGGTTGGCGCGGTCGGCCAGTTTGCGCGCGCGCGCAAGCTCCGCCTCGAGCACGGCGATGTCCAGGTGTCGGGCCGCCAGATGATCGGCGTCGACCGGGTCGGGGTCGCGCGCCGGCAGACGTGGCAGGCGTTCCGGCAGGATCAGGTCGGCGCCGTCGCCGACTCCAAGCAGGGCGGCCAGTCGTTCGCGTCCGGTCTCGGCGGCCACTTCGGCGTCCTCGCGGGCATGGCGGCTCTCCAGCAGCGCGCTCCGGCTGGCGCGGGCGGACATGGGCGGCAGGTTGCCGGCCGCTTCCAGTCGGCCGGCAACCTCGGCGGCGAGCGCGGCGGCTTCTTCCTGGTCGCGCAGCCAGTCAACCGCCTCGCGTTCCGCGACCTGGTCATACCAGGCGGCGCGCGTACGCGCGGCCAGCCCGAGGGCGCGCGCGCCGGCGCGCAGGCGCGCGGCGGCGCGGGCATGGTCGGCGGCTTCCCGGCGCGGCGGCAGAGCGAGCAGGCCGAGCACATCCCAGGACACGCCGATGTCGAGGGCGCGGCCATGTTCGTCGCGCGGGTACAGGGCGGAAACGTGCAGGAATGGGTTTCTCAGCAGCGCCGACTGGAAGGCCTCGGCTTCGGCGCCACCGAGCTCGGCCAGGTCGGCTTCCAGGCCGGGATGATTCAGCAGCGCCAGTTGCACGGCGGTATCGATCTCGAGTGGTTGGGCGCGCAAGGTTTCCATCAGGGTGTCGGCAAGGCCGCGCCGCTGGGCGGTGATCCAGGGCAGATCGAGTCCGCCGCGTTCCGCGACGGTGTCGCGCAGCGGCCGGTAACCCGCTTCCGGATCAAGGCTGGCGCAGCCGGAAAGCAGTATCAGGGCGACGGCGGCCAGGCCGCGCGCGAGGGTGGGCGATTCAGGATACATATGGCCTCCGTTCGAACGGGATGGTTCGGGATGTGTCCGGCCTGGGCCGGACATTGGCGGAACGGATGCGGGTCAGCCGCGAGGCGGCGGTGGCGTCGGCGGAAAGTCCGGGTTGGCTGTGGACGGATCGGATGCGCGCGGCCAGGTCGATGCCGTGGTCATGCCCGGATCGGGCGTGATCGGCGGTGGCGCGCTGGCCGCGCAGTGGCAGTGATCGCAGCCGCATGGGGTGAACGTCGACCCGTCGACGGAGCCGCCGGCATCGGCGCCGTGGCAGGCCGGCGCGGTCTCGGCCGCGGCGAGATCCGGCATCCAGGCATGCGCCCATGGTGTCGCCGCCAGCCACAGCGCGAGCAGGATGTGGAGCCAGTGCCGACGCGGCAACATCAGATGCGCTTGCTCTTCTTCAAGTGCTGCAGAACCAGCGTGGCCACCTGCACCCGGTTGTGGAAGCCGAGTTTCTGCATGATGTTGGCCAGATGGTTGCGGACGGTGTTGTCGGACAGGTTGAGCTTGCCGCCGATGACCTTGTTGCTGTAGCCCTGGGCAACGTATTCGGCGATTTCCAGCTCGCGAGGGGACAACCGCCCGAGTGGATCCTCGCCGCTGGCGCGGGTGAGCTTCTGCACCACGGCCGGCGGGAAGGCGCCGGCATCCTGGAGCACGATGCCGATGGCGTGCGTGATCTGCTCGGTGTCGGAGGATTTGAGCAGATAGCCGTCGACCCCGGCATCGACGGCGGCGCGGATCTCCCCGTCGTCGTCCTCGATCGTGAGCACGATCACCTTCATGCCGGCGGCCTTCAGCAGCGGAACGATTTCGAGACCGTCGCCATCGGGCAGGCTGCGGTCGAGGATGGCGACGTCGGCGGCGCCATTTTCGGCCAGCCAGGCGCGCGCGGCGGCGAGATCGGGGCATTCACCGGTGACCAGGAAACCTTCCTCCGATTCCAGCGAGCGGCGGACGCCCAGTCGGAGGAGGGGATGGTCATCGACCAGCAGGATACGGACTGGCGTCATGGGCGGCATCTCGGTTTGGGAGATTTGTATCATAGCGGATCGCCGCCTCGTCGGATTCAGTCGAGGTTAAGGTAGGCGATGTCGACGATTTCCAGTTCGCGCGTGCCGCCCGGCGCCTGGAATCGCACGCTGTCTCCCAGTCTGGCCTTGAGCAGCGCGCGCGCCAGCGGTGAAATCCAGGAAACCCGGCCGCGCCCGGGGTCGGCTTCGTCCAGGCCGACGATGCTGTACCGGTTTTCCGCGCCGGTTTCGTCGAGGACGGTGACGGTGGCACCGAAATACACCACGTCGGTGTTGGTCTGTTCGAGGGGGTCGACCACCACCGCGTTTTCCAGGCGTCGGGTCAGGAAACGGATGCGCCGGTCGATTTCGCGCAGACGCTTCTTGCCGTAAAGATAGTCGCCGTTTTCGGAGCGGTCGCCATTGCCGGCGGCCCAGGCGACGATGTTCACCACTTCCGGCCGGGTGACCCGAACCAGTCGCGAGAGTTCGGATTGCATCCGGGCATGCCCGGCTGGCGTCATGTAGTTTCGGGTGCCCGCGGGCAGGCCGGGCGCTTCGGCCTCGTCGCCCTCGTCCTCGACGACGTCCTCGCGGACGAATGCCTTGTTCATTCTTCCTCGGGCGGCGGGTTGCCGTCGTGGACCAGGCCGCGTCGCCGTTCGAGATACAGGTCGCGGGTGAATTCGTACGGATCGAGCGCGGCCGCGTCGAGTACCTGTCCGGCGCCGAGCAGATCGGCGCGCTGGCCGACGGCGCGCAAGACCAGGGCCGGATTGCGCGCGGAGACGTCGTCGTGGCCACGCACCGGGTCGGCATGGCGGGAATCGACCACGAAGCCGGTGAAGTCGCGCAGGCTGCTGGCGCCCAGGAAGGGCAGCACCAGGTAGGGGCCGGCGCCGACGCCCCAGTACCCGAGGGTCTGGCCGAAATCCTCGTTGTTTTTCTTGAGCCCGATCTCGCCGGCGATGTCGAACAGGCCGAACATGCCGAGGGAGGTGTTGATGGCCAGGCGCATGAAATCCCGACTGGTCTGCTCGAGTTTCAGTTGCAGCGCGCCGTTGGCGATCACGGCCACGTCGTCCAGATTGGAAAAGAAATTGCGCACGCCGGTGCGGGCGAAACCGGGAACCACCTCGACGTAACCGCGCGCCACCGGCCGCACGATCGCTTCATCGAGATGTTCATTGAAGCGGAACACCGCCCGGTTCCAGGATTCCAGTGGATCGCGCGGGTCGCGATAGTCCTCCGCGCAGGCGGCGCCGGTGAAAATGGCCAGTGGAAGGAGAAGCAATAAACGCGGATCGGACATGGCGACAGCTTGAAACGGTAGGGTGCGTGGCGATGATCGGGTCGTTCGTGAGTGTACTTGAACCGGATCGAACCCGTGTCCGATAGCCCTGCTCGCACCGAGGTTGACCCCGGCGCGGTGGCGTGACGACAATGGCCATCGAACCTGATTCCGGAGTCTGTCATGACCGACCAAGCCGAACTCTCCAAGGAGCAGCGGATCATGCGCGCGATGCGCAAGACGCTGACATCGATCGTCCGCGACACCGCGCCGCGCGACGGCGTGCCCAGCCCGTTCTCGTCCGAGACGGTGGAAAACATCCGCATGTGCCTGGGCCTGATTTCGGCGCGCGAGGCGGAACTGGCCGAGGCGCTCGGCTTGTCTCGCGAGGAACGTCCGCGCTACGCCGATGAAACTCCAGCCAGCCAGCCGCTCCAGTTCGTGTCGCCTTCGACCAAGCTGAACTGAGCGATGGCGGAAGCCATTTCCAGTCTGATCGCCGATACCGAGTCGGCGCTTGTTCGCACCGGGCCGGTGGTGATCTACAGTCCGGGCGGACGCAACCGCAAACGATTCCCGGAAAACTGCGTCCAGGTCTGCGCCGACGAGGACGAGGCGCGGCGGCAGGCCAGGCCGGATGCCGGCTTCCATGCCGCGATCGCCTCCGGCCCGTCTCGTTCCTCCGAAGGCTTTCGGCTTTTCTATCTGGTGCGTTGGCTGGCATGATCCGCGTGGCCCGCTTCGCGAGCCACGCCGACCGATTGCCGTCATGAGGCGTGTGGCATAATCCGCGCGCAAACCAACCCGGACGGAGGGAATTCCATGAAACGCCAACTGCTGCCCGTTTTGCTGGCCGGTCTGCTCGCCGGTTGCGCCAATGAGCCGCTTTACCCGCCCGCGCCCGCCAAGGCGGATGCCTCCGATTGGTACTACCTGCTGGGGCCCGGCGATTCCGTCAACGTCTTCGTCTGGGGTAACCCGGAAATTTCCGGCTCCTTCCCGATCCGTCCGGACGGCAAGATGACCATGAACCTCGCCGAGGACGTGCAGGCGAGCGGCAAGACGCCAACCCAGCTGGCGCGCGACATCGAGAAAATTCTTGGTCGATACATCCAGGATCCGATCGTCACCGTCATCGTCGCGGGTGGCGTCGGCCCCTACGGCCAGCAGATCCGCGTGCTCGGTCAAGCCGCCAAGCCGCAGGCGCTCAACTATCGCGAGAACATGTCCCTGGTCGATGTCATGATCGCGGTCGGTGGCATCACCGACTTCGCCGCCGGCAACCGTGCCAGCATCCTGCGCGTGGTCGATGGCAAGCCGCAACAATACGGTGTCCGCCTCGAGGATCTGGTCAAGAATGGCGATGTGTCCGCCAACGTCGACATGCGCCCGGGCGATGTCCTGATCATTCCGGAAAGCTGGTTCTGATTGCCCATCATTACAGGCAGGCTTGGTAAGGGGAGCGGTGGATGAACGAGGCGATCGAGCAGGTGATGTCGCATGCCCGCGGCGTCTGGCGCAGACGCTGGCTGGCTTTGGCGGTGGCCTGGGTGGTGACCGCGATCGCCTGGGTCGTCGTCTACCGGCTGGAAAACCGTTACGAGGCCACCGCGCGCGTCTACGTCGATACGCAATCGCTGTTGCGGCCGCTGCTGAGTGGATTGGCGGTGCAGCCGGACGTCGCCCAGCAGGTTTCGATGATGACCAGGACGCTGGCCAGTCGCCCGAATCTGGAGAAAGTCGCGCGCATGACCGATCTCGATCTGCGCGCCAAGACGCCCAAGCAACAGGAAGACCTCTATAACGAACTGGCCGCCAACATCCGGCTGGGCGGCACCGACCGGGAGAATCTGTACACCATTGCCTTCCGGCACACCACGCCGGATGTGGCCAGGCGCGTCGTCCAGGCGCTGCTGACGATCTTCACGGAAAGCAGCCTGGGCGGCACCCGCAAGGATATTTCCAGCAGCCAGCAGTTCATCGACGAGCAACTGAAGAATTACGAGGCCAAGCTGCACGAAAAGGAAAAGCAGCTCGAGGAATTCAAGCGCCGCAATGTCGGCGTCATGCCCGGACAGGGCAATGATTTCTACGCCAAGCTGGGGCAGATCGATGTCGCGCTGGAACAGGCGAAGATGGACATGGAGGAACTCTCCAACCGCAAGCGGCAGCTGCAACGGCAACTGGATGACCAGGAAGAGGTACTGGTCGGGCCGGCGCCCGTGGCTGCGGAGCCGGTTGCCAGCGCGCTCGATTCGCGCATCGCCACGCTCCAGCAGCAGTTGGATTCCCTGCGTCTGCGTTATACCGACCTGCACCCGGAAATCACCCGCGTCAAGCAATTGATTGCCCGCCTTGAGGACCAGAAGCGCCAGGAGGATGAGGCAGCCCGTCGACGCATTCAGGCGCAGCCGGTGGGGTCGATGAAATCCCAGAATCCGATCTATCAGCAGCTTTCCATCGCCATCGCCGAAGCCGACGCCAATCTCGCCTCGATGAAGGCCAGGGTTGGCCAGTTGCAGGCGCGGCGGACCGAGTTGTACCGGTCGATCGATCGCATTCCCCAGATCGAGGCCGAATACACCCAGCTGATGCGCGATTACGATGTCTACAAGAGCAATTACGCGCAGTTCCTGCAACGGCGCGAGACCGCGGTGATCTCCGGGGACGTCGAGAGCAAGGCCGACGCCGTCGATTTCCGGGTGATCGATCCGCCACGCGTGCCCAGCAAGCCGGCCTGGCCAAACCGGCCGATGCTGGTCAGCGCGGCGCCGCTCGCCGGCTTCGGCGCGGGCCTGGGCCTGGCATTCCTGCTCGGGCAGTTGCGGCCGACCGTCGACAGCCGTCGCCAGTTGCGGGATCTGACCGGATTGCCGTTGCTGGGCGTGGTGACCCGGACCCAGAGCGAATTGGTGCTGCGCCATGCCCGGCGCAGAAATCTGATGTTCTTCGCCGCGCTTCTGGCGATGCTGGTCGCGTACCTGGGCCAGATGGTCTACTACCTGTTCATTTCGGCCGCGGCATGACGAGGAGAGAGGCATGAGCATCATCGAACGCGCGGCCGGCAAACTGGGGAGGTCCGAGCCGCCAGCCATGCCGCCGGCTTCGGCGCCCGCGCCCGACGACGAGGTCAGCCTGATCGAGAAGTCGATCCGGCAGGCCGAGGCTTCGTTCGAGCGCCGGCCGGTCGGCGAGCGTCCGGTCGCCATGCCGTCACCGGCGCTGGAAGATGATGGCCCGGCCACCGTGATCGCCGGAAGCCAGCAGGTTCATGTCGATCTGGCCCGGCTGCGCGCCATGGGTTGCGTCACACCCGATGTCGCGCGCAGCAAGATCGCCGAGGAATATCGCTTGATCAAGCGCACGTTGCTCGGCAACGCCTTCGGTCACGGTGGCGTGAGCCGTGTCGAGGACGGCAACCTGATCATGGTCGCCAGCTCCCTGCCGTCCGAGGGCAAGACCTTCACGGCCATCAATCTCGCCATCAGCATGGCGATGGAGCTGGAACACACGGTTCTGCTGGTCGACGCCGATGTCGCCAAGTCGGCGGTGCCCCGCTATCTGGGACTCGAAGCCGAACGTGGTCTGCTCGACATCCTGCGCGATCCCGATCTGCCGTTGTCCGACGTCCTGGTCAAGACGGACATCGAGAAGTTGACCATCCTGCCTTCCGGGCGCGGTTTCGCGCATGCCACCGAACTGCTGGCCAGCTCGGCCATGCGGACGTTCGTGCGTGACATCGCCAGCCGTTATCCGGATCGCGTCATCATTTTCGATACGCCGCCGATCCTCGCGACCAGCGAGGCCACGGTGCTGGCCAGTTACATGGGCCAGATCGTGTTCGTGGTCGAGGCGGAGCGGACGCCGCAGGAGGCGATCAAGGATGCCCTTTCGCATCTGGAGAATTGCCCGCATGTCGGCCTCGTGCTCAACAAGGTGCCGCAGCGGAGCGGTCAAAGCGATTACGGTTACGGCTACGGTTATGGCGGCTATGGCGAATACGCCAAGAAGCAGTAGGCACGCGCTGCTGCTGGCGTGTCTGCTGCCGATCACCGCGTCCGCGGCGGGCTGGAAGTTCACGCCCACCCTGTCGCTCGATGAACGTTTCACCGACAACGTCGCCCTGTCCGCCAGCCGTGAAGCCGAATCGTCGTTCATCACCGAGGTGCGACCAGGATTCCGCTGGACGGGCGAAGGCGCGCGCGGACGTTTTTCCGTCGACTATGGCCTCCAGGGCCTGATTTACAGTCATGACAGTGATGCCAACACGACCAACCACCAGCTCGGCGCCAGTCTCAATTCCCGGTGGCTGGACGAGCGCCTGAGCCTGGACGCCGACGCTCGCGTCGGCCAGCGGAATCGCAGCCTGCTCGGGGCGGTCGGTGGCGGCAACTACAACACCAGTGGCAACCTCGCCGAGACCCGTTCGGCCAGCATCACGCCTGGCTGGAAAAGCCGATTCGGTGATGCCGCCATGCTGGAAGCGCGCTGGCGGATGACCTACAGCGATTCGGACAGCGAAAACATGGAGGCTTCGGTTGGGCACGCCGTCAACCTGATGCTCGGCAGCGGCACCCGGTTCAGAAAAACTCCATGGCAGATCGGCTATGCCTTGAACCGTAGCGGCAAGGGGCGAGTCGACGCGGATACCGGCGAGCGAAAGTATTTCCAGAACGAGAGCCTCAGCGCCCGGGTCGGTTACCTGCAAAGCCATAAGGTCTGGCACAAGCTGACCGTCGGCTATGACCGCAACAACGGTGACGACATCGGCAGCGGACGGGTGGATGGCACTTGGTGGACCTTGGGGACGCAATGGTCGCCGACCACGCGCACCACGCTCAATCTCGAAGCCGGTCGCCGTTATGGTGGCAACACCTACGGCATCGATTTCTCCCACCGCACGCGCAAGACCGCCTGGACCCTGCGCTACGTCGAGGCCTTGGTCGACCAGTACAGCCAGATCACGGGCTCCGATGCCTTCGATATCTATCTGTGCGACGGCGTGCTCGTGCCGGCGCCGGTGGGGTCGCCTCCGCCCGATCCGGTCGCCTGTGGCGCCACTCCGGTGCTGCCCGCTGGTCCGAATGCTTCCACGTCGCTGGTCAGCGATACCTCCCTCAGTCAGAACTGGTACGGCACGGCCAGTTACAAGACCGCCAAGAGCCTGTTCAGCCTCAATCTCGGCAAGAGCCGGCGTCAATTCCTGTCGAGTGGCGAGACCGACGATCACTTGCGGCTGGGCGGAAACTGGTCCTTCCGCGCCAGTCCGCGCGTGACCTCGACGCTGTCCCTGAGCACCTCCCGCGCCGAGAGCAACGACCGGGACAGCAGGGACTGGTCGCTGGCCTGGGCGCTGTCGCGCCAGATCAGCCGCGCGTCGACCGGTGTCGTCGAGGTACGGAGGATCGAGCGTTCCTCCGGTGGCGAGACCGGCCCCTACAGCGAAAACAGCGTCTCGGCGCGCGTGAACATGAGCTTCTGACCATGTACGAAAGCTATTACCGGCTGCGCGACAAACCTTTCCAGCTCAACCCCGATCCACGTTTCTTCTTCGCCAGCCGGGGCCACAAGCGCGCCTTCGCCTACCTTGAGTATGGCCTGTCGCTGGGCGAGGGCTTCATCGTCATCACCGGCGACGTCGGCGCCGGCAAGACGCTGCTGGTCAAGAGCCTGTTGAAAAAACTGGAGAACGGCAGTTATCTGATCGGCCAGCTGGTCAGCACCCAGCTCGACGCCGACGACACCCTGCGCAGCGTCGCCGCTTCGTTCGGTTTGCAGGCCGAGGGCCTGACCAAATCGGCCCTGCTCAAGAGCCTGGAGGATTACCTGCGTCTGGCCGTGCGTCAGAACCGGCGGCCGCTGCTGATCGTCGACGAGGCGCAGAACCTGAATCCACGCGCGGTCGAGGAACTGCGCATGCTGTCCAATTTCCACGAGAACGACAAACCGTTGCTGCAAAGCTTCCTGCTCGGCCAGCCGGAATTCCGCGACACCATCCAGAGTCCGGAAATGCTGCAACTGCGGCAGCGGGTCATCGCCTCTTATCACCTCGGACCGCTGGATCGCAACGAAACCATCCAGTACATCGTCCATCGCCTGAACACGGTCGGCTGGCAGGGCAATCCCGCTTTCAGCGAGGATGCCTTCGACGAGATCCATGCCTTCTCGGGCGGCGTGCCGCGCCGCATCAACACCCTCTGCGACCGGCTCCTGCTGTTCGGATATCTGGAGGAGCGTACCCAACTCGATGGCGCGGCGGTCCAGGAAGTGATCGGCGATCTGCGCCAGGAGGTGCATCATCAGGCGCCGCGCCCCCATGCAAGCGTGGGGGCGACGGTGGCCATGGGTACGGGCACGCCGGCCGGCGTCGCCCTGCCGGAAGATCTGGACGCGCGCCTGACCGCGATGGAGCGCTCTCTCAACCGCCTGATCCCGCTGGTACGCAAGGTGCTCTATACCGTGACCTCGGGCCGGGAAAGCGAATGAGGCGCCGGCGGCGCTCCACGCGATGCATGCCGAGCCGTTGATCAACGTGATGAGCGTCGACGTGGAGGATTACTTCCAGGTCGGCGCCTTCGAACACACCATCCGGCGCGAGGACTGGAGCGGTTGGCCGTGTCGGGTCGAGGCCAATGTCGAGCGCATCCTGGCGATGTTCGCGCGCCATGGCATCCAGGCCACGTTCTTCACGCTCGGCTGGATCGCCGAGCGCCATCCCGGTGTGGTGCGCGCCATCGTCGCCGGCGGTCATGAACTGGCCAGCCACGGTTACGGCCACCAGCGCGCCAGCGCGCTCGACCGCGAGCAGTTCCGCCAGGATGTCAGCCGGGCCAAGGGTCTGCTGGAAGACCTTGGTGGCGTGTCGGTGGCTGGCTATCGCGCGCCCAGTTTCTCGATCGGCCGCGACAATCTGTGGGCGCTGGACATCCTCGCCGAAACCGGCCATCGCTACAGTTCGAGCATCTACCCGATCGCGCATGACCATTACGGCATGCCGGAGGCGCCGCGTTTCCCGTACCGGCCGGAGCATTGTCCGTCCCTGCTGGAAATGCCTCCGACGACGGTGTCGCTGCGTGGTCGCAATCTGCCGGCCGCCGGTGGCGGCTATTTCCGGCTGTTGCCCTATGCCGCCTCGCGCTGGCTGATCGGCAGGGTCAACCGTCGGGAGCGCCGGTCGGTGATGTTCTATTTCCATCCCTGGGAGATCGATCCGGGCCAGCCCCGCGTCGTGGGCGCGCCGCTGAAGAGCAGGCTGCGCCATTACGTCAACCTCGATCGAATGGAAGACAAGCTTGACCGGCTTTGCCGGGATTTCCGCTGGGGGCGCGCCGACCGGGTCCACGCCGCCGACCTGGCCACATGAATCCGCCTGTCGTGCGCGCCGCCCGGTCGGAGGACGCCGGTGCCTGGGATGCCTTCGTGTTCGCCGAGCCGGGCGCGACCTTCTTCCATCGTTTCGGCTGGAAGCGTGTGCTCGAACAGGCCTGGGGGCACCGCACCCATTTCCTGCTGGCGGAGCGCGATGGCCGGGTCGAGGGCGTGTTGCCGCTCGCCGAAATCCGCAGCCGGCTGTTTGGCCACGCGCTGATTTCGACTCCGTTCTGTGTCTATGGTGGCATCGTCGCCGGCAACGAACCGGCGCGGGCGGCGCTTGATCGGGCCGCGGTCGAACTGGCGGAAAGCCTGGGCGTCGGCCATCTCGAATATCGCGATCGCGACGCGCCCGCGCGGACCGACTGGCCGGGCACCGACCTCTACGTCACCTTCCGCAAGGAACTGGATCCGGACGTCGAAAAAAACATGCTCGCCATTCCACGCAAGCAGCGCGCGATGGTGCGCAAGGGCATCAAGAACGGATTGGGCGTCGAACTGGAAAGCGGCGTCGATGGATTTTTCTCGGTCTATGCCGACAACGTCCGCCGGCATGGAACCCCGGCCATGTCGAAACGTTATTTCGCGTTGCTGCGCGAGGAGTTCGGCGACGACTGCGACGTATTGCTGGTGCGCTCGCCGGACGGCAAGGTCGTCAGCGGCGTGCTCAGTTTCTATTTTCGTGACGAGATCCTGCCCTACTACGCCGGAGACGCGCTTGAAGCACGCGCGCTCGCGGCCAACGATTTCAAATATTGGGAGTTGATGCGCAGGGCTTGTGAACGCGGCATCCGGGTGTTCGATTACGGTCGCAGCAAGGTCGGCACCGGTCCTTACGACTTCAAGCGCAACTGGGGCTTCGAGCCGATCCCACTACAATATCGCTACAAGCTGATCCGCGCCGACGCGGTGCCGGAAAACAATCCCAACAATCCCAAATACCGGTTGTTCATCAAGACCTGGCAACGGCTGCCGCTGGCCCTGACCAATTTCCTGGGGCCGTACATCGTCAGGAACCTCGGCTGATCGGGCCGGATTCGTCATGGCCGATCTGCTATTCCTGGTACATCGCATTCCTTACCCGCCGAACAAGGGCGACAAGATCCGCGCCTGGCACCTGCTCGCCCATCTGGCGCGCGATCATCGCGTCCACCTCGGTGCTTTCGTCGACGACGCCGATGACTGGCGTCATGCCGACACGCTGCGCGAGCTCTGCGCCAGCGTGCATCTGGCCGGCATCGATCCACGTCTGGGCAAGTTGCGCGCGCTGACTGGTCTGCTCACCGGCGAGCCGCTGACCCTGCCGTTCTATCGCGATGCCGGCATGCGCCGCTGGGTCGACGCGCGCTACGCGGACGGCCTCGACGGTGTGCTGGTGTATTCCTCGGCCATGGCCCGCTTCGTGATGGAGCACCGGGGGACGCGCCGGATCATGGATTTCGTCGACATCGACTCGGACAAATGGCGCCAGTACGCGCCGACCAAATCGTGGCCGCTGTCCTGGCTGTACCGGCGCGAGGCGCGTGAACTGCTGGCCTGGGAACGGCGGGTAGCGGCGGAGTTCGATGCCGGCCTGTTCGTTTCCGCCGCGGAGGCCGCCGATTTCCGCGTGCTGGCGCCGGAATCCGCCGGAAAGATCGATTATTTCCACAATGGCGTGGATGCCGGGTTCTTTTCCCCGGATCATGATTTCGCCAATCCTTTCGCGCCGGGCAAGCGCGCCATCGTCTTCACCGGCGCCATGGATTACTGGCCGAACGTCGACGCGGTCACCTGGTTCGCGCGCGAAGTCATGCCGGAATTGCGCGCGATGCGAATGGCAGGCGCGCCGGACTGGTTGTTCGCCATCGTCGGTGGCAAGCCGACACCGGAAGTCCAGGCGCTGGCGGCGGCGGATATCCTGGTCACCGGCCGGGTCGACGATGTCCGTCCTTATCTTGCCCATGCCGCCGTGGTGGTGGCGCCGCTGCGTATCGCACGCGGCATCCAGAACAAGGTGCTGGAAGGCATGGCCATGGCGCGACCGGTGGTGACGACTCCGCAGGCGCTGGAAGGCATCCGTGCCTTGCCTGGTCGGGAAGTGTTGGTCGCCGACGATGCCGGGACGATGCGTCAGGCTATCGAAACAGCCGCTGGTCGCGCCGACCTGGGTCCGGCCGCGCGTGCCCGGGTACTCACCGATTTTGACTGGACCCGCAACCTGGGCCGGGTCGACGCGTTGCTCGGGTTGACCGCGCTGCCGGCGTAAAACCGATTCGGACTATGCCGGGTTCAGGGTTTGGGATAGCCCGCGCTATCGAGTAGACCGTCCCAACTCGCGGCGGAAAACCCCTTCTGGTGCGATTTGCCGACCACCACTACCGGCACCTCGACGGCACCGACCAGCTTTTTCAATTCCACCGCGATTTCCGGATCCTTGGCCGGATCCTTGACCGTGAACTGGACGCCTCGTTTGCTCAGATGGGCCTTGGCATCGTCGCAGACGACGCCGCACGAGCCGGTGGCATAAAGCACGACCGGACTGCGGGCGTGCGCCTGGCGACTGTCGTACGATTGTTTGTCGACCTCGACCACGTTGCCCTTGCCGCTGAGCTGCCGGCTGTCCTTGGCCGTGGGCGGCGGCGGTTGGTCGGAGTAATGGACGCGTCCCTGGGGGTCGACCCAGCGATACACCTCCCCCGCCAGGGATGGGGTCGTCACCAGCGCCAGCAGCAATAGGGAAATGCCCTTGTTCATGATGTCTCCCGAGGTTGGGCGAGCGGCCATTTTAGAACCATTCGGCGGTGGACAGGGCAAGGCGACACGCCCGATTCAGGCCATGCCGTTATGCCGTAGCAGCGCGTCGATGGTCGGTTCGCGGCCGCGGAATGCCCTGAATGATTCCAGCGCCGGCCGGCTGCCACCCTGGGCCAGGATCTCGCTCCAGAAACGTTGCCCGACTTCGGGGTTGAGCACGCCGCCGACATGCGCGGCGGCCTCTTCCTCGAACAGGCTGTAGGCATCCGCCGACAGCACTTCCGCCCATTTGTAGCTGTAATAACCGGCCGCGTAACCGCCGGCGAAGATGTGCGAGAAGTTGTTGGGGAAGCGGTTGTAGTCAGGCGGCACCACCACCGCCACGCGCCGGCGGATGTCCGCCAGCAGTTGCAGCGCGGTTTGTCCCGGCGCCAGGTCGTGGTGCAAATGCATGTCGAACAGCGCGAACTCGATCTGGCGCACGGTCTGCATGCCGGCCTGGAAGTTCTTCGCCGCCAGCATCTTGTCGAACAGCTCGCGCGGTAGCGGTTCGCCGGTGTCGACGTGCGCGGTCATGTGCTTGAGCACGTCCCATTCCCAGCAGAAGTTCTCCATGAACTGACTGGGCAGTTCAACCGCGTCCCATTCCACGCCGTTGATGCCGGATACGCCGAGCTCCTCCACGCGGGTGAGCAGGTGGTGCAGGCCGTGGCCGAATTCGTGGAACAGGGTGATGACGTCGTCGTGGGTCAACAGCGCCGGCTTGCCGCCGACCGGGCGCGTGAAGTTGCAGTTCAGGTAGGCGACCGGTGTCTGGATGCCCTGCTCCTTGCGCCGCCGGGTGATGGCATCGTCCATCCAGGCGCCGCCGCGCTTGGTATCGCGCGCGTGCAGGTCGAGGTAGAACTGGCCGACCAACTGGCCCTGCTTGTCGCGCAGAGCGTAGAACTGGACGTCGTCGTGCCAGACTGGTGCCTCGTCCGGGCGGATTTCCAGCCCGTACAACGTCTCGATGACGCGGAACAGACCGGCCAGTACCGTCGGTTCCGGCAGATACTGCTTTACCTCCGTTTCCGAATAGGCGTAGCGCGACTCGCGCAGCTTCTCGCTCGCCCAGGCGATGTCCCAGGCTTGCAAATCCGGCAGACCCAGCTCGCGCGCGGCGAAATCGCGCAGTTCGGCCATGTCGCGCTCGGCGTAGGGTTTGGCGCGACGCGCCAGGGTGTCCAGGAAATCCAGAACTTCCGCCGGCGCGCGCGCCATCTTCGGTTCCAGCGAGACTTCCGCGTAGGAGGTGAAACCGAGCATGCGCGCGGCTTCCGCGCGCAACTTCAGGATGTCGGCGATGAGGCTGGTGTTGTCCCACTCCGGCTTGCCAAACTCCGACGCGCGCGTGGTGTAGGCGCGGTACAGCTCCTCGCGCAGGGCGCGGTTGGCGCAGTACTGCATCACCGGCAGGAAGGAAGGTGCTTGCAGGTTCAGCTTCCAGCCCGGCTTGCCGTCGGCCTCGGCCATTTCGCGGAACATCGCCTTGGCGTCGTCCGGCAGGCCGGCGAGTTCGGTTTCGTCGTCGATCAGCTTGCTCCAGGCGTTGGTGGCGTCGAGCAGGTTTTCCTCGAACTTGGCCGACAACTTGGACAGTTCCTCCTGGATCTCCATGAAGCGTGGTTTCTGGTCGGCCGGAAGGTCGGCGCCGCCCAGCTTGAAATCGCGCAGCTCGTTGTCGATCACCTTGCGGCGCGCTGGCGCCATGGTGGTGAATTCCGGAGCGGCGGCGAGCGTCTTGTATTTGCGGAACAGCCCCTCGTGCTGGCCCAGTTCGGCGTAGTACTGGGTGATCCTGGGCAGGTTGGCGTTGTAGGCCTCGCGTAGCTCCGGGCCGTCCAGCACCGAATGCAGGTGCGAGACCTGCCCCCAGGCGCGTGACAGGCGCTCGTTGGCGTCTTCCAGCGGCGCGATGAAATCCTTCCAGGTCGCCGGCGTCGCGTTGTCCACCAGACGCGCGACCAGGGCGCGGTTGTCCGCCAGGAGCTGGTCCACGGCCGGGGTGACGTGTTCGGGACGGACTTCGTTGTAGCGGGGCAGACCGGAGAAATCGAGCAGGGGGTTCATGGCGGTTCCGGGTTGAGGGGACAAATGCGGAGTATCGGCCCGAACCGGTGAATTTCAACCCGTGTCGCCGCGCCCAGTGTCGGCCATGTCTGTCCGACATGCGAAAAATTGTCGGTTGCGGTTCGCTTAGCGTCGCGCGCGACCGCGTCGGTGGACGAGGACGCTTAGGCCGAGCAAGCCGGTGGCCAGGAGCGCCAGAGTCGAGGGTTCCGGCAACGGCCCCGGCGGACTGTCGTCGTCGGCCCAGACGCGGATTTCGGCGATGCCCGACCAGTGCGAGCCACCGTTCACCTCGTACTTGACGTAGCGCATGCTCTGACCGGTATCGAAGGCGTAGTGCGCGCTGATGCGGGCCGGATCCTCATCGATAAACGTGCCGTCGCCGATCAGCTGCCAGTCCGAGCCGCTGGATCCGTGAAACAGGCTGTAGACCGTGGTGTAGCCAGCGTAATTGCCGTCTGGTCGCTGCCAATCGAGATCGATGGCATCGACCATGAAGGAGCCACCTAGATCGATGATCAGCCAGTTCGGATCGTTCGCCGTGCCATGGTCAGGGGCGACCCAATAAGTGGCGTCGTCGTCGTCGATGGCCAGGGCGGCGGACTGGCCGGCATAATGGCTGTTCGCCGAGGCCACGCCTTGTAAATGGGCGACATTGATCGGCACGCCGCCGGCGCGTGGCGCGGCAAGCGCCAGCAGCAGCGCGCTGGCGATCAGGGCTGGGGCATTTTTCATGATGTCTTCCTTCAGGAACGAAGCTTCCATTCCCGGACGCCGCGGCCGCGTGTCAGTGCCAAGCCGAGCAGGCCGCATCCGAGCAGGGCCAGCGTGGCTGGCTCGGGTATCGCCGGTGGATCGTTGTCGAAAGCGCGGACGACGAAGTTGTCGAAGCGTTGTCCGCGAGGATCGGAGACGCGATAGACGGGCGAGAAGTCATACAACCCGACCCGGCCGGCGCTGAAACTGTCGTCGATCAGGGTGGAGATCAGCGTGTCGTTGATGAAGGCTTTGTAGGTATTGCCGAGCACTTCGACGCGCACGCGGACGTTGCTTGATTGCAGGCCGGACACCGCCGTCCAGTTCAGGCCGGCGCTGTAGGCGCCAGCGTTCAGGATGTGCCAGTAGACACCATCGTAGCCGCCACCGTTACCACCGGTGACCAGAAGCACGCCATTGACGGCGCCGCCATTGTAGTCGGCGCGCAACCAGATGCCGCCATCGTTGACGCCGAGCACGTCGACCTCGACGATGAAGTCGGTCAGCGCGTCGGTGGCCGCCGTGGTGAACGTAGGCGGCGAGTTGTTCGGGTATGTGGCGTCGTAACTGCCGTCGACGATCCGCCAGTCGCCGCGCTCGTCGTTCCAAGCCGAGTCATCGCCGCTGAAGTCATCGCTGAAAATCACGGCTGCTTGCGTGGCGCTGGCCAAGCTTGCGCAACAGAGGGTGGCAATGAGAAGAGTGGTCGGGCGCGGTTTCATGGTCCGTCTCCTGTCCAGCCCGGGTACCGCGGTCGCGGTGCCGGGCGCTTGGTTCCAGTCCATTGAAATCAAGCATATTGAATGCCCGTTTAATCAGGATAAAGAAATCCTCTTATGGATTCATCGGGTTGCGCTCGCTGGAATTGCCCAGCGTATGCGCGGTCGCGATGGCATGGTCGGGATATGTAAAAAAGGTCGACAGCAAAATGCGGCGTCACCAACCGGCGCGCTGACCTTCACCGCGTTTCCCGTGCACAATCCGGCGCCATGCGCTATCGCGGTCGTTTCGCTCCCACGCCATCCGGCCCCCTGCATTTCGGCTCCCTGGTCGCCGCGCTCGGCGGTTGCCTGGACGCGCGCGCGCGCGGTGGCGAATGGTTGCTGCGCATCGAGGATGTCGACACCCCGCGCGTGGTGGCGGGGGCCGCCGATGCCATCCTGCGCGCGCTGGAGGCGTTCGGCTTCACCTGGGACGGTCCCGTCGTCTGGCAGAGCCGACGCACCGAGGCCTATCGCGCGGCGCTGGAACGGTTGCGCGCCGATGGCAGGCTGTATGCCTGCACGTGCAGTCGCAAGGACATCGCCGCGCGCGCCCGCGTGGGGATCGACGGGCCGGTTTATCCGGGCACCTGCCGCGGCCGGCCGGCGCGCGCGGACGCGGCGCTGCGGTTTCGGGTATCGGATGTCCGCGCGCGTTTCCGGGACCGGTTGCTCGGCGAGGTCGGTTGCGATCTCGCCAGTGAATGCGGGGATTTCGTGCTGCGCCGCGTCGATGGCATTTACACCTATCAACTGGCGGTGGTGGTCGATGACGCCGGGCAGGGCATCACCGATGTCGTGCGCGGGGCCGACCTGCTTACCTCGACGCCGCGCCAGATCGCGCTACAGGACGCGCTCGGGCTGGAGACACCGCGCTATCTGCATCTGCCGGTGGTGCTCGACGCCGCCGGCGACAAGTTGTCCAAGCAGACGCGGGCGGCGCCCCTCGACATCGCCGCGCCGTTGCCGGCACTGGCGAGAGCGGCCCGGTTTCTCGGGCTGGGTGATATCGAAGCGGGTTCGCTGGCCGAGTTCTGGGCGATCGCGGTGGCGCGCTGGCCGACGGCGCGCATTCCGCCGGTCAGGGCGATGCGGCCGCGCTGATTTCGGCGGGCGCATGCGCCGTCGGTTCGTCGCCGAACGTCCGCCAGGTGTTACGGCCGGCGTCCTTGGCGCGATACATGGCGTGGTCGGCGTCGCGGATCAGTTTGTCGCGGGTGGTGGCGTCATCCGGATACAGCGCGATGCCGATCGATGCCGAAATTCCGGCGGTCCCGGCCGGTGTCGCGAACGGCAGCGCCAGCGCTTCCACGATCTTGGCGGCGACGGTTTCCGCCGCCGCCCGGCTCTCGACGAACGGCAGAACGGCCAGGAATTCATCGCCGCCCAGGCGGGCGAGGGTGTCGGTGTCGCGCAGACAGGCTTCCATCCGGCGCGCGGCATCGCGCAGGATGTGATCGCCGGCGTCGTGGCCGAGCGTGTCGTTGGCTTCCTTGAAGCGGTCCAGATCGATGAACAGCACGGCCAGCCGGTCGCCACCACGCCGGGCCTGGGCGATGGCGCGATCCAGGCGGTCGAGCAGCAATTCCCGGTTGGGCAGCTGGCTGAGCGCGTCGTAATTGGCCTGGCGCCAGATCCGTTCCAGCGATTGCTTGCGCGCGGTGATGTCGGAAAAGGTGAATACCGCGCCGGTGACCTGACCATCGATGTAGATCGGGTGCGCCCGGTATTCCACCGGCAGGTGGCCGCCGTCGGCGCGCGTGAAACCGGCGTCCTCGATATGGATCGGGATGCCCTCGCGCAGGGCCTGGCAGTCCCGGGCCAGGGGTTCGCCATCCGGACCGGCGGCGACCGGCCGGATCAGCGCCAGGATATCGCGCCCGAGCAACGCGTCGGCGCTGGCGTAGCCGAGCAGGCGGGCGGCGGCGGGATTGCAGAAGGTACAGGCACCGGACTTGTCGACACCGAAAATGCCCTCGCCGGAGAAATTGATCAGCAGGCGCAGGCTGCTTTCCGCCTCCTTGCGTTCGCGCACTTCCTCGCGCAGTTCGCGGGTGCGCTGTTCGACCAGCGCGTCCTGTTCCCCCTTGGCGCGATCGAGGGAAAGCAGTTGTTCGCGGATCATGCGCAACGCCAGCAGCGTCAATCCGGACAGCAACAGCCAGATGCCAAGATGGGCGGCCGCAAGTTGCCAGAGCCGTTCCGACTGCATCGCGATGAACGCGGAAATCGGGTAGACCACGGTGATGCCGCCACGGATGTCACCCACCCGGTACCCCTGTTTTTCGTGACATTGCAGGCAGGCGTGCCGGGTTATCAGGGGCGCCGCGTAGCGCGCCAGCGCGGTGGACTCACCGGCCGCCGGCATGGCGAAGAATTCCTTGTCGCCACGATCGAAGCCGCGCAGCGCGTCGATTTCCCAACCGCGCGCCGCATTGCCCGGATTGATCGGATTCAGACTGGTGATGTGGACGCGGATGCCGGTCTGCTCCTGGATGACTTCCGACAACTGCCGGGTCATGTAGGCCGGATTCAGCAGGGTCAACTGGCGGCCGGTCGGCGTGACGATGTCCTTTTCGTGCGCGTCCAGGTAGGGGTTGGACGGCGATTCGGCGCTGACCAGGCCATAGACGCCGCCGTGCAGCGCGTTCCACTGGCGTGTCGCCTGGATCATGCCGAATACGAACCGGCCTTCGTTGACCGCCAGCTCGGCCGTGTTCCGCCTGGCGTCATGCACATTCCAGAGGAATGACAGCGCGACCACCGCCGTCCACAGTAACAATGGCGGCAGCCAGTAACGGCGGTGCAGGAGGAAACGATTCATTCAGGAGATCGGGGGGCGCATTAATACTTTAGGAATAGTAGCAATCCGAATGAACCTCCGCCGATGGTAGATATGGCGGTGCCCGTACTCGATCTTTCCCTCTGGAGCGCCGCTGACGCGGACCCGGATGCCCATCACGCGTCTGGCGGCGGCGGCTGTCATCATTTCGCGCTAAAGTTTCCAGGAGACGAACCGATGAACACGTGGCATAGTCTTTATGCATGACCTGCAAGGGCAAACCCTCCGAAAGGTGGGGACGCAAAGTCACCGGTCTACAGGGCGCGCGCCGATTGGCGCGTGCTCCATGACAGCGGGATCGCCAGGTGGACCAGCCGATCGGCGGGTTCTCTTTCAGCCATCCCCTTCGCGGTGCCCGCGGGTTCCTTGAGGAAAGGGACATGGGACAGATCAGACCGAACACCACGCCCGTATCACCGGCGGAAGGCAAATCCGCCTCGGCCTGGGATGGGCTCGACCCGACGCTGCGCGACGCTGGCGAGGTCGCGGTGTCGCGTCTGTCGAACGCGCTGTCCGATGCCCTGATCCGGGTGGAAGCGCGCCTGTTCGATCTTGCCGCGCGCGCGCTGACGCCCGGTGAACGCGAGTCGTGGCTGGACGCGGCCGATTTCGCGCGCGCGCGGCGGAGCAATCTGGTGCGCGATTTCGGTCGTCATTTCGAGCGCCGCTACCTGCGCGCCTGCCACTTCAAGCCGACCATGCTGTCGGGACACGCCATCGATTTCGACTACGCCGAACTCAGGGTCGTCGTGCATGAGCTGCTCGATGACGCGCTCGCGCCCGGCGCGTTGACCGATGCCATCCAGCACGGCTGCTGGCTGACCCTGAACGCATTGGCCGAGCGCTATCGCAAGCGCCTTGGCGTCGAGCGCGTCACGCCCAACGACATCCCACCGGGGCCGCGCGCGATCGAGGCGGCGGTCGCCGACGCGGCGCGCGATCAGCCCTGGCGCCACGATGCCAAACTGAAACTGGTTCAGGCATTGTGCAAGACCCTGCCGGACGCGGTTGACGGGATATATCGGGATCTGACCGTGCTGTTCGACGGTGGCGCCACCGTCTCCGAAGCGGGGCCGGGCCGGCCGCCGCGCATGCGTGCTCCGGACGACAGCGATTTTCTGCTGCCGGAACTGCCGGTGCCGGAACGGGTACCTCCGCGCGAGGATGAGGTCGAGATCGAGGTGGATTGGTCGGGGCCGTCGGCATCGGCCGCGTACCCGCCGCCGGTGGTGCCCGATGCCGAAGCCGGCCCCGCCAGCATGGGTGGTCTCCCCGACCAGGTGTTGGAGCCAGCCGCCACGCCGGTTGCCGCGATGGTCCCCGAACCAGGCCCGGCGGCCTTGTCCACGGCCACCGCGTCGTCGACGGTCGCGCCGGAAGAGCCGCCATTGTTGGTGGCGCCGGCATCGATCACGCCTCCGCCGGAGGGGTCGGAACACGGTTTGCCCGACCCCGGGCCCGCCATGGATCCGCGGGCCGCGTTGGCCGCGCTGGAGCCGGGCTGCTGGCTGGAGATCCACGAACCTGGCGGTCGGCCCCGTCTGCTCAAGCTGGCCTGGATCAGTCCACGCCGGAGCCTGTTCCTGCTCACCAACCGTCGTGGCCAGCGCGCGCTCTCGTTAAGCGCCGAGGAAATGCACGAATTGCTGAATCTGGGCCTGGCGAACGTGCTGGGGTCGCCGCTCCAGGCCGAGCCCGCGCGCGCCACGACACCCGCCGACCGCCGGAAACTCGCCTGAAGGGAGCCCGCTCATGCACGCCATTCCAAGCGCCCGGCCACACCATGACCCGGACGAAAACCGGGCGGAGAACGATATGGATTCGTCCGGCATGCCCGGTTTCATGACGCGCCAACCCCTGCTCGACGCGGATTTCCGGGTGATTGGCCATGAGCTGGAAATCGACGTGATGCGGCCCCTGCCGGTGCTTCCCGGTGCCGTCAGCGTTCGTGGCAACCAGGATGAGCTGTTGCTGGCCAGCGTCATCGACATGGATTACCAGCAGGCACTCGGGCGCAAACTGACCCTGCTGAATCTCGATGTCGATTCGCTGGCGGGGCCACTGGTGGAGCGGCTGCCAAGGGAGAGCGCGATCCTGGCGATTCGCCCGGCCACGCCGACCCCGCAGTTGTTGGCGCATGGTCAGGCCCTGACGCGCGCCGGCTTCGCGCTGGCGTTGGATGAGGTCGCGCTGAGTCCGGGCATGGCGCCGCTGGCGCGGGAATGCCGGTATCTGCGCCTGGACGTCGGCGACAACGACCTGATGGGCCTGTGCGATCGGCTGACCCGGTTACAGGGATTGCGCGGGCCGCGCCTGATCGCCCGCAATGTCGAGACCGAGGAAGCCTTCAACGCCTGCCGCAAGCTGTCGTTCGATCTCTACCAAGGCTATTTCTTCGCGCGCGCGCGGCCGGCGACCGGTCGCGCGATGGATGCCAGCCGGCTGCGCATCATGAAACTGCTGAATCTGTCGGCCCGACACGCCGAGTTTCCGGAGATCGAAAGCCATCTCAAGCAGGATGCCGCCCTGACCGTGCGCCTGCTGCGTTTCATCAATTCGCCGGCGGTCGGCCTGCGCTATCCGGTCCGCTCGATCGGCCATGCCCTGCTCATGCTCGGCCATGATCAGCTCTATCGCTGGCTGACCCTGTTGCTGTTCGTGCACGAATCCGCCGGCCAGGGACGCAATCTGGCATTGCTGCGCAACGCCCTGATTCGCGCCCGCTTCACCGAGAATCTCGGGGCCGCGCGGATGCCGCCGGACCTGCGCGACGGCCTGTTCATCGTCGGCATCCTGTCCATGCTCGACGCCTTGCTCGGATTGCCGATGAGCCAGGCCGTCGAGGGGCTCAATCTGGCCGAGCCGATTGTCGAAGCCCTGCTGCGCGGTGAGGGGCCCTATGCCGGCTGGCTGGCCCTGGCGGTCGCCTGCGAGCGTCGCGATCCAGGCGCCATCGGCCGGCTCGGCGCCAGCCTCGGCGTCGATGCCCAGGCGGTCAACCTGGCCCACATCGAAGCCCTGATCTGGGCCGAGGGCATGGATCTTTGAGCCTTTCGTGACCGTGCCCGCCCGCTTTCAAGCGGTGACCGGCGCGGGTTCCAGCAATGTCTCGATGAACGGGCCGGCGGCGTCGCCATGGCGCCGATGCAGGGCCAGCATTTCATCCATGGTCCGGCGCCAGCGTGGGCGACTCCGGGCCGCCACCTCGCCGATCCGGCGCCAGCCCGCGGCGTCGTCGGTTTCTGCCCAGTCCCGGTAGGCACCGGCGAGCTCCGGGAACAGCCGCCGGCGCATGCCGACGAAATTGGCGAAGAAGAAATGCAGCGCGGCGGCGTCGCCGCGTTCGAGCAGGCCGGGCAGGGTCGACAGGCAATCGGCGTAAAGGTCGCGAGCCGCCCGCGCCATGATCTCGGCGCGCGAGCGCATCAGGTCGGCGAGCAGGGCTGGCCAGGCCTCGCCCAGTTCGGCACTCGCGCGCGCTTCGCCCAGCTCGTGCAGGATCACCGATTCGATCTCGGTTTCGGTCATCGCGCGCAGCGCCGCGTCGGTGTCCTCGTCGAACGGATAGTGGCCAACCGCGCGCGCCATCGCCTCGTTGCGCCGGTTCCAGCGCCATTCCTCGTATTTTTCCCAAAGCCAGCGGGTCAGTGATTCGGCGCGCGCGAAGATGGTGTCGCCGAGCAGCATGCCCGGCGGCGCGTCCAGATCGCGGGCGTATTCGCAGCCAGAAACATAGATCTGGAAGCCGTCGCGGGTTTCGCTGCGGATCAGGCTGCCCAGGAAGAAATGCGGCTTGCAGGCGCGGCCATAGCCGCCGGAATAGACCAGACCGCGCGCCGCCAGCTCGCGGTTGATGGCGGCGACCTCGAACGGATCGATCGGACCACCGGCCAGCGGCAATGGTTCGTAGCCGGCATGTTCGACGGTTTCCCAGAGTCGCTCGCGCTGGTTCATCCATTCGCCGACCTCGGCGCGGGGCATCTCGCGGGTCAGCGGGATGTCGTGTTCCCAGCGGTACAGTTCGCGCATCTTGAGCAGGAAGGTGCACAGGGTCAGATCGCCGGCGAACTGGGCGTCGGAGATGTGGCAGTTGCGCTGGACCGCGCCGACGATCGCGCCGAGCTTGAAATCATCCATGATCGGCCTCGCATCAGGTCAAAACAAAGTTGAGCGATTTTGTCGGATTATGCGCCGCCCGGCCTCGATGTGAAACCATGCGACGACAGCCACGCCGGCATGGCATCCTTGCCGTTTGCCAATCCGTGCCGCCGCCGCCATGTTGCGCCTGACCGAAATCAAACTCCCGCTCGACCATGCCGAGGACGCGCTGCGCGCCGCCATCCTGGAACGGCTGCGTATCCCGGCCGGCGATCTGCTCCGCTTCAACATTCACCGGCGCGGTTACGACGCTCGCAAGCGTGGGCGCATCGCGCTGATCCATACGGTCGATGTCGAGGTGCGCGACCAGGCGGCGGTGCTCAAGCGGCTGGGTGGCGACCGCCATCTGACCATCACCCCGGACATGGCTTACCGCTACGTCGCGCGCGCGCCGGCCGGCCTGAAGTCGCGGCCGGTGGTGATCGGCGCCGGTCCGTGCGGCCTGCTCGCCACCCTGATGCTGGCGCGCATGGGCTTCCGGCCGATCCTGCTGGAGCGGGGCAAGGCGGTGCGCGAGCGTACCCGCGATACCTGGGGCCTGTGGCGGCGCGGCGAGCTCGATCCGGAATCCAACGTCCAGTTCGGCGAGGGCGGCGCCGGTACCTTCTCGGACGGCAAGCTGTACAGCCAGATCCGCGACCCGCGCCATCTGGCGCGCAAGGTGCTGGAGGAATTCGTCGAGGCCGGCGCGCCGCCGGAAATCCTGTACGTCAGCAAGCCGCACATCGGCACCTTCAAGCTGGTATCCATGGTCGAGCACATGCGCGCCACCATCATCGGCCTGGGCGGCGAAATCCGTTTCCAGAGCCGGGTCGCCGATTTCGACATCGAGGCCGGCCGGGTGCGCGGGCTGGTGCTCGCCGATGGCGAACGCATCGCCGCCGAACAGGTCGTCCTGGCGGTCGGCCACAGCGCCCGCGACACCTTCGCCACGTTGCACGCGCGCGGCGTGCGCATCGAACCGAAACCGTTCTCGGTCGGTTTCCGCGTCGAGCATCCGCAATCGCTGATCGACCGCTGCCGGTTCGGCGATGCCGCCGGCAATCCGATCCTGGGCGCCGCCGACTACAAGCTGGTGCATCACGCCAGCAATGGCCGTGACGCCTACAGCTTCTGCATGTGTCCGGGTGGCACCGTGGTCGCCGCCACCTCGGAACCCGGTCGCGTGGTGACCAATGGCATGAGCCAGTACTCGCGCAACGAGCGCAACGCCAACGCCGCCATCGTGGTCGGCATCCGTCCCGCCGATTTTCCCGGCGATGTCGCCGCCAATCCGCTCGCCGGCATCGATTTCCAGCGGCATTGGGAGGAGCGCGCCTTCCAGCTCGGCGGCGGCGGCTATCTGGCGCCGGCGCAGAAGGTCGGCGATTTCCTCGCCGGTCGGCCGTCCACCGGTCCGGGCGCGGTGATTCCGTCCTATACCCCGGGCGTGCGCTGGACCGATCTGTCGACCTGTCTGCCCGACTACGCCATCGCCGCCATCCGCGAGGCGCTGCCGGCGTTCGACCGGCAAATCCGTGGCTTCGCGATGGCCGATGCGGTACTGACCGGTGTCGAGACCCGCACTTCTTCTCCGATCCGGGTGCCGCGCGGCGACGACTACCAGAGCCTGAACACGCGCGGTCTCTATCCGGCCGGCGAGGGCGCTGGTTACGCCGGCGGCATCCTGTCGGCCGCGGTCGATGGCATCGAGGTGGCCGAGGCGGTGGCGCTGGCGATGGTCGGCGCCGACGCGTAGGCCAGATCCGCGAAGCGCGCCAGCAGGGCGGCCGCCTCCGGGGTGTCGGCCAGGTTCGGGCGCGTGCCCGCCGGCGCCAGCCGATCGATGTAGGCGGCCATGTGGGCGCGCCCGAATTCCGGGTGGAACTGCACGCCCCAGGCGGCCGGGCCGAGGCGGAAGGCATGGTGCGGTTCGAAGTCGTTGCCGGCCAGATGGACAGCGCCGGCCGGCAGTTCGCGCACGCTCTGGGCATGCGCGGCATGGGCGCGGAAGCGCGCCGGCAGGCATTGGAACAACGGGTCATCGGCGGCCGCCGGCGCGCGCTCGATCTCGACGGTGCCGATTTCGCGACCGCCCGGGTGGTAATCGACGCGGCCGCCGAACGCGCGCGCCAGCATCTGGTGGCCGAAACAGATGCCCAGGAACGGCCGTTCCGCCTCGACCAGACGCGCCAGCCAGTCGGCGGTCCGGCGCATCCACGGCGTGTCGTCGGTGACCATGGCGTGCGAGCCGGTCATGATCGCGCCGGCGCAGGCGGGGAGTTCCGGCAGCGCCGGTTCGCGGCGTGGGTCCAGTATCTGGATGTCGTGTCCGGGCAGGCCGAGTCCGGCGATCAGCCAGTCCTCGAAGTCGCCCAGCCGGGCGGCGGTTTCCGGGAAGGTCTCTCCGGCCTTGAGGATGCACAGCCGCGTCATTCCGGCCTCCATGTCGATGTCGCGTCGATCCGGGTGACGGTGACGCCGACATCCAACTGATGCGCGCCGCCGCCGTGGACGACGCCCTTGAGCGGGGTGACGTCGTCGAAATCGCGGCCCCAGGCCAGGGTCAGGTGGCCGTCGCCGGCGGCGATGCCGTTGGTCGGGTCGAAATCGAACCAGCCGTGACCGGGCAGATGCACCGCGATCCAGGCATGCGAGGCATCGGCGCCAAGCCGGGGCGGCGTGCCTGGCGGCGGCACGGTCTCCAGCCAGCCGCTGACGTAGCGGGCCGCGAGGCCGAGGCCGCGCAGTCCGGCGATGCACAGATGCGCGAAATCCTGACAGACGCCGTGGCGTTCGCGCAGGACATCGGCGACCGGGGTGTCGATGCCGGTGGCGTCGGGCTGGTAGCGGAATTCGGCATGCACGCGCCGGCTCAGGTCGGCGACCGCTTCGAGCAGGGGACGGCCGGGCGGAAAGCTGGCGGCGGCGAACTCGGTGGTCGCCGGCATGATCGGCGCGCGCGTCGATTCCAGCCGGAATTCGCGGGCATGCAGGCTGTCCGGCGTGGCCGCCGCGTCGAGCGCGGCGACCACGCTTTCCCAGGCCGGGCTGGTTTCCGGCCATGGCGCCGGCAGGCGTTCGATCCGGCAGCGGGCGAGGACTTCCAGGTGGTCGTGGGCGCGGGTCAGCGAAAACCAGAGCACCCGGTTGCCGTGCGCGTCCAGACGCTCGCGCCGGTCATCGGCGGCCGGTGACAGCGCCAGCTCGCTGGCGAGCACGCGCTGGCCGGGCGTGGCGCGCGGCAGCAGGCGCGCCTCGCCGTAATTCAGGTCGACCGGCGCGGCATAGCGGTAGCGGTTGTGATGTTCGACCAGGAAGATCGGCATGACGGTTTCCAGGTTCAGGCCGAGGCGCGGGCCCGCCAGACCGGCCGCAACGACCGCGGTTCCTGGACATGCGCGAACCAGGCCTGGCCGATGCCGTCGGAAACCTCGGCCAGATGGCGCGCGACTTCCGCCAGGGTGTCGGCGAGGCGGGCGCGGCCGGCGGCGTCGTGGACTTGCGCCGGCATGCCGACCTGGGCCAGGCGCAGGAGATTGTCGGCTTCGGTCAGCAACGCGCGCGGACGCGGCCGGCGCCGGTCGGGATCGAGTTCGGCGAGATGGTGGCCGGCGGCGCGTAGTTGATAGGCGAGCGCGCGCGGACAGTCGTGATCCCAGACCAGCAGCGCGAGCACGCCGGCCAGGCCGGGTTCGGCGCGGAACCGGCGCCGGTAGGTGATCAGGCTGTCGGCGCTTTGCAGCAACAGGGCCAGGCTTTCGCGCTCGGCTTCCTCATCCAGCCGGGCGTGCAAGGACTGGCCGAGCAGGGTGACCAGGTTGAGGCCGCGCTCGATCCGGCGACCGAGGTCGAAAAACCGGAAGGCGGCTTCGCGCGGCAGGGTTTCCGAAGCCAGCCCGGCCAGGCCGGCGAGCGCGTCGATCAGGCGGCCGAGCCAGAGATCGGTGCGTTCCGGTGAGCGGCCATGCCGGCGCCGGCCCCAGTCGCGTTCGATCCGGTCGAGCAGGCGCCAGATCGCCACCGACCAGTACTCGCGGGTGCCGTAAGTGCAGGCGAGCAGGGCACGCACGCTGTGGACAAGGTTGCCGGGGCCTTCGTCATGGGTGACCAGATCGCGCACGCAAGCGGCCAGATCCGGGTGCTCGGCGCAGCCGCACTGGCCGGGCGCGCGGCCGATCGCGCGCATCAGGGCGTGCAGCACCGGCGCCAGACCGGGCGTGGTTTCCTCCTCCCAGAGGCCGTCGAGCACCGTTCGCAACAACCGGGCCACGACTTCGGCGCGCTCCAGATAGCGGCCGGCCCAGAACAGGTTGTCGGCGGCGCGGCTGGTCAGGATTTCGTCGCCCTTGTCGAGCAGGGCGCGGACATCGGCGAAAGCTTCGCGGCGACCACCGGGCAGGCTTTCGGCGCGCGCTCGCGGCGGCGATGGCGTTACCCAGGTGTCCTTGGCCAGGGCGCCGCTCTGGCCGGACAGCGGGTCGCCCTGGTCGGGGCGGCGGACGACCCGGGTGAGGCCGCCGGGCAGGGTGGCGTAGCCGTCGCCGTGGCTGACCAGGAACGCGCGCAGGCTCATGTGGTGCGCTTGCAGACGGCCGCCGTGCGCGGCCGGCACGGTCGACAGCGTCAGCGGTTGCTGGCCGACCCACAGGTGTGGCTGGGCCTGGATGCGTTCGCGCCAGGCGGCGAGCTGCTTGCGGTCGAGCAGGGCGCCGAACACGGTCTGGCCGAGATGGCCGCGCTGGATCGGCTTGAGCACCAGCTGGTGCAGGTTGGCGAGCACGTAGTCGCGTTCCTTCGGCTGGCCGCACCACCAGGTGGCGGCGGTCGGGAGTTTCAGTTCCTCGCCGAGCAGGGCTTGCGACAACGCGGGCAGGAAGGGCATCAACCCGGGGTTTTCGAGCAAGCCGGCGCCGAGCGGGTTGGCCAGGGTGACGTTGCCCCGGCGCGCGGCCTCGACCAGGCCGGCGCTGCCCAGGCGGGAATCCGGACGCAGTTCGAGCGGGTCGCACCAGGTCTCGTCGACCCGGCGCAGGATCACGTCGACCGGTTTCAGGCCGGCCACCGCCTTCAGCCAGACCCGACCGTCGCGCACCGTCAGGTCGTCGCCCTGGGCGAGCGAGAAGCCGAGCCGGGCGGCCAGATAGGCATGTTCGAAATAGGTTTCGTTGGCCGGGCCGGGCGTCAGCACGACCACGTGCGGATCGTCGCGCCCGGCCGGCGCCAGCCGGTACAGGGTGTCCTGCGCGGCGGCCAGCCAGTGCGTGAGCTTGGCGACGCCGGCGTCTTCCAGCAGTTCGGGAAAGGTGCGCGCCATGGCGGCGCGGTTTTCCAGGGCGTAGCCGACGCCGGACGGCGCCTGGGCGCGGTCGGCCATGACCCAGACCCGGCCGTCGGGGCCGCGCGCCAGATCGGCGGCGTAGAACACCAGCTGGCGCCGGTCGGCCGGCCGGCCGCCGAGCAGCGGCCATTGGTAGCCGCCATGCGCCCAGATCAGTTCCGGCGGCAGCAGGCCGCGATCGATCAGCGCGCGCGGCCCGAGCAGATCGCGCAGCACCAGGTCGAGCAGGCGGGCGCGTTGTTCCAGGCCGGCCTGGATCGCCAGCCATTCGTGGCCATCCAGTACCAGCGGGATCGGGTCCAGTTCCCAGGTCCGGGTATAGCCACGCGGATCGTCGTAGACGTGGTAGGTGACGCCGTTCTCGCGCAACAGCCGGGCAATGCGCTGGCCGCGCGCCGACCACTCGCGCGCGCCCAGGCCGGCCAGGCCGCGCACCAGATGCGTCCAGTGCGGGCGCACGCCGGCATCGGCGTCCCACATTTCGTCCCAGACGCCGGGCAGCGGGTGGTATTCGGGCGTCGCCGGGATCAGGGAAAGCTGGGTCATTCGGGCATGCGTCGTAAATCCAGGGTGCAAGGATACTCGCGCGTGCGTTCTTCCGGCGGTGGCGCCAGCGGGCGCAAACCGCCACCCTCGGGCACGAAGCGGGCGACGCGGGCGAGATCGGGCGGCACCGGCAGCGGTCCCGGCGTGTGGTTCCACTCCTGGAAGCGGTTGACGCGGCGCGATTCGGCCTCGTTGGCGTTGATCGGGAACACGTCGTAGCCGCGGCCGCCGGGATGGCTGACGTGATAGGCGCAGCCGCCGATGGCGCGGCCGTTCCAGGTATCGATCAGGTCGAGCACCAGCGGTGTGTGCACGCCGATGGTCGGATGCAGCGCCGACGGCGGCTGCCAGGCGCGGTAGCGGATGCCGGCGACGTATTCGCCATGGCGGCCGGTGCCGCGCAGCGGCACGCGGCGGCCGTTGCAGGCCAGCACGTAGCGGCCGTCGGTGAGGCCGGTGACCAGCACCTGCACGCGTTCCACCGAGGAATCGACGAAGCGCGCGGTGCCGACGTTGCTGAGTTCCTCGCCGAGCACGTGCCAGGGTTCGATGGCGGTGCGCAGCTCGATTTCGATGTCGTCGATCCGGACCGTGCCGATGCGCGGGAAGCGGAATTCGACGAACGGATCCAGCCAGTCGGCCTGATACGGATAACCGGACTCCTGGAGGTCGCGCACCACATCGAGCAGGTCGGCGCGCACGTAGTGCGGCAGCATGAAGCGGTCGTGCAGTTCGGTGCCCCAGCGCACCAGGCGGTGGCGATACGGTTTTTCCCAGAAGCGCGCCACCAGGATGCGCAGCAGCAGGATCTGCGCCGCGCTCATCCGCCAGTGCGGCGGCATCTCGAAGCCACGGAATTCGACCAGGCCGAGACGTCCGGTCGGGCTGTCCGGCGAATACAGCTTGTCGATGGAGAACTCGGAACGGTGCGTGTTGCCGGTCAGATCCACCAGCAGGTTGCGCAACAGCCGGTCGACCAGCCAGAGCTGGCTGGTTTCGTCACCAGGCGTCAGTTCCGGCATCTGCTGGAAGGCGATTTCCAGTTCGTACAGCTTCTCGTCGCGGCCTTCGTCGACACGCGGCGCCTGGCTGGTGGGGCCGATGAACAGGCCAGAGAACAGGTAGGACAAACCGGGATGGTGCTGCCAGTAGCTGACCAGGCTCATCACCAGATCGGGCCGGCGCAGCATCGGGCTGTCGGCCGGCGTGGCGCCGCCGAGGGTGACGTGGTTGCCGCCGCCGGTGCCGGTGTGGCGGCCATCGAGCATGAATTTCTCGGTGGTCAGGCGCGCCAGCCGGGCTTCCTCGTAGAGCACGCGGAGGTTGTCGACCAGATCGTCCCAGTTGCCGGCCGGGTGGATGTTGACCTCGATGACGCCGGGATCGGGCGTCACCATCAGTCGTTGCAGACGCCAGTCGCGCGGCGGCTCGTAGCCTTCCAGGATGACCGGAGTGTTCATCTCGGCGGCCACGGCTTCGACGGTGGCGACCAGGGTCAGATAGTTTTCCAGTGTCGACAGCGGCGGCATGAAGATGCGCAGCACGCCGCCGCGCGCTTCGACGCACAGCGCGGTGTGGATCACCGTGACCAGCGATGGCGAGGCATCCAGTGCTTGCTGGCGGATTTCCGGGTGCGGGTTGAACAGCGGCTGGAATTCGGCGTGGCGCCGCGCGACTTCGCCGTAGTCATCCGCCAGCCGGTCGCGCGGCGCGAACATGTCGAGCGGAATCGGCGTCTCGCGCTCGGCCGGCGCCACCCAGGGCAGGCTGTCGAGCGGCAGGCGCAGACCCATCGGCGAATCGCCCGGCAGCAGGTACAGACGGCCACGGCGGAAGGTCCACATACTGGTCTTCCAGCGTTGCTCGACATCGTTCCACAACAGTGGCAACGCATAGCCGACCGGCTCGTCCAGGCCGCGCGAAAGTTTGGCCGCCAGACTACGGCGTTCCCGCGGGTCTTTCAGATTGATCTTCGTCGGGTCGAGGTTGTCCGGCACCTCGGCTTCCTTCAACAGGTAGTGCAACGCATCTTCATGGCCGGGCTGCGCGAAATTGGCGGACAAGCCCAGTCGAGTGCTCAGCCGGTGGATGAAATCGGCCGCCATCGCCGTGGTGTGGCCATACGACCGGCCTTCATCGGCGAGCAGTTCCGGGTTTTTCCACAACGCCACACCATCGCCGCGCCAGAAAATGCCCAGCGCCCAGCGCGGCAGCGGCTCACCGGGATACCACTTGCCCTGGCCGGAGAACTTGAGGCCGTTCGGCGCGAAATGCCGGGCCAGCCGGTTCCACAGATCCTGTGCCCGTTCCAGCTTGTGCTGGCCGAGCGCGGCGGTGTTCCACTGCGCCGATTCCATGTCGTCGATCGACACGAAGGTCGGCTCGCCGCCCATGGTCAGGCGCACGTCGTACTCGTCCAGCTTCCTGTCCACCGCGCGGCCAAGCGCGTCGATGGCGGCCCATTGATCGTCGCGGTACGGTTTGGTCACGCGCGGATCTTCGTGAATGCGGACCACGCTGTTGTCGAAACTGAAGCTGACCTCGCACTGGTCCATCGCGCCAGTCACCGGCGCCGCGCTGACCGGGTCCGGCGTGCAGGCGAGCGGGATGTGGCCTTCCCCGGCGAACAGGCCGGAGGTGGGGTCGAGCCCGACCCAGCCGGCGCCGGGAATGTAGACCTCGGCCCAGGCGTGCAGATCGGTGAAATCGGCTTCGGGGCCGGAGGGACCATCGAGCGCTTTCTGGTCGGCGCTCAGTTGCACCAGGTAGCCGGAAACGAAACGCGCCGCCAGGCCGAGATGGCGCAACACCTGGACCAGCAGCCAGGCGCTGTCGCGGCACGAGCCGCGGGCGCGCTCCAGGGTCTGCTCGCAGGTCTGCACGCCCGGCTCCATGCGGATGGTGTAGTGCAGTTCCTTCCAGACCCGCTGATTGAGTTCGACCAGGAAATTCACCGTCGGCCTGGGCGCGCGCTCCACCCGCGCCAGCCATTCCAGCAGCCGGGGACCGCTTTCCGCCAATTCGAAATACGGTGCCAGCTCCTTGGCCAGTTGCGGTTCGTAGACGAAGGGAATCCGCTCGGCCGACTCTTCCAGGAAGAAATCGAAGGGGTTGATCACCGTCATGTCGGCGATGACTTCCACCTCGATGCTGAAATGGCGGGTCTTCTCCGGGAACACCAGGCGCGCCAGGAAGTTGCCGAACGGATCCTGCTGCCAGTTGATGAAATGTCCTTCCGGCAGTACGCGCAGGGCGTAACCGCGGATCGGCGTGCGGCTGTGCGGCGCCGGGCGCAGGCGCAGCACGTGCGGAGCCAGGTTCACCGGCCGGTCGTAGCGGTAATGGGTCTGGTGGCGCAGGGCGACGCGTAGGGTCATGGCATTGGCGGGTCGTGGCGACGCATGCCGGTCAGCAAGATTCGGGCCGGGCAAAAAACGGCGCCACGCGAGGGGGCGTGGCGCAAATGGGGGAGACGAGGTTTTTGGTATGGAGGAGACCGGCGACGACAAGCAAGGGCGGTGCCAGTGCCGGCCACGTGGCCACCTCTTGTCTTTCCGGCGATGTCGGTCCGGGCGTCCGCACCGGCGCGGTGCATGCCACCCCGATTCACCCCAATTCGGGGCGGCATGCGTTCGTCCCGCGCTGGAATCAGTCGCCGCGATAGACGCAGCCGGAGTCGCGGGTTTCCATGACCACCACCTTGATCAGACCGGGCAGGGCCGGCCGCAACCGGTTCCAGATCCAGATCGCCAGATGTTCGCTGGTCGGATTCTCCAGACCGGGGATGTCGTTCAGGTTACGGTGGTCGAGGCTGGCGTGGATCGGCCGCCAGGCGGCCTGGATGTCGGCGAAATCGACGACCCAGCCGAGCACGGGATCGAGCGGACCGGCGACGTGGATATCGATGCCGAAGGAATGACCGTGGACGCGCGCGCAGGGGTGCTCCGCCGGCAGGTTGGGCAGCCGCCGCGCGGCCTCCAGGGTGAAGTGCTGAAAGATTTCCATGTCAGTTCCGCCCGGCCGCCCCGAAGGAACTGACTTCCCCCCCGGGGGGAAACGAGCTTGTCGAGTAAGGGGGCTGTTTCATGTCAGTTCCGCCCGGCCGCCCCGAAGGAACTGACTTCCCCCCCGGGGGGAAACGAGCTTGTCGAGTAAGGGGGGCGTTTCATCTCAGGACGACTGGATCAGCGTGCCGACGCCCTGGTCGGTCATGATTTCCAGGAGCAGGGCGTGCTCGACCCGGCCGTCGATGATGTGCACCGAGCGCACGCCGCTGCGCGCCGCGTCCAGCGCCGAGGCGATCTTCGGCAGCATGCCCCCGGACAGGGTGCCGTCGGCGACCAGATCGTCGATCTTCTTCGGCGTCAGGCCGGTGAGCAGGTTGCCGTCCTTGTCGAGCACGCCGGGTGTGTTGGTCAGCAGCACCAGCTTCTCGGCCTTGAGCACCTCGGCCAGCTTGCCGGCGACCACGTCGGCGTTGATGTTGTAGGTCTCGCCCTGGGCGCCGACGCCGATCGGCGCGATCACCGGGATGAAATCGCCGGAATCGAGGAAGGCGATCAGGCTGGGATCGATCTGGGTGATTTCGCCGACCTGGCCGATGTCGATGACGTCGCCCGGCTTGTCCTTCGATGCCATCATCAGCTTGCGCGCGCGGATGAAGCGCCCATCCTTGCCAGTCAGGCCGACCGCCTTGCCGCCGGCCTGGTTGATCAGGTTGACGATTTCCTTGTTGACCTGGCCGCCCAGCACCATTTCCACCAGATCCATGGTTTCCGAGTCGGTGACGCGCATGCCCTGGATGAACTCGCCCTTCTTGCCGACGCGCTTCAACAGATCCTCGATCTGCGGGCCGCCGCCATGCACGACGACGGGATTCAGGCCGACCAGCTTGAGCAGCACCACGTCGCGCGCGAACGCGCTTTTCAGCACCGGATCGGTCATGGCGTTGCCACCGTATTTGATGACCACGGTCTTGTCCCAGAAGCGCTGGATGTAGGGCAGCGCCTCGGCGATGACCTGGGCCTTTTCGGCCGGAGTGATGTGGGAGATGGGCATGACGGGCTCTCGGTGGGGATATTGCGTGGATTCTACAAAAAAGGGCGGCCGAAGCCGCCCCGGCCGCTACCACTCGGACTCATTCGATGGCCAGTTTCCTGGTCGGCGTGGTGGCCCTCTTGGGCAGCACCAGCTCCAGCACGCCATTGTCGAATCGGGCCCGGGCCGCGGCCTCGTCCACGTCCTGACCGAGGGTGAAGCCGCGCGAAACCCTCCCGTAATAGCGCTCGCTACGCAGCACCTTGTCGCCTTCCTTCTGTTCCGAAGTCTTCTTGACCTCGGCGGAAATGTTGACGGTGCCCCCCTCCACGGTGACGTGGATGTCCTCCTTGTTCACGCCCGGCAGTTCGGCATGCACGGTGTAATCCTTGTCGCTTTCCTTGACGTCCATCCGGATCATGCGGACTTCCGGCGTTTCGCCGGCGAGATGCAACGGCCGTACGAAATAGCCCTTGAACAGATCGTCCAGCATGTCGTCGATGGCGAAGGGATCGCGTCGAACGAGATTGCTCATGATGCCCTCCTTTCCATAACGGACGCCGGTCACCAACCGGCTTGGCAATTTCACTATCGACCCTGCCCGGAAAAAATCAAGACGTCGCTATCTCTTTGACTTTTAATAAAAAACTTGCCGATTTCCAGGGCTGGGCATAGATTCTCCGAAGCTTGCCGGACGGTCCGGCAAGATCAGTCGCGCGGGAGCGCGCGAGAGGAGACCGATCATGTCCACCAATAAGAAAACCGCCCTGACCCTGGCGCTTGGCTCCGCCATCGCCGCTTCCCTCGCCGCCGCGCCGGCCGCGGCCGAAAACCCGTTCTCGTCGCAGTCGCTGGCCAAGGGCTACATGGTCGCCGACAGCGCCAAGGGCCGCGAGGGCAAGTGCGGCGAAGGCAAATGTGGCGAGGGTAAATGCGGTGACGGCAAATGTGGCGGCAAGCCCAAGGCGTCGGAAGGCAAGTGCGGCGAGGGCAAATGTGGTGGCAAGCCCAAGGCCAAGGAGGGCAAATGTGGCGAGGGCAAATGCGGCGGCAAGCCCAAGGCCAAGGCCCAGGAGGGCAAATGTGGCGAAGGCAAATGCGGCGGCATGCGTTGACGCCGGTTGCCCGCGCGCCGGCGTGACCACCATGGCGGTCCCCGTTCCTGGCGGCCGCCGGCGATGATCCGGCCCGACCCGCCGCGTGGCGCCGGCCTCGGCTTCCGGCGCGAACTGCTGCCCGAATTGAAAGCCGGCGTGCCAGCCTGTATCGATTTCTTCGAGCTGGCGCCGGAGAACTGGATCGATCTGGGCGGCCGCCACGCGCGCGACCTGCGCGTCTTCACCGAGCGATATCCGTTCGTCTGCCATGGCCTCTCGCTATCCTTGGGTGGCGCGGCGCCGCTCGACGAGCTGTTGTTGCGCAAGATTCGCGATTTCATGGCCCGACACGGCATCGGGCTCTATACCGAGCATCTGTCCTGGTGCTCGGATCATGGCCATCTTTACGATCTGCTGCCGATCCCGCCCACCGGCGAGGCGGTGCGCCACGTCGCCGCGCGCATCCGCCGTGTCCAGGACATCCTCGGCCGGCGCATCGCCATCGAGAACGCCTCCTACTACGTCGCCGCGCCGATCGGCGAGATGGACGAGGCCGCATTCATCAACGCGGTGCTCGCCGAGGCTGATTGTTGGCTGCATCTGGACGTCAACAACGTCTACGTCAACAGCGTCAATTTCGGTTTCGATCCGGTCGGGTTCCTGCGTCGCATGCCGGCCGAGCGCGTCGTCTATATGCACACGGCCGGGCATTACCGGGAGGCGGACGATCTGGTGGTGGACACCCATGGCGCCGCCGTGATCGATCCGGTCTGGCGCCTGCTGGACACCGCCTACGAACTGTTCGGGCCACATCCGACCCTGCTCGAACGTGACTACAACCTCCCGCCGTTGGCCGAACTGGCCGCCGAGGTTGCCGTCATCGCCGGCATGCAGGCCCGCCATGGCCTCGGCCGGGTCGCGGCCTGAGCGTGTCACCAGCATGAACCTGCCCGATTACCAGCGCGCGTTCGCCGCGCGTATCCGCGATCCCCGCGCGGCGCCGCGTCCGCGCGGGGTGCCGGCGCGGCGCATGAAGGTGTACGAGGATCTGCTGTTCAACAATGTCGAAGGCTTTCTGCTCGCCTGTTTCCCGGTGTGCCGGGCGATTCTGGGGGCGCGACGCTGGCGCCTGCTGGCGCGCGCCTTCTTCCGCGATCACGCCTGCCACGCCCCGTATTTCCGACAGATTCCGGAGGAATTCCTGAAATACCTCCAGGACGAATGGCCGGGAGGCGGCGATTTCCCCGCTTTCCTGCCGGAACTGGCGCATTACGAATGGGTGGAACTGGAACTCGATACTTCCGACGCCGATGCCGACCTGCCCGTGCACGATCCGGCCGGTGACCTGCTCGCCGGCCGGCCGCTGCTGAATCCGGTCAGCCGCCTGCTGGCCTATCGCTGGCCGGTGCATCGATTGTCGCCACGTCATCGGCCCGTCGAAGCGCCGGCCGAGCCGACCTTCATCGTCGCCTGGCGCGATGCCGGGCTCACTGTACGCTTCAGCGTGGTCACGCCGGCCAGCGCCCGCCTGATCGAGTTGATCCGGGCCCGTCCCGATCTCGATGGCGGCGCCGTGCTCGATGCGCTGGCGCGGGAACTGGGCGGCGAGCCGGCGGCGATGCGCGGTCATGGCCGTGCCATGCTCGACGAATTCCGCCGTCAGGGCGTGTTGCTCGGCGCGCGCCTCTGAGCGCGGGGCCGGGAAGCGTCAGGCCGACGCCGCCTCGGCCAGCAGAAAATCCAGGAAAGTGCGCGTCGCCACGCTGCGCAGGCGACCAGCCGGATAGACCACGTACCACTGGCGGGTGATGGGAAAACCGAGCACGTCGAGAATCGCGAATTGCTCGGAGATGCGCGGGGCCAGCGCGTGCCGCGAGACCACGGAAATGCCCAGTCCTTCCAGCACCGCCTGCTTGATCGCCTCGTTGCTGCCCAGTTCCATCCGAGGAGTCAGGGTCAGGCCGTGATCGGCGAACAGGCGTTCCACCGCCTTGCGCGTGCCGGAGCCGGGTTCCCGCAACAGCCAGGATTCCTCCGCCAGGCGGGCCACCGGTATCGCCCTGGCGCGAGCCAGTCGATGATCGGCGGGCGCCAGCACCACCAGCGGATTGCTCAGGAACGGCATGGCCGTCACCGCCAGGCCTTCCGGCGGTTGACCGAGGATGTAGAGATCGTCCAGACCGGCAACCAGACTCTCCAGCACCTGTTCCCGATTGGTCACCCGCAATGACAGTTTGACGCCGGGGTGCAGCCGCGAGAACGCGCCGAGCAGGCGCGGCATGAAGTAGCCGGCGGTGGTCACCGCGACCAGACGCAGGTTGCCCTTGGTCAGCCCGCGCCGCGCCACCAGCGACAGTTCGTAGCGTTTCAGGGCACTCAGCATTTCCCGCGCCGCGATCAGCAATTCCTGACCCTGGTCGGTCAGGCGCAGGCGCTTGCCGGCTTGTTCGAGCAGGGGTTGGCCGACGGCTTCCGACAGCTTCTTCAATTGCATGGAGACGCCCGGCTGCGACAGATGCAATTCTTCCGCCGCCCGTGATACCGACAGGTGGCGAGCGGTGGATTCGAAAACCTGGAGTTGACGCAGGGTCAGATGCAGCATGGCTTTATTATAAGTATTCGATTATGCAATTAATCATTAATCATGATTTTTGCTTATAGCTTGGCGTCGATATAGTCCAGCCCATTCTCGACATGGCCATGCGCCGGGCCGGGATTGGACGTCTCTCACGACATCAGCATCTATTAAGGAGCAAGTCATGGATCAATCCGCACGTTACGCCGACCTTTCCCTGAAGGAAGAAGACCTCATCAAGGGCGGCAAGCACATCCTGGTCGCCTACAAGATGAAGCCGGCCGCCGGCTATGGCTATCTGGAAGTGGCCGCCCACTTCGCCGCCGAGTCTTCCACCGGCACCAACGTCGAGGTCTGCACCACCGATGACTTCACCAAGGGCGTGGACGCGCTGGTCTATCACATCGACGAAGCCACCGAAGAGATGCGCATCGCGTATCCGATCGAACTGTTCGATCGCAACATGACCGACGGCCGCATGATGATCGTGTCCTTCCTGACCCTGGTGATCGGCAACAACCAGGGCATGGGCGACGTCGAGCACGCCAAGATGTACGACTTCTACATGCCCGAGCGCGCCATCCAGCTGTTCGACGGTCCCTCGCGCGACATCACCGACATGTGGCGCATCCTCGGTCGACCGGTCAAGGACGGTGGCTACATCGCCGGCACCATCATCAAGCCCAAGCTGGGCCTGCGTCCCGAGCCGTTCGCGCATGCCGCGTACCAGTTCTGGCTGGGTGGCGACTTCATCAAGAACGACGAACCGCAAGGCAACCAGGTGTTCTGCCCGGCCAAGAAGGTCTACCCGCTGGTCTACGACGCCATGAAGCGAGCCCAGGACGAAACCGGCCAGGCCAAGCTGTTCTCCGCCAACATCACGGCGGACGACCACTATGAAATGTGCGCCCGCGCCGACTTCATCCTGGAAACGTTCGGCCCCGACGCCGACAAGGTGGCCTTCCTGGTCGACGGTTACGTCGGCGGCCCCGGCATGGTGACCACCGCCCGTCGCCAGTACCCCGGCCAGTACCTGCACTACCACCGTGCCGGTCACGGCGCCGTGACCTCCCCGTCCGCCAAGCGCGGCTACACCTCCTTCGTGCTGTCCAAGATGTCCCGTCTGCAAGGCGCGTCCGGCATCCACGTCGGCACCATGGGCTACGGCAAGATGGAAGGCAGCAAGGATGACCGCATCCTGGCCTACATGATCGAGCGCGACGAATGCCAGGGCCCGGTCTACTTCCAGAAGTGGTACGGCATGAAGCCCACCACCCCGATCATCTCCGGCGGCATGAACGCGCTGCGTCTGCCCGGATTCTTCGAGAACCTGGGCCACGGCAACGTCATCAACACCTCCGGTGGTGGCTCCTACGGCCACATCGACAGCCCGGCGGCCGGCGCGATTTCCCTGCGTCAGTCCTACGAGTGCTGGAAGGCCGGTGCCGATCCGATCGAGTGGGCCAAGGAGCACAAGGAATTCGCGCGCGCCTTCGAGTCCTTCCCGGGAGACGCCGACAAGCTGTATCCGGGCTGGCGCGAGAAGCTGGGCGTCCACAAGTGAGCCGGTAGCCGGTAGCGGGTAGCTTGTAGCGACAAGCCACAAGCTACAAGCCGGCATCCCCCCACGACGCCTCCGGTTCTTTGGAGGCGTTGTCGTTCATGAGGACAGGAAATGACCGACAAAGAGCAATACAAGGTCCACAAGGAACCCTACTACCAAGCCCAGGGCAATGAAGTCGCCCTCTACGAGGCCGCCTACCGCAACCGCCTGCCGGTGATGGTGAAAGGCCCGACCGGCTGCGGCAAGTCGCGTTTCGTCGAATACATGGCCTGGAAACTGGGCAAGCCGCTCATCACGGTGGCCTGCAACGAGGACATGACCGCCTCCGACCTGGTTGGCCGCTATCTCCTGGAAGCCAACGGCACCCGCTGGCTGGACGGTCCGCTCACCACCGCCGCGCGCATCGGCGCCATCTGCTACCTGGATGAGATTGTGGAAGCCCGCCAGGACACCACCGTGGTCATCCACCCGCTCACCGACCACCGCCGCACCCTGCCGCTCGACAAGAAGGGCGAGCTGATCGAGGCGCACCCCGACTTCCAGCTGGTGATCAGCTACAACCCTGGCTACCAGTCGCTGATGAAGGATCTCAAGCAGTCGACCAAGCAGCGCTTCACCGGCTTCGACTTCGACTACCCGGACGCCGGACTGGAAACCACCATCCTGGCCAAGGAGGCGGGCCTCGATGAAGCCACCGCCGGCAAGCTGGTGAAGATCGGCCAGACCGCGCGCAACCTCAAGGGCCACGGCCTCGACGAAGGCATCTCGACCCGCCTGCTGGTGTACGCCGCCACGCTGATCAAGGACGGCGTCAACCCGGTCGAAGCCTGCCAGATGTCCCTGGTACGGCCGATCACCGACGACGCCGACATCCGCGAGACGCTGGATCACGCCATCGAAGCTGTTTTCAGCGCGTAGCCTGTAGCTCGTAGCTTGTAGCCGAAAGGCCGCGTCCTTGGCGCGAATCAAGCTACCCGCTACGGACTACAAGCCACAGACTAGGAAAATGACCGAAACCGCCTACCAGCACCCCCTGATGAAGGCCTACTGGGCCCAGCTCGATACCCGCTTCAAGGCGGTCGAGGACGTCTTCGAGGACGTCATGGCCGAGGCCCTGGCGGTGTTGTCGCGCGACGACATCCACCACTACCTCGACGCCGCGCGCGTCATCGGCAAGTTGGGCCGGGGCGTCGAACCCATGCTGGTGTTCCTGGAGGAGTGGCCCTCGGTGGTCAAGGCGCTGGGCGAAGAGGCCGTGCTGTCCGAATACATGGCCTTCGTCATGAAGATGCAGAAGTCGCCCAACGGCAAGGCCATCCTGCCTTTCCTGGAGACCATGGCGCCGGTGGCGCGCAAGCAGCACGCGCGCGAGCAGATGCGCCACTACATGGAAATCGCCGACGACCTGATGACCCGGACCACCGGCTCCATCCACGGTCACCACACCACCTTCCCCAGTCCGGGACTGCCCGAATTCTTCCGGCAGGCGCCGTTCCTGTTCAGCCAGCTGTCCATGGGCGGGCTGCGCAACTGGGTGGAATACGGCATCCGCAACTACCGCACCCACCCGGAACGCCAGATCGACTATTTCTCGCTGCAATCGGCCGATGCCCGCGCGGTGTTGCAGCGCGAACGCCACGGCGTGCTGTTCGCCGACGTCGAGCGCAGGCTTGATCTTTATCTGCGTGCCCTGTGGCAGGCGCCGGATCAGTTGGTGCCCTATTCGACGGCGTTCGACGAACTGCGCAAGCCGATCCCTTACTACGACAAGCTGGGCATGCGGGTGCCGGATGTGTTCGACGATTTCGTGCCCCCCTCCCCCGCAAGCGGGGGAGGGGCTGGGGGAGAGGGGACGAGAGTCAGTGGCCTCGACCGCTACCGTGCCGTGCTCGCTCACATGGTTGGCCACCGGCGCTGGTCGTCGTCGGTCGTCGCCGACAACTACAGTCCGTTTCAACGCATGGCGGTGGAGTTCTTCGAGGACTGCCGGATCGAGAATCTGCTGATCCGCGAATATCCCGGCCTGCGCCGCATCTTCCTGGCCCTGCACCCGAAGCCGGTGGAGGGCGCCTGCGATCCGGAAACCACCTCCTGCCTGCGCCATCGTCTGACCATGATGTCGCGCGCGCTGATCGACCCGGACCACAGCTACACCGATCCGCACCTGCTGGAATTCGCCGGCCGTTTCCACGAGCTGCTGACCGCCGGCGCGTCGAATCTGCGCGAGATGGCCGATCTGGCGCTCAGCTACGTCGCCCGCACCCGGCGCCAGAGCGACCAGTTCGCCAAGGTCTGGTTCGACGGCACGGTGATCGACTACCGCGACGACAACCGCCACCTGTGGCAGTACATCGAGGACAGCGACGACGAGGAGTTCTTCGACGATCCCGAAAAGTCGAACAAGAAACCCGCCGAGGTGCAAAGCCTGCCCCCGCGCCACTATCCCGAGTGGGACTACCACAGCCAGACCTACCGTCCGGACTGGGTCAGCCTGTACGAGCACCTGCACCCGAAGGGTTCGGCCAGCGACATCGACCGTCTGCTGCAAAAACACGATGCCCTGGCCAAGCGCCTGAAGCGCATCCTCGACCTGCTCAAGCCCCAGGACAAGGTGCGCATCCGCTACCAGGAAGAGGGCAGCGAACTCGACCTCGACGTCGCCATCCGCTCCCTGATCGACTTCAAGGGTGGCGCCAACCCCGATCCGCGCATCAACATGAGCCACAAGACCAGCGGCCGCAACATCGCCGTCAGCCTGCTGCTCGACCTGTCGGAATCGCTCAACGAAAAGGTGGCCGGTTCCGAGCAGACCATCCTCGAACTGAGCCAGGAAGCCGTCACCCTGCTGGCCTGGGCGGTGGAGCGGCTGGGCGATCCCTTCGCCATCGCCGGCTTCCACTCCAACACCCGCCACGACGTGCGTTTCATGCACATCAAGGGCTATTCGGAACGCTTCACCGACGAAGTGAAAGGCCGCCTCGCCGCCATGGCGGCCGGCTGGTCCACCCGCATGGGCGCCGCCATGCGCCACGCCGCGCACTACCTGGAAGCGCGTCCGGCCGACAAGAAGTTGCTGCTGGTCCTCACTGACGGCCAGCCCGCCGACGTTGACAGCCCGGACGAGCGCCTGCTCATCGAGGACGCCCGCCGCGCTGTGCGCGAGCTCGACCAGAAAGGCATCTTCAGCTACTGCATCAACCTCGACCCCAAGGCCGACGAATACGTCAGCGACATTTTCGGCCACCAGTACACGGTGGTGGACAACATTCAGCGACTGCCGGAAAAGCTGCCGGAATTGTTCATGGCGCTGACCAAATAGGCATGCCCGGCGCGGACCCGCGGTCCCGCGTTCAGGCTGGCGACAAGGTCCGGCGGTCGGCCATGACGCCGCGCAGATATTTCAGCACCGGCAGGGTCGAGGCGCTTTCCAGGGCGTTGTAGCCGCCGCTGGTTTCCTTGCCCGGGTCGGCGCCCGCCCGCACCAGGCGTTCGACGATTTCGAGCTTGCCGGTGGAGGCGGCGTAGACCAGACAGGTGGCGCCGTTGACGTTGGCGTTGTCGAGGTTGGCGCCGGCCTCGATCAGCAGCGAGACCAGATCAGGGTCGCCATGCACGCAGGCGAACCAGAGCGCGTTGTGGTGATCGTCGTTGACGTGGTTGGGATCGGCGCCCAGGGCCAGCAGTTCGCGGATGCGCGCCGGGTCGCCCTTGAGCGCGGCCCACATCAACGGCGACATGCCGTTGTCGATGCGGCTGTTGAGATGGCCGGGCGTGAATCCCTCGGCTTGCATCCAGACGTCCAGCGGGGTTTCCGGGGACGGGGTGGGCGTCTGGTGTTCGGTCCAGGCCTGCCAGCCGCCGGCCAGATTGTGGACCCGGGTGAAACCCAAGCCGGCGATGAACTCGCACAGGTCGCGGCTGCTGTTGCCGCGTTGGCAATAGACCAGGATCGGCTGTTCGCGCCGCCGGTTCCGGATCAGTTGCCGTAGCTCGACGTCGGTCAACGTCCGGGCGCCGGTGATTTCGCCGGGCGCGCGGCTGGCGTCGTCGCGGGTGTCGAAGACGATGACCTCTTCACTGGCCAGCAGGGTCGCGGCATCGGCCGGGGAAATGTCCTGGTAGTGCATGTCGTGATTCCGGTTCAGGGTTGGTCAGGGTTGCTCTAGCGCCCCATTGGCGCGGCTGGCGTCCCACAGTTGCTTGAAGCGGGTGTCGAGTTCCGACAATTCCCGATCGATCGTTTCCAGCCGCGCGAATCCCCGGCGTGGCGGCAAGGCGCCGGTTTCGAGGTCGCGTTTGAGGGCTTCGCGCCGGACATATGTCTCGGCGATCCGACTTTTCAGCCGGTTGATTTCCTGGCGGTCCTGGTCGATGGTCATGGCCTGCGGGGATGGTGGAGCGGGTCGGGGAGAATCCGCAAATTCCATGCCGGTCGCCATGTCGCGCTAGTCCCTTGTTTCCAAAAGAAACCCGCGCCAGGGCCGGCGACAACAGCGTGTCGCGGCTCGCGCATTCGGAACGGTTTGGTCCGGGAAACGACAAACGGCACCAGGGCGCAAGCCCGCGCGGCGCTCCAAGGTTGGCGGGAAGTCCTTGTTCAAGCTAGAATTTCCGCCCTTTTTTGCTCCACTTACCCTGATCGGCGCAACAACAATGGAAGATCGACAAAGCCGCCTGGCCGGCACGCTCTACAGCCCGGATTTCGAACAGGACAGCTGCGGTTTCGGCCTCATCGCGCAACTGGACGATCTCGCCACGCACAAGCTGGTGACCACCGCCATTTCCTCGCTGGCCTGCATGACTCACCGCGGCGCGGTGGCGGCGGACGGCAAGTCGGGTGACGGTTGCGGCTTGCTGTTCAAGAAGCCGGATGCCTTCCTGCGCGCGGTTGCCGAGGAGAACGGTTTCAAGCCGAATATCCGCTACGCCGCCGGTCTGGTCTTCCTCAATCAGGATGCCGGCAAGGCGGAGCGCGCGCGCGCGCTGCTGCTCGATGAACTGCGCGGCCAGGGTCTGGAGCCGCTCGGCTTCCGCAAGGTGCCGACCGACAATTCCGCGCTCGGCGAATACGCGCTGAAGAGCCTGCCGGTGATCGAGCAGTTGTTCGTCAACTGCCCGGACGCGATCGACGCCGACATCTTCGAGCGCAAGCTGTACATCGCCCGCCGCAAGGTGGAAAAGGCGCTCGCCGACGGCGACGCCACGTTCTACATGCCGACCCTGTCCGGCCGGGTGATCGCCTACAAGGGTCTGGTGATGCCGGAATACCTGCCGGTGTTCTACCCCGATCTCAACGACGAGCGCTTCGCCTCGGCGCTGGCGGTGTTCCACCAGCGCTTCTCCACCAATACCTGGCCGGAATGGCGGCTGGCGCAGCCGTTCCGCTACCTCGCCCACAACGGCGAGATCAACACCGTGCAGGGCAACCGCAACTGGAGCCGGGCGCGCGAGCACAAGTTCGAGTCGCCGATGATCCCGAACATGGACGATGTCCGTCCGATGGTCGGCTTCAAGGGTTCCGACTCGATGAGCTTCGACAACATGCTGGAAGGCCTGGTCATGGGCGGCGCCGGCCTGTTCCGGGCGATGCGCATGATGGTGCCGCCGGCCTGGCAGAACGTCACCAACATGGACCCCGACCTGCGCGCGTTCTACGAATACAACTCCATGCACATGGAGCCGTGGGACGGCCCCGCCGGCATCGTCATGACCGACGGCCGTTACGGCGTCTGCCTGCTCGACCGCAACGGCCTGCGTCCGGCCCGCTACGTCATCACCAAGGATCGCTACGTCACCATCGCGTCCGAGGTCGGCGTCTGGGATTACGGCGGCCCCGACAACATCGTCGCCAAGGGCCGGGTGCGTCCCGGCCAGATGGTCGCCGCCGATCTGGAAGCCGGCACCTTCCTGCTGCCGGAGGACATCGACGCCCAGCTCAAGAACCGCCATCCCTACCGCGACTGGCTCAAGGCCGCCGGCCGCCGCGTCGAATTCGGGCTGGAGCAGGATTCCGACTATCCGGCCATGGATGCCGCCAGCGTCGCCACCCACCAGAAGCTGTTCAACGTCAGCTTCGAGGAGCTCGATCAGGTCATCCGCGTGCTTGCCGAGGATGGACAGGAGGCGGTCGGCTCGATGGGCGACGACACGCCGATGGCGGTGCTGTCGCAAAAGGTGCGCTCGCCATTCGACTACCTGCGTCAGCAGTTCGCGCAGGTCACCAACCCGCCGATCGATCCGATCCGCGAGGCCATCGTCATGTCCCTGCACACGGTGTTCGGACGTGAGCTGAACCTGTTCCAGGAAACTCCGGAACACGCGCACCGGATGGAATTGAATTCGCCGGTGTTGTCCAACGACACCTACAAGGCGGTCACCGGCAGCGCCGATCCGGCCTACGCGGCGGTCCATCTCTATCTGCAATACGACCCGGCCGAGTTCGACCTGAAAGGGGCGCTGGAACGGCTCGCGGCCGACGCGGTCGCGGCGGTGCGCGCCGGCAAGGTGGTGGTGGTGCTGTCCGATCGGACCATCGCGCCGGACCGGCTGACCATTCCAGCGCTGTTCGCCACCGGCGCGGTGCATCACGCGCTGATCACCGCCGGCCTGCGTTGCGACGCCAACATCGTGGTGAAAACCGGCGCCGCCCGCGATCCGCACCAGATCGCCGCGCTGATCGGCTATGGCGCCACCGCCGTCTATCCCTACCTCGCCTACCAGAGCATCCTGGAAATGGTCCGGAGCGGCGAGATCAAGATCAAGGCCGAGAAGGCCCTGATGAACTATCGCAAGGGCATCGACAAGGGCCTGCTCAAGGTCATGTCCAAGATGGGCATTTCCGCCATCGCCAGCTATCGCGGCGCCCAGTTGTTCGAAGTGGTCGGCATGCGCGAGGATGTCGTCGACATGTGTCTGAAGGGCACGGTTTCGCGCGTGTCCGGCGCCAGTTTCGAGGATTTCGAGGAAGACCAGAAGCGCCTGAACCGGCTCGCCTTCAACCCGTTGCGGCCGATCACCGCCGGCGGTTTGCTCAAGTTCATGCATGGCGAGGAGTTCCACGCCTACAACCCGGACGTGGTGCAGGAATTGCAGGCGGCGGTGCAGACCGGTTCCTACGAGGCGTATCGGAAATACGCCGAGACCGTCAACAACCGGCCGGTGGCGATGTTCCGCGACCTGATGAAGCTGAAGCTGGGTGATCCGGTTCCGCTCGAAGAGGTCGAGCCGATCGAGTCCATCCTCAAGCGCTTCGATTCCGCCGGCATGTCGCTTGGCGCGCTGTCGCCGGAAGCGCACGAGGCGTTGGCCGAGGGCATGAACCGCATCGGCGGGCGTTCCAATTCTGGCGAAGGCGGCGAGGATCCGGCGCGCTATGGCACGCTCAGGATGTCCAAGATCAAGCAGGTGGCATCCGGTCGCTTCGGCGTCACCCCGCATTACCTGGTCAATGCCGAGGTGCTCCAGATCAAGATCGCCCAAGGCGCCAAGCCCGGCGAGGGCGGCCAGCTACCCGGCGGCAAGGTTTCCGAGATCATCGCCCGGCTGCGCTGCACCAAGCCTGGCATCACGCTGATTTCGCCGCCGCCGCACCACGACATCTATTCGATCGAGGATCTGGCGCAGTTGATCTTCGACCTCAAGCAGGTGAACCCGAAGGCGCTGGTTTCGGTGAAGCTGGTGGCGGAGCCCGGCGTTGGCACCATCGCGGCGGGGGTGGCCAAGGCCTACGCCGACCTGATCACCATCTCCGGCTACGACGGCGGCACCGGCGCCAGCCCGCTCACCAGCGTCAAGTACGCCGGCACGCCGTGGGAACTGGGCCTGACCGAGGCGCAGCAGGTGCTGCGCGCCAACGGTTTGCGCGGCCGCGTGCGCGTCCAGGCCGACGGCGGTCTGAAGACCGGTCTGGACGTGGTCAAGGCGGCGATGCTCGGCGCCGAGTCTTTCGGCTTCGGCACCGCGCCGATGATCGCGCTCGGCTGCAAATACCTGCGCATCTGCCACCTCAACAATTGCGCCACCGGCGTCGCCACCCAGGACGCGCGTCTGCGCAAGAACTACTTCATCGGCCTGCCCGAGATGGTGGTGAACTTCTTCACCTTCGTCGCCATGGAAACGCGCGAGTGGATGGCCCGGCTGGGCATCCGCAAGTTCGAGGAACTGATCGGTCGCGCCGACCTGCTGGAACTGCTGCCTGGCGAGACAGACCGGCAGCGGCGCCTGAAGCTCGACGCGCTGTTGTCGCAAGGTGGCATCGATCCGGCCGAACCCCGCTTCTGCGTGGAAGCGTCCAATCCGTCGTTCGACAAGGGCGAATTGGCCGAGAAGATGGTCGCCGACGCCCTGGAAAGCATCCAGGCCAGGCGCCCGCTGACGCTGGAATACGCCATCCGCAACGTCAACCGTTCGATTGGCGCCCGGCTGTCCGGTGAAATCGCGCGCATCCACGGCGCCGAGGGACTGCCGGACAACTGCCTGCGCATCCGGCTCACCGGTTCCGCCGGCCAGAGCTTCGGCGTCTGGAACCACAAGGGCCTGACCCTGGAGATCGAGGGAGACGCCAACGACTACGTCGGCAAGGGCATGGCCGGTGGCCGGCTGATCGTCTATCCGCCCAAGGGCGCGGCGTTCGAATCGCATCGCGCCATCATCGTCGGCAACACCTGCCTGTATGGCGCCACCGGCGGCGAACTGTACGCCGCCGGCATGGCCGGTGAACGCTTCGGCGTGCGCAACTCCGGCGCGCTGGCGGTGGTCGAAGGCGTCGGCGAGCATTGCTGCGAATACATGACCGGTGGCTGCGTGGTCGTGCTCGGAGACACCGGACTCAACTTCGGCGCCGGCATGACCGGTGGGTTCGCGCTGGTTTATGACGAGTCCGGCAAGTTCGCCGAGCGCTACAACAACGAACTGGTCGACATCAACCGCATCAATGACGAGAAGACCGGCGAACACCGCGCCTTCCTGCGCGAAAAGCTGGAAAAACACCTCCTGCATACCGGCAGCGCCCGCGCCCGCTGGATGCTGGAGAACTTCGACGAAGCGGTGCACCGTTTCTGGCTGGTGAAGTCCAAGGCCCTGACCCTGGACAGCCTTTTGAAGGACTAATCCCATGTCCGACGTCTTTCAGTTCCTGAACATCGCCCGTCGCGACGGCGCCAAGACCCCGGCGGAAGTCCGCAAGGTCGAGTTCCGCGAGATCTACGCGCGGATGGATGCCGACCAGGCGCGCGAGCAGTCCGGTCGTTGCCTGGCCTGTGGCAACCCGTATTGCGAGTGGAAGTGCCCGGTCCACAACTACATTCCGAACTGGCTGAAGCTGGTCGACGAGGGCCGTCTGTTCGAGGCCGCCGAGCTGTCCCACCAGACCAATTCGCTGCCCGAGGTGTGCGGTCGCGTCTGCCCGCAGGACCGTCTGTGCGAGGGTGCCTGCACGCTCAATCAGGTCAACGCCGGCGCGGTGACCATCGGCCAGGTCGAGAAGTACATCAGCGACACCGCCTTTGACCAGGGCTGGCGCCCGGACATGAGCAAGGTGGTGGCCACCGGCAAGAAGGTCGCGGTGATCGGCGCAGGCCCCGCCGGCCTCGGTTGCGCCGACGTGCTGGCGCGCAACGGCGTCCAGGCCGTGGTGTTCGACCGTTACCCGGAAATCGGCGGTCTGCTGACCTTCGGCATCCCCGAATTCAAGATGGAAAAGAGCGTGATGACCCGCCGCCGCGAGATCTTCGAGGGCATGGGCATCGAGTTCCGTCTGAGCACCGAGGTCGGCAAGGATGTCGCGATGGCCGATCTGCTCGCTGAATACGATGCCGTGTTCCTGGGCATGGGCACCTATACCTACATGCGCGCCGGCATCCCCGGCGAGGATCTGCCCGGGGTCATGCCGGCACTGCCGTTCCTGATCTCCAACGTCAACCACTGCCTCGGGCTGCCGCAGGACGAGTTCATCGACATGAAGGGCTTGCGCGTGGTGGTGCTCGGTGGCGGCGACACCGCGATGGACTGCAACCGCACTTCCATTCGTCAGGGCGCCGCCAGCGTCATCTGCGCTTACCGCCGCGACGAGGCCAACATGCCCGGTTCCAAGCGGGAAGTGGCCAATGCCAAGGAAGAAGGCGTGCAATTCCTGTGGAACCGGCAACCGGTCGAAATCGTCGGCGATGGCAAGGTGGAAGGCATCAAGCTGGTCACCACCGAACTGGGTGAACCGGATGCGCGCGGCCGGCGGACGCCTGTGGTGGTCGAGGGATCCGAGGAAATCGTCGCCTGCGACCGGGTTCTGGTCGCCTTCGGCTTCCGCCCCAACCCGCAACCCTGGTTCGCCGATTTCGGCATCACCACCGACCAGGGCGGGCGCGTGCTGGCCGGTAGCGGCAAGCACCGCTATCAGACCGCCAATCCGAAAGTGTTCGCCGGCGGCGACATGGTGCGTGGTTCCGATCTGGTCGTGACCGCCGTGTACGAAGGCCGCGAGGCGGCCATGGGCATGCTGGAGTACCTCGGCATCTGGTGACCGGGTGCTGATCGAGTGATCAGCGATCCCGCCAGGGCCGGCGAGGGTGAGCAACCCCGCCGGCCCTTTTTCTCGCGCCGAATTGATGGCGCTCAAAGTTTCCCCCTGTCGACTTTGTTACATAGGGCGTCCATGTCCACGCTGTTGAAGGGGGTAACCATGCTGCGCCGCGAATTCCTGATTTTCGCTTCCCTGTTCGCCGCCGGTTGCGCGAGCAAACCAGCCAGTCAGCCGGAATCCCCGGGACTCCGGTTTTCCGAATCGGAGCGTCAAACCATCACTGAATACTACGCGCGGTTGCGGGGACCAAGGCCGGCGACGCCGCCAGCCCAGGGCGTGAAGCCGGGCGACACCCTGTTGTCGGGGCAGCGCCCCAACAAGTTGCCGGTCGATCTGCTCAAGCAATTGCCCGACCTCAGGGATCCCCATACCCGCCTGATCGTGGGCGCCGACGTGGTGCTGATCAACCGTGACACCCACGCCATCCTCGACGTGATTCCGCGGGTTGCCTACTGAACGGGGGGCTTGGGCGCCCCCCGACCCGGGCCGGGGGCGGCGGCGGCGATCAGGCCGCCGCCTGCCGGGCCTTGCGGGCCGCGCCCCAGAGCTCTTCCAGGTTGTAGTGCAGGCGCGTGCTCGGGTGCATGACATGCACCACCAGCCCGCCCGCATCCACCAGCACCCATTCGCCGACCTGCTCGCCCTCGATGCCGACGATGTCCGCGCCGGCTTCCTTCAGCTTTTTCTGGACGTTGTCCGCCAACGACTTCACCTGCCGGGTGGAATCGCCGCTGGCGACGATCATCTTGTCGAACAGGGAGGTGAGATGACGAACGTCGATGACCACGATGTCCTTGCCCTTGATGTCCTCGAGGGCGGCGATCGCGATGGTGGTGAGCTGTTCGGTGGAGAGGAGTTCAGACATAAAGACGGTTCTCGTGGATGTAGTCGATGACGGAATCAGGCAACAGATAGCGCAGGCTGGTGCCGCGTAGCGCGCGGGCGCGGATCTGGCTGGCGGAAATGTCGAGTTGGGTGATGGTGTGCAGGAAGATGCGGCCGGCCGGGCATTCCCGGATTTCTCCGGGCTGCTCGCAGCGTCGGGTCGACAGCCGTTTGCGCAGCGGATCGGGCAGTGCATCCTCCCAGACCGCGCTGGAAAAGCCGGGGCGGTGGGCAACGGCGAGATGGGCCAGATCGAGCAGGTGCTCCCATTCGTGCCAGGTGGTCAGGCCCAGGAAGGCATCCCCGCCCATGAACAGGACCAGTGGCGTGGTCGCCGGCAATTCGGCGCGCAGTTCCGACAGGGTATCGACGCTGTAGCTGGGCGCGTCGCGCGTGATCTCTCGGGAGTCGAGCAGGAAGCGTGGATTGCCGGCGATCGCCCGGCGCGTCATTTCCAGCCGGTGGTGGGCGGCCGCGCGCGGATGGCCGCGATGCGGCGGCTGGCCGGCGGGAACGAAGCGGACCTGATCGAGTTCCAGCACCTCCGCCAGTTCCTCGGCCATGCGCAGGTGGCCATGATGGATCGGGTCGAAGGTGCCGCCGAGCAGGCCGATGGCCTGCTGGCCAGGGGGCTGGGAAATGGGGAGTGGTTGCCCACCATGCCTGGTGTTGTTCCCCATCACGCGCCCTTCATTCGCCATCACCCCCGTGTGTGGCCGTCGCCGAGCACCACCCATTTCTGGCTGGTGAGCCCTTCCAGGCCGACCGGGCCACGAGCGTGGATCTTGTCGGTGGAGATGCCGATCTCCGCGCCCAGGCCGTACTCGAAGCCGTCGGCGAAGCGGGTGGAGGCGTTGACCATGACGCTGGCGGAATCCACTTCGCGCAGGAAGCGGCGGGCGCGGCCGTAGTCCTCGGTGAGGATGGCGTCGGTGTGGTGGGAACCGTGCGCGTTGATGTGGTCGATGGCCTCGTCCAGGCCGGCCACCACCTTCACGGCGATGATCGGGGCCAGGTATTCCTCGTGCCAGTCGGCTTCGGTGGCTTCCCGCAACCTGGCGGCATCGATGCCGGCGTCGCGCAAAATGGCCAGGGCTTCGGCGCAAGCGCGCATCTCGACGCCCTTGCCGGCGAGCATGCGGCCGAGGTTGGGCAGCAGCGCGGCGGCGACCGGTCGCGCCACCAGCAGCGACTCGGTGGTGTTACAGGTGCCGTAGCGCTGGGTCTTGGCGTTTTCGACCACGGGCACCACCTTGGCGGCGTCGGCGCGGTCGTCGACATAAACATGGCAGTTGCCGTGCAGGTGCTTGATCACCGGGATGCGCGCCTCGTTACTGATTCGCTCGATCAGGCCCTTGCCACCACGCGGGACGATGACGTCGACGTAATCCTTCATGGTGATCAGCGCGCCGACGGCGGCGCGATCGGTGGTCTCGATGACCTGCACGGCGGTGTCGGGCAGGCCGGCGGCGGCCAGGCCTTCCCGGACGCAGGTGGCGACCGCCTGGTTGGAGCGGATGGCCTCGGAACCGCCACGCAGGATGGCGGCGTTGCCGGATTTCAGGCACAGGCCGGCGGCGTCGGCGGTGACGTTGGGACGGGCCTCGTAGATGATGCCTATGACGCCCAGCGGTACCCGCATCTTGCCGACCTGGATGCCGGAGGGACGGTACTTCAGATCGGTGATCTCGCCCACCGGGTCGGGCAGGGTGGCGATCTGTTCCAGCCCTTCGGCCATGCCGACGACGGTTTTCTCGGTCAGCGCCAGGCGGTCGAGCAGGGCCGCGTCCAGGCCGGCGGCGCGGGCGGCCTCGACGTCCTGGCGGTTGGCCTCGATCAGCCGGGCGGCGTCGCGCCGGATGGCGGCGGCAATGGCCAGCAGGGCGCGGTTCTTCTGGTTGGTGTCGGCGGCGGCCATCGCCCGCGAAGCGGCGCGGGCCTGGCGGCCGAGGGTGTGCATGTGGTTTTCGATGTCCATGTCGTTTCCTTGTGCGCGGCCGCCGACATTACCTGAAGGCGGGCGCCTTGCCATGATTCATCAGCGCCAGGCCGAGCTGTTTGGTCTCGTCCCAGGCGTCCTCGCGCAACAGGCCCTTGGCGGCCCGATCCAGACGCGCCAGCGCGCGCATGGCCCAGGCCAGCCGGCGCGGGCCGGCGGCGCGCTTGAGAGCACGCTCGACCAGCCCCTGGCGGCTGTCCCAGACGCGCGCGTCACGCATCAGCGCGTTCAGCCGTTCACCGCGCGCGACGCCGACGGCGAGCTGGTAGAGGGTGCGGATCTCGTTGCCGATCACCGCCAGCACCAGCGGCAGCGCCTCACCTTCGGCGCGCAGTCCGTCCAGAACCTTGCAGAAGCGAGCCGGTTCTCCCTTCAGAAAGGCATCGGCGAGATCGCCGACATCGTAGCGGGCGACATCGGTGACGGCGGCGCGCGCGGCCTCCGTCGAGAGCGGGCCGGGGGGTAGCAGCAGGGCGAGCTTTTCGATTTCCTGGTGCGCGGCCAGCAGGTTGCCCTCGACGCGCGCGGCCAGCCAGCGCAGGGTCTCGCGTTCGGCCCGTAGATCATGCCGGGCCAGACGTTGCTCGATCCAGGCCGGCAGTTGTTCGAAGGTCGGCGGCGTGGTGGCGACATGCGCGCCAACCTGTTCCAGGGCGCCAAACCATTTTGTCGACTGGATGGCTCTGTCCGGGCGCGGCAGGGTAATCAGCAACACGGTTTCCGCCGGTGGTCGCGCAGCCCAGGTTTCCAGGGTCTTGCCGCCCTCGACGCCGGGGCGGCCGGTGGGCAGCCGCAATTCCACCAGACGCTGGCTGGCGAACAGCGACAGGGAGTCGAAACCGCCCAGCCAGCCACGCCAGTCGAAACCGGTTTCCACCTGCCAAGATTGACGGTCCAGAAAACCGCGCGCGCGCGCGCTGGCGCGGATCGCCGCGCAGGCCTCGTCGACCAGCAGCGGTTCGTCGCCGCTGACCAGCCAGACCGGCGCGAGTCCGCGCGCCAGCGCGGCTTCGAGCTGATCACCGCGCAGTTTCATGGTTGCTTCAGATAGGACAGGCGCCGCAGGATCTGGCGCAGGGCGTCCTGTTCCATGGCCCGGATCAGGCTCTGTTCCTCGGTTTCCTTGGCCAGGGCCTGGGCGTCGTTGTAGGAGAAATCGCGCAGCAGGTGCAGGTCGGTTGGCGGCATCAGCTCCCGGCCGATCGGGTCGTGCGCGGACACCGTGACCCGGTATTCGAGCCGGTATTCGCGTACCTTGCCGCCACCGGACAGGGACAGGATGTTCTTGTCGCGCCGTTCGCCGGCCAGGCGCAGCCGGACCGGCGCGCCCTCGGCGCGTTCCGCCAGCTTGTTCTGCTCCGACAGCGCGAGGCGCAAGGCGTTGCCGACGTTGGAGCCGGCCGGGGCGTCGATGAACGCGGCGGCGAACGGCAGCTGAGCCTGGCCGCGCAACTGGAAACCGCAACCGCCGAGCTGCGCCGCCAGCGCCAGCGTCATCAGGGCGGTCAGGAGCGTTCGCCGGATCGCGCGCATCGGATGCATGCCTCAGACCACGATGTTGACCAGCCGGCCGGGCACCACCACGACCTTCCGGGCGGGGTGGCCTTCCATGAACCGGATCGCTTCCGGCGCCACCAGCGCGGCGGCCTCGATGGCGTCCTTGCCGGCGTCGGCGGCCACCTTGAGCTTGCCGCGCAGCTTGCCGTTCACCTGCAACATCAGTTCGATCTCGTCGCGGACCAGGGCGGCTTCGTCCACCGCCGGCCAGGGCGAGCCGACCAGGCAGGCGCCTGGCTTGAGCGCCTTGATCAGGATACGACAGATGTGCGGCACGATGGGCGCCAGCATCAGGACGATGGCTTCCAGGGCTTCCTGCTTCACCGAGCGGGTGAGCGCGTCCTCGCCTTCCACCTTCGCCATGGCGTTCATCAGCTCCATGATGGCGGCGATGGCGGTGTTGAACTGCTTGCGGCGCTCGATGTCGTCGGTGACCTTGGCGATGGTCTGGTGCAGTTGCCGACGCAGGTCTGTGAGACCGTCACCAAGCGCGCCGCCGGAGTAGGCGCTCACCTCGCCGGCCTGGGTGTGGTCGTGGACCGCCTTCCAGAGACGCTTGAGGAAGCGGTGCGCGCCCTCGACGCCGGCATCGGACCACTCCAGCGATTGTTCCGGCGGCGCCGCGAACATCATGAACAGGCGGGCGGTGTCGGCGCCGTATTTGTCGATGATGGCCTGCGGGTCGACGCCGTTGTTCTTCGACTTCGACATCTTCTCGGTGCCGCCGGCGATGACCGGCTTGCCGTCGGACTTGAGGACGTGGACGCCGTCGACCGTTTCCACGTCGGCCGGGTTGAGCCAGAGCTTCTTGCCGTCCGGCTGTTCGCGGTAATAGGTCTCGGCGATCACCATGCCTTGCGTCAGCAGGTTGGCGAACGGCTCGTTAGTGCTTACCAACCCCACATCCCGCATCAGCTTGTGGAAGAAGCGGGCGTAGAGCAGGTGCAGGATGGCGTGCTCGATGCCGCCGATGTACTGGTCGACCGGCAGCCAGTAGTTGGCGCGGCCGTCCAGCATGGCGGAGTCGAGGTCGGGGCAGGCGTAGCGGGCGTAATACCAGGACGACTCCACGAAGGTGTCCATGGTGTCGGTCTCCCGCTCGGCCTGGCCGCCGCACTTCGGGCAGGTGCACTGGTAGAACGAGGGCATCTTCTTGATCGGCGAGCCGACGTCGATCTTCACGTCCTCGGGCAGCACCACGGGCAACTGGTCCTCCGGCACCGGCACGTCGCCGCAGGTCGGGCAGTGGATGATCGGGATCGGGCAGCCCCAATACCTTTGACGGCTGATGCCCCAGTCGCGCAGGCGGAAGGTGGTGCGGCGCTCGCCCAGGCCGAGGTTCTTCAGCACCAGGGCGATCTTCTCGATGGCGTCATCCGAAGTGCGGCCGGAAAAGTCGCCGGAGTCGAACAGCACGCCAGACTCGGTGTAGGCGGCTTCGAGCGGCAACGACAATTCGGCGTCGGTTGGTTTGATGACGGCCTTGATCGGCAGGCAATACTTCCGCGCGAAGGCGAAATCCCGTTCGTCGTGCGCCGGCACCGCCATCACGGCACCCTCGCCGTAGCCCATCAGCACGTAGTTGGCGACGTAGACGGGCACCGGCTCGTTGGTGAAGGGGTGGTAGACCTTGAGGCCGGTGTCCATGCCCTTCTTCTCCATGGTCGCCATGTCGGCCTCGGCGACGCTGCCCTGCTTGCATTCGGCGATGAACTCGGCCAGGGCCGGGTTGTGGGCGGCGGCCTGCTGGGCCAGCGGGTGCTCGGCGGCGACGGCGACGTAGGTGACGCCGAACAGGGTGTCGGCGCGGGTGGTGAACACCTTGAGCACGTCACCCTTGCCCTCGGGCTGGAGCGGGAAATGGATCTCGACGCCGAAGCTCTTGCCGATCCAGTTGCGCTGCATGGTTTTTACCCGTTCCGGCCAGCCGGGCAGGTTGTCCAGTTCGCTGAGCAGCTCCTCGGCGTAGTCGGTGATGCGGAAGAAGTACATCGGGATGTCGCGCTTCTCCACCAGCGCGCCGGAGCGCCAGCCGCAGCCGTCGATGACCTGCTCGTTGGCCAGCACGGTGTGGTCCACCGGGTCCCAGTTCACCGTGGCCATCTTCTTGTAGATGACGCCTTTCTCGAACAGCTTGGTGAACAGCCACTGCTCCCAGCGGTAATAGTCCGGCCCGCAGGTGGCCAGCTCGCGGCTCCAGTCGATGGCCAGGCCAAGCGACTTCAACTGCTTCTTCATGTACTCGATGTTGGAATAGGTCCAACCGGCCGGGGCGACGTCGTTGGCGATGGCGGCGTTCTCGGCCGGCAGGCCGAAGGCGTCCCAGCCCATCGGTTGCAGGACGTTGTAGCCCTTCATGCGGTGATAGCGGGCCAGCACGTCGCCGATGGTGTAGTTGCGCACGTGGCCCATGTGCAGCTTGCCCGACGGATACGGGAACATCGACAGGCAGTAATACTTGGGCTTGCTGGTGTCTTCCGAGGCCTTGAAGGCCTGTTTTTCTTCCCAGTGCTGTTGGGCATCCGGTTCGATGACCTCGGGGCGGTAGATGGCGTCCATGACGGGTTCGGTTCGGGGTGGGCGTGTACGAACGTTCGATTATACCGGCCTTCGGATGACAGCCCCGGGGGGCGCGGATATACTCCCACGGCTTTTTTTCGCGTCATTTTGTCTTTTGGGGGAGCACCCGATGTCCAAGAAGCATCCCGTCGTGGTCGTCACCGGTTCATCCGGCGCCGGCACCACCACCGTCAAGCGCGCGTTCGAACACATCTTCACGCGCGAAAAGCTGTCCGCCGCCGTCATCGAGGGCGACAGCTTCCACAGTCTGGGACGCGCCGAATTCAAGGAGGCCATGAAAAAGGCCGAGGCCGCCGGCAACAAGCATTTCTCCCATTTCGGTCCGGACGCCAACGATTTCGCCGCGCTCGAGAATCTGTTCAAGACCTATGGCGAGACCGGCGGTGGTCAGCGCCGTTACTACATTCACAGCGATGAAGAAGCGGTTGAGCACAACGCCAAGCTCGGAACCAACCTGAAGCCGGGAGAGTTCACGCCCTGGCGGGATCTTCCGACTCCGACCGACATCCTGTTCTACGAAGGCCTGCATGGCTTGGTGGTGACCGACAAGGTCGACATGGCCAAATATGTCGACCTCGCCGTCGGCGTGGTGCCGGTGGTCAACCTGGAGTGGATCCAGAAGATCCATCGTGATGCCGCCGAGCGGGGCTATTCCGCTGACGCCATCGTCGACACCATCCTGCGTCGGATGCCGGACTACGTGAACTACATCACGCCGCAGTTCTCGCGCACCGACATCAATTTCCAGCGCGTGCCGCTGGTCGATACGTCGAATCCGTTCATCGCCCGCGACATCCCGACGCCGGACGAGAGCCTGGTGGTGGTGCGCTTCCGGGATCCCAAGAAGGCCGATTTCCCGTATTTCCTGAGCATGATCCCGGGTTCCTTCATGTCGCGTCCGAACAACCTGGTGGTGCCGGGCGGCAAGATGGGTTTCGCCATGGAGGTCATCCTCGGACCCATCATCGAACGCATGGTCGAGGCAAGCCGCGAAAGCTGAGCGCGGCCGCTCCACGAAAGGCCGGAAGGGTTGGCGCCCTTCCGGCCTTTCTTTTTTCATGCTTCCTTTCGGGAAGCCACGCTGGGCCGGGAGCTTTCCGGGGCGGTTCTCAGAACTCGTTGCGGATGCGTTTGTAGCCCTTGACCAGCTCGTGGTTGGCCTGGGCGACGCTTTCGGAAAAGCCGGCCTGATCGGACGTCACCGGTCCGATGTGGGCGAGGTCGGCATCCGAGTGGACGTTGCTGGTGGATGGAATGTAGAAGCCCGGCGGCACGTTGCAGCCTTCCACCACGGAGTTGTGACGGACCACCGAACCGTCGCCCACCGTGCAGTTGAACAGCACCGAGTTGAAGCCGATGAACACGTTGTCGCCAACCCGGCAGGGGCCATGCACGATCGAGCGATGGGCGATCGAGGAGTTGTTGCCGATGACGACGCCGCCGCCAGCCTTGCAATGGACGACCACGCCATCCTGAATGTTGGAGCCGGCGCCGATGATGATCGGCTCCATCTGGCCGTCGTCGTCGACTTCGTCGGCGCGGATGACCGCGTAGGGGCCGATGAACACGTTTTCCCGGACCACGACCTTGCCGCAGAGGATGGCGGTGGGGTCGACGAAGGCGGTTTCATGAACGACCGGAAGGCCGCCGTTCGGATTGCGTCGAATCATGCGGGTGTCTCCTGTCCGCGGGATGGGATGGCCTGGGCTGGCTTGGGCCGACTATCGGATTTTGCTAATATGTTGCGATTTCACACGCAATAGTTGCATTTTGCAACCATCTCCTCGACAGGCGCCTGCTCATGAACAACCCCCTGCTGCTCCGTCTTTTCCCGTTCCTCGCCTGGTTTCCGGTCAATTCGGTGCTGCTGCGCGGCGACATGATCGCCGGCATCACCGGCGCGCTGGTGTTGGTGCCGAAGGCGATGGCGTACGCGCAGCTGTCCGGCCTGCCGGTGTATTTCGGCCTCTACGTGGCGTTGGTGCCGGCCATCCTGGGCGCGTTGTGGGGATCGTCCAGACAGCTGTCGACCGGTCCGGTGGCCATCGTCTCGTTGATGACCGCGGCCGCCATCACGCCGTTCGCGATGCCGTTTTCCGAGGAGTTCATAGGCCTGGCCTTGTTGCTGGCCCTGATGGTGGGGGTCATCCAGTTCTCGCTGGGCGCGTTCAAGCTCGGCACCATCGTCAATTTCGTATCGCACCCGGTCATTCTCGGTTTCATGAACGCGGCGGCGGTGATCATCGCATTGTCCCAACTCGACATGCTGCTCGGCATCCCCAAGGGCCGCAGCGATTCCTTCCTGTATGACATCTGGGAGATGTTCGGCTATCTGCCGCAGACGCATCTGCCGACCCTGGCGATGTCGGTCTTCGCCTTGGTCCTGATGCTCGGGCTCAAGAAAATTCCGGCCTTGTCCAAGCTTTCCGTGCTGGTCGCGGTGGTGGTCACCATCGTCGTCAGCGCGGTGGTGGGTTTCGAACACAAGGCCAAGGCGGTGCCGGCGCATATCGCCGATCCGGCCGCGCGCGAACTGGTCGATGCCTATGCCGGCGCCAACCAGCGCATCGCCGAGCTGGGCGCGAACGTGACCAACCTGTCGAGCCAGGCGCGTCAGGCACAGAAAGCCGGCGATGCGCGCGCGGTCGCGGATCTGGAATACCGGGCCGAACTGGCCAAGCTGGATATCCTCGCGCTGGAAGCGGAAAACAAGGCGCGCCTGCGCGATATCCGCCGGCTCCAGTTCGAACGCGCCGGCAGTGACGAAAAGGCGGCCGCGCCCCTGTATCTGGCCGGCCAGCTTCCGGCCGGCGTGGAGACCGATGGCCGGCACTGGCATATCAAGAAGATCGACAAGGGCGAGATCAGCCTGGTCGGCGGCGGCGACGTCGTCGGCCAGATTCCATCCGGGCTGCCCGGTTTCCGGATTCCGCCATTGTCGCTCGACGCCATCCTGCAACTGCTGTCGGCGGCCTTCATCATCGCCCTGGTCGCGTTCATGGAATCGATTTCCATGGCCAAGGCGCTGGCCGCCAAGACCAAGCAGCGACTGGATCCCAACCAGGAACTGATCGGCCAGGGCCTGGCCAACATCGGTGGTTCGTTCTTCCAGTCCTATCCGGCCTGCGGTTCCTTCACCGGCTCGGCCATCAACCTCCAGGCGGGCGCCAAGACCGGCTTCGCGATGGTCTTCAACGGCCTGTTCGTGGCGGTGACGCTGCTGTTCCTGACCGATTACCTCTATCACCTGCCCAAGGCCACGTTGGCGGTCATCATCCTGCTGGCGGTGACCGGTCTGGTGACGCCGAAGGCGCTCAAGCACACCTGGCAGGCCAGTCGCCTGGACGGCATCGTCGCGTTGACCACCTTCGTTGTCACGCTGCTGGCGGCGCCGCACCTGGACAAGGGCATCCTGATCGGCGCCGGTCTGGCCATCATCCTCTATCTGTACCGCACCATGAAGCCGCGAGTGGCCCAACTCGGCCGCTTCAAGGACGGTACCCTGCGCGACATCAAGGTCAATCCGGATCTGCCGACCAGCCCGCACATCATCGCCATGCGTTTCGACGGTTCGCTGTATTTCGCCAACGTCGCGTATTTCGAGGACAGCGTGCTGGAACTGGTGGCGCACAAGCCCGACGCCAAATACCTGCTGGTGGTGGGCGATGCCATCAACCAGCTCGATGCCTCCGGCGAGGAGGTGGTGCATCACCTGGTCGAACGGCTGCGCGAGAACGGCATGGAAATCGTGTTCTCCGGGTTGAAGAAACAGGTGCTCGACGTGATGCGCTCGACCGGGTTGTTCGAGCTGATCGGCCAGCGCAACATCTTCGCCGCCGAGGATCAGGCCATCGCCGCCATCTACGAACGCATGGGCGAGGCGGCCAGCGACGATCTGTTCTGTCTGGTGCCGGCGCGCGCCTGACCGACGGCGCGGCGACATCGCCGTTTTTTCGGGGAAGGCCGGTAAAATGCCGGCCTTCTTCACGTCAAGCCGACCATCCGGGCGGCGCGGCCGCGCTTCATGCTGATCTACATCCACGGTTTCAATAGTTCTTCCCAATCCGGCAAGGCCAGGGAGATGGCGGCCTGGATGGCCGCCCGTGGCCTCGCCGAGGCATTCGTCTGCCCGGATCTGCCGCATCGGCCGGACCTGGCCATCGACTTGCTGGAAACGCTGATCGCGAAAGGACGCGGCGACGCCAAGCTGGTCGGCAGCTCGTTGGGCGGTTTCTACGCCACCTGGCTGGCCGAGCGCCATGGACTCAAGGCGGTGCTGGTCAACCCCTGCGTCGATTGCCATGTCAAGCTCGCCGCGCTGGTCGGCGAAACCCAGAAGAACTGGCATTCCGGCGAGGAATATCCGTTCACCGAGGCGCATCGGGATGCGCTCATCGCGCTCCAGGTCGTCGCGCCGACCCGCCCGGACCGTTATTTCCTGCTCGCCGAGACCGGTGACGAGGTGCTGGACTACCGCGAGGCGGTGGCACGCTACGCCGGTGCCCGGCAGGTCGTGCTGGAAGGCGGCGACCATGGTTTCAGCCGTTTCGTCGAATACCTGCCCGCCATTCTGGAATTCTGATTCATGCACCTGCTTTACGAAGAAGACGGCGACATCAAGGCCGGCACCATCCTGGCCGACAACGACAGTTCGTTGCAGATCGAATCCCAGCACGGCAAGCGCGCCAAGCTCAAGGTGGCCAATGTGCTGCTGCGCTTCACGACGCCGGCGCCAGGCCCAACCATGGACGCGGCGCGCGCGCTGCGCGACGGGCTCGATCTCGATTTCCTCTGGGAAGTGGCGGGCGCCGAGGAATTCGGCTTCGCGGACTTGGCCGCGGAGTATTTCGGCCAGACGCCGAGCGCGCCGGAGGCGGCCGCGATCGCGCTGGCGCTGCATGGCGCGCCGATCTATTTCCACAAGAAGGGCAAGGGTCGCTACCGGGCAGCGCCGGCGGATGTGCTCGCGGCGGCCAAGGCGGCGCTGGAGCGCAAGGCGCGTGAGACGGCGCTGCGCGCCGAATGGGCGGATGCGCTGGCGCGTGGCGAGCTGCCGGCGCCGTTCACGGCCAAGGTCTATGAACTGGCGCACAAGCCGGACAAGAACAGCCTGGAATACAAGGCATTGCAGGACGCCTGCGTCGCCACCGGGTTGTCGGTGGTGCGCCTGTTCGATCGTTGCGGGGCGATTCCGTCCAGTCACGAGTTCCATCGCCAGGCCTTCCTGCTGACCCATTTTCCGCGCGGGACCGGGTTCCCCGAACTGGAGCCGCCGCCGCCACCGCCAGCGTTGCCAGCCGGTGACGCGCCGGCATTCAGCATCGACGATACCGCCACGACCGAGATCGACGATGCCTTCTCGGTGATCTTCCGCGAGGACGGCAGTGTCCGCGTCGGCATCCACATCGCCGCGCCCGCGCTGGGAATTCCGCGCGACTCTCCGCTCGACCGCGTCGCCGCCACGCGGTTGTCGACGGTCTACATGCCCGGCGACAAGATCACCATGCTGCCGGAGGGCCTGATCGAGCGCTACACGCTGGCGGAAAATCGGGATTGCCCGGCGTTGTCGCTCTACGTCGAGGTCGGCCCCGATCTGGAAGTGCGTGGCCACGTCACCCAGGCCGACGTCATCCGCATCGCCGCCAACCTGCGCCACGAAACCCTCGAACCGCTGTTCAACGAGACCACCATCGGCCAGCCCGGGGCGGACTATCCGTTCCGGCGCGAGCTGGAATGGCTGCACCGGTTTGCCCTGAGCCTGGAAGCCGCGCGTGGCAAGGCCGATCAGGTCCAGCGCCACGATTACGTGTTCCGGGTCGATGGCGAGCGTGTCGATATCGTGCCGCGCGTGCGCGGCAACCCGATCGACAAGCTGGTCTCCGAGCTGATGATCCTGGCCAACAGTCACTGGGGCGGCCTGCTCGCCGAACGCGAGGTGGCCGGCATCTACCGGGCGCAGACCGGTGGCAAGGTGCGCATGACCCTGAAACCGGCGCCGCACGAGGGCCTGGGCGTTGCCCAGTACACCTGGAGCACGTCGCCGCTGCGGCGCTACGTCGATCTTCTCAACCAGCGCCAGATTCTCGCCGTCGCCCGTGGCGAGCCGGCGCCGCACGCCGGCAACGACCCGATGTTGTTCGCGCTGATGCGCGACTTCGAGCTTGCCTACGATGCCTACAACGAATTCCAGCGTGGCCTGGAGCGCTACTGGTGTCTGCGTTGGCTGCTCCAGGAGCGGGTTTCCGAACTCGATGCCACGGTCTGGCGCGAGAATCTGATCCGGCTCGATGGCCTGCCCTACATCGCCCGGGTGGTTGGCGCGCCGACGCTCAATCCTGGTGACCGCGTCCGGGTCGCCATCGAGGCCGTCGACCTGCTCGACAACGATCTCAACTGCCGTTTCCTCCGTCTGGAGCAGCCGGCGGCGGTGCCGGAAGCGGATGGCTGATTTCGCCGCCGTCGCCGCCCGCGTGAAGGCCGAGGCCGGTTTCTGGCTGGGCTTTCTCGGCTCGGCGGTGGCGACCTTCGGCAACGCGGTGCTGCTCTCCCTGATCGTCCATGTGGTGGTGATCTTCGGCGTGCAGAAAACCCAGATCGATCCCAGGCTGTTCGAGAATCCCAACCCGCCGCTCGACGTCGTCCTGGTCAACGCCAAATCCCCGGACAAGCCGCTCCAGGCCGATGTGCTCGCCCAGCACAATCTGGATGGCGGCGGCAATGTCGATGAAGAGCGCCGGGCCAGTTCGCCGCTACCGGCCAGCGAGGTCGATCAGGCGTTGAGCGTGGAGGCGGACCTCAATGCCCGCATGCGGGCCCTTGAGGAACAGGCTGATCACCTGATGCGGCGGATCAAGTCCGATTACACGGTACCGGTTCCGGCGCCACAACCGGCACCGGAGCCGAGTCCGCCCAAGCCGGTCCCGGCGCCTTCCGACCTCGCCGCGCGCAGTCTGGAAATGGCGCGCTTGCAGGCGCGTATCGACCAGCAGCGTGACGAGTATCAGAAGCGTCCCCGCCGGTTGTTCGTCGGTGCCCGCGCCAAGGAATACACCTTCGCCCAGTATGTCGAGGACTGGCGGCTCAAGGTCGAACGCATCGGCAATCTCAATTATCCCGAGGCGGCGCGTCGCAATGGCCTGTACGGCACGCTCATCCTGACCGTGGAGATCCGCGAGGACGGCTCGCTGGAGTCGGTGCAGATCGAACGCTCCTCGGGTTCGCGCGTGCTCGACCAGGCCGCGATCCGGATCGTCGAGATGTCGGCGCCGTTCGCGCGCTTTTCCGAATCCATGCGCGACAAGGTCGACATACTTGGGATCACCCGAAGCTGGACCTTCACCCGATCCGACCAGCTGACGAGCGAATAAGTGGAATTGATCGCCCATAAAACCCGCGAATAAATTAAAATCAGCAAGTTCTAATATTCGTTTGCATTTTGCATATCGCCCGAGAGGAAATCATGCACACCGGCACCACGCTCACCCAGTTCATCATCGAGGAACAACGCCACATCGCCGGCGCCACCGGTGATTTCACCGCGCTGCTCAACGACCTGGTCACCGCCATCAAGGTCATCTCCAACGCCGTCAACAAGGGCGCGCTGATCGGCGTGATGGGCGCGCTGGACAGCCAGAACGTGCAGGGCGAGACCCAGAAGAAGCTGGACGTGATCACCAACGACATCATGATCCGCACCAACGAATGGGCCGGCCATCTGGCCGGCATGGCCTCGGAGGAAATGGACGAGGTCTACGCCATTCCCAACAAGTACCCGCTCGGCAAGTATCTGCTGGTGTTCGACCCGCTCGACGGCTCCAGCAACGTCGACATCAACATCTCGGTCGGCACCATCTTCTCCATCCTGCGCGCGCCGGTGCCCAACCGCGCGGCTGGCGAGGCCGATTTCCTGCAACCCGGGGTCAAGCAGGTGTGCGCCGGCTACGCGCTGTACGGCTCCTCCACCATGCTGGTGCTGACCACCGGCCACGGGGTCAACGGCTTCACGCTGGATCGCGAGGTCGGCGAGTTCCTGCTCACCCACCCGGACATGAAGATCCCGGCCGAGACCAAGGAATTCGCCATCAACGCTTCCAACCAGCGCTTCTGGGAGCCGCCGGTGCAGCGTTACGTCGAGGAGTGTCTGCGGGGCAAGGAAGGCCCGCGCGGCCGCGATTTCAACATGCGCTGGGTCGCCTCCATGGTCGCCGAGGTGCATCGCATCCTGACGCGCGGCGGCATCTTCATGTACCCGCGCGACACCAAGGATCCGAGCAAGCCCGGCAAGCTGCGCCTGATGTATGAAGCCAACCCGATGAGCTTCATCGTCGAGCAGGCCGGCGGCCTGTCATCGACCGGCTACGAGCGCATCCTCGACATGCAGCCGGAATCCCTGCACCAGCGCGTGCCGGTGATCCTCGGCTCGAAGAACGAGGTGGAAGTGGTGGTGGGCTACCACCGCGAAGCCTGAAGCGGGCGCGACATCGGAACGGCGGCCGCGGCCGCCGTTTTCATTTGCCCAGGAAGGCGCGGAAGCGCGCGAGCTTCTCGGCGTTCTCGTCGCGTATTTCCGTGTCGTGAAACTTGGCCAGCGTGGCCTTGTAAAGCAGGTGCGGCAACAGCAGGTGGAAGGGCATGCGCAGGTAGTGGCCGCGTACGTACAGGGCGAACAGCGCCAGCGGCGTCAGGGCATCGCGCGCGCTGGCGTGGTCGGGGCGCAGGCCGCGCGTGAACAGCGCATCCATGACCGGCATCGACATGGTCGCGGTTTCCTCCAGGCCAGCGGCGAGCAGACGGTTGGCGTAGCGGGTCGCGTAGGTCAACGGCCGGACCAGATCGAGCCGCTCGGCGCGCGTGGCGAGGCGCGCCATGAAGTCCGGTTCGCCGGCGAACTGGCGCGCCAGCCGCCGGAAATCGTTGAGATCGCGCAGACCGCGATCGAACTCGCCGTTCAGGAACAGATGCGCGGCGGAGTGCAGCAACAGGTCTTCCGCGCAGGGTACATAGAGTTCGCCGGGGGCGTCCAGACGTCGCGCGGCATCCCAGAGATCGCGCGCGGCAGGCTGGTTGCGCGCGGTCAGCGGCAGGATGTTGTGATGCACGTCGAGCACGGTGCCGCGCTGCGCGTGCCGGCGCGCCGGGATTTCGTGCATCCAGCGCCGGTAATAGCGGTCGTCGTAGGCATCGCGGGAATCCTGAACCCAGCCGTCCCGACCCAGCGCGTCCTCGACTTCGGCGAGCGCGCCGCGCGGCACCAGGATGTCGATATCGCCGAACAACCGGCCGCGCGCGGCTTCCAGGTCGGCCATCACGTAGGCCGCGCCCTTGAGCAGCATCACCGGCACGCCGATGCGCTCCAGGGTCTGGCCGATGGCCTCCGCCTCCCAGTGCATGACATCGCGATGACGCGCGGCGACTTCGGCGGCGGCCGTCAGTTGCGCGCGCACGCGGGCCGGCAAGCGCTCGGTTTGGCCGGCATCGACGGCGGCATGGTGGAGGGTGGCGAGCAGGCCGGCGGCGCGGGCCTGGCGGATCACCCGGTCCCAGTCCGCGAGGCTGAATCGATCCAGGCTGGCCGGATGGGCGAGCGCCTCGATCAGCGGTTGCGCGCGTGGCTTCACGCCATGGCCTCGCCGGCGAGCCGGTCGAACCAGTCGAGGGCGTCTTCCAGCCGGCTGTAGACCAGTTCGAAGGAGCGGCAGCCCTGGGCGACCTCGGCCAGGACCGAGAAGCCGCGCGCGCCGAGCAGGGGCAGGTTGAAACTGTCGTCGGCCAGCCGCAGGGTGGAGCGGCAGGGGCTGACCGGCGTGGTCGCGAGCGCCGCGCCGGCCCGGTAGCCGGGATAGATCACCCAGGCCGCCTCGGCCGGGATGCCGGCGGCGGCGATGCTGTCGGCGGGCGCGCGCATGTGCGCCACCGTGCCCTTGTGGGTGTCGGTCACGACCGGCCCCAGGAAGACGTCCTTGGCGAACCCGCGCAGGATGTCGATGGATGCGTTCTTGAGACTGATTGGTCGGGGAACCGGCCAGACCTGTCGGGTATTCAACTCGATCAACGCCATTTCGTCGGACAGCAGCCGCCAGCCACTCGCCACCAGGGCCGCGCAAAGGGTGCTTTTCCCGGCGCCCGGACGTCCCGGAATCAGCGCGCAGAAGCGGCCGCGCGCGACCACGGCGGCGTGAATCAGCAGGTATTGATGGGCGGTGGTGGCGATGCACCAGTTCAGCCCCCATTCGAAGAACGGACGGGCCTGGGCGATGGGGAGCGGTTTGAACGGGGTTTCTTCGTCGAAACGGAAATTGACCTGTCCGCGCCAGAGCGCGCGCAACCCGCGTGGTGGATTCACGGAGAAGCGCAGATCCGCGTAATCGGGATCGGCCAACGGGTATTGGCCGTACATTTCCACGACATGGTCGCGAATGGCCGGCAACCGGGAGTGCGCGCGCACGCGAAACGGGCCGATGTCGAATACCAGCCCGTCCGGGCCACGCAAGTGTTGGGCGATCCGGTTGGGATCGAGGCTGTTCAGGCGGTCGGCGGGCATGGCGCGAGGATACCAAGCCCGATCAGTTGACTCACGGTTTCGCGCATGACGGCGGTCAGGTCGGTTCCGGCGTCGATTTCGAACAGGGCGTCGGCGCGGATCGTCAAGGCATCAAGGGATTGCGGATCTTGTCCGCAAGCGTCCACGATCAGATAGCCGAGGCCGGCGAGTACATGCGCCGTGCCGGCGAGTCCGACGTAGACGGCCATTTCTTCCTCGTCCGGGCAGGCATGGCGGACCACCCCCGGTGCCAGGCGCCACCGCACGCGCGCGTTCCGGACGTTATCCGCGCGCGATCCGGTGGAGCCGCGCGGAGATTGTCATGGCTTGGTCTCGCAGCGCATGGTCACGCTGTTCCAGATCTGGCCGGTCGGGCAGGCAGGGATGCAGGTCTTGCTGGCGTCGTCGAGCACGAAGTCGGATTCGCAGTTGCCGTGGGCGTTGAACATGCAGCCGCGCTCGTTGAGGCCGGCCAGCAGGGTCGTGGTGTAGTAGTTGACCTTGCCGTCCGCCGCCGCCTTGCACAAGCCGGCCTGGATGTCGGCGACACTGCTGCCGTAGGAGGCCTGCGAAGCGGCCGCGTTCAGGATGGCGGCGATGTAGTGCGCGATCTGGGCGTGCGTGCTGCCACCACCGCTCTTGATGCCGAGGTTCAGGAGTTCGAGCAGGTAGTAGTTCTTGTAGCCGTCGAACGGGGTCGAGCAGGAGGGAGGCAGGATGGCGGCGAGCTTGGTGCCCTCGATGGTCCACTGTTTGCAAACGCCGTTTTTCCATTGACCACAGGTTCCGGGGCTGTACGGGGTGTACTTCCAGGCCTTGACATTGTTTTTCCAGAACCCCGGCGTGCAGCCGTAGCCGTCGCAACGCGGATCCTCGCGGCCGGGCGAGGCGTTGCCGGACATGAAGCCGGATACCGAGCAGGCCAGTGCCGGGCGCGCGGCCAGGGATGCGATGACCGGCGTGGCCAGGGCGGCCTTGCCGAGCCGGCGGCGTCCGGTGTTCACGGATTCCGTTTCGGGATTCTCTCTGACGTCCGCGCTTTCAGGCAGATCGGGTTTGTTCATCATGCACTCCGATATGAAACCAAGTAGTCGTTTGTCTGGAAGCAAGAAATATGCCTTTATTTCTCGCGGCCGGAAGTCCTTGATTCGCGCGGGCGCTCGCCCGCTCGCTCGGGCTGGCCGGTGGTGGGTGTAAAAAAAATCGACACCCTTGCCGACATGATAAGGCTTCGTGCCTTCGCGCTCGTGAACACTGCGTGACCTCCATGGATCCGGATGGAGGCCGGCATGGCCGATCGGTTCCGTCGTCGATGCGAAAAACCATCGGCCTGCTAGCTTGGGAGGGATGCATGGTTTCCTGCCCACGAGGTGAATCGCGATGACCGACCAGCTCTCCCCCCTTGCCCGATTCGACAACCTGTTGCTGGCCACCGATGGCAGCGAGGTCAGTGTCGGCGCCGTGCGCGTCGCCTTGCGCATGGCCAGCCGGTGCGGTTCCCGTCTGACCGTGATGCACATGGCGCGAACCCTGCCCGATTACGCGATGTTCAACCCGGCCGGGGTCGAGCGTGTCGAGGCCCGAGGGATGGAGGTGCTGCGCGAGGTCGAGGCCCAGGCCGGCACCGCCTGCGTCGATTGCGCGCCGGTGCTGCGTCATGGCGACGAGCCGGTGCGCGAGATCGCCGCCCAGGCCGAGGAAAGCGGCGCCGATCTGGTGATCATGGGCCGACGCGGCGTGCATTGGCTGGAGCGGCTGATGCTGGGCGAAGCCGCCGCCCGCGTGGTTGGCCACGTGCGTTGCAGCGTTCTGGTGGTGCCGAAGGAGGCGGCGATGTGGGAGAGCGGCATCCTGCTGGCGGTGGACGGATCGCGCCATGCCGACGCGGCCGCGCTGGCGGCCGGTGAGCTGGCGCGACGCTGCGGTCTGCCGGTGACCGTGCTGTCGGTATGCGCCAGTGACGATCTCCGGTGCGAACAGGTTCGGGCCATCGCCGACCGGGTGCGCGACCTGCTGCGCCGGGATGGTGTCGCCGCCGACAGCCTGGTTCGCGAGGGCGCGCCGGCGCCGGCCATCGTCGCCGCCGCGCAAGAGAGCGAATGCGATCTGATCGTGGTCGGCAGTCATGGTCGCTCCGGGCTCGACCGGTTGTTGATGGGCAGCGTTTCCGGGCAGGTGGTGGTACTGGCGAAATGTCCGGTTCTGGTGGTCAAGACCTGAGCGCTTCGAATTCCGGGGGGCGCGACCGGCTCACTCCTTGTCGCCGTAGGAATACCGGAGATGGCCGTAGCGGATCGCCAGCACCGCCAGGGTCAGCAGCAGGATGGCGACGGCGACGCCGATCATGTGCCAGTGGTCCAGATTCTTGATGTCGAGCACTAGGTAGCGGGCCAGCGCGACGATGGCGATGTAGATCGGAAACCGCACCGGCAGCTTGCCGGACTGGAAGTAGACGCCGACCATGGCCAGGATTTCCAGGTACAGGAACATCAGCAGCAGGTCGGCCAGGGTGACCGTGCCGGCGTCGATCATCACGTTGACTTCGATGATGCCGGCGACCACGGTTGCGATGGTGATCACCGCCAGGCCGATGAATTCGATGAATCCCAGGATGCTCTGGGCCTGTTCGGTGAACCGGTTCTGACGCATGGCTGGCTCCTCGTCTGGGGTGGGTGTCGCGTGTTCGCGTGATTATTTCCCGGATCGGTCGCGCGTGGCGATCAGACTGGCGGCCACCGAGCTGACGATGACCAGCGCGACGATGCCCAAGGCCAGACCGATCGGCACCTTGTAGAACTCCACGATCAACATCTTGACGCCGATGAACACCAGCACCATCGCCAGGCCGTACTTGAGCAGATGGAAGCGGCCGTTGAGATCGGCGAGCAGGAAATACATCGAGCGCAGGCCCATGATCGCGAAGATGTTCGAGGTGAACACGATGAACGGGTCGGTGGTGATGGCGAAAATGGCGGGAATGCTGTCCACCGCGAAGATCACGTCCGAGGTCTCGATCAGGACCAGCACCAGGAACAACGGCGTGAACCAGCGCGCGCCCTCTTTCATCACCGTGAATTTCTCGCCGTGATACTCGTGCGTGATGCGCAGGTGGCCGCGCATCCATTTCAGGATCGGGTTGGTCGACAGGTCGGTTTCCTTTTCGGCGAAGATCAGCATCTTGAAGCCGGTGACGACCAGGAACAGGCCGAAGAAATACAGGATCCAGTGGAAACGGGTGACCAGGTAGGCGCCGGCCAGGATCATGGTCGCGCGCATCACGATGGCGCCGAGCACGCCATAGATCAGTACCCTGCGCTGGTATTCCGGCGGCACCGCGAAATAGCTGAAGATCATGATGAAGACGAAGATGTTGTCGACCGATAGCGACAATTCGATGACGTAGCCGGTGAGGAATTCGAGTGCTTTGGCATTGGCGACGGCGCGCCCCATCTCGGCGTCCAGCCACCACCACAGCAGCGCGCAGAAGCTCAGCGACAGCGTCACCCAGGTCGCGGTCCAGGCCAGTGCCTCGCGCGCCGAGACCCGGTGCGCGGACTTGCCGCCGAGCACGAACAGGTCGATGGCGAGCATGGCGAGCACGAAGGTGATGAAACCGACCCAGAAGATCGGGGTGATGACGCTGGAAATATCCATGATGACGGTACCGGAACGGGGTGAACGAGGCGGCGCGGATGGTACGGCAACTCGATGTTTCGCGCCGCTTCGGCCGCTGGTCGGCGCGCATCCGCGATAATGCCGGCCCGGCTCACCCGTTCACCCGCTATGCCTCCCGCCACCCCCGCCACGCCGCCGGCCGATGCCGGACCGATTCCGGTCACCCTGCTCACCGGTTTTCTCGGCAGCGGCAAGACCACGTTGCTCAACCGCCTGCTGCGTCGGCTGCCGCTGACCGCCGTGGTCATCAACGAATTCGGCGAGATCGGCCTCGACCACCAGCTTCTGGAGGAAACCCGAGGGCCGCTGGCGTTGCTCGCCGGCGGTTGCGTCTGCTGCCAGGTCCAGGGCGCGCTGGCGCCGACCCTGAAGAATCTGTACATGGGCCGCGCGGAGGGCCGCCTGCCGGCGTACCAGCGCGTCATCATCGAAACCACCGGCGTGGCCGATCCCGCGCCCATCCTCGGCGCGCTGCTGGCGGATCGCTGGATCGCCGCCCGTCATCGCCTGGACGGCATCGTCACCACGGTCGACGCGCTGTTCGGCGCCGGCCAGCTCGACGACCACCCGGAAGCCGCGCGCCAGGTGGCGGTGGCCGACCGGTTGCTGCTGACCAAGACCGATCTGGCCACGCCCGCCACCATCGCCGCGCTGCGCGCGCGTCTGGCCGATCTCAACCCGGCCGCGCCGGTGCTCGAAGTGATTGACGGCGATGTCGATGCCGATCGGATTACCGGTATCGGCCTGGCCGATGGCGACCGGCGTGACGCCGAGTCCTGGCTGGCCTGGCGGCGCTATCGCCCGGCCGCCGCCGCGCCCGCCGCCATGGCCCCGCGCGCCGGCCACGACCACGGCGAGCGCATCCGTGCTTTCAGCCTGCGCTTTGAACAGCCGCTCGACTGGTTCGGCCTGCTCTCGGCCCTGGACATGCTGCGCGCGGTCCGCCCACGCAACCTGCTGCGCATGAAGGGGATCGTGCATGTGCGCGACCGCGCCGGTCCGGTCGCGTTGCACGCCGTCCAGCATCTGCTGTATCCGCCGGTCGAACTGCCCGACTGGCCGGACCAGGACCGGAGCAGCCGCCTGGTGTTCATCACCGCCGACCTGGATCCGGATTTCGTCGCCCGTCTGCTCGATGATTTCACCCGGGCGGCGGCCGGCGGCTGATCGGGCGCGCCCCCCGCGCAATCCACCGGCAACATGGATCGGTTCCAATGGCGGGCCGCGCCATCGCGCCGATGATCCGAGCCAACGCAATTTTCTCCCTCGTCAACCAGGAAACCCGGATGTCCAAGGAATTTCTCTACGGCCGCCTCGATCTGAGCGATGCCCACACCATCGCCGGCGGCGCCAACAGTCTGTTGATGGCCTTGCAGGAGCATGCCGAGGCCGGCATGGATGCCGAAGCCGCTCCCGAGGCCAGCCGTCTTGCCCGCAAGGGCGTCGATCTCGGCGATGCCCTGCTCGACATGGCGCGCCTGCTGACCTCGCGCGGGGAGTTCTCGCGCGAGCGCCATCTCAGCGAAATCCTGATCTACAGCGCCGCCATCGCCGACGGTTGCGAGGTCTGCGCGCTCACCCACATCGACGGCGCCATCCGCGCCAAGGCGCCGGACGCGTTGATCGATACCGTCCAGGCCATCGCCCTGTACGTGCGCGCCCAGGCCGACGACGACACCTACCTGCTGTTCGATGCCTACAGCAAGCACTGGCAGCGTTTCGAGGAATGGCCGCACCTGCCCAACGGTCGGGTTTCCAACCTCAAGTTCTACAACCTGATCGCGCTGCTGATGAGCCTGGTGGTGCGCAAGCGCCGGCTGGTGCGCCTGCACACCCACGAGCTGCTGACCAAGAGCGACGTGACGCCGGAGGAGTTGTTGGAAATCATCGGCATCGCCCAGGTCATGGGCGGTTTCCCCGCGCGCTGGGAGGCGGTGCACATCCGTGACGTGGCCGAGGAACTGCGCGCCGAAGGTCGCCTGCCGGCCGTGTTCCTCGACGTGCTGGAACGGATTCCGACGCCACCGGCCCGGTAAGGCTGAATCCCGACGAAAATGGTCAGGAATGGTCGGGGCGCCTACACTGGCGTTTTCGACTCGTGCCCCACGGCCATGGCCAACCTGCTCGCCCGGGAGACCAGTCCCTACCTGCTGCAACACGCCGACAACCCGGTGCACTGGCACCCTTGGGACCAGGCGGCGCTTACGCGGGCGCGCGCCGAGGACAAGCCGATCCTGCTGTCGATCGGCTATTCCACCTGCCACTGGTGCCATGTGATGGCGCGCGAATCGTTCGAGGATGTCGAGGTGGCCGCGCGCATGAACGCGAGCTTCATCAACATCAAGGTGGATCGCGAGGAGCGGCCCGATCTCGACCAGATCTATCAGGCCGCTCAGCAATTGCTTACCGGACGGCCGGGCGGCTGGCCACTGACGCTATTCCTGATGCCCGACGGTACGCCCTTCTTCGGCGGCACCTATTTCCCGCCGACGCCGCGCCATGGTCTGCCCGGCTTTTGCCAGGTGCTCGACGGTGTCGCCGACGCCTGGCGCGATCGGCGCGACCGGATCGAACAGCGGAATGTCGCGCTGCGCGCCGAGCTGTCGCGCCTGGAATCGCCGCGCCCGGAATCGCGCTCGCCGGTCGAATCCGTCGAGGCGCTGACCGGACGCGCCATCGCCGACATCCGACACGGCTTCGATCCGGTGCATGGCGGTTTTTCCGGCGCGCCCAAGTTCCCGCGCGCCACCGAGCTGGAATTTCTGGCGGTGGCCGGCGATGCCGCTGTGCGCGGTCAGGTGTGGTTCACGCTGGAAAACATGGCCGCGCGTGGCCTCATGGACCAGATCGGCGGTGGCTTCTTTCGCTATTCGGTCGACGAGCGCTGGGCGATCCCGCATTTCGAGAAGATGCTTTACGACAACGGCTTGCTGCTGGCGCGACATGCCGATGCCTGGGCGGCCACCGAGCGGCCACCGTTCGCGCGCGCGGTGGCCGCGACGGTGGCCTGGCTGGCGGACGAGATGACCTCGCCCGAGGGCTTGTTCCATGCCGCGCTCGACGCCGATTCCGAGCATGAGGAGGGTGGCTATTACCTGTGGACGCCGGCCACGGCGGCGGCCTGCCTGAGTGCCGATGAATATCGGGTGGCGGCGGCAAGCTGGGGTCTCGACGGTCCGCCCAATTTCGAGAACCGCGCCTGGCATCTCGGCGAGGCGCGGCCGCTCGCCGAGGTTGCCGCCAGCCTGGCGGTGACGCCGGAGGCGGCGGCCGCGATGCTCGAATCGGCGCGTGTCGGTCTGCGCGCCGCGCGCGCCGGTCGTGTCCGGCCCGGGCGTGACGACAAATGCCTGACCGCCTGGAACGCGCTGGTGATCCACGGCCTCGCGCGCGCCGCCCGGCGCTTCGGTCGCGCCGACTGGCTGGCCATGGCGCGCCGCGCCGCCGACGCGTTGCGCGAACGGGTCTGGCGCGAGGGTCGCCTGGCCGCGTCCTTCCAGGGGGGCGAGGCCCGCCACAATGGCTATCTCGATGATTACGCCTTTCTGCTCGATGCCCTGCTGGAACTGGCTCAGGCCGGCTGGCGTGACGCCGACCTGGTCTGGGCGCGGCGGCTCGCCGACGCGATGATCGATCATTTCGAGGATGCCGAAGCCGGTGGTTTCTGGTTCACCAGCCACGATCACGAACGCCTGATCCAGCGCGTCAAGCCGGCGCATGATCAGGCCATGCCGGCCGGCAACGGGGTCGCCGCGCGTGCCCTGATCCGGCTCGGCCTGGTTCTTGGCGAGGACCGATATGGCGATGTCGCGGCGCGCGCGCTGGATCACTTCCGGCCATTGCTGGCCGAACATCCGGCGGCCTGCTCCGGCCTGCTGTTGGCCGCCCGCGAGTTGGCGCGGCCCCCGGGTCTGGTGGTGCTGGGTGGCGCCGATGGGGAAGTGGCGCGCTGGCACGCCGCGCTCGCGCGCGTCGGCCCGGACTGGCTGGTGTTCGCGCCTGTCTCCGGAGATGCCGGGATGGCGGCCGGACTGGCCCGGCCGGAGTCGTCGCGTGTTGGCGCGCGCGTCTGCGTCGATGGCGTCTGCCGACCAGAAATCACCGATCTGGACAGCCTGCTGGCCCTCCTTTCCGAACGGGGGGCGGCCTGAAACACTGACCCGAGCCCGGCGAGCGGGCGAGGGTGAAGGTCGCGGCCGGGCTGACGCCGGACCCGGTCAATTAATGCAACAAAGTTGCGCTTGCTGGCCCCGGCCCCTAGAATCCACGCTCCAATGCAACTCGATTGCGTATGACTTTGCTTTCCATCCTGCTCGCCACGTTGATCGGCGGCGTCCTCTCGGTGCTGGCGGCCGCCACGCTGGCGTTGACCTGGCTGCCCCGGTTCGCCGATCGCATGATCGCGTTCTCGGTTGGCGTGTTGCTTGCCTTCGCCCTGGCCGAACTGCTGCCGGAATCGGTGCATCTCGGCCTGGCGCCGGAGCTGGCGGGGCAGTGGCTGCTGGCCGGCATCGTCGCCTTCTTCCTGTTGGAGAAGGCCGCGCTCTGGCGTCACGACCATGCCCTGGCCCATGGCCACGCGCGCCGGTCCGGCCGGCCGCCGGAGCCGCCCAGGGTGGCCATGATCGTGCTCGGCGACGGCCTGCACAATTTCGTCGACGGCATCCTGATCGCCGCCGCCTTCCTGGCCGATCCGGTGCTCGGCTGGGCGACCACGGCGGCTGTGTTGGCGCACGAGTTGCCGCAGGAAATCGGCGATTTCATGGTGCTGCTCGATGCCGGCGTCGGCCGCGTCCGCGCGTTGCTGCTCAACGCCCTGTCCGGCGCCGCCATGGTGCTTGGCGGCGTGCTCGGCTACCTGGCCCTCGATGGCGCCCAGGCGCTGGTGCCCTACGTGTTGGTGATCGCGGCCGCCAGCTTCCTCTACATCGCGGTCGCCGATCTGGTGCCGGAGTTGCGCCGGCATCGCGGCGTCACCGATGCCGGCGCGCAACTGGCGCTGATGCTGGTCGGCATCGCGCTGGTCCAGGGCATCGGCGCGGTCGCGCCGCACGCGCACTGATTTCCGTACCGCCTGAAAGGAAGGCCCCATGCTCCCCGCCATCGATACCCGCCTGCCGGTCACCGTGCTGTCCGGATTCCTCGGCGCCGGCAAGACCACGCTGCTCAACCACATCCTGAACAACCGCGAGGGCCGCCGCGTCGCCGTGATCGTCAACGACATGAGCGAGGTCAACATCGACGCGGCGCTGGTGCGCGCGGGTGGCGCCGGTCTGTCGCGCACCGAGGAACGGCTGGTGGAGATGAGCAACGGCTGCATCTGCTGCACGCTGCGCGAGGATCTGCTGGAGGAGGTGGCGCGCCTGGCGCGGGAGGGTCGCTTCGACTATCTGGTGATCGAGTCGACCGGCATCGCCGAGCCGCTGCCGGTGGCGGAAACCTTCACCTTCGCCGATGGCCAGGGCGCCTCGCTGTCGGAACTGGCCCGGCTCGACACCATGGTGACCGTGGTCGACGCGCGCAACTTCCTCGACGACTACGCCAGCGACGATCTGCTCGGCGATCGCGGCGAATCGCTGGGCGAGGACGACGCGCGCACGGTGGCCAACCTGTTGGTCGACCAGATCGAGTTCTGCGACGTACTCGTGGTCAACAAGGCCGATCTGGTCACCGGTGCCGAACTGGCGCGCCTGCTGTCGATCCTGCATACCCTCAATCCGCGCGCCCGGCTGGAACTGGCGCAATACGGCCGGGTCGATCTGGCGAGCGTGCTCGACACCGGCCTGTTCGATTTCGAGCAGGCCGCGCAAGCGCCCGGCTGGCTGCGCGAGATGCGTGGCGAACATGTGCCGGAGACCGAGGAATACGGCATTTCCAGTTTTGTCTACCGGGCCCGGCGGCCGTTCCATCCGGCACGCTTCTGGGACTGGATCCATACCGAATGGCCGGGCGTGCTGCGCGCCAAGGGTTGGTTCTGGCTGGCCAGCCGGCCGCGCTGGGCGGGATCCTGGTCGCTGGCCGGTTCCAGCCGGGATTACGGCATCGCCGGCGCCTGGCCGGAAGGCATCGACGGGCAGGGTGCGAGCCGGCCCGCCGGTCATCAGGAAATCGTGCTGATCGGCATCGGCATGGATCGCGAGGAACTCGTCGCCTGCTTCGATGCCTGTCTGCTCGACGACGCCGAGCTGGCGCTCGGCGAAGCCGCCTGGCGAGGCTTCGACGACCCGTTCACCGACTGGGATTTGCCGGAAGCGGCCTGAGCCCAGGAAAATCCCCCACCCCATGAGGACGACCCGATGAAACCGACTCCGACGATCGCGCTGTGCGCCCTGCTCGCGCTGACCCCGGCCATGTCCACCCTGGCCCATGACCACAAGGACCACAAGCACCATCACGCCCACGTGCACGGCGTCGCCAAGCTGGAAGTGGCGGTCGACGGCGGCAATGTCGATCTGCGTCTGGAATCGCCACTCGACAACCTGCTCGGTTTCGAGCGGGCGCCGCGCAACGACAAGGAACGGGCGGCGGTGGCGACGATGCGCGCCCGCCTGAACCAGGGCGAAACGCTGTTCGCGCCGACCGCCGCCGCGCGCTGCCGGCAGGTGTCGGCCCGCGTCGACGCGCCGACGCTGGACGGCAAGGCGGCCGGCGAACACGCCGATCTGGTCGCCGAATACCGCTTCGAGTGCGCCGAGCCGGCGCGCCTGACCGGCCTGGAAGTGCGCCTGGCCGACCATTTCAAGGGCATGCGCCGGATCGATGCCCAGGTGATCGGCCCGAAAGGCCAGACGGCCAGCCGGATCACCGCGAAAATGCGCTTCCTGAGCTGGTGATCCCGCCGTAATCCCAGTCATGGCCGAAGCCCTGATCGAACTGCGCGACCTGGTGTTCCGCTGGCCGGGACCGGCCGGCGTCTGCCTGGACATCCCGGAGTTCTCGGTGGCGGCCGGCGAGCAGGTATTCCTGCATGGCGAAAGCGGTGGCGGCAAGAGCACGTTGCTCAACCTGCTGGCCGGCGTGCTGGTGCCGGCCAGCGGCCGCCTGCGCGTGCTCGGCCATGACCTGCCGGCGCTCGGCGCCGCCGCCCGCGACCGCTTCCGGGTCGACCACGTCGGCCTGATCTTCCAGCAGTTCAACCTGATCCCCTATCTGTCGGTGCTCGACAATGTGCTGCTGCCGACCCGGTTCTCCAAGCGCCGGCGCGAACGCGCCGGTGACGCGCGTGCTTCGGCGGCGACCCTGCTCGGCCACCTCGACCTGCCGGAAAACCTGTGGCGACGCGACGCCACGCAACTGTCGGTCGGCCAGCAGCAACGGGTGGCGGCGGCGCGCGCGCTGATCGGCCGGCCCGAGCTGGTGATCGCCGACGAGCCGACCTCGGCGCTCGACGCCGCGCGCCAGGCCGCCTTCCTCGACCTGCTCGGCCGGGAATGCGCGGCGGCCGGCGCCACCCTGCTGTTCGTCAGCCACGACCAGCGCCTGGCCGCGCACTTCGGTCGCCGGGTGGCCATGGCCGACATCAACCGCGTGACGATGGCGACGGCATGACCCATCTGCTTCCGCTCGCGCTGCGCAGCGCCTGGAACCGCCGCTACAGCCTGGGCCTGACCCTGCTCGCGATCGTGCTGTCGGTGACCCTGTTGCTCGGCATCGAGCGCATGCGCGAGGCGGCGCGTACCGGTTTCGGCCAGGCGGTATCCGGTACCGACCTCATCGTCGGCGCCCGCTCCAGCCCGATCCAGCTGGTGCTCTACGCGGTGTTCCGCATGGGCGAGGCGACCCAGAACATGAGCTGGGCCAGCGTCGAGAAGCTGGCGGCGCATCCCGGGGTGGCCTGGAGCATTCCGATCTCGTTGGGCGATTCCCATCTCGGCTACCCGGTGGTCGGCACCACGCCGGACTATTTCGAACATTTCCGCCATGGCGACCGGCGCCCGCTGGCGTTCGCCGAAGGGCGCCCGTTCGCCGGCCTGTTCGACGCCGTGCTCGGCGCCGAGGTGGCGGAACGGCTCGGTTACCGGCTCGGCGACCGGGTCACCCTCAGCCACGGCATGGGCGGCTTCGCCGGCGCCGAACACGACGACAAGCCGTTCACCGTGGTCGGCATCCTGGCGCGCACCGGCACGCCGGTCGATCGCGGCGTGCACATCGGCCTGGAGGCGATGGAGGCGATCCATCTCGACTGGCAGGGCGGCGCGCCGGTGCCCGGGTTCTCGATCCCGCCCGAGCTGGTCGCCAAGTTCGACCTGAAGCCGAAGGCGGTCACCGCGTTGCTGCTCGGCCTGCACAGCCGCGCCGGCGTGTTCGCGATGCAGCGCGCCATCGCCGACAACCCCGACGAGGCGCTGATGGCGGTGCTGCCCGGCGTCGCGCTGGCCCAGTTGTGGGAGACCCTGGCGGTGGTCGAGCGCGCGTTGCTGGCGATCTCGGCGCTGGTGGTCGCGGTCGGTTTCGCCGGTCTGGTCGCGGTGGTGCTCGCCGGGCTCGGCGAACGCCGGCGCGAGCTGGCCATCCTGCGCGCCAACGGTGCCCGTCCGCGCGACGTGTTCGCGCTGCTGGCGCTGGAAGGCTGCGCCGTCACCATCGCCGGCGCGCTGCTCGGCACCCTGGCGCTGAGCGGGCTGACCCTGGCGGTCGGTCCCTGGATCGAGGCGCATTACGGCCTGGCGCTGGCGTTGGCGCTGCCGACCGCCGCCGAACTGCGGCTGCTCGGCCTGGTGGTCGCCGCCGGCACCCTGGTCAGTCTGGTGCCGGGTTGGCGCGCCTACCGGATGTCGCTGGCCGACGGCCTGACGCCCCGGGTCTGAGATGCAACGGCCGCTACGCCACCCCCCCGCGCCGCCATTCTGGTCGGCGTTCTTCCTCGCGCTGGCGCTGGTGCTGGCCCAGAGCCTGACCCTGGCGCACGGCCTGTCGGCGCATGACGGCGATCACGATCACGCGCCGGCTTGTGAACTCTGCCTGGCGCATGGCGCGCTCGGTGCCGGCCTGCCGGCGTCGGCACCGGCGCCGGCCGATCTGTCCGGCGCGCCGATCACGTTGGCGCCACCGGTCTGGTCGCCGCGTCCGCGCGCGGCCGTGGCCGCCTACCGCAGCCGCGCGCCACCGGTTTCCCTCGTCCGCTGACCACCCGAACCGGCCGCCCGCGCGGCCGGCCAGTCCCGCTTTTGCCCGATGACGAGGTTGACCCATGTTCCGACGTACCCTGCTGGCCAGCGCCCTGCTGGCCGCCTCCCTGCCCGCGCCCGTGCTGGCGCAATCCGAACTCGACGCCCTGCGCGAGGAAATCCGCCAGATGCGCCAGCATTACGAAGCCCGCCTGGCGGAAATGGAAAACCGTCTGAAAAACGCCGGCACGCAAGCCCCGGCGCGCGCCGAAACCGCATCCCCCGGTGTCGACCGGCTCGGCGAAGTCAGCGCCGGCGGCGCCTTCAATCCGCGCATCTCGGTGATCCTCGACGGTGTTTATTACAGCGACAACAAGCGGGGCGCCGGTCCCGAACTGTACGAGCACATCGACGGCATCACCCACGGCCACGGTCATGATGGCCACGACCACGGTGGCCTGGAGCGTGGGTTCAACCTGCGCGAGACGGAAATCGCCTTCTCGGCGACGGTGAGCCCGTATTTCGACGCCAATCTGTACCTGGCGGTGGACTCCCACGGTGGCGTCGAGGTCGAGGAAGCCTACTTCGATACCCGCATGCTGCCCGGCGGCCTCAAGCTGCGCGGCGGCAAGTTCCTGTCCGGAATCGGCTACCTGAACGGCCAGCATCCGCACAGTTGGGATTTCGTCGACCAGAACCTGGCCTACCGGAGCCTGCTCGGCGACCACGGTCTGAGCGACACCGGCCTGCAACTGACCTGGTTGCCCAGGACTGGCAAGGTCTACAGCCTGCTCGGCCTGGAGCTGCTGCAAGGCAACGACCACCACTTCGTCAGCGGCGCCGCCGAGCTGCCCGAGGACGTCCACGACATTGGCTTCGGCGACATGGCCGGCGGCAAGGCCGGGCCGCGCCTGGTCACCGCCTTCGCCAAGTTCGGCCCCGATCTCGGCGACAGCCATGCCCTGCAATTCGGTGTCTCGCACGCGCGCGGCCGCCAGATCCAGGAAGTGCACGATCATCGCGACGAGAATCCCAACGCCAGCGTGCACGGCCTGTCCGGCGACGGCTGGCTGTGGGGCGCCGATCTGGTCTACAAGTTCGACGCGCCGGGCGCCGGCGGTCACGGCGACTTCACGCTGGCGGCGGAATACCTGCGCCAGCGCAAGGATCTGGAAGTCGCTTACCACCAGAGCAACGCGGCGGTCATCGGCGCGCCGCGCAAGTCCACCCAGGATGGTTATTACGTGCAGGCGGTCTACGGCTTCGCGCCGGACTGGCGGGTCGGCGTGCGCTACGACGTCACCGGCGGCATCAACGAAGTCGATCGTGGCGCCAGCGTGAGCAAGATGGGCAAGTCCGACCGCTGGAGCCTGGCGCTCACCCGCGACATCACCGAGTTCTCGCGGCTGCGCTTGCAGGCGTCCAGCGCCGATCTGATGGTGGAGGGCGACAAGGAGCGGGTGAACCAGGTCTTCCTGCAATATCAGCACAGCCTGGGCACCCACGGCGCCCACAAGTTCTGAGGTCGGCCATGCGCAAACTGATCCTGTTGTTCGCGCTGTTGTTCAGTCCGGCGGCTTGGGCCGCGCTGGAGGTGGCCGCGACCACCGCCAGCATGGCCATGCTGGCGCGCGAGATCGGTGGCGAGGCGGTGTCGGCGCGGGTGCTGGCGCCGCCCGACCGCGATCCGCACACCCTGCAAGCGCGGCCGTCGATGATGCGCGCGCTGCGCGACGCCGACCTGGTGGTCGCGGTCGGCGCCGAGCTGGAAGTCGGTTGGCTGCCGGCCGCCATCGCCGGCGCCGGCAATCCGCGCATCCTGCCCGGCCGTCCCGGCTACTTCGAGGCGGCGGCGCAGGTGCCGTTGCTGGAAGCCGGCCAGGCCGCCGACCGGGCGCGCGGCGATGTCCATCCGATGGGCAATCCGCACGTCAATCTCGACCCCGCGCGCATGGCCACGGTCGGCCACGCGCTGGCCGAGCGTCTGGCCCGCCTGCGGCCGGCCGACGCGGCCGGTTTCCGCGCGCGCGCCGCCGCCTTCGAACGCGCGGTCGAGGCGCGTTGGCCGGCCTGGCGCGCGCGCGTGGCAGGCCATCCCGGCGCGGTGCTGCATCACAAGGACGGCCTCTATCTGTTCGACCGGCTCGGCGTGCCGGTGCTCGGCTATCTGGAGCCGGTGCCCGGCCTGCCGCCCAGCGCCGCGCATCTGAGCGGGCTGGCCGGTCGGCTCAAGGGCAAGTCCGGCGTGATCCTGCGCCAGGCCTGGCAACCCGCGCGCGGCGCCGATTTCCTGGCGGGTCAGCTTGGCTGGCCGGTTCGGGTGGTGCCGATGGAGCCGGCCGTGGACGCCGGCGCCGACGGCTGGTTCGGCGTCATCGACGCCTGGGTCGAGGCGCTGGCGGCGGTGAAAGGCTGAGATGAGCGGTCAGCCGGAAGGCTTGCTGCGCCTGGATGGCCTGGTCGCCGGCTACCGGACGCCGGTGACGCCGGCCTGTTCACTGACGCTGGCGCGTGGCGAGGTGCTCGGCCTGGCCGGCGCCAACGGCATCGGCAAATCGACGCTGCTGGCCGCCATCGCCGGTGCCGCCCGGATTCATGCCGGCACGCTCTGGCTGCGCCCGGGCTGCCGGCTGCGCCAGTTGCCGCAACGTCCCGAGCGGCCGGCCGAGGCGCCGGTGTCCGGGCGCGAGCTGCTGGCGGTCATGGACGCCCTGGCGCTGCCGCCGCCATCGCGCCTGGCGGCGTTGCTCGACGCCCGCGTCGACCGCCTTTCCGGCGGCGAGTACCAGGTGCTCTGTCTGTGGGCCTGTCTGGCCGGCGACGCCGATCTGGTGTTGCTCGACGAGCCGACCAACAACCTCGACCGCGGTCATGTCGATCTGGCCATCGAGGAAATCGGCGCCGAACGCGCGCGCCGGGGCTGTGTCGTGGTCAGCCATGATCGCGCCTTCCTCGACGCCGTGAGCACGCGCGTCATCGATCTTGGCGAAATCGGTGAATCCGGGGAGGCGGCGTGGACCAGTTGTTCCTGATTCCCTTCCTGGCCGGTCTGCCGCTGGCCCTGCTGCTGCCCGTGCTCGGCAACCTCGCGCGCCTGCGCGACGAGTGGTTGGCCGCGCTCGGCATCGCCCATCTCGCCGGCGCCGCCGGCCTGGCCGGTCTGGCCTGGCATCTGCCGGCGGTGCTCGGCGCGCCGCTGGGCGCGCTAGCCGGCGCCGGTTTCAAGCACGCCCTGGGTGGGCGCGGCAACAGCGTGTTCGGCGTGATGATCCTGGCTGGCTGGGCGGCGACCCTGCTGATCGCCGCCAACAGTTCGCTCGGCGAGTCGCTTGCGCACGCGCTGGTCGATGGTCAGCTCTATTTCGCCAGCACCATTGATCTTGCCGCGGCCTGGCTGGTCGGAGCTCTCGGCTTGGCCACGCTGTCCTGGTTGACGCCGCGCCTGATCCGCGCGCGCCTGTTTCCCGGCCATGAACTCGCCAACCGGCTGCCGGCCTGGCGTTGGCACTTCGGCTTCGACCTGCTCGCCGCGCTCGCCATCGCCGTCGCCACCGCCACGCTCGGCCTGATGGCGGCGTTCGCGCTGGTGTTCCTGCCGGCCTGGATCGCGTTCCGGCTGGCGCCCGACTGGCGGCGGGCCGGTCGGCTGGCCGCCGGTCTCGGTGGCGCCGGCTATCTGCTTGCGTTCGCCATCGCGTTGGCGCTCGATCAGCCGTTCGGCCCGGTTCTGGTCACGGTGTTGCTGGCGATGTTGGCGGCAAGCCTGGCGGTCCGGCGATAATCGGCGAAACCGGTGCCGGGATCGCCTGTCGAACCCGGCCTTCGCCCATCTTCCCGGAATCGCCATGACCAAGTCCGCCCGTCTGCTCGCTGTTCTGTCCACCGTCGTCCTGGCGCTCACCACCGCGTCGGCATGGAGCCAGGACTACAAGGTCGGCGACCGGCTGCCGGCGGCCAAGGCGGCAGCCGCCAAGAACGCGACCGCCAGGAACGCGCCGCGCACCCTGGTCTGGGACGATCTGCTGCCGGCCGACTGGGATCCGATGGCGGCGTTCAAGGGCATCGACCTGAACAAGCTCGACGACGCCGACCCACGCGCCACCGACGCGCTCGCGCGCATGCGCAAGGCCTGGGACGCGGCGCCGGTGAACCGGAGTCTGGATGGCCAGAACGTGCGCATTCCCGGCTTCATCGTTTCGCTCGATGGCGGTCCCGACGAAATCCGCGAGTTCCTGCTGGTGCCGTACTTCGGCGCCTGCATCCACACGCCGCCGCCGCCGGCCAACCAGATCATCCACGTGATGCCGGACAAGCCGGTCAAGGGCATCAAGAACATGGCGCCGGCCTGGGTGGTCGGCAGCCTCGGCGTCGGCCAGTCGGACACGCCCATGGGCAAATCCGGTTACCGGCTGCGCGCGCGCGAGGTTACGCCTTACAAGAAGTAGGGAGTGGGGAGTAGAGAGTGGGGAGTGGGGAGTCACGCCAGTAATGGCGGTACCCGCGCCGCCAGCTCGGCCCGGCGCGCGGTTTCCTTGCCGCTCAACGCGAAGCCGGCCAGATTGCCGGCGGCGTCCTCGAACAGCGCGCGCAGGCCGCCATCGCCGGTCTCCACCCGCCATGCTCCGGCCGTTCCGGCCGGTGGCGGCAGCACCGCCAACGGATAAGCGCCGGTCTTCACCACCACCGGCATGGCCGGGTAGGTAACCCGGACTTCCTCGCCGGCCAGTCGGGCGGCGAGCGCGCGCGCCTGGATCAGCAGCGGCTGCACGAACGGCAGCACGTGGCCCTCGACCTCCGCGCAATCGCCGATCGCCCAGACCTCCGGCGCGCTGGTCCGCAGTTCGCGGTCGACCACGATGCCGCGCCCGACGGCGATGCCGGCCGCGCTGGCCAGCTCCACGCGCGGACGCAGGCCGATCGCCGACAGCACCAGATCAGTTTCCAGTTCTTCACCATCGTCCAGGAGCACACGCGCGCCGCCGGTGTCGGCCTCGATCCGGCTCGCGGTCCGGCCGAAATGCCAGCGCGCGCCACGCTGTTCCAGCGCCTCGGCGAGCGCCTGGCCGACCGCTTCCGGGATCAGCCGTTCCAGCGGCCAGGCGCCGCGATGGACGACATCCACCTCGATCGCCTTGGCGCCGGTTTCCGCGACCAGCGCGTTGCCGACCAGATCGTTGGCGAATTCGCAGCCGATCAGGCCACCGCCCAGGATCGTGACCCGGCGCTTGCCGTCGAGCGCGGCGCGGAAGCGGGTGTAATCGTCGAGATCGTTGATGGCCTGGACGAGCGGACCGTCGAGACCGGAGGCGATCGGATCGGCGCCCAGCGCCAGCACCAGACGGCCATAGACGATCTCGCCGGCGTCGGTGGCGAGTCGCTTGCCGGCGGTATCGATGGCCTCGACGCGGGTGTGGGTGAGCACGCTGGCGCGGAATTTCCCGGCCGCCCGCGCCGCCGTGTCGCTGGCCAGTTGCGCCGGCGCGCGATTCTGGGCGAACGCGTTGGACAGATTGGGCTTGCTGTAGACGCGGCCGTCGTCGGCCGTGATCAGGGTGACCGGGGTATCCGGATCGCGTTTGCGGAATTCGCGCAGCAGGCCGTAGCCGGCCATGCCGGTGCCGATGATGACGATGGGGTTCATGTCCTGTCCTTTGAAGAAAGCGGCGTCATGCCGGAATCCGGCATGACGCGTGGATGTCGGCGCAAGCATACATGCCGCCGCCACGGTCGCGGCTTGACGCCGGGCAGCCCGGCCCGGATCGAATGCAATGGCCATGCCAGCCGGATGGAATTTTTTGCTTGACCATGGTCAATCTTTTTCAAGATACTTTTATCTGTTTTAAGTCCAGACTCATTCCAGACTCTGGACCATGTTGTCCATCCCGTCGACAAGGAGCCTCACATGAAATTGCGCGCCATTGCTCTCGCCGTTCTCACCCTGGCGGCCACGCCGGCCTGGTCCGCCGAGCCGATCCAGCCGATTCCCGCGTTCAAGCCCAAGAATCCGGCCATGGTCGAGCTGGGCAAGAAGCTGTATTTCGATCCGCGTCTGTCCAAGTCCGGTTTCATTTCCTGCAACTCCTGCCACAACCTGAGCATGGGCGGCACCGACAACCTGGAAACCTCGATCGGCCACAACTGGCAGCAGGGACCGATCAACGCGCCGACCGTGCTCAATTCCAGCATGAACATGGCTCAGTTCTGGGACGGCCGCGCCAAGGATCTGAAGGAACAGGCCGGCGGCCCGATCGCCAACCCGGGTGAAATGGCGTTCACCCATGAACTGGCGGTTGACGTGCTCAACTCGATCCCGGCCTACCGCGCCGAATTCAAGAAGGTGTTCGGCAAGGACAAGGCCAACATCGACATGGTCACCGACGCCATCGCCGCGTTCGAGGAAACCCTGGTGACGCCGGATTCGCGCTTCGACAAATGGCTGAAGGGCGACAAGAAGGCGCTGACCAAGACCGAGCTGGAAGGCTACAAGCTGTTCAAGGACAGCGGCTGCACCGCCTGCCACTACGGCCCGGCCATGGGTGGCACCTCGTTCCAGAAGATGGGTCTGGTCGCCGCCTATGACACCAAGAGCAAGGCCGAGGGCGTCGCCGGCCTGACCGGCAAGGATGCCGACCGCATGAAGTTCAAGGTGCCGACCCTGCGCAATATCGAAATGACCTATCCGTACTTCCACGACGGCGCGGTCTGGACCCTGGAGGAAGCGGTCGACATCATGGGTCGCCTGCAACTGGGCCGGGAATACAACAAGGACGAGATCGCCAGGATCGTCGCCTACCTGAAGACGCTGACCGGCAAGCAGCCCGATTTCAAGCTGCCGATCCTGCCGCCGTCGACCAACGACACGCCGCGTCCGAAGCCGTTCGAGTAAGACTCGCATGGGGCCGGCCCGGCGCCGGCCAACGCCTTCATCCGGCCGCGTGGCCGGATTTTTTTCGTCGGGTGGGAATTGTTCACCCCTGTCCACCCCCGCCCACCCCCGCCAGACCCGGCTTGTCGTGGACATTGACCGGGGTGGGCAATCGCTCAATACTCGCCGCCGGTCCCGACTCCGCGTACTCCGCCGCCGATCATGCCTCGCTCCACCCTCGCGCCCCTCTCCCTGCTCGCGCTCGCGCTGATGGCTTCCGGCGGCGTCCGGGCGGCTCCCGCAGACAGCGATCTGATGCGTTTGCTGCCGCTGTCGCTGGAGGAACTCCTGAATGTCCCGGTGACCACCGCTTCGCGTCGCGAGGAAACCCGTGGCCAGACGCCGGCGCACATCGTGGTGGTGACGCGCCAGCAGATCCGGGAACGGCGCTATCGCAACCTCGCCGATCTGCTGGAAGACCTGCCGGGCGTCGATTTCATGCGCGGCACCAAATCGTCCAGCTATCACAACTTCAGCGTCCAGGGCTTCAACAGCAACAACAAGCTGCTGATCATGCTCGATGGCGTGCGCATCGATCATCCGGCCGGCGGCAAGATTCCGGTGGCGGAAAACTTCGCGCTCCAGCATGCCCGCCAGGTCGAGGTGCTGTACGGCCCGGCCGCCGCGCTGTACGGCGCCGACGCGCTGGCCGGCGTGATCAACATCGTCACCGACCGCGCCGGCCAGCATCCCGGCGCCTGGGTTTCGCTGGGGCGTGGCGCGTTCGGCGCCGAGGACGGCGCCTTCATGGCCGCCGCCCGCGCCGACAACGGCCTGGCCCTGAGCGTCGGCGGTCATGCCCAGCGCGCCGACCGGGCCCGGCTCGACAAGTACTATCCGGATGATTTCCCGCGCGTCGACGCCAAGACCTTCGGCGGCCAGGTCGTGGTGCCGGCGGCCGAGCGCGAGCGCTATGTCGGCGACATCGGCAGCCACAGCCTGTACGCGCGCCTGGACATCGGCGAACGCGTCAGTCTGGGCCATTACCGCAACCAGTTCCGCCAGCTCACCAGTACCGGCGACCGGCCGGATACCGCGCTGTTCCTGGACGACGCGCGCTGGCGCACGACCACCGAGACCACCTACGGCAAGTTCCGTTTCGAGCTGACGCCGGCGCTGACCGGCGAACTGGTGATCGACCATTCCGTGCTGGAAGTGGACCCGCGCTCGCAATACGTCAACATCTTCACCGACTTCGACGATCACGGTCACGACTACGTCAAGGGCCGGCGGACCGCCATCGAGCAGAACCTGAGCTGGACGGTGAACGCGCGCCACAGCGTCCAGGCCGGCTTCGGCTACCAGGATTACTACGCGCTGGAGACGCCGGACCTGCCGCGCCCCTACGATACCGGCCGGGCGCCCGACAACCAGGACATGACCTACGTCAATACGTCGCTGCCGATCCGGATTTTCGACGCCGACTATCACAACGTTTCCCTCTACGCCCAGATCCAGTCGGATTGGGGCGCCGGTTTCTCGACCATGGCCGGCTTCCGCCACGACCGCCATTCCGCCTACGGCGACAGCTTCAACCCGCGCCTGGGCGCGGTCTGGCGGCCGCGTGGCGATCATGTCCTGAAACTGCTGTACGGCGAGGCGTTCCGGGCACCGTCGCCGGAGGAAAGCCTGAGCGCGTTCGGCTCCTTCACCGGCGCCCGCGACGCCGACGGCAATTACCTGGGCACTGGTTTTCGCGCGCCCAACAGCCACCTGAAACCGGAAAAGGCCAAGACCCTGAGCCTGACCTGGGACTGGCGACCGACGCCGGCCCTGAATCTGGTCGCCAACGCCTACCACAGCCGCATCCGCGACCTCATCGTCACCGTCGACGAGGCGGTGTCCAGCCAGTACATCCCCGGCGCCGTGCTCAGCCGGACCACGATCAAGGCCAACGCCGGCGAGGAAACCCATTCCGGCCTCGACCTGATGGGACAGTGGCGGTTCCAGATCGGCCCTTCCTGGACCGGCGACCTCTGGGGCAGCCTCAGCCTGGCGCGTGGCGACATCCGGGAAGCTGCCGACATGGTCGACTGGGATCTCAGCTACGTGGCCGCGCGCAAGCTCAAGCTGGGCGCCACCTTCCGCTATCTCGACCGGTTCACGATCACGCCGCGCGCGCAGTGGATCGGCGATACCCCGACCGGCCGCAAGGACCGCGCCAACCCCGGCCGGCGCCTGGAAACCCCGGGCTACGCGGTGGCCAGCCTGCATCTCGGCTGGCACAAGCTGCTGGACGGCAAGGCCACGCTCTGGCTCGACGTCCACAACCTGTTCGACAAACGCCATTACGCCGCCCACGGTTCCGCGAGCACGACCTTCGTCGACATGCCGCAATCGCCGCGCGCCTGGATGACCAGCCTCGAATACCGGTTCTGAGCGCATGTCGACCACGATCGGGAGGGTATCGTGATCGGGCGCCGGTTCCGGTGGCGCCGCGTGGCGTTCGCGTTGGCCGCCAGTCTCGCGCTCGGGTTGGCGTCGGCGACGCCGGCCGACAGCGTGGCGGTGCCTGAACCGGCGCTGAAGGCGGTGCTGTTCTTCAAGCTGCCGCAATTCGTCTACCGGGCCGATGGCGACCGGTCGCCGCCGCCCGGCCTGTGCCTGCTCGGCGGCGGCCCGTTGCACCAGGCCCTCGAACGGCTGGCGCGCGCGCCCGCGGACGGCCGCCCGACGCGGTACCGGGCGATCGCCAGCCTCGACACCAGCGCGGATTGCGATTTCCTGTTCATCGGCCGCGCCGAGGCGGCCAGCCTGGATGTCCATCTGCGTCGCCTGACCGGGCGCGATCTGGTCACGGTGTCCGACATCGATGGCTTCGCCCGCGCCGGCGGCATGGTCGAGTTCGCCCTGCGCCGCGACGGCGAGGGCGTGCAGATCCTGATCAACCGCAAGGCCGCGCAACGCCAGGGCGTCGAATTCAACGCCCAGTTGTTGCGTCTGGCCCGCATCGTCGAGCCCTGAACGATGGCCACCGGTGCCACGCGCCCGAGTCGTCGGTGGTTCGACCGGCTCCGCCCGCCGCAAACCCTGAGCGGCAAACTGGTCCTGCTCAGCGCGGCCACGCTGGCGGTCGCGGCGATCCTGGCGTTCGTGCTGATGACCTACCAGCAACAGCGCCTGTTGCGTGGCGAATGGGTGGAATCGCTGACCGCGCAGGCGCGCGTCGTCGCCATCGACAGCCGCGCCGCCGTCGCCTTCCTGGACCGGCGCGAGGCCGCGCGCCTGCTGTCGGCGGTCGATGGCAATGCGTTCATCCTGCGCGCGCGCGTGTACATGCCGGATGGCATGCTGTTCGCCGAGTACGCGCGCGCCGGCGCCGGCGGCGAGGGTCTGTCCACGTCGCCGCGCGCGGACACCGGTCACCGCTTTGGCGAGAACACGTTGACGGTGTGGACGCCGGTGATCGACAACGGCGCGGCGCAGGCCACCGTCGAACTGGTCGCCTCGCTGGCGCCGATGCGCCGGGCGCTTGCCCGCACCGCGCGGGAAACCGCCGGCATCCTGCTGATCGCGCTGGTGGTCTCGTTCTGGCTGTCGCGGCGGGTGGTGCGCCGGCTGTCGGCGCCGGTGGAAGCGCTCGACGACCTGATGCGGCGGATGGCCGCCGACATGAGCCTGGCCGATCGCGCCAGCACCCAGGGCAGCGACGAGATCGCCGGCCTCGGTCGCGGCCTCAACCAGTTGGTCGACGCCGTCCAGGCGCGCGATCGCGAGCTCGTCCAGTATCGCGACAACCTGGAACAACTGGTCGAGCAGCGCACCCGCGCGCTCAACCTGGCGACCGAGGAAGCGCGCCAGGCCAACCGCGCAAAATCCAGTTTCCTGGCGCGCATGAGCCATGAAATCCGGACGCCGATGAACGCCATCGTCGGCCTTGGCGCCCTGCTCCGGGAAACCCGGCTGGACGCCCGTCAGCGCGACTACCTGGAAAAAATGCTGTTCGCGTCCGAGACCCTGCTCGGCGTCATCGACGACGTGCTCGACTACTCGCGCATCGAAGCCGGCAAGCTGTCCCTGGAAACGATTCCGTTCGAGCTCGACCGGGTGGTCGACAAGGTGATCGGCGTGCTCGCGCTGAAGGCGCGCGACAAGGGTCTGGAACTGGGCTTCCGCATCGATCCCAAGGTGCCGCGGCATCTGCGCGGCGATCCCATGCGCCTCGGCCAGGTGCTGATCAACCTGATCAACAACGCGATCAAGTTCACCGAGACCGGCGAGGTCAGCGTGCGCGTCGGCCTCATCGACGCCGATGCCGACGGCGCCAGTCTGCGCTTCGAGATCAGCGATACCGGCATCGGCATTCCGGTGGAACGCCGGGATGCGCTGTTCCAGCCGTTCTCCCAGATCGACGACAGCACCACCCGCCGTTTCGGCGGCACCGGCCTGGGCCTGTCGATCTGCAAGCAACTGGTCGAGATGATGGGAGGCGAGATCGGCGTCGACAGCGCGCCCGACCAAGGCAGCCGTTTCCATTTCAGCGCCCGCTTCGGCGTCGCCGCCGCGCCGGCGTCGCCGCTACCGACGCATGAACCGCGGGCGCCACGCGATTTCGACGCCATCCGCGGCGCCCGCGTGTTGCTGGTCGACGACGTCGAACTCAACCGCGAGGTCGCCATCGAGCTCCTGCGCGGCACCGGCGTGCGCGTGGACGTCGCCACCAACGGCCGGGAGGCCGTCGACAAGGTCGCGCGGGGCGATTACGCGCTGGTGCTGATGGACATCCAGATGCCGGTCATGGATGGCCTGGCCGCCACCCGCGCAATCCGCGCCGACCCACGCGCCCGCGATCTGCCGATCGTGGCGATGACCGCGCACGCGATGAGCGGCGACCGCGAGGAAAGTCTGGCCGCCGGCATGAACGACCATCTGACCAAACCGATCGATCCGGACGCCCTGCGCGCCACCCTGCTGCGCTGGATCGCGCCGATCGCCGGCGCCGCGAGCGCGCCGGCGCCGGCGCGGGAAGCCGGACTGGAAACCGTCGACGATGACGACGCGCTGCCGCCGCTGGATGGCATCGACAGCGCGCGCGGGCTTGCCAACCACATGCACCGGCCGGCGTTCTACCGCCGCATCCTGTCCAGGTTCAACGCCGAATTCGGGACCGCCGCCGAGGAGATCGGCGCCGCCCTGAGCGCCGGCGACCGCGAGCGCGCGCGCCGGAGCGCCCATTCCGTCAAATCCGCCGCCGCCACCATCGGCGCCGAGGAGCTCGCCGGCCACGCCCGCGTGCTGGAACAGCACCTCGCGCTGGGTGCGCCGGCCGAGCGCGAACTGGCCGAATTCGCCATCGCCCTGACGCGCGTGACCACCGCCCTGGCGCCCATGGCGCAAGACGCCGCGCGCGCCGCCGCCGCCGGCGCCAGGGTGGAGGCGGCGGCGGCGCGCGCGGCGCTCGACCAGCTGATTTCCCTGCTCGGCGCCGACGACGCCACCGCCGAGAGCGCCCAGACCGAACTCGAAGGCCATCTCGGCGGCCCCGAATGGCGGCAGCCGCTGGAGCGCCTGCGCGAACTGATCGAGGACGTAGAATATGAAGCCGCCCTCGAACTGGCCAACGACCTGCGCGCGCGCCTCCAGGAGAACGTGTCGTGACTCCCGCTTTCACCCTCCTCATCGTCGACGACGAGAAGCAGAACCGCACGCTGCTCACGGAACTGCTCAAGGACGATCACCACCTGATCCTGGCCAAGAACGGTGAACAGGCGCTGCAACGCGCGCGCTCGCATCTGCCCGACCTGATCCTGCTCGACGTGCTGATGCCGGACATGGACGGCTACGCCGTCATCCGCGCCCTCAAGAACGACGACCTCACCCGCGACATTCCGGTCATCTTCGTCACCGCGCTGGACTCCGCCGGCGACGAGGAACAGGGCCTCGAACTCGGCGCCGTCGACTACATCTCCAAACCCTTCCACCCGTCCATCGTCCGCGCGCGCATCCGCAACCACCTGCAATCGGTGCAACAGCGCCGCCTGCTCGAACAACTGGCCATGCTCGACAGCCTGACCGGCATTCCCAACCGGCGCCGCTTCGCCCAGGTCTTCGACCAGGAATGGCGGCGCTGTCAGCGCGACATCGCGCCGCTGTCGCTGATCGTCGTCGACGTCGACCACTTCAAGGATTTCAACGACACCCACGGCCACGCCGCCGGCGACCAGGTCCTGCGCCAGGTCGCCGCGACCCTGCGCGCCACGCTGCGCCGGCCGGCCGATTTCGTCGCCCGCTACGGCGGCGAGGAATTCGTCATCCTGCTGCCCGGCATCGACCGCCAGGGCGCGCGCGCGCTCGCCGAGCACGCGCGCCGCGAGATCGAGGCGCTCAGCATCTCCCACGCCGTCACCAACGCCATGTCCCGGGTCACCGTGAGCATGGGCGGCGCCACCCGGATCCCGCCCGAAGGCCCACCCGACACCGAGCTGTTCTGCCTGGCCGACACCTATCTGTACGAAGCCAAGCGCGACGGCCGCAACCAGGTGGCCTGGGCACCCGACCACGTCGGCTGCGCCGGCAAGGAAACGATCCCGCCGATCACGGCGGAATCCTGATCCGGATCTCAATGGATGCCGGGGAATCGGCATCGAAATTCACCGCCGCGTGGCGGCGGTTCGCTTATTCACATTCAGGAGATTCACATGCGTACTCAACCGATTCGTCCTCCGCTTTTGTCCGCTCTCGCGGCCGGTGTCGCCACTTTGTTGGCGCCCATGCTGGCGGCGGCGCAGTTCACGCTGGCGCCGCTGCCCTATCCGGCGGACGCCCTGGAACCACATATCGACAGGACGACCATGGAGATTCATCACGGTCGTCATCACGCCGCGTACGTCAACAATCTCAACGGGCAGGTCAAGAATTTCCCCGATCTGGCCAACCTGTCGCTAGAGGCGATGCAGGGCCAGATCTCGAAATTCAATACCGCCGTGCGCAACAACGGCGGCGGCCATTACAACCATGACCTGTTCTGGAAGCTGATGGCGCCGGCCGGCCAGCGCGGCGCGCCGGGCGAGGCGCTGGCGGCGGACATCGCGCGCACTTTTGGTTCGCTGGAGGACATGAAGAAGCGTTTCGATCAGGCGGCGCTGGGCCGGTTTGGCTCCGGCTGGGCCTGGCTGATCGTGACGCCGGACAAAAAGCTGGCGATCACCTCGACGCCCAACCAGGACAATCCGCTGATGGATCTGCCCGAGATCACGCGCGGCACGCCCATTCTCGGCCTGGATGTCTGGGAGCACGCCTACTATCTGAAATATCAGAACAAGCGCGGCGAGTACGCGACCAACTGGTGGAACGTGGTGAACTGGAACGAGGTCACGCGCCGCTATGACGAGGCCATGAAGTAAGCCTCGCGGCGAGGGGGCCGACCCATGCGCGGGTCGACCCGGGTCATGCGTCGATTTCCGCCATGCGCGCCGCGCTCAGCCGGTGCAGGGTGGTGAGCAGTTCCTCTTCCTGGTAAGGCTTGCCCAGATAGGCGTCTACGCCGAGTTCGAGCGCGTGCTTGCGGTGTTTCTCGGCGGTGCGCGAGGTGATCATGATGATCGGCAGATCGCGGTGGGTGGTGCCCGCGCGCAGGTTGCGGGCGACCTCGAAGCCGTCCATGCGCGGCATTTCGATGTCCAGCAGCATGGCGATCGGTTTCTCGGTTTCCAGGATTTCCAGGGCTTCGACGCCGTCGCGGGCGGTGATGACGCGGAAGCCCTCGCGTTCGAGGAAGCGGCTGGTGATCTTGCGCACGGTCAGTGAATCGTCGACGACCATGACCAGCGGCGCCTGTTCGGTGGTGCGCTCTTCTTCCTCGATGGTCAGGCGGGGTGCCCGTTCGGCGAGCTGGAACGGGTCGAGGATGAGGGCGACGCGGCCGTCGCCGAGCACGGTGGCGCCGCTGACGCCGACGATGCGGGCAAGCTGCGGTCCGATGTTCTTGACCACGGCTTCGAAATTGCCTTCCAGGGCGTCGATCCGGATCGCCAGGCGGCGGTCGCCGGCGCGCAGCAGCAGGACGGTGCGGTAGTGGCCCTCGCTGGGTTCGGCGGTACGGTCGACCAGCTCGGCGAGGGTGCGCAGTGGGTAGGCTTCGCCGTCCAGTTCGACCTGACCGGCCTCGTGCAGCGCGTGCATGCGTTCGGCCTTGACCTCGCGCACCTGCGCGACCAGGTTGGCGGGTAGCGCCCAGGTCTGGCCGCCGGCGCGCGCCAGCACGACCTGGGTGAGGGCAAGGGTGAGCGGCAGGCGGATGGTGAAGCGGGTGCCCCGGCCGCTTTCCGAATCGATCCGGACCCGGCCGCCGATGCCGGCGATCTCGTTCTTGACCACGTCGAGGCCGACGCCGCGACCGGCCAGTTCGGTGACCTGCTCGGCGGTGGAGAAGCCGGAACGGAACAGGGTCTGTTCGACCTGTTCGTCGCTGATTTCCTCGCCGGGTTCGATCCAGCCCATCTTTTCGGCGCGCGCGCGAACGGCGTCGACGTCGATGCCGCCGCCGTCATCGCTCAGGGTCAGGATGATCTCGTTGCTTTCCTGACGGGCGCCCAGGCGGACCTCGCCGTATTCCGGCTTGCCGGCGGTGGCGCGCGTGGCCGGGTTTTCGATGCCGTGGGCGATGGCGTTGCGGACCAGGTGTTCGAGCGGCGCGGCGATCTTGTCGAGCACGCCGCGGTCGAGTTCGGTCTGGCCGCCGTCGATTTCCAGCTGCGCCTTGCGCCCGGTGTGCTTGGCCGACTGGCGGACCACCCGGTGCAGGCGTTCGGCCAGGGTGTTGAGCGGCACCATGCGCAGGTGCATGAGTTCCTGTTGCAGGGTGCGCGCCATGCGTGATTGCTGGATCAGCGCGTTGTCGGCTTCGTTGAGGCCGGCGAACAGGTTGTCCTGCACGGTGGATACGTCGTTGACGCTTTCCGCGAGCATGCGGGTGAGTTCCTGCAAGCGCGAGAAACGGTCGAATTCGAGCGGGTCGAACTGGCTTTCGTCCATTTGCGACAGGCGCGAGCGCATTTGCGATTCGGCCTGGATTTCGAGCTCGCGCAACTGGGCGCGCAGGCGGTCGACGTTGGCGGCGAGTTCCTGGACGATCTGCTTGTGGTTGCCGAGCACGTTCTCGATCCGGGCGCGGGCGATGGCGACCTCGCCGGCTTCGTTGAGCAGGGTGTCGAGGATGTCCGCCTTGAGGCGCATGGCCTGGCGCGCGCGCATGTCCTCGTCGGGCGCGCGCGCGGGTTGTGCCACCGGCGCGGGCATCGCGCCAGCGGGAACGGTTGGCGCGGCGGCGGGGGAGGCCGGGGCCACCGCTTCGTCGGGCATGGGGCCGCCGTGCAGGTGCTCGACCAGTTCGGCGAAATGGTCGTAGGCGGTTTCCATGTCGTCGAGGAAGTCGGCGTCGGCCGCGCCCTCGCCGAGTTCGATGACCCGGGTTTCCAGCTTGTGGACGGTATCGCCCAGGATCATGGCGCCGGCCATGCGCGCCGAGCCCTTGAGCGTGTGCAGGGCCCGCTTGAAGGCGTCGCGCGGTTCGGCGGCATCGGGCTCCGCGCGCCAGGCGCGCAGGGTCTCGCCGATGCGCGGCAGCAGTTCGGTGGCTTCCTCCAGGAAGATCGGCAGCAGCTGTTCGTCGATTTCGTCGCGCACCGGCGCCGGTTCTTCCCGTGGTCGCGCGGGCGCGGCCGGCTGGGGCGGCACGAAGTGGGTGAGGCTGCTTTCGTCGGGACCGTCGGCGAGCACGCGCGCCAGTTCCTCGGCCAGTTCGGGGGGCAGGTCGTCGGCGAAGTCGATGGCGGGGGGGCGGGGTGTTTCGCCGTGTTCGTCGCCAGCCCGCGCGGTGTCGGGGGCTTGATCCGACGAGGTGTCGATGTCCACGGGTTCGGCGGCCTTGTCGTCCGAGCCGGCGGGGAGGGGGGCGGCGAGCTCCGCCAGGCCGGCGTCGATTTCCGGCATCGGCGCGGGATAGCGGCGCGCCAGGATGCCCTCGACCGCCCGGGCCAGGGTATTCAGGCATCGATCGAGTACCGCCGCGGCGTCCTCGTCCAGTGGCGCGTGCCGGTCCGGCCAGGCGCCAGCCCAGAGTTCGAGCGCATGCGCCGCCTCGGCCAGCGGCGTGAAACCGGTGGTCCGGGAGATGCCAGCCAAAGTGTGGGCGGCGCGGGCGAAGGCTTCCCAGCCGTCCGGCCGGTCGCCGCCAGTCATTTCGGAAACCGCGACGGCGAGTTCGTCGAGCCGGTTGCCGGCTTCGTTGGAAAAGATGTCGAACAGTTCCGCGGGCAGTTTATGGCCGCCGATGTCGACGAGATGGTCTTCGGCGTCGTCCTGGCCGCCATCCCGTTCCATCGCCACGTCGGTTTCCGTCGGCGCCCCGGTGCCCGCATCCGCGTCGCCGACGGCCGCGGCCGGGGCGGCCGTGTCGTCGGCTTCAGGCTTTGGGGGCGGGGCCTCCACCGGTGCCACCTGTTCGCCGCGCAACACGCGCGCGGCGCGGGCCAGGTGATCGGCCTCGACGCGGGCACGACCCTGTTCATCGAGTTCGTTCACCCAGACTTCGAAGGCGTTACCGGTGTCTTCCAGGAAACGCAGCATGGCCGCGTCCGGGGCGCGTTCGTCGCGCAGCCAGAGGTTGAGCGTCTGTTCGACTTCCCAGGCCAGTTCGGCCAGATCGGTCAGGCCGACCATGCGGCCGCTGCCCTTGAGGGTGTGGAAGCCGCGCCGGATGGTGGTGAAAGCGTCGGTGTCGTAGGGGCTGACGTGCAGGCGGGCGACCTTGCTGGCGATGACGCCAAGGACTTCATTGGCTTCCTCGATGTAGGTGTCGAGCAGTTCCCGGTCGATGGTGTCGTCGGTGGCGGCGGCCAGGCGCATGCTGTCCGCGCTCGGCGCCGGCGCGGCGGTGGGCGCGCCGCCGAGGTTGACCACCGCCTCGCGCACGGCTTCCGGCGCGTCGGCCGCGCTGAGCGCCTTGAGCGCGGCATCGGCCTGGCCGCGCAGGTCGGCGTCGCCGATCAGGTCGGCGTCGCGGACGAGCTTGCCGAGTTCGCCGCGCAGCGCTTCCCGGCCCTCGGCGTCGCCGCCTTCGGCGGCCCAGCGCGAGACCGATTCCTTGAGGCGCTCGGTTTCGGCGTGGATTTCACTCTCCACCGAGGTCTCGCGCGGCATGTCGACTTCCGGCTCGGCCAGCAGACGGATCATCGATTGCTTGTCGTCGCGGCCGTAGCGCAGGCTGTCCATGTACAGACCCAGGGTCGACAGGGCCTCGGCCACCCAGTTGAGATTCTCCGGCGCGATCTGGGCATCCGGTTCGGCGAAATGCTGGATGCGTCGCAGGGCTTCGTCGACCAGCGAGACGGCGGTGTCGAGCTCGAGGATGTTGAGCGCGCCCTGGATCTGCTTCATCAGGCTGGGCACCATCGGCAGACCGCCGCGTTCCTGGGCGTTGCGGAAGAACTTGTCGAGGATTTCCTCGATCTGGTTGAGGTTGACCTGGATTTCCTGGGCGACCTGGGAGACCACCAGTTTTTCCTGGGCGGCGCGCGAGACTTCGTCGAGCAGTTCGACCTCGGGAATCGTGCTGGTGTCGAAATGGGGGTCGATCGCGGCTTGCAGACGCATGGTCAGCGCTTCGCACTGGCGGCCGAACTGGTCATCCAGCTTCTCGTAGTGTTCGGCGGCGTTCTGGGCCAGCAGCAGCGCGGTCGCCATTTCCAGTTGCAGGGCTTCGTTCTGCGCGGTGGCGTCGTCGCCGGACAGACGCTTGGTGACGGCCTGAACCATGCGCGCCAGCGACTGCATGGCCGGATTGGGCAGCCGGCTGCTGGCCTCGACGAAGCCAGCGACGCCATGCTTGAACGCCTCCAGGCTTTCGCGGGCGCCACCGCAGTAGCGCATCCAGTGGTCCTTGGCGGTGGCCAGGCTTTCCCTGAGGGCGGCAAGCTGGGCGAGGTGTTCGGCGGTGAGCGCGTCGTCGGCCCGGTCCGGGAAATGGCTACGCAGCCGGAACAGTTCGCGTGCCTGGGCGGCGCGACCATCCGCCGCCTCGTCCCGGCCAAGGTGGTAGAGCACGTCGCGGAACAGGCGGTCGGCGAGCTGGCGGGAGCCTTCCATGAGCCGGCGCATCTGCAGGTCGACGCGGCCGCACAGGCGCTTGATCCAGAAATCGGCGGGCTGGGCGCGCCGCTCAAGGGCATCCATGAGGGCGCCGACGCTCCACCAGAAGGTGTATTGCGCGGTGCCGGGAGCGATCCGTTCGATTTCGCCGACCGCCCGGGCCATCTGGTCGAGGCCGGCGGCGGCGTCGTCGTTCCGCAGGACCTTCAGCAGGCCGAGCTGGTAGCGCTGGCGGGCGGCGTGAACGCTGGCGGCGCGGACGGCCTCGGTGAGCTGGGGTTCCGGCGCCGGGCGTGGCACGCGGATGTCGGTATCGGGGTGGAACAGCTCGCTCGGCGCCGGCGCCTCGCCACCACGGCGGGTGACCAGCGCGTGCAGATGTCCGGCCAGCTTGAGTTCCATCGGCGGGGTGCCGGCCATCAGCCCGTCCAGATAGGTTTTCAGCGCGGCGATGGCGCGCAGGATGATTTCCGCGGAGTCTCGATCGCGCAGTTCCGCGCGCGTTTCCATTTCCGCGAGCAGGCGTTCGGTTTCGCCGGTGACCTGGGTGACGCCACGCAGGTCGACGATTTCCAGGGCGCCACGAACCTGGTGCAGATGCGCGGCGGCGGTCTTGAGCGGCGTGATGTCCTCGCCGTTCCAGCCCGCCAGCGCGACGCGCGCGGCTTCCAGTGCGTTGTCCAGCTCGCCCTTGACCCAGGTGAGGGGGCCCAGATCGAAGTCCATGTCCATGCTCATGGCGATGTGTCCTATTCGCGTGCGGGTTGCGCGGTCCGGCGCTTACAGCTTGAAGCCGGACACCGATACCTTCAGTTCGTCCGACAGCACCGCCAGTTCGCCGACCGACGCGGCGCTGCCGCGGGCGCCGTCGGCGGCCTGTTCGGTGACTTCCAGAATCTGGCGCATGTTGCCGGCGATGCGCTCGGCGGTGGCGGCCTGGGCCTGGGTGGCGTCCGAGATGCTCTGGATCAGGCGCGCCAGTTGTTCCGAAACCGATTCGATTTCGGTCAGCGCGCCACCGGCCGCGTCGGAACGGGTCGTGCCCTCGACCACGCCCTGGGTCGATTGCTCCATGGCGTTGACGGCATCCTGGGTGTCGCTCTGGATGGTCTTGACGATGTTGCCGATCCGGCGCGTGGCGTGCGCCGAGCGTTCGGCCAGGCGTTGCACTTCCTCGGCGACGACGGTGAAACCGCGGCCGGCCTCGCCGGCGGCGGCGGCTTGAATGGCGGCGTTGAGCGCGAGCACGTTGGTCTGTTCGGTAATGTCGGAAATCAGGTCGACGATGCCGCCGATTTCCTGGGACGACTCGCCCAGCCGCTTGATCCGCTTGGAGGTTTCCTGGATCTGATCGCGGATGGCGTTCATGCCGGCGATGGCGCCGCGCACCGAATCGCCGCCCTTGCGGGCGGTGGCCAGGGCCTGATCGGCCACGCGGGCGGATTCGGCGGTGTTCTGCGAGACCTCGGCGATGGAGGCCGACATGTGGCCGATTTCCTCGGTGGTCGCGCCGATCTGCTGGGCCTGGGTTTCGGCGGCGGCCAGCAGCCGTTCCGAGTTGGCGCGGGCTTCGGACGTGGCGGCGGTGACCTGATCGGCGGCGCGGTTGATGCCCTGGACCAGGTTGCGCAGTTCCTCGATCGCGTAGTTGACCGAGTCGGCGATGGCGCCGGTGATGTCCTCGGTGACGGTGGCCTGCACGGTCAGGTCGCCTTCCGCCAGATCGCCCATTTCGTTGAGCAGACGCAGGATGGCGTCCTGGTTGCGCTGGTTTTCCAGCGCAGCCTCGTCGGCGCGTCGGCGCGCCTCGTGCACGTTGATCACGTTCAGCAACAGTAGCGCGGCCAGCGAGGCCAGCGCGAAGGCGATGGCGAACAGCAGGTAGACGCCGGTGCCCATGTCCTGATAGCGCTGGGTCAGCTTCTGGGTCATTTCCAGCAGGCGTTCGGATTCGTCGAAGATCTGGCGGGCGGCGCGCTTGGCTTCGACCAGTTGCGGCATGTTGCGCAGGATCAGGCTGATTTGCTGCTCGAAGCGGGTGAACACTTCGTCGACTTCCAGCAGTTTGTCGCGCGCGTCCGGGTCGGTCACCCCGAGCAGGCCCAGGCTGGCGCTGCCGTTGAGCAGGCCGTCGAGCACCTCGCGGAAGGTGCGCGCGTCCTGACCGAGCTGGTAGGCGGTTTCCGGATCGATACGGTCGGCGGAGATCAGGGCGTTGGCGTTCTTGGCCATGCGTTGCGTCCACAACGCCTGCTGGTGCGCGAACGCCCAGGGGCGGCGGGTTTCGCCCGGCAACAGGGCGATCACCTGTTCGGTCAGGTCCAGGAGCTCGCTGTTGCGTTGGTTGACTTCCGCGAGCGACCGACCGAGTTCGATCAGGACCGCCTGTTCGTCGACCAGGGCCTTGATGTCGTCGCGCGAGACTTCCCAGCGCTTCCTCAATTCCGCCAGATCGGACTGGATGTACTGTGGCGAGCCGGGAACGCCGGCGCCGCCGTTGATCAGGGTGTCCAGACCTTCGGCGAAATCCTTGCGGCTTTCGTCGAGCTGGACGAAGGCGTCACGGTTGCCGAGCACCGCCTGCTGGGCGGTCTTGGTGTAGCGCTGGGACTGCATTTGCAGACGGGTCGAAATCTCGATGTATTCGGCCCGGTTGCCGACCTGGATGACGTACCAGATGATCAGGACGCCGGCCAGGATCAGGGTGATCAGCAGGGTGGCGAGCAGGCGTGGCCGCCGCTTTTCCACGGGCACGCGATTGAGCAGGGGGATGCGCTCGGGGTCGAGTTCGGACCAGCGTTCCATGACACGGCCGAGGCCGCCGAAGGTTTTGCCGATGTCGAAATCGGGCTTCTTGATTGCCATTGTCTGTCCCCTCGTGTTTTCGATGCGCCGTTGGCCGTCTCGCGGTCTCTCGGCGGCTATTTGCGGGGCCGCCGCATCAGGCGGTCACATCCATGAATTCAGGCGTGGTAACCAGGTTTTCCAGACTGATTTCGGTCCAGACCTGGCCGTTCTCGTCGCGCCAGTCGCCCAGTCGCCAGGCTGGCGCGTCGGCCACGCCGGGCTCGGGAGTGAGCTTGTCGAGCGCGCGCAGGCCGAGCGCGCGATCGATGCGCAGGGCGGCGTTGATGCCATGGCGCGGGTGCGCGAGCAGCAGACGGACCTCGCCTTTGGGAATGGGAGCGGCCAGCCCCAGGTAGGCGGCCAGATCGGTGCAGCCATAGAGCGAGCCACGCACACTGGCGACGCCGACGAACCAGGGGCGTGCCCACGGGACTTCGGTCAGTCCGGGCAGGGTCACGACTTCGTTGATCTGGTCGAGCGCGACCAGCCAGTGTCGGCCACCGGCGATGAATCCGAGCCGGGATGCGCCGCCGGCGGCACCGGTTTCGGCGAGCGCGAGCCGTTCGGCGAGACGCGACTGAAAGTCGCGCAGGCTTTCCTGTTCGCGCCTGGACTCGGTGTCGGGCGTGCCGTCGAGGCCGGCCATCAGCCGAGAGCCTTGATCTTGGCCAGCAATTCGTCCGCCACCACCGGCTTCACGATGTAATCGCTGGCACCCTGGCGCATGCCCCAGACCCGATCGGTTTCCTGGCCCTTGGTCGTGCACATGATGACCGGAATGGCCTGGGTGTCCGGGCTCTTGGAGAGTTGGCGGGTGGCCTGGAAGCCGTTGAGGCCGGGCATCACCACGTCCATCAGGATCAGGTCCGGTTGTTCGGCCTTGGCGGTGGCGACGCCCTGCTCGCCGTTCTCGGCGGTAAGGACGTCATAGCCCTGCTTGCGCAGCAGGTCGGTGAGAAAGAATCGCTCGGTCGGGGAGTCGTCGACGACCAGCACTTTCTTGATCGGCATGTCGTTTCCTTGCGGTTGATCCGGGGTCAGGCGGATTTGGGACGGTGTCGGCGCACCGCTTCCAGCAGGGTGTCCTTGGTGAAGGGTTTGGTGAGGTATTCGTCGGAGCCGACCAGACGGCCACGCGCGCGGTCGAACAGTCCGTCCTTGCTCGACAGCATGATCACCGGCGTATCGCGCAGGCGCGGGTTTTTCTTGATCAGCGCGCAGGTCTGGTAGCCGTCCAGGCGCGGCATCATGATGTCCACGAAAATCACCTGTGGCTGATGATCGGCGATCTTGGCGAGCGCGTCGAACCCATCCTCGGCAAGGATCACCTCGCAACCGGTTTTGAGCAGGAAGATCTCGGCGCTACGCCGGATGGTGTTGCTGTCGTCGATCACCATGACCTTGGTACCGGCCAGATCGTTGGCTTCGTCCACGTTTCCTCCTAGCAAGACGCGCGGCTCAGGTGCCGCGCTGGACGGGGTATCCGGCCCCTTTCCAGGCCGGCAGGCCGGTGCGGAACCAGTAAATCTTCTTGTAACCGCGCTTGATCATGTAGCGGGCCGCCTTGTAGCTATACCAGCATTCCGCGCCGTTGCACTGGAAGATCATCGGCGTGTTCTTGTCCTGCGGCAAGCGGCCGATGTCGAAGGCGTCGACGCTGTCGTCGTATTCGACTTCCTTGGGACTGTTCATCTGGTAGGTGACGTTGACGGCGCCGGGAATGTGGCCCTCCCGATAATGCGCGGCCGGACGCACGTCGAACAGCTTGACGCCCTGGTCCATCAGCCGCTTGACCTGCTGGGCGGTGGCGATGGTGCCGCCGGGCAGCACTTCGGGGGTGTAGAAGCCGCGTGTCGAGACGAATTCGAAATCGGCGGTGTCGGCTGGGTCGAAGGCGCTCAGGCGGATGCGGGTCAGGCGCTTTTCCAGGGCTGGATCGATGGTCGTGAAGGCGACCCGGATGCGATCCCTGAGCGCTTCGCCAAGCTTGTCGTTGACCACCACGCCGGCCGAGGGCACCGATGGCAACTGGCCGATCACGGCGGCGTCGCGGTTTTTCTCCAGCCAGGCCTTGATCATGTTTTCCTTGGAGGCGGCGACGTCGGCTTGGCCGATTTCCATGGCGTAGAGCACGGCGCCGTATTGGTTCATGTGCATGATCTGGCCGAAATAGCTGGCAGGCGCCAGGCCCTTGGCGTTCATTTCGCCGTTGACCATGTAGGTCACCAGCGATTCGCGGTGTGGCAGGGCGATGCGCTTGCCGCGCGCGTTGTCCAGACTGGCGATATTGGCCTTGCGGTTGCCGACCAGAACCACGCGGGCTTCATCCTCGGTTTTGGCCACCGGCGTGTAGCCATTGCGCATGGCCAGGCCGACCAGTTGCGCGGGGGCCAGGAGCATGGCGTAACTGCCGGTGCGGATGCGTTCGCCGACACGTTCGGCGTTCTGGGTCATGACCAGCTTGACCTGGCGTCCGACCGTGGCGGAAAGATGTTTGGTGAGATCGTTGAAGACCGACTGGGTGGCGACGTGGTCGCGTTCCTGGTCGTAGTCCAGGGTGACGTTGAAGATCAACGCTTCGTCGGCGTGGACGTGAAACGCCAGCGTCGCGATCAGGATGGCGAACCAACGCATGCTGCTCCTCCTTCTCAAGACCAGACCCACCCGGGAAACCGGCTCCGGCCGCGCCTTGCGCTCCCGCGCGCCGTCCGGGAAGCCGCTTCTTGTGTGAAAATTGGATTCTGCCGATTCTTCCCGCCCGCGCCAAGGGTTTCCCCGATGTCATCCATGTCCGTATCCGGCCCGTCCGTCGCTTCGCTGCCGGCTTGGTCCCTGCCCCTTCCCGCTGTCCTGGTCTTCGCCGGCACCGATCCGACCGGGGGCGCCGGCCTGCAGGCCGACGTGCTGACGTTGGCCAGCCTGGGTTGCCATCCACTGTCGGTGGTGACCGCGATCACGGTCCAGGATACGGTCGGCGTCGACGACTATCTGCCGATCGATCCCGAATGGATCGCGGATCAGGCCAGGAGTGTGCTGGAAGACATGCCGGTGGCGGCGATCAAGATCGGCATGCTCGGTGGCGTCGAGGCGGCGGCGGCGATCGCCGAGGTGGTCTCCGATTACCCGGACGTGCCGCTGGTGCTGGACCCGGTGCTGGCGTCGGGGCGTGGCGATCCGTTGGCCGGCGAGGAATTGATCGAGGCGATGCGCGATCTGTTGCTGCCGCAGACGACGGTGTTGACGCCGAACAGCATCGAGGCGCGCCGGCTGGCCGAGGATCCGGACGAGGAACATGACGAACCGGGGTTGATCGAGTGCGCGCGCCGGCTCATCGATCTGGGTAGCGAGTACGTGTTGATCACCGGTGCCCATGAGGCTGGCGCCCAGGTCCGCAATACCCTCTACAACACACGCGGCGTCGTCCACCGGCTGGATTGGGAGCGCCTGCCGGGGTCTTACCACGGTTCCGGTTGCACCCTGGCTTCGGCGCTGGCGGCGCTGCTGGCGCGTGGACAGGATGTCGCCGAAGCCGCCCGCGAGGCACAGAAGTACACTTGGTTGGCGCTCCGGCACGCGCAGCGGCCGGGCATGGGCCAGTTCATTCCGGATCGCTTTCACTGGCTGCGCGGCGATGACCGGTCGTGACCGGATGGTGTTGCCGCGCGGCCTTTACGCCATCACCCCGGACTGGGGCGATACCCGCGCGCTGCTGGCCGCGACCGAGACGATCCTGGCCGCCGGCTGTCGTGTCCTGCAATACCGCAACAAGATCGCCAGCCCCTGCCATCGCCAGGAACAGGCGGTAGCCCTGCGCGGCCTGACGCGTCGCTTCGGTGCCCGTCTGATCGTCAACGACGATATCGAGCTGGCGTTGTTCGCCGAGGCCGACGGTGTCCATCTGGGCGAGGACGATGGCGCGCTCGCCGAGGCCCGGCGACGCCTGGGTGCCGGTAGAATGCTGGGCGCTTCGTGCTACCAGAGCCTGGAACGCGCGGATGCCGCCACCGCCGCCGGCGCCGATTACCTCGCCTTCGGCAGTTGTTTCGTCTCGCCGACCAAGCCGTCGGCGCGCCGGCTCGATCCGGCCGTGCTGGCCGCCGCCCGTCGCCGAACCGGCCTGCCGGTGTGCGCGATCGGCGGCATCACGCTGGCCAACGTCGCCGAACCGCTCGCCGCCGGCGCCGATCTGGTGGCGGTGATCTCGGCGCTGTACGAGGCCGCCGATCCCGGTTTGGCGAGCCGGAAATTCGTGGAATTGATCGAGCAACACGCAAGGAACCGACATGACATCCCGTAACGACGAACTCTTCGCGCAATCCCAGCAATTCATCCCCGGCGGCGTCAATTCGCCGGTTCGCGCCTTCCGCTCGGTCGGCGGCACGCCGCGTTTCTTCAGCCGGGGGCAGGGCAGCCGGGTGTGGGACGCGGACGGCAAAAGCTATCTCGATTACGTCGGTTCCTGGGGGCCGCTGATTCTCGGTCACGCCGATCCGGACGTGGTCCGGGCGGTGACGGACACGGCCGCGCTGGGGCTGTCGTTCGGCGCGCCGACGGAAATGGAATTGCGCATGGCCGAGAAACTGGTCGAGTTGCTGCCGAGCCTCGAAAAGCTGCGTCTGGTGTCGTCGGGTACCGAGGCGACCATGAGCGCGATCCGGCTGGCGCGTGGCTTCACCGGCCGTTCCACGTTGGTCAAGTTCGAGGGGTGCTACCACGGCCACGCCGACAGCCTGCTGGTGAAGGCCGGCTCTGGCCTGCTCACCTTTGGCCAGCCAAGCTCGGCCGGGGTGCCGGCCGACTGCTCCGGCCACACCCTGGTGCTGGACTACAACGACATCGACCAGGTCGAACGCCTGTTCGCGGAAAAGGGCGACGAGGTCGCCTGCGTGATCGTCGAGGCGGTGGCCGGCAACATGAACCTGATCAAGCCGAAAGCCGGCTTCCTGGAGGCGTTGCGCGAGCTCTGCACGAAGCATGGCTCGGTGCTGATCTTCGACGAGGTGATGACCGGTTTCCGCGTCGGTCTCGGCGGCGTGCAGGGGCTGTACGGCATCCGTCCCGACCTGACCACGCTCGGCAAGGTCATCGGTGGCGGTCTGCCGGTCGGAGCCTTCGGCGGCCGTGCCGACATCATGGACAAGCTGGCGCCGCTCGGTCCGGTCTACCAGGCCGGCACCCTGTCCGGCAATCCGGTGGCGGTGGCCGCCGGCCTGAAGACGCTGGAAAAGATCGCCGCGCCCGGCTTCTTCGACCAGCTCGCCGCCAAAACCCGGCGTCTGGTCGATGGTTTCAACACCGTGGCGCGCGAGGCCGGCGTGCTCGCCTGCGCGGATTCCGTCGGCGGCATGTTCGGCATCTATTTCCGGCCGACGCCGCCGACCAGCTACGCCGAGGTCATGGCCGGCGACAAGGACGCCTTCAACCGCTTCTACCATCTGATGTTGCTGGAAGGCGTCTATCTGGCGCCATCGGCGTTCGAAGCCGGCTTCGTCTCGGCCGCGCATTCCGAGGCCGACATCGACGCCACCGTGGCGGCGGCGGCCAAGTGTCTGGAAAAGCTCGTGGCCTGATCGTCGTGAGCTGGAACGCATGAACGACGCGCTTTCCGCCGAGGACAGTTTCCGGCTTCAGGTCCTGCTCACCCAGGACATCAAGGCGATCCGCATCGATGAGGCCAACCTGATCCTGTACGCGCTGACCGACAAGGGCGAGGCGAGTCTGCCGCTGAGCCCGAACTGTCGGGCCGACCGTTATCTGCGCCTGGTGCGCGAGCAGTTGTCCGGCCATGCGCTCGGTTCGCCCGGCGGTTACCCGGTGTATCTGACGCGCTGGACCCGGCATGGCCAGATGGAAGGGCTCAACCTCGGCCGTCTGTTGCTCACCGGCGAACCTGAAGCGGTGGTGGCGGTGGTCCACTCGCCGGCGCTGGGCGACGAACTCGCCCGCTATGCCTGGTGGGCCATGCCGACCATCGAAAACGCCCGTCTGATGCTGCGCCGGGAGCAGGTCGCGCGGGGTGGCATGGGGCCGGTGCTGGCCGATTTTCTGGTCGAGCACCTGCCTTTCCTGCAGGACGACCATCTCGGCATCATGGACACCGTGGCCGTGCTCATCGATTCTGGCGCGGTTTCCGAGGCCGGCCTGGAGGCGGTCTGGCGGCGCGGCAAGCGCGTCAACTCCCATTACGTGGCGTTTCTTGAACTGGCCGCCGGCCGGTTGCCTTCGCCGCTGCCGGCGCATCCCGATGCCGCCGCCGCCGAGGAGGCCCTGGCGGAACGTCTGGCGCGCGAAGAGCCGCGCGCGCGCGCGCTGGTGCGCGCCCTGTCCGGGCAGGGTCAGAGCTTCGTCGCGGCCGCGCTGGAGATTCTCGAACGACCGGAAACCCAGGAGGTGGTCGCGCGCGCGTTGAACGCGATCGGTCGCTATTTCTCGGCCGACCTGGCGGTGGCCGAAGTTGCCGTGGCCGACACCTGCCAGGCGTTCGCTCCCCGGCTGGAAGCGGTCGCGCGTCTTGCCAGCTGCGACGACACCGGGGTCAGGCCGATCTTCGCCCGTTCCACCGCGATCGGGTCACTGATGCGACGCAAGATCGAGCCGGTGGTCGCGCCGGTGATCGCCGATCTGCGCGCCTTGCGCGGGTAGCACGCGAGCGAGAAAAAAGGGCGGCCACTGGCCGCCCTTTTTTCGTCCGCTCATTTCGCCGGTTCGGCCGGCTTCATGAACATTTGCAGGAAGGTGGCCGGGTCGATGGGCGGCATCGGCTGGCTGGCGACGGAATCGGCCACCGGGGCCGGTCGGGCCGCCGGTTCCGGCGTGGCCACCGGCCCTGGCTGGTATGGTTTGAAATCGCGCAGTGCCTGGGGGGGCGGCTGACGCGGCTCGCCCATTTGCGGCATGGGCAGGAACCCCGGGGGCGGCAGCAACGAGGACATCGGCTGGGTGGCGGGGGCTGCCTGGACCGGGCGCGTCGGCGCCTGGAACAGGGGGAAGGCGCCGGAGGTCGCCGGCTGGGCGGCGGGCATGGTCGGCCAGGACGGCATGCCCGGGCTGAATGCCGGCGCGGCGAAGGGCAGCGGGATGGTTTGCCGGAGATAGGGATTGCCAGCGAACGGCCCCCCCATATAGGGGTTGGTCAGTTGCTGCATGTGCCCGGCGGAAACCAGGTTGGGCGCCAGTTGCAGGGCGGGGCCGAGGCTGCCGAGAGCGCCAAGGGTGTTGAGCGCGCCGAGCCCGCCCAGGGGATTGGCCAGGGCGCCAAGAGGATTCGCCAGACCGCTCTGCAAGCCGAGCATGGCGAGCGGGTTGGGGCTGGCCGGGGCGAACGGGTTGGACAACATCGCCGCCTGTCCCGGGAAGCCGCCGCCGCCGAAGGGTTGGGCATACGGGTTGCCGAAGGGGTTCGCGAGCGGAGGCGCGAAGGGATTGCCGAATGGATTGGCGTAGGCGGCCGCGTAGGGCGTGGCATAGGTCGGGCCGACGGTGCCGGGCATCGCGAACGGCAACGGCAGTTGCGCCTGCGCGGAGCTGGCCAGGATGGTCAGCAACAGGGGAAGGTACCGATTCATGGTTGGGGCTCCGGCAGGGTTGAGAGGGACGGATGGATCAGAGATCGCCTTCGGCGGCGGCGCGCATGATGTTGTCCATCTTGTCGCGGATGTCCTTGGCATGCATCATCAGTTCATCCGGGGCCCCCATCTTGCCGGAGATGGAATCCAGCCACGCGGTGTTCCAGTCGAGCGTCAGCACCCAGATGTTCTTGTCGGCATCTTCCATGATGGCGATGCGGCAGGGCAGGTAGACGATGGATTCCGGTGCGTATTGCAGCACGGCGCGGCCGGCGGCGATGTCGCAATAGTGGTAGACCTCCATGCGCGGCGCGTCCTTGTCGCCGAGCACGGCCTGGATGTCCTTCCACATCGGGCTTTCGCCGACCTTCTTGAAGTTGAGCTGGTTGGCGCGCAGCTCCATGGACTGCTTGACGTCGTCGAAGCTGAGGCCTTCCTTGGCCTTGTACTTGGTGGCCATCAGGTTCATGACGTCCTTGACGTCCATGCGCGTGACCATGTTCATCATCGGCATCATCTGTTTCATCAGACGGGCCTTTTCCTCCTCCGGCACGATGCGCGACATCTCGTAAGGACGGGTACCGCGGCCGGCAGGCGATACCGGCAGCACGACCGGGCCGGCGGACACCGGCACGTTGCTCAGGTAGGGATTGGCCGCCGGCGCCTGTTGGGCCTGCGCGGGCAGGGTGGCGGCGAGCGTGGTGGCGAGGGCGGCGATCAGCGTTTTCTTCATGAATCGTCCTTCTTTTTCCAGATTGGGAGGGTGTTCGTGGTCAGGGAGCGACCGTGGTCAGGCCCAGCATTTTCCAGTCCTGCATCCCGCCACGATACCACTTGAGCTTGTGGGCGGGATAACCCAGCGCGAGTAGCTGTTTGATGTTGGTCGGCGACTGTCCGCACCACGGACCATTGCAGTAGAACACCAGGGTTCTGGCGTTCTCGAAATTCCACAGCCCGCCAAGACGGGCGGCGCCGAAACGGAAGATCAGGATTTCCGCGATCCTGTCCGGATCGTTGTGGGCGGGATGCAGTTCCTGCCATGGCAGCAGGATGGCACCGGGCAGGATGCCCGAGCGTTGTGGCCAGGTGCCGTCGCGCGAATCGATCACCAGAACGCCGGCATCCCGGCCGACCCGTTTCAGGTAATCGAGCATTTCCAGCTCGCCGATGGTCTCGACGCCGGGAGCCAGCGTCATCGGCTGGACGCAGAATGGCGGGCAGGGGCGCGAAGTGAGGGAAAAGTCCGGATCGAGCATGTTGTCGGTATCCGGATTGCGCTCGATGTCGACCGGTTTGCCTTTGTGCATCACCCTGACCTTGGCGAGGTCGTGGGTGATGTTGACCGGTTGCGGTTCGGCCTGGCTGGCGCCAGCGGCCAATGCGAACGCGGCCGCCGCCGCGACGATGTGCTTTCTCATGGTCTCCTCGTTCGGGTCATCGTCCGTGGGCGAGCATGACGCAGGCGCCACGGAAATTCGACCCTGTTGTCAATCCAGGTATTCGAACACCTTGACCACCTTGGTGACACCGCCGGTGCGCGCTGCGATCTCGGCGGCGGCGTCTCCTTCCTCGCGCTTCACCAGGCCCATCAGATAGACGGTGCGGGCTTCGGTGACGACCTTGACGTGGTGGGCGTTGAAGCGTTTGTCGTCGAGGAAGCGGGCCTTGACCTTGGCGGTGATGTAGCCGTCGGTGCTGCGGTCCTTGAAACCGCTGACCGGACCGATCGCGAGCTCGTCGTGGACGGCGCGCACGTTGTTCATGGCGCGCGCGCTTTCCACCACCTTGGCGCGGGTTCCGGCGTCCGGCACCGCGCCGGTGAGCAGCACGCGCCGGTTGTAGCTGGTGACGGCGACATGGGTGTTGTCGCCATGGTTCTCGCGGATGCGGCTGGCCAGCTTCAGTTCGATCTCCTCGTCGAGCAGATAGGTGCCGGTGCTGCGTCGGTCCTCCATCATCAGCACGCCGACGCCGAAGCCGGTGGCGACCACCGGCACGCAGCCGGTCATCTGGGAGGCGGACAGACCGAGCAGGGCGATCAGCAGCAGTTTTTTCATGGTCAGGCTCCTAGCAGGAAGAAGTCGACGCCATCGCACAGGCAATGGATCGTCAGCAACTGGGTTTCGTGGATGCGCAGCGGCGATTCCGCCGGTACGCAGATCAGGATGTCATCCTCGCGCAGATGTTCCGCGAGCATGCCGCCATCGCCGCCGGTCAGCGCCACCACGCGCATGTCACGCTCGTGGGCGGCGCGCGCGGCCTCGATGACCCCTCGGGTCTGGCCGTAGGTGGAAATCGCGAACAGGATGTCGCCGGGGTGGCCGAGCGCGGCGACCTGGCGGGGAAAGCCAAGGGTCGGGTCGCCGTCATCGACCAGGGCCACGCTCTCCGCCTGCAGGGCGATGGCGGCCAGGCCGGGGCGGTCCTTTTCCAGTCGGTCGGACAGGATCGCGGCCATGTAACGCGCGGTCAATCCGGATGCGCCGCTGCCGCAGACCATGATCTTGCCTTCGCTCAGGAAACAGTCGGTCATCAGTCGAGCGGCGTCGCCGATCGGTTCGCCGATGATCGTGGCCGCGTCGATCAGCGTCTGGATGCTGGTCTGGAACTGGTCCTGGATGCGTTGGCTGAGCGGCATGGTGGCGAGAGGAAAAGGGCCTTGGACGATTATAACGGTCAGGCTTCGAACGCCGACTTGATCCAGCGCGTGGCGCCGGCGTCGAACAGCACCGCGTCGAACCGGCAGGGCGCGTCGATGTCATGCCGCGCCAGATAATGGCGCGCGGCCAGGATGATGCGGGCCTGCTTGGCGGTGGTGATGCTTTCCGCCGCGTCGCCGAACGCCGCGCCGGCGCGCGCGCGCACCTCGACGAAGACCAGGGTGGCGCCGTCGCGCATGACCAGATCGATTTCGCCGCCCCGGCAGCGGACGTTGCGCGCCAGCAGGCGCAGGCCGCGCGCCGTGAGATAGTCCGCCGCCGCCTGCTCGGCACCGGCTCCCCTGTGCATCGCCACTCCCCGATTGGTTACACTTGCGCCAAGTATCCACGTAACCGGCGCGTGTCCGGCCGGTCTCCCGAACCGGTCATCCGTCAGCCATCGCCGCTCATACCGTCCACGCCGCCATCATGTTCGATGCTCCCCAGCCCGCGCGCCCGGGCACCCTGCATATCGTCGCCACGCCGATCGGCAACCTGCGCGATATCAGCCCGCGCGCGCTCGACGTGCTGAAGACCGTGGACCTGATCGCGGCCGAGGATACCCGCACCACGCAGGGGCTGCTTGTCGCGTACGGCATCCAGGCGAAACTCACGGCCTTGCACGAACACAACGAACAGTCCGCCGCTACCCGTCTGATCGAAACCTTGCGCGCCGGCAAGAGCGTGGCCTACGTCTCGGATGCCGGCACGCCCGGCATCTCCGATCCCGGCGCGCGTCTGGTCGCCGCCGCCCGCGCTGCCGGCGTCACCATCTCGCCGATTCCCGGCCCCAGCGCGGTCGCCGCCGCGCTGTCGGTGGCGGGCATCGAAGGCGCCTGGCTGTTCCTCGGTTTCCCGCCGGCGAAAGCGGCTGCCCGGCGGAAGTCGCTGGAAGCCGTCGCCGACCTTCCGTTTGCCCTGGTGTTGTACGAAGCGCCACATCGCGTCGAGGAAACCGTGGCCGATCTGCTGACCGTGCTCGGCGGTGAACGCTCGATCCTGTTCGGCCGCGAGATCAGCAAACGCTTCGAGCAATTCCACGCCTGCGCGCTGGCGGAGGCGCCGGCCTGGCTGGCGGCCGACGACAACCACCGGCGCGGCGAATTCGTGCTGGTGATTTCGGCCCCGGCCGAGGCGCCGCCCGCGGATGACGCCGAAGCGCGCCGGGTGCTCGCGATCCTGTTGGAGGAACTGCCGTTGAAGCAGGCCGCGCATCTCGCCGCCCGCCTGACCGGCGGGCGCAAGAACAGGTTGTACGAGCTCGCACTGACCTTGAAACAGGAAACCTGAACCATGGATCGCCTCACCCTGACCCGCCCCGACGACTGGCATCTGCACCTGCGCGACGGCGGAATGCTCGCCGCCGTGCTGCCGGATACCGCGCGCCGCTTCGCGCGCGCCATCGTCATGCCCAACCTGAAGCCACCGGTGCGCGCGGTGGCGGACGCCGCCGGCTATCGCGAGCGCATCCTCGCGGCGCTGCCCGCCGGTATGACGTTCGAGCCGTTGATGACGCTGTACCTGACCGACAACACCGATCCGGCCGAGATCCTCAAGGCGCGTGCCAGCGGTTTCGTGCACGCGGTCAAGTACTACCCGGCCGGCGCCACCACCAATTCCGATTCCGGCGTCACCGACATCGCCCGCGTCCAAGGCGTGCTGGAGGCCATGCAGGAGGCCGGGCTACCGTTGTTGTTGCACGGTGAGGTGACCGACGCGGATGTCGACGTGTTCGACCGCGAGGCGGTGTTCATCGAGCGCATCCTGGAACCGCTGCTGCGCCGCCTGCCGCGCCTGAAGGTGGTGCTGGAGCACATCACCACCCGCCAGGCCGCCGAGTTCGTCGGCGCCGCGCCGGCCAACGTCGCCGCCACCATCACCGCCCACCACCTGCTGTACAACCGCAACGCCATGTTCCAGGGCGGCATGCGGCCGCACTACTACTGCCTGCCGGTGTTGAAGCGCGAAAGCCACCGCGCGGCGCTGATCGCCGCCGCCACTTCCGGCAACGCCAAGTTCTTCCTCGGCACCGACAGCGCGCCGCACGAGAAGCATGCCAAGGAATCGGCCTGCGGCTGCGCCGGCATCTATACCGCGCACGCCGCGCTGGAACTCTACGCGGAGGTATTCGACCTGGCCGGCGCGCTCGACCGGCTGGAAGCCTTCGCCAGCTTCCACGGCCCGGATTTCTACGGCCTGCCGCGCAATCGGGAAACGGTCACGTTGCTGCGCGCGGCCACGCCGGTGCCGGACGGGCATGCCGGCGGCGTGGTGCCGCTACGCGCGGGGGAGACACTGGCCTGGCGGTTGGCGTGATTGGTGGCAGGGGGCGTTACCAGGCATGGCCGGGGCGTATGCCCAGGGCCATGACCGGATTGTCATTTCTCGATCGTTGAGTTTTTGATCGGCAAGGAGAAGAATCCGCGAGGCTGAAAGGGGCCGATTTTCTCGTCAGTTTTTCATCAAGGGGGTCGTATGGTTCATGGAATCAGGTTTGTCCTGTTGTTGGCGTTGGCGGTGTTCAGCATGGGTGCCTCCGCGCAGGTTTATCAGCTCACGTTCGAAGGTTTGCAGCCTGGTGAGCTGGTCCAGAATTTCTATAACGGCGGCACCGGCAGCCTGGGCAGTTCCGGGCCCAATTATGGTGTCAGTTTCAGCGATAGCGCGCTCGCGGGGGTCGATACGGATGTCGGCGGAAATGCCAACATGGCCAACGAGCCCAGTCCGGATACCGCGGTTTTCTGGACGACCGGAGGGTCGGTGGTGATGAATGCGCCGGCCGGTTTCAGCACGGGATTTTCGTTCTACTACTCGTCAGCCACCGCCGCGACGGTCACCGTCTACGACGGCCCGGACGCGACCGGCAATGTGCTCGCCACGATCAACCTCGCGGCTCAGCATGATGGCAACGGTTGCACGGGGGATCCGACCGGCACTTTCTGCAACTGGACGCAGGCCGGGGCCAGTTTCTCGGGCATTGCCCGTTCCGTCGACTTTTCCGGGACCGAGAATCAGACGGCTTATGACAACATCACGATCGGCAGCGCGACGCCGGTTCTGGCCGCACCGCCCCGGCCGGTTCCGACGCTTTCGGAATGGGGCATGATCCTGCTGTCCGTGGTGCTGATGCTGGGTTTTTACTGGCAACGCCGACGGAGCGCGTGATGGCCTGATCGAGCATTCCTGAGTCTGGCTTGGAATCGGCCTCATCCGCATGGCGGGTGGGGCCGATTGGCTTTCTGGCGCCGATTTACCGGATGGATCCCGCGTCCTCAGACGTAAGTCAGTTCCGACCAGCGGCGATCCTCGATCAAGGCTTGCCGGGTCTGGTGCCAGCGTTCCATGGAGCCGGCGGCTTCGGCCATGGTCTGGTCGAGCCGCTCGGCGATCTTTCTCATGCCGGCCAGATAGACGTGGGTCTTGGGATCCTGGAGCAGTGCCCAGATTTCCCGCGCGTTGGCTTCGATGCCTTTGCCGAGGGCGTCGGCCGCGTCGCCGAGCAGGCCGGCCTGTAGCGCCTGGATGGCTTGGAAGGTGCCGTGGTCGAAATACTGCGACAGGTCGGCGTTCTGGTCGTTCATGTACAGCAGCTCGGTGCCGGAGCGGGCGCCGTAGTATAGGCGCACGCTGCCCCGCCAGTCCCGTCCTTCCTGGTAAATCCGGCGCAGGAACGCGCGGAATGGCGCGATGCCGGTGCCGGTGCCGAGCATCAGCAGGTTGCTGGTGGGGTCGGCCGGGATGCGGAATGGGCTGCGATAGGGGCCGGTCAGCATGACCGGATCGCCGATGCCGGCATCGCACAGGAAATTCGAGGCCACGCCCGGATAGCGTTCGCCGGATACCTCGTCGACGTAAAAGCAGCGCCGCACCAGCAGTTCCAGTTCGACGCCGTCCTCGCGCGCCAGGGCATTGGCGATGGTGTAGTAACGGTGATGCAGCTTGTTGCCGAAGGCGTGCGGGCCGGGAACGAGCACGCCGATATTCTGGCCTTCCGGGAAGTAGAACGCCGGTTCATCGACACGCAGGACAATCTGGCGGACTTCGTCCGTGGACTCCGGGGTGATGCGGCGGGTGCTCTGGACCCGCGCCTGGGTGGTTTCGGTCTGGCCGGGCTGGAATTCGATATCAGTCATGGTGGTGGGGCTCCGCGAATCCTGAGGGGTGGGAAGGCCGGCGGGAAGGCGTCCGGGGAACTTATGTTGCAGTGCGGAAATTCTAGCCCGGGGTGGCGTTTCAGGACAATCGGATCGGAATTTTTCAGGCTCTGCCGACGGCGGCATCCGGTCTTAGCTCGGCCATGAGCCGTGAGACCAGCGCGCGATCCTGTTCCGATTCGGCCAGGGTGGCCAGCGAGTCCAGCAGTTCACGCGCGCGCGCTGGCTCGCCGTGACGATGTTCGAGGACGGTGAGATCGCATTTCATGCGAAACGCCAGGGGATCGGAATCACAGGCGCGGCGCAGGGCGGCCAGCACCCCGGGCCAGTCACCGGCCAGCCGGCGACAGTAGGCGAGCCGGTTGAGCAGGGTCGGGTTGCCGGGGTCGGCCGCGAGGCCGGCTCGGGCATGGCGTTCGGCGGCCATGAAGTCGCGCGCGCCGAGCGCGGCGTCAGCGGCGCGGCCGGCGGCTTCGGCCTGGTCGACCAGCTGGCGGTAGCGTTGGCCCCATTTTTCGGTCATCCGGGCGAGGCCGGCGCGCACCCGGGTTTCGTCGCGGTTGGCGCCGACGCCGCAGCCGGAAGTGCCGAGATGACCGTTGTAGCGGGCGACCGGGGCGCCGACGTGAAGGAAATCGGTGTGCTCGGCGCATTGCAGGAAGAAATCCCAGTCTTCCAGCACCTCGAAATCGGAGTCGAACCGGCAGCCGTGTCGGTCGATCAGTTCGCGCGACAACAGCATGCCGATCAAATGCGGGATCGGATGATCGGTGTGCCGGGCCTTCCAGTAACCGTTGGCGAGCACTTGCTCCCGACCCGGCTCGCCGACGATCAGGTCGCCGTAGGCCAGGCGGGCGTCTTGGCCACGCGCGGCGTCGAGCAGGGTTTCGACGTGATTCGGCAGGTGCTGGTCGTCCTCGTCGAGAAAGCCGATCCAGTCACCGCTGGCGGCGTCCAGGCCGGCGTTGGCGGCATCCGGTCGTGGTAGGCGGCGACCGGCGCGCACCATCCTGATGCGCGGATCGTCGAATTCCGGGCCGGGCTGGAATTCCGGGTTGGCCAGAACCAGCACGATCTCGATGGCGGGCCAGGTCTGGGCCCGGATGGAATCGATCGCGAGACGCAGCTCCGGTCGTCCGATCGTGCGCACGATCAGGGAAACCCGCGGTGTGTTGTCCTGGCTAGCGTGGGGCGGGATGGCGGCGGGCATGGTTGATGGAGCCGGGGCGAGCGTTGACGGGAAGAGCTACGAGCGCGCGACGACGTGATCGGCCGCCCGTGAGGCGGTAGAATCATAGCCCACCGAGGAGCGCTGCGAGGGTTCCCCCCAGGCTCGGTTCAAAACCGCGCTCACCTGTCCAACCCGCCGGGCGCGGGGACGGCACGTGAGCCTCCCTCCCCGGCCATGGTTTTCATGAAGGAGCACACCATGGCTGAATTCACCGACTGCAAGATCGCCGACCTGGCGCTGGCCGACTGGGGCCGCAAGGAAATCCGTATTGCCGAGACCGAGATGCCCGGCCTCATGGCCATTCGTGAGGAATATGCCGCGAGCCAGCCGCTGAAAGGCGCGCGCATCACCGGCTCGCTGCACATGACCATCCAGACCGCCGTGCTGATCGAGACGCTGACCGCGCTCGGCGCCGAGGTGCGCTGGGCCTCGTGCAACATCTTCTCGACCCAGGACCACGCCGCCGCCGCCATCGCCGCCGAGGGCATTCCGGTCTACGCCGTGAAGGGCGAGTCGCTGGTCGAATACTGGGATTACACCCACAAGATCTTCGAGTGGCCGGATGGCGGCTACTCCAACATGATCCTGGACGACGGCGGCGACGCCACCCTGCTGCTGCATCTGGGCGCGCGCGCCGAACAGGACATCGGCGTGCTCGATCATCCCGACAGCGAGGAGGCCACCGTCCTGTTCGCATCGATCAAGGCCAAGCTGGCGACCGACCCGCGCTGGTATTCCACCCGTTTGGCGCAAATCAAGGGCGTCACCGAGGAAACCACTACCGGTGTGCATCGCCTGTACCAGATGCACGAGCGCGGCGAACTCAAGTTCCCGGCGATCAACGTCAACGATTCGGTCACCAAGTCCAAGTTCGACAACCTGTACGGCTGCCGTGAGTCGCTGGTCGACGGCATCAAGCGCGCCACCGACGTGATGGTCGCCGGCAAGATCGCCGTGGTCTGCGGCTACGGCGACGTCGGCAAGGGCTCGGCCCAGGCGCTGCGCGCGCTGTCGGCCCAGGTGTGGATCACCGAGATCGACCCGATCTGCGCGCTGCAGGCGGCGATGGAAGGCTACCGCGTCGTCACCATGGACTACGCCGCCGACAAGGCCGACATCTTCGTCACCGCCACCGGCAATTTCCACGTCATCGACCACCAGCACCTGGTGAAGATGAAGGACCAGGCCATCGTCTGCAACATCGGCCACTTCGATTCGGAGATCAACGTCGCCTCGATCGAGGGCTATCCGTGGGAAGAGATCAAGCCGCAGGTCGACCATGTCACCATGCCGTCCGGCAACCGCATCATCCTGCTCGCCAAGGGGCGCCTGGTGAACCTGGGTTGCGCCACCGGTCATCCGTCCTACGTGATGTCGTCCAGCTTCGCCAACCAGACCATCGCCCAGATCGAGCTGTTCACCCGTACCGCCGATTACCCGGTCGGCGTCTACACCCTGCCCAAGCATCTGGACGAAAAGGTCGCGCGCCTGCAATTGAGGAAGTTGAACGCCCAGCTCACCACCCTGACCGAGCAGCAGGCCGCCTATATCGGCGTGCCGGTGGCGGGGCCGTACAAGGCCGAGCATTACCGCTATTGAGCGGGCGCGTCTCGCCGGCTCACGCGCAATTCGGGCAGCGGCCGGCGACCGTGAGGTCGACGTGCTCGGCGCGGAAACCCGTCGGCAGGTCGAGGGCGAAGCTGGTGCTCAGGTTTTCCAGGCAGAACACCTTGCCGCAACCGGTGCAGCGGAAATGCGCGTGCGGATGGGTTTGCGCGGCGACGGCGTTGAAGCGCCAGACGCGATCGTCGCCGGCAATCTTGTGGGCGAGTCGTTCCTTGACCAGCCAGTCGAGGACGCGGTAGAGCGTGACCCGGTCGAACGGTTCGCCGAGCGCGGTTTCCAGTTCGTGATGGGTCAGGGCGCGCGGCGCCGCCAGCAGCGTGGCGAGCACGCGCAGCCGCGCCGGCGTGGCGCGCCCCTGGCGGGCGCGGATCAGCGATTCGGCCTGGGGGAAGGCGTCCATGTCGATTCAGTCCGGGGTTTTGCAACGAAGTTGCGTGATTGTATGCCCGCGAGCGCGTTCGTGTTCGGGCATGGATTCGTGGACGTGAGTGGGAATGGCCGTTTGAGAGGAGTGGCGATGGCCGATAAAGACATGCACAAGGGCGCGGCGAAGACCGCGCGTATCCCGATCAAGATCGTGCCGAAACCGCGCGAGCGCCTGCCGGACTGGATACGCGCGCGCTTTCCCGGCTCGCCGGAGGTCGCGCGGCTGAAATCGGTGCTGCGCTCGGCACGGCTGCATACGGTCTGCGAGGAGGCTTCCTGCCCGAATCTGGGCGAATGTTTCCGGCACGGCACCGCCACCTTCATGATCCTGGGCGATCTGTGCACGCGCCGTTGTCCCTTCTGCGACGTCGGCCACGGCAAGCCGTTGCCGCCGGACCCGGACGAGCCCCGGCATCTGGCCGAGACGCTGGTGGCGATGGGGCTGCGCTACGTGGTCATCACCAGTGTCGACCGCGACGATCTCAAGGATGGCGGCGCCAGCCATTTCGCCGACTGCATCCGCGCCGTGCGCGCGGCGGCGCCGACCACGCGCATCGAGATCCTGACGCCGGATTTCCGGGGGCGGCTCGATCTGGCGCTGGGCATCTTGGCGGCGATGCCGCCGGACGTGATGAATCACAATCTGGAAACCGTGCCGCGTCGCTACAAGGCCTGTCGGCCAGGCGCGGACTACGCGCATTCACTGGATCTGCTGCGCCGATTCAAGGCGGTTTGCCCGGAGGTGCCGACCAAGTCCGGGATCATGCTCGGTCTGGGCGAGACCGACGCGGAAGTGCTGGAGGTGTTGCGCGACCTGCGCGCGCATGACGTCGACATGGTCACCATCGGCCAATATTTGCAACCGTCCATCCATCATCTGCCGGTGGAGCGCTACGTGACGCCGGACCAGTTCGCCGAATTCGAACGCCTGGCGATGGACATGGGCTTCCGCAACGTCGCCAGCGGGCCGATGGTGCGTTCCAGCTATCACGCCGACCGCCAGGCGGCGGCGGTCGCGCCGGAACGGGGGTGAGGCCGCTCAGGCGGCCAGCAGCGGATCCAGTTCGCCACCCGCGTCGAGCGCGGACAGATCGTCGAAGCCGCCGACGTGACGGTCGCCGATGTAGATCTGCGGCACGGTGCGCCGGCCGGTGATGCGCATCATCTCCTCGCGCTGGGCGGGATCGAGATCGACGCGGATTTTCTCGATTTCGGTGACGCCCTTCTTGTTCAGCAGCTTTTCGGCCATGACGCAATAAGGGCAGACGGCGGTGCAGTACATCTTGACGTGAGGCATGGTCACTCCTGGTTCACTTCTTTTCGCGGGGCAGGCCGGCCTGTTCCCAGGCCATCATGCCGCCGGCGAGGTTGTGCAGGTTTTCGAAGCCGGCCTGCTTGAGCAACCGGCAGGCGCTGGCCGAGCGGCTGCCGCTGCGGCAGACCGCCACGATCGGCTTGCCCTTGAACTTGTCGAGATCCGACAGCCGGTTCTTCAACTGGCCGAGCGGGATGTGCTTGGCCCGGGCGATGTGGCCGTCGGCCCATTCCGACTGTTCGCGCACGTCGAGCACCAAGGCGTCGTCGTGGTTGAACAGCATCACGGCTTCCTGCGGGCCGATCTGACGGACGCCGGAAAAACGGCCGAGCAGACCACCGCCGCCGAACAGCATGACGCCGGAAATGACGGCCAGCAGCACCAGCCAGATGTTCTGCAGGATGAAATCCATCCGGTTACCTCGATGTGTTACGGAAAGCCCGGCAGTTTACCGCGAGCCGGTTACTTGCAGCAGGCGCTACCGCCTTCCTGGAACCCCATCTTCTTGAGCAGTTTTTCCGGCGGGCAGAAACCGGTGAAGCCGGATTGCAGCAGATTGAGGCCGATGAAGGCGGTCAACCACAGCCAGGACAGGCTGGTCATGTCGACCTGGCCGGTGAAGTGGGCGAGGGCGAGCGACAGCAGGATCATGACGCCGGCCATGATGCGGATGATGCGTTCGATGGTCATGGAGAACTCCTTTCAAGGTTGAAAAATGCGGGTCACGCCGTCGTGGCGGCGGGCAGACGGCGCTGCCACAGCAGGTACAGCAAGGGGATCACCACCAGGGTCAACGCCGTCGAGGCGAAGGTGCCGAAGATCAGCGACACCGCGAGACCGCCGAACACCGGGTCGGTGACCATGATCGCCGAGGCGGCGATGATCGCCAGCGCGGTGAGCAGGATGGGGCGGAAGCGCACGGCGCCGGCCTCCATCACCGCCTCTTCCAGTGAATAGCCTTGGCGGCGGTAGTCGAGGATGAAGTCGATCAGCAGCAGCGAGTTGCGCACCACCACCCCGGCAAGGGCGATGACGCCGATCATCGAGGTGGCGGTGAACGCCTGGTCCATCGCCCAGTGGCCGGGGAACACGCCGATCAGGGTGAGCGGGATGGCGCCCATGACGATGATCGGCAGCATGAACGACTTGTAGTAGGCGGTGAGTGTCAGGTAGATCAACACCAGCGCGACGATGAAGGCCGAGCCCAGGTCGCGAAACACGTCCAGGGTCAGGCGCATCTCGCCGCCCCACAGCAGCGTGTAATCGACCACATCCTTCGGCTGCGCCTCGACGAAGCCGAGGTTGCCGGTGGTGAAAGTGGCGCCGCTGGGCAGGGTCTTGCCGTCCAGCATCTGGTCGAGCGCCAGCACCGCGTAGACCGGGCTGGACTTGAGCATCTCGCCGCCGACCATGACGTTGGCGTGCAGGTCACGGGCATGGATCGGTTTGGGCTCCGGCAACTGCTCCACGCTGGCGATGGCCGACAGCGGAATCTGCGTGCCCTGGGCGTTGGCGATGCGCAGGTTGAGCAACGTCGTCGGATCGGCGCGCAGCTCGCGCGGCAGGCGCACGCTGATATCGATCGGCTCGCGCGCGTCGACCGCGTGCAGGGTGCCGATCCGGAAGCCGGACACGTAGTCGCGCAGCAGCTTGGCGACCTGCGCGGGCGCGACACCGGCGAGCATGGCCTGCTCGGCGTCGACGCGCACGCGGAAGCTCCGGACGTCGGCGGTGACACTGTCGTCGACGTTGATCAGGCCGTAAACCTGGCCGAACGCCGCGCGCACGTCGCCGGCGGCTGCGCGCAGCGTGTCGTAGTCAGGGCCGTACAGCTCGGCCAGCACTTGCGACGGCACCGGCGGGCCGGGGGGCGTCTCGTAGATCTTGATACGAGCCTCGGGATAGGCGGCGCGCACATCTTTCAGCGCGCCGTCGAATTCTTCCGCGATGGTGTGGGAGGAAACGGAACGTTGATGCTTGTCGCTCAGGTTGACGCGGATCTGCGCCAGGTTTTCGCCGCGCTTCAACATGTCGCCGCGCACCAGGGCGGCGAAGTCGATGGGCGCGGCCATGCCCAGGAAGGTCTGATAGTCGGCCACCTCGGGATGCGTGGCGAGCGCCTCGCCGACCGCGCGCGCGACCCGGTCGGTGGCGGCCAGCGCGGTGCCGGCCGGCATGTCCACCTGCAACAGCATGGTGTTGGTGTTGTCGTTGGGCAGCATCTTCAGCTCCACCCCCAGCGGTGATAGCGGGCCGTTCATGCCGGACGGGCGCACGAACTGCCAGGCCGGCATCAGCATGGCGGCAATCAGCAGGATCGCCACCACCAGGAAGAACAGGTTGCGCTTGGCCGCGCTCTCCATCAGCGGACGCGCCACCGCAAGATATGCGCGACGCAGCGGGTCCGCCTTGGCGTGGCCGTGATCCTCCAGGGTTTCGCGCTTTTCCATTTCGCGCATGGCCTTGCCGCGCAGCACGCGGCGCGCCGCCCAGGGCACCACGGAATAGGCGATCAACAGCGAGGCGAGCATGGCCACCGGCACGTTGATCGGTATCGGTCGCATGAACGGCCCCATCATGCCGGTGACGAAGGCCATCGGGATGAAGGCGAGGATCACCGCCAGCGTGGCGACGTTGGTCGGGTTGCCGATCTCGTTGGTGGCGTTGACCAGGGTCTTGCCGAATTCCTCCATCTTCACCTTGCCGTGATGCAGGTGGCGGTGGATGTTCTCGATGACCACGATGGAATCGTCGACCAGCAGGCCGAGCGCCAGGATCAGCGCGAACAGCGTGATGCGGTTGATGGTCTGACCGAGCATCAGGCCGACCGCCAGCACGATGAACAGGATCAGTGGAATGGTCATGGTGACGATGCCCGCCTCCCGCCAGCCAAGGAACCACCACATCAGCAGGATGACGGTGAAGATGGCGATGCCCAAGTGCTCGACCAGCAGATTGACGGCGGCGTTGGCACGCTCGCCGTCGTCGCGCGTGATGGTGACGTCGATGCCGTCCGGGATGGCCTGGCGCTTGAGTTCATCGAGCTTGGCTTGCACGGCGGCGGCGACGTCGACCGCGTTGGTGCCAGCTTTCTTGGCGATGGCCAGGGTCACGGCGCTGGCCGCGCCGGCATGTGGCGCGGATTTGGCGGCGGGTCCGAAACCGATCCAGGATGCTTCCTCGACTTCGGCGGCGCCCTTTTCGATGCGCGCGATGTCGCGCAGATACACCGGCCGCCCCTGCGATGCGCCAACGACGATGGCGCCGACTTCCTCGGCGCTGCCCAGGAAGCCGTCCAGGCGCAACGGCGTCGCGCGATTGTCGCGGGTCAGCGTACCGAGTGGCGCCGACACATTGGCGCCACGCAGGGCCTGGTCTACCCGATCCAGGGAAAGGCCGGCGGCGGCCACGCGCTGCGGATCCATCCAAACGTTGAGCGCCGGCGCGCGGCCGCCCACCAGTTGCGTGAACGACACACCCGGGGCGTTGCGCAGGTGCTCCAGCAGGCGCGCGCCGACCTCGCGCAGCACGCGGTCGTCATGCGTGCGAGAACTCAGCGTGATGGTCAGGATGGGTACGTCGTCGACATTGATCGGCTTGACGATCGGTTCGTTGGCGCCCGGCGGGATGCGGTCCATGTTCTGCACGAGCTGGTTGTACAGCTTGACCAGGCTCTGCTCCTGATCCTCGCCGACCTCGAACTGCACGGTCACCACGCCGTAATCGTTGGTGGCGTAGCCGTAGGTGTGGTCGACGCCGGACTGCGCGTGCATGATCGCCTGCAACGGCTTGACGATCAGGTTGTCGATCTCCTCGGCGGAAGCGCCCGGCTTGGTGACGATGATGTTGGCCGCCGGCACCACGATCTGCGGGTTGTATTCGCGCGGCGTCAGGCTCAATGCGAGCACGCCGAGCAGGAACAGCGCGAGGATGATCAGCGGTGTGATCTTCGATTCGAGAAAGGCGTCGGCGAGCTTGCCGGCGATGTTGATGGGCGAGTCTTGCGCGGACATGTCGGGCTCCCGTTCTGGCGCGCGCTCAGGCGCCGACCTTGTCGCCGGATTCCAGGCGGTCGAGTTCGCCGCCGATCACCACGCGTTCGCCCGCGGTCAGCCCCGCCTGCGCCTCGACGCGGCCATCGCGGCGTTCGCCGACGCGGACCATGCGGAAGCGCGCGATGTTGTCGGCGTCAACCACGAACACGCCGTCGATGCCGGCACGACGCACCAGCGCGGATTCCGGCACGGTCAGGACCTCTCGCTCGCCGATCGGGAACAGCGCGCGCGCGAACAGGCCGCTACGAAGACCGGTCGCGGCGACATCGAGCTTGACCAGGAAGGTGCGGCTGACCGGATCGGCGGCGGGGGATGTCCGGGCAACCCGCGCTTCCAGGGTGCCGTCGATACCATCGACCTCGACCGCCACCATGGCGCCCGGCTTGAGTGACTTCAACAGGTGCTCCGGAACCTGTGTTTCCACTTGTAGGCGATCCGGATCTTCGATCACCAGGACCGGCTGGCCGGGGGTGGCCAGATCACCGGCGCGTGCCAGCTTGGCGGTGACCACACCGGCGATCGGTGAGGTGACGGTGGCATAGCGCAACTGGTTGCCGGCGCTGGCAAGCGCGGCCTTGGCCTGGGTCACGCGGGATTCGGCGATGTCCGCCTGCAGTTTCATTTTTTCGTATTGCTGGCGGGTTACCGCTTCCTCTTTCAGCAAGGCGGCGAAGCGCTCGTATTCCAGACGCGCGTCGGCATGGGCGTCCTCGGCCTGGCGCAACGCGGCGCGTGCCTGATCGACCTGGCCCTGCGCCTCGACCGGGTCGATGCTGAACAGACGTTGGCCAACCGCCACGCGTTGGCCCTCGGCGACGTCGATGGCGCGGATGTAACCCATCAGGCGCGAGGCCATGCGTACCTGGGTTTCCGCGACCACGGTAGCTGGCGTGGCCTCGCGCGCGCTCGCGAGACCACGCGCGACTTCGCCGATTTCCGCGGCCACGGTCTTGCCCTCGGTGGCGACGCGCCTGGAGTCATCGCCACCGCAGCCGATAAGCGCCGTCGCCAGCAAGGTGGCCAGCAGGAAGGCGGGAAGCATGGAGCGGGTCATCGCGGTTCCTTTCAAAGTTGTTCCTGCGTGAGCATGCCGGCCGCGCGCAGCACCTCGCCACGGCTGACCGCGCGGTCGTAACGCGCGCGCGCCAGATCGGCGCGGGTCTTGTCCAGTTGCGCCTGCGCGGACAGCAGGTCGGTCAGCGTGGTGATGCCGTTCTCGTAACGCCGCTTGGTCAGGCGCTGCGCTTCCTCGGCTTCCAGTACGGCGGCTTCTCGTACTTCGACGCGTGTTTCCGCTTCCAGGGCGCGGCGGCGTGCCTCGGTGACCTGGAACACGATGCCATCCTCGGCCTGGCGCAGTTTGGCCGCATGCTCCAGGCTGGTGGCCTGGGCGCGGTCGATCGCGGCATCGTTCAGGCCGCCGTCGAAGGCGGTCCAACTGAGCACGCCGGCGATGGTGTAGGAGGCCGCGTCCATGCCGATGTTCTTGTCGTTCCAGTCATGGCGGGCCATGACGTTGAACTGCGGTTTCTTGGCGCCGCGCGCGGCTTCCAGCGCCGATCTGGTGGCGTCGTTCTGGCCGCGCAGGGCCTTCAGCGCGGGATGCTCCGCGAGCGCGCGGGCACGCAGGGTGGCGGCATCCTCCGTGGGCGGAGACGGCAGGAACTCGCCATCGACATCGATGCTCTCGCCCAAATCGCGCCCCAACAACAACTTGAGCTGATCCAGTGCGTCGGCTTCCAGGCGTTTCGCCTCGGCCAGGCGCAGTCTGGCGTCATCCAGATTGACCCGCGCCGCGAGCACATCGGCGCGCACGGCCATGCCCTGCTTGTGCAGATTTTCGCTGACGCGCAGGAATTCCGCCGCCGCCACGCGTGCCTGCTCGGAGACTTGGATGTAGGCGCGGGCGAGGTGCACGCTCTGATAGGCCTTGAGGACGTTCATCAGCAATTCCTGACGGCTTGCCTCGACGCCTTCGCGCGCCGCGCGCGCCCACGCGCGCGCTTCATCTTGGCGGGCGGCGATCTGGCCGCCGGTATATACGGGCGCCATGACCTCGATACGGGTATTCAAATTATTGATGGCGTTTGGGTTGTTGAGTCTGACCGGATCGAAATCCGCGGCGCTGATCCGTTCCTGGCCGAGTTTCAGGCCGAACGCGGCAAGCGCGTCATTGGTACGGGTCGCGGAAAGTGACAAGGTCACGCGCGGCAAGCGCGCGCCTTCGGCCTGTCTCAGCCCGGCTTCGGCCAAGTCGACGCGGGCCCGGCTCGCCGCCAGCTCTGGATTGTGATGCAGCGCTAGCTCGACCGTCTTGCGCAGGGTCAACGTATCCGCCATGGCATGCCCGCCCAGGGACAGCGCGATTGTCAGGACTTGAAGCGACGCCGTACGTATCCACATCGTTACACCTCGCGAGTTCGACCCAGCCGACGCGCGGCAAGGTAAATTAGATAACGCTAATATTAACCATTAAATTAACTTATGACAATATAAAACGTTCGGTGTGGATATCAAGATAGCGCAAGACGCGGCGCTGCCGCGTCTTTCAGGGTGGGGCGCCCCTTGGGGGGGGGCGGGTCGGAGCGCGGAGGGGAGTTACTTGGCGAAGCCGCAGAAAACGTCGCGCATCATGCCGATCAACTGGAGCGTGCGGGTGTCTCCCACGCGATAGTAGACACGGTTGGCGTCCTTGCGGGTACGCAGCACGCCCTTGTCGCGCAGGATGGCAAGATGCTGCGAGATGTTGCTTTGCGAGGTGCCCACGTTCTCGACGATGTCCTGCACGCTCACTTCCTTGTCGCCGAGAACGCAGAGGATCTTGAGGCGCAAGGGGTGGGACATGGCCTTGAGGGCGCGGGAGGCTTGTTCGATGTGTTCGTCCTTGTCGATGAGTTCCGTGGACTCGGTGATCATTGTTTGCTCCGTGCTACCGGGATGATTGGGAAAGTGCGTGGCGAGCGCGTTTCATCGTACTGACGTACCAGTATATCGCGTTAAGTATTCAAATATACTAAAATACCCCATGAAAATATCGCCTTAGATCGCTTCCAAAAACGATAAAATTCACTGATGCCAACAGCCTCCACCAAGCCTGTCCTGCTCGTCATCCTCGACGGTTTCGGCTGTCGGGCCCGGGATGACTCAAACGCCATCGCTTGCGCGAACAAGCCCAATTTCGATCGCTACTGGCGTGAGCATCCACATGCCCTGATCCAGGCATCCGAAGCTGCGGTGGGGCTGCCCGCCGGCCAGATGGGAAATTCCGAGGTCGGTCATCTCAATATCGGCGCGGGCCGCGTGGTTTATCAGGAATTCACCAGAATCGAGCGTTCCATTGCCAACGGTGATTTCGCCAGCAACCGGGTGTTGGTCGAGGTGGTCGACAAGGTTCGTGCTTCCGGAAAATCCCTCCATATCTTCGGCCTGTTGTCGGACGGCGGCGTGCACAGTCACGAAAGCCATATTCACGCGATGCTGGAGATGGCGGTGCGCGCGGGGATCGAAAAGGTGTATCTGCATGCCTTCCTGGACGGACGGGATACGCCGCCAAAAAGCGCGGAACTGTTTCTGGGCAGGTTGAATGGCAAGATCGCGGAATTGGGCGGCGGGCGTATCGCCAGCATTGTCGGCCGGTATTTCGCGATGGACCGGGATCGACGCTGGCAGCGCGTCAAGCTGGCCTACGATCTGGTGACTCTCGGCCGGGCCGAGTATCGCGCGCTGGATGCGCTCGCGGGATTGGCCGCCGCGTACGCTCGCGACGAGACCGACGAGTTCGTCAAGCCGACCGTGATCGCGCCCGAGGGCGAGGAGCCGGTGCGCATGGAAGACGGCGACGCGATCGTGTTCATGAACTTCAGGTCGGATCGAGGTCGCGAACTGACCCGGGCTTTCATCGCGCCGGATTTCGCCGAATTCGAGCGCGATTATGTGCCCCGCCTCAGCAATTTCTGCACGCTGACCAGTTACAGCGAGGAATTCGACATCCCCGTGGCATTCCCGCAGGAGCACGTGCGCAACGGTTTTGGCGAATACATCGCCAACCTGGGGCTGCGTCAACTGCGCATCGCGGAAACGGAGAAATATCCGCACGTCACCTATTTCTTCAATGGCGGCGAGGAAACCGTGTACCCCGGCGAGGACCGGATCATGGTGAAGTCACCTGGCGTCGCCACATATGACCAGAAACCGGAAATGAGCGCCCACGAGGTCACCGACAAGCTGGTCGAGGCGATCGAGAGCCGCAAGTACGATGCCATCATCTGCAATTACGCCAACTGTGACATGGTTGGCCATACCGGCTTCATTCCGGCCACGATCAACGCCGTCGAGGCGGTTGATGCATGCCTGGGACGGGTGGTCGAGGCGATGCGGGCGATCGGTGGCGAGGTGCTGATCACCGCCGACCATGGCAACGCCGAGACCATGCGCGACCCGGTCACCGGTCAGCCACATACCGCGCATACCACCAATCTGGTGCCATTCATCTACGTCGGTCGCCCGGCCCGCATGAGCGAGACCGGCGCCCTGGAGGATGTCGCGCCGACCTTGCTGCGCATGATGGGATTGCCGCAGCCGCTGGAAATGTCCGGTCATCCGCTTATTGAATTCGAATGACGTGAACTGGTGGCTGCCGTTCCTGGTCTTGTTGTGCGCGACGGCCTTGCCGGCCGCGGCCGACAGCGGGCGGCAGCAGGAACTGAAGGAGTTGCGCGCGCGCATCCAGGCGTTGAGGGATGAGCTCGAACAGGCGAACGAGGACCGCTCCCAGGTCGCCGATGCTTTGAAAACATCCGAGCGACGAATATCCGATATCAATCGTGGTCTGCGTGACCTGGCGGCGCGTCAGCGACGGGTTGCGGATAATTTGAAGCGCTTGGCCGAGGAGACGCGCGCGACCCAGGCCGAAATCGTCGATCAGCAAGGGCGCCTGGCCGAGTTGTTGCGAGAGCGTTATATGCAGGATGGTGGCGACGCCATGAAACTGATGCTGAATGGCCGCAATCCCGGAGAAGTGGCGCGCGACCTAGAGTATTTCGGTTACATCGGCCGCGCACGCGCTGAACTGATCCGTCAGCATCGGGCTTCCCTGGCCCAGCTGCGCGAATTGCAGGCCAGGACTCAGGAACAGAACGAAAGTCTGAATCAGCTCAAGCAGGAGCGCGTCAGACAGAAGCAGGTGCTGGAGACCGAGCGCGGCGAGCGTCAGCAGGTGCTGTACAAGCTTTCCCAGCAGATCCGCAAGCAACGCGGCGAGATCGATACACTGGTGCGCGACCAGCAGCGTCTGACCCGTTTGATCGAACGGCTGGCCCGGATCGCCGCCGAAAAGGCGGCCAGGGATGCCAGGGCGGCCAGAGCCGTACCCGCGCCAAAACCAGGGGAAAAAGTCGAGCGCGTGGCGGATGCCAGCGTGGCGGGAGTGGCGTTCCCGAGGCTGAAGGGGCGTCTTTCCCTGCCGCTATCGGGGGAAATCGTGCACAAGTACGGACAGAGCCGGGAAGGCGGTGGTCCGGCCTGGAAAGGGTTGTTCATTCGCGCTCGCCAAGGCCAGGAAATCCGTGCGGTCGGTAGCGGCGAGGTGGCGTTCGCGGACTGGCTGCGCGGCTTCGGCAACCTGCTGATCATCGACCATGGCGGCGGTTATCTCAGCCTATACAGCAATAATGAAAGCTTGTATAAACAGGCGGGCGACCGGGTTCGCGCGGGTGATGTGGTCGCATCGGTTGGCGCGACTGGTGGACAGGACGAGCCGGGGTTGTATTTCGAGCTCCGGCACAACGGCAAACCTTTCGATCCGATGACCTGGACCCGATGATCGATGGATTGCCGGGGAATTTCCCGTTTCCGGCAACGTCACAGTCAGGTAATCGCAACCCACGAATTCCGTACGAGGCAGCATGGCTAGCAAATTGAAACAAATCGGTCTGATCGGCATCGGGATATTTCTCGGCGCCGCACTGACCCTGAACTACTCCGCTACCGCCTCGCGCGAGCCGGAGCCTCTGCCGATCGAGGATTTGAGGGCGTTCACCGAAATCTTCGGCAAGATCAAGAATGATTATGTCGAGCCGGTCGAGGACAAGAAGCTGATCACCGAGGCCATCAACGGCATGCTGTCTGGCCTTGACCCCCATTCCGCCTATCTCGACAACGAGGCCTTCAAGGAGCTGCAGGTGGGTACCCAGGGCGAGTTTGGCGGCCTTGGCATCGAGGTTGGCATGGAGGACGGTTTCGTCAAGGTGGTGTCGCCGATCGAGGACACCCCTGCCTTCAAGGCCGGCGTCAAGAGTGGTGACCTGATCGTGAAGCTCGACGACACGCCGGTCAAGGGCATGACCCTGAACGACGCGGTCAAGCGGATGCGCGGCAAACCGGGCACCAACATCGTCCTCACCATCGTCAGGAAGGGCGAGGTCAAGCCGTTGACCATTACCCTGACCCGTGCCGTCATCAAGATCCGAAGCGTCAAGCACAAGCTGGTCGAGCCCGACTACGGTTACGTCCGCGTCACCCAGTTCCAGGAGCATACCGGCGACAATCTGGTTTCGGCGCTCAAGGATTTGCAAGTCCAGAACAAGAACGCCCCGATCAAGGGGCTGGTACTCGATTTGCGCAATGATCCGGGCGGGCTGCTCAATACCGCGATCGGAGTTTCCGGCGCATTCCTCAAACCGGGAACGCTGGTGGTGTACACGGATGGTCGTACCGATGACGCCAAGATGAAGCTGACCAACTCGCGCGAGTTCTATTTACGCCCCGGCGAATCCGACTATCTGCGCAACGTGCCGGCCTGGGCTCGGACCGTGCCGATGGTTGTTCTGGTCAATGGCGGTTCCGCGTCCGCTTCCGAAATCGTTGCCGGCGCCCTGCAGGATCACAAGCGCGCGGTGATCATCGGTACGCAGACTTTCGGCAAGGGGTCGGTGCAGACCATCCTGCCGCTCAACAACGGTACCGCGATCAAGCTCACCACCGCGCGCTACTACACGCCCTCCGGTCGCAGCATCCAGGCCAAGGGCATCGTTCCCGACATCACGGTCGAGGAGGCCACCATCTCCGCCAGCGAGGCGCCACGTCTGGAAGTGCGCGAGGCCGATCTGGAAAAACATCTGAGCAACGGCCAGCTTGACGCGGCCAACAAGGATGCTGGCAAAACCAGGGATGACGGCGTGAAGGATGAAAAATCGAAGGATGACAAGGCCGTCAGACCCAAACTGGAACCTGGTGAAATCGTCAGCAAGAGCGATTACCAGTACAACCAGGCCTTGATTCTGTTGAAGGGGCTATCCCTGCTGCAAGATCGCAAGGACTAGGAGGGCAACGGGATGACGATGTCTTGCGACACGCTCAAATGTCGCGAACTGGTTTTTCATCCCACCCCACCAGGCCAGGCCGAACGGGCATTGGATTTGCTTGTTTGCCTGCCTCGCATGACCGTCGCGCACATCGGACCGCGCACGTTGCGCATCGCCTATTGCATGCTTGATTACAGCCTGGAGGATATCGAAAACGAACTCCAGGTTCAGGGCTTCCATCTGGAGGCCACGTTGCTGATCCGGCTCAAGCGCAACCTGGCCTATTACTGTGAACGCGTGCAGCGAGAGAACATGGGCAAGCCGGAGCCGCGCACCAAGAATTACAAGGCCCACGTCGAGTCCTGGCACAAACGGCCGCACGGTGACCACGACGAAACACCGTCGGAATGGCGCCAGTACCGTTGACGTCACGGGCATGAACGACGCGCAACTGCTGCGCTACTCGCGCCACATCCTGCTCGACCAGATCGGAATCGATGGCCAGCAGCGCTTGCTTGATGGCCATGCATTGGTGATCGGCGCCGGTGGACTGGGTTCCCCGGTGGCCTTGTATCTGGCGGCGGCTGGCGTCGGTCGGATCACGCTGGCCGATCACGACCGGGTTGATCTCACCAATTTGCAACGTCAGATTGCCCACGACATGACCAGTCTGGGCGTCAACAAGGCGCGTTCCGCTGCCCGGCGCATGGCGGCGATGAATCCCGACCCCGAGGTGATCGCGCTGGAAACCCGTCTGGATGGCGATGAGCTGGATCGCGCGGTCGCGAAGGCCGACGTCGTGCTTGATTGTTCCGACAACTTCGCCACCCGGCATGCCGTCAATCGCGCCTGCGTGCGCTATCGGCGGCCGTTGGTGTCGGGCGCGGCGGTGCGGTTCGACGGGCAGCTCGCGGTGTTCGACCTGCGTGACCGCGGCGCGCCCTGTTATGCCTGTCTGTTCCCGGAGGACGCCGTCGACGCGGAGATGCGCTGCGCCGAATTTGGCGTATTCGCGCCCTTGGTCGGGGTGGTCGGCGCGTCGCAGGCGGCGGAAGCGCTCAAACTGCTGCTTGGCGTTGGCGACAGCCTGTCTGGGCGCCTTCTGCTCCATGACGCGCTTGCCGCGGAGTGGCGCGGCCTGCGCTTGCGCAAGGATTCTTCCTGTCCGGTGTGCTCGGCGGTCGAGCCGACGTGATCGCGCGGGTTCAGGGCAAAGGATAGGGCAGCGGCCGGAAGTCGAGGACTGGGCCGTCCCGATGCTTGAGACGGACTTGGCCAGCCTCGACGCTCGGCGACAGCGCCACCACCAGCGCATCCCATCCACCGCCGGGAGCGCGGGCGATGTTGGCGATCTGGCCACAGCTCTGGTCGGCGGGGTCCGGGGCGTACAGTTCATCTCCAGGCACGGCGGCTTCGTCGAGGTGGGCCAGATATAGTCGGCGCTTGACCTTGCCCAGATACTGGCTGCGAGCGACGATTTCCTGGCCGGGATAACAGCCCTTGTTGAAGCTGATGCCACCCAGGATCTCCATGTTCGCCATCTGTGGCACGAAGTGATCCTGGGTCGCCGGCAATACCGTTGGCACGCCGGCGGTGACCATCAGCCAGTCCCAGACGGCGGAGCCCACCGGCCGCGCGCGCCCGGATAGCCTGGCCCAGGCGGCGGGTGCCGCCTCGGGCGCGATGAACAGATCGAAGCGATGGTCGCCCAGGCGGATGGCAAAGCCGGATTCGGTGTGCGCCATGGACATGATCGCGCTCCCCGGCGTCGACCCCAGGATTTCCTTGATCGCGGCCCCGGCGTCGGGGCCGTTGATGCCCAGACGAACCCATTCGGCGCCGGCGTCGCGCAGTTTCGCCTTGGCGCGCAGCACGAACATGGACAACCGCCGTTGCACGCTTTCGCGCACCGATTCAGGCAGCATCACCAGCAGGTCGGCGCCACGTCGCATGACCAGAAAGTTGGCGAGCATGCGGCCTTTCGGTGACAGGTAGGCGGCGAACACGGCGGCGTCCTGGGTCAGGTTGCGCAGGTCGTTGGTGATCTGGCCGTGCAGGAAGGCACCGGCCTCCTCGCCGGACAGACCAATCAGGCCAAAATGCGAGAGATCAGCCAGCACGGTAGCCGACGCGGCGGCCGCCAGTTCGCTGTCGGCATCGCCGAAATCTGTGACGCCGACGGCATCGAGCCGGGCGCCCTGGCGGGTGAGGAATTCGTTCCAGGCGGGATTCATGGTGATGTCCTTGGGTAAGCTCGAAATCAGATGTGTCCGGAGCAACCGGATTCAATCGGTTCGGTTGTCGAGATGGCAGGCGTCCTTGCAGCCGAGCACTGAAAAATACCGCAGCCAGAGCCAGGCCAGAACCGGAAAGGCCAGTACTCCGAACCATTCCAGGATTGACAGTGTTGCCCCCTGAAACCAGCGCGCCAGGCTGGTCGTGGCGGGAAACAACAGCAGCAGCAACAGGAACAGCAGGATCGGTTTCAGGCGGGGATTCACGTCGGGATGTCGGAGGTCGTCTCGGGCAAGCGCTCGACGCGCAGGCTATGCAGCCGGCGGCTGTCGGCGCGCAGCACCTGGAAGTGGAAGCCGGCGATGTCGATTTCCTCGCCGCGCTTGGGCACGCGGCCGAAGGCATGGGTGACCAGCCCGCCGACGGTGTCGAAATCCCGGTCGAGGAAACTGGCGCCGAGTACCTGGTTGAAATCCCCGATTTCGGTTTGCGCCTTGACCCGGAAGGCGCCATCGTCGCCACCGATGATGTTGTCCTCGGCCTCGTCGTAGTCGTATTCGTCCTCGATGTCGCCGACGATCTGTTCGAGCACGTCCTCGATGGTCACCAGGCCGGCGACGCCACCGTACTCGTCGACGACGATGGCGATGTGGTTGCGCGAGGCGCGGAATTCGCGCAGCAGGACGTTGAGCCGCTTGGATTCCGGAATGAACACCGCCGGTCGGAGTTGCTCGCGCAGGTTGACGTCCTCGTCCATGCACAGCCGCAGCAGATCCTTGGCGAGCAGGATGCCGATGACGTTGTCGCGCTCGCCGTCGACGGCGGGGAAGCGGGAATGCGCGGTTTCGATGACGTAGGGCAGGAGTTCCTCGCGCGGCGTGTCGATGTCGACCACGTCCATCTGCGCGCGCGGGATCATGATTTCGCGGACCTGCATTTCAGAGACCTGCATGACGCCCTCGATCATCGACAGGGCATCGGCGTCGAGCAGGTTGTTCTCGTAGGCGGCGTGTAGGAGTTGCAGCAGCTCTTCGCGATTGTCGGGCTCGCGTGAGAGCCAGGAGGTGAGGCGTTCGATCAGGCTAGGTCGTGGACTACTACTGTCGTCACTCATGATTCGGATAAGGATCGGGAAATCCCAACGCCCGCATGATAAAGCTTTCCACGGCTTCCATGGTTACGGCTTCGGCGGTGTCCTCGTGGTCGTAGCCTTGCAGATGGAGCAGGCCATGCACGGTCAGGTGCGCGTAATGCGCGGCCAGCGTTTTGTCCTGTTCGGCCGCTTCGCGCTCGACCACCGGCGCGCACAGCACGATGTCGCCGGTCATCGGTTCGTCGTCGGATTCCGCGCCATACGCGAAGGTGAGCACGTTGGTGGCGTAATCCTTGCCGCGGTAGTCGCGGTTCAGCGCGTGGCCCTCGTCGGCGTCGACCACGCGCAAGGTGGCGGCGACGTCGCCGATCAGCGCTGCCTTCGCCCAACGCCGGAAATCCGCGCGCGACGGCAGGTTGGTGGGGTGGGTGGCGAACTGGATGGTCAGTTCAAGGCGTGGCGCGGTGGCTGTCATAGGCTTCGATGATGCGCTGGACCAGCGGGTGGCGGACCACGTCCTCGTTGAGAAAATCGGTGAAGGCGATGCCGCGCACCGCGCCGAGCACCTCGCGCGCCTCGATCAGGCCGCTTTTCTGGCCGCGCGCCAGATCGATCTGGGTGACGTCGCCGGTGACCACGGCGCGAGAGCCGAAGCCGATCCGGGTCAGGAACATCTTCATCTGTTCCGGCGTGGTGTTCTGCGCCTCGTCCAGGATGATGAACGCGTGGTTGAGCGTGCGGCCGCGCATGAAGGCGAGCGGCGCGATCTCGATGACCTGGCGTTCGAAGGCGCGGCTGGCGCGGTCGAAACCCATCAGGTCGTAAAGCGCGTCATAGAGTGGGCGCAGATAAGGGTCGACCTTCTGCACCAGATCGCCGGGCAGGAAACCGAGCCGCTCGCCGGCCTCGACCGCCGGGCGCACCAGCACGATGCGCTTGACCAGATCGCGCTCCAGCGCGTCGACCGCGCCGGCCACCGCCAGATAAGTCTTGCCGGTCCCGGCCGGGCCGATGCCGAAGGTGATGTCGTGCTCGCGCATCTGCCGGATGTAGTCGTTCTGCCGGGGCGTGCGGCCGTGCAGGCCGATGCGCCGGGTCATCAGCACCGGCAGATCGGCGTCGTCGCGCGGCCGTTCCTTCTTGTGCGCGATCTCGACCAGCGCCAGCTGGATGTCGTCGATGTCGAGCGGCTTGCGCGCGCGCTGGTAGAAATCCTTGAGCAGCAGCGCGGCCTGTTCGGCCTTGTCGCCGTCGATCTGAAACACCTCGCCGCGTCGGACGACGTTGACGTTGAGCGCGGTCTCGATCTGGCGCAGGTTCTCGTCGAGCACGCCGCACAGATTGGCCAGGCGGGCATTGTCGACCGGGGTGAAGCTGACGGTGGCCATTGGTCGGTTCCGGTTCAGGTGGCGCGGGTCACGACTTCGCCGCGCAGGCTGTGCGGCAGCGCCTGGGTGATGGTGACGTCGACGAATTCACCGATCAGGCGCGCCGGGCCGGGAAAGTTGACGATGCGGTTGTTTCCGGTGCGGCCCATCAGTTCGCTGGCGTCCTTTTTCGAGGGGCCTTCGACCAGCACCTTCTGGATGCCTCCGACCATGTCCCGACTGATCGCGGCGCCCAGTTCGTTGATGCGAGCCTGCAAACGACGCAGGCGTTCCATCTTGACCTCGCGCGGCGTGTCGTCGACGAGCGAGGCGGCCGGCGTGCCCGGACGCGGGCTGTAGACGAAGCTGAAGGAATGATCGAAGCCGACCTCGTCGATCAGGGTCATGGTTGCCTCGAAATCGGCATCGGTCTCGCCCGGAAAGCCGACGATGAAATCGCTCGCCAGGCACAGATCTGGCCTTGCCGCGCGCAGCTTGCGCACGATGCTCTTGTATTCGAGCGCGGTGTAGCCACGCTTCATCGCCGCCAGGATGCGGTCGGAGCCGGACTGCACCGGCAGGTGCAGGTGCGAGACCAGCTTGGGAATGCGCGTGAAGGCGTCGATCAGGCGCGGGGTGAATTCGCGCGGGTGCGAGGTGGTGAAGCGCAGCCGCTCGACGCCGGGGATTTCCGCCACCAGTTCCAGCAGCAGCGCGAAATCGGCGTCGTCGCCGTCGGGCATGGCGCCACGCCAGGCATTGACGTTCTGACCGAGCAGGTTGATCTCGCGCACGCCTTGCCCGGCCAGGGTGGCGATCTCGGTAAGCACGTCATCGAGCGGGCGCGACACTTCCTCGCCGCGGGTGTAGGGCACCACGCAGAACGTGCAGTACTTGCTGCAACCTTCCATGATCGAGACGAAGGCGCTGGCGCCCTCGACCCGGGCCGGCGGCAAGTGGTCGAATTTCTCGATCTCGGGGAAGGAGATGTCGATCTGCGGCCGGCCACTGTCGCGCCGGCGCGCCATCATCGCCGGCAGCCGGTGCAGGGTCTGCGGGCCAAACACCAGATCGACATAGGGCGCGCGCTGGACGATGGCGGCGCCTTCCTGGCTGGCGACACAACCGCCGACGCCGATGATCAGGTCCGGATTGCGTTGCTTCAGGTGCTTGACCATGCCCAGGTCGGTGAACACCTTCTCCTGCGCCTTCTCGCGCACCGAACAGGTGTTGAACAGGATCACGTCGGCCTGTTCGGGATCGTCGGTCGGTTCGAAACCGGCATCGGCGCCGAGCACGTCGGCCATTTTCGACGAGTCGTACTCGTTCATCTGGCAACCGAAGGTACGTATGAAAACTTTGCGGGTCATGCGGGTGGGGATTCCGGACGGGGTGGGGCGGGGCCAAGATGTCTGGAACGTGGCCGGGGTGGTGACGCAAGTCGCGGATTTTATGGGATTCCACCGGCTTCGTGTGATCTGGCGGACGTCCGGTCGATGGTAAACTGCGCGGTTCTTTCGCCGCCGCGCCCGCCACCCATGACCGACCGCACCGCCGAACTGCTCGCCCTCGCCAAACGCCGCATCCTGATCCTGGATGGCGCCATGGGCACCATGATCCAGCGCCATGGTCTGGGCGAGGCCGACTATCGTGGCCAGCGGTTCGCCGACTGGCCGAGCGACCTCAAGGGCAACAACGACCTGCTGCTGCTGACCAAGCCCGAAGTGATCCGCGAGATCCACGGCCAGTACCTGGCCGCCGGCGCCGACATCCTGGAGACCAACACCTTCAACGCCAACAGCATCTCCATGGCCGACTACGGCATGGAAGCCCTGGTGTTTGAACTCAACTACGAAGGCGCCCGCCTGGCCCGCGAAGTGGCCGACCAGTATTCCTCGTCCGACAAGCCCCGTTTCGTGGCCGGCGTGCTCGGCCCCACCTCGCGCACCCTGTCGATCTCGCCCGACGTCAACGACCCCGGCTTCCGCAATGTACGCTGGGACGAGCTGGTCGCCACCTATTACGAGGCGACCGACGGGCTGGTGAAGGGCGGCGCCGACCTGATCCTGATCGAGACGGTGTTCGACACCCTGAACGCCAAGGCGGCCGTGTTCGCGGTGCACAAATACTTCGACGCCACCGGCGAGCGCCGGCCGATCATGATCTCTGGCACCATCACCGATGCCTCGGGGCGCACCTTGTCGGGACAAACAGCGGAAGCGTTCTGGAACTCGCTCAATCACGCCGAACCGTTCTCGTTCGGTTTCAACTGCGCCCTCGGCGCCAGGGATCTGCGCCAGCACATCGCCGAGATGGCGGGCAAGGCGGACTGCCTGATCTCCGCCCACCCCAACGCCGGCCTGCCCAATGCATTCGGCGGCTACGACGAGACCGCCGCCCAGATGGCGACCGAGATTCGGGAATGGGCGCAAAGCGGGCTGTTGAATATCGTCGGTGGCTGCTGCGGCACCACGCCGGAACACATCGCGGCGATCGCCGAGGCCGTGGCCGACTGCGCCCCGCGCGAAATCCCGCAGATCGCGCCCAAGTTGCGCGTCTCCGGCCTGGAGCCCTACAACCTGGGTAAAGGCGACCTGTTCTGCAACGTTGGCGAGCGCACCAACGTCACCGGCTCGGCCAAGTTCAAGCGCCTGATCATCGACGGCAACTACGACGAAGCCCTGGCCATCGCCCGCCAGCAGGTGGAGAACGGCGCCCAGGTAATCGATATCAACATGGACGAGGCCATGCTCGACGGCGTGGCCGCCATGACCCGCTTCCTGAATCTCATCGCCAGCGAGCCGGACATCGCCAAGGCCCCGATCATGCTCGACTCCTCGAAGTGGGAGATCATCGAGGCGGGCCTGAAGTGCGTGCAGGGCAAGCCCATCATCAATTCCATCTCCATGAAGGAAGGCGAGGGCCAGTTCCTGGAAAAGGCGAGGCTCGCCCGCCGCTATGGCGCCGCCGTGATCGTCATGGCCTTCGACGAGCAGGGCCAGGCCGACACCTATGCACGCAAGGTCGAAATCTGCGGCCGGGCCTACAAGCTGCTTACCGAGCAGCTCGGCTTCCCGGCCGAGGACATCATCTTCGATCCCAACATCTTCGCCATCGCCACCGGCATCGAGGAACACGCCAACTACGCCGTCGACTTCATCGAGGCGACGCGCTGGATCCGCCAGAACCTGCCGCACGCGCATGTCTCCGGCGGCGTCTCCAACGTCAGCTTCTCATTCCGCGGCAACGAGCCGGTGCGCGAGGCGATCCATACCGTCTTCCTCTACCACGCCATCCAGGCCGGCATGGACATGGGCATCGTCAACGCCGGGCAACTGGGCGTCTACGACCAGATCGAGCCGGAACTGCGCGGCCGCGTGGAAGACGTGGTGCTCAACCGCCGTCCCGACGCCGGCGACAGGCTGGTGGAACTCGCCAACACGGTGAAGGGTTCCGCCAAGGAGCAGGTGGAAGACCTGGCCTGGCGCGAACTGCCGGTCGGCCAGCGCCTCACCCACGCGCTGGTAAAGGGCATCACCCAGTACATTGAGGTCGACACCGAGGAAGCGCGCGCCGCCGTCGACCATCCGGTCAAGGTCATCGAAGGCCCGCTGATGGACGGCATGAACGTGGTCGGCGACCTGTTCGGTGCCGGCAAGATGTTCCTGCCCCAGGTGGTGAAATCGGCCCGCGTCATGAAGCAGGCCGTCGCCTACCTGACCCCGTTCATCGAGGCGACCAAGACCGCCGAATCGAAGCCCAAGGGGCGCATCCTGATGGCCACGGTGAAGGGCGACGTGCACGACATCGGCAAGAACATCGTCGGCGTGGTGCTGGGCTGCAACGCCTACGACGTCATCGACCTCGGCGTGATGGTGCCGGCCGACAAAATTCTGCACACCGCGCAGGCGGAAAAGGTCGACATCATCGGCCTGTCCGGCCTGATCACGCCCTCGCTGGAAGAAATGGCGCACATCGCCAAGGAGATGCAGCGGCTCGGCATGAAACAGCCGCTGCTGATCGGCGGCGCCACCACCAGTCTCGCCCACACGGCGGTGAAGATCGACACCCAGTACGACGGCCCGGTGGTCTACGTGAAGGACGCCAGCCGCGCGGTGGGTGTCTGCACGCAACTGCTGTCGGACGACCTGCGTGACGACTTCGTCGCCAAAACCAAGGCGGAATATGTGGAGGCGCGCGAGCGTCACGCCGCGCAACGGGGTGAAAGCAAGCGGGTGTCCCTGGCCGAGGCGCGCGCCAACGGCTTCAAGATCGACTGGTCGGCCTACACGCCGCCGGTGCCCAAGACCCCGGGCATCCAGGTGTTCAAGGAATACGACCTCGCCGAGCTGGCGAAATACATCGACTGGACGCCCTTCTTCCAGGCCTGGGAACTGCATGGCCGCTACCCGAGGATATTGCAGGACGAGACCGTCGGCGAAGAGGCACGCAAGCTGTTCGCCGATGCCCAGGCCATGCTCGGCCGGATGATCCGGGAGAACTGGGTCGAAGCCCGCGCCGTGGTCGGCCTGTTCCCCGCCAACCGGATCGGGGACGACATCGCCCTCTACGCCGACGAGCAACGCGAGCGCCCACTCATCACTTGGCACAACCTGCGCCAGCAGATGGCCAAGCCCGCCGGCCAGCCGAACTGGTGTCTGGCCGACTTCGTCGCCCCGGCCCCGGTCAAGGACTACCTGGGCGCCTTCGTGGTCACCGCCGGCATCCGCGAGGACGAGAAGGTGAAGGCCTTCGAGGCCGCCCATGACGACTATTCCGCCATCCTGTTCAAGGCGCTGTGCGATCGCCTGGCCGAGGCCTTCGCCGAACGCATGCACCAGCGCATCCGCACGGAATTCTGGAGCTATGCCGGTGAGGAAGCGCTAACCAACGAACAGTTGGTGGCGGAGGAATACCGGGGCATCCGCCCGGCGCCGGGTTACCCCGCCTGCCCGGAACACAGCGAGAAGGGGCCGTTGTTCGACCTGCTCAAGGTGCCGGAGAACATCGGCGTCACCCTGACCGAAAGCTACGCCATGCTGCCCATGGCCTCGGTGTCCGGCTTCTATTTCAGCCACCCGGAGGCCCGCTATTTCGCCGTCGCCAAAATCGCCCGCGACCAGGTCGAGGATTACGCGAAGCGCAAGGGCTGGGATATCGCCACGGCCGAACGCTGGCTGGCCCCCAACCTGGGCTACCAACCCGCGTAAGCGCCACGGAGACCCGGCCGGGTGATCCGCACCAGCCTCACTGATCCGTTGCGCATCGCGACGCTGACCCTGGCCGAGGGCGGCGGCGCCATCGGCATCACCTTCTGCCCCGGCAAATGCGATCCGCATGCCCACAACGGCGCCTGGTCGCGCGATCTGGGCCTGGATCTGGCCGCGATCCGCGCCTGGGGCGCGCACGCGCTGGTCACCCTGCTGGAGCCGGCGGAATTCGAGCAGCTGGGCGTCATCGATCTGGGGGAGCAGGTCGAGACAGTGGGACTGGAATGGCATCACTTGCCCATTGCCGACATGACCGCGCCCGATCGCCGTTTCGAACGCCGTTGGCTGTATGCCGGCACCCGGTTGCGCGGGTTGCTGCGGCGCGGCGGCCGGGTGGTGGTCCACTGCCGGGCCGGCTTGGGCCGCGCCGGAGTGATCGCGGCGCGCTTGCTGATCGAGCTCGGCGAACCGGCCGATAGCGCCGTCGCCCGAGTGCGCGCGGTCCGGCGCGGGGCCATCCAGACCCGCGAACAGATGCGCCACGTCCGATCGGTGCGTCCGGTTTCCGCCGCTCGCGACGTCGCTGTCGCCGCCCGGCTGGCCTGCCTGCTCGGTGGCGCGCTCGGCGACGCCTATGGCCATGCCGGTGCCGACGAGCGCTGGGCGGCGGGAGAGCGTCCGCCCATGTCGCGACGAGGCCGCTTGACGGTGTCCGACGACACCCAGATGACCCTGTTCGTGCAGGAAGGCCTGGCCCGGGCCTGGCGCGAGGGCGAAACCGACGAGACCGCCCTGGTCCGGCAGGCGCGGCTGTCCTGTTTCGACTGGCTGGAATGTCAGAACCGGCCGGGCGCCGGTGGCGGCCATGCCAGCCGCCTGATGAAACACGCCGCCTTGCACGTCGAGCGCGCGCCCGACCGGGTCAGTCTGGCCGCGCTGGCGGAAGGGGGGCGCGGCAGTCCGGAGCGACCGGTCAACCACGAAAGCGGCCCGGGCGGGCTGGCGCGCGCGGCGCCGCCAGCGCTGCTACCCGGCCTCGCGCCGGAAGCCGCGTTCCGGCTGGCCGCGCGCATCGCCGCGCTGACCCACGGTCATCCCGATGGCTATCTGCCGGCCGGTCTGTGCGCCGCCGCGCTCGGCGAAATCCTGCGTGGCGTTCCGGCGCGGGAGGCGTGGCTGCGTGGTATCGGGCTGGCGCGTGCCTGGGCGGGCCACGAATCGACCGTGACCGTGCTCGACACCGCCCTGCGCGAGAGCATGTTGGCGCGGTCGCCGGCGCCGAAGTCGCCCGGAGCCGGCGGCACCGGCGCGGAGACGCTCGCCATCGCCGTCCACGCCGCCAGCCGTGGTCGCGATTTCCGCATGGTTCTGGCGACCGCCGCCGGCCATGACGAGGCCGCCGCCACGCCCTGCGCGCTGACCGGCCAGCTGTTCGCCGGCGAGCACGGCCTGGCGGCGCTGCCGCACGGCTGGATACGCCGGCTCGACGTGTTCGACGCGTTGTGCGATCTGGCCGACTGGAGTCTGCCGATCTGGCTGGCCGCCCTGAAACGCTGATTTTTCCGCTCCGCGATGCCCATGACCGACCAGCTCTTCACCACACCCGCCGATTTCGAATGCCGCTTCGCCGATGGCCTGGAAAATATGCTCGCCCGCCATGACGGGCTTGGCGTCCATATCCTGGCCCTCGCCAACGCCACCCAGGATGCCGACCTCTGGCGCCGGCTCGGCGCGGCGCTGGCCGGTCGCCACGCCCGCCACCAGCATGGGGTGGTCGCCGCGCTGCGCGCCGGGCGCGGCCTGGACGAGCCGGATGACGATCTGATGGTGTTCCTCAAGCTGATGGCGATCGGCTTCGATCGCATCGGACTGGCCGAAACCCGCCAGGTCGGCGATTGGGAAGTCCAGTTCAATCCGATACGCGCGTTACGGCCGCCGCGCGTCAGCCATGCCCGCGTCGAGGGCCTGCGGCGGCCGTTCGACGAGGCCGGATTCCATTTCGACAAGCCCTTCCTGGAGCGCGAGCTGCTGTGGCGGGGACGGCTGGCCGACAGGGACGCGCGCCTGCTCTACAACAAGTTTCCGTTCGCGCCGCTGCATGGCCTGCTGGTGCCGGAACCGGAACGCCATCTGCCGCAATGGCTGACGCCGGAACTGCACGGCTGGGCCTGGGAAGTGGCGGCCACGGCCGGCGCCGCGCTGCCCGGCTTCGGGTTGGCTTACAACAGTTACGGCGCCTATGCCTCGGTCAACCACCTGCATTTCCAGACCTTCGTCCGCGCGCGGCCGTTGCCGGTCGACGCCGGCATCGACCATCCGCTTACGCCGGTCCGGCACGACGACCTGGAGACGGCCTGGTTTCATCTGGACGAACTGCACCAGCTTGGCCAGCCCTACAACCTGCTTTACGGCGCCGGCGGCCTGACCGTGATCGCCCGCGCCCGCCAGGGCGAGGTGGCGCCGCCAGCCTGGAGCGCGGGCTTCGCCTGGAGCGAGACCGCCGGCGTGTTCACGGTGTACCGGCGCGAGGAGTTCGAAGCGCTCGACGCGGAACGAATCCGCGCGGCGCTGGCCAGACATCGGGTCTGACGCTTCAGGCACCGGGTGCCGCCGCCCGCCCTGTCGCCGCTTTATTCACGTCGCCCGGCGTGGCATTGTTGACCTTCCATGCGCGCCCATCTGATCCGTTTCTCCCGCCGCTTCTATCACTACGCTGTCTATCTGGTGGCGGGGATGTTCATCGTCGTCAGTTTGGCGGCGCTGCTCTTCAAGTTCTGGGTGATGCCACGCATCGACGATTTCGGCCCGGCGCTGGAACGGGCGGCCGCGGAGGCGGTGGGCCAGCCGGTGCGGATCGGCCGCCTGAGCGCCGACTGGCATGGCGTCAATCCTCGGCTGACACTGTTCGACGTGCGCGTGCTGGCCCCGGAAGCGGCCACCGGCGAATCCAGGCAGGCGGGACTGACCCTGCCGCGCGTCGAGGCGGTGCTGTCGTGGCTGTCGCTGCCCTTGCTGGACGCGCATCTGGCCAGACTGACCCTGGATCGGCCCAGCCTGGACCTGCGCCGCGATACCCGTGGCGTCCTCTTCGTCGCCGGCATCCCGGTCAATGTTCCGTCCGCGCCCAGCCCATTCCCGGACTGGTTGCTCAAACAGCCGCGCATCGTCGTCCGCGATGCCGCCGTGGTCTGGCGCGACGATCTGCTGGAGGCCCCGCCACTGCGTTTTGAACGAGTCCGCCTGTTGCTGGAGAACCGTTTCGGCCGGCACCGCTTCGGAGGTGTCGCCCTGCCCGACGCCGCCGCCCGCGGGGTCGAGGTGCGCGGCGATCTCAAGGGTGACAGCGCGCATCGGCTGACCGACTGGTCGGGGGAGTTGTACGCGCGCGTCGACGATGCACGTTTCGACACTTGGGGACGCTGGGTGCCGTGGGCGCAACAGGCGGTACGCGCCGGTGTCGGCGATCTGCGCTTCTGGCTGACCCTGGCCGACGGCGAGGCGCGTGGTCTGGTCGGTGATGCCCGGCTCGCCGACGTCGCCGTCAATCTGCATCCGGAACTGCCGGACATGGCTTTCGACAGCTTGGGCGCGCGGGTCGGCTGGTCGCGCGAGCGCGAGGTCCATACCTTCTTCATCGACCGGTTGCGCTTCCAGGCGCCGGACGCGGCGACGTCGGAACCGGCGGCGGTGCGCGTCGACCTGACTCCGGACGGCCAGGGTGGCTTTCGCAGGATCGGCGCCAGCGTGCGCAATCTGCGCCTGGAGGCGCTGACCGCGCTGGCAGGCGCGGTGCCGTTGCCGGCGCGCGGACACGATCTGGTCCAGGCGCTCAATCCACAAGGCCTGATCGAGTTCGGCGAAGGTCACTGGGCCAGCGCCAAGGATTACGGCATCAAGCTGCGCATGCGCGCGGCCGGCGTCCAGCCCTACGGTGACCTGCCCGGGTATGCCGGCATGAGCCTGCGCGTGCGCGCCGACCAGGATGCCGGCGAGGCGGAACTGGAGGGGCGCGAGGCGTTGTTGCAATGGCCGCGCGTGTTCCGCCATGAACTGCCGATTGGCCAGCTCGACGCCAAGGCCGAATGGCGGACCGGCAAGCAGGGTACCCGCGTCGATTTCGAAGTGGCGCGGGTCGCCAACACCGATCTGGACGGCAGCGCGACCGGGCGCATCGATCTGCCGCCAGTCGGCGCCCCGGTGGTCGATGTCAGCGCCCATCTGACCCGTGGCGAGGCCAGCGCGGTATATCGCTACCTGCCGCGCGCGGTCGCCGAGGATGCCTATGTCTGGCTGCGACGTGGCTTGCAGGGCGGTCATTCCGACGATGTCCGGCTGACGCTCAAGGGGCCGCTCGACCGCTTCCCGTTCGACCAGGGCGGCGGCCAGTTCAAGGTCGCGGTCAACATGATCGATGGCGTGCTCGACTACGCGCCCGGCTGGCCGCGCATCGACGGCGTGCGCGGCAGCCTGGTGTTCGAGGGCTTGGCGATGAGGCTGGATGCCCACGCCGGCCGCATCCTGGACGTGCCCATCGGCCCGGTCCGCGCGGTCATTCCCGACCTGCATTACAGCGACGATGAGACCGTGTTCATCGATGGCCGCGCCAGCGGCGAGACTCGCGCCTTCCTGGAGTTCATCCGCCGCTCGCCGGTGAACGCGCATACCAGCCGCTTCACCGAGCCGTTCGTCGCCGACGGTCGCGGTGAGCTGACCATCAAGCTGGCGCTGCCGGTGCGGAACATCGACGCCAGCACCGTGCAGGGCAACTACGCGTTCCAGAACAACCGGCTCGATCTGGGCGGCGAACTGCCGGTGCTGGAACAGGTGGGCGGCGTGCTCGGTTTCACCGAGAAGAGCCTGACCGCGCGCGCGATCCGCGCCAACCTGTTCGGCCAGCCGGCCAATCTGGATATCGACAGCCAGCCCGGCGGCCAGGTGCGCGCGCGCATGACCGGCCGCCTGGACGCGGCGGCGTTGAGCGAGCATCTGCCGGCCGCGATCGCCGGCCGCCTGCATGGCGCCACTGGCTGGCGCGCCGATGTCGGCATGAATGCCGATGGCCGTGCCGAACTGAGCGTGGCGTCCGACCTGCGCGGCCTCGCCATCGATCTGCCGGCGCCGTTCGGCAAACGCGCCGAGCAGGCGGTGGCGTTGTCCATCGCCCGCCAGCCCGGCGACGCCCGCGTGGAATCGGCTGCCGATCAGATTCAGGCGCGTTACGGCGACCTCGCCAGCCTGCGCGTGGCCATGCCCCGGCGTGGCGAGGCCAGGGCCCGCCTGCGTCTGGGGGCGGGAGAAGCGGAGGCACCGGCCGAATCCGGCCTGTGGGTCGACGGCCATTTGCCGCTCGTCGATCTCGATGCCTGGCGCCAGTCGTTCGGCGACGCGCCCGCCGGCATCGACGGCGGTCCGAAGCCGTTGCCGATGCGCGAGATCGCCGTCACGCTCGACGAGGCCCGCCTTTACCGGCGGCGCTTGCGCGACATCCGCGCGCAGGCGCGCCCGTCGGGAAACGGCTGGACTGTCAGTCTGGCCAGCAGGGACATCAGTGGCGAGATCAAGACCGTGCCCCAGGACGATGGCATCCGCGCCTTCGCCAATTTCAAGCGCCTGGCGTTGCCGGAACCCGAGGCTGACGCGCCGCCGGAGCCGAAATCGCCGTCGACCCTGGCCGGCATGGAGCTGAACGCGGCCAGCTTCGCGTGGGACGGCATCGAGTTCGGCGAACTGCGCGCCCGCCTGTCGCGTGACGCCAGCGGTTTGCGCCTGGACAACCTCAACCTGAAGAATCCCGACGGCCGCCTGGAAGGCAAGGGTGTGCTTGGCGACGCGCGTCGACCGACCCGGCTCGACCTGAGCCTGGATTCCGGCAACTTCGGCAAGCTGCTGGCGCGGCTCGGTCATCCCGGCCGGATCAAGGGCGGCGTTGCCCGCTTCACCGGTACGCTCGGCTGGCCGGGTGGGCTTGAGGCGTTCGAGCTGGCCCGGCTCGACGGCAATCTCGAAATCGGCGTCAAGCAGGGGCAGTTCCTCAAGGTCGAGCCCGGCGCTGGCCGTCTGCTCGGCATTCTCAGCCTGCAAGCCCTGCCCCGACGCATCGCCCTGGATTTCCGCGATGTCTTCTCGGAAGGCTTCGCTTTCGACGAGATCGCCGGCAAGGCCCGCCTGGAGCGCGGCATTGCCCATCTCCAGCAATTGGGCATGAACGGTCCCGCCGCCAGGGTGACGATGAGCGGCTCCACCGACCTTTCCCGCGAGACCCAGGACCTGCGCGTCGCCATCCAGCCGCGCATGGAGGAATCCATGGCGGTGGCGGGCGCGCTGCTCGGCGGTCCGGCGGTCGGCCTGGGCACGCTGATCGCCGGCAAGGTGCTGAAGGATCCGATCGGCCAGGTGGTCGCCTTCGAATACCAGGTTACCGGGACCTGGGCGGAACCGGTGGTGGCCAAGGTGCCGCGCGCGCGCGCCGATCGCAAGGACGAGCCGGCCGACTGAGCGCGGGCGCCGCGCGCCCGAATCCGGTTGCGGTTTCGAGAAATCCTTGTGTAACCTCGGTCAGGTTACAACCTCCCCCGGGAGCGCAGCGTGACCGTGACCCGCGCAAAACCCTCCAGCTTCGCCAAGACCAAGACCCGGGCCGTGCCCAAGGCCGCGCCCGAGGCCGGTGGCGTCGTCCGTGTCGCCGCCGTGCAGATGGCTTCAGGCCCCAACGTCGACGCCAACCTGGCCGAGGCGCAACGCCTGATCGGCATGGCCGTGGCCGCCGGCGCCAAGCTGGTGGCGCTGCCCGAGTTCTTCGCCATCATGGGCATGAAGGACACCGACAAGGTCGCCGCGCGCGAGCCGCAGGGCAAGGGGCCGATCCAGAAATTCCTGGCCGCGCAGGCCAGGAAGCATGGCATCTGGCTGGTTGGCGGCTCGGTGCCGCTGGAGTGCGACAACCCGAAGAAGGTGCGCAACGCCTGCCTGGTCTACGACGACAAGGGCAAGCTGGTGGCGCGCTACGACAAGATCCACCTGTTCGGCCTCAATCTGGGCAACGAGCACTACAAGGAACAGACCACCATCGAGGCCGGCGATCGCGTCGTCGTGGTCGACACGCCGTTCGGCCGCGTCGGCCTGTCGGTGTGCTACGACCTGCGCTTTCCCGAGCTGTACCGGGCGATGGGCGACGTCGACATCATCCTGGTGCCGGCGGCATTCACCGCCACCACCGGCAAGGCGCATTTCGAGACGTTGATCCGCGCCCGCGCGATCGAGAACCTGGCTTACGTGATCGCGCCGGCGCAAGGCGGCTACCACGTTTCCGGCCGCGAAACGCACGGCGACAGCATGATCGTCGATCCCTGGGGCAACGTGCTCGACCGCCTGCCGCGCGGCTCCGGCGTGGTCGTCGCCGGGGTCAACCGCGCCTACCAGGCCAGCCTGCGCCAGAGCCTGCCGGCCCTGAAGCACCGGAAACTCGATTGCGCCAAGGGTGTCCAGGTTGATGTGATCCAGGCCGCGCCAGCCAAACCCTGACCGTCACCCGGCGCGTCAGCGTCCGTCCACAACCCGTTTCCGCTCCCATGCCCCTGACCACCTCTCCCCACTTCGCCGCCGCCGAGGCCATCCTGCTCGCCCCCAACGATATCGACGTCGGCCGGCTCGATGAAATCTTCGGCCTGATCGCGGCGCATCGCGTCGACGACGCCGACCTGTATTTCCAGTATTCCCGTTCCGAGGCCTGGAGCCTGGAGGAGGGCCAGGTCAAATCCGGCAGCTTCAACATCGACCAGGGCGTCGGCGTCCGCGCGGTGGCTGGCGACAAGACCGCCTTCGCCTATTCCGACGACATCCGCCTGCCCGCCATCCGCGAGGCCGCTGGCACCGTGCGCGCGATCGCCTCCGCCGGCCGTTCCGCCAGCATCCGCGTGCCCGGCCAGGTGGTCGGGCGCGGCTTGTACGCGCCGATCGACCCGCTCGCCTCGTTGGCCGAGGCCGACAAGGTCGCCCTGTTGCACCGCTTGGAGGATTACGCGCGCAAGCTCGATCCGCGCGTCATCCAGGTCATGGCCAGCCTGGCCGGCGAATACGAGGTGATCTACGTGACCCGTCTGGACGGCCGCGCCGCCGCCGACGTGCGGCCGCTGGTCCGGGTGTCGCTACAGGTGATCGTCGAACAGGATGGCCGTCGCGAGCAGGGTAGCGCCGGCGGTGGCGGCCGTTTCGACTATGCCTGGTTCGATGACGACCGCTTGCGCGAATACGCCCGCCTGGCGGTCGATCAGGCCCTGGTCAACCTGCGTGCCGATCCCGCTCCGGCCGGCGCCATGACCGTGGTGCTCGGCGCCGGCTGGCCCGGCATCCTGCTGCATGAGGCGATCGGCCACGGCCTGGAAGGCGACTTCAACCGCAAGGGTTCCTCCGCCTTCTCCGGCCGCATCGGCCAGCGCGTCGCCGCCGACGGCGTCACCGTGGTCGACGACGGCACCCTGCCGGACCGGCGCGGCTCGCTCAACGTCGACGACGAGGGCACGCCGACCCAGCGCACCGTGCTGATCGAGGACGGCATCCTCAGGGGCTACATGCAGGACGCCATGAACGCGCGCCTGATGGGCATGGCGCCGACCGGTAACGCCCGCCGTGAATCCTTCGCCCATCTACCGATGCCGCGCATGACCAACACCATCATGCTGGCCGGCGACAAGACTCCGGAGGAAATCCTTGCTTCGGTGGACAACGGCCTGTACGCGGTCAATTTCGGCGGAGGTCAGGTCGACATCACCAGCGGCAAGTTCGTGTTCTCCGCCGCCGAGGCCTATCTGATCGAAAACGGCCGGATCACCCGCCCGGTCAAGGGCGCCACCCTGATCGGCAACGGCCCGGACGTGCTGACGCGGGTGTCGATGATCGGCAACGATCTCGCGCTCGATCCCGGCGTCGGCACCTGCGGCAAGGAAGGCCAGAGCGTGCCGGTCGGCGTCGGCCAGCCGACCCTGCGCATCGACGGCCTTACCGTCGGCGGCACCCAGTAGCCTTCGACGCGCCGCTCGGCGCGGCCCTCGGTGCTGTCCTCAGTGCGGACGTTTCGGACCGCAGAAATGGCAATGCGTCATCACCTTGAGCGCATCGCGCAGATGCCGGGTGGCGACGTGGATCAGATGCCGGTGGTCGCCCGTCTCCAGGTACAGGTCGGGCTGGGCGAGCAGATCGTCGTCCCAGACCGTCTCGATGCCCCAGACCTCGGGCAGGCCGGGCATGGCGCCGGGGTCGCAGTCAGCGAACAGATGGCGGACCTCGGCTTCATCGGCCAGATGCAGATGTTCGCCATGGCTTTGTTGCAACAGGCCCAGGCGCACGTCCCGGTCCGCCGGCACCAGCGCGGCCATGTGGCAATCGTCGCCCGCCAGCAGAACCGCCTTGACCAGCCGGTCCGCGCGCACGCCGGCGAGCCGGGCGGCGCGCAGGCTGGTCGAACTGGGAGCATGGTCGAGGACTTCGTAGGGTACGTCGTGTTTCCTGAGGTACTCCTCGATCTTGTGGGTAGTCGTCATGGCACACCTCCATGCGCGATGTCCGGGCTATCAATATAGCCAAGTGACGCGCGCGGATTTTCGCGAGGAAATCGGACCAGCCGCCGTCCGACGCCGGATAATCGCGCCCGATGTCTTCATCTCCCACCCCCGCCATCAGCCTCATGGGCCCCACCGCCAGCGGCAAGACCGATCTGGCGGCGTGGCTGGTCGAGCGTTTTCCGCTGGAGATCGTCAGCGTCGATTCGGCGCTGGTGTATCGCGGCATGGACATCGGCACGGCCAAGCCTGACGCCGGGTTGCTGGCGCGCGCGCCGCATCATCTGATCGACTTGGTGGAGCCGACCGAGGCGTATTCGGCCGGGCGCTTCCGCGCCGACGCGACGCGGGTGATGACGGAGATCGCCGCGCGCGGACGAGTGCCGTTGCTGGTCGGCGGCACCATGCTGTATTTCCGCGCCCTGCTCGGTGGTCTCGATGATCTGCCGGCGGCCGATCCGGCGCTGCGCGCGGAACTGGAGGCGCGCGCGGCGCGCGCCGGCTGGCCGACCCTGCACGCCGAGCTGGCGCGTCTGGACCCGGATACGGCGGCGCGGCTGGCGCCGAATGACGCGCAACGCATCCAGCGCGCGCTGGAACTGTGCCTGAGCACCGGTGGCACCATGTCGGCATTGTTGCGGGCGCGGGTTGCCACCGAGCAGGTCACCAGCCCATGGCGCTGGTCCCAATTCGCGCTGTTTCCGGAGGATCGCGCCTGGCTGCACGCGCGCATCGACCTGCGTTTCCGGACGATGCTGGCGGCCGGCCTGGTCGACGAGCTGCGCGGTTTGCGCGCGCGTCTGCCACTGACGCCGTCGCTGCCGTCGATGCGCTGCGTCGGTTATCGCCAGGCCTGGCGTTTCCTGGACGGCGAGATCGACGCCGGGGCGTTGTACGCGCAGGGCGCGGCGGCGACCCGGCAACTGGCCAAGCGGCAACTGACCTGGCTGCGCGGCTGGGAGAAGGTCGAGAAACTGGACTGCGCGCGCCTGCCGCCGGCCGCGCTGGCCGACGCGCTGGCGCGCCGGCTGGAACGCGATCTGTCGGCCTGAACGCCGCGACGGCGTGTCCGGCCGGATCGGTCGCGTGGGACAATACGCGACGATTCACCCCGTCCCACCATCATGCTCAGTTACCGTCACGCCTTTCACGCCGGCAATCACGCCGATGTCCTCAAGCATTTCGTGTTGACCCGGCTGTTGCGTCATCTGGCGCTGAAGGACAAGCCGTTCTGGTACATCGACACTCATGCCGGCGCCGGCGCTTACGGTCTGGACGCTGGCTACGCGACGCGCAATGCCGAGCACGCCGACGGCATCGCCCGGCTGTGGACACGCGCCGACCTGCCGGCGCCGCTGGCCGACTACGTCGAACTGGTGCGCGCGATGAATCCGGGCGGCGCGCCGACCCTGTATCCCGGTTCGCCCTACCTGGCCTGGAAACTGGTGCGTGACCAGGACCGCCTGCGCCTGTTCGAACTGCATACCACCGACGTCGACCTGCTCGGCAAGACCTTCATGGAGGCCGGCCGGCGCGTCCAGGTGACGCTGGGCGACGGTTTCGTCGGCCTGAAATCGCTGCTGCCGCCGCCGCCGCGCCGGGCGCTGGCGTTGATCGATCCGTCCTACGAGGACAAGCGCGACTACGCGCGCGTGGTCGAGGCGCTGCGCGACAGCCTCGGGCGTTTCGCCACCGGCGTCTACGCGGTCTGGTATCCGCTGCTGCCGCGCCCGGAGGCGCGCCGTTTGCCCGAACGCCTGCGCGCGCTCAAGGAAGTCGACTGGCTGGACGTGTCGCTGAGCGTGCGCAAGCCCCAGGCCGGCGCCTTCGGCATGCACGGCTCCGGCATGTTCGTGGTCAATCCGCCGTGGACGCTGCGCGCCGAACTGGACGTCTGCATGCCGGTGCTGCGCGACGCGCTGGCCCAGGGCGAAGGCGCCGAATGCCACATCACCGTTTCCGGAACCGGGAAAACCGCCAAGGAGTGACCCCATGCTCGCCGCCATCCACCCCGTCATCCACCACGACCACGGCATCCATACCGTCGATGCCGGTTACGTGCGCGCCGGTCTGGCATCCATCCACCTGATCGCGCGCAACGGTCGGGTCGCGCTGTTCGACACCGGCACCCGCCATTCCCTGCCCAACGTGCTGGCGGCCCTGGCCGAACTGGGCCTGGGGCCGGAATCGGTGGACTGGATCATCGCCAGCCATGTGCATCTGGACCATGCCGGCGGCGCCGGCGCGTTGCTGGCGGTCTGCCCGGACGCCATGCTGGTGGCGCATCCCAAGGGCGCCCGCCACCTGATCGATCCGGCCAGGCTGATTGCCGGCACCACGGCGGTGTATGGCGAACAGGCCTTCCAGGCGCTGTATGGCGAGGTCGTGCCGGCGCCGGCCGAACGGGTGCTCGAGGCCGGCGATGGCCACGAGATCGAATTCGGCGGCGGCGTGCTGCGCTTCCTCGATACCCCCGGGCATGCCCGCCACCATTTCTGCGTGCACGACAGCGTCGCCAACGCCATCTTCACCGGCGATACCTTCGGCATTTCCTATCGGGAGTTCGATGTCGAGGGTCGGCCGTTCATCTTTCCGACCACCACGCCGGTGCAGTTCGAACCGGAGGCCCTGCATGCCTCGATCGACCGCCTGATGGCGCTGCGTCCGGATGCCGCCTATCTGACCCACTATGGCCGCGTCGACGGCCTCGATGCGCTCGCCGGCCAGCTGCACCGGCTGATCGACGATTTCGTCCGGCTCACGCGCGCGGTCGCCGGGCAGGGCGAGGCGCGCCACGAGGCGCTCAAACTGGCGCTCGAGAACTGCCTGCTCGACGCCGCCCGCGCGCACGGCTGCGCGCTGCCGGAGACGCGCATGCGCGCGTTGCTGGCCGGCGACATCGAGCTCAACGCCCAGGGCCTGCTGGTCTGGCGCGACCGCCCCTGAAGCCCGGCCTCAGGCGAAGAACGCCGCTTCCGCCGCCGCCGGCAATGGCACGCCGGTGATCCGCGCCTTGCGCAGCACCTCCCAGAAATACCGGTAGGTGGCGCGGTCGTGCAGCTCGCCGGCATGCTGGATCGGCCCCCAGTCGGCGCGCTGGGCGGCGAGCAGGATGGCGGCGCCGGTCTCGACCTCGGCGTGGTCGGGTTTCATGGCGTCGACGATCGGCTGGATCTGGATCGGGTGGATGCTCCACTGACGCAGGAAGCCGAATTCCATGCGCGCGCGCTGGGCGTCCTGCCAGGCGGCGTAAGGATTCTTCAGGTCGAGCGTGACGTTGTGCGCCGGAACCACGCCGTTGGCCAGCGCGGCGGCGACCACCTCGGCCTTGGCCCGCGCGATCAGACGGTGCTCGAACTGGCCGGGGCTGCGCATCGCGCTGGCCGGGATGGCGCCGTGGTGGCCGGAGACGAAGTCCATCAGGCCGAAATCCAGCACCTGCACGCCGGGCAGGGTGGCGATGCGCTGCGCGTCGCGCAGCGCGCCATGCGTTTCGATCAGGATGTGCAGGGGGATGTCGCGGCCGATGCCGTGGCGGGCCGCTGCCCCGGCGATGTAGTCGACGACGCCGGCGGCCTGGTCGAACGACGTGCATTTCGGGATGGTCAGGTAGGCCAGGCGGGCGCCGGCGGCCGGCACCAGGATGTCGACGTCGGCGCGCCAGTGGGGATGCGACGGGTCGTGGATGCGGGCGCCGGCCAGATCGTGGTGGTTGGCGTCGTCATTGAGCAGGCGGGTGATCATTTCCGCGTGCTCGCGCTCCTGTCCGGCCGGGGCGCCGTCCTCGCAGTCGCAGGTGACGTTGAATACCGGGCCGATCCGTTCCATCAGCGCCAGTGCCTTGCGCATCAGTTTCTCGCTGCCGGCGAAGTGTTCGCAGGCGGGCAGGATCGGGAAGGCTTTCTCGCCCGCGAACAGGGCGTCGTTGGGGTGGACGGGCTGCGTCATCGCGATCCTCGGTCAGTGGTGTCTCGGCATCAGCACGGTGTAATCGAGGTCGAGTACCACGTGCGGCGAATATTTGCCGTCGATTTTCGGCGCGCCCAGCTCCGCCGGCGCGCGATCCTTCAGGCCGAGCATGCGCAGGCGCAGGGCGCCGAGGTCGTCGCGGCCGGGCAGCTCCCATTTTTCCAGGACTTCGTGGCGGCAATACAGGGTGTCGCCGGCGAAGGTCGGGTTGCAGTGCGTGCCGCCGTTGATGGCGGCGATCAGCAGGGCGTTCTCCAGGCCTTCGTGCGCCAGCGCCCGGCATACGGAAATGACGTGACCGCCATAGACCAGACGGCGGCCGAACGCGGTGTCGCGCATCAGGCGCGCGTCGAAGTGCAGGCGCGCCGGGTTCTGGTAGAGGCGGGTGGCGAAGCTGTGGTCGGACTCGTCCAGGGTCATGCCGGCGGGATGGTCGATGATTTCTCCCGGCTGGTAGTCCTCCCACAACCAGGCGCTTCCGGTCAACGCGGTTTCGAACTCGCGACAATCGAGGAACCCGGGTACAGCCAGGTCACGCGCGGCGACGTGGGTGGGGAGCGTCGGCACCACGACCGGTGGTGGCGCGCGCGCGCGGTCGCGCTTCTTCACCATCACCCAGCGCACCCAGGTCATCACGTCCCGGTCGTTCTGGTTGATCGCGGTCGAGCGTACCCAGACCACGCCGGCTTCACCGTCGCGATTTTCCTTGAGGCCGATGACCGTGGATTCGGCGCGCAGGGTGTCGCCCAGAAAGACCGGCCGCGGAAAACGCGCGTCGGCATAGCCCAGATTGGCCACCGCGTTGAGCGAGATGTCGGCGACGGTCTTGCCGAAGGCGATGTGGAAGGCGAGCAGTTCGTCGGCCGGCCGCGCCGGATAGCCGAGCGCGTGCGCCAGCGGGCCGGAGTTGGCAATGGCGTGGCGCGATCCGGTCAGCGCCACGTACAGCGCCGCCTCGCCGGCGCCCAGGGTGCGCGGCGTGGCGTGCGCGAAGGTCTGGCCGAGGCTGAAATCCTCGAAGAAGTTGCCGGCGTCGGTCTTCCCGCTCATGTCTCGGCCTCCATCCGTTCGATCATGTCGTGAATCATCAGGGTACGCCGCGCCGCCTCGACGTGCAGGTTTTCCACCAGACGGCCCTCGACCACGGTGACGCCGCGGCCTTCCCGGTTGGCCTCGTCCCAAGCGGCGATGATCTTGCGCGCCCGTTCGATGCTGGCCGGACGCGGCGAAAAGGCGTCGTTGGTGTAGGGAATCTGCGACGGGTGCAGCACCGTCTTGCCGTCGTAGCCGAGATCGCGGCTCAGGCGGCAGGCGTACTCGAAGGTGGTCATGTCCTTGAGATCGAGGTAGACGCCGTCGACGATCGGCAGGCCGTGCGCGCGCGCCGCCAGCAGGCAGTGCGACAGGCTGTACAGCAGCGGCAGGCGTTCCGGGGTGATGCGCGCGTGCAGCTCGTTGGTCAGGTCGGAGGTGCCCATCACCAGGCAGGCGATGCGCGCGCTGGCGCCGGCGATCTCCTCGGCGCGCAGCACGGCGAAGGGTGTTTCCAGCATCAGCATGACCGGCAGGTCGGCGCCACCGGCGTCATCCAGCGCGGCCAGCGCGGCGAGCACGTCGGCGCGACTTTCGATGCGCGGGAACAGGATGGCGTCGGGTTGTTCCGGCACCACGGCGGCGAGGTCGTCGCGGCCCCAGGGCGTATCGTGGCGGTTCACCCGCACGACGATTTCGCGCGGTCCGTAGCCGCCTTCGCGCATCGCCGCGACGGCGTTGCGGCGCGCCTCGTCCTTGCGTTCGACCAGCACGGATTCCTCCAGGTCGAAGATCAGCGTATCGACCTTCAGCGCGCGGCCCTTGGCCAGGAAGCGCGGCACGCAGGCCGGCACGTAGAGCATGGCTCGGCGCGGACGGTAGTTGAGCATGGTGGGCCTCAGGCGGTGGAACGGGCGCTGGCGAGCGTCGGCGAAAGCTGTTTGCGAATGATCTTGCCGTTCTTGGTGCGCGGGAAATCGTCGGTCAGGTAGACGATCCTGGGCGCCTTGTAGGCGGCCAGATGCGCGCGTCCGAAGGCGGCGAGATCATCGGCGCTGAGCGTGGCGCCGGGGTGGAGCATGACGTAGGCCACCACCAGCACCTTGTCGGCCGACAGTTCCTCGCCGGTGGCGGCGCAGTCGGCCACCGCCGGATGCGTCTTCATCACCCGCTCGATCTCGTGCGGCGAGACGCGGTAGCCGAAGGAGTTGATGATGTCGTCGCGGCGGCCGAGAAACCAGATGTAGCCATCGTCGTCGAAACGCGCGTAGTCGCCGGTGAGGAACCAGCCGCCCTTGAAAACCTTGGCGGTTTCCTCGGGCAGGTTCCAGTAACGCAGGAACAGACCGGGATCGTCGGCCGGCAGGCAGATCATGCCTTCCTCGCCGGGCGCCACCTCGCGCAGGGTTTCCGGGTCGAGCAGGCGCACCGCGTGGCCGGGTTGCGGAAAGCCGGCGGAGCCGGGGCGGATCGGCCGGAACTTGTTCTCCGACAGGTAGTAGGACACCTCGGACATGCCCACCGCCTCGTGGATGTCGATGCCGAAACGCGCGCGCCACAGGCCGAGCATCTCATCCGACAGGTGCTCGCCGGCGCTCATGCAGTGGCGCAGGGTTGGCACGTCGGCGCCGCTGAAGTCGGTCTTCTGCAGGATCTGCCGATAGATGGTCGGCACGCCGATGAAGATCGTCGCGCCGTGTTTGGCGATCAGCCGTATCCAGCCAGCGGCGTCGTTCCGGCCCTCGTGCACGATCACCGTCTTGCCGCGATAAAGCGGGTCCATCAGCGCCGAACCGAGCACGTAGGTCCAGTTGAACTTGCCGGAATGGACGATGCGGTCGCCTGCCGGCGCGAAATCGAACCAGTAGGTCGCCGCCGGCTCCCGTCCGATCAGGGCGCGGTGCGCGTGCAGCACGCCCTTGGGATAGCCGGTGGTGCCGGAGGTGTAGACCAGATAGGCGGGCTCGTCGGCGCGGCTGTCGTAGGGCGCTTCCCAGGCGTCGATGGCGGCGAGCGCGGCGTCGAGATCGAGTGCCTGTCTTTCTCCCTCCCCCGCAAGCGGGGGAGGGCCGGGGAGAGGGCCGTTTTGCGCATGTCGATCGGACGGACTTCCTTCTCCCCCAACCCCTCCCCCGCTTGCGGGGGAGGGGGGTACGGACGCCAGCAGCACGTGGCGAAGGTTGTCCATTCCGGCCAGCTTGCCTTGCAGCCCGGCCCAGGTCGTCGGGTCGGTGACCAGCACGCTGGCGCCCGAATCTCGCGCCAGATAGGCCACTTCCTCCGCCGTCAACAGCGTCGAGGTGGGCACCGCGATGGCGCCGGCCTTCATCGCGCCGAGGAAGGCGGTGGGGTAATCGAGGCCGTTGGGCAGGCGGATCAGCACGCGTTCGCCGGGCGCGACGCCGAGCCGGCGCAGCAACTGGCCGAAGCGCGAGGTGCGCGCCGCCAGTTCGCCGTAGCTGGCCTGGCTGACGCCGCGTTCGTCATCCTCGACGATCATCGCCGGGCGCTGTTCGGTGGGCGTGCCGAGATGGGCGTCGGTACAGGCGACGCCGATGTTGAGATGTTCCGGCACTTGCCAGGTCCAGGCGGGGAGGGGGGCGAAGCGGGCGAAGGCGTTCATAGGATCACTCCATAGGGCCAGTTCTCGCGCACCACCTGGGTTGGCAGCATGGCCAGCACTTGCAGCGCGAAATCGGTGTCTTCTTCCGACAGGGCGCGTAGCGCGTGCGCGCGCAGCAGCACCTGCAGCGCCTTGCCGAACATCGGCGGGTCGAGCATTTCGCCCTCGAACTTGATGGCGCCGCCGAGCAGCGCGTCGGCTTCGACGGCGGCGCGCAGCACGCGGATGTTGCGCGTGACCTCGGTGGGCGAGGGCGTGTAGGCGACCTTGCACAGATGGATGTGGCCGGGGTGGATGACCTGCTTGCCGGTCAGGCCCATGGCCGCCTCCTCGCAGGCGTGGCGGTAGACCACGCGCGATTCGTCGTCGCCGTGCAGATCCAGCCAGCGGCGGATGTCGTGCGGTTCGAGGAAGGTTTCCGGCATCGCTGCCTGGCCGATCAGCACCTCGACGCCGCCGATCACCCCGACCCCGGCGATGCGCGCCTCGAAGATGATCTGGTTGAGGAAGTAGGCCAGTTCCTGCGTCCAGCCGCGCGGCGTGATGTGGATGCCCATCGCCTTGGAGAAGTCGTGGATGCCGAACACCACATGCCTTACCGTCGGGTAGGCCATGATCTCCGGGGCGATCTTCAGCGACTTGGGATGCTCGATGATCGGCTGGATGGTGATGCGCGGGTTGATGCCGGCAAGGCAGGCGGACAGATCGCGGATTTCCGCCGCGCCGTAGGCTTCGCCGGCCTTGGCCAGCATCACCACGTCGATGTGCTCGGCGAGGTCGCGCAGCATGGCCAGGTCCAACTCGTATTCCTCGGTGCGGAAGGGATTGATGCGCACCGCCACCGCCAGATCGTCGCGTTCCAGACCGGGCAGTTCGCGGCGCAGCAGGTCGCGCGACAGCGCCTTCTGGCGGCAGCCGTCTTCCAGGTCGAACAACAGGGTTTGCGCGTGGCAGTGGCGCGCGTGCTTCTGGAAACGCAGCGCGGCGGCTTCCAGATCCTCGTACTGCCCCAGCGCCGGCGCGTATTTCACCGGTGGGTAGTAGAGCTGGATGCCGGGCCAGTAATCGCCCAGCACCGGGCTGGCCAGTGCCATGTCGAACTCCTCGTCTCGCTCGTGATGGCGACGGATCGATCGCCCGCCGCCTTGTATTCGTTCAGGCTAGCCCGGAACTGGCTGCTGCATTGCACAATAATTTCAAGCCTGGGTATTGAAAAACCCAATGAAAACCTGGTGGCATGGTCGGCTTTTCTCCTTGGCGTCGCCCGGCCATACTTGCTGGGTCACAGGAGCGCACCATGAGCACGATCCGTCAGGAAGACTTCATCCAGAGCGTCGCCGACGCGTTGCAATTCATTTCCTATTACCACCCGCTGGATTTCGTGCGGGCGGTGAAGGCGGCCTGGGCGCGCGAGGAATCGCCCGCCGCCAAGGACGCGCTGGCGCAGATCCTGATCAATTCGCGCATGAGCGCGGAAGGGCATCGGCCGATCTGCCAGGACACCGGCATGGTGGTGGCCTTCGTCAGGGCCGGCATGGACGCCCGCTTCGACGGCGGCATGAGCGTGCAGGCCATGGTCGACGAGGGCGTGCGGCGCGCCTACACCCATCCCGACAACCCGCTGCGCGCCTCGGTGCTGGCCGACCCGGCCGGCGCGCGGCGCAACACGCGCGACAACACGCCGGCGGTGGTCTACGTCGAGCTGGTGCCCGGCGACGGGGTGGACGTGCGCATCGCCGCCAAGGGCGGCGGCTCGGAGAACAAGGCGCGCTTCGCGGTGCTCAATCCTTCGGACTCCATCGTCGACTGGGTGCTGGAGCAATTACCCAGGATGGGCGCCGGCTGGTGCCCGCCCGGCATCCTCGGCATCGGTATCGGCGGTTCGCCGGAAAAGGCGCTGCTGATGGCCAAGGAGGCGCTGCTGGACACGATCGATATCCAGGAACTGCGCGCGCGCGGCCCGGCCAGCCGCGTCGAGGAACTGCGTCTGGAACTGTTCGACAAGGCCAACGCGCTGGGCATCGGCGCGCAGGGACTGGGCGGTCTGACCACGGTGCTCGACGTGAAGATCCTGGACTATCCGACGCACGCGGCCTCGCTGCCGGTCGGACTGATCCCCAATTGCGCGGCGACCCGCCACATCCATTTCACGCTGGACGGTTCCGGTCCTGCCCGTTTCACGCCACCGCCATTGTCGGAATGGCCCGAGGTGGCGTGGGATGGCCCGGCCGGATCGCGACGGGTGAACCTGGATACGCTGACCCGCGCCGACATCGCGGGCTGGCGCGCCGGCGATCGGCTGCTGCTGTCCGGCCGCCTGCTCACCGGGCGCGACGCCGCGCACAAGAAGATCGCCGACCTGGTCGCTCGCGGCGAGCCGTTGCCGGTCGATTTCCATGGTCGCTTCATCTACTACGTCGGTCCGGTCGACGCGGTCGGCGACGAGGCGGTCGGCCCGGCCGGTCCGACCACGGCGACGCGCATGGACAAGTTCACCGACCTGATGTTGGGCGAGTCGGTCGGCTTGATCGGCATGGTCGGCAAGTCGGAACGCGGGCCGGAGGCGATCGCCTCGATCAAGGCGCATGGCGGCGTCTACTGCATCGCCGTCGGTGGCGCCGCCTACCTGGTGTCGAAGGCGATCAAGGCGGCGCGGGTGCTCGCCTTCCCGGAACTGGGCATGGAAGCCATCCACGAATTCGTGGTGGAGGACATGCCGGTCACCGTCGCGGTGGACAGCCGCGGCGAGTCGGTGCACGAAACCGGGCCGCGCGAATGGCGCATGAAGATCGGCCGGATTCCGCTGGCGCCGGCCCGATAGATTGAAACACCCGGCGCGCGTCGCTCTGGCACAATGCCGCCTCATGCATTCGTTGGCGCGCGGGAGGCAGGATGGACTTGTACTGGTGGCATTGGGTGATCCTCGGCTTGGTGCTGATCGGCACCGAATTGCTGATCCCGGCGTTCTATCTGGTCTGGTTCGGCATGGGCGCGCTGCTCATGGGCCTGCTCACGGCGATTTTTCCGCTGCCCATGGCCGCGCAACTGCTGTCGTGGGCGGTCGCGTCCGGCCTGATGGTCTTCATCTGGATGAAATATTTCCGCAATCCCAATCGCACCCGCGCGGGCCAGTCCAAGGAAGGCGCGCTCGGCGTGGTCGGTCTGGTCACGCGTCCGGTCAGCGAGCTGGGCCAGGGCGAGATCCTGTTCCAGCGGCCGGTGCTCGGCGACGATCGCTGGCCGGCGGTGGCGGACAGTCCGATTCCGGCGGGTGACAAGGCGCGTGTCGTCGATGTCCTCGGCCAGACCCTCAAGATCGAAAAACTCTGATCCATAACGTCAACGTCAAGGAGTAGCGCAATGGCCGGCGAAATCGTATCCATCGTACTAGTCGTCTTCCTGTTCATGACCCTGTGGAAGGGCGTGCGCATCGTGCCGCAGGGCGAGGAGTGGGTGGTCGAACGCCTCGGCAAGTATCTGAAGACGCTGATGCCCGGTCTGCACATCCTGGTGCCCTATATCGACAACGTCGCCTACAAGGTCACCACCAAGGACCTGATCATGGACATCCCGCAGCAGGAAGTGATCACCCGCGACAACGCCGTGCTGATCACCAACGCCATCGCCTTCGTCAAGGTCACGGATACCCAGAGCGCGGTCTACGGCGTCACCAACTTCCAGATGGCGGTGATGAACCTGGTGCAGACCAGTCTGCGCGCGATCATCGGCGACATGGAGCTGGACCAGGCCCTGTCCAGCCGCGACCAGATCAAGACCCGTCTGAAGAACTCCATCGCCGATGACGTCGCCGACTGGGGCCTGACCCTGAAGTCCGTGGAAATCCAGGACATCAAACCGTCGCCGACCATGCAGAAATCCATGGAAATGCAGGCCGCCGCCGAACGTGAGCGCAAGGCCACGGTGACACGCGCGGAAGGCGACAAGCAGGCCGCGATCCTGGAGGCCGAGGCCCGGCTGGAAGCCGCCAAGCGCGACGCCGAGGTACAGGTACGCCTGGCCACCGCCAGCGCCGAGGCGATCAAACTGGTGGCGCTGGCGTTGCCGGAGAAGGAACTGCCGGCCATGTACCTGCTGGGCGAGAAGTACATTTCCGCGCTCAAGGACATGGCGAGCGCCGATGGCAGTCGTACCGTCCTGTTGCCGGGCGATCTGATGAAGACCCTGGAAGGCGTGATCGGCCGGCGCTGAGCCTGACTCGCGGAAAAGTTAAAGTGTTTTCTAAAGATTTTGTCGCAACCGTCGATAGCTACTACAGTGTTTTTATGGATTGGCTCCGGTCGCTGGGGTGACAAATTGAAGAAATCGCTGCTTCCGCTCGCTTTGGTTTTTCTGTTCGCGGTGTCCATGCCGGGCGTGCCGGACGCGCGCGCGGCGCAGGACAAGGCGAAAGCCGGGGTGAAGACCGGCCAGGTCAAGAAGGCCGGGTCGGGTACCGCCAAGCAAAGCAGGAAGAAAGCCACGGCCGTTGCCGCCAAGCCGGTGATGACGCCGCTTCGGGCGATGCACGTCGCCTACGACAAGAGCTGGCCGCTCGATGAGCTCGGTCTGCGCTCGGCCGCCGCGCTGGTGCTGGATCAACGCACCGGCGAGGCGTTGTACGCCAAGAACGTCGATGTTCCCACCTCGATCGCCTCGATCACCAAGCTGATGACCGCCATGGTCACGCTCGATGCCGGTCTGCCGCTTGGCGACGAGATCGTCATCAACGAGGAAGACATCGACCGGATCAAGGGCACCGGTTCGCGCCTGCCCATGGGCACGCGCCTGACCCGCGAGGAATTACTGAACCTGGCCCTGATCGCGTCGGAGAACCGCGCCGCTTCCGCGCTGACGCGCGCGTATCCGGGGGGGCGCGTCGCCTTCGTCGCGGCGATGAATCGAAAGGCGCGCGAGATCGGCATGAAGGACGCGCATTTCGTCGACGGCACTGGCCTGCACAGTGGCAATCGGGCGACCGCGGCCGATCTCGCGCGCATGGTCGATGCGGCCTATCGCTACCCCTTGATCCGCCGGGTTTCCACGACCGGCAGCTATGACGTTTCGGTGCCGGGGACCAAGGTGGTCAAGGTCAAGCAGAACGGCAAGATCCGCAAGATTTCGACGCCGATCGAGCGCCACGTCGCCTTCAACAACACCAACAGCCTGACCCGCGACCAGGATTGGGACATCGGTGTGTCCAAGACCGGCTACATCAACGAGGCCGGACACTGTCTGGTCATGCAGACCCGCATCGCCGAGCAGAAGGTGATCATCGTGCTGCTCGACGCCCACGGCAAATGGAGCCGCATTGGCGACGCCAACCGCATCCGCGACTGGCTCGAGCACGGCGGCGAGCCGGCCGAAATCGGTAACGATCACCGCAACTCGGTCTGATTCACCTCGGATCACCACTCGCGAACGCCGCGTCCGCGCAAGCGGGCACGGCGTTCGCCTTCTGACTCGGTCTCGCGTTTTTCCATCCCGGGTTTCTTGTTCGTTATCCCGCTTCCGGTCCGGCAACCCGTTACTTGACGCGCGTCAAAGGGTGTGAGTCGGTACGTCCCTACCATGCAAAGCCCGAATCGACCTCATGAGGAGAATGGGCAATGGATGGGACTCGACGCGATTTCTTGAAATCCGGTGTCGCGGCGGCCACGGCGGCGACCGTTGGCATGCCGCTGTCCAGGGAAGCCGCCGCCCAGGCGCGCGCGGCGGAGCAGGGCTGGCAATGGGACAAATCGGTCTGCCGTTTCTGTGGTACCGGTTGCGGCATCATGGTGGCGACCAAGGATGGCCGCGTGGTGGCGACCAAGGGCGACCCCAAGGCGCCGGTCAACCGCGGCCTGAACTGTGTCAAGGGCTATTTCAACGGCAAGATCATGTACGGCAAGGACCGTCTGACGCAGCCCTTGATGCGCATGACCAACGGCAAGTTCGACAAGAAGGGCAAGTTCGTGCCGGTGTCCTGGGAACAGGCGTTCGACGAGATGGAGCGCCAGTTCCGTCGTGTCTACGCCGAGAAGGGTCCGACCGGGGTCGCGATGCTTGCCTCGGCGCAGAAGACCATCCAGGAAGGCTATGCCTTCAACAAGCTGTTCAAGGCTGGCTGGCGCAGCAACAACATCGACCCCAACGCCCGCAACTGCATGGCCAGCGCGGTGGCGGCGTTCTACAGCGTGTTCGGCACCGACGAGCCGGCCGGCAACTACGACGACATCGAATACACCGACACCATGGTGCTGTGGGGCGCCAACATGGCGGAGATGCACCCGATCCTGTGGTCGCGCATCACCGACCGGCGGCTGGGGCACAAGGATTGTCGGATCGTCAATCTGACCACCTACCGCAACATGTCGTCGGACATCGCGGACCTGGAAATCATTTTCAAGCCGCAGACCGACCTGGCGATCCAGAACTACATCGCCCGCGAGATCATTGCCCGCAACGCGGTGAACAAGGATTTCGTCGACAAGCACTGCGTGTTCGTCACTGGCCCCTACGACATCGGTTACGGCATGCGTCCCACCGACAAGTACGCGTTCCCGGCGGAAAAGGACATCCAGGCCAAGGAGTTGCGGGTCAGGCTCGACCGCGACGAGGCCATCGCCCAGCGCCGCAAGGAGGGCGAGCTGGTGGAGCAGAAGAACACGGGCAACCCCGGCGCGCACTGGCAGATCAGCTTCGAGGACTTCAAGCGCGCGGTGGAGCCCTACACGCTCGATTTCGTCGCGGCGATGTCGAAGGGCGATGTCGATGAGCCGCTCGACCAATACAAGGCCAAACTCAAGCAACTGGCCGACTATTACATCGACGCCAACCGCAAGGTCGTGTCGTTCTGGACCATGGGCTTCAACCAGAGCGTGCGCGGCACCTGGGTCAACGAGCAGTGCTACATGAACCACCTGTTGCTGGGTAAGCAGAGCCAACCCGGCAACGGCGCCTTCTCGCTCACCGGCCAGCCCTCGGCTTGCGGTACCGCGCGCGAGGTGGGCATGTTCTGCCACCGCCTGCCTTCCGACCGGTTGATCCCCAACCCGGTGCACCGCGAATACACCGAGAAGCAATGGGGTCTGCCGGCCAGGACGCTGAATCCGCACATCGGCTCGTTCTACGGCAAGATCCTGCGCGACCTCGAGGACGGCGGCGTGAAATGGCTGTGGGTGGCGGCCAACAATCCGTTCCAGTCGCATCCCAACATCAATCACTGGCTGAAAGCGGCGCGCGAACTCGACAATTTCATCGTCGTCTCCGAAGCCTATCCCGGCGTCTCCGCCAAGGTTGCCGATCTCATCCTGCCGGCGGCGATGATCTTCGAGAAATGGGGCAGCTACGGCAACGCCGAGCGCCGTACCCAGCACTGGCGGCAGTCGGTGCAACCGCCTGGGCTGGCCCGGGGCGACATGTGGCAGGCCATGGAGTTCGCCAAACGCTTCAAGATCAAGGAGTTCTGGGGCGAACAGAAAGTACCGGGTCTGAAGGTGGCCGGCTACGAGGACGGCAAGCTGCCCAGCGTGCTCGATGAGGCCGTGAAGCTGGGCTATTCGCCGGAAGACAGCCTGTACAAGGTGTTGTTCGCCACGCCCGGCAACCTCAAGGTGAAATGGCCCGATGCCGTCGCCAAGGGACGCGACAACCATATTGCCAACCAGCTTGGTGATGGCTGGTTCCCGGAAAAGGCGATCTGGCAGGAATACGTCGCCTTCGGCCGCGGCGTCGGCAAGGATCTTGCGGATTTCGACGTTTACCACGGCGATGACGTGCGCGGTCTGAAGTGGCCGGTGGTGAACGGCAAGGAAACGCCCTGGCGCTTCAACGAGCAGTACGACCCGTATGTGAAGAAGGGCGCCGGCTTCGAGTTCTACGGCAAGCTGTTCAAGGCGATTCCCACCGGCGACCTCGACAAGGTGACGGACCCCAAGCCGGTCAGCGTGGCGGGCAAGGCCAAGATCTTCTTCCGTCCCTACGCCGCGCCGGTGGAAATGCCGGATGCCAACTACGACCTGATGTTCTGCACCGGCCGCGTGCTGGAGCACTGGCATACCGGCACCATGACCCGGCGCGTGCCGGAGTTGCACCGGGCCGTACCCGCCGCGGTGATGTGGATGCACCCCGACGACGCGAAAAAACGCGGCCTCAAGCGCAACGATCTGGCGTGGCTGGAATCGCGCCGGGGAAAGATCCAGATTCGCGTGGAAACCGGCGGCCGCAACACCATGCCACGGGGCACGGTGTATGCCGCGTTCTTCGACGAGGGCGTGCTGGTCAACAAGATCTGCACGGATGCCGCTTGTCCGATCTCGAAAGAGAGCGATTACAAGAAGAGCGCCGTCAAGGTCTACAAGGTTTGATTGCCGGGAGAACGCAGATGAAACACAAGCTCATGCTGGTTGCCTCGCTGGCGGCTTTCACCGTGGCCTGCTCCGCGACCGGAGACCTCGCCGTGCTCGATGACAGTCTTGGGCTGTCGCAGGTCAGCGTGTTCGACGTGCCGGCGCCGGCGGCGTTCGAATACCGCGATCTCGACCCCAAGGTGGCGGGCGTGCTGCCACGCGCCTGGGAGGAGGCGCCGCCACAAATCCCGCACCGGGTGGATCGCTACCTGCCGGTCAATGCCCGGCTCAACAAATGCCTGGAGTGCCACGAAGAGCCGGACAAGATCGGCAACAAGCAAAGCGGCAAGCCAACGCCGATGTCGGCCAGCCATTACATCGGCTCCGGCAAGGATCTGGCTGTCGCCAACAACCGCTACGTCTGCACGCTGTGCCATGCGCCGCAGACCGAAGCCGCCACGCTGGTCGACAACACCTTCCAGAAGGCCCCGTGAACGCGCCGGATGCGTCTGGCGAATCGGTAAAAGTTGATGGCTATCAAGGAAGCAGGGGCTATGTCGTTTCTACTATCCGCCCCTAGACGGCGAAGGGATTAAGCCGGTACGGCCATTCCCTTCGTCATCATGACAAACGAACCTGGAGAAGACGATGCGCAAAGGATTGAAGGTGTTGTCGCTGGGGCTGACGCTGGGGGTGCTGAGCCCGCTGGCGTGGTCGGCGAACCCGACGGAGAGCCTGGC
>DYFK01000014.1 GCA_020725265.1 Hydrogenophilus sp. | reverse complement strand
GACCGTTCAGAAATGGGTTGGGGGTGTTGATCATGGCTTTTTCAACGGCCTGCTACAACTTCGCCGATCCGGCGCCGATCGTCGACGCCGGCCGGTTGGACGAACTGCGCCGCCGGATCGACGCCCGGCCCGAGGATTGGCTGATGGTCACCGCCGGCCGCCTGATCGAGGTCAAGGGCCAGCGCTACCTGCTCGACGCGCTCGCCCGGCTGCCGGCCGAAGTGGCTGGGCGCCGGCCGCGCCTGCTGATGCTCGGCGACGGTCCGCTGCTCGGTCCGCTGCGCGAACAGGCGCGCCAGCTCGGGGTCGACGACCGCGTGGTCTGGCTGGGCTGGCAATCAGAGCCGGCGCCCTGGTTCCAGCTCGCCGATCTGGTCGTGTTCCCGTCGCGCGACGCCGAGACCCTGGGCAACGTCATCCTGGAAGCCTGGAGCCACGGCAAGCCGTTGGTCGCCAGCGCCTTTCGCGGCGCCCGCGAGATCGCCCGCCATGGCGAGGACGCCTGGGTGGTGCCCTGCGACGACGCTGGCGCGCTCGCCGCCGGCATCGACACCGTGCTGCGCGACCCGGCGCTGGCGGCGGCATTGGCGCGCGCCGGCCGGGAACGGGTGACGCGCGATTTCGGCGAGGCGGCGATCATCGCCCGCTATCGGGAACTGTATCGGCAACTGCTGGGGAGCTGAGCGCGTGAATCCGACCACCCGCCGTGTCGGCGGCATCAACATCCTGATGTACCACCAGGTCGGCGATTTCGCGCCGATGCGCGAGCACCGCTCCACGTACTGCCATTACCGCCGTTTCGCCGCGCAGATGGCCTGGCTGCGCCGGTTCCGCTATCACGTCCTGGGCATGGACGAGGTGCTCGACTGCCTGGCCGGGCGTCGGCCGGTGCCGGCGCGCGCGGTGGCGCTGACCTTCGACGACGGCTACGAGAATTTCCACGAATACGCCTGGCCGGAACTGCATCGCCATGGTTTCAAGGCCATGGTCTACCTGATCGCCGACCTGATCGGCCAGCCGTCGAGCTGGTTCGCCGCCGACGGCCGCGCCACGCCCCGGCTGATGGATGCCGGGCGCATCCGCGAACTGCGCCGCGCCGGCGTCGACTTCGGCTCGCATGGCGCCAGCCACGTCAAGCTGGCGGAACAGGACGACGCCCGCGTGCGCGACGAGGTGACCCGCTCGAAACGCGTGCTGGAAGATCTGCTCGGCGAACCGGTCGAGCATTTCTGCTATCCCTACGGCAGCTACGATCTGCGCGCGCGCGACGCGGTCGCCGAGGCCGGCTACCGGAGCGCCACCACCTGCGTGCGCGCGACCAGTTTGCCGGGCGACGATCCGCTGGCGCTGCCGCGCAAGGCGATTTCGTTCGGCGACACCCTGCCGGGCGTGCTCTGGAAGCTGCACATGAAACACGCTCCGAAAGGCGAATGGCCACGAAGAAACCCCGAAAACAACGCGCCGATGGCTTGAAACCGGGGTTTCGCGGAAATTCTCCGAAAACGTCAACATGTCGCGATCCGGTCGCCATCTGGACGGATCGGAGTGATTTCCGGCACAATCGCGGCCGTTTCCCTAACCGGCTCGCTCCCGATCGATGCCCCGCAAGCGTTCGCCGAAAAAGCCGACCAACGATGCCGCCACCCACGTCGAGGCGGTCGCCCCGAAAGCGTCCATCCTGGTCCTGCACGGCCCCAACCTGAATTTGCTGGGCACCCGCGAGCCCGCGCATTACGGCAACCAGACCCTGGCCGAGATCGACGCCGCGCTGGTCGAACAGGGCGGCGCGGTTGGCGTCGCCGTCACCTGTTTCCAGAGCAATGCCGAGCATGTCCTGATCGAACGCATCCATGCCGCGCGCGAGGAAAACGTCGGTTTCATCATCATCAACCCCGCCGCCTTCACCCATACCAGCGTTGCCCTGCGCGATGCCCTGGCGGCGGTGGCCATCCCGTTCATCGAGGTGCATCTGTCCAACGTCCATGCCCGCGAACCGTTCCGCCAGCACTCGTACTTCTCCGACAAGGCGGTGGGCGTGATTTCCGGGCTGGGGGCGATGGGTTACCTGTTCGCCCTGGGCTATGCCCTGCACGCACTGGAGGAATGAATTCATGGATTTGCGCAAGCTCAAGAAGCTGATCGACCTGGTCCAGGAGTCCGGCATCGCCGAACTGGAAATCACCGAGGGCGAGGAAAAGGTCCGCATCACCAGCGTGGTCGCCAGCCAGCAGACCGTCTACGCCCAGGCGCCGATGCTGGCGCCCGCGCCGGTGGCCGCGCCGGCTCCGGCGCCGGTGGCCGAGACCGCCGCCGAGCCGGCCCAGCCGGACGGCCACGTGGTCAAGTCGCCGATGGTCGGCACCTTCTATCGCACGCCTTCGCCGGGCGCCAAGTCGTTCGTCGAGGTCGGCCAGTCGGTCAAGGCTGGCGATACCCTTTGCATCATCGAGGCGATGAAGCTGATGAACGAGATCGAGGCCGACGTCTCCGGCGTGGTCAAGGCCATCCTGATCGAGAACGGCCAGCCGGTCGAATACGGCGAGCCGCTGTTCATCATCGGGTGATGGCCGCTGGCGGAGGCTCCGATTCCGCGGCCCCCGCCCATCCCTAATTCTCAGGGGTTTCAGATGTTTGAAAAGATCCTCATCGCCAATCGAGGCGAAATCGCCCTCCGCATCCAGCGCGCCTGTCGCGAGATGGGCATCAAGACGGTCGCGGTCTATTCCGAGGCCGACGCCGAGGCCAAGTACGTGCGCCTGGCCGACGAGGCGGTGTGCATCGGCCCGGCGCCATCGGCCAAGAGCTATCTGCACGTACCCTCGATCATCGCCGCCGCCGAGGTCACCGACGCCGAGGCGATCCATCCCGGCTACGGTTTTCTCTCGGAAAACGCCGATTTCGCCGAGCGCGTGGAGAACTCCGGCTTCGTGTTCATCGGCCCGCGTCCGGAAACCATCCGGCTGATGGGCGACAAGGTCTCCGCCAAGGACGCCATGAAGGCCGCCGGCGTGCCGGTGGTGCCGGGCTCCGATGGCGCGCTCGGCGAGGATCCGGAGGAATGGGCGCGCATGGCCCGCGACATCGGTTATCCGATCATCATCAAGGCCGCCGGCGGCGGTGGTGGCCGCGGCATGCGCGTGGTGCATACCGAGGCGACGCTGGCGCAGGCGGTGCGGATGACCCAGGGCGAGGCCGGCGCCGCTTTTGGCAATCCGGTCGTCTACATGGAGAAGTACCTGGGCAATCCGCGCCATATCGAGATCCAGGTGCTGTCGGATTCGCACGGCAACGCCATCCATCTGGGCGAACGCGACTGCTCCATGCAGCGCCGCCATCAGAAGGTGCTGGAGGAAGCGCCGGCGCCCGGTCTGGACGCCAAGGTGCGCAACAAGATCGGCGAGCGCTGCGCCGAGGCCTGCCGCAAGATCGGCTATCGCGGCGCCGGCACCTTCGAATTCCTGTATGAGAACGGCGAGTTCTTCTTCATCGAGATGAACACCCGCGTGCAGGTCGAGCATCCGGTCACCGAGCTGATCACCGGCGTCGACATCGTGCAGGAGAGCATCCGCGTCGCCGCCGGTCTGGAGCTGGCCAACAAGCAGAAGGACATCCGGTTCCAGGGCCATGCCATGGAATGCCGGATCAACGCCGAGGATCCACGCACTTTCGTGCCGTCGCCCGGCCGCATCACCCTCTATCACGCGCCCGGCGGACCCGGTGTGCGCGTCGATTCGCACGTCTACCAGAACTACTACGTGCCGCCGCATTACGATTCCATGATCGGCAAACTGATCACCTATGGCGCCACCCGCGAGCAGGCGATCGCGCGCATGCGCATCGCGCTGTCGGAAATGATCGTCGCCGGCATCAAGACCAACATCCCGCTGCATCAGGATCTGCTGGTCGACCAGGCGGTGCTGGAAGGTGGTGTCAGCATCCATTACCTGGAAAAGAAGCTTGGCCTAGACAAGCATTGAACCAGGAAATGCCGACATGTCCTGGCTTTCCCTGAAGCTCGCGGCCGGTCAGGCCGAGGCCGAAACCCTGGCCGACGCGCTGATGGACGCCGGCGCGCTGTCGGTGTCGATCGAGGATCGTGACGCCGGCACCGAGGCGGAAGCGCCGCAGTTCGGCGAACCCGGGCTGGACGATCCCAAGGCCTGGCAACGCAACTGGGTGGTGGCGCTGCTCGATGCCGACACTGATGTCGATGACCTGTTGCGCCGGCTCGGCCTGCCGGCCGATCACGAACGACAACTGGAAACGGTCGCCGAACAGGATTGGGTGCGACTGACCCAGTCCCAGTTCGATCCCATTCCGATCTCCGGGCACTTGTGGATCGTGCCGTCCTGGCACGCCGCGCCCGATCCCGACGCGCTGGTACTGGTGCTCGATCCCGGCCTGGCTTTCGGCACCGGCAGCCATCCGACCACGCGGCTGTGCCTGAAATGGCTGGAGGCCAGCGTCCGGGGCGGCGAATCGGTGCTCGATTACGGTTGCGGTTCCGGCATCCTGGCGATCGCCGCGCGCAAGCTCGGCGCCGGCCGGGTGGTCGGCGCCGACATCGATCCGCAGGCGGTGGCCGCGTCGCGCGACAACGCCGCGCGCAACGACGCCGACATCGAATTCCACCTGACTGACGCGCTGCCGGCCGGCGAGTTCGACATCCTGGTCGCCAACATCCTGACCAATCCGCTCAAGGCGCTGATGCCGTTGCTGGCCGCGCGGGTACGGGCCGGCGGCCGCATCGCGCTGTCCGGCATCCTGGCGGAACAGGCCGACGAGGTGATGGCGCTGTACGGAACCGCATTCGCCATGCATGCCTGGGCGGAAGAGGACGGCTGGGTCTGCCTGGAAGGCGGGAAGCGGTAGCGTCCATGCAGACCACCTGTCCCGAGTGTCGCACCACCTTCCGGGTCAGTCAGGAGCAACTTGGCGTCCGCCGCGGACTGGTTCGTTGCGGTCATTGTGGCGCGGTGTTCAATGCCTACGACACCCTGTTGCCGGAACTCGCGGACGCGCCAGCGCCGGAGATGGACGGCAACCCCGCCGGCGTGATCGAGGAACCACCGCTGCCCGAGGTCGAAGTCGCCTCCCTCCGGCAGCAGGCCCTGTTCGGGCGGGCGCCGGACGACGGTGGATCGGTCGCCGATCCGGATACCGGCCGGTCGGCGGCCGCGCGGGCGCCGGACGACGACGCCTTGTCCGTGCCCACCATCGATTTCCAGGTGTTCGGTCGGGAGTCCGCGCCTGCCGAGCGTCCGCAAGTCGCCCCGCCGAGGCCGCCGGAATCGGCGGATGAGCCGTGGGAGAAACCGGAAAGGAGTGGTTGGCGGCCCCCGTCGGAGGATGCGCCGGGCGCCGGTGACGGGGCCGCCGGGGGGGAATCGGCCGAGGCCATTCTGCTTTCGCAACTGCCAACCCGCCGGATTTCGGATGGCGGCCGCCCCGCGCGCCGCTGGCAGGCGCTCCGGTTCGTGTTGGCGGCGCTGCTGGTGATGGTCCTGCTGGCGCAATTCGTCTACTTCCTGCGCGCCGAACTGGTCGCGCGCGTGCCCGCCAGCCGGGCGCCGCTCACCGCGGCCTGCGCCTGGCTGGGATGCCGGCTGCCGTTGCCGGCCGGGCTCGACGACAGGGCGATCGAGGCATCCTCGCTGGAGCACGACGCCGAACGGAAATCGCGCGTGCGCCTGACCGTGCTGATCGCCAATCGCGCCGACCAGGCCCAGTCCTGGCCGCATCTGGTGCTGTCCCTGAGCGATGTTCATGACCGCCCGGTCGCGCGCAAGCGGTTCGCGCCCGACGTCTACCTGCCGGCGGGCACGCTGGTGGAAGCCGGCCTCGCCGCCGGTGGCGAGCGGGAAATCCGGCTCGATCTCGATATCGGCAACCTGTCCGCGTCCGGCTATCGGCTGTCCCTGGTCTACCCCTGACCCACGCTGGCGCGCCCGGGACCACGTCGGCGCGCCTTGTGCAAGCCATTTCGGCTGCCTACCATGAATGACGGCTTGCCGTCCGTTCAACGTGATCGTGAGGGGAAATCATGAGAATCGCAGCATTTCTGTCCGCGCTGGCCCTGGGGTTCACCGCGTTCGGCGTTCAGGCTCAGACCACCGAGCCGATCGTCATCAAGTTCTCGCATGTCGTCGCGCCGAATACGCCCAAGGGCCGCGCCGCCGACGAATTCAAGAAACTGGCCGAGGCGCGTACCAATGGTCGCGTAAAGGTCGAGGTCTATCCGAACAGCCAGTTGTACAAGGACCGCGAGGAAATCGAGGCGCTGCAACTCGGCGCGGTGCAGATCCTGGCGCCGTCACTGTCCAAGTTCGGTCCGCTCGGCGTGCGCGCCTTCGAACTGTTCGATCTGCCCTACATCTTCCCCAACAAGGAAACCCTGTACCGGGTCATGGACGGCGACGTCGGCAAGCGCCTGTTCGCCATGCTGGAGCCACGCGGCATCATCGGTCTGGCTTACTGGGACAATGGTTTCAAGCAGATGAGCGCGAACCGACCGCTGCGCCGGGTCGAGGATTTCAAGGGTCTGAAGATGCGCATCCAGTCGTCCAAGGTGCTGGAGGCGCAGATGAAGGCACTGGGCGCCAACCCGCAGGTGATGGCTTTTTCCGAGGTTTACTCGGCGTTGCAGCAGGGCGTTGTGGATGGCACCGAGAACCCGATGTCCAACCTGTTCACCCAGAAGATGCATGAGGTGCAGAAGCACCTGACCATCTCCGATCACGGTTATCTGGGCTACGCGGTCATCGTCAACAAGAAGTTCTGGGATGGCCTGCCGGCCGACATCCGCGCCATTCTCGACAAGGCGATGGTGGACGCCACCGAGTTCGAGCGCCGGATCGCGCAGCAGGAAAATGATGATTCGCTGGCCGCCGTGCGCCGGGCCGGCACCACCGAGATTTACGTGCTGCCATACCGCGACCGCCTGGTCTGGCACAAGGCCCTGCTGCCGGTGCACAAGGAGTTCGAGGACAAGATCGGTCGTGATTTCATCCAGGCCGCCTACAACGTCGCCGCCGCGGTCGAGCGGGAAAAATCCGCGCAACCTGGCTCGCCGGCGCCGAAGGAACGGCCGGGCGCGACCCGCTGACTTTTCGTCGCCCCGGCCACGCGCCGGGGCTTTCATGATCCGGGGTCAAGGGGAAGCTTGATGTTTCACCGTATCCTCGACCGCCTGGAGGAATGGCTGATCCTTTCCTTCATGGCCGCGGCAACGCTGGTCACTTTCGTCTCGGTGGCTCTGCGCTACCTGTTCGGCACCGGTTTCACCTGGTCCACCGAACTCACCATCTACCTGTTCATCTGGATGGCCAAGTTCGGCGCCGCTTATGGCGTGCGCACCGGCATCCACGTTGGCGTCGATTACGTCGTCAACAAGCTCGAAGGCGCCGGACGCCGGGTCATGGTGACCATCGGCCTCGGCCTCGGCGTGCTGTTCACCGGCGTCGTCGCCTTCCTGGGCGGGCGCTGGGTGGTGTTCATCCACGGTACCGGCCAGGTCTCGCCGGACCTGGAATGGCCGATGTGGATCATCTATCTCGCCATCCCGCTCGGTTCCGGCCTGATGTGCTATCGCTTCATCCAGGCGCTGGTCGGCTTCCTGCGCACCGGCGAGACCGTTTCCGCCGGGCCGGCGCACGAACTGCGCGAGGAGATCAAGCCATGACCGCCTTTGTCATCATGAGCATCCTTGCCCTGATGCTGATCACCGGCACGCCGATTTCCATCGCCCTGGGCATGACCGTGCTGGTGTTCCTGGTGTTCTTCTCGTCGTTCGACATGATGACGGTGAACATCATCTCGCAGCGCCTGTTCACCGGCCTGGAGAGCTTCTCGATCATGGCGGTGCCGTTCTTCGTGCTGGCCGGCACCTTTCTCACCGACGGCGGCGTCGCCAAGCGCATCATCAAGTTCGCCATCAATCTGGTGGGCTGGATGCCGGGTGGCCTGGCCATGGCTTCCATCGTCGCCTGCGCGTTCTTCGCGACATTGTCCGGCTCCAGTCCGGCGACGGTGATGGCGATCGGCTCGCTGATGCTGCCGGCGATGGTCAGCCAGGGCTATCCCAAGTCGTTTTCGACCGGCGTCATCGCCTGTTCCGGCTCGCTCGGCATCCTGATCCCGCCGTCCATCGTGCTGATCATCTACGCGGTGGCGACCTCGGAGTCGGCCGGCAAGCTGTTCGTCGCCGGCATCGTGCCGGGCTTCCTGCTGGCCATGGTGCTGATGGGCGTCACCTTCCTGTATTCGAAGAAGCACAATTTTCCGACCATCCCGCGCGCCTCGTTCAAGGAAATGTGGCGCTCCTTCCTCGACGCGTTCTGGGGGCTGATGCTGGTGGTGATCGTCATGGGCGGCATCTACGGCGGCATCTTCACGCCCACCGAGGCGGCGGCGGTGTCGGCGGTGTACGCCTTCGTCTGCGCCACCATGATCTACCGCACCCTGAAGTTCCGCGACGTCTCCAAGGTGCTGCTGCACGCCGCCAACACCTCGTCGATGCTGCTGTACATCATCACCAACGCCATCCTGTTCAATTTCCTGCTCACCTCCGAGCAGATCCCGCAGCAACTGTCGCAATGGGTGGTGGACCAGAACCTGCAAGCCTGGCAGTTCCTGCTGGTGGTCAACCTGGTGCTGCTGCTGGCCGGCCAGTTCATGGAGCCGAGCTCGATCATCCTGATCCTGGCGCCGCTGTTCCTGCCCATCGCCGTGGCGCTGGGCATCGATCCTATCCACCTCGGCATCATCATGACCATCAACATGGAGATCGGCATGATCACGCCGCCGGTCGGGCTCAACCTGTACGTCGCCAGTCACCTGTCGAAACTCGGGCTGACCGCGGTGTCCAAGGCGGCGCTGCCGTTCGTCGGCGTCATGCTGCTGTACCTGGCCCTGATCACCTACGTGCCGGAAATCTCGCTGTTCCTGGTCGACCTGCTGTATCCGCCGGTCGGTGGCGCGCCGGCTTCGCCGATGGTCTACGACTGATCGGCGTCCGCCGGTCCAGCCAGCCAGCGCCGGGCGAATTCGTCGGCCGGCACCGGATGGCCGAATAGATAGCCCTGATAGCCGTCGCAACCGCGCCGGCGCAGTGCTTCGAGCTGGTGGGTGGTCTCCACGCCTTCGGCTACCACGGTCAGGTCGAAACCGCGCGCGACGCCGAGAATGGCGTCGACGATGGCGGCGTCACTGGCATCGTGAGCCAGGTCGGCGACGAAGGACTGGTCGATCTTGACGCCGTCCACCGGCAGGCGCTTGAGATAGGACAGCGAAGAATAGCCGGTGCCGAAATCGTCGATCAGGAAGCGCACGCCCAGATCCTTCAAGGTACGCATGGTGACGATCGCGCGGGAGCCGTGCTGGAGCAGTACGCCTTCGGTGATTTCCATGACCAGCCGGGTCGGGGCGACCCCGGACCGGGTCAGGCTTTCGCGAACGCGATCGGGAAAGCCGGGATGGTGGAACTGGCGTGGACTGACGTTCACGGCCAGATGAAAGTCCGGTCCCGACAGGCCCGCGTTTTCCCAGGCCGCTGCCTGGCGTAGCGCGGCATCGAGCACCCATTGGCCAATGCCGAGTATCAGTCCGGACTCTTCCGCGAGTGGGATGAAATCCGCCGGCGCGATCCAGCCCTGTTCCGGGTGCCGCCAACGCAGCAGGACTTCCGCGCCGAATGGCCGGCCGTTGCCGTCGACCAGTGGTTGGAAGGCCAATGAAAACTGGTTGTCGTGCAAGGCTTCGCGCAACCAGTGGTCGAGGTGGTGACGGACCTGGGCGGCCGTCTGCATGGACGGCAGGAACAAGCGGACGCAGTCCCGACCTTCCGATTTGGCGTGGTGCAGCGCGGTATCGGCATGCTTGAGCAGGGTTTCGGAATCGCCGGCGTCTCCCGGATACAACGCCACGCCCAGACTGGCGGCGAGATGGCGTGACTGCCCTTGGGTCGGATAGGGCTCGCTGAGCAGGAGGCGAAGCCGTTCGGCGAAATCCAGCGCGGCGGCGGTGGCTTCCTCGCGTCCGTGCCATTGGCCGGGCAGGAGCACGGCGAATTCGTCGCCACCCAGGCGCGCGACCAGGTCGATGTCGCGCGCCTGGGCACGCAGCCTGCCCGCCGCGCTGGCCAGAAGGTGGTCGCCAATGCCGTGGCCGAGCGCGTCGTTGAGTACCTTGAAATGATCCAGGTCGATCAGGATCACCGCGCCATGCGTGCCCAGCCGGCTGGCGAGTGCCAGCTCATGGCGCATCCGTTCCAGCAACTGGTGGCGATTGGGCAGATCGGTCAGCGGATCGTGCACGGCCAGATGCGCCGCCATGGCTTCCGCGCGCTCGCGCGCGGCCACATCGGCTTCCATGCGCGTGTGCGCCTCGCGCAGATCGTGCAGCGATTGGGTCAATCGGGCGCGCATGGCATTGATCGAGCTGACCAGGTGGTCCAGTTCGTCGCCGCCGCCGACGGCCGGAGCGCGATCCAGATGGAGCGCGATCGGTCCGGTTTCGGCATCACTCTCGCCCAGACGATGGGACAGCGCGGTCAGGTGTCGGGTGACCAGACGATGGACCAGCAGCAGGATGAACAACGAAACCAGGAAGGTTTTCACGCCCTGGCTGGCCAGGATGACCATGGCCCGATCGATCAATTCCCGGTAAAGCGGCGCCAGACTGGCCTCCAGGCGCAGCAGGCCGATCTCGCGCGGGCCATCGGCGCCGGCGTGGACGATGCCGAAATCGCGCGTGATGGCCGGATCCCGGTTCGGGGTTTCCAGACGGATGCGCAGCGGCGTGGCGACGTTCGGCACGGTCTCGCGGACCTCGACGGCATGCATGCCGGGCAGGCTGAGGATGCCGCGCATCTGCGCGCGCAACAGGGGTTCGTCCATGTTCCACAGGCTGGCGGCCAGGGAGGGCAGGTGGCTGCGCTCGATTTCGTCGAGTCGCTTGTGGATGCCGGCGACGTCACGGCGGAAATCCAGGTAGAGCTGAAGACCGGTCAGAATCAGGGTGACGCAGGAACTGAACAGCAGGATGTAGATGAGCAGGCGCCGGCCAAGACTCGATTTCAGCGAGCCGGCGGTGTTGGCCGGCGTGGTCGCGCCCATGGTCATGGCGTCAACGGTAGCCGTGCTTTGCCAGTAACCGGCGCATGCTGCCATCACTGATCATGGCGCGCAGATGGTCGTTGAGAACGCGCATGCGTTCCGGGGTCAGGTTTTTCTTGCCGCATTGCAGCGACAACGGCAGCGCGCCCAGGCGCAGACGATCTCCCAGATGGCCGCTCAGGCCGGCCCGGTCGGCCAGGAATTCGATGGTCTGCAAGGCGCCGGCGACGCCATCGACCCGGTGATGGGCGAGCTTGCGCAGGCCGATCTGATAGTCGGTGTCGTATTCCCGGCCGATCATCGGATCGCTGTCGAAGGTCCCGCCGAGCGCCAGGCCGCGCAGCACCGAGAAGGTCTTGCCACGCAGATCGGCGGGTTCGCGGAGACGGAGGCCGGGGCGGACGATAGCGCCGTATTCGTGCAGGTGAATCACTTCGCCGGCATGGACGAAGCCGCGCCATTCCTTCATTGTCGCCAGGATCGCGCAGTCCTGGCTGCCGGATTCCAGTTCCTGGCCGATGCGGGCGAATGGCTGCAACGAGAGCCGGATCGGCACGCCCGCGCGCCGTCCCAATTCATGCGCCAGTTCCGGGAAAAAGCCGACCGGTTCGCCGTTCGTGCCCGGCGAGGCCCAAGGCGCGGTTTCGATGCTGACCAGGCGTAGCGGCGCGGGATCGGCCCATGCCGGCGGGCAGAGGGAAAGCAGGCAGAGCAGGGCGGCTGGTCGACGGAATGAAAGCATCTTGTGATCGTCGCCGAGGTCGAAGCCGACGGCAATGCAACCAAGGTACAGGCGCCGCCGCTTAGGGGTTGGTCAATTGGCGGCGCCGGAAAAGTGGCGGTAACCGAGATATACGATCAGTGCCAGCCCGAACAGCAGCCAGAACTTGCCGCCGGACTTCGGTTGCGCGCCCGGCGTGACGTGGCCGTCCCCGACCTGGACAAAGGGTTGGCCGGCTTCGATCGCGTCCTTGGCATCCTTCAGGCCGAGTCCGGTTTGCGCGCGCAGGAGCCGGATCGCCTCGATCTTGTTGCCCCGGCGCAGGGCCTCGCCGACGCCGGTCGGCCACGCGCCGATTCCCGGCTCCTGGGCGGGCCGGGAGGTCGGCGTGATGGTCGCCACGCCGCGCTGGTGGGCATCGATCAGGCTTTTGGCTTCAGCCAGACCAAGGCCGGTGGCTTCGCGCAGCCGCTTGATCGCCTCGATGGTGTTGCCGCGCGTCAGGGCGGCGAGCACTTCGTCGGGCAGCGGGTCGGTGGGCATGAGTCGATTCCTCGGGAAATGGCGGCGGCCGGCGGCCTGATCATGGTTTGCCCTGACATTACAGGCCGCGCCGGCCATTTCGGCAAGGTCCGGTCACGCCGGCGCCGGGAATACAATCGGCGGCCGATCCTTCCGTGCTGACTCGCCGATCCCGACCATGAATCCGTCCACCTCCCGCGCGCTCGCCGAAGCCCGCGCCCTGTTCCAGGCCGGCCGGCCGATCGAGGCCGCCGACCGGCTCGCCACCTTCGTTGACGATGCCGAATGCCAGTTCCTGCGCGCGCACAGCCTGTTCCACGCGCGCCGGCTGCCCGAGGCGCGCGCCGCTTACGCGCGGGTGTGCGCGCTCGATGCCGGCAACGCCGACGCCTGGTACAACCTGGGCGGTGTTTGCCAGACCCTGAAGGACTGGGAGGCGGCGCGTCCCGCCTTCGCCGAGGCGGCGCGCCTGCGCCCGGATTTCGCCGATGCCTGGGCGCGCCTGGCCGGCGCGCTGGAGCAGCTCGGCCGCGATAACGAGGCGGAGACGGCGTTCGCGCGCGCGGCCGCCTGTGAATCGGCCTCCGTCCAGACGCTCGAACGTTGCGCGCTGTTCGCCCGTCGACGGGGGCGGCCGGATGCCGCTCGCGATCTGTATCTGCGCGCGGCCCGGATGGCGCCGCGCGAGGCGCGTTTTCCGCTGGCGCTGGCTGAAATCGCGCAGTCCCGGGAGTCCTTCGAGGAGGCGCTGGCGTACGCGCGCGTCGCCGTCGACCTCGATCCGGCCTCGGCCGAGGCGTGGTTCCGGCTCGGCACCGCCTTGCATCAGACCGGCGGTCTGGACGAGGCGGAAACCGCGCTGCGCGTCAGCCTGACGCGCAATCCGGGCAGCATTCCCTGCCTGTACAACCTGGCGACCGTGGTCAAGGATCGCGACCGGCTCGACGAAGCCGCCAAGCTTTACCGCCAGGTCATCGATGCCCGCGCCGATCATGCCGGCGCCTGGGCCAATCTGGCCTGGACGCTGGACAAGACCAGCCAGGCCGGGGACGCGCGCGCGGCCTACGAGCGCGCGCTGCGCATCGATCCTGAGCACGCCAACGCCAACTTCAATCTGGGCTGGCTGCTGGCCCGCCAGGGCGAGTTGGCCGCCGCCTGGCGGCACATGGAATGGCGGTTCGCGCCCGGCCGCGGCCGCGCCAGGGTCGCCCACGCGCCTCCCGATGTCGGCTGTCCCCCCTGGGACGGCGGCGATCTGTCCGGCAAGCGCCTGTTGATCTGGCCGGAGCAGGGCTATGGCGACATGCTTCAGTTCTGCCGCTACGCGGCGCAGGCCAAGGCGGCCGGCGCGCGCGAGGTGATCCTGGGCGCGCGCGCGCGCATGCTCGATCTGGTGGCCACGGTACCCGGCGTCGATCGCGTCCATCCGGTGGAAGGCGATGAAACGCCGCCGGCATGCGATGCCTGGTGCTGGCTGATGTCGCTGCCGCGCCTGTTCGGGACCGACCGGATTGAACGGATTCCCGCGTCGCTGCCGTACTTGCGCGCACCCGAGCCGGCACGCGCGCGCATGCGCGCCTGGGTCGATGGACTGCCCGGCCCACGCGTCGGCCTGGTCTGGAAAGGCAGCGCCGACAACAGCAGCGATGCCTGGCGCTCGCTGCCCGGTGTCGACACCCTGGCGCCACTGGCTTCGGTGCCGGGCGTGACCTTCGTCAATCTGCAATACGGCGACATCAGCGACCAGCTTGCCGACGGTGTCCGGCTGTGGTCGCCGGAACCAGCCGATCGCGGTTTCGCCGAGGATGCCGCCCTGATCGAAGCGCTCGATCTGGTGATCACCGTCGATACCGCGGTCGCGCATCTTGCCGGCGCGCTCGGTCGTCCGGTCTGGGTGCTGCTGCCGGTGCCGCGCGCGCTCGACTGGCGCTGGTTCGAGACGCGCGCGGATTCGCCGTGGTATCCCGACGTCATGCGCCTGTTCCGCCGGCAGGCGGGCGAGGGCTGGGACGCGGTGGTGGCCAGGGTCGCGGCATCGCTGGCGGCCTATCGCGAATCGTGGCCGGAGGTCGGCGGATCGATGGAAACCGTTCCCGGGGCGTGAGCCCCGGGAACGGCATGGCGGGTCAGCCGCGCATCGATGCGCGGGACCGGCGCTGGAGCATGGCCGCCATCGCCAGCAGACCCAGGCCCAGCAGGCCGAGCATGCCCGGTTCCGGCACCGTGATCAGGCGGTTGGTGGAGATGGTGAAACCGAACGCCAGCGTCGTCGACTGGTTTTCCGGGGTCGAGAAGCCGATGCAACCGGATCCCGCTCCGGCAGCGAAACAGGCGTCGTCGTTCAAGGTGCTGAGCACGCCGCCCGAGGTCGGGAAGATGTTGATGAAGTACTTCACCAGGCCGTCGCCGTCGCCGGCATCGAAATCAAAGCTGAAATTCAGCAGTCCGCCGGACAGCACGAAGATGTCGTTGCAGGGATTGCCCGCCGGGCTGGGGGCCGCGCAGGTACCGGCGGTGTTCGAGGTTTCGGTGAACGAGATCGTGAACGGGATCGGTCCCAGATTGAACCCGGCCAGGAGCGGATCGGCGGGCGTCAGGAGTACCGCGCTTTCCAGCGTGGCGCTCAACAGCGACGCGGAGCCACTGGTGATCACGTGGTTGTGGTGCGTGAGCGACAGGGTCTGCCCCAGATAGGGCGCGGATTGCGGTGGCGTGGCGCCGAGATAGGTGTCGAGCGAACCGTTGATGGGGTTGTTGCCGATCACCAGGGAGCTTTGCGCGCCTCCCGACGTACTGGGAACGCCCCAGGACAGGCTTTGGGCCGGGAAGGTGCTGGTGGTGGTGCCGCCGCCGCTGGTGTAGGTGGCGGTGGAGAAATAGTTGTTGATGCTGTAATCCCACTCGACGACGATGGCTTCGGCGGGGGAGGTGGCCAGAAGCAGCAAACCGGCCAGACTCGAGAACGCGACTCTCGGTTTCATGATTGCTCTCCTTTCGCTGATTGCGGTAGGCGATATAACTAAAGCAATAGATGTGCCGGCGGTTCAGTGCGCTGATTCCATTAAGTTGTTCCCTCGGTATCGGCGAGGGGTGTAAGAAAAATCGACATGGATGTAGTGTTTTCCCGGTCAGCAAGCCTCCTTGTCGTCCCGCAGTTGCAACCGCCACATGTCGGCGTAACGGCCGTCCCTGGCGAGCAGCGTGGCATGGTCGCCACGTTCGATGACGCGACCTTGTTCCATGACCAGGATTTCATCGGCGTCGACCACGGTGGACAGCCGGTGGGCGATGACCAGGGTGGTGCGGTTCTTCGAGATACGCGCCAGTTCCTCGCCGATCGCGCGTTCGGTGGCGGTGTCGAGCGACGAGGTGGCTTCGTCGAACACCAGGATGGGCGGGTTCTTGAGGATGGCGCGGGCGATGGCGACACGCTGTTTTTCGCCGCCCGAGAGCTTCAGGCCGCGCTCGCCGACCAAGGTATCGTAGCCATCGGGCAGACTGGCGACGAAGCGGTCGAGGTGGGCGGCGCGCGCGGCCTCCAGGACTTCCTCGCGGCTGGCGCCGGGACGGCCGTAGGCAATGTTGTGGTAGAGCGTGTCGTTGAACAGCACGGTGTCCTGCGGGACCATGCCCAGATGCCGGCGCAGGCTGGCCTGGGTGACCTGGCGGATGTCCTGGCCGTCGATCAGGATGCGGCCCCGGCCGACGTCGTAGAAGCGGAACAGCAGTCGTGACAGCGTCGACTTGCCGGCGCCGCTGGCGCCGACCACCGCCAGCTTGTGGCCGGGCGGGATGACGAAGTCGACGTCGTCGAGAATCGGCCGGCGCGTGTCATAGGCGAAACCGACCCCCTCGAAACGGACCTCGCCGGCGCTGACCGCCAGTTCCGTCGCGTTTGGCGCGTCGACGATTTCCGGCGGCCGGCGCAACAGGTCGAACAGCTTTTCCATGTCGGTCAGCGCGTTGCGGATTTCCCGATAGATGGTGCCCAGAAAGTTGAGCGGGATGAACAACTGGATCAGGTAGGCGTTGACCAGCACCAGATCGCCCAGGGTCATGCTGCCGTCGGCGACGCCGCGCGCGGCCAGCGCCATCATCGCGGTGACGCCGATGGCGATGATGAAGGCCTGGCCGGCGTTCAGCCAGGCCAGCGAGATTTCGCTGCGCACGGCGGCGTCCTCTGCCCGGGCCAGATCGGCCTTCAGGCGTTCGGCCTCATAGTTTTCGTTGTCGAAATACTTGACCGTCTCGTAGTTGAGCAGGCTATCGACCGCGCGGGCGTTGGCGGCGCTGTCGGTTTCGTTCATCGCGCGCCGGTATTTCAGGCGCCAGTTGGTGACCAGCACGGTGAAGGCGATGTAGACCAGCAGCGTCATCAGCGTGATGGCGCCGAACCAGGGGTCGTATTTGACGAACAGGATGCCGGCCACCATCAGGATTTCCAGCAGTGTCGGGCCGATGTTGAACAGCGTGAAATTGATCAGGAAGCGGATCGAACGGGCGCCGCGCTCGATGTCCACGGCCAGGCCGCCGGTTCGGCGTTCCAGATGGAAACGCAGCGATTGCGCGTGCAGATGTCGGAACACGTCGTGGGTGACGCCGCGCATGGCGCGTTGCAGCACGCGCGCGAACAGCGCGTCGCGCAGCTCGGTGAAGGCGGTGTTGCCAAAGCGCAGCAGGCCGTACAGCGCGACGAAACCGATCGGCGCCGCCAGCGCGAGCGGATCGGCGCGTTCCAGGCGGTCGACGATTTCCTTGAGCACCAACGGTACCGAGACGTTGGCCAGTTTGGCGCACACCAGCAGGCCGACGGCGGCCAGTACCCGCTGCTTGAACCGCCAGATGTAGGGCAGCAGCGACAGCGCGGCGCGCCACTGGCTGGTGGTGATGCGGGCGGTCATGAAATCGGCGCGCGGGCGGGCGGGGGAGTGGGCCATCCTGGACCTGGGCGGACTGGTGAAACGCCCGATTTTCCCGGATTACCGGGAGACCGCTCAATGAATCTGGCGGTCGAGCATGCGCGTGGCCTGTTCGGCGTCGACCGCGCGGCTGTACAGGAAGCCTTGATAGGCATCGCAGCCGAGCGCGCTGATGCGGTCGAGCTGGCCGCGCGTTTCCACGCCTTCGGCGACGACGCCGAGATCGAGGCCTTTGGCCATGGCGGTGATACCGGCGACGATGGGGCCGCTGCCGGCTTTCGCGGGTTCACCGCCGGAGCCGGCCGGTTGATCGAGATCCCGGATGAAGGCGCGGTCGATCTTGATGGTGTTGACCGGCAGCTTCTTCAGGTAGGCGAGCGAGGAATAGCCGGTGCCAAAGTCGTCGATGGAAATTTCCACGCCCATGTCGGCCAGCTTGCGCAGTTTGCCGATGGCGCCTTCGGTGTCGCGCATCAGGGTGTTCTCGGTGATCTCGATTTCGATGCCATGGCCGTCGTCCATGTACTGGCGGACCTGCTCGCCGAAACGTTCGGCGAAACGCGGATGTTCGATCTGACGCGGCGACAGGTTGATCGACAGCGTAACCGGCGGCAGGGCGGCATCGCGCCAGCGCCGGGCTTGACCGCAAGCGGCGTCGAGCACCCAGTCGCCGATCGGCGCGATCAGGCCGCACTCCTCGGCGATGGGGATGAAATCGTCCGGCGTGACCAGGCCGCGGGTCGGGTGATTCCAGCGCACCAGCGCCTCCATGCCGCGAATGTGTCGGCTGTCGATGTCCACGCGAGGCTGGTAGTAGAGCTCGAATTCGCCGTTGTCGAGGGCATGGCGCATTTCGTTTTCCAGTACCAGGCGGCCGGTCAGTGAATTGCGCAGCTCGCTGCTGAAGAATCGGTAGTTGTTCCGGCCGTTGTCCTTGGCGTGGTACATGGCGATGTCGGCATGCTTGACCAGGGTTTCGATGTCCTCGCCGTCGTCCGGGTAGATGGCGATGCCGATGCTCATGCCGACGTACAGCTCGTTGCCTTCGATGTGGAACGGCTGGCGCAGAGCCGACAGGATCTTGTCGGCGATGGCGGCGGCGTTCTCGCGCGAACGGATCTGTGGCAGCAGCAGCATGAATTCGTCGCCGCCGATGCGTGAAAGCGTGTCGCCTTCGCGCAGGCAGACGCGCAGACGCTGGCCGACCGCCTGCAACAGCGCGTCGCCGACCAGATGGCCGAGCGTGTCGTTGACCATCTTGAAACGGTCCATGTCCAGGAACAGGGTCGCCAGGGTCTGACCGTGGCGCTTGGCCTGGACGATGGCCTGGCCGAGCCGGTCCTTGAACAGGGCGCGGTTGGGCAGGCCGGTGAGCAGGTCGTGATAGGCCTGGAAGGTGATGGTGGCTTCCGCGCGCTTGCGTTCGCCGATGTCGCGGATGATGCCGTAGCTGCCCAGGAATTCGCCCTTGCCCTGGACGCCGGGGCGGTACATGCCCAGCGACGAGAGCTCGACCACCGCCTGGGCTTCCTCGGCCGTGCCGGCGCTGGCCGCATCGGTCTTGACGCCGGTGGCGGGCCGGCGCTTCAGGCGCAGCTCGAAATTGCGCGTGGCGCGCGCGCCGGTGCGCCGTTCGTTGAGCCGGTGGCGCGCGTTCTCGGCCTCACCGGGCGGCACGATGGTGAGGTAGTCATGGCCGACCAGTTCGTCGCGGGGAAAGCCGAGCGTGCTGGCGATGCTGTCGTTGAGAAAGGTGAAACGGCCTTCGGCGTCGAGCGTGTAGATGACGTCCGGCGAGATGTTGACCAGCAGTCGGTGCCAGTGCTCGGATTGTTCCAGCCGCTGGGTCATGCGCGCGTGGTCGCGTTCCAGCCGGTAGCCGCGCGCGGCGTTGCGCACTGCCTTGACGATTTCCTCGGGTTCGCACGGTTTGCGCAGGTAATCGTGGGCGCCCATGCGCAGCGACTGGATCGCCGCCTCGATGCGTGGATCGCCGCTCAGCACGATCGCGCGGCAGTCGGGCTGATGCGTGCGCAGGAACGCCATGATCTCGTGGCCGCTGGCGTCGGGCAGGCGCAGATCGATCAGTGCCAGCGCGTATTCCCTGGTGGCGAGCAGGCTCAATGCTTCGGTGACGCTGCCGGCGACATCGATACGGTCGACCGTGCCGGCCAGCAGCAGGCGGGTGCTTTCCAGAAAGCGCGCCTCGTCCTCGACGATCAACAGGTCGATCGGGTCGGGGGTTGGCTGGCTGTCGGGAATGCCGTTCATGCGTTCGGCCGTGCTCCGTGGATGCTTTGGCTATCTGGGGTCCACCCTAGGGTGATGTCCCCGGGGAGGCGTGAGGGGATGATAGCGCGATCGGCTCGATCGGGGCGGTTTCGTCGTCGACCGGCGAGATCGCCCGCACGATGCGCGCGCAACGTTCGGTTTCCTCGTCGAGGATTCGCAGTTCCGTCTGGATCGGGTTGTCGGCGCCGAGCCTGGCCCGGGCCAGGGCCAGGTAGTTCTTGATGATGCCGAGCGGGTTGCTGATTTCATGCACGGCATCGCGCACGCGCGTGGACAACGCGCGCGCCGCCGACGTCGGCTGGGCGAGGGATCCGGCGGACGGGCGGGCGTCGCCCGCTTCGATGGCGGCGGCGGTCAGCTCGGCCAGGCATTGGTAATGGCGTGGATCGGTGGCTAGCGCGGCCAGACTTTCGCGTTTGCCAGCAATCAGCAGGACGCCAAGCGAGGCCGCGTCGGCCCCGGCGCCGACTATGGGTAGCGCGGCGATACCCTCGGCGCCGGTCAGGCGGATCAGTTGCAGGTCGAGCACGGCGGCGTCGGCGGGGGCCTCGCGCGGTACCACCACCGGTGCCCGGGTCAGCAACGCCCAGGCGGCGGCGGTCGTGCTGCCCTCCGGACGCAGACTGATCGGCGGCACGCGCGGGTCGGCATCGCCATCGACGCTTTCCAGCAGGCCGTTGTCCCGGTTCAGGCGCAGGAACACGATACGGCGCAAGCCTTCGTGCCCGGCCAGACTGCCGGCGAGGGCCGCGACCGGATCTCCGGCGTGGCGCGCCGCCAGCAGTTCCAGTCGGGCCAGGCGGGCGAGCGCGCGAGCGATCTCGGCGGTAGGCACCAGTCCGGTTTCCCTGGCCTGCGTGTCGATGGCGCGGCTCATCGCATGATGAATGTCGCGGATGGCCTCGAGGTCGATGGGCGCGGCCAGCGACAGGGTGTCCGGGTGGGGCATGGCCGGAATCCAGGCCGGATAGTTCATGGTCTGGCGGTAGGCGGCGATGACAAGCCGGACCAGCGGCGCGGCGTCGACCAGCCGGCGCGCGGGCTCGGTCAGATAGCGGAGGACATCGGCCAGGAAACTGTCCAGACCGAGCGCGTCCAGCTCGGTCTGGAGTTGTTCGGCGCTGTCGGCGCCGTTGGCGCCGAAACGTGGCAGCCAGCACAACAGGCCAGCCAGCCAGGCTTCGTCCAGGCCCGGATAGCCGGCGCGCGCGGCCAGCGCGCGCGCGAAGTGGGCGGTGGCCAGGGCGCGCCGCCAGTTGGCTTCCAGGCTCTCGATCGAGATCGGTGGTGTCGTCAGCTGGCCGGTGGCATGGGCGATCACCAGGTTCTTCAGCAGCGTCGGGTCCAGGCGGGTGATGGCTTGCTCGAAGTCGAGGTCAGCCAGCCGGCGTGGCGGAGTGTCGGTCGAAGCCAGAGCGCGCAGGGCCAGCAAGGCGAGACCGGGGTCGATCCGGAACAGTCTGGCCGCCGCGCCGATCCGGTGGTTTCCACCCAGTTCGTCGAGCAGACGGGCGAGCACGCCGGGATGGCTGACTCGGGAGGTCTGGAGCGGTGGCAACGGGTGCATGATTGGCGGCGACAGTGGGATGGTGTCACCAAGCAAGCGCCATGCCGATGCCGGGAACGCCATGCGGTTGCCGTCTTCCGTTCATCGTTGGGCGGGTCCGCGAGTCCGATGTAAAAAAAACCGACGGTTGCTGTGGGGCGCGCTGTCAACGCGGCGGTTCGCCGGTTTCGGCCAAATCCCGCAACATTCTGAACAATGCCCGGCTGGAACGGGGCGGTTTGCCTTCGGTCGCTTCCTTGCGCGCGTTGCGGATGAGCTGGCGCAGGGTCTGGATATCGGTCCCGGGGTGCGCGGCCAGCCATTCGCCGACTGCCGCGTCATCGGCGAGCAAGCGCGCTCGCCAGTTTTCCAGCGCATGAAATTCAGCCTTGGCGGCCGCCGATTCGCCTCGGATGGCGGCGAGCTGCTCGGAGATCGGGTCGACCTCGACCTCGCGCATCAGTTTGCCGATGTACTGCATCTGTCGGCGGATGGCGCCATGGCTGGTGATGCGCCGGGCTTCCAGAATCGCGGCCAGCAGGTTGTCGGGTAAGTCGAGTTTTTCCAGGCGCTCGCGTGGCAACCTCACCAGTTCGACACCGATGTCCTGCAGGGCCTCGCTCTCCTTCTTGCGCCGGGTCTTGCTGACGGCGAACTCGGAGTGGTCGGAGTCGTTTTCTCGCATGATGATGGGACAGATGGGCGGGAGCGGGTTGTTATCATAGCGGCTTTACCGATATTTCCAGGCCACCCCGTGAACACCCGTTCCTCCAGCAATCCTTTCAGTTTCAGCCCTGAAACCCTGCGCGATCTGGCGGCGCGGGCGCTCGATCTGGCGCGCGCCGGTGGCGCCACCGCCGCCGAGGCCGAGGTTTCCGAGGGCAGCGGTCTGTCGCTGTCGGTTCGTCACGGCGAGATCGAAACCATCGAGCACAACCGCGACAAGGGCCTGGGCGTTACCGTTTACGTGGGGCAGCGTCGGGGCCATGCCTCGACTTCCGATTTTTCCGACGATGCCCTGGCGCGCGCCGTCGACAAGGCGATCAGCATCGCCCGTTACACCGCCGAGGACGATTGCGCCGGTCTGGCCGATCCGGAACAGCTGGCGCGCGACCTTCCCGATCTCGACCTCTACCACCCATGGAGTATCGAGGTGGATGCCGCCGCCGAACTCGCGCGCGCCTGCGAGGCGGCGGCGCTGGCGGTGGACCCGCGCATCACCAATTCCGAGGGCGGTTCGCTGTCCAGCCAATCCTCGCAATTCGTCTACGCCAACAGCCTGGGCTTCAGCGGGGGCTATCCGACCAGCCGGCAGAGCCTGTCGTGCGCGGTGATCGCCGAGGACAACGATGCCATGCAGCGCGATTATTGGTACACCACCGCGCGCGCCGCCGCCGATCTGGACAGCCCGGATCGCGTCGGTCGGCGTGCTGGCGAACGCACCGTCCGACGCCTGAATGGTCGCCGGTTGTCGACCCGGCAATGCCCGGTTCTGTTCGAGGCGCCGATCGCCACCGGTCTGATCGCGAGCTTCGTGTCCGCGATTTCCGGCGGCCATCTGTACCGGAAATCCTCGTTCCTGCTCGACAGTCTGGGCAGCCAGGTGTTTCCCGGGTTTTTCCAGCTCCAGGAGCGGCCTTTCCTGGCGCGTGGATTGGCGTCGTCGCCGTTCGACTCCGAGGGCGTGGCCACGCGCGAGCGCGACGTGGTCGCCGATGGCGTCGTCCAGGGGTACTTCCTCGGCAGCTACAGCGCGCGCAAGCTGGGCATGAAAAGCACCGGCAACGCCGGTGGCAACCACAACCTGATCGTGCCCTCCACCGGCGAGGATTTCCCGGCCTTGCTGAAAAGGATGGGCAGCGGCCTGCTGGTCACCGAGCTGCTCGGCCACGGCCTCAACATGGTCACCGGCGATTACTCGCGCGGTGCCGCCGGCTTCTGGGTGGAGAACGGTGAAATCGCCTACCCGGTCGAGGAAATCACGGTCGCTGGCAATTTGCGCGACATGTTCGCCGGCATCGTCGCCATCGGTGACGATGTGGAAACGCGCGGCTCGCGCCGGGTCGGCTCGATCCTGATCGAGCGCATGACCGTGGCGGGCGATTGAACATGGCGGTCATGGCCGGGCACGCGCCTTCCCGGTTTTCGCCGTGGCTGGCTTGATTTCGGCCACGCGTCGCGTGGTTTCGGCCATCGACGCGCTCAACGAGCGGGTCGGCCAGGCCGTCAAATGGCTGGTCCTGGTGGCGACATTGATTTCCGCCGGCAATGCCGTCGTCCGTTACGGTCTGGATTACAGCTCGAACGCCTGGCTGGAGTCGCAGTGGTACCTGTTCGCGCTGATCTTCCTGCTCGGTGCCGGTTACACCCTCAAGCATGACGGCCACGTCCGCGTCGATGTCATCCATGGCCGCCTGTCCGCGCGCGCGCGCGCCTGGGTCGACCTGTTCGGCGGCCTGCTGTTCCTGCTACCGATGGCCGGCCTGATCGCCTGGCTGGGTTGGGCCGCCTTCGCTGAATCCTGGGCGATCGGCGAGACCTCGCCGGATGCAGGAGGACTGGCGCGCTGGCCGATCCGGCTGGCGATTCCGGTCGGCTTCGGCCTGTTGTTCCTGCAGGGGGTCGCCGAGGTGCTCCGGCGCGTCGATACCTTGTTCGGCGAGGAGGATCGATGTTCGAGCTGATGGCGCCGCTGATGTTCGTCGGTCTGGTGGCGTTCCTGCTGCTCGGCTACCCGGTCGCTTTCGCGCTCGCCGCCAACGGTCTGCTGTTCGGCGTGATCGGCATGCAGATGGGCTACCTCGGTTTCGAGCAGTTGCAGGCGCTGCCCGAACGGGTGTTCGGCATCATGTCCAATGCCACCCTGCTGGCGATCCCGTTCTTCACTTTCATGGGCCTGATCCTGGAGCGCAGTGGCATGGCCGAGGATCTGCTCGACGCCATCGGCCAGTTGTTCGGGGCACTGCGTGGCGGTCTTGCCTACGCGGTGGTGCTGGTCGGTGCCCTGCTGGCCGCGACCACCGGCGTGGTGGCGGCGTCGGTGATCGCGATGGGGCTGATCTCGTTGCCGATCATGCTGCGTCATGGCTACGACACCCGCGTGGCGACCGGGGTCATCGCCGCCTCGGGTACGCTTGCCCAGATCATTCCGCCATCGCTGGTGCTGATCATCCTGGCCGACCAGTTGCGGGTGTCGGTCGGCGACATGTATCGCGGCGCCCTGACCCCGAGCCTGATGCTGGCGGGTTCGTACATGCTCTTCATCTTCCTGCTGACGCTGTTCCGTCCCGCCAGCGTGCCGGCCATGCCGGTAGCCGCCCGTGGCCCGGGGGGGCTGGTGCTGGTCGGTCGGGCGCTGCGGGTGATGCTGCCGCCGCTGATCCTGATCTTTCTGGTGCTGGGCACGATTTTCATGGGCATCGCGACCCCCACCGAAGGCGGTGCCATGGGCGCCGTGGGCGCGCTTGTGCTGGCGCTCGCGCGCAAGCGGCTCGATCTCGGGCTGCTCCGCCAGGCCATGGATTCGACCGCGCGCCTGACCAGTTTCGTCATCTTCATCCTGATCGGCTCGACGGTCTTCACCCTGGTGTTCCGTCTGCTCGAGGGCGACGTCTGGGTGGAAAACCTGCTGGCCGGGTTGCCCGGCGGCGTCATCGGTTTTCTGATCGCGGTCAGCGTGCTGGTGTTTTTGCTGGCCTTTTTCCTGGATTTTTTCGAGATCGCCTTCATCGTCGTGCCGCTGCTGGTGCCGGTCGCGGAGAAGCTCGGCATCGACCTGATCTGGTTCGGCGTGTTGCTCGGCATCAACATGCAGACGTCGTTCATGCACCCGCCATTCGGCTTCGCGCTGTTCTACTTGCGTGGCGTCGCGCCCCGTTCGGTGCGGACCACCGACATCTACTGGGGCGCGGTGCCGTTTCTGGGTATTCAGTTGATCATGGTGGCGTTGGTGCTGATGTTCCCGGAGCTGGTCGGGCACCGACCGGAAACCGTCGATGGCGGCATGATCGAAATCCAGATCGATCAGGGCGGCATCGATTACCTGATGCCCCCGGAATGAGCCGTTGGCGAGGAAATTCAAGTTTCTGGACGCCGGGACGTTAAGCTACACTGCGATAATCAGTTCCATTCATCCTGTTCTCCATATTCTTCAAATCGTCGAGGCGCGTCATGAAAATAATTCTGCCGATCACGGTGTTGTCCATGCTCATGTTGTCCGGTTGCGCGACCAAGGAGTACGTGCACGAGTACGTCAAGAGCCAGCTCGATCCCGTCGTTGTTCGCGTCGACAAACTGGAAGGGCGGGCGAACGCGGCCGACGCGGCGATCAAGGCGGTTGACCGGCGGGTCGATGGTCAGGCCGGTGAGATCCAGTCCATTCGCGTGGACCTTGGCGCGCAAGCGGAACGTATCGCCCGCAACGAAGCCGCGATCGCCGAGCTGACCCGAACCGCCCAGGATGCCATGGACCGGGCCATCGCCGCCGGCAAACTGGCGGAAGGCAAGCTGGTGTACGAAGTCGTGATGACCGAGGAAACCCTCAAGTTTGGTCGCAACAAGACCGCGCTGAGTGACGACGCCAAGGCCGCGCTGACCGAATTCGCGGACCGCTTGAAGGAAGAAAACAAGAACGTGTTCATCGAAATCCAGGGTCATACCGACAGCATGGGCGAGGCCGCTTACAACCTGCTCGTGGGCGAGCGCCGGGCCGAGAATGTGCGCCGCTTCCTGAACATGGAAGCCGGCATTCCGCTGCATCGCATGTCGGTGATTTCCTACGGCGAGTCGATGCCGGTCGCCGACAACAAACTCCGGGCGGGCCGTGACGAGAATCGCCGCGTCGTCCTGGTCGTGCTGCAATAACCCTTTTTCATTTACGACGGCGCGGCATGCCGCGCCGTTATTTTTTCAGGAGATATCCATGTCCGAGAGCAATCTGGTCATCGAGGAAATTGTCATCGGCGATGGTGACGAGGCCCAAGCCGGACGCGTCGTCAGCGTCCATTACACCGGCTGGCTGACCGATGGTGTCAAGTTCGATTCCAGCGTCGACCGGAACGAGCCGTTCGATTTTCCGCTGGGTCGGGGCTACGTGATCCGTGGTTGGGACGAAGGGGTCGCCGGCATGAAGGTCGGTGGCAAACGCAAACTGACCATTCCGCCGGAAATGGGCTATGGCGCGCGCGGCGCCGGCGGCGTCATTCCGCCCAATGCGACTCTGGTATTCGAGGTCGAGCTCCTGGCGATCCGATGACGGCAGGTCCGGCGGGGAGCCACGGTTCCCGCCAGACCTTTCCGGACCGGAGCCGGGAATGTAAGAATTGATGTATACTTGATAGGTTTTCAGATGGGCTTCGGCCCATTTTTTATTTCTCATCATGAATCTGCAGGCATTGATCGAACCGACCCTGGTGGGCATGGGGTACGAACTGGTCGCGCTGGAACGCGTGGGCCGGGGCCTGTTGCGTCTTTATATCGACAAACCCGGCGGTATCGTGGTGGATGACTGCGTGCGAGTGAGCAACCAGCTGACGCGACTGTTCATGGTTGAAAACGTCGATTACGAACGGCTGGAGGTTTCGTCGCCGGGATTGGATCGGCCGTTGGTGAAGGCCGCTGATTTCGAGCGTTTCGCCGGTGAGCGGGTGAATCTGCGCCTCCATGCGCCCATCGACGGTCGCAAGCGTTTCAACGGCGTGTTGCGTGGTCTGGCGGATGGCATGTTGAAACTGGAGATGGATGGCGCGATGGTCGAGATCCCCCTTACCGAGGTGGATTCAGCTCGACTGGCGCCGGAGTTAGAGGGTTTGACCCGGAGGAAACGATGAGTCGGGAAATTTTGTTGCTGGCTGACGCCTTGGCGCGTGAAAAGAATGTGGCGCCCGAGGTGGTGTTTGGCGCATTGGAATCGGCACTGGCCCATGCGACCAAGAAGCGCTTCACCGAAGATGCCGAGATCCGTGTGGAGATCGATCACAAGACTGGTGAGTACCAGGCTTTCCGGCGCTGGGAGGTGTTGCCCGACGAGGCGGGTCTTGAGCATCCGGATCGCCAGTATCTGTTGTTCGAGGCGCAGGAGATTCAGCCCGACATCCAGGTCGGCGAATTCGTCGAGGAACCGGTCGAGGCCGTGGATTTCGGCCGTATCGGCGCGCAGGCCGCGAAGCAGGTCATCCTGCAAAAGATCCGTGATGCCGAGCGCGAACAGGTGCTCAACGATTTCCTCGCGCGCAACGAGGCACTGGTCTCCGGCACCGTCAAGCGCATGGAGCGTGGCAGTGCCGTGGTTGAATCCGGCCGCATCGAAGGGCGTCTGGAGAAAGACCAGATGATCCCCAAGGAAAATCTCCGTGTCGGCGACCGTGTGCGCGCCTATCTGGCGCGCGCCGAGCGCGGTGGGCGTGGCCCGCAACTGGTGCTGTCGCGCACCGCGCCGGAATTCATCATGGAGCTGTTCCGCCTGGAAGTGCCGGAGGTCGAGGAGGGTATCGTCGAGATCAAGGCGGCCGCGCGCGACCCCGGTATCCGCGCCAAGATCGCGGTGAAATCCAACGATCCTCGTGTCGATCCCCAGGGCACCTGCATCGGCGTGCGCGGTACCCGCGTCACCGCCGTCACCAACGAACTGAACGGGGAGCGTGTGGACATCGTGCTGTGGTCGGCCGACCCCGCGCAGTTCGTGATCAACGCGCTGTCGCCGGCGGTGGTGTCCAGTATCGTCATGGATGAGGACAAGCACGCCATGGACGTGGTGGTGGAGCCGGATCAGGTCGAGATCGCGATCGGGCGTTATGGCCAGAACGTGCGCCTCGCCTCCGAACTCACTGGCTGGGACATCAACATCCTGTCGGTCGATGAGGCCGAGCAGAAGCACCAGCAGGAAGCCGAGAGCCTGATCGGCATGTTCATGACCAAGCTTGACGTTGACGAGGACGTTGCCCAGGTGCTGGTCGAGGAAGGCTTCACCAGCCTGGAGGAGGTTGCCTACGTGCCGCTCGCCGAGATGCTCGAAATCGACGCGTTCGACGAGGACACCATCAACGAGCTGCGCGCTCGCGCCCGCGACGCGCTGCTCACCGATGCCATCGTTCAGGAGGAGGCGGTCGAGAGCGCGGCGGCCGACTTGATGAGCGTATCCGGGATGGATGAGGAAACCGCGTCATTGTTGAGCTCCAAAGGGGTCAACAACGCCGAGGATCTCGCCGATCTGGCGGTCGATGAACTGGTTGAACTCACCGGGTTGGACGAGGAACGCGCCAAGTCGTTGATCATGACCGCGCGCGCGCCCATCCTGGCGAGGGCCTGACGAGGAAGAGCATGAACGTTGAACAGTTTGCTACAGAACTCAAGGTCGATCCGGCGCTGCTGGTCAAGCAGTTGCAGGCCGCTGGCGTGTCCGTCAAGGGCGCTGGCGACACGCTGTCCGATCTGGATAAAACCCGCTTGCTGGATTATCTGCGTGGCAAGCATGGCGCATCCGCGCCCAAGACCAAGATCACCCTGACGCGCAAGCAATCGAGCGAGATCAAGACCGCCGACAGCAGTGGCCGCACCCGTACCGTCCAGGTCGAGGTTCGCAAGAAGCGGGTATTGGTCAAGCGCGAGGAGCTGCCCTCCGAGCCGGTTTCGGCCGAGTTGCCGGAAACCACCGCACCGGTCGAGACGCTGGTTCCGGCACCGGTGGTCGAGCCGGAAACCGAGGTGCCAGTGGTGGAAACCGTTATCGAGGCGCGCGTCGAGCCGGTGCCAACCCAGGTGCCCGAAACCGTACCGACCGAACCGGTTGTCGAGGCAGCCAGCGAGCCGGTTCCGGAGCCGATTGCGGAGCCCGGAAAGGCTGATGCCGCGATGGTGGAGCCACCGGCTGAGCCTGCTCCACCCCGGCCGGCCAGGATTCCCTCGATCCTGAGTGATGAGGAGCGTCTGGCTCGCCAGCGCGAATCCGCTCGCCAGGCGGAGCTGCGCGCGATTCAGGAAGCCGAGTTGAAAGCCAAGCAGGAGCGCGAGGCCGCTCGCCGCCGCGCCGAGGAGGTGGCCCGTCAGCCACCGCCGCCAGCGCCCGTCGAGGAAGCCAGGCCCGCCGCCGATCAGCGGCCCGCTGTCAAGCCAAGTGTCAAGCCCAAGACCGACAAGGCGGTGGCCAAAAAGGGCAAGGATGAGCCGATCACCAACAAGCGCCCGGGGCTCAAGACCCGGGGCGCGGTGGATACCGGGAACGGCTGGCGCAGCAAGAAGGGAGGGCGTCACAAGTCCGACCACGAACCTGCTCAGCACGTGGTTGTCGAGCCGGTGGTTCGCGAGGTGCTGATTCCGGAAACGATCAGCGTCGCCGATCTGGCGCACAAGATGTCGGTCAAGGCCGCGGAAGTGATCAAGACTCTGATGAAGATGGGATCCATGGTCACCATCAACCAGGTGCTCGATCAGGAGACCGCGATGATCGTGGTCGAGGAGCTTGGTCATATCGCCAAGCCGGCGCCCACTGATACGCCCGAGTCCTATCTGGTCGACAGCGGCGATCACAAGGAAGCCGAATTGAAGCCGCGGGCGCCGGTCGTCACGGTCATGGGCCATGTGGACCATGGCAAGACCTCGCTGCTCGATTACATCCGGCGTACCCGCGTGGCGGCTGGAGAGGCCGGCGGCATCACCCAGCACATCGGCGCGTATCACGTGGAAACGGCGAAGGGCATGGTCACCTTCCTCGATACGCCGGGTCACGAAGCCTTTACCGCGATGCGGGCGCGTGGCGCCAAGGCTACCGACATCGTTATTCTGGTGGTCGCGGCCGATGACGGCGTCATGCCGCAGACGCGCGAGGCGATCCATCACGCCAAGGCCGGCAACGTGCCGATCGTGGTCGCGGTCAACAAGATCGACAAGCCGGAGGCCAATCCGGAAAAAATCCGTCAGGAAATCTCCAACGAGGGCGTGGTTCCCGAGGAATGGGGCGGAGATGCCCAGTTCGTCGACGTTTCCGCCAAGACCGGCATCGGCATCGACGATCTGCTGGACTCGGTGCTGCTGCAAGCGGAAGTACTGGAGCTGCGGGCTCCGGTCGACAGTCCGGCAAAGGGCGTCGTGATCGAATCCCGTCTCGACAAGGGGCGTGGCCCGGTGGCCACCGTTCTGGTGCAGTCGGGCACGCTCAAGCGCGGGGATGTCATGCTGGCCGGCACCGCGTTCGGCAAGGTGCGGGCGATGCTCGACGAGACCGGCAAGCCGATCTCCGAGGCTGGTCCCGCCATCCCGGTCGAGATTCAGGGCTTGTCCGAGGTTCCGGCCGCTGGCGAGGATGTGCTGGTGTTGCCGGACGAGCGCAAGGCGCGCGAGATCGCCCTGTTCCGTCAGGGCAAGTTCCGTGACGTCAAGCTGGCGCGACAGCAGGCAGCCAAGCTGGAAAACATGTTCGAGCAAATGGGCGAGGGCGAAGTCAAATCCCTGCCCATCATCCTCAAGGCCGATATGCAGGGCTCCTACGAAGGCCTGGCCCACGCGTTGCAAAAGCTGTCCACCGCCGAGGTCAAGGTCAACATCATCCACTCCGCGGTCGGCGCGATTTCCGAATCGGACATCAACCTGGCGATCGCCTCCGGTGCCGTCATCCTCGGCTTCAATGTCCGCGCGGATGCCCAGGCGCGCAAACTGGCCGAAACCGCCGGGGTCGACGTGCGCTACTACAACATCATCTACGAGGCCGTGGATGATGTGAAGGCGGCCATGTCCGGCCTGCTTTCCCCAGAAAAGCGCGAAAACGCACTTGGCCTCGCGGAGATCCGGCAGGTGTTCCGCATCACCAAGGTCGGCGCGGTGGCCGGTTGCTACGTCCTCGATGGCGTGCTCAAGCGGTCGGCCCGGGTTCGAGTGCTGCGCGAGAACGTCGTCGTTCACGATGGCGAACTGGATTCCCTGAAACGCTTCAAGGATGACGTCAAGGAAGTCAAGGCCGGCTTCGAATGCGGCCTTAACCTGAAGAATTTCAACGACATCCAGGAAGGCGATCAACTCGAATGTTACGAGGTGGTCGAGGTGGCCAGAACTCTGTAAATCCAGGATGCGGATAGGCTGGGGACGGACTGGAATCGTTCGTGTCCCGGTCACCGTGACCATCAGCGAATCCCATGCCCAATCCCCATAACCCGCGCGCGCGCCGCGTCGGCGAACAGATTCGCCAGGAACTGGCCGAGATTCTGATGCGCGAAATGAAGGATCCGCGTGTCATTGGCGTCTCCTTCACCGCGGTGGATGTGACCACTGATCTGGAACACGCCAAGGTCTGGTTTACCGTGATAGGCGATGATCACGAAGGTGCTCGCCAGGCCTTGGCGCGCGCCGCCGGGTTCTTGCGCACCGAACTGGCCCAGCGCATGCGCATGCGTACGGTGCCCAGGCTCGATTTCCATCATGATGCGTCGGTTGAGCGAGGTGCCCGACTGTCGCACCTGATTGATCAGGCGGTCGAGGAAGACCGTCTGCGTTCGGGCGGCACCGATAACGAGAAAAATCGCCCCGATGAAACGCAAGGTTGACGGTGTCCTGCTGCTGGACAAGCCCGCTGGCCTGACTTCGAACACCGCGCTGCAAAAGGCCAAGCGCCTCTATCGCGCGGAGAAGGCCGGGCATACCGGAACCCTGGATCCATTCGCTACCGGGCTGTTGCCGCTCTGTCTTGGCGAGGCGACCAAGTTTTCCCAGTTCTTGCTCGAAGCCGACAAGATTTATCTGGCGGAACTCCGGCTCGGTGTGCGCACCAGCAGTGGCGATCCGGAGGGCGAGGTCATCGAGACGCGTTCCGTGCGCGTAGGCGAGATGGAGGTGCGACAGGCCCTGCCAGGATTCACGGGCGAGATCGAACAGACACCACCGATGCATTCCGCGCTCAAGCATGCAGGCCGGCCGTTGTACGAATATGCCCGGAAGGGCATCGAAATCGAACGCAAATCCCGCCGGGTCACCGTCCACGAACTGGAATTGCTGTCGTGCTCGGGAAATTCCTGCGTCTTGCGGGTGCATTGCGGCAAAGGGTTCTACGTACGCGCGTTGGCCGACGATCTCGGCGAGCTGCTTGGTTGCGGTGCGCACCTGACGGCATTGCGTCGACTCGCTGTCGGCCCGTTCTCGATCGAACGGGCGCATACCCTCGATCATCTGATCGAACTCGATGAAGCCGACCGCGATACCTGTCTGTTGCCGGCGGATATTCTTGTCGAATCGATGCCAAGGCTCGATCTCGATCTCGATTCGGCCTGGCAGATCCTGCATGGTCAGGCTATCTGGATGCCCCGTCTGGTGGTCGGCCGGAGCTATCGGCTGTATGCGCCTGATGGCCGTTTTCTGGGCGTGGCCGAGGTCGATCAGGAAGGCAAAGCCGCGCCGAAACGGTTGCTTGCCACTTGAGTCGCGCCATCGGCTGCTTGAGAAGATCAATTCCGCGCGAGTACAATGCGCGTTTTTCGTTGGAGTCTCCAAAATGGCTGTCACTACTGATCAGAAAGCCCAGATCGTCAAGGAATATCAGCGCGCCGCCGCCGATACCGGCTCTCCGGAAGTCCAGGTCGCGCTGCTGACCGCGCGCATAAACGACCTCACCGGGCATTTCAAGGCCAACGCCAAGGATCATCACTCCCGTCGTGGTCTGCTCAAGATGGTCAGCCGTCGTCGTCGTCTGCTGGATTATCTGAAGGGCAAGAATGCCGACAGCTATACCCAGCTGATCCAGCGCCTTGGTCTGCGCAAGTAAACGACGCGTCGATATTCCTCAGTCCACCACGTCCCTGAAGAGATAGGAAGAGAGCAGCGTGAATCCGGTCAAGAAGACATTTCAGTACGGTCGCCACCAAGTCACCCTTGAAACCGGTGAAGTCGCCCGCCAGTCCGATGGCGCGGTGTTGGTGAACATGGACGACACCGTGGTGCTGTGCACCGTGGTGGCCAAGAGGGACGTCAAGCCCGGACAGGACTTCTTTCCGCTGACCGTCGATTATCAGGAAAAGGCCTATGCAGCCGGCCGCATTCCCGGTGGTTTCCTCAAGCGCGAATCGCGCCCGTCCGAGAAGGAAACGCTGGTTTCGCGCCTGATAGACCGGCCGATCCGGCCGCTGTTTCCGGATGGTTTCTTCAACGAGGTGCAGGTCATCGCCACCGTGCTGTCGTCGAATCCCGAGGTCGATTCCGACATTCCCGCCCTGATCGGCACATCCGCCGCTTTGGCGATCTCCGGTTTGCCCTTCGATGGCCCTGTGGGCGCCGCCCGGGTCGGTTATATCGATGGCCAGTACGTGCTCAATCCGACCGTCGGCGAACTGAAATCGTCCCGTCTCGATCTGGTCGTTGCCGGTACCGAAAGCGCGGTGTTGATGGTCGAGTCGGAAGCCGATCGCCTGTCCGAGGAAGTCATGCTCGGCGCGGTCGTGTTCGGTCACGAACAGATGCAGGCCGCCATCGACGTGATCAACGAGCTGGCGGACGAGGCCGGCAAGGATGCCTGGGACTGGACGCCGCCGGAAACCAATCAGGAACTGCTCGACCGGATGAACGGGCTGTGCGCGGAAGCGCTCGCCGCCGCCTACTCGATCAAGCAGAAACAGGCGCGCATGGCCGAGGTCGACGCCATTCGTGGCCGTGTGTTCGCGGAGATGATCCGCGAGGACATGGATACCACCCAGGCCAACGTGGTCAAGGATCTGTTCCACGCGCTCGAGGCCAAGGTCGTGCGTGGCCGTATTCTGTCCGGCCAGCCGCGTATCGATGGTCGCGACACCCGCACGGTTCGCCCCATCACCATCCGCACCGGTGTGTTGCCGCGTACGCATGGTTCCGCGCTGTTCACTCGCGGCGAAACCCAGGCCATGGTCGTCGCCACGCTGGGCACCGGACGTGACGAACAATCGGTCGAGGCGCTTACCGGCTCGTATAGCGATCACTTCATGCTGCATTACAACATGCCGCCGTTCGCGACTGGCGAGACTGGCCGCGTGGGTAGCCCGAAACGCCGTGAGATCGGACATGGCAGGCTGGCCAAGAGGGCGCTCGCGGCCTGTCTGCCGACCAAGGAAGAATTCGGCTACACGGTGCGCGTGGTTTCGGAAATCACCGAATCCAACGGTTCTTCCTCGATGGCTTCGGTATGCGGCGGCAGTCTCGCGCTGATGGATGCCGGCGTGCCGATGAAGGACCACGTCGCCGGCATCGCCATGGGTCTGATCAAGGAAGGTAACCGGTTCGCGGTACTGACCGACATTCTTGGCGACGAGGATCACCTTGGCGATATGGACTTCAAGGTCGCGGGAACTCGTGATGGCGTCAACGCCCTGCAGATGGACATCAAGATCCAGGGCATCACCAAGGAGATCATGCAGATCGCGCTGGCTCAGGCCAAGGAGGCGCGCCTGCACATTCTTGGTCAGATGGAGCAGGCGGTTGCCGGACCGCGCCAGGAAATGAGCGCGTTCGCCCCGCGCATCATCACGATGAAGATCAACCCGGAGAAGATCCGTGACGTGATCGGCAAGGGCGGCGCGGTCATCCGCGCGATCACCGAGGAAACCGGTACCCAGATCGATATCGACGAGAGCGGTGCCATCAAGATCGCCTGCACCAGCACGGAATCCGGTGAAGCGGCGAAAAAGCGCATCGAGGACATTACCGCGGAAGTGGAAGTCGGCCGGGTTTATGGGGGCACGGTCCTGAAGATTCTGGATTTCGGCGCCATCGTCAACGTGCTGCCCGGCAAGGATGGATTGCTGCATATTTCCCAGATCGCCCACGAGCGTGTCAATGCGGTTGGCGATTACCTGAAGGAAGGCCAGTCCGTGCAGGTCAAGGTTCTGGAAACCGATGAGAAGGGCCGGATGCGTCTGTCCATGAAGGCGCTGCTCGATCTACCCGCGCCGGCGGAGGAGAACGCCGCTCGGTCCGTCGACTGACAGCGGCATCCGGGTGGAGTGAAAACGGCCCCTGACGGGGCCGTTCCTATTTGGCGCCGACCAGACTCAGGAAAGCTCGCCACCAGCGCCTGCGGTTCTGTGGCACCAGATGGCTTGGAGACAGATCGGATGGTGGCACGCGTGACATGATCCAGCCCGGCAGGATGCGATGCTTGCCGGAGCCACAGGAAGTGCCGAGATTGTTTGGGTCGTAAATCTTGATCAGACTCGGATTGTCCAGATCATTCGCGTAGACGATTCCGCAATAGTCTTCGCGATGCTCCTTACGCAGCAGATCGTCGATTTCATGAACAAATGCCAGAACGTGATCGGCATCGGCCGGCGCCTCGGGAAGTGCTTCTCCAACGGCATACAGATACCAGCCTCCGGCCGGATCCAAGCGTTCCCAGAACGCGGCGAGCTGCTCCCAGGAAAGCAGGCTGTGGAGCGTGCCATCAAACAGGGCATCGAACTCCGAAATCCGCTCGGCGATGGCTTCCATCATGGTCTCCGGCGCATGGATAAAATCAGGATTTTACCCCCCGCGTCACGCGGATGAATCATTGATCATGACAAGGAATGAAATGCTGAATGCTCTCATATTCGATGTCGACGGTACCCTGGCCGACACCGAGCGCGATGGCCATCGTCCGGCCTTCAACGCGGCCTTCAAGGAGTTTGGCCTGGATTGGCATTGGGATGCCTCGCTGTACGGACAGTTGCTCGCTGTGACAGGCGGCAAGGAACGGATGAAATACTACGTCGATCGATTCCGACCGGACTACGCCAAACCCGGAGATTTCGAGGAATTGGTCGCGGCGCTGCACAAGGCGAAAACCCGCCACTACACGCGCATGTTGTCGGAAGGCGGGATTCCGTTGCGGCCGGGGGTCGGCCGGTTGTTGCGGGAGGCTCGCGCGGCTGGCCTGACGCTGGCCGTGGCGACCACCACCACACCGGAAAATGTGACCGCCTTGTTGCGGCACAGTTTGGCCGAGGATGGCGTGGAGTGGTTTTCCGTGATCGCGGCTGGCGATATCGTGCCGGCGAAAAAACCGGCCCCCGATATTTACGTGTGGGCGTTACGAGAACTGGGTCTTGAGCCGGATCAATGTCTCGCATTCGAGGATTCCGAGAACGGCATCCGTGCTTCGCTGGGCGCTGGTTTGCGTACCGTGGTCACCGTCAACGATTACACCCATGATCATGATTTCACCGGTGCGATGGCCGTGCTCAGTGATCTGGGAGAGCCTGGCGCACCCTACACCCGGCTGGATTCCGGGGGTGAAGGTGAGCGTGGAATCGTCGATCTGGCCGTGCTGCGGCGCTGGGCTGGTTGAACCAAGGTCGAGGCGCGCCGCGACCGGTTTCAATGACCGCGAGCGGCTTCCAGAGTGTTGCGCAACAGCGTGGCGACGGTCATCGGGCCGACGCCACCGGGAACCGGGGTGATCCAGGCCGCGCGTTGGCTGGCGGTCTGGAATTCGATGTCGCCGACCAGGCGACCGTCATCCAGGCGGTTGATGCCGATGTCGATCACGATGGCGCCTTCCTTGATCCAGTCGCCCTTGACCATTTCCGGGCGGCCAACCGCCGCGACCAGGATGTCGGCGTCGGCGATGTGTCTGGGCAGGTCGACCGTGGCGGAATGGCAGATGGTGACCGTGCAGCCGGCCATGAGCAGTTCGAGCGCCATCGGGCGCCCGACATGGTTGGAAGCGCCCACCACCACCGCATGTTTGCCGGTCAGGGATTCACCGGTGTGCTCGAGCAGGTACATGACGCCGTAGGGCGTGCAGGAGCGCAACAGGGGTTTGCGTACCGCGAGATGGCCAATGTTGCAGGGATGGAAACCATCCACGTCCTTGTCGAGACGGATCGCCTCGATCACCGCGTTGGCGTCGATGTGGTCTGGCAAGGGAGACTGCACCAGGATGCCGTCGACGCTTGGATCCTCGTTCAGTCGCGTGATCAAGGCGAGAAGGTCGGCTTCAGAGGTCTCGGCGGGGAAGTCGTGTGAGATTGACAGGATCCCGGCGCGTTCGCAGGCACGCCGCTTGTTGCGGACATAGACGCTGGATGCCGGATCGTCGCCGAGCAGGATGACCGCAAGGCCGGGAACACGCCGTCCTTGGGCGATACCCTGGGAAACCTGATTCCGGATGTCCAGTAACAAGGCGTCGGCAATGGCCTTGCCGTCTAGGATGCGCGCGCTCATGGCATTGGGGTCCACTTTTCGAAACGATTATTCTAGCCAAAGCCAAGCCGGGCTTCGTTGCTTTTTCCTGGTCGGGCGGTTATATTCTCGGCCCTTCGGGGTGTAGCGCAGCCCGGTAGCGCGCTTGCTTTGGGAGCAAGATGTCGGAGGTTCGAATCCTCTCACCCCGACCATGCGTTACTGGTCCAGGCTCGATTCCGATGCCCGCGGGATACTGCCCGTAGCTCAACTGGATAGAGCACCAGCCTTCTAAGCTGGGGGTTACAGGTTCGATCCCTGTCGGGCAGGCCAGAATAATGGCGGTGGTAGCTCAGTTGGTAGAGCACTGGATTGTGGCTCCAGGTGTCGAGGGTTCGATTCCCTTCCATCGCCCCAGAACAAGTTGTGGTGCTAGCAGTTTAAAATGGCCGGCTCGGCATGCCGGCCATTTTTGCGTCCGCAATGCCCCGACGCATGTGGCTTCGCCCACTCAAACGATGTTGCCTGTGCGTTCCTCGCTCCTTGATTTCATGCGCTGGAGCCGGATCACCTCCGGCAGACCGCGCAGGGCGCGCATCAGGCGGGCCAGATGCAGGCGATTCTGGACGCTGACCGTGAAATACAGGCTGGTGAACGCGCCAGCTTCTTCCTCCATGTGAACGTTGTCGATATCCGAGCCTTCGTTGGCGATCGCTGCCGCGACCTTGGCAAGCACGCCGCGCTGATTGGCCACGATGACCTTGATGCCGACATCGAACAATTTGTCGAGTTCGCTTGACCAGGCCACGTCCACCCATTTTTCTGGGTCGTCCCGGTAATGTCGGACCTGATTGCAATCATGGGTGTGAATGATCAGGCCTTGGTCCTTCTTGATCTGGCCGATGATGGGATCACCCGGGATGGGGCGGCAGCATTTGCCTAGACGGACCGCGACTCCCTCGGTGCCGCGGATCGGCATGGGACCGGCATTCGGCCGGGTGCCGTTGTCCTGATCCCGGGCGAGGAGCTGGCGCGCGACCACGAAGGCCAGTTTCTTGCCCAGGCCGATTTCCGCCAGCGTGTCCTCGCGCGACCAACCGCTTTCTTTCTGATACCGCTCCCATTGCGCTTCGCCGACTGCTTCGCTTCCGAGCGCTCGTGTCGCCTGTTCGAGCAGTTGTTCTCCGAGCGATACCGATTCGTGCCGATGCGCGTTCTTGAGCGCGCTACGGATATGCGCGCGTGCCTTGCCGGTCAGCGCGAAATGCGCCCAGGCCGGATTGGGGCGGGCGGATTCGGAGGTGAGGATCTCGACGCGATCGCCATTCCGCAGAGGGGTCGACAATGGCATGAATTCACTGTTGATCTTGGTGCCGACGCAGTGGTTGCCGATGTCGGTATGGACGCTGTAGGCGAAATCGACCGCCGTGGCGCCGCGGGGCAGGGCGACGATGCGGCCCTTGGGTGTGAACACATAGACTTCGTCGGGGAACAGGTCGACCTTGATGTGTTCGAGGAATTCGACCGAGTCCCGGCTGTCCGCCTGGATGTCGAGCAGGCTTTGCATCCACTGATGGGTACGTCGCTGGACTTCGGACAGTGATGTTTCACCGATCTTGTAGAGCCAGTGCGAAGCCACGCCAGCTTCGGCGATGCGGTGCATTTCCTGGGTCCGGATCTGGACCTCGACCGGCGCGCCAAATGGGCCGAACAACGTGGTGTGCAGGGACTGGTAGCCATTCGGCTTGGGAATCGCGATGTAGTCCTTGAATTTTCCGGGGATCGGTTTGAAGAGCGCGTGCAACGCGCCTAGGGTCAGATAACAGTCGCGGGCGTCCTCGACGATGATGCGAAAGCCGTAGATGTCGAAGACTTCGGAGAACGCCAGATGCTTTTCCTGCATTTTCCGATAGATGCTGAACAGGTGCTTCTCGCGCCCGTAGACTTGTGCCCCGATCCTGCAATCGAGCAGTTTCGTTTCGATCGAGGTCTTGATCTTCTCGACGACCTCGCGGCGATTGCCGCGCGCGGCCTTGACGGCCTTTTCGATGACCTTGTAGCGGTTGGGATGCAGGTGCTGGAAGGCGATGTCCTCCAGTTCCTGGTAAACCTTGTTGAGGCCAAGACGATTCGCGATTGGCGCGTAGATTTCCAGGGTTTCCTGGGCGATGCGGTGAATCTTGTCGGCGCGCATGCCTTCCAGTGTGCGCATGTTGTGCAGCCGGTCTGCCAGCTTGATGAGAATGACGCGGACATCGCGCGCCATTGCCAGCAGCATCTTGCGAAAATTCTCGGCCTGCGCCTGGGCCTTGTTCTCGAAATGGATCTTGTCGAGCTTGGTGACGCCGTCGACGAGTTGGGCAACGGGTTTTCCGAAGGACTCGGAGACATCCTCGGAGCCGACGCCGGTGTCCTCGACCACATCGTGGAGCAGGGCGGCAATCAAGGTTTGCGCGTCAAGACGCCAGCTCGCCAGAATTTCCGCGACGGCAAGCGGGTGCGTGATGTAGGGGGCTCCGCCCTTGCGGAACTGGCCCGCGTGCGCCCTTTCGGAAAAGCGATAGGCGCGGCCTATCGCATCCAGATCGTTGGGGCCGAGATAGGCGAAAACCGGGTGCTGGATTTCCGCCGGCAGCGAGGGGGACGAGTCGCTGGCTTCCAAGGTGCTCCCCTCGCTGCCCGGCGTCAGAGCGGGGCCTTCTTGAGGATTTCGGCGCCGGTGAGTCCCTCCGCGATTTCGCGCAGGGCGAGTACCGCGGGCTTGTCCTTGTCGGCCTCGACACGCGGCGTCGAGCCGGTGGAAATCTGACGGGCGCGATAGGCGGCGGCAAGCGTCATTTCAAAGCGGTTGGGGATGTGCTTGATGCAATCGTCGACGGTGACTCGGGCCATGCGGCAACCTTTGGGATGAGTTTGAAAACGTATCGATTCTAAACGAGCGAGGAGGGAATCCCTATAATCCGCGCTCATTTGAACGGAGCCGTGACATGCCATCCTTCGATATCGTTTCCGAGGTTGATCAGCAGGAAGTCAAGAACGCTGTCGAACAGGCCAACAAGGAAGTCGCCAACCGTTTTGACTTCAAGGGCTCGGATGCGCGGGTCGAGCAGGCTGGTCTGGTGCTTACCGTGTTCGCGGATGACGACTTCAAGCTCGATCAGGTACAGGAAGTACTTAACGCCAAGCTGGTCAAGCGTGGTGTGGATATCCGTTGCCTCGATGTCGCAAGCAGCGAGAAGGTCTCCGGTAACAAGGTCAAGCGTGTGGCGACCGTGCGCAACGGAATTGAAACCGATCTTGCCAAGAAGATTGTCAGGTTGATCAAGGATTCCAAGCTCAAGGTGACGGCCAGCATTCAAGGCGAAAGCGTCCGGGTTTCCGGCGCGAAACGGGATGTGTTGCAGGAGGTCATCGCCCTGACCCGGAAATCGATCACCGATTTTCCGCTTCAGTACCAGAACTTCCGGGATTGATCGCGCGCGCCTCCGCTGAAAGACAGGAAAAACAAACACTTGGTTTTGACTGTCGGCTTACTATAGAATGCGCGGTTTTCCGGATGCGCGGTTTTGGTCGCGTTTCGCGCGCGTCATCCGGTCGGGCCGAAACCCGGTTTTTCAACAATGCTTCACCCAGGTTCAGAGGACAGCAACACATGGTCACCATTCGTCTTGCCCGCGGCGGTTCGAAGAAGCGCCCCTTCTTCAACATCGTCGTCGCTGATTCCCGCAATCGCCGCGATGGCCGTTTCATCGAACGGATCGGCTTCTATAACCCGGTTGCTTCCGGCAATGCCGAGAAGCTGCGCCTGGACCAGGCCCGTCTGGCCTATTGGCAGGGCGTTGGCGCGCGGACTTCCGATACCGTCGCGCGCATCGTCCGCGGTGACACGGCAGTCAGCGCCTGAGCGCCTCGTGGTCATGGGGCGGGTTGCCGCCCCATACGCGGTGCGGGGATGGCTCAAGATCCAGCCTTTCAGCGAATACGTCGATACCTTGCTGGACCATGAGGTCTGGCGGCTCGGTCGGGGTGATGCCTGGCGTTCGTATCGTCTGCTGGAGGGCAAGGTTCACGGCCGTACACTGCTGGTCCGCCTGGAAGGCGTCGAGGATCGTGAAGCGGCGGAATCGATGCGTGGCATGGAAATCGCCATCGAGCGGGATGCCCTGCCCGAGCCCGAGGAGGGTGAGTACTACTGGGGCCAGTTGATCGGCCTCGATGTGGTCAATCTGGCTGGCGAAAATCTGGGCAAGGTGACCGGAATTCTTGAGACCGGGGCGCATGACGTTCTGGAGGTCCAGGGCGATCGCTCCCGCCTGATTCCGTTTGTTGGCGCCTATGTGTCGACGGTCGATCTGGACGCCGGGCGGATCGTGGCTGACTGGTCGCTGGATTATTGAGCGGAAATCCGGTGCATGGCGCCGAGTTACCATGTCGTCACCCTGTTTCCGGAGATGTTCGCCGCCCTGAGTGGCTTTGGCGTCAGTGGCCGGGCGATCGAACGGCGGTTGTGCGGCTTGAGTTTCTGGGATCCCCGGGATTTCACGCAGGACAATTACCGGACCGTGGATGACCGTCCTTTCGGTGGTGGGCCGGGTATGGTGATGCTGGTGGAGCCGCTGGATCTGGCACTGACGGCGGCACGAGCCGCGCTCCGGCGATCCGGAGTCGGCGCGCCGCGCATGATCTACCTGTCGCCGCAGGGGCGGCGGCTGAATCAGGCCTTGGTCGAGGAATTGGCCGCCGAGCCGGCGCTGGTGCTGCTTGCCGGGCGTTACGAGGGTATCGACGAGCGTCTGTTCGCCCGCCATGCCTTGGAGGAAGTGTCGATCGGCGATTACGTCCTGTCGGGCGGCGAGTTGCCGGCGATGGTGTTGTTGGACGCGGTGATCCGGCAGTTGCCAGGCGCCCTTGGTCATGCCAATTCCGCCGCCGAGGATTCGTTCGCGGATGGCCTGCTGGACTGCCCGCATTACACGCGGCCGGAGCGGTATCTGGGTTTGACGGTGCCGGAAGTTCTACGCGGTGGCAATCACGCCGAGATCGCGCGCTGGCGTCTTGGCCAGGCGCTGGATCGAACCCGGACGCGGCGTCCGGATTTGTTAAGGGATCGCCGTCTGAGTCCGCTCGAACAGGCACTGCTGAAGGATTTGCCCGGTCCATCCGATCGGGAAGCCGGTCCGGTCTGAACCGGACCGTTTAAAACGGTGGCATGTCTCGCCTTTCCGGCGAAACCTCTACCGCCATGATTCACGCAAGGAAACGAAGATGAATCTGATCGAACAGTTGGAAAAGGAAGAAATCGCCCGCCTGGGCAAGACGCTCCCGGAATTCGCCCCTGGCGATACCGTCATCGTTCAGGTGAAGGTCAAGGAAGGCAACCGCGAACGTCTCCAGGCCTATGAAGGCGTGGTCATCGCCAAGCGCAACCGCGGCCTCAATTCCGCCTTTACCGTACGCAAGATTTCCGCTGGCGAGGGCGTCGAACGGACTTTCCAGACTTATTCGCCGCTGGTCGCCTCGGTCGAGGTCAAGCGTCGCGGCGATGTGCGTCGCGCCAAGCTGTACTACCTGCGCCAGCGCTCCGGCAAGTCCGCCCGGATCAAGGAAAAGCTCGACTTCTCCAAGCGCGTGGCCAAGGTCTGAGTTCCCGCGCTTGCCGACTGGCCGCCCGTGGGCTTTGCCCCGGGCGGTTTTTTCATGGCAGGGTCAGTGCCAGGCCTTGAACAACAGCGAAATTCCGCTGACCAGCAACAGCGCGCCGATCAGCCGGGACATCTGGCGATTGCTCAGTCGGGCGTGGATGTGGCTGCCCGCGTACAGGGCGGCGACGATCAGCGGTGCCGCCATCAGGCTGTGCATCCAGACCGAGCTCTCGCGCATCAGGCCGGCGGTCAGGAAGGTCACGATGCGGATCAGCCCCTCCAGAAAGAACAGTACGGACAGTGTCGCGCGCAGTGACGCCTTGTCCTCGATCCGGTGCGACAGATAGATCACGTAGGGCGGGCCGCCGGTTCCGAACAGACCGCTGACGGCGCCGCCGCCGAGCGCGGCCGGGTATGCCCAGCCCGATGCGACCGGTTGGAATGGCCGATCCCGCGTGAACAACGCGCGCAGGCTGAAAATCAGCACGAACCCGGCCAGAATGGTCAGTAGCGTCGACGCCGGCATCGAGACCAGCAGGGTGGTGCCCAGCGCCACGCCAACCAGCGTGGCCGGCAGCAGTCGCCGGATTTCGACCCAGTCCACGCGCTTGAAGGTGATGCCACCGATCAGGGCGGAAGCAGCGAAATCGGCGACCAGCATGAACGGAACCACCTCCGTCAGGGGGAAGCGCAGGGCCAGCAACGGAACCGCGATCAGACCGGAGCCGAAACCGGAGATGCCGCGCACGAAATAGGCAAGCACCAGGACCGTGGCGGCGTAGAGGAGATCGATGCTGGACATGGCAACCGCGGGTCAATCGCGATGGCGGAAAAACCCGCGATTTGACCACGTTTTCCGGATCCGATGCCCCGGTATAATCGAACGCCCGACGAAACGACCGGATTCACCATGCCAGCCACGCCATTCCGATTCCCCAGCCCGGAAGCCATCATTCCCGTGATCGACAACGCCCTGCGCACGGTTTTCGCGCGGGCGGCAAGCCGGCGCCCCTATCCGGACGCCGGCTTGCCGGAGGTGGACATGAGTGAGTCGGAGAAACGCCATGCCGCTGGCCTGATGCGCATCAATCACAGCGGCGAGGTCTGCGCCCAGGCTCTGTATCAGGGGCAGGCCTTGACCGCGCGCAATCCGGAGGCGGCGCGCGCGTTGCGCGAGGCGTCCGAGGAGGAAACCGAACACCTGGCCTGGTGCGAACGGCGTCTGGAGGAGCTCGGCAGCCGCAAGAGCCTGCTCAATCCGCTCTGGTACGCGGGCTCCTTCGCGCTCGGCAGCCTGGCCGGGGCACTTGGCGACAAGTGGAATCTGGGCTTCCTGGCCGAGACCGAACGCCAGGTCGAAGGGCATCTCGACGGCCATCTCGATCTGCTGCCGGCTCAGGATGTGAAAAGCCGGGCCATTGTCGCCCAGATGAAAGCCGACGAGATCAAGCATGCCGAAACCGCGATCGCCCATGGTGGCGCCGAGTTGCCTGCACCGGTCAAGACCGCCATGCGCCTGACCTCGCGCGTGCTGACGGTCGCCGCCTATCGGTTGTGATGAGGACGCGGCATGACTACGAGAAAAACTTTCGCCGACAACCTGGCTTCGCTACCGGTGGCCGATCATCTGGCCCGTATTGAACTCGTCGGCCCTGGCGGGCGATTGGAGTCCATTGAAAACCAGCCTGGCAGCCAGGGGTCGCTGCGTTTATATCAGCACCTGGTATCGATCCATGGCGAGATCACGGCGCGCGCGGCGGAGCTGGGGCTGGAATTGTTCGCAGAGCACGTCGAGGACGCCCGGAATAACCCCGGAAAGCACCCGAACATCGATCGATTGATCCGCGTCGCCACCGATGGCGAAGCCTGGTCGGCACGCATGGTCCGCCGCGAGTCGGAATGAAACGGACATGAAAAAGCCCGCCGGCCTCGGGCGCGGCGGGCTTGCCATGGCGCGATTTACTTGGCCGGGCAGGTATCGTCGCCCTTGACCTTGCCAGGCAACAGCAAGAACTGCTCGAACGGCCCCATCACCCGCATGGCTTCGCCCTTCGGACCCTCGAACTTGAGACGGCCGAACATCATTGCCCGCATCGGGCCATATTCGCCGGCGCCCATTTCGTGCCAACGCTTGGTTTCGGCGTGCATCAGGTAGTCGGAATCGTAATCCAGGCCGGTGTTCTTGATCGGGCCACCGTAGGTGCACAGGGCTTTGCCGTCCTTGCCCGAGATGGTCAGCTGGACCTTGGTCGCCTCGCCGCAATCGGTACGGTACATGTGGATGATCTTGTAACCGCGGCCCTTGTCGTTCTTGATCCATTTTTCCGCCAGTTCGTCGGTGAGGGCGGGATTCTGGTTCCATGCCGAGCAGGCTTGAGCAGCCCAGTCCGCGGACATCAAGGGGGCCGCCTGGGCGGACAGCGAGAACAGGCCGGTCGCGGCAACAACGAGGGAAAGCAAACGCATGGTGTCTCCTCCAGCAGAGTGGTTCGTAACTTCGGGTATGGCGGGAAATCCGTCCATATGGCGGAAAAAAACCGTCGCAAGGTTAGCCCGCGACCGTGGGGGTGTCAAAAAAACCCTTTGATGTTCCAGTAAATATTATTAATGGGGTAAATACTGCTTGAGGGCGCCGTACAACCAAGTGCCGTGCAGGGCGCCGGCCAGCACTACCAGTGCGCCCAGCGAACCGGTCCCGGCCAACGCGAACACCGGCCCGGGACACAGGCCGATCAGTCCCCAGCCGAGCCCGAAAATGAGACCGCCGAACAGGTAGCTGGTACGTCCGGGCGGCTTTTCCGGAATCTCGATGGCCTGGCCATCCAACGCCCGGCGGCGATCCAGTCGCTTGATCAGCTGGATCGCGACGAAGGCCGTGGCGATCGCGGAAAACAGGATGCCAAACATGTGGAAGCTTTGGAAATGGAACATTTCCTGGATGCGGTACCAGGATGCGGCTTCCGATTTGATCAGCACGAAGCCGAACAGCACGCCGACCAGGAGATAGGGGAAATAGCGTGACATGCTCAGGCCCGCCTCAGATCAGCATCCAGGGTACCAGGAACCAGGAGGCGAACAGACCGCCTCCGAAGATGCCGAGTACCGCGTGCAGCGAGGGTAGTTGCAGGGTCGACAGGCCGGTGATGGCATGTCCGGAGGTGCAGCCGCCGGCATAGCGGGTGCCGAAGCCGACCAGCACGCCGGCGGCGAACAGGAACGTGAAATTGCGCACGCTGGCGTGGAACAGTTCTTCAGGAACCAGCGACATTCCCGGTTGCGTGAAGCCCCAGGTCAGCAGCATGTCCTGGGTGGCCTGACTGATACGGACCGGCTCCGGATTGGCGAAGACAACCCCGGCCAGGAAGCCACCGAGCGCGGTGCCGATCACGAACACCAGGCTCCAGGTGTGTTCCTTCCAGTTGTAACGAAAGAAATCGACGTCGACCGTAGGCGGTTGCGTGATCGCGCAGAGATGACGCAGGTTGTTGGAAATGCCGAAGGAGCGGTTGCCGATGAACAGCATCAGCGGAACCATGAGCCCGATCAGCGGGCCCGCGACATACCAGGGCCAGGGTTGGTAGAGCCAGTCCATCGTCGTCTCCGGGATTCAGCGGCGCGCGATTATAGGGGAAAACCCGTTTACCCGAGAGAAATGCTCGGGTAAACGGGCGCGGCCTCAGCGTTTCGGTGGTTCTTCCAGCGCGAGATCGATCCGGCGTTGGAGCTGGCCGGCGGCGGCTTCATCGCCGGCGGCGCGCGCGCGCGCCAGCTCGACCTTGAGCCAGGCCAGCAGAGGTCTGCGCCAGCCGCGTTCGGAGGCGGTGTCGAGCGCGCTCGCCAGACTGGCGGGTTCGGCGCGCGTATTCTGGAACAGCAGGGCGATGGCGATCAGGCGCGGCAGCGGCTCCTTGATCGCGCGCGCGGCGCGATTGGCGGCGGCATCGTCGCCGGCGCGAACCAGGTCGGCGTAATGCGCGGGCAGCGCGCCAGCGTCCGCGCCCGTCCAGGCGCCGCCGATGAAACGCGCGTAAACGACATCACCCGCGTCGGCGTCGGCCGCCAGTTTTCGGTAGCCGTGGCAGGGTTCGAAATCGAGACCGGCGACACGCGCCGCGCAGGCCGCCAGCTCCGCGCGCGCAAGCAGGTCGACGCGGCCGGTGCGGGCGATTTCCGAGCGCGCCAGCGCGAGCGCGCGCTCGGCGCCGGCGCTGTCGCCTTCCAGCCAGCGCCGCTGGCTGTCCTCGATCAGACCGACCGCGTTGAGTTTCCAGTCGGGCGGTGGTGGCTTGCCACCGCATCCGGCGAGCAGGCCGGCGGCAAGCAACAGGCTGGCGGCGAGTTTCATGGCGTCTTGATCTCCACGTCGCGGGCGAACGGCCATTTCTTGTTGATCTCGTTGATCAGGTGATTGATCTTGCGCACGCTGTTGTCGATCTCCGCGCGCAGGCTGGCCATGTCGGCGGTGGCGCCGCGTACGTCGCCGGTGATGCGGGCGACATCGGCGCTGGCCTTTTCGGCATTCGCCAGGATGGCATCGGCCTGTTTCAGACTGGCGCGGGTGTCGCCGAGCAGGCCGTTGACCTGGGCGATGGCCTGCTGGATCTGGTCCATGGTTCCCGCCGCGCCGAACACGCGGTCGTCGGTCTTGGCCAGCAGCTGGTCGACCCGGAGGGAAACACCGTTCAGATTGCCGAGCAGGGCGTTGGCTCGCTCCAGCGCGGAGACCACCTCTCGCGCCTGTCGGGGGCCGCCGAGGACGCCTTCGAGCACGCCGTATTCGCCGGTCATGCGCCGGCCGACCGTTTCGACATGAGCGAGGGTGCGGTTGATCGAGGAATCGCCGTCGGTCATCGCGGCGACGTTGTCGAGGATATTCTTGACGCGCTCGACCAGGATCGGGATTTCCTGGCTGACGTCGCCGGTGTGCAAGGGCCGGACCGCGTCCGGCGGCAGCGGCGGATCATCCAGATTGGCGCTGTAGGCCTTGACGCGGGCGCCGCCGACCAGGGGCTTTTCAAGTGTGAACACGCTGGTTTCGCGCAACCATCTGGCATCCGCTTCCGGCACCGCGATCTCGATCCGGGCCTCGCCCTGGTCGGTCAGGTCGATGCGCCGGACCTGGCCGATCGGGAAGCCGGAAAAGGTCATGCTCATGCCGACGCCGACACCCTCCGCGTCCGGCGCGGTCAGCACCAGGGTCTGGCTGCGCTGGAAGGCGCCGCGCGCGTGCAGGGTGTAGATCGCGAACGCGGCGATCAGGAACAGCGTCAGCGCTAGCAGCAGGCCGACCTTGAATTCCAGGTTGCGGATCGCCGCCATGCCGGTCGGGCGGGGCGGCACCGGCGCGCTTACCGGCTTGGGTCCGGGCGCGGATACAGGGGTTTGTTCCATACGTACTCCACGATCCAGCATGCGTTCAGATGGTCGGCGGTCCTTTCCAGCAGCGCCGCGACGAAGGGTGGGGCAAACGTGTCCGGCAGCAGCATGCCGGGACGGTCGATCACCAGCAAGGCCGGGTCGGCGGCCGCGGCGCGCAGCAGTTTCGCGGCGAAGCGTTCCTCGTGGGTGAGGTCCGGGTCGCGCTTGAAGGCAATGTCGCCATAACCGGCGTGATGCAGCATGGTCCAGGCCAGATCGGCGGCCGGATCGAAGCGCTGATTCTGGCGATATTGCGGAATCAGGGCGATGTTCTCCAGCACGGACAGATTCGCGCGCAACGGCAGTTCCGCGGAAACCAGCATGGCTTCCGGCCGGGATGCCAGCAACGCGCGCCGTTCGGCGGCGTCGGCCAGCCATTTCAGGTGTATTTCAGGGCTAATGACGCCACCTCGATCAGCATCAGCGCGAAAAACAGCCGGACCATGCCGCGCAGCACGGAAATCGGCGCCATGAACAGCTTCCTGGGTGTCGCCAGGCCCTCGACCACCGGAATGGCGGTCACCGCCAGCCCGAAAAACAGGGTCTTCGCCAACAGGCCGAGCATGATCGGTCCCTCGAACACCTTGGCCATCACCCGGGTGAAATCCGGGAAGCTCCACCATTGAGGGCCGTACACCGCCAGATAGGCCAGCATCAGGGCCACCGCGCCGGATACCGCCGTCAATGCCAGTACCGAGATGACGCCACCAATGACGCGCGGCACGAACTCCAGGCGCATGGTGTCGACGCCGGCCGCCTCCAGCGCGTCGATCTCATTGTGGATGCGCATCAGCGCCACCTCGGTGTTGATCGCCGAACTGGAACGCAGGGCAACGAACAGCGCAGTGATCAGCGGCAGCAATTCCAGGACCAGCAGGCGCATCGACACTTCCAGCGCGTATTCCGACAAACCGTAGTTGGCCGCGGTGGAGACGACGATCTGGATCAGCACGAAGGACAGCAATGCCGCGAACAACGTGAATCCCGGCAGGATTTGCCAGGCGGTGAAATAGATCTGCTTGGCGACCACCGTCCGGGTGGCGCTGTTGTACAGCTCCGGCGACAGCGACGCGGCGACCGCGCGGCCGGCGAAGCGCGCGGTATCCCGCCAGACGCGCCAGGCGGCGAGCGCGGCGGCGCCGCGGCGGGTGAGGAAGGCTACGGGTCCGGACATGGACCAATACTAGCCAATTTGGCATCCGGCGTGCGGTGCTCCGCCGTTGCTCGCTGCCATGGCGGGCTCGGATACGCCTGGTCGCGCCGGATTTGGTACGCGAATTGCTGTCTGGCTGAATCCTCGGCATGCCCGACGTTTTTTTGTTGATATGCCTAAAGTGATAGGCCAATCGTGCCGAAAAGGCATCGTATTTGTAGTGTGCAAATACCGCGATCCAGTGATCCACGTCACACCGGTCGCGATGCCGTGCGTTGCCGGAGCGTGATCATTGGGATCGAACCGGCGCGTCGGCCTGGAACAGGTCGTACCCCTTATCTGAAGAGGAAGAGGCGCATCCATGAGAAACAACCAACCGGTGACCGGGCAGGAATACCATATCCGCGACGACGCGGCCTTCATCACCCACATCGATCACAAGGGACGCATCACCCGCGCCAATGACGAATTCGTCGACGCCAGCGGCTTCACCCGCGAGGAGCTGGTCGGCCAGGCGCACAACATCGTGCGCCATCCGGACATGCCGCCGGAGGCGTTCCGCGATCTCTGGGCGACGCTCAAGCGCGGCCGCCCCTGGACCGGTCTGGTCAAGAATCGGCGCAAGAACGGCGACCACTACTGGGTGCGCGCCAACGTCTCGCCGACCTCCGATGGCTATACCTCGGTGCGCGCCAAGCCCTCGCGCCAGGAGGTCGACGCCGCCGAAAACCTCTATCGCGCGATGCGCGCCGATCCTGGCATCCGGATGGATGGCGGTTATCTGGTGCCGACCGGGCTGGCCGGCCTCAAGCGACGGTTGTTCGGGCGCATGCGCATCGCCCACCGGCTCTGGGCCATGGTGGCGCTGTCCACGGTGCTGTTCGTGGTTGCCGTTGTGGTTGGCTGGCATGGATTGAATGATGCCCGCAACGCGCTCAAGAGCGTCTACGAGGATCGCGCCGTGCCCATGCACGACCTGTCCCGCTTCAACGCGATCATCAAGGAGAACTACGCCGAGGTGCTGCGCGGTTTCCAGCACGATCCGCAGGGCCAGTTGTTCACCGTGCATGACCACCCCACCAGCCTGCACACCGATCTGGTCAAGAAACGCGCCGGCGAACTGGATGGCATCTGGGCCAAGTACATGGCGACCTATCTGACCGAGGAGGAGAAGGTACTGGCCGAGGATTTCAGCGCGAAGCGCAAGGTCTGGATCGAACAGGTGCTGACCGCCGTGCGCGCGCTCGAAGCCGAGGATTTCTCGCCGGCGGTGTTGGCCGCCTTCCTCAAGGCCGGTCGCGAGGAAGGCCACGCCGCCGAGGAGGCCATGGACAAGCTCATGCAGTACCAGGCCGACCGCGCGAAATACGAATTCGAACAGGCGGAGGCGGTGTATCAGCGCGACCTGATCATTTACGTGACCCTGCTCGCGGTTGGCCTGATCGGCCTGCTCTGGCAGGCGATTTCCAGCATCGGCCACATCACCGGCTCGCTGCGCGAGGCCGGCCAGGCCGCCGAGGCCATCGCCTCCGGCGATCTCACCCGGCCGATGCCGCGCGCCGGCGAGGATGAGATCGGCGACCTGATGGCCAAGCTGGGGGTCATGCGCAACACCCTGCACGAACTGATCGCCTCGATCGCGCAGAACGTCAAGGGGCTGGCCGATTCCTCATCGGAACTGTCGAGTTCCGCCAATGGTTCCGCACGGACCACGGAAATGCAGGCGGAAGCGGCGTCGAGCATGGCCGCCTCGGTGGAAGAGCTTTCGGTATCCATCGACCAGGTCGAGGAGCACGCCCGCGAGGCACGCGCCGTGACCCAGGAATCGAGCACGCAATCGACCGAGGGCGGCCGCATCATCCACGAGGCCGCCGGCGAGATGGGCCGGATCGCCGACGCGGTCAACAGCACCGCCGGCACGATCAAGGAGCTGTCCGGTTATTCCGAGCAGATTTCCAGCATCGTCCAGGTCATCAAGGACATCGCCGACCAGACCAACCTGCTGGCGCTCAACGCCGCCATCGAGGCGGCGCGCGCCGGCGAGCAGGGCCGAGGCTTCGCGGTGGTCGCGGACGAGGTCCGCAAGCTGGCCGAGCGTACCGGCAAGTCGACCCAGGAAATCGGCGACATGATCCACAAGATCCAGCAGGGCACCGATCGCGCGGTCCAGGAAATGCAGTCCGGCGTCCAGCGCGTCGGCGATGGCGTGCAACTGGCGCACAAGGCCGGCGATTCGGTCACCGGCATTCGCGCCAGCGCCGAGCGCGCCACCCAGGCGGTCGACGACATCAACCTGGCGCTCAAGGAACAGGCCGTGGCCGCCCGCGACATCGCCCAGAAGGTCGAGCGTATTGCCCAGGGCTCCGAGGAGAACAGCGCCGCCGTCGCCCAGACCGCGGCGGCCGCCCGTCGGCTGGAGTCGCTGGCCGGCGAGCTCAAGGCCATGGCCAGCCGCTTCCGGATCGCCTGACCGGATCGCGCCGGCTGGTGCCGGCATGGCTCGACACATGCGCCCTCCTCGCGGGGGCGCATCGTTTTCCGGCGGCAACCGGTCACGGAGCCGTCATAATCCGGACACATCCCTTCGCTACAAAGGTCGGTTCCGGTCGGCCAGGTCTTCGTCATGCAGGAATATTCCACCCTCGCGGCCATCGATCTCGGTTCCAACTCGTTCCATCTGCAAGTTGGCCGGATCGAAGGCGAGCAGTTGTTCTATCTGGACGCGCTCAAGGAGTCCGTGCGCCTGGCCGCCGGCCTGACCGTCGACAAACGCCTCGACGCGGCGTCCTGGAACCGGGCCCTGGCCTGTCTGTCGCGTTTCGGCGAGCGCCTGCGCGGCATGCCCGCCGGCGCGGTACGCGCGGTGGGTACCTCGGCGCTGCGGGTCGCCAAGAACGCGCCGGAATTTCTCGATCAGGCGCGCGCCGCGCTCGGTTTCGACATCGAAATCGTCGCCGGCCGCGAGGAGGCGCGCCTGATCTACCTGGGCGTTGCCCACAGTCTGCCGCTGGACCCGGAGCCGCGCCTGGTCATCGACATCGGTGGCGGTTCCACCGAATGCATCATCGGCACCGGCTACGAACCGCGCGAGCGGGAAAGCCTGCGCATGGGCTGCGTGGTATTCAGCACACAGTTCTTCGGCCAGGGCGTCATCGACAAGGCCGCCCTGAAGGCCGCCGATCTGGCCGCGCGCATGGAAATCCTGACCGGCGCCGGCGACCTGCGCCGGGGCGGCTGGCGGGAGGCGGTGGGCTCGTCCGGCACCGCCCGCGCGCTCGGCGAGATTTGCTGGCGTAACGGCCATTCCGATGGCGCCATCACGTTCGATGGCCTGAAATGGCTGCGTGAACGCCTGCTCAAGGCCGGGCGCGTCGAGCGCCTGGAAATCGCCGGCCTGAAGCCGGATCGCCAGCCGGTGATCGCCGGTGGCCTGGCGGTCATGCTCGCCCTGTTCCAGGAGTTCCGGCTGGATTCCATGACCGTCGCCCAGGGCGCGATGCGTGAAGGCATCCTATGGGATCTGCTCGGCCGCGTGCATGACCATGACATGCGCGATGTCACCGTCGCCCAGTTCCAGCGCCGCTATCACGTCGATACCCGGCAGGCGCGCCGGGTCGAGCAGCTGGCGTTGCGCCTGCATGGCCAGCTCGGTCTCGATCAGCCGGAGGCGGCGCGCTATCTGGCCTGGGCCGCGCGTCTGCACGAAATCGGCATTTCCATCGCCCACTCCGGTTTGCACAAGCATGGCGCCTATATCCTGGAAAACGCCGACATGCCCGGCTTTTCCCGGCGCGATCAGGCGCGCCTGGCGACCCTGGTGCGCGCCAGCCGGGGTGGTTTGCGCAAGCTCGGCCTGGCGCGCGAGGACGATAACTGGCCGTTGATCCGTTGCCTGCGTCTCGCGGTCCTGTTGCGCGCCAGCCGTGATGACGTCAAGCCTCCGAAAATGGCGCTGAGCTGGCGAGGCAACAACATCGAACTGGCGGTCCCCGCCGAGTGGCTGGCGGAGAATCCGCTCAGCCAGATCGCGCTCGACGAGGAAGAGCGGGAGTGGCGGGAACTGTTGGCGTCAGGGTGACGATGTCGCGGTCAGGCGTTCGAGCACGCTGACCGAGGGGTGGCCGTCGGCCGGCAGGCCGGAAAGCTTCTGCCAGGCACGGATGGCCGCCCGCGTGCGCGTGCCGGGAATGCCGTCCGGTTCGCCGGCATCGAATCCGCGCGCGTTCAGTTCCTGTTGCATCGTCAGCAGTTGCTCGCGGCTGAGACGGCGGTTGTCGGCGGCGCGGCCGAGCAGGAACGCCGGTTTTCCGGCCAGCCGGTCGGCCAGATGGCCAACCGCCAGCGCGTAATGGATGGAACGGTTCCAGGCCATGATCACATCGAAGTTCCGGTACACCAGGAACGCCGGCCCGGCCTGGCCCTGGGGTAGCAGGATGGCGCCATCGAGATCGACTTTCGGCAGCGGTTGACCGTCGGCGCGACGAACGCCCATCGCCGCCCACGCCGACAACGGCTTCCGGTTGGCCAGCCGGGCCTCTTCCCAGTCGAAACCGGGCGGCAGCCGGACCTCGCGGCCCCATAGCTCGCCCGGCCGCCAGCCGGCCTGGCGCAGATAGTTGGCGGCGGAGTGGAAGGCATCCGGCAGTGAGTTCCAGATGTCCTTGCGGCCGTCGCCGTCGCCGTCGATGGCGTGCCGACGGAAGGTCGACGGCATGAACTGCATCTGTCCCATGGCGCCGGCCCAGGAGCCTTTCATGTCGGCCGGCGCGATGTGGCCCTCATCCAGGATGCGCAGCGCCTCGAACAGCTCCTCGCGGAAAAAGGCGGCGCGCCGGTGATCGTAGGCGAGTGTCACCAGCGCGGCCGGGACCGGAATATCGCCGAGATAGCCGCCGAAATCGGTCTCCAGCCCCCAGAACGCGATCAGTAGCGTCGGTGGAATGCCGTGGCGATGCTGGATTTCGCGCAGCAATGCCGCGTGTTCGCGCAGCAACCGTTCACCTTGGGCCAGGCGCCGGGGATTGACCCGGCGGTCGAGGTAGTTCCAGAACGTATCGATGAACTCCGGCTGGCGCTGGTCGAGCTCGATGACCCGGGCGACTGGCTCGACCCCGGTCAGGGCGGCGTCGATGGTGGCCCGGGAAATTCCGCGCGCGGCGGCTTCCGCGCGGACCTGGTCGAGCCAGGCCGGGAAGTCGGGCGGGATCGGCACGTCGGCGCGGGCCGGAAGAACGCAGGCCAGGCCGAGCGCCACCAGGAACGCGCGAAGGGGTGGGCTGAATTTCATGAAAAAGCTGACTCCGATCAAAAAAAGGCCACGACGGCCTGAATCGTGCCGCCGATTTGCCGATAAGGCCGCTTCAACCAACAGGAGGACAGCGCATGACCACCCAGGAATCCGAATATCAGTCGCATGCCGGGCAATCCCGCGCGGGTCAGCCTGAACGCCGCCGGCACCCGCATCTGCGGGAGATCTTCGATGCCGTGGTCGAACGCGTCGAACCGTTCTATCGGGCCGGCGCCGGCCTCAACGGCAGCCCGGCCGAATACTGGGCGACCCGGGTGGTTCATGAGGATTATCCGGACCTCAGCGCCCAGGATGTGCGCACCCTGGTCACGGCGGCCGGCCGGTATTGCCGGGAACGCGCCCAATGAATCGTCCGGCCGGCGAATCGGGCGTTCAGGCGCGCGCCGGTTCCATGACCGCGTCCAGGTTCAGGTTGTCGCAGTAGTCGAAGAAATCGCCGCGCAGGGTCGGCAGATGCAGATCGGCCGGCACGCCGATGGTGATGTTGACCGAGAACATCGGCGTGCCGGTGTGCGGCGCCGGATAGGTCTCGGTCGCCAGCTCCTCGATGTTGATGCCCTGTCGCGCGAAGAAATCGGCCAGGTTGTGGACGATACCGGGGTGATCCATCGCCACCACGTTGACCCGGTAAGGAATCAGCGGCGTCTTGCGCTCGGCCGGCCGGGTCCGTTTATGGACGATGGTCAGGGCCAGCTCCTCGCCGATCTGGCCGAGTTTGTCCTCCAGCTTGGTGAGCGCGTTCCAGGGCCCGGAAATCAGCATCAGAATGGCGAACTGGCCGCCCAGCACGGCCATGCGCGATTCCTCGATGTTGCAGCCGGCCTCGACGACGCGGCTGGTGAAGCGTTGGACCAGGCCGATCCTGTCCTCGCCGGAGGCGGTGATGGCCAGATAGTCGATGTTGCTCATGAAGATGTGCCAGGAATGGATGCAGGCGCCATTGTAGCGGCCGGCGGTGACAACCGCGTGGTCGCGGCGTCCGCCGCCGGGGCGTCGACGCGTCCGGCCCGGTATCCAACCAGTTCCAGGATGAACAGCCCGCCGAGCGCGGCGCGGATCTCGTCGGGACGCAGATGGCGCATGAACGGCGCGATGCCGGGCGCGTTCTGGTTGCTCATGCAGGTCAGCGCGCGCACCGCCTGTGGCCTGGACGGCGCCGGGTCCCGCAGGCGGAAGATGGTCTTGAAGTAGATGTGGGTGGGGCCGTCGTCGTCGAAGGCCACGCGCCGGAACGGCGAAACCGGCATGCCGGCGAAGGTTTCCACGCGCTGGCCGATGGCGACGATGTCGAAGCGGCCCGGACGCAACGGTTGCTCGATGGCGGCGACGGTGTCCAGCTCGAACACGCAGAACGGCTCGCTTTCCTCGACGCCGTTGCGCGGCACCACGCGGCCGTATTGCACGCGCAGCGTGGCCGAGTTCGGCTCGATGGTCAGCGGCTGGCGCAGGGTCAGATGGCCCAGTGTCGCGGCCGGGGCCGGACCGCCGCCGGGACCGGCGCAACCGAGGACGGCGAACAGCAGGGGAAGGGCGTAGAGGAAGCGCGGCGTGGACATGGCGTTCTCCTTGGTGGGGCCGCCGCGAACGCGGCCGCACGCGCTATGATGCGCCGATGCGAAACACCGATACAAGCGAGGCGCCGGGCCGTCTGCGCGTTGACAAATGGCTGTGGGCCGCGCGGTTTTTCAAGACCCGCGGTCTTGCCCAGGATGCCGTCGAGGGCGGCAAGGTCCGGCTCAACGGCGAGCGGATCAAGCCGGCGCACGGCGTGCGCGTCGGCGACCGGCTGGACATTCACGTGGCCGGGCAGAACTGGACCGTCACCGTCGCCGGTCTCGCCGATCGGCGCGGCCCGGCCACCGAAGCCCGGCGGCTGTACCTGGAATCGCCCGAGAGCCAGGCCGAGCGCGAGCGCCAGGCCGCCGAACGGCACTGGAACACCGATCCGGGCAGCGTCATCCACGGCCGGCCGACCAAACGGGACCGGCGTCTGATTCACCGATTCAACGAGTTCTGAGCATGGAAACCTGGGATTGCGTGGTGGTCGGGGCCGGCGCCAGCGGCCTGGTCGGCGCCGCCCGCCTGGCCGAATCCGGCCGGCGCGTGCTGGTGCTGGAAGCGGCCGACCGGCTCGGCGGCTGCATCCACAGCTGGCGGCCGCGCGCGGACTTCTGGCTGGAACTGGGCGCCCACACCGCCTACAACTCCTACGCGCCGTTGCTGGAAGCCCTCGACGGACGCGGCCGCCTGGGCGATCTGCTGACCCGCGAGAAACTCTCCTACCGCTTCCTCAAGTCCGATGGCGGCGTCCAGTCGCCGATGGCCCGACTATCCTTCGTCGAGGCGGCCCTGTCGCTGCCGTTCGGCATCGGCCGCGCCAAGGCCGGGCGCACGGTCGCCGACTGGTTCGGCCGCCTGCTCGGGCGCGGCAACTACCGGCGCCTGCTGGCGCCGGCCTTCGCCGCCGTGCTCTCGCAGCCGGCCGACGGCTTCCCGGCCGCCTGGCTGTTCCGGCGCAAGCCACGCATGAAATCGGCGCCACGCAAGTTCACCTTCCCGGGCGGCTTGCAGGGATTGCTGGAAGCGGTGGCCACCGGCGCCCGCTTCGAAACGCGCCTGAACCACCCGGTCGCGGCGATCCGGGCCGACGCCGGCGGTTACCTGCTCGACGTCGCCGGCGACCGGATCGCCTGCCGCCAGTTGATGCTGGCGGTGCCGGTCGATGCCGCCGCCAACCTGCTGCGCGACGCGGCGCCGGACATCGCCGTCCGGCTGGCCCGTTTCCCGATGATCGACATCGAGGCGCTGGCCGTCGTCGTCGCCGCCGACCGGGTCGCGCTGCCGCGCGTCGCCGGCCTGATCGGCGGCGACGACGCATTCTGGTCGGTGGTGACCCGCGATCCGGTGCCGCACCCGTCGCTGCGCGGCTTCACTTTCCACTTCCGGCCCGGCCGGCTCGATGTCGCCGGCCAGCGCGCGCGCGTCGCCGAGGTGCTCGGCGTGACGCCGGACGATTTCCTGGAGGCCCGCGCCACGGTCAACCGCCTGCCCGCGCCGGGACTGGAACACCCCGGCCTGGTCGCGGAAATCGACGACCTGCTGGCCGGCACCCCGCTGGCCCTGGTCGGCAACTACCTGAATGGCCTGTCGATCGGCGACTGCGCGGAACGCGCGGTCAACGAAACCGCCCGGCTGTTGGCACAAGGAGATTCCCATGCCTAGCGTACTCATCCCCCTGGCGCACGGATTCGAGGATCTGGAAGCCGTGACCTTGATCGACCTGCTGCGCCGCGCCGGTTTCGCGGTCGTCACCGCCGGTCTGCAACCCGGCCTGATCCTGGGCAGCCGGGGCACCCGCGTGCAGCCGGACGCGACCCTGGACGAGGCGATGAATCACGACTACGACCTGATCGCGCTGCCCGGCGGCCTGCCCGGCGCCGACCACCTGCGCGACGACGCGCGCATCCAGGCCCTGCTCCGGCGCATGGCCGAGGCCGGCAAATACACCGCCGCCATCTGCGCCGCGCCGATGGCGCTCGCCCGCGCCGGCCTGCTCGACGGCAAGCGCGTCACCGCCTATCCGGGCGTGCTCGACAACCTCGGGCTGCCGGCCAGCACGCGCAAGCTCGGTGACGCCGTCGTCGTCGACGGCCGCGTCGTTACCTCGCGCGGACCTGGCACCGCGATGGATTTTGCCCTCACCCTGATCGAACTGCTCGCCGGCGCCGACAAGCGCCAGCAGGTCGAAGCCGGCCTGGTGCGCGGCTGAGATGGAACGGCCCCCGCGCTCACTTCGTTCGCCGCCCGCCCGAGGGGGTGGCTCAGCCCCTCGGGACGGCTCATCGGGACTGAGAGCGGTTGCCGGACCGTGGAGCCACTGATCTGGAAGTGGCGTGACGGATATCCTGAGCCCGCGCCAGCGTTCCGCGCGCATGTCGTTGATCCGTGCCAGGGGTTCCAAACCGGAAATGATGGTACGCCGCCTCGTCCATGCACTCGGGTATCGATATCGATTGCATCGGCGCGATCTGCCTGGTTGCCCGGACCTGGTTTTTCCCGTTCGGCGCAAGGTCATTTTCGTGCATGGCTGCTTCTGGCATCGGCACGGTGGACATTGCCCCCTGACTCGCTGGCCGAAAAGTAGAATGGAGTTCTGGCGGCCAAAGCTGGAAGCGAACCAGACACGGGATGCCCGGAACCAGCGAGCCCTGGCCGAGTCGGGGTGGCGATATCTGATTGTTTGGGAGTGCGAGCTCCATGACAGGGAGCGGTTGGCGATGAAAATCCAGGAGTTTCTCGATGACGCCGCGAGCGCTTGAGCTGTTCGTTGGAGCGGGCGGCCTGGGCATGGGCTTGTCCATGGCCGGGGTCAAACCGCTCGCCGTGGTGGAATGGGACCGTTGGGCCTGCGATACGCTACGCGAGAATCAGCGTCGTGGATTTCCGTTGGTCGCCGATTGGCCGATCCATGAAGCCGACGTCCGGAGTTTCGACATCTCCGGGATTCCGGAAGATATCGAGATTGTCAGTGGAGGCCCGCCCTGTCAGCCATTTTCCCTGGGTGGCAAGCACAAGGCCCACGATGACCATCGCGACATGTTTCCAACCATGATCGGGGTGATTGGCCGGGTGAAGCCGAAAGCCTTCATCGTCGAAAACGTGAAGGGGCTGACGCGGAGCGGTTTCGCCAACTATTTCCAGTACATCATGCTGGGTCTGGAGTTTCCGGAGATCGCCAGGTTGCCGGACGAGAGCTGGGAGGATCACGCGCGGCGGCTGCAAAAGCTGAAAACCGGCCATGCCCGAGAAGTGCTGCGCTACAACGTGGTGGCGAATCTGGTGAATGCCGCCGATCACGGCGTGCCGCAAAGGCGCGAGCGGGTCATTTTCGTCGGATTCCGCCACGATCTCGATCTCGAATGGCATTTCCCAAGGCCTTCGCATTCGCTCGACGCCCTGCTGCATGACCAATGGGTCAGCGGTGAATACTGGGATCGGCATCGCGTCCCCGGCCATGCCCGGCCCGAACCGCCGGGCGCGCTGTCACGGCGCGTCGCGATCTTGCGGGATTCGTTGATCGCGCCCACGGAGCGGCCCTGGCGAACCGTGCGCGACGCGATCGCCAGCCTGCCGCCAGCCGAGGCCGGCGATATCCATAACCACCGAGTTCAATCAGGCGCGCGCGCCTACCCAGGACATACCGGCAGCCCGCTGGACATGCCGGCCAAGACTCTGAAAGCCGGCGATCATGGCGTTCCCGGCGGGGAAAACATGCTGGTTGCCCCGGATGGCGCGGTTCGATATTTCACCGCCCGGGAAGCGGCCCGTTTGCAAACGTTTCCGGATGGTTTCGTGTTTCATGGCTCTTGGAGTGAAACCATGCGCCAGCTCGGCAACGCCGTGCCGGTGGCCTTGGGCGCGGTGGTCGCGCGCGGTGTGCTCGAACGTCTGTTGTCGAAAACCTCCGTCGGCCAGGCCGAACGCGGCCACGATCGCGAGGCGGTCGCGTGAGCGCGGACATCCTGCCTTTCAATCCGCTGGACAAGCGCAATCTCGGCGAGAGCGTCGCCAACGCCATGCTGGCCCGGCCGGTGACCCCGTTCGTGGCGCTGTCTCCGTTCACGGGCGCCGGCGTATACGCTATCTACTACGCCGGGGATTTTCCCGCTTACCGGGAAATCGCCGCGCGCAATCGCGGGCAACGCTGGGGCCTGCCGATTTACGTGGGCAAGGCGGTGCCGGCGGGTAGCCGGAAAGGCGGCATGGGGTTGGGTGACAGTCCCGGCCAGGCTTTGTACAAACGCTTGCGCGACCATCTGGAGAGTATCGAGGCGGCCACGAATCTGGCGGTCGGGGATTTTTCCTGCCGATTCCTGCCGGTGGACGATATCTGGATTCCCCTTGGCGAATCCTTGCTCATCGCGCGCTTTTCCCCGGTCTGGAATACCTTGATCGATGGCTTTGGCAACCATGACCCAGGCAAGGGGCGCCATGCTGGAATGCGGCCGCGCTGGGATACCCTGCACCCGGGACGAGCCTGGGCGGAGCGGTTGACGCCACGTCGGGAATCCGCCGAGGCGATCCAGCGGGAGATCGCCGAAATCCTTGCTGCGTTGCCCTGAACATTCTCGCCATCCGATGAAGGTTGCCGACCTCAGAACAGCCCGAGCTGTTCCGGCCGGTCGGGTACGCGGAAGACTTCGCAATCGAGCGGCGGGGAGGGCTGAAAGCCGAGGCGGGCGTGGGCGCGCCGGAAGCGGGCGCGGAGCAGGTCGGCGTAGACGCCTTCGCCGCGCATGCGTAGGCCGAAGCGGCTATCGTAGTTCGCGCCGCCGCGGCAATCGCGCATGCGCTTCATGATCCGTTCCGCCTTGAGCGGGTAATGGCGGTTCAGCCAGTCCTCGAACAGCGGGGCGACTTCCAGCGGCAGACGCAGCAGCACGTAACCGGCGTCAAGGGCGTCGGCGGCGCGCGCGGCCGCGAGCAGATCCTCCAGCTCGTCGTCGTTGAGGAAGGGGATCACCGGCGCCACCAGCACGCTGGTCGGAATGCCGGCGTGGCGCAGCCGGCGCAGTGTTTCCAGCCGCCGTTCCGGCGCCGCCGCGCGCGGTTCCATGCGCCGGGCCAGTTGTCGGTCGCGGGTGGTCAGCGAGATGGCGACTTCCACCAGATTGGCGCGCGCCAGTTCCGCGAGCAGGTCGAGATCGCGTTCGATCAGCGCCGATTTGGTGACGATGCTGACCGGGTGGCGGTGTTCGAGCAGGACTTCCAGCAACGACCGGGTCAGGCCGAAGCGGCGTTCGCCGGGCTGGTAGGCATCGGTGTTGATACCCAGCGCGATCGGCGCGCAGCGGTAGCCTGGCCGCGCCAGTTCCGCGCGCAGCAGGCGGGCGGCGTCCGGCTTGTAATGGATGCGGGTTTCGAAATCGAGGCCGGGCGAAAGGTCGAGCCAGGCGTGGGTCGGCCGGGCGAAGCAGTAGATGCAGCCATGCTCGCAGCCACGATAGGGGTTGATCGAGCGGTCGAACGGCACGTCCGGCGACTGGTTGCGGGCAATCACGCTCCGGCTGGCGTCGATCAGCCATTCCGTGGCGGCGGTCGGCGCCGGCTCGTCGTCGCGTTCCCAGCCATCGTCGAAATCCTCGCGCCGCGACCGCGCGTAGCGGTTGTCCGGATTGAAGGCGGCGGCGCGGCCGCGCGGCGCCTGGGGCGGGGCGGTCATCGCGGCGGTCAGCGGATCTGTTCGATGCTGAATTTCTTTTCCAGGATGGTCGGCGTCACCAGGGCATAGCCGCGATTCTGCCAGTAGACCAGTTCCACCGGCGCGCTCGGGACCACCTGGATGAAATCCTGCATGTCCGCGAGGGTGTAGCCGTAATCGCGCAGGGCCAGGCCGCAGACCTTGAATTCGATGCCCAGACTGGCGTAGTAGCGCATGCGCTCCACCACTTCCTGGTATTTCGCCTCATTCTTCCTGGCCACGGTGACCAGTTCGGTGCCGTGCAGCACCACCTTGATGGTTTCCGCGTCGTATTCATAGGGCGGTGTCGACAGCGGCAGGATCAGCGAGCGGATCCAGTACAAGGCACTGCCCATCTTGGCCGGATCGTCCAGGAAGAAATCGAACACCACGCGGGGCGCGTCATACGGGGTATCGACCAGGGTGGCCTGGGCCGCCGCCGGCGCGGCGGGCGGCAACAGCAGCAAGAGCGACAGCAGGGTGGCGGCTTTCATGGCGTTCTCCTCGTCCTCATCCTCGGCCGCGAAGCGCGGCCTGCTACGAGGATAGCTGGCCGAGCAGACTCTGATAGACGCGTAGCCGGACGGCCGCGATGTCACCGGCGCGCGCCGCTTCCAGCACCGCGCAGCCGGGCTCCCGGAGATGGCGGCAGTTGTGGAAGCGGCACTGGCCGAGGCGGGCGCGGATTTCCGGAAACGCCGCCATCAGACCGGCCGGGTCCAGATGGCGCAGGCCGAATTCCTGCATGCCCGGCGAATCGATCAGTTCGCCGGCGCCATCGCCCGGCAGCCGGTGCATGCGCGCGTGCGTGGTGGTGTGGCGGCCGGCGTCGAGCGCCAGCGAGATGGCGCCGGTGGCGACGTTGGCGTCGGGAATCAGGCGGTTGAGCAGGGTGCTCTTGCCGACGCCGGACGCGCCCACCAGCACGCTGACGCGACCGCGCAGACGTTCGCGCAGGGTATCCGGATCGCCGAGCGCGCTGAGCTCGACGAGCGGGTAGCCGAGGCCGGCGTAATGGCGCAGATGCTCGGTCAGCGCGGCGGTTTCCGGCAGGTCGGTCTTGTTGACGACGATGAGCGCCGGGATGTCGGCGGATTCGCAGGCGACCAGACAGCGGATCAGCAATTCCTCGCGAAACATCGGCACCGCCGCGACCACGATCAGGGCTTGATCGACGTTGGCGGCGATCAGCTTGGAGCGGAACTGGTCGGAACGGAACAGCAGGTTGGTCCGCGTCCCGATCCGCTCGATGACGCCGCTGCCGGCGTGGGTCGGCCGGTAGTCGACGCGGTCGCCGCAGGCGACGCCACCTTTCTTGCCGCGGGTGACGCACTCGACCACGCCATCGGCGCCGTCGACCAGGAAGTGCCGGCCGAGCGCGGCGATGACGCGGCCGTTGGGCAGGGCCTGCAAGTCAGAGCTCGAACAGGGCGTCGATCTTGGCCGCGCAGATGAAGTCGGATTCGGACAATCCGCCAATGGCGTGCGTGATGTATTCGACCCGGCAGGTGTTGTAGCCGACCGTCAGATCCGGGTGATGGCCCTGTTGGTGCGAGACCCAGGCGATGGCGTTGACGAAGGTCATGGTCACGTAGTGATCGGCGAACTTGAAATCGCGGCGCAGCTTGCCGTCGACGACTTGCCAGTCGGCGGCGAGTTTCGGCATCAGGCCGGCGATTTCCTCGGCGGTCAGCGGCGGGATGCCGCCTTCGCACGGTTTGCATTTGCCCTTGGCGAGGTCGCAGAAGGTTTCGGTCATGGTGGTCCGGGAATGAGATGAAAGGGAACGCCAGACGTCACTTGAACTTGTAGAAACGCTGGTTCAGGTAGGCGCCGAGATCGAGTTCGTCCTCGGGAAACAGGTTGTTGCCGAGGTTGGCGTTGCAGGTGGTGAGCCACTGCGCGAGCTGGCCGGGGTTGTTGGCGCGTCGGTCCTTGCGCGTGTAGATCTTGCCGCCGTCGCCGCCGAAGCGGTTGGCGTGGCAGCCGTCGCACTGGGCGGCGTGGAGTTCGGCGCCGGCCTCGGCGTTGCCTTTCGCGAACGGGGCCGCGCCGGCCGGGGCGACGGTCAGCCCGGCCAGGAAGATCAGGGTGGTGGTTTTCCTCATGTCGTACTCCTCTCGCTCGGCCGGTTTCAGGCGCGCTGGGGCTGCATGCCGATATGGTCGTAAGACATCAGTTTTTCAATACGTTCCACGGCTTTCGGATGACTGTCGTGGAACAGCGAATAGAGCGGGTCCGGAGTCAGCGTCGAGGCGTTGTCGCGATACAGCCGGACCAGCGCCGCGACCAGATGGGCCGGCTGGGTCAGTTCGGCGGCGTAGGCGTCGGCCTCGAACTCGTGCTTGCGCGAATACAGGCTCATCAACGGCGACAGCGGGAACAGGAACACCGGCAGGACCAGGAAGAACAGGGCCAGGGCCATGGCGTCGGACTGGCTGGCGACGCCGAGGCCGGCGTAAAACCAGTCGGCGTCCTTCAGGATCGCCAGCACCGCCAGCAGCCCCAGGCTGAAGGCGAACATCAGGGCGATGCGCTTGACGATGTGGCGGTGCCGGAAATGGCCAAGTTCGTGCGCCAGCACCGCCTCGATCTGTTCGGGACCGAGCTGGGACAGCAGGGTATCGTAGAAGACGATGCGCTTGTTGTCGCCCAGGCCGGTGAAATAGGCGTTGCCGTGGCTGGAACGGCGCGAGCCGTCCATCACGAACACGCCGCTGGACTTGAAGCCGGCGCGCGCCAGCAGTTTCTCGATGCGTTCCTTCAGGCTCTCGTCGGCGAGCGGCGTGAATTTGTTGAACAGCGGCGCGATCACGGTCGGATAGACCGCCAGCACCAGCAGGTTGAAAGCGGTCCAGACGCCCCAGACCCACAGCCACCAGGTCGAACCCATGATGCCCATCAGCCACAGCACCAGCAACAGCAACGGGCCGCCCAGCGCCAGCGCGAGCAGGGCCTGACGGACGACGTCGCCGAGAAAACCGGCCAGACTCTGGCGGTTGAAACCGAACCGGCTTTCCACCCGGAACTGGCGCCACAGGTCGAGCGGCAGTTCCACCGCGCCGCTGACCAGGGCCAGCGCCACCAGCAGGCCGGCGCCGGCCAGCAGGGGTGAATCGATCCAGGCGAGGTGATCGTGCAGCCATTGCAGGCCGCCACCCAGGGTCAACGCCAGCAGCAGTCCGCCCTCGACGGCCAGACCGATCAGGCCGACGCGGGCCTTGGCCAGGGTGTAATCGGCGGCGCGCCGATGCTCGTCGACCCCGATGCGGTCGGCGAAAGCGGTCGGAGGTTGGTCCCGGTGCAACCATACGTGACGCATCTGGCGCAGCAGCAACCACAGCCGCAGGCCGAACGCGAGGATGAAGGCGGCCAGAAAAATGCTTTGGAATGAAGGCATTAGCGACGGCCCGGTGACGTTGGGCGAACGATTATGCCACAATGCCCGGCCTTCAATTCCGGCGCCACCCCCCGAACCCATGCCGCAAAATCGCACCCATCTGGTTTGGCTCGACATGGAAATGTCCGGCCTCGACCCCGACCGCGACCGTGTCCTCGAAGTCGCCCTGATCGTCACCGACAAAAATCTCGAAGTGGTCGAGGAAGGCCCGGTTCTGGTCGTCCACCAGTCCGACGAAGTGCTGGACGGCATGGACAACTGGAACAAGGGCACCCACGGCAAGTCGGGCCTGATCGACAAGGTCAAGGCCTCGACCCTGGACGAGGCCGAGGTTTCCGCGCGCATGATCGAGTTCATGCAGCGCCACGTACCGGCGCGGACCTCGCCGATGTGCGGCAATTCGATCTGTCAGGACCGGCGTTTCCTGGCCCGGCACATGCCGGAGATGGAAGCCTTTTTCCATTACCGCAATCTGGACGTTTCCACGCTCAAGGAACTCGCCGGCCGCTGGCGGCCCGAGCTCAAGGACGGCTTCAAGAAGGCCAACAGCCATACCGCGCTGGCCGACATCCGCGAGTCGATCGAGGAATTGCGCTACTACCGCGAGCATTTCATCCGGATGAGCGCGTAACCTCCGGCCGCCCGGAACCCCAGATCCAGCCGACAAGAAGAAAGGAACGGAATGAGACCCGGCACGCCCTTCGTCGTTGAAGTCAATCCCCGCATCCCGCGCCGCCTGGCGCGCCTGTCCGAACTCGCCGACAACCTCTGGTACGCCTGGGACCGGCCCAGCCGGACGCTGTTCGCGCGTCTGCATCCCGGCCTGTGGGACGCGGTCAACCACAATCCCAAGGCGTTCCTGAAACGGGTCGACGAGGAGCGGCTGACCGAGGCGGCGGAAGATCACATCTTCCTGGGGAATTACAACCGGGTGCTGTCGGCGTTTGATACCTACATGAGCGAGCCGCTCCGGCGCGACATGCCGCTGGAGCTGAAACCGAGCGATCTGGTCGTGTATTTCTGCGCCGAGTTCGGTTTCCACGAGAGCTTTCCGGTGTATTCCGGCGGTCTCGGCATCCTCGCCGGCGACCACTGCAAGTCCGCCTCGGATCTGCGTCTGCCGTTCATCGCCGTCGGCCTGCTCTATCGCCAGGGCTATTTTTCCCAGCGCATCGACAACGACGGCAACCAGATCGCCACCTACACCGATTCCGACTTCGACGACCTGCCGGTGCATCCGGCCATGCGCGAGGACGGCAGCGAAGTCCACATCCAGATCGAACTGCCCGGCCGCGCCCTCGAGGTCAAGGTCTGGGAGGCGCGCATCGGCCACGTCCGCCTGCTGCTGCTCGATACCGACCTGCCGGCCAACAGCCCGGAAGACCGTTACATCACCCATCAGCTCTACGGTGGCGACCGCCATACCCGCATCCAGCAGGAAATCGTGCTTGGCGTCGGCGGTGTGCGCGCGTTGCAGGAACTCGGCATCAAGCCGACCGCGTACCACATCAACGAGGGCCACGCCGCCTTCCTGGTGCTGGAACGGGTGCGGCGCAAGGTCAAGGGCGGCCTGTCGTTCCACGCCGCGCTGGAAGTGGTGGCGGCCAACACCGTGTTCACCACGCATACGCCGGTGCCGGCCGGCCACGACCATTTCGCCGAGGAGATGGTCTGGGACTATTTCAGCCGCTGCTGCAACGATCTTGGCGTCAGCCGCGCCGAATTCATGGCCCTCGGCGGCGCCGAGCACGGTCACGACTTCAACATGACCAAGCTGGCGCTGCACGGCTCGCGCCACCACAACGGCGTTTCCAAGGTCCACGGCCACGTCTCCTCGCGCATCCTGTCGGACATGTGGCCGCAGGTCAGCCCGGAAGAGTCGCCGATGGACTCGATCACCAACGGTGTCCACGTCTCCACCTTCCTGGCCCAGGAGTGGCAGGACCTGTTCGACAGCAAGCTCGGCTACGAATGGCGCCGGCGCCTGACCGACGTCGATTTCTGGCAGCGCGTGGAAGGCATTCCCGACCATCATTTCTGGTCGGTGCATCAGGCGCTGAAGACCCAGATGCTGCATTCGGTGCGCTATCGCATCACCCAGCAACACCTGCGCAATCATGGTTCCGAGGCCCACCTGGAACGCATGCTCAAGTACGCCAACCCGCTCGATCCGAACGTCCTGACCATCGGTTTCGCGCGCCGCTTCGCCACCTACAAGCGCGCCACGCTGATGTTCGAGAACATGGACTGGATGCGCCAGATCATCAACGAGGCGGACCGGCCGGTGCTGTTCATCTTCGCCGGCAAGGCGCATCCGGCCGACAAACCCGGCCAGGAACTGATCCGGCGCATCCACGAGATTTCGCGCTGGCCGGAGTTCGAGGGCAAGCTGCTGATGGTGGAAGGCTACGACCTCGGTTTCGCCCGGCGCCTGGTTTCCGGCTGCGACGTCTGGCTGAACAACCCGATCTATCCGCTGGAAGCTTCCGGCACCTCGGGCATGAAGGCGGCCATGAACGGCGTGCTCAACCTGTCCGTCACCGACGGCTGGTGGGATGAGGGCTACGACGGCGCCAACGGCTGGGCAATCAAGCCGGCGCCGGAATATTTCGACGAGGGCCGGCGCAACCGCGAGGACAGCCAGACCCTGTACGAACTGCTCCAGGATCAGGTCATTCCGATGTATTACCGGCGCCATGAGCTGGGTTTCTCGGCGGAATGGGTGCGCATGGCCAAGCGTTCCATTTCCTCGCTGCTGCCGCGCTTCAACTCGACGCGCATGGTCATGGAATACGTCAACAAGTTCTACGGCCCGGCCTCGCGCCAGTGGCGGCGCTATGCCGAGGGCGGCTACGCCGCCGCCCAGAGCGTCGCCGCCTGGAAGAGCAAGGTGCGCATGGCCTGGGGCGGCGTCAGCGTGCGCCGGCTGGAAGAGCCACTCAAGCGCATCACCTACGGCGAGAGCATCGAACTCAAGGTCGGCGTCGATCTCAACGGCCTGGCGCCGGAGGACGTCCGCGTCGAGGTGCTGGTCGGCCGCGCCTCCAAGCAGGGTCAGGACCGGGACATCGAGGCCGAGCTGATGCGGCCGGAAGGTTGGGACGGCGACGAATGCCAGTACCGGCTGGAACTGACCCCGGATCTGTGCGGCAAACTGCTCTACCGGGTGCGCGTCTATCCCTATCACGACCTGCTCACGCATCCGTTCGAGACCGGCCTGATGGTCTGGCTGTGACGGCGATGCCCGCGCGCGCCCGGTCATGACCGCGTTCCTCGCCGTCGGCGTCGGCGCCGCCTTCGGCGCCTGGCTGCGCTGGGGGCTGGGGTTGTGGCTGAACCCGCTGTTCCCGACCCTGCCGTACGGCACCCTTGCCGCCAACCTGATCGGCGGTTATCTGGTCGGCGTCGCCATCGCCTACTTCCTCCAGCACCCCGGCCTGGCGCCGGAGTGGCGGTTGCTGGCGGTGACCGGTTTTCTCGGTGGCCTGACCACCTTTTCCACGTTTTCCGCCGAGGTGTTCACGCTGATCGCGCGTGGCCAGCTCGGCTGGGCGCTGGGCGCCGCCTCGGCGCACCTGTTCGGCTCGCTGGCGATGACCGCGCTCGGCGTGTGGACGTTCAAACTGTTGCGGGGCTGAACATGCAGGGTACGTGCATTCGATTTTTCGTCCAGGAAGGCATGCGGCACGAGCACCAGCCGATCCACGAATGGCTGTTCGCGCGGGCGCGTGAGCTCGGCATCCCCGGCGGCACCGCGTTCCGCGCCGCCGCCGGCTACGGCCGGCATGGCTCGCATGAGGACCATTTCTTCGAACTGGCCGGCAAACTGCCGGAAGCCATCGAGTTCTTCGCCGAAACCGAACGCATCGACGCGCTGATCGGGCGCGTCGCCGGCGCCGGTCTGCGCCTGGTCTACGTCCGCCACGCCGCGCACGCCGGCGTCACCGGCGCCTGAGCCGGCCGGCGCATGGATTTTCCGGCCGCCAATCATCTCGTCCTGTTCGTCGCGTCGTTCGTCGCCAACTGGTTTTCCGCGCTGTCGGGCGGCGGCGCCGGCCTGATCCAGTTTCCGATGCTGATCTTCCTGGGGCTGCCGTTCGGCGTCGCCCTGGCCACGCACAAGGTCGCCAGCGTTTTCCTCGGGCTCGGCGCCACCGTCCGGCATCTGAAGGAAAGCCATCTGGAGCGCCGATTCGCGCTGGTCATCCTGGGCGCCGGCCTGCCCGGCGTCATCGTCGGCGCCTCCACCATCCTGCAGGTGCCGGAACGGGCGGCGACCCTGGCGCTCGGCGTGCTCACCCTGGGACTCGGCCTCTACTCGGTGTTCAAACCCAGCCTGGGCATGACTTTCGAGCCGCGCAACCGGAGTGGCCGGGGCCTGTGGATCGGCATGGCCGGGCTGTTCGCGGTCGGTTTCCTGAACGGTTCCATCACCTCCGGCACCGGCCTGTTCCTGACCATCTGGCTGATCCGCCACTTCGGTCTCGACTACAAGCGCGCGGTCGCCTACACCCTGATCCTGTGCGGGCTGTTCTGGAACGGCACCGGCGCGGTCGTGCTCGGCATGCTCGGCACCGTCGCCTGGGACTGGATGCCGGCGTTGCTGGTCGGTTCCATCGTCGGCGGCTACCTGGGCAGCCACGTCGCCATCACCAAGGGCAATCTCTGGATCAAGCGCGCCTTCGAGATCGCCACCATCGCCATCGGCGTCAAGCTGATCCTGGGCTGAGCGGCGCGGAGCCCGTCGCCGGCAGTTCGATCTCCACCACCAGGCCACCGCCGTCGCGTCGGCGCGCCGTGATGTCGCCGCCATGGGCGCGCGCCGCGCGCCGGGCGATGGCCAGGCCGAGGCCGAAGCCGGGCGCCTCGCCGCCGCCGACCCGGCGGAACGGTTCGAACATCACGGCCAGTCCGGCGTCGTCCACGCCCGGCCCGCGATCCGCCACCGATACCAGCGCGAAACCGGGCCGGCCGGCGCGCACCGCGACTTCCACCACGCTGCCCGGCGCGGTGAACTTGACGGCATTGCGGACGACATTCTCGATCGCCCGTTGCAACGCCTCCGGCCAGCCGTCGACGCTGGCTTCCAGGGCGCCGTCGAAGGCCACCTCGCGGTCGGCGGCGCGGGCCTCGTAGCGGGCATCGTCGACGACGCCGGCGACCAGTTCGGTGAGATCGACCGCGACCTTCGGCGCGCTGTCGGTATCGGCCTCCAGCCGCGCCAGCGTGAGCAGGCCGCCGACCAGTTCATCGAGCCGGGCGGCCTCCAGCTCGACGCGGTCGAGCGCCGCGTCGAGCCGGGCCGGATCCTGCCGGGCCAGGCCGACCGCGACCTGCATGCGCGCCAGCGGCGAGCGCAATTCGTGGGAGACGTCGTGCAGCAGCCGGCGCTGGGCGTCGACCAGTTGTTGCAGCCGTTGCGCCATGTGGTCGAAATCGCGGCCGAGGTCGGCGATCTCGTCGCGGCGCCGACCGATGCGCGTGGCCACGCGGGTATCCAGTCGGCCCCGGGCGAGCGCGTCGAAGGCCTCGCGCAGGTGACGCGCCGGCCGGGTCAGATACCAGGCGAGCAGGGCGCCGAAGGCCAGGCTGGCGAACAGGCCGATGCCGAGCGGCACCCACACCGGCAGCGGCGCCGGTCGCGGCGCGCGTCCGCGCGCGAAGCCGGGCTCGGCGCGCGCGTAGAGCAGATAGGCGCGGCCGTCGGCGCCGGTCACCAGACGCGCTGGCGTGGTTTCCCCGGAGCTGGCGGCGAGCTGGCGCGCGCGCGCCAGCTCGTCGGCGGTGAATTCGCGGTCGAACAGTTCGCGGCCGGCTTCGTCGAACACCAGCAGCGTCAGCATGCGTGGCCGCCGGCGTTCGCCGCGCCAGCCGCGCAGCGCCTCGATGCCGCCGTATTCGAGCGCGGCGGCGGCGTTGTCGAGCAGGAACTGGCCGCGCATGCCCTGTTGCGACTGTTCGGCCCGTTCGCGGGCGGTTTCCCGCGCGTTCTCGGCCTGCCAGCGCAGCGCCAGGCCGACGCCGACGCCGGCCACCAGCAACGCCAGCCAGAACGCCAGGAAGAATTTCCAGAACAGGCGGCCCATGCGCATCAACCCCCGCTCAATCCGGAACCAGTTGGTAGCCCATGCCGCGCACGGTCTGGATGCGCGAACGGCCGTCCGGCAGCGTGCCCAGCTTCTGGCGGATGCTGCTCATGTGCACGTCGATGGCGCGATCGAAGCGCGCCAGCGGCCGGCCCAGGCCCTGTTCCGACAGCTCGGCCTTGCTCACCACGCGGCCGGCGTGGCGGGCCAGCACTTCCAGCAGGTTGAATTCGGCGCTGGTCAGGCGCAGCGGCTCGCCGTTCAGGCTGGCGCTGCGCCGTTCCGGCCAGATGGTCAGCGGCGGCACCTCGATCGGCCCACCGCCGGATTCCGCCGGTGGCGCGCCGACCCGGCGCAGGATGGCGCGCAGGCGGGCGACCAGCTCGCGCGGCGTGCACGGCTTCGGCACGTAATCGTCGGCGCCCAGCTCCAGGCCGACGATGCGGTCGACGTCATCGCCGCGCGCGGTCAGCATCAGCACCGGCACCTGGCTGGACTGGCGGATGCGGCGCAACGCCTCGATGCCGTTCAGGCGCGGCATCATCACGTCGAGCACGACGATGGCGTGACCACCCGCGAGCGCGGCTTCCACGCCGGCCTCGCCATCATGGGCGACGTCGACGGCGAAGCCCTCGTTGGCCAGATATTCGGCGAGCAGGCCGCTCAGTTCGGCATCGTCGTCCACCAGCAGAATTCGGGTCATTCCCAGCGCTTCCCTTGCCTAGACGCGGCCATGATAGCCGGCGCCAGAGCGCCGGTAGCGCCTTGTAACCGGCCTTAACCGATCTTTACACCCGCCTCACCCTGCTTAACGGGGGCACGGACCAGACTTCATCCCAACAGAACGCGCCATGCGTCGCTGTTGACCCGATCCGAAACCACCCCAAGGAGCCGAACATGAACGCACGTACCCTCAACCTCAAGCACCTCCTGATCGCCGCCGGCCTGATCCTGGCGGTTCCGCTGGCCGCCCAGGCGCGGCCGATGATGGACGGCAAGGGCTATTGCGACCGGCCGATGCCGGCGAAGATGCAGGAAGGCTTCGGCAAGCATGGTGGCATGCAGGCCGGCAAGCACGGTGGCATGCACGGTGGCAAGCACATGGGCCTGCGTGGGCTCAACCTGAGCGAGGAACAGCGCGACAAGATCTTCACGCTGATGCACGAACAGGCGCCGGTCATGCGCGAAAAGGCCAAGGTCGCGCGCAATGCCCGGAGCGAGCTGCGCGCGCTGTCCCAGGCCGAGCAATTCGATGCCGAGCGCGCCAAGGCCCTGACCGATGCCGCCGCCCAGGCGCACGCCGAAATGGACCTGCTGCGCGCGCAAACCCGGCACGCGCTGTCCCAGGTGCTGACGCCGGAGCAGCGCCAGCAGTGGCAGGAACGCCAGGACCGCTTCCAGCGCGGTGACTGGGGCAACCGTGGCGGTCAGCGTGGCGAGGGCTTGCGCCAGCGCCAGGGCTGAGTCCGGCCGCCCCGCCACGCCGGCCTGGAGCGGCGTGGCGGTGGCGCGCGCTTGCCGTCAACCGGTCGGATGGCGGTCATGGCGTTCGGCTAAAATCACGGGCTTTCCTGTCCCACGGGTAGCTCCATGCCGCGCGTTCTGTTCCTCAAGGGCGGTCCCGCCCTGTCCGAGTTCCGTCTCCGCAAGCTGTTACAGGACCTGAAGCCGGCCGGCATCGCCAGGATCGCGGCCGAATGGCGCTATTTCGTCGAGCTGACGGCCGAGCTCGATCCGGCCGATCTGGCTTTCCTGAACGAACTCCTGCACGCCGGGGCGCACGCGCCGGAGGCCGGCATGCCGCTGGTGACGCCGCGCCTGGGCACGGTGTCGCCGTGGTCGTCGAAGGCCACCGACATCGTCGCCAATTGCGGCCTGACCGCGATCGCCCGCATCGAGCGCGGCGTCGCCTGGCATCTGGCCGACCGGAAAGGACGGCGGCCGTCCGATCCGGCGATCGAGGCGGCGCTGCCGGCGCTGCATGACCGCATGACCGAGAGCGTGCTGTTCGATGAACGCGACGCCGAGCGCCTGTTCCACCACGTCGCGCCGCGCCCGCTGGCGACGGTGGACATCCTCAAGGGCGGCCGCAAGGCGCTGGAACGCGCCAACGCCGAATGGGGCCTGGCGCTGTCGACCGACGAGATCGACTACCTGCTGGACAACTTCCGCAAGGTCAAGCGCAACCCCACCGACGTCGAGCTGATGATGTTCGCGCAGGCCAATTCCGAGCATTGCCGGCACAAGATCTTCAACGCCGACTGGATCATCGACGGCAAGGAACAGGAGGAATCGCTGTTCGCGATGATCCGCCACACCCACGCCACCCGTCCGCAAGGCACGCTGTCGGCCTACGGCGACAACGCCTCGGTGATCGAGGGCGCCACCATCGGCCGCTTCTATCCCGACCAGGACGGCGTCTACCGCTACCACGACGAGCCCACCCACATCCTGATGAAGGTGGAAACGCACAACCATCCCACCGCGATTTCGCCGTTCCCGGGCGCCGCCACCGGCGCCGGCGGCGAAATCCGCGACGAGGGCGCGGTCGGCCAGGGTTCCAAGCCGAAGGCCGGCCTGACCGGCTTCACCGTCTCCAACCTGCGCATCCCGGGCTTCGAACAACCCTGGGAAGTCGACCACGGCAAGCCCGGACGCATCGTCTCCGCGCTGCGCATCATGCTCGATGGCCCGATCGGCGCCGCCGCCTTCAACAACGAATTTGGCCGGCCCAACCTGACCGGCTACTTTCGCGCCTTCGAGATGGACACCCCGGACGGCCAGACGCGCGGCTACCACAAGCCGATCATGCTCGCCGGCGGCGTCGGCAACATCCAGGAGCGCCACATCCACAAGCGGACGTTCAGGGCCGGCACGCTGCTGATCCAGCTCGGCGGCCCCGGCCTGCTCATCGGCCTGGGCGGTGGTGCCGCCTCCAGCATGGGCGCCGGCAGCAACGCCGAGGCGCTGGACTTCGACTCGGTGCAGCGCGGCAACCCGGAAATCCAGCGGCGCGCGCAGGAAGTCATCGACCGTTGCTGGCAGATGGGCGAAGCCAATCCCATCCTGTCGGTACATGACGTCGGCGCCGGCGGTCTGTCCAACGCCATGCCGGAACTGGCGCACGGCGCCGGCCTCGGCGCCAGCTTCGAACTGCGCGACGTGCCCAGCCTGGAACCGGGCATGAGCCCGCGCGAGATCTGGTGCAACGAGGCGCAGGAACGCTACGTGCTGGCGATCGCCACCAAGGATCTGAAAGCCTTCCGGGCGATCTGCGAACGCGAGCGTTGCCCGTTCGCGGTGGTCGGCAAGGCGACCAGGGACGGCCAGCTCGTGGTCGCCGACCGCCACTTCGACAACCGGCCGGTCGACATGCCCATGGACGTGCTGCTCGGCAAGCCGCCGCGCATGACCCGCAAGGTCCGCCACGTCAAACCCACGCTGAAGGCGTTCACCGCCGACGGCCTCGACCTGCGCGAATCCGCCTATCGCGTGCTCCGCCATCCGGCGGTGGCCAGCAAGAGCTTCCTGATCACCATCGGTGACCGCACCGTCGGCGGCTACACCGCCCGCGACCAGTTCGTCGGCCCCTGGCAGATGCCGGTCGCCGACGTCGCCGTCACCACCATGGGCTACGCCACCGACCTCGGCGAAGCCTTCGCCATGGGCGAGCGCAGCCCGATCGCGCTGATCGACGCCGCCGCTTCCGGGCGCATGGCGGTGGGCGAGGCGATCACCAACCTGGCGGCGGCGGCGGTCGACGACATCGGCGACATCCGCCTGTCCGCCAACTGGATGGCCGCCGCCGGCCACCCCGGCGAGGACGCCGCGCTGTACGACACCGTGCGCGCGGTCGGCAAGACGCTGTGCCCGGCGCTCGGCATCAGCATCCCGGTTGGCAAGGACTCCATGTCCATGGCCACGCGCTGGCGGGAGAACGGCGACGACAAGGCGGTGGTGGCGCCGCTGTCGCTGATCATCTCCGCGTTCGCGCCGACGCCGGACGCGCGCCGGACGCTGACCCCGCGACTGCGCACCGACCAGGGCGCCACCGATCTGATCCTGCTCGACCTCGGTCGCGGCCGTAACCGGCTGGGCGGCGGCATCCTCGGCCAGGTCCACGGCGAGCTCGGCGATGCCTGCCCGGATCTCGACGAACCCGAACGCCTGAAGGCGTTCTTCGGCGTCATCCAGCGCCTCAACCGCGAAGGCCGGCTGCTCGCCTATCACGACCGCGCCGATGGCGGCCTGTTCGTCACGCTCGCGGAAATGGCCTTCGCCGGCCGCTGCGGCATCGATCTCGACGTCGACGAACTGCGCTACCACCGCCTGCACACCGACATCATGGACGACGTGCCGGAAGCGCCGGACCCGCGCGAGCCCTATACCAGCCGCCTGTTCGGCATCCTGTTCAACGAGGAACTGGGCGCCGTCATCCAAGTGCGCCGGGCCGACACCCAGGCGGTGATGGAAGCGTTCTGCGCCGCCGACCTGCGCGACGAGTTCTACATCATCGGCGCGCCCAACCGGAAGGACCGCCTGCGCATCCTGCGCGAAGGCAAGCCGGTGTTCGACGAACCCCGCGCCGACCTGCTCGCGGCCTGGGCGGAAACCAGCGCGCGCATGCAGGCGCTGCGCGACAACCCGGACTGCGCCGAACAGGAATACGCCGGCCTGCTGGCGAAAAAGAATCCCGGCCTGCATGTCGATCTGAGCTTCGACCCGAACGAGGATGTCGCCGCGCCCGTCGTCAAGCGCAAGCGCGCGCAACCCAGGGTCGCCATCCTGCGCGAGCAGGGCGTCAACGGCGAGGTGGAAATGGCCGCCGCCTTCGCCCGCGCCGGCTTCGCGCCGGTGGACGTGCACATGAGCGACATCCTCGCCGGCCGCGTCAGCCTCAAGGACTTCAAGGGCCTCGCCGCCTGCGGCGGCTTCAGCTACGGCGACGTGCTCGGCGCCGGCGGCGGCTGGGCCGCGTCGATCCTGCACAACGCCCGCGCGCGCGACCAGTTCGAGGCATTCTTCGCCCGCGCCGACAGCTTCGCCCTGGGCGTTTGCAACGGCTGCCAGATGATGAGCCGGTTGAAGGCCATCATCCCCGGCGCCGAGCACTGGCCGCGCTTCGAGCGCAACCTGTCCGAGCAGTTCGAGGCCCGCTTCGTCATGGTGGAAGTGCCGGATACCCCGTCCATTCTGTTCGAGGGCATGGCCGGCAGCCGCATGCCCGTCGTCGTCGCCCACGGCGAGGGCCGCGCGGTGTTCGAGTCCAAGGCGCAGCGCAAGGCCGCCGAGGTCTGCCTGCGCTACGTCGACAACCGCGGCCGCAAGACCGAAACCTACCCGATGAACCCCAACGGCTCGCCCAAGGGCATCACCGGCCTGACCACCCCGGACGGCCGCTTCACCATCATGATGCCGCACCCGGAACGCGTGTTCCGCGCCGTGCAGCATTCCTGGCGGCCGGACGACTGGCGCGAGGACGGACCGTGGCTGAGGTTGTTCCGCAACGCGCGCAAGTGGGTGGGGTGATTGCCTGAGTGTGTCGGCGTCAAGCTCTTTTCAGTCGCGTAAGGCGACGTGCTTGCGTGCCACGGCCGGTGACCATGTCCACGGGCCGGCGTGGGGCGACCTGAAGGCTGACCTACTGGATTGGTGGAAACCAAGTGGGTGCCGTTCACACTGGCGCGGCATGCCTGTGTCTCAGTGCTCGTCCTCGAGTAGTTCTCGATAAAGCTCTCGCACTCTGTCCTTGCCGAGTTGCAGCGCGGCCCGACCCGCTTCGGTGGCCGTGTACATGCGCCGGTTGCGTCCGTCCACGACTTCCGTGGACGAGATCAGATAGCCTGCTTTCTCCATGTTGTGGAGGATGGGATAAAGCGTGCCGGCACTGAGTTTGTAGCCGTGATGCCCCAGTTCCTCCATGAGGCCGAGGCCGAAGACGGAGCCATGGGTGGAGTGATGCAGGATGTGCAGGCGCACCAGACCGGCAAAAAGGTGTCGATCCCTCATATGACTTGATCACGGTGTTACCACCGCCCTTTCTTCTTCTCGATCGCGAGAACTTGAATCGCGCCGGATGCCCGGAAGCGAACGGCCAAAGATAGCTGACAAAGACCCAATTCGATGCCCGAGGTTTCGTGATCGGAAAACCTACGTGGATATCGGCATGATTGTAAGACCAATCATTCTTCTTGATTGGCGGGGCACCTGAAACCCTTGGGATCGATATCGAATTCAAATATCGCTAACAGATATCGAAAAACGATATATTCTTCGCGCCATTCGTATAAAGCTTTCCCTGACAGGGAATGTCCTCTGTCGGGGTTTATTGGAGCGGAAGAGGAGATGACGATGAGGAAGACGATAGCGGCGGGTCTGCTGGCGCTGAGCGGCGCGCTGGCGATCTACGGCTGTACGCAGCCGGAAGCGAAGATGGCGGATGCCTCGGTCAAGGGCGTGATCGAGGATCGCGACGGACACAAGGTGGCCAATGCGACGGTGTGGCTGATCCCCGCCGCCGACGTGGCGGCGATGGGCAAGACGGCGATCGAGATCAAGCGGGACGCGAAGAACGACGAACCGCTGGAAGACAACCTGGCGGTCAATCGCGCGCGCTACCTGAAGGCCACCAGCAATGCCGGCGGTGAATTCAGCATCGCCGGCGTGCCATCGATGGGCAAGTATTTCCTCTATGTGGAGCCCGCCGACGCCACCTATCTGCCCGGCGGCGACAAGTCGCGCCGCTCGATGAACGCCGCCGAGCTTGCCGCCGCGCCGGTGAAGATCCGCGTGTCAGGCAACACGCCGGCGGGCGCGACCTACGTCGGCACCAGCAAGTGCCTGGACTGCCACGAGGAGCACGACGGCTTCAAGGGCACCCTGCACCGCATCGCCATCCAGGTGGTCGGCAAGCCGAGCAAGCTACAGGACTACTCGCGCTTCCCGGACTACAACCAGGGTTTGGACAAGCTCATGGCCGGCACCAAGTTCTGGTTCCACGGCTACGATAAGGCGCGCGGCTTCGACAAGTACCAGATCAGCGACAAGGCGCCCGCCGACCCGGCCAGCGTCAGCTTCACCGCCAGCTTCTACAAGGATGCCGACGGCGTGCTGAAATTCCGTACCGAGAACGCCAGGGATGCCGCCGATCCGGCGCGCGTCTACCCGGTCGAACTGGCCTACGGCGGCGGTCTGTACAAGCAGCGCTACCTGTTCCGCGTCGGCGCCAACCTGTTCCCGTTCGTGCAGTACAACCCGCTCGGGGATAACAGCCACGGCGACCGCACCCGCAAGCCCTGGCGCGATTACCATGCCGACTGGCTGTACAACGAGGAGACGAATAAGCTGGCCAATCCCCCCCAGGCCAAGTCGTTCGACAAGGAGTGCGCGTCCTGCCATTACAACGGCTACACGCTGCGCAAGACCGAGGCGGGCGATTTCATCGCCGGCTCGGCCAACGACGTGGACGGCGAGATGGACATCGACGGCGACGGCAAGCCCAACGAACTGAACATGGGCTGCGAAACCTGCCATGGACCGGGTTCGGCGCACTTGAAGGCGAAGAAGGGCTTCAAGTCGGCCAGCATCGTCAGCCCGGACAAGCTCGCGGCGGAACGCGCCTCGATGATCTGTGGCCAGTGCCACGACCGCCCGCAGGGCCATCTGAAGAACGACCAACCCGTCAACGCCGAATGGAAGATGATGCCGCCGGGTACCAGCCGCAACACCTTCCTCGCCCAATACACCACGCGCGAGGGTCCGGCGGCGAAGGACTACTGGGCGGATGGCGTGCATTCCAAGTCGCACCACCAGCAGTACTCCGACTTCATCAAGTCGTCCAAGTACCGCAACGGCAACCATCTGGTGGCCTGCGGCGACTGCCACGATCCGCACGGCAAGGCCAAGTTCGCGCACCAGATGAAGCTGGACGCCAAGTCGCCGGAGGCCTGCACCACCTGCCACAAGGGCTCGACCGACATGGCCAAGCACGTGATGGAGAAGACCAAGTGCAACGTCGCGCCGGAGAAGATCACCTGCGCCAACTGCCATGACACCAAGACCGCCCAGACCGGCGCCGGCATGGGCAAGGGCATGGTCGGCAAGGACGGCAAGAACTACTGGATGAACGACATCACCTCGCACATCTACGATGTGCCGCTGAAGTCCAACATCGGCGTCAAGGGCGTGGAACCGGGCAAGGCCATGCCGATCCCCTACACCCACGCATGCGGTGCCGCCTGCCACGACACCAGCAAGCTCTGATCCCACGTTTTCCCTGGCATTCGCCGCCGGCTCGTCCGGCGGCTTTTTTTTGCCCGAAATTCTTGGGTAATCCCCCCATTTTCCATCGTGCCCAGAAGTAGAGGTTACTGGGCCATGGCCAACTTCTGTTTTGGGGTGATGCCGCCCAAGGCCATGTTTGGGCGTTCGTGATTGTAGGTCCACATCCAGTCCGTGGCGAAGTCCTGGACCTCGGTAATGCTCTCGAACAGGTAGTGCCCCAACCAGTCATACCGAACCGTCCGGTTGTAGCGCTCGACATAGGCATTCTGCTGCGGCTTTCCAGGCTGGATATGCTCCAGCCGAATCCCTCGCTTCTCAGCCCAAGCCGTCAGCGTATGGCCAATGTATTCCGGGCCGTTGTCGCTCCGGATCGCCAGCGGCTTGCCGCGCCATTCGATGACCTGGTCCAAGGCACGCACCACGCGCTCCGCCGGTAGCGACAGGTCGATGTCGATGGCCAGCGCCTCCCGGTTGAAGTCGTCAATCACGTTGAACAGCCGGAAGCTGCGTCCGTCCGCCAGTTGGTCATGCATGAAGTCCATCGACCAGCATTGATTGATCGCCTCGGGTACGGCCAGTGGTTCGGGCTTCTCGCGCACGATCCGCTTCTTCGGCTTGATACGCAGGTTCAATTCCAGTTCGCGGTATATCCGGTACACCCGCTTGTGGTTCCAGCGGTGGCCTTTGACGTTGCGCAGGTATAGGAAGCACAGCCCGAACCCCCAGTTCCGTTGGTTGTGGGTGAGGCGGATCAGCAGGTCGGCGATCTCGGCATTCTCGGTCGTGAGCCGGGCCTGATAGCGATAGCACGCTTCGCTGATGCCGAAAGCACGGCAGACCAGCCGAACGCTGGCGCCGGTGGTTTGCACCGCATGTTGCGCCATCTCGCGGCGGCGAGATGGCTTCACCACTTTTTTTGCAGGGCCTCCTGGACGATCTCGGCTTTGAGCCGCTCTTCGGCGTACATCTTCTTGAGCCGCCGGTTCTCGTCTTCGAGTTCCTTGAGCCGGGCCATCAGCGAGGCGTCCATGCCGCCAAACTTGGTCCGCCATTTGTAGAAAGTCGCGGAACTGATGCCGTGCTCGCGGCAAAGCTCCGGCACCGGGCTACCGCCCTCGGCTTGCTTCAGGATGCCTATGATCTGGCTGTCCGTGAATCGGGATCGCTTCATGTAAAACTTCCTCGTCGGGTTTGGAGAAAATTCTACTTCTGACAGCGATGGGTTTTAGGGGGGATTACCCTTGCGCGCCGCCGCCGGCGCCGCCGACGCGATTGACAGGCGCGGGCGTCACTCCCAGCATTCATCAATTCTCCTGCCAGAGCGCCCCGAATCTTGCCCCCGCCCGCGCATAGCTTCCCCATCAGGGGGCCATTCCCCAGCGCGTCACGACAACCGCGCGTCGCCCTGATCGGCCGCGTCGGCAGCGGCAAGCAAAGCATCTTCCGCGCCGCCGCCAGCACCTCGGTGCGCCATGAACGGCTCGCCGGCATCGGCCCGGCCTACGAGGAATGCCAGGTCGAGATCGGTCTCGATCAGGTCTCGCTGGTGCATCTGCCGGCGGTGGACGGCTTCCACCATCTCGACGGCGACACGCCGGTCGTCCTCAAGTATCTGCTGTGGGGCGACCGCTGGCCGGCCATCGCCCGCCACGAGGCGCACCAGCCGGCCAGCGCCTTCGCCGCGCCCGACGTGCTGCTGCTGGTGATCGACGCGACCGCGCTGGCGCGCGATCTGGAGCTGGCGCTGGAGCTGGCCCAGTTCGGCAAGCCGATGGTGATCGCGCTGAACCGCATGGACGAGGCGCGCGCGAAGCGGCAATTCATCAACGCGCGCGCGCTGTCGGCGAAGCTGGGCGTGCCGGTGGTGCCAACCGTCGCGCACATGGGCATCGGCCTCGCCGAGCTGTTCGGCACCGTCGTGCGCGCCGCGCGCGAGGCGCGCGCGCCGACGGCGTCGAACCCCAGCCCGCACATCGCCGCGCGCCTGCCGGCGATCGCGGCGATCGCGGCGATCGCCGGCGAGGCCGAGGTCGCCGCCGCGTTCGCGGTGCCGGCGCCGCTGCTGACGCTGCAACTCGCGGAAAACGACGACTATTTCGCCGAGGAGCTGCGCTGCCATTTTCCGGCGCGCCACGCCGAACTGCTGGCGGCGCGCGCGGCCGCCGACGCGCTGTTGCCGCGTCCGCTGGCCGAGGAGATCCACGCCGACCGCCACCATCGTGCTGCGCTGTTGCACGAGGCGGTGACGCGGCCCGGCGACGGCGACGCGCGACCGCGCTGGCAACGCTGGGCGGACGAGCTGTTCCTGCATCCGCGCTGGGGTTTCGCCGGCACGCTGGCGGTGTTCGCGCTGGTGCTGTTCTTCGTGTTCGAGGTCAGCGCCTTCCTCGACGGCCTCACCGTCGCGCGTCTGATCGAGTGGGCGGAACCCTGGCAACCCACCGATCTGGCCGGCGTGCTGGCGCGCGCGGTGCTGGACGGCTTTCTCGGTCTGGCCGGCATCGTCATTCCCTACATGATCCCGCTGGTGCTGTTGCTGGTGGTGCTGGAGGAATCCGGCATCATGCATCGCGTCGCCTTCGTCGTGGATCGCGGCTTCCACCGCCTCGGCCTGCACGGTGGCGTCGCGTTGCCCTTCCTGATGGGACTGGGCTGCAACGTGCCGGCGCTGGCCGCCACCGCCGCCGTCACCCACGGCCGCGACCGCGTCGTCGCCTCGCTGCTGATCACCTTCCTGCCGTGCTCGGCGCGCTCCGCCATCCTGCTGGCGGTGGGTGGCAAGTACCTGGGCGGCTTTGGCGTGTTCGCGCTGTTCCTGCTGGTGCCGGTGGTGGTCAGCCTGATCGGCAAGCTGCTCGAACGCCGCTACCCGGAAACCACGCCCGGCATGATCCAGGAAATCCCCACCTACGCGGTGCCCACCGCGCGCGCGGTGCTGGCCAACACCTGGGCGCGCAGCCGCGACATCGTCACCATCGTGCTGCCGCTGCTGGTCGCCGGCAGCATCGTGCTGGCGCTGCTCGCGCACTACGGCGCCGACGCCTGGATCAATTGGACGCTGACGCCGGTCACCGCCTGGTGGCTGGGGCTGCCGGCGGCGCTGGGCGTGCCCATCCTGTTCGGCGTGCTGCGCAAGGAACTGTCGCTGCTGATGGTGTTCCAGGCGCTCGGGACGCAGGAACTCGCCGGCGTGCTGGATACCGTCCAGATCGTCACCTTCCTGGTGTTCCTGACCTTCTACGTACCCTGCGTGTCGACCTTCGCGATGATGCTGAAACTGATCGGCCGGCGGGAAGCCGCGTTCTCGCTGGCGCTGTCGATCGGCGCCGCGCTGGCCGTCGCCGCCGCCGCGCGCTGGCTGATGACGGTATCGCAATGGGCCACCTGAACGGCCATGATCGCGCCGGCCCACCCCCGATCTCTCAAACTCAAGGAGCCGGCTTGAACCCGCTGAACGCCGCCGATCTTGCCACCGATCTTGCCAGCGACTTGGCCACCGACCTTGCCAGCTATCGCCGGGATGGCTATCTCATCGCGCGCGACGCCCTGCCAGCCGCCTTCCTCGACGACATGGAGCGCGCCATATTCGAGCCCATCGCGCTCCAGGCCCGGCATGTGCTGGGGCGGGATTTCTCGGTGCGCGATCCTCTGCCCGAACGGCAGCGGATCATGGCGGAACTCAAGCAGGCGGCGCCGGAGCGCTATCTGAGCGCCCTCAAGGTCGCCCAGCTCGATCCACGCATCCTCGCCTCGGCGGCGCAGCCGGTGTTGCTGGCAACCCTGCGCGGCCTCGGGCTGCGCAGCCCGGTCGTCTCGCTCAAGCCTTATCCCATCGTCATCGCGCCCAACCTGTTCTTCGAGAACGGTTACAACATCCGGCCCGCCCACCAGGAATGGCCGGTCATGCAGGGCTCGCGCAACGGTCTGGTCATCTGGTTCCCGCTGCACGACATCGCGAGCGAACACAGCAGCCTGGAGATGTACCCGGGCAGCCACCTGCGCGGCGTGCTGCCCTACGAGGTCTCCCGCTGCGGGTCCAGGACGCGGGATGACGCGCTGGACATCGAACCGGTCCGCCTGGAACTCCGGCGCGGGGATTTCGTCGCGTTCTCCTGCTTCACCGTGCATCGGTCGAGCCCGGACGGCGACAGCCTGCGCGCCGCCATCAGCATCCGCTACAGCGACCTCCAGGAACCCAGCTTCATCGAACGCGCCTTCCCGGATACCGTCACCTACCGGATCACCCGCGAACCGCTGGACGACCAACCGCATGCGTTCCTCGGCTGAACGCGGCGGAACGCGGGTTCCGGCCCGCGCCGGCTTCGTTCCGCGATCCGGAGCCTTCCAGGCGCTTTTTCAACCCGACAGGAGCAGCAAGCCATGAACATGACTCGCAGGGGTTTTCTGGCCACCGGCGCCGCGCTCGGCGCGCTCTGGATGACCGGCCAGCTCACCGGTTGCGCCACGGCGGCGCCGCGCGCCAACACCGTCGCCGCCGGCGTCACCCGCGTCGATCTCGGCGCGGTCAAGGTGACGATGCTCAATGACGGCTTCTTCGCCCGCCCGCTCGATGCCAACTTCGTCCGGAACGCCGCGCTCGCCGAAGTCCAGGCCGCGCTGGCCGCCGCCGGCCTGCCCACCGACCGCGTCGAGGTGCCGTTCAATCCGCTCGTGGTCGACGTCGGCGGCCAGCGCGTGCTGTTCGACGCCGGCAACGGCCAGTTCGGCGCCGCCACCGCCGGCAAGCTGCTCGACAACATGGCGAAGGCCGGCATCGCGCCGGAATCGATCACCGCCGTCGTCATCTCGCACTTCCACGGCGACCACATCAACGGCCTGCGCGACAAGGCCGGCCAGCTCGTTTTTGCCAACGCCAGGATCCACGTGCCGGAACCGGAATGGAACTGGTGGATGGACGACGCGCGCATGGCCGCCGCGCCGGAGGCGATGAAGGGTGCCTTCAACGCCACGCGGCGCGTGTTCGGCCCGCTCGCCGACGCGGTCGTCAAGTTCGCGCCGGGCGCCGAGGTGGTGCCGGGCGTGCGCTCGCTGCCGGCCCACGGCCACACGCCGGGCCACACCGTGTTCACCGTCGAGGGCGGCACCCGCCGGCTGATGTTCTGGGCCGACACCAGCAACGTCGCCGCGCTGTTCGTGCGCAATCCGGACTGGGCGGTGATGTTCGACATGGACGCCGAGGCCGCGCGCCAGACCCGCCGCAAGCTTTCCGAAATGGTCGTCAACGAAAACCTGCTGCTGGCCGGCTACCACCTGCCCGGCGCCGGCATCGGCACGCTGGTCCGGCGCGGCAACGGCTACGACTTCATTCCGCTGTCGGACTGAACCCGGAGAGCGCCAACGCCATCCGCCGGGGAGTCCAGGCCAACCCCGGCCCACCCGGCCCACCCCCGGGCCGGCCGCCTCAGCAGCCGCACGTCCCCACCGCCCGATGGAAACGCGGCGGCTCGCCCTTCACGGTGATCTCCACATCCGCCTCGACATCCAGAAACTCGCAACCATCCTCCCTACCGACGGGACAGGTCGACCGACCGGGACGGTACGAAAGCCGGACCCGGATGCCCGCCTGCTCGTACGTCTCCCGCCACGAATCGCCCCGGGCGCGCGTAAACACCGAACGATCCACCGGCCCTACCGACGGAAGCGTCAGTTCGCGCCCGCCCAGGACCAGGACCAGCGCCGCGCCCCGATGCAACTCCGAGAAGAAATGAACCCCACCACCGCCCGCATGCGCCGGCGGCACGCACGCCAGATCCACGATCCGGAGGCGACACCCGCATCCATCGGCACGCTCCGGAGCCAGACAGCGCGGACCCGCGTCAGGCTGTCCGCGCCCCGCGCGCAAAGGGTCCGCGTCGGCCGCCACGGCGGCCACGGCGATCGTCAGGAACAATGAAAGGGTTTTCAGCATGAGATGGAGCCGGGGTGAACGGCGCGGAAACTTGAAGCACAACCGCTACCGTAGCACTTGACCGATGTGGCAATGAATCGGGATGTCCAGCCAATGGGAGGTCCACCCAGTGGGAGGTCCACCCAATGCCGTGAAATCAAGCCCAACATCGTCATGCCGCGCAGGCCGGAAGTTGGGCCACGCGCACGGTAGCCTTGAAGCTCAGAGCCGAAAAACGGAGACAAGAATCGTGAGCGCCAATTGCGCGGCCGGCAATGCCAGTGAGACAAGGGCCAAGCGCGGAACATAGGGCGACTCCGGGTTCTTCCTGTTGGCGCGAATGAGAAGAAAGTTGACGAACGCCGTGATCGGGATGCCGAGCACCGCCAACAACATTGCGCCAAGACCGACAAATGACCCGCCGCCCCTGGTGGCTAGGATGATCGCGAATGAAAAACCAGCCTGGAGCAGTGCGACGCCGCCCACGCCGAGGAGATAGCTCATGAGAGGCTCCGGTAGGGAAGAGCGCGTTGGTGGGGCAATGAAGGCTTCATGGCGAGGCCCGATATAAAGGCACCGGCGCTGCGCGGCTTGGTCGCGCAATGTCCGAGTGAATTGCCCGTTTGGGCCTTGCAGCCTGTATCCCTACCGACTCGCGCGGCTGGTGCATGTCATTCGCTCGTCGATTAAGCGTTGCTCCTCGGCGCGCCTCATGGCTTGTTCTTGCGTGGTTAGATTTCGCCCACGGTATTTCATCTCAAATTCGTCTGTACGACGGTTGATCCTTGCAATGCACTCATCAATCTTCGAGGCAGTAGCCGGCGAGGTTGCCGCCCTACTGGATCGAATGCAATCTTCATGTCGGCTCGCAACCCCAGAAAGGGCAGTATGCAAGTTCTTGGACCAAACCATGTAGGCTTGCTGGTCGTGCTTTGGTGGTGCCTGACTGGAAAACTCCCGCGTGATTCGATTTTGCTCTGCTTCGGCACGGGCATCACAGTTGCTCTGAGCACTGGCAGCGAATGGTAGTAGAGCAACCAGAAGAAATATCGTGATGTGGCGTGTCATGGCGATCCTTCGAGGACAGGTGAGAGAGTTCTGTCATGCCCAACGTGCTAATGGGTCCCCGACCGACGGGCGGTCGACGAAGGCACGGATGGCTGATGTGTATATATGGACTCCCCCCATGCGCAATGCCGTTAAATCAAGCACGTCATGCCCGCCCGGGCGGGCATCCAGCCCCGGAAAAACCGGGTTCCGGCCTGCGCGGGCAGCTCATGAACTGGGGTGTGATTCTACTGGTTTAACAAGTAATTTTTGTAGATTTCTGACATTGTGCCAATGTCGAGTCCGGGCGCGAAAAAATATAATATAGGGATCGCAGCCTTCGCGATGTGATTAAGCGGCTTCTCAAATTTATTTGCCGCACGCCAGGCCCCGACTGCTAGCCATATTTCAATGGGCATGAAAAGTGCAATATTAATCAGGCCAATAGCCAGCAAAGACAGCCACGGCAATGCAGTACATTCTTTCATGCAGACCAATATAAATATCATTGCCATGAAGAGGCCGATGGCCAGCTTGGAGATGAGCAAAAATGGGATTAATGCGTGAAAATATGGAATTTCGCCCCGCCATACGTATTTGAACATTTTTTGACCTCCCAATGCTTGATGACCGCGGAACCAAACCGGATGTCGGCTGGATTGTTCTTTGCAATGTCCAATCCAATGCGTGTAACTTGCGATTGGATGAATATTTTATTGCACAACGCAGAGTTAAACGGGCGACAGCGGATGGACGCCTTGCCCGCGAGGCGCAGGATAGGCACACAGCGCCTCGCGGGCAAGGTGGCCAGCCGTTGGCGCTCCGGTTGAACGACCAGTTAGGCATCAGCTTGCTTCGACTAGAACACAGCCGCCTTCTTGTAGGAAGGAAAGTTCCTTGGCGGTATAGAAGGTCGAAGTCGTGAATCCGCTGCGTTGGAGGAGATCGGTAAGCTGAGTAGTGCTGAAGCTTCGGAGAGTGAGATCTTCGTCTTCCGTGCCGATGACACGATCGCCATTTGTCTTTGTGTACCTGCCACGAAAGAGCGTCGATCCGGATGTCTCTAGACGTTGGGCGCTGCAGGAATAAGTGATGACGGTGCCATCCGAGGCTTGAACGGCTCGGGGCGCAAGCTCGATGTAGCTTGGGGTATCAGGTTCATCGTCAGGCTCTGCGAACTCAAGTAGGAGAGTCGCACCAGGCTGCATATGCTTGCGCAGACGAGTAAGTGCCGCGAGCAATGCCTGGTCCGTGGGCAGGAGGCCGATGGAACCAGAGGGAATGAAGGCTAAGCTGTAGGTGTAGGGCAGTGAGAGCGCTTCAAGTGACTGCTCAAACAGTTCAGCCTCAACACCTGAGAAGGCCAGCCTGCGTTGGCAAGCCGCAATCATGGGCTGTGAAAAGTCGGTTCCGTCGATCAGCAATCCTGCTTGGACCATTGGAACCAGAAAGCGGCCCGATCCACACATAGGCTCGAGGACTCGGCCGCCTGCGGCTCGAGCCTTCAGCGTATAGAACTCGAGCGCGTCGCGAGGCGGGTTCGGCTTGTCCAGATCGTAAAACTCGGTGCAGAGGCTGCCGTACGATGACATGTGAGGTTCTGATGCCTAACGTTTTATATGGACTCCCCCACTGTGCAAGGACGAGCTTTTCTTCCGGAAACTGGCAAGGCTGCACAAATATATCCGGCCTGTTGTGGGCGAATCGCCCTGGCCCTGATGACATCCGCGCGCGGGGGCCTCATTCGCTCA
>DYFK01000013.1 GCA_020725265.1 Hydrogenophilus sp. | reverse complement strand
GTTGGCGACGCCCACCGCCTGGTTCAGCGGCCGCGTGATCGAACGCGTCACCCACAGCGCGATGCCGACCGCCAGCGCCAGCGCGATGGCGGCGATCAGCAGGATCAGGGTGCGCGCGGCCTGGTAGACCTCGGTGGTTTCCTGGCCGGCTTCCTCCATCAGCTTGCCCTGGTACGTGATCAGGTCGTTGACCGCGTTGAGGTAGGCGCCCTGTGGCTCGCGCACGCTGGTGAGCAGGTACTCGACCGCCTGTTCCTGCTTGCCTTCCTTGATCAGGTTGAGGAAGGTGTCCTGGGCGACCACGTATTTGCCGCGCGCGTCCTTGACGGCGGCGAGCATGCGCTTGCCGTCCTCGCTGGTGATGGTTTCGTCGAGCTTTTGCAGTTCACCGACGATGTTCTTGCGCGCTTCCTCGATGCGGCCGAGTTCACGCTCGATCTGGTTGGCGTCGCTCAGCAGCACGGTGTTGCGCATGGCGCGGGCGATGACGTTGATGTTGTCGATGACGTGATTGGCCACCACCGTCTTCGGATAGCGGTCGGTGACGACCAGATCGATGCTCTGGTTGAGGTTGGCCATGCGGGTGATGGCCAGGAAGGCGATGGCGGCCATCAGCACGACGACGACGCCGAAGCCGAGGCCGAGGCGCATGCCGATCTTCATATTCTTGAACATGGGGATCTCCAGTGAAAAAGTGGACGGATGTGGGGTAGGGGGCTGGGGGTTACTGGACGGAAAGCGCGTGCGGGGGCGCCAGGGCGCGGCCCTCGCGTTCGCTGGTGCGCTGGACCAGCGAAGGCACGTCGAGGATCAGCGCGACCTCGCCGCTGCCCAGGATGGTCGAGCCGCCGATGCCGCGGATGTGGCCGAACAGGCGGCCGAGCGGCTTGATCACGGTCTGGAATTCGCCCATCAGTTCGTCGACCACCAGGCCGGCGCGCTGCTTGCCGTACTGGACGACGACGACGTTCTCGCGCCGGGGCGGCAGGCCATCGACATCGAATACCTCGCGCAGGCGCAGGAACGGCAGCACCTCGCCGCGCAGGTTGAGGTAGTGGCGGTCGCGGCTGGCGGCGCGGTCGGCCTCGGACAGTTCGACGCATTCGGCCACCGCTTCCAGCGGAATCACGAACGACGAACCGCCGATGCCGACCAGGAAGCCGTCGATGATCGCCAGGGTCAGCGGCAGGCGGATGCGGATGGTGGTGCCCTGGCCCTCGACGCTGTCGATCTCGATGGTGCCGCGCAGCGCTTCGATGTTCTTGCGCACCACGTCCATGCCGACGCCGCGGCCGGACAGATTGGTGACGGCGGCGGCGGTGGAAAAGCCGGGTTCGAAGATGAGCTGGCAGATCTCCTGGTCGGACAGGTTCTGGCCGGCCTGGACGATGCCGCGCTCGATCGCCTTGTCGAGGATGCGTTGGCGGTTGAGGCCGCCACCGTCGTCGCCGACCTCGATGACGATGCTGCCGGAATCGTGATAGGCGTTCAGGCGCAGCGTGCCCTGGGCCGGCTTGCCGCGGGCGACGCGCGCGTCGGGTGCCTCGATGCCGTGGTCCATGGAATTGCGCACCAGATGCATGAGCGGGTCGCCGATCTTCTCGACCACGGTCTTGTCCAGTTCGGTCTCGGCGCCGGTGATGACCAGCTGGATTTCCTTGCCGAGTTCCCGGGAGACATCCCGCACCACGCGCTGGAAGCGGCTGAAGGTGGCGCCGATCTGGACCATGCGCAGGGTCAGGGCGGAATCGCGCACTTCCTCGACCAGGCGCGACAGCGTCGAGGTCGCTTCCAGCAGGTCGGCCATGCCGGCGCGTTGGGCGATCAGGTTGGTGCTGGCGCCGGCGATCACCAGCTCGCCGACCAGGTTGATCAGGCGGTCGAGCTTGTCGGCGTCGACGCGCACCACGCGGCTTTCCTGGGCGCGGTGCTCGCGGGTCTGTTTCTGCTTGTCGAGCGCGGCGTCGACCAGCTCCGGCTGGACCATGCCGGCGCCGACCAGGATGTCGCCGATCGGCGCCGGTTCGGTGGCCTCGCCCTGTTCCGCTTGGGCACCGGCCGCCTGGGCGCCGAGCGCTTCCTGGAGTTCGTGCTCGGTCAGGCTGCCGACCCGGCACAGGATCTCGCCCAGGCGCAGGTCGTCCTCGGGCAGCGCCTTGATCATGTCCAGGTAGTCGGCGACGCGGCCGCGCGGCGGCAGGATGTGGATCTGGCTGTCTTCCAGCGCGAATTCGAAGACGCCCTCGATGGTGGCCTTGTCGGCGTCGCTGCGGAACTTGATCTCGTAGCCCAGATAGCACTGCTCGGGGTCCATGTCGGCGGCCGCCGGCAATGCGTCGGTCAGGGTCTCGATGCTGACGATGTCGCCGAGCGTGGCCAGGTAGCGCAGGAACGACAGCGGGTCCATGCCGTTGCGCAGCGATTCCCGGCCGAAACGCAGCGAGATGTGCCAGCAGTCGCAGCCGACGCGGCCACCGCCACTGGCCTCGACCCGGGCTTCGACGGCTTCCGGCGCGGCCGGCGTGGTGGCCGGCGGTTGCTTGCCGAGATAGACATTCAGGCGGGTGGTGAGCGTCTGGCCGCCGGCGTCCAGTTCGGGTGTCGCGGTCATGGCGCCTTCGGCGGCATGCTCGACCAGGGCGCTGATGTGGTCGCGGCATTCCAGCATCAACGCGACCAGCTCGGCGTCGATGCCCAGGCTGCCGTCGCGTACCCGGTCGAGCACGCTTTCGACGCCGTGGGTGAAGGCGACCAGGTAATCGAGGCCGAACAGGCCGGCCGAGCCCTTGATGGTGTGGGCGGCGCGGAAGATGGCGTTGACCGTGTCGGCGGTGTCGGCTTCCTGCTCGACGCGCAGCAGGCCGTCCTCGATCTCCTGGAGGAGCTCGCGGCTTTCCTCGATGTAGGTCTTGAGGGCTTGATCCAGATTCATTGGGGTGCTCCCGGTTTGCGGCGGTGCTTGCGGTATCAGGACGGGATCACGACCGGATCGCCGAAGAAACCGACCATTCCGCATAGATCCAGCACGTCGCGCACGGCGTCGCTGTGGTTGATCAGGCGCAGGTCGCCACCGGCGCGGGCGGCTTCCAGCTTGGCCAGCGCCAGCAGTTGCAGGCCGGCGGTATCGATCTCGGCGACTTGCGCCAGATCCAGTTCCAGCTCGCGACAGTCGGCCAGCGGCGCCAGCAGCGCCGGCTTCAGGTCGGCGGCGGTGTAGATGGTCATCTCGCCTTCGATCCGGACGGCGCAACCGTCGCCCTTGCGTTCCACGTTCACCATGGCGGTCTCCTCGACGTCCGGATCAGGGCAGGATCAGCTTGGAAACCGCCGTCAGCATCTGCTGCGGCTGGAACGGCTTGACCACCCAGGCCTTGGCGCCGGCGGCCTGGCCTTCGGCCTTCTTGGCTTCCTGACTTTCGGTGGTGAGCATGATGATCGGCGTGAACTTGTAGGCCGGCAGCTGCTTGACCTCCTTGACGAAGGTGATGCCGTCCATGTTCGGCATGTTGACGTCGCTGATGATCAGATGGACTTTCTGGCCGTTCAGCTTGGCCAGCGCGTCCTTGCCGTCGCAGCCTTCGATGACGTCGTAGCCGGCGCCCTTGAGGGCGATGCTGACGACCTGGCGGAGCGAGGCGGAGTCGTCGACGATGAGGATGGTTTTTGCCATGGTGGCCTCCTGGTGAATGAGGGTTTTCAGAAGAACGTGATTTCGGAGTCGTCGGCGCCACTGGTGTCGCCGTCGTGGTTGGAACGCTCCTCCGCCATCGCGTAGGTCCGTTCCAGATCCGCCAGCAGGCGGGCGGTGTCGATCGCGCGCACGCCGCCATCGGCGTGGACGTCGGTGCCGCCGGCCTGGATGTAGCCGGGCAGGCTGGCGATGTTGTCGCGCGCGTGGGACAGGATCTGACTGACCCGATCCTGGAATTGCAATTGCACCAGGGCGCCGGCGATGCGCGCCTGGATGTCCTCGCTTTCGCGGCGCAGGATGCCGCTGGATTCCGCCAGGCCCTCGGCGAGCCCGCGGAAATCGGCGAGCACCGCGTGGATCGAGGCGCCGGCGGTGTCGAACGCCTGGGCGTCGCTGGCGGCGGTCTGCTCGGCGGCGCGCACGGCGCCGGTGATGGCGGTGTTGATGGTGTCGACCTTGGCGCTGATCCGGTTGCCGGTTTCCTTGGACAGCGTGGACAGCTTGCGCACTTCGTCGGCGACCACCGCGAAGCCGCGTCCGGCCTCGCCGGCGCGCGCCGCCTCGATCGCCGCGTTGAGCGCCAGCAGGTTGGTCTGGTCGGCGATGCCGGCGACGGCGGCGGCCATCTGCTGAAGTTCACCGATGAAGTCGAGCAGGGTCTTGATCTCGGCCATCGTCTCTTCCTTGTGGCGGACGGCGCCATGCAGGGATTCGACCACCCGGCCCAGGTTGGTCTCGCTGCGCGCGAACACGCCGGCGAGATCCTGGCCGGCATCGCCACCGGCGGCGCTGGAGGCGCGCACTGCGGCGTCCAGGCTCTGGACGATGCCGGCGAAATCGCCGGTCAGACCGGTGATGGCCTGTTCCATCTGGGCACGGCCGGTTTCGATCTGGCGCGCCCAGACCGGCGCGAGGTCGTCGCCCAGGGCGAGGACGCTGTCGACGTGGGCCTGGGCGCCGGCCAGCCGGCCGGTCAGGGCTTCGACGTCGGCGCGGGCGGCGGTGGTTTCGGCGAGCGCGGCGCCATGTCGTCCGGACAGCCAGCGGCCAGCCAGGCCGCCGAGCAGCGCCAGGGTCGCGGCGACGCCCAGGTTGACGGCATCGGCGCCAGCCAGGCCGAGCAGCAGGCCGGCGGCCAGCAGGCCGAGTCCGAACGGCGTGGCGAAGTACGGGAAGGTGGCGGAAGAGCGCATGTCTGGTCCTCAGTGCTGGCGTTCGTGTTCGGCGGCTTCGACGAGCGCGGCGACCGCCGCGCGGAGCTGCTCGAATTCGCGGGTCTTGTCGAAGAACTCGGCGCCGGACTGGTGAGCGCGCCGGCGGTATTGCGGATAGGACTCGCCGCTGATCAGCAGTACCCGCGCTTCCGGTTGGGCGATACGCAGCCAGTCGAGCAGGTCGAAACCGGTGCCGTCCGGCAGCCGGATGTCGAGAATGACCAGCTCCGGGCGCAGATGGCCGAGCCCGGCGATGGCGGCGGAGACCGAACCGGCCTCGCCGACGACGCGCGCGCCAGCGATTTCCGATAGCGCCGCCGCCAGCCGTTCGCGCGGCAGTGGGGCGTCGTCGACGATGTAGATATCCATGATTTCCGGCCTTGCTGTTGACGGTGGCAAGAATGCCGGCCGGACGCCGGGAAAAATATCGGCGGATGCTTAAAGTGCGTGTAGGAAAGGAAAGCGGGCGGGTAGGAGGATTCCTACCCCGGGCGCGCCGAAGGAGGTATTCCGGCGGAGGGATGCCGGCCGGCGCGGCTGCCGCCGGCGCGGCGCCGCCTCAGGAGTCCGGCTCGTCGACCAGCCGGTGGCGGATGGCGTAGCGGATCAGTTCCGCGGTGTTGCCGAGGCCCAGTTTCTGCAGGATGCGGGTCTTGTGGGTGCTGACCGTCTTCACGCTCAGCGACAGTTCCTCGGCGATGGCGCCGACCGCCTTGCCGGCGGCGAGCGCATGGAAGACCTGGTATTCCCGGTCCGACAACTGGGTGTGCGGCAGCCCGTCGTCGCGGCGGGTGAGTTCGGCGGCCAGCCGTTCGGCGACGCCGGCGCTGACGTAGAGGCCGCCGGCGGCGACCTTGCGGATGGCCGAGACCACCTGTTCGGAGGCGGATTCCTTGGTCAGATAGCCGGCGGCGCCGGCGCGCAGGGCGCGCACCGCGTACTGTTCCTCGCCGTGCATGGACAGGATCAGGATCGGCAGCGCCGGTTTCTCCGCCTTGACCTGCTTGATCAGCTCGATGCCCGAGCGGCCGGGCATGGACATGTCCATGAGCACGGCGTCCCAGTCGCGCTCGCGCACGCGGGTCATGACTTCGTGGCCGTTGGTGGCCTCGCCCTCGACGATGATGTCGGCGGTCTCGGCGAAGATCTGCTTGAGGCCGTCGCGGACGATGGCGTGGTCGTCGGCGACCAGGATGCGGATCATGGCGTGTTCTCCATGCGGGAGGATGGGGCTGGCAGGAAGACCTCGATCAGGGTGCCGTGCCCGGGCGCGCTGTCGATGTGCACGCTGCCGCCCAGGCTGTGCGCGCGTTCGCGCAGGCCGAGCAGGCCGAAGGATTTGCCCCGGCCCGCCTGTTCCAGATCCATGCCACGGCCGTTGTCGTGCACCGACAGGGCGATGCCGGTGCCGTCCTGGACCAGGGCGATCTCGACCTGGTTCGCGCCGGCGTGGCGGGCGATGTTGGTCAGGCTTTCCTGGAGGATGCGGAACAGGGCGGTGGCCCGTTCCTTGTCGAGATCGAAATCGTCGTGGCTGGTGGCCAGCTCGCAGCGGATGCCGGTGCGCTTGCCGAAACCCTCGACCATCCATTCGATCGCCGGGCCCAGGCCGAGGTCGTCGAGCAGGCGCGGCCGCAGCGACGAGGCGATGCGGCGCACCGAATCGACGGTGTCGTCGAGCAGGGCGGTCATGCCCTCGACCTTCCTGCGCACTTCCGGTTGGGCATCGTCCAGGCGGGCGCGCAGCCAGGATACGTCCATCTTCATCGCGGTCAGCATCTGGCCGAGTTCGTCGTGCAGTTCGCGCGCGATGTGGGTGCGTTCCTCCTCGCGCACGGTGTTGAGGTAGGCGGTCAGCTCGCGCAGGCGCTCGCGCGATTCGCGCAGCGCGGCTTCCGCTTCCTTGCGCGCGGTGACGTCCTGGAAGGCGGTGACCGAGGCGATCACGCGACCGTCCTGCAGGATCGGCGTGGCGATGTAGGAAACCGGGAAGGTGCCGCCGTCCTTGCGCGTGAACACCTCGCCATCGTCGCTGCGGTAGGCCGTGCCGTCGCCGGCCACGCGCACCATCGGGCAGAATTCGCGCGGGTACGGGCGGCCGTCGGCGTGCTGGAAATGGATGATGTCGTGGATGTTGCGGCCGGCCAGTTCGTCAGCGCTCCAGCCGAGCAGGCGTTCGGCTTCCGGATTCATCAGCATCAGGTAGCCCTCCGGGTCGAGCACGATGATGCCTTCGCCGAGCGCGGAGGTCATTTCCACCAGCAGCCGGGTGTGGGCGTCGAGCAGGGCCTGGGTGCGCTGGTGTTCGGCGCGCCGCTGGGCTTCCGCCAGCTCCCGCTCGATCGCCGGCGCCAGCCGCATCAGGCGATCCTTGAGGATGAAATCGTGGGCGCCGGCCTTCATCACCGCTACCGCGGCTTCCTCGCTGACCGCGCCGGAGACGACGATGCTGGGCATGTCGAGGCCGCGCGCGGCGACTTCGCCGAGCACGTCGAGCGCGCTGAAGCCGGGCAGATCGTAATCGCTGATCAGCAGATCCCAGCCGCCACGTTCCAGCGCCGCCGCCAGCTCGGCGCGGCTGTCCACGCGATGCCAGCGGGCCTGGTAACCGGCTTCCGTCAGATAGGCCTGGACCAGCTCGGCGTCGTCGGCCGAGTCGTCGACGATCAGGATGTCCAGCCGCTCCTTCATCGCGTCGTGTCGCCGGGAACCTCGTTGAGGACCAGCCAGTACAGGCCGAGCTGACGGGCGGCGTCGAGGAACTGCTGGAAGTCGACCGGCTTGCGCACGTAGCTGTTGCAGCCCAGACGGTAGCTTTCGACCAGATCGCGATCCTCGCGCGAGGACGTCAGCACCACCACCGGCAGCGTCCGGGTGCGCTCGTCGGCGCGGATCGCGGCCAGTACCTCCAGACCGTCGATCTTGGGCAACTTGAGGTCGAGCAGCACCACCTGCGGCAGCTCGGCTGGATCGCGGCCGACGTGGCGACCGCGTCCGAACAGCCAATCGAGCGCTTCCTCGCCGTCGCGGGCGACCGCGATCTGGTTGACGATGCCGCTCTCGCGCAGCGCCAGGGTGGTGAGTTCCTCGTCGTCGGGATTGTCCTCGACCAGCAGAATGGCTCGATTGCTCACTTGTGGATGTCTCCGATGGTGAAATGAAAACTGGCGCCCTCGCCGGCCGCGCTCTCGGCCCAGACGTATCCGCCGTGGCGACGAATGATACGTTGGACGGTGGCGAGGCCGATGCCTGTGCCCTCGAACTCGTCGGCGGCGTGCAGGCGCTGGAAGGCGCCGAACAGCTTGTGGACGTAGGCCATGTTGAAGCCGGCGCCGTTGTCGCGGACGTGGAACACCGGTTCGCCGTCGTCCTGGTCGAGACTGAATTCGATGACCGCGTGATCGAGTTTTCCGGTGAACTTCCAGGCGTTGCCGAGCAGGTTGTCGAGGACGATGCGCAGCAGACCGGCATCGCCGCGCGCGCGCAGTCCGGGCTGGATGCGCCATTCGACGGCGCGGGCGGGCTCGCGGCGGCCGAGTTCCTCGGCGATCTCGCCGGCCAGCGCGCTCAGGTCGACGTCGGTCAGGCGCAGCTCGGCGCGGCTGATGCGGGACAGTTGCAGCAGGTCGTCGATCAGCTCGCCCATGCGCTGGCTGGCGCGGCGGACCCGGCGCAGGTAGTCCTGGCCGCGTTCGTCGAGCTGGTCGAGATAGCGGGTCAGCAGGATCTGGCTGAAGCCGTCGATGCCGCGCAGCGGCGCGCGCAGGTCGTGCGAGACCGAATAGCTGAAGGCTTCCAGTTCCTTGTTGGCGATGTTGAGGTCGCGCGTGCGCTGGGCGATGCGTTGTTCGAGCTGCTCGTTGAGCTGTCGCAGCGAGAGCTCGGTCTCCTTGAGCTGGGTGATGTCGAGCCAGGCGCCGATGATCTCCCTGGGCCGTCCGGCGGCGTCGCGCAGCAGGATGAGCCGGTCATGGATCCAGATGGTTTCGCCGTCGCGGCGCAGGAAACGGTACTCGTGCCGCAGGGCGTCGCGCGCGAACAAGGTCTGTTGAGCCTCCAGCACGGCCTGCCTGTCGTCCGGGTGCAGGTGGCTCTCCTAGAACCCCGGAGTCCGCCAGTCCGCCAGCGTGTGGCCGGTGAGCTCGACGATCTGGTGACTGAGGAAGCCGACACGCGCCGGCTGCTGCTCCGTGGCCGACAGTTCCACGCGATAGATCGCGGCGGGACTGACGTCGATGATCTGTTCCAGCCGGTCGCGCGCCGTCCGCAGCTCGTCCTTGGTCCGCTTGCGTTCGGTGATGTCGACGAAGCTCGCGACGATATGCTCGACGCGGCCATCGGCATCGAAATACGGAAAGGCGTTGACCTGGACCCAGAGTGGCGGCTCGCCTTCGGCGTGAACGATGCCGCCAACGAAACCATGCAGCGGCGCCAGGCTGGCCTGAACCTGGCTGACCGGATAGCGCGCGACCGGGATCGGCGCGCCGTCCTCGTCCAGGAACCGCCAACCGGGAGAGTTGACCGGTTTTCCCTCGATCGCCGAGGCATCGACGCCGAGCAAGCGCAAGGCTTCCTCGTTGCAATACTGGACGGTGCCGTCGGCGCCATGCACGACCACGGCGGCGGGCAAACGGGCCAGCAACGCCTCCCGATAACGGATGCTTTCCGTCAGTGCCCGCTCGGCGGCGTGCCGCACATCGATCTCGGCTTCCAGGCGCTGGAACGGTTCGCGCACGCAATGGACGAACACGGCCCGGTAGAAGAAGGCGTAGGCGATGACCTTGTAGACGTGGCCGAGCAGGTTCATCAGGTCGGTCACGTTCGAGTACAGGGTGAAGCACAGTTCGCCGAGAATGGTGACGAAGGTGGCCAGGATCAGCTTGCCGGCCTCGGGCATGTCCTCGCGTCGCCGTCGCAGCAGGATCATGGCCAGGACCATGACGGCGACGATGAGGTATTCCATGCCGACCTTGAACGCGGTCAGGCCTTGCCCCTCGATGAAGGTGCGCGGCCACAGCCCGGGCTGGAACAGGCCCAGCCACCAGACGCCGCCGATCAGCGCCAGGGTGCCGGCCAGCATGCCGACGCGCGCGCGCTCGGAGGCGATCGGCGGCCAGGCGCGCAGCGCGATCGCCAGCAGTCCGGCCGCCACCGCCAGCCGGGCGGCGAGCCAGAAATTGATGGCCTTTTCCGGTCCGGCGGCGGTGACGAAGTCGGGCATGCCCCGATAGGACAGGGTATGCGCGATGTCGATCAGGCCGGCGGCGAGGAAGGCGCAGGCGAGGATCACCAGGCTGCCGGCGCGTTCGCGCGCGTGGCTGTTCCAGACCACGCCGAAGATCATCAGCGATATGGCGATGGCGAAGGTTTCCATCACCGTGTGCAGCCAGATCGGCATGATTTCGACGCCATGCAGCGCCGTCAGCGGCGGCGCCAGCCAGGTCGCGAGGAAGATCAGGGCGAGGCCGATGGCCAGGGCGTTCGCCCAGGCCGGCTCCGGTGTCCGGCCGGGGACGGCGGGGAGGGGGGCGTCCCGGTCGGGGCGCGAGCGGACCGTGTCGTTCAAGCGTACTGCTCCGTCAGCGTGAAATGGAACATGGCGCCCTTGCCGGCCGCGCTCTCGGCCCAGACGTATCCGCCGTGGCGACGAATGATACGTTGGACGGTGGCGAGGCCGATGCCTGTGCCCTCGAACTCGTCGGCGGCGTGCAGGCGCTGGAAGGCGCCGAACAGCTTGTGGACGTAGGCCATGTTGAAGCCGGCGCCGTTGTCGCGGACGTGGAACACCGGTTCGCCGTCGTCCTGGTCGAGACTGAATTCGATGACCGCGTGATCGAGTTTTCCGGTGAACTTCCAGGCGTTGCCGAGCAGGTTGTCGAGGACGATGCGCAGCAGACCGGCATCGCCGCGCGCGCGCAGTCCGGGCTGGATGCGCCATTCGACGGCGCGGGCGGGCTCGCGGCGGCCGAGTTCCTCGGCGATCTCGCCGGCCAGCGCGCTCAGGTCGACGTCGGTCAGGCGCAGCTCGGCGCGGCTGATGCGGGACAGTTGCAGCAGGTCGTCGATCAGCTCGCCCATGCGCTGGCTGGCGCGGCGGACCCGGCGCAGGTAGTCCTGGCCGCGTTCGTCGAGCTGGTCGAGATAGCGGGTCAGCAGGATCTGGCTGAAGCCGTCGATGCCGCGCAGCGGCGCGCGCAGGTCGTGCGAGACCGAATAGCTGAAGGCTTCCAGTTCCTTGTTGGCGGCCTCCAGTTGGCGGGTGCGCTCGGTGACGCGTCCTTCCAGTTCGGCGTTCAGACGGGTCAGATCCGCCTCCGCCCGTGCCCGGGCGGCGACTTCGCGCATGAACACCAGGGCGTAGTCGATGTCGGTGGTCAGATCGAGCAGCAGGTCGACGATGTCCGGGCTGAAGAACCCCGGTTCACCGGCGTAGACGTTGAGCGAGCCGACCACCTGGCCGTCCTGTTCGATCGGAAAGGCGGCGCTGGCGCGATAGCCGCGCGTCAACGCCGGCTCCCGCCAATGCGCCATCAGCGGATCGGTGGCGATGTCCTGGCAGAGCACGTGCTGGCGTCCCAGAATCGCGCTGGCGGTGGGACCGGCGCCGGTTTCGTGGTCGTCCAGCTGGATCGACAGCCGGGTGGTGTAGCCGTCGTCGTGGCCGCCGGAGACGATTGGCCGCACCTTGCCGTCGGCGACGTCGAGCCAGCCGATCCAGGCCATCCGGAACAGGCCGGAATCGGCCAGGATGCGGCAGATTTCCGCGAACAGGGTGTCGCGATCGCGCGCGCGCGCGATCGTCTTGTTGACTTCGCCGAGCACCCGGTAGAGCCCGCTGATGCGCTGGAGCGCGGCGACGCGGGTTTCCACCGCCGCGCCGAGGTCGTTGTAGGCGACGGCCAACCGGCCAAGCTCGTCATCGCCGCGCATGTCCAGGCGGGCGCCGTAATCGCCCGCCGCCAGACGCGCGCCGTGCGCGCCCAGGCGCCGGAACTGGCGGCCCAGCCAGTATCCGGCGAGACCGAACGCGAGCACCGCCAGTACGGTGGCGACCAGGTCGCGCAACAGGCCGTTGCGCAGCATGCGCGCGCTGGCCTCGGCGAAATAGGTCAGATCGGCGCCATAGCGCAGGTTGCCGTACAGGTGATCGCCAACCCGTAGCGGCACCAGGGCATGGAATACCGGCGCGCCGTCACGCAAGGCCTCGGCCAGCTCGGTCATCGGCGCTGGCAGGCCCCGGCGTGGATCGATGCCGGAGGCGGCGGCGATCGCGCCGGTCTCGTCGTGGATCGCCAGATAAACGATGCCGGCGTGCGCGCGCATGGCTTCCAGCTTGGCGTGCAGTTCGGCGTGGTTGGCCTGGATCAGGGCGCCGAGCAGGGTGGCGTTATAGACACTGGCGCGTTCCTCGAGCTGGGTTTGCGCGCGTTCGATCAGGAACTGGCGGGATTCCTGGATCTGCGCGGTGATGATCAGCGCGGCGGTGACGATGGCGACCACCGCGCCGACCAGGGTGAAGCGGATGTGCAGCGGCAGGCGCGCCGGCCAGCCGGTCATGATCCGGCTTCCCGCGAGGCGTCTTCGCCGGCGGGCCCTGGAGCCACGCCGGCGCGCGGACGCCGGTTCCGTGAATGGCGAGGTTGTTGCAACGCGCTCCCCCGATCGATCGCTGCCTTCAGGAAAAAAACCAACCACGACATGGTTATCGGCGGGCAATCATAGCAGCGGGAAAAGACGGAAAAACGTCCCGTCGGGAAAACGTCATGCCGGCTACCGTTTCAGAATGACCGGAAGCGGTCCAGCGCCTCGCTCAGACTGGCCACGCCGATCACTTCCATGCCCGCGATCCGGCTCTTGGGCAGATTTGCGCGCGGACACAGCGCGCGCGTGAAGCCGAGCTTGGCGGCTTCCTTCAGGCGTTCCTGGCCGCGCTGCACCGGCCGGATCTCGCCGGCCAGGCCGACTTCGCCGAATACCGCCAGTTCGCGCGGGATCGGCCGGCCGCGCAGCGAGGACACCACCGCCAGCAGCACCGCCAGATCGGCGGCCGGCTCGGCGATGCGGACGCCGCCGACGGCGTTGACGAAGACGTCCTGGTCCTGGCAGGCGATGCCGCCATGCCGGTGCAGCACCGCCAGCAGCATGGCCAGGCGGTTGCCGTCCAGGCCGACGGTGAGCCGGCGTGGGCTGGGCGCGCGCGATTCGTCCAGAAGCGCCTGGATTTCCACCAGCAGCGGCCGGGTACCTTCCAGGGCGACCACCACGCAGGAGCCGGGCGCGTCGCGTTCGTCGCGGTTCAGGAACAGCGCGGACGGGTTGGCGACGCCCTTGAGACCCTTGTCGGTCATCGCGAACACGCCCAGTTCGTTGACCGCGCCGTAACGGTTCTTGAAGGCGCGGATCAGGCGGAAGCTGGAGCCGGTGTCGCCCTCGAAATAGAGCACGGTGTCGACGATGTGTTCGAGCACGCGCGGGCCGGCCAGGGTGCCTTCCTTGGTGACATGACCGACCAGCAGGATGGTGATGCCGGCCTGCTTGGCGTGGCGGGTCAGCGTCTGCGCGCATTCGCGCACCTGGGCGACGCTGCCGGGCGCGGATTGCAGGTTCTCGGTGTAGACGGTCTGGATCGAATCGATCACCGCCACTTCCGGCCGTTCGGCGGCGAGCGTGGCCAGGATCGCTTCCAGGCGGATTTCGGTGAGCAGTGGCAGGTCGGTTTCCAACCCCAGCCGGCGCGCGCGCAGCGCGATCTGGTCGGCGGACTCCTCGCCGCTGACGTAGAGCGCGCGGGTGGCGCCGGCGATCGCCGCCAGCGCCTGCAACAGCAGGGTCGACTTGCCGATGCCGGGATCGCCGCCGATCAGGACGACGCCGCCGGCGACCAGACCGCCGCCGAGGACGCGGTCGAATTCGGCCAGACCGGTGGCCAGACGCGGCGTCTCGCGCGCCTGGACCGTCGACAGGCGCACCACCTCGCCGCTGGCGGCGAGCGCCTGGAAACGGCCGGGTTTGGCTTCGCGCGCGGACTCGGTCAGGGTGTTCCAGGCCAGGCAGTGCGGGCACTGGCCCTGCCACTTGCTGGTCTGGCCGCCGCACTGGCCGCAAACGTAGATGGTGCCGGTTTTCGCCATGGGGGATTTCGATCCGGTTTCGGTGACGCCGCCACCGTGGCGGGTTGGCCGCCGAAAGGCGCCCTTATACCGGCCGTCGCCGGCCCGGGCAACCGTCTTGCCAATGATCAAGGCGCGCCGGCGCGGGCCGCGCCACCATGCGCGCGCCATCCACTTCGACGCCGAGTACCGCCATGACCGAAACCGGGGACGCCACCATCACTCAATTCCTGGCCGACGATCACAACCGTTGCGACGATCTGTTCGCGGCCGCCGAGAATGCCGTCTCGGTTCGCGACTGGGCCAGCGCGGCCGCGCATTTCCAGGCTTTCCTGGAAGCCATGCGGCGCCACTTCGCGATGGAGGAGGACATCCTGTTCCCGGCCTTCGAAACCCGCGCCGGTTCGGGCGGCGGCCCCACCTTCGTGATGCGCGGCGAGCATCGCGAGATGAACGGCCTGCTCGACGAGATGGGCGCGGCGCTGGAACGGCGCGAGCAGGATGCCTACCTGAACCTGTCCGAGACGCTGCTGATGCTGATGCGTCAGCACAATCTGAAGGAGGAAAACATCCTGTATCCGATGACCGATCATGCGCTGGCCGGCGAGCGCCCGGAGCTGCTCGGGGCGATGCGCGCCCGGTAAATCCGGCATGACGCGGGAGATCGTCGTCGACGGGCGCTGGCTGGAGCCGCCCGAGCCGATGGAAAAGGTGCTGGCCGCGCTGGAACGGCTGGCGCCCGGCGAGCGCATCCGCTTCCTGTTGCACCGCGAACCGTTTCCGCTCTACCCGATCCTGACCGAAATGGGCTTGCGCCATCGCGTGCGCCCGATCGCGGAAGGGTGTTTCGAGATCCTGATCGAGCCGCGTCGCGGCGGGCCTCCGGGATGATCGGCGCCGGCCTGGCGCCCGAACAGGGGCCGCCGTTCACCGCGCCCCTGCGTTTCTTCCTGACGGCGCCCTGGTTTCTGGTGGCGGCCGGATTGCTGGCTGCGTTCGATCCGGGCTGGACCGAGGGGCCGTTGTCGCCGACGGCACTGGCCCTGACGCATCTGCTTACCCTCGGTTTCCTGGGCATGGTCATGCTCGGCGCCCTGACCCAGATGCTGCCGGTACTGGCCGGAGCGCCCATGCCCGGCATCCGCCCGGTGGCCACCATCGGCCACGCCAGCCTGACCCTGGGCACGCCGTTGCTGGCCTGGGGTTTGTGGCGGGGCGAGCCGGCGGCGCTGCTGCATGGCGCCGGTTTGCTCTGGCTGGGCCTGGCGCCGTTGTTGATCTCGGCCGGGCTGGCGCTGGCCGACGCGCGCCGGCTCGACAGCGTCCATGCCATGCGCGTGGCCTTCGTCGCCCTGCTGGCGACGCTGGCGCTGGGCCTGGGGCTGGCCGGCTGGCTGGCCGACGCGCTGCCGGCCGGCTGGCGTCCAGACGACCCATTCATCTGGCTGCGCGCGCACGCCCTCGCGGGTCTGGCCGGTTGGGTCGCCATTCTGGTGGTCGGCGTGGCCTGGCAGGTGGTGCCGATGTTGCAGGTGACGCCGGCCTATCCGGCCTGGGCGACCCGGCCGCTGTTGGTCGTGCTGACATCGGCCGTCGGCGTCGCGCTGCTGGCGCCGGCACCCTGGCGCGTCGTCGGCGAGATCGCGCTGGCGCTGGGACTGGCCGCGTTCGCGCTGGTCACGCTCGACCTGCAACGCCGGCGCAAGCGCAAACTGGCGAGCCCGACCCTGGATTTGTGGCGGCTGGGCATGCTCGGCCTGATCGGCGCCGTCGCGCTGTTCGCGCTGCCATTGCCGGGGGAGCCGGCGCGGCTCGCGGGCGGCGTGCTGTTCCTGGTCGGATTCGCGGCATCGGTGGTCATCGGCATGGTCGACAAGATCGTGCCGTTCCTGGCCTGGTTCCATCTGCGCGCCGGTCCGGGGACATCGGCGGGCGCGTTGCCGGGGATGAAGGATTTTCTGTCCGACGCCGCCGCCCGCGGTCAGGCACGCCTGCATCTGGTGGCGCTGGTCTGTCTGGTGGCGGCGCCGTTCGCGCCGGCGCTGGCCGTGCCGGGCGGCTTGCTGCTGGCCGCAGCCGGCGCGGTCGCCGGCTGGAATCTGGCGCGGGCGGCGCGCCTGTATGCCCGCCATCGCCGCTAGGCGGCGCCAGCCCGGGGTGGCTGTAACCCACCCGAAAAGCTTATCATCACGTCCGTATCCTGGTTGGTCCCACCCGACCGGGTTTCCGCCAACGCCTTCGATGAGCCCCCCGACGCTCGCCTTTTTCGATACCCGATCGCCGAGAACAGCATGAAATGTGTGGATGACTTTCGCCTTCGCCTGGGCCAGCACGAACTGGTCCCCATCGTGATCGGGGGCATGGGCGTCGACATCTCCACGGTTGAACTGGCCCTGGAGGCCGCCCGCCTGGGGGGCATCGGCCATATTTCGGACGCGATGGTGCCAACCGTCATCGATCGCCATTTCAAGACCCGATTCGTCAAGGACAAGCTCAAGCTGTACAAGGCCAACGTGCCGAACCCGGACAAGTCGCTGGTCAAGTTCAATCTCGGCGAGCTGGAGGAAGCCACGCGCATGCACGTGCGCCGGGCCATGGACGCCAAGCGTGGCGATGGCATGGTGTTCATCAACTGCATGGAAAAGCTGACCATGAACGCGCCGCGCGAGACGCTCAAGGTCCGGCTTTCGGCCGCGCTCGACGCCGGCATCGACGGCGTCACCCTGGCCGCCGGACTGCATCTGGGCTCGTTCGGCCTGATCGAGGATCATCCCCGCTTCCGCGACGCCAAGCTGGGCATCATCGTCTCCAGCCTGCGCGCGTTGCAACTGTTCCTGCGCAAGAACGGCCGCACCGGCCGGCTGCCCGATTACGTGGTGGTCGAGGGTCCGCTGGCCGGTGGTCACCTCGGTTTCGGCATCGAGGACTGGATGAAGCACGACCTCGCCGGCATCGTCGCCGAGATCCAGGCATGGCTGAAGAGCGAACAACTCGACATCCCGCTGATCCCGGCCGGCGGCATCTTCACCGGTTCCGACGCGACGGCGTTCCTGGAGAAGGGCGCCGGCGCCGTGCAGGTGGCCACCCGCTTCACGGTGACCAGGGAATGCGGCCTGCCCGACCCGGTCAAGCAGGAATACTTCAAGGCCGACGAGGACGACATCGAGGTCAACGGCATCTCGCCGACCGGCTATCCGATGCGCATGATCAAGTCGAGTCCCGGCATCGGCGCCGGCACTCATCCCAATTGCGAGTCGTTCGGCTACCTGCTCGACGCCAACGGCCGTTGTTCCTACATCGACGCCTACAACCGCGAGGTCGCCGCGCATCCGGAAACCAGGAAGGTCAAGGTCTACGACAAGACCTGTCTGTGCACGCACATGCGCGACTTCGACATCTGGACCTGCGGCCATTACACCTACCGGCTCAAGGACACCTCGACGCGTGGCGCCGACGGCGATTACGCGCTGTTGACCGCGGAACACGTATTCCGCGATTACCAGTTCAGCAAGGACGGCAGGGTCGCCCTGCCGTCCGATCCGGTTACCTGAGCCACCCGGGGGGATGCCATGACCCAGGACTTTCGCCAGCTTGGCCCGACCCACATCACGTCCGAGTCGCCCGATGCCATGTCCGGATCGGCCGCGCGCGCGGCCACCATGTCCTCGGCTGGGCAGGCCGCCGGCAATCCGGCCGCGAAAACGGTCGGGGCGGTGTTCACGCTGAGCGCGCTGCTGATGATCGCGGCGGGTGTCTGGGTGCTGTTCGACGCGCCTGATTTCCTTCCGGCCGAGGTCGCGCCGATGATCGGCGGGGGGTTGATCTTCGTCGGCGTGATCGAACTGACCATCGTCCGTTTCCTGCGCAAGCTGATGACCAACCCGCGCCTGCTGGAGCAGATCAGGAAGGCGAAGGAAGAGGCGGAGAAGGCTCGCCGTCGCCAGTCCGGGCGTTGACCCGGATGCGGGTGCCCCGGCACTCGACCACCTGACCGGCCCGGATTTTCGCGGTCTTGCGGCTCTCCGGCCGACCATCGACGCGGACCTCGCCGGCCGCCACCAGCGCCTTGCCCTGACCGCCGCTGTCGGCGACGCCGGTCAGCTTGAGCAGGTCGCACAACGCGATCGCGGCGTCCGCCGCGTCGCCACGCAACGCGAATTCAATGGTTGGCATGGATTTCCCCTTGTAGAAGACGGGGCCGCAGATGCGCGCCGCGCTGGCCGTCGGTGATCCAGACCTCGCCATCCTGCACCGTGCATTGCAGGCGCATGGTGCGGTTGGCCAGTTCGGTCAGGGCCTGGGTTTCGTCCCTGGCCAGCTCGATGACGGTCAGGCCGGCCTGGCGTTCCAGTTTGTTCCGGTTCTGCTGCCACCAGACTTCGGCGGGCTTGCCGCCATAGGCGAGGATGGCCACCCGTCCGGCGCGGCCGCACGCCTTGCGCGTCCATTTCTCGTCGGGCAGGCCGACGTCGATCCACAGTTCGATGGCATCGGTCAGGTCGCGTCGCCAGAGATCCGGCTCGTCGTCCACGCACAGGCCCTTGCCGAAACCCAGACGTTCATGCGCGAACAGCGCGAAGGCCAGCAGCCGGATCATCATGCGTTCGTCGGTTTCGGACGGATGCCGCGCCAGGGTCAGGGCATGGCCGCCGTAATAGCCGCGGTCCATGTCGGCGATCTGGAGATCGGCCTTGAAGATGGTCGGTTTGATGGCCATGACGATCAGCCGTCCAGGCGGTCGGAGACTTCCTGGATCAACACCCAGGGCGCCGCCACCACCGCCCAGAACACCGCCTGCCGGCCGTGCCAGTCACGCGCCTCGTCACTGCTCGCGCGCGCCACCCGGCCGCTGTCCAGCCAGGTGGCGACACGGGCGCCGTCATCGCGCGCCATTGCCAGCGCCACCTCCACCAGATCCAGATCGCCATCGACGCGGACCACCACGCCGCGCGCGAAATGGCGTTCCAGTTCGGCCCAGGCCAGCTTGCCGGTCTCGGCGTTGAGCTTGGCGCGCAGCAACTCGTCGGATTCGGGGTTCATGGATGTGGGTAAGGAATGGCGGGGTCGGCGGGGGCCGGCATTGTAAGGGCTGGCGTCGGCTCGATCCCGAGTTTTTCCAGTACCGCCATGAAATCCCCGGCCAGCGGCGCGCGCAGTTCCAGCGGCCAGCCGCTGACCGGATGCGTCAGGCGCAGGCCGGTGGCCGCCAGCAGCAGGCGGTGGCTGTCCAGGCGTTCGGCGAACAGCCGGTTGTGGCGGCCCTGGCCGTGGGTGGCGTCGCCGATGATCGGATGGGCGATGTGCTTCATGTGCCGGCGCAACTGGTGGCGGCGGCCGGTCAGCGGGCTCAGTTCGACCAGGGCGTAGCGGCTGGTCGGATAGCGGTCGACCCGCCAGGGCATCTCGACGGCCGCCAGGCGGCGGTAGCGGGTGCGCGCCGGTCGAGCCGGCAGGCCGGCCGGGATGCCGGCGTGGGGGTCGGCGTCCGGCGCCAGCGGGTGATCGATCTCGCCGGTTTCGGCCGGATGCCCGCGCACCAGCGCGAGATAGGTCTTGGCGACTTCGCCGCGTTCGAACTGACCGCCGAGCAGACGGCTGGTATCGCGATCGAGCGCGAACAGCAGCAGTCCGGAGGTGCCGCGATCGAGCCGGTGCGCGGGGTGGACCGGCCGACCGATCTGGTCGCGCAGGAGCTGGACGGCGAACCGGGTCTCGTGACGGTCGACGCCGCCGCGATGCACCAGCAGGCCGCTCGGTTTGTCGATGGCGATCAGGTGGTCGTCGCGATACAGGATGGTCAGCGCCATGTCCGGCTTATCCCGCGTCCATTCGCGCGCATCGCTCGATCAGGCGCCGCCGGCTTCGTACAGTGAGGGCGTCACCCGCGCGCGCGCGAGGAATTCGCGCAGGTGGTGGATGGCCTGGCGGTCGAGCACGTTGCTGTGGTGCGGCCGGTGCAGGATGCCTTCGAAACCGTTGAGGCGGACGCGCAGACGCGCGCCGGACAGCGGCTCGACGTCCGCGCTCAGATGGCGCAGCAGCGATTCGACCTCGCGCCAGTGCAGGTTGCCGCTGACCGGATCGGTGAAGATGGCCTGGATGAGGTGGGCGTGCTTGTTGCTCATGATGGTCTCGCTGGTCTGGTCATGAGGAGGCGGGCTGTTTTCAGGATAGCGGATGGCCGGCCTGGCGTCGGCGCTGGGGCGGCTTCAGGCCGGGCCGCGTGGCGTGAATCCGTATGCCAGCAGACGTTCGCGGGCGCGGGTGATGGCCAGATGGAGCAGGCGGGTCTCGTCTTCCGGCGCCGGCGCCCCCGAGTCGGGCATGGTCAGGCCGGGCAGGGCCACCAGGCGGAACTCCAGGCCCGCGCAATGGGTATAGGGCAGCAGCTTGATGGTGTCCTGGCGCTCGTCGAAGCGGATGTTGTCCTTCCAGGTCAGCGGCAGTCCGGCCTGCCGGAGCAGGCCGTGGACGGTCTTGCCGACCGGGTCGTAATGCCGGTAGAGCACCGCCATGTCCCGCCAGGGCATGCCGGCGCGGTGGGCGGCGACCAGTTCGGCGCCGAGATGGCGGACTTCCTCGCGCAGGCTGGGCAGGCGCGCCAGCGTCAGCGTCGGCGCCACCGATGTCGGCGCCGGCGCGCGCGCGCCGGTCATCCAGGTACTGAAGGCGAGAATCGCGCGCGGACAGCGATACTGGCGGTCGAGTATTTCGACGTCGGCGCGGAGGCCGGCCTGTTCCAGTCCGGCCGGGTCGGGCATCGGCCAGGTCCGGTCGAACAGCGCCAGCACGGTGTCGCTGTCGGGATCGGCCATGCGCGTCGCCAGCCGCAGCCACTCCGGCGGGAACGCCTGGGCGTCGTCGATCAGTACGGCGGCGTAGCGGCCACCGGCGATCAGGCCGCGATCCAGGGCCTTGCCCGCGCGTTCGACCATGCGCGCCCAGTACGCCGGATCGTTGGCGGAGCCGCTCGGCAGGCCGACCTGGCTGTCACCGAGCAGGCGATGGCACCAGGCCTGGAAATCGCCGACGTGAACCTTGTCGGCGACGCCGCGCTTGCGCAGCGCGTGATCGAGCCGGCGCGCCAGGACCTTGTTCCGGCACAGCACAAGGACCGGTTTTTCATGCCGGCGCGCCAGCCATTCGGCGCGCCGCAGCAGGATCTCGGTCTTGCCGCTGCCGGCGCCGCCGACGATGACCTGATGGCCGCCCGGCGCGCGCGCCAGCCGTTCCTGAACGGGGTCGAGCACGGCGCCGGCCGGCAGCCGGATGTCCGGAAACAGATGCCAGCGGATACGGTCCAGGCGGGCCGGGGTCAGGTTGCCGAAGGCGGCGATCGGGAACAGGCGCCAGAGCGCGTCGCGGAAGGACTCGGCCGTGACCGCGCCGGCCAGTTCGTCGGCGCACAGGATGTGGCGGGCATCCGGGGTATCGCCGAGGCCGGCGGCCTCGAACCCGGCGCGGGTGGTGTCGGTGAGCACCACGCCCCAACTCCACGGCAACAGCGGATGGCCCTGGAGCCGGCCGCTGGAAAAGGTCAGGCTGGCGTCGCCGGCCAGCGTTTCGGCCAGCGCGTCCGCGCAGCGCCGGGTTGGCTCGATCTCGGGTGGCGGTGTCGACCCGCCGGCGGGGGACGGCCGCCAGTCCGACACGCTCAGGACGAGCAGGCCGCGTCGGGGATGCAGCATGACGAAATCCGGCGTCATGCCGGCCGGCGTCAGCGTCGGCGACTGCCAGCACAGATGATCGCCGTCGAGATCGGCCGCCAACCGCCGGGCGAGGAGGCGCGTTTCGGGGGACTGGCGTGGGGGCGGACCGGCGAAGGCGGGAATCAGCAAGGCCATGCCCGGAATGGTGACACACGGCCGCCGTCACCGGGCAGGACATACCAGGGAAGTGATTTCCGGCATCGGGTACATTCGCGACATGACCACGCCGGTGTCGAAATCATCTCCCTTCCCGCTTCTTGTACGCGCGTTGGCGGCCGTGATCCTGGCCGCGATTGCCGCCGTGCCGTCGGCGGCCGAACTTGCGATCCGGGTCGGTTCGGGCACGGAAATCGTCGGCCATTGTCCGCCGCCGTCCGTGCCGCTCGCCGACGACGCGCCGCTGGCGCTCTGGCTGACCGGCCAGCATGGCGAGGTCGAGGCCGAGCGGCGCGCGGTCGACGATCTTGCCGCGCGTGGCGTCGAAACCTGTCTGATCGACCTGATCGCCCCCTATTTCCTGCCGTTGCTGCCGAGCAGTTGGGCGCGCATTCCCGACGCCGATCTGGTCGACTGGCTGAACGCGACGCGCGCCCGGCATCCGCGTCGGCCCCTGGTCGTCATCGCCACCGGCCGCAATGCCGCCACCGCCCTGCGCGCGGCGCGCGTCTGGCGCGCGGCGGGCGGCGATGGCGTCGCCGGCGCGCTGCTGCTGTTTCCGCTGCTTTACCAGGAACTGACGCCGGGCGCCGAACCGGAATACGACGCCGAGGTCGACCATGCCCGGCTCGACCTGGTCATCCTGCAACCCCGGTCGTCGGCCGGCTTCTGGTGGCGCGAGCGTCTCCAGGCCCGGCTGGAGACGGCCGGCGCCCGGGTCGGACTGATCGTCCAGCCCGGCCTGCGCGACGGTTTCTACCGGCGCGCCGACATCAACGCCACCGAACTGGCCGCCGCCGCGCGTCTGGGCGAAATCGTCGGCGACGGCCTCGCCGCGCTCATCGACCTGAACGCCACGCCGCGTGTGGCGTCACCCGATCCCAAGGAGCATCCATGAATCCGAAAACCTGGCTTCTCGGCCTGCTGTTCGCCGGTTGCGCGTCGCTGGCGGCCGCCGCCGATCTCAAGCCGTTGCCGGTGCAACCGGCGCCCGCGCTGGAGCTGCCGTTGCTGGATGGCGGCACGCGCACGCTGGCCGAACTGCGCGGCAAGGTCGTGCTGGTCAATTTCTGGGCGGTGTGGTGTCCGCCCTGCCGCAAGGAAATGCCGTCGATGAACCGTCTGGCCGCGCGCCTGGCCGGACGGCCGTTCGCCATGCTCGGCGTCAACGTCGGCGAAAGCCCGGAGGAGATCCGCGCCTTTCTCAAGCAGGTTCCGGTCGATTTCCCGATCCTGCTCGACGCCGAGGGCAGTCATCTGAAGCTCTGGCACGTGTTCGCCTTCCCGACCAGTTACGTGGTCGACAAGCGTGGGCGCATGCGTCTGGGTCTGTTCGGCTCGATCGAGTGGGACAGCCCGGAAGCCCTGGCCGCGCTGGAGCCGCTGCTGAACGAGGCGGACTGAGTCCGGCGGCGCCGGAGGTTCAGGCCAGCGCCCGCCGCATGGCCCGGAACCGGCGTCGATAGTGCATCGGCGTGAGCCGGACCTGGCGGCGGAACAGGCGGCTGAAGAAACCGGCGTCCTCGTAACCGACTTCCAGGGCGATCGCTTCCACCGGCGCGTCGCCGGTTTCCAGCATCTGCTTGGCCTCCTCGATGCGCAGGGTATGCACGTATTCCAGCGGCGACATGCCCGTGGCTTTCCGGATGCGGCGCTTGAAGGTGCGCTCGGCCAGACCCGACAGGGTGATCATGGCGGCGACCGGGGCGGAATCCATGTAGTGGTCGGCGATCCAGGTCTGGCAGCGGGCGATCACGGCATCGTCGACCTGACGCGCGCGGGTCAGGCAGGCGAACGGCTGCTGGCCGATGGCGTGCCAGTCGATCAGGTTGAGGCGGGCCACGCGCATGGCCTCATCGACACCGGCCAGGCGCGCGATCAGGTAGAGCGACAGATCCAGCCAGGTGCTGCCGCCGCCGGCCATGACCAGGCGGCCCCCCTCGCCGGTCACCACCAGCGCGCGTTGGGATTGCACGCGCACGCCCGGATACGCGCGCGCGAGCACGTCGCACCAGGCCCAGTGGGTGGTGGCTTCGCAGCCGGCCAGCAGGCCGGCCTCGGCGAGCAGCATGGCGCCCGAACAGGCGGTGGCGAGAATGGCGCCAGCGCGGTGGCGCTCGCGCAGCCAGGCGATTTCCGGCGCGAAACGCTCGGTCAGCGGCGTGCCCGGCGGCAGGTTCACCTCGGGCACGCAGACGATCTCGGCTGGCGGACAGTCGGTCAGGCTGGCATGCGTGGCGATGGGCACGTCGTTGCCGACCGATACGATGCCGGCCGCGCGGCCCACCAGCAGCGGATTCAGCAACGCTGGACCGGGCGCGCCCTCGACGATGACCCCCCAGTCCCGGCCGGCGCTGGCGAACAGATCGAACATGCCGTAGACCACCGAGGCGGAGGTTTCGGGAAAGACCAGCAGGGCGATGCGCGGGCGCGGAGTCATGGCCGAATCGTCGGGTTGTCAGCAGGAATGGCTTGAGTGATTCACTCAAGTAAAGACTATCTTGCCGCCATCGCCAGTTCATCGCGCCGATCGGCATGACGCGATGGCGTTCCAGCGATATCGATTCCGCAAGCATCGATCAAACATTCGAGGAGACCACCATGAGCCCGTATCGCCATGCCCTGCCGCAAATCCATTCCGACTTCTCCGGCCGCGCGTTTCTCGCCGACAGCGGCCTGGAAACCACATTGGTCTTTCATGACGGCGTCGACCTGCCGTATTTCGCCGCCTTCGTCCTGCTCGACAGCGAAGCCGGCCGCGAACGCCTGCGCCGCTATTACGCCGAGCACATCGCGCTGGCGCTGGAGGCGGAAACCGGCATCGTGCTGGAAACCCCGACCTGGCGCGCCAATCCGGACTGGGGCGCCCGCTTGGGTTACGACGCCGCCCGGCTGGCGGCGGTCAACGCGCGCGCGGTAGCGGAACTTGCCGACCTGCGCGCGCGCTTGGAAACGCCGGCCAGTCCGATCGTCATCAGCGGCAACCTGGGGCCGCGTGGCGACGGTTACCGCGCCGACGCGCGCATGACCGCCGCGCGGGCGCGCGCCTACCACGCCGCGCAGATCGACACCTTCGCCGACACCGCCGCCGACATGGTCGCGGTGTTCACGATGAACTATGTCGAGGAGGCGATCGGCGTCACCCGGGCCGCGGCCGATGCCGACATGCCGGTCGCCGTGTCGTTCACGCTGGAAACCGACGGCCGGTTGCCGTCCGGAATGACGCTGGGCGAGGCCATCGATGCCTGCGACGACGCCAGCGCCGGCTACCCGGCCTATTACATGATCAACTGCGCCCATCCCAGTCATTTCGCGCATCGCCTGGACGAGTCGGCGAGCTGGCGGCGGCGGGTGCGCGGCGTGCGCGCCAACGCCTCCCGGCGCAGTCATGCCGAGTTGGACGAAGCCACCGAACTGGACATGGGCGATCCCGGCGAACTGGCCCGCGACTACCGGACGCTGGCCGGCTTTCTGCCCGGTCTGGCGGTGGTGGGTGGTTGTTGCGGCACCGACCACCGTCATGTCGCCGCGATCCGGGACAGCCTGATGCCGCGCGCCGCCTGAATGCCGGCCAGGGGCCGGTTTCCCCCGGAACCGGCCGCTCAGTCCGCCACGCAGATCTGGCCGCGCCAGGCGGCCAGCGCGGTGCGCGCCAGCAGGCCGGCGATGACCACGCTGGCGATGCCGAGCAGGATGCCGGACAGGCGCAGGAAGAACACCGCGCCGGTTTCCTGGAACATGGCCAGGCTGGCCAGGGTGATGGCGGCGAGCGGGAACGAATAGGCCCACCACGACAGGAAGAAGCGCAGGCCCAGGAAGCGGCGCGCCTGGGCGAACAGCAGCAGGGTGAAAAACAGCGCGGCGTGGTAGAGCACGTGGGCGAATGCGTCGACCGCGCCGGTCAGGCTCAGGTAGGCGATGAAGCCGACCGCCGGTGGCGCGATCAGGATGAACAGGGTCGGCACCAGGCGCTCCGGCAGGCTGCCGTGGAACACCACCCGGTAGAACACGATGGTCAGCAGGACCGGCCAGAACATCAGGCCGATGCTGAAGAAGAACCACGAAATCTCGATCGGCGCGTGGTGGACGCCGACGATGGGCACCAGGATGTTGCCCACCACCGGGATGAACCAGGCCGGGTTGAGATGGACGATTTCCAGCTTGCCGTGCTGCATCCAGTGGCTGACCGCGTGCAGCGTCAGCACCAGATGCAGCGCGGTGCCGGCCAGCCAGAGCAGCCGGGAGTAGGGCGCGCTGACCGGATGCCAGGCGATCGCCAGCAGGATCAGCGAGATGCTCACCGCCGGAACGAAATTCATCTTGATCGGGTGCAGCCATTCCTGGCGCGCGGCGGCGCCAAAGCGGATCAGCTTGGCCACGTACACCGCCGCCAGCAGCGCGAACAGCCCGGTCGACAGCATCAGCAACGCCGGGCTGGCGGCCACCGGCAGATCGAGCAGGGTCTCCGCCTTGCGCCAGGCCAGGGTCAGACCGGTCAGGCCCATGACCATGGCGAAAAAGGCGACGGGAAAATGGCGCAGTCTGGGCTGCTCGGTGGCGGCGGTTTCGGTCATGGGAGCGGGTGGGTTGTTATGGTGTCGGACGGGCGGGTCGGACCCGCGCGCGTGGCGCGCGGGCGAACCGGTTACATCGGCTTGCGGATCGACAGTACGCCGCGGATGCTGCCGGGCGCGTAGCCGATGGCCTTGTCGTCCGGGTACTCGGCGGCGAGCTTGGCCTTGACCTCGGGCGACAGGTTTTCCGCGGGGCCGTGGCAGTTGGTGCATACCGGCTGGGTCACCAGGGCCTTGGCGTAGCGGAACTCCTTGCCGCCGGCGGCATCGACCACCGCCCAGGTGTCCAGGGTTTCCGGTTTCTCGCCGGCCGCCAGGCGCTTGTCCAGATCGGCCAGGGCCTGGGTTTCCCAGGCGTCGGGCACGCCCTTGGGATTGCGGTTCTTCGGGCTGACCCGCTTGATCTTCATGCCGGTGCGCTGGGCCGCCTCGGCGGCGATCTGAGGCGCCTTCTCCTTGCACACGCCGATCGCGTTGGCCGGGCCGCCAGTGGTCATCGCCGCTTTCAGTTCGCCGCCCAGGGTCTGGATCAGGCCGCCCGCGGTCTTGCGGGCCTCGTCCGCCATCGCCGCCTGTTTCTCGGCGCTCGGGGCGCTGGCGCAGCCGGCCAGCAGGGCGACGGGAAGCAGGGCGAGGACGAGTCGGTTGGGTTTCATCGGGAAGTCTCCTTTGGGTTGTGGGGGGGCCGGCCATGCCGGCCGGCGTGAGTTTACTTGGCGATGTGCGCTTTCGCCTTGTCCAACTGGTAGCTCCAGGGCAGGCCGGCGTTCTTCCAGCCGTTGACCACGCGCTTGCCCTTGCCGGGGCCGTCCTTGGCCGTGTCGCCCTCGAAGCCGTCGACCACCGACCAGACGTTGGTGTAGCCATGTCGGGCCAGGAAGTCGGCGCCGAGCGCGCTGCGGTCGCCGGAACGGCAGATGAGCAGGATGGGATCTCCCTTGTCGGTATCCTTGTCCATCGCGCGCAGTTCGAACTGGGACAGGAAGTCCGGATTGGGATTGCGCACATAGGTGTTCTTGGCGTCGTCCCACTTGTCGTAATGCATGATGCCGAACGGCACCGCGCCATCGATGCCGTCCGGCACGCCGACGAACAGTTGCTCCTCCGGCGTGCGCAGATCGAGGAACAGCACCTTGTCGCGGCCGTGCCGGTCGAGGAAGGCGGGTACGTCCTTGGCTTCCAGATAGAGCCCCAGCTTGGTCACCTTGATCTTGGCCAGGCTGGCGGGGTCGACCGCGCGCGCGGGCGCGGCGATCAGCGCGAACAGCAGAAACAGGCCGGACAGCGCAGCGAACGGGGAGAGGCGACGAGAAGTGGTCATGGCCCCGTCCTTTTCAGCCGCGCAGCGTGGCGAGCACGCCGGCTAGGTGGGTTTGCGCCTCGGCCATGATCGCGGCGATGTCGGCGTTGCCGGACAGCGTGGCGATGCCGGCCGGATCCTGGAGCGCGAAGCGGGTGCGGCCGGGCGCGACTTCGTAGGCGCAGCAGCCGCACGGCAGCAGCGCGCCGGCGTCGCGGTCGGCTTCGAGCACGCGCCTGGCGATGCCGGCGGCGCAGATGCCGAGCAGGCGGTAGGGCGGCATGTCGTGGTCGAGCTTGGCTTTCATGATCGCCTGGACATTGACTTCGGAGACCACGCCCATCTTGGCGTCGGTCAGCACGGCCTTGAGTTTTTCGATGGCCTGGTCGATGGGCAGATCGAGTTCGACGGTGTGCGCGTACATGGGAATTCCTTTTCGATGTGGATCAATGGGGATGAGGATGGGGAGGCGTGGCGGATGCCGCCTGGTTGCGCATGTGGTCGGCGACCTTGACGAAGGCCAGCCACAGCTCGGTTTTCAGTTTCTCGTCCGTGACCACCTCGTCCAGCGCCAGCTTCATGCAGTGCAACCACTGGTCGCGTTCCTGGTCGCCGATCGGGAACGGCAGGTGACGACGGCGCAGCATCGGGTGGCCGTGCTTGTCGGTATAGAGCGGCGGTCCGCCCATCCAGCCGGACAGGAAATCGAACAGCTTCTGGCGCGAGCCGGACAGGTCGGTCGCGTGCAGCTTACGGATGTCCCAGACCTCGGGCAGTTCGTCCATGTGGTCGTAGAAGCGGTCGACCAGTTCGCGGACCTTGGTTTCGCCGCCGATGCGCTGGTAGTGCGTGAGGATGTTCATGGCGTCCGGAATATTAGAACTTGCTGATTTTACTGCCGTCACGCGCGGAATGCGCGCAGGTAATGCCGCTCGAAATAGCGCTTGGCCCAATGGAACAGGCGCGAGGACGGCAGCAGGAAGGAACGCTTGAGATCGCGGTAGACCAGGATGCCCTGGTCGACGGTGTCGACGATGCAGATCAGTTCGATCTTCGGCCTCGCGGTCGGCGGTCGGCCGGCCAGCGCGCCGAGCAGGTTTTCCGCCGCCGCTCGCGCTTGCAGGTCGGCCATGTGCGCCTGTTTGGGCAGCCAGTCCGGGCCTGGGAAGCTGCCGGCGTCGCCGGCCACGAACACCTTGTCGGCGCCGGTCACCCGGCAGAATTCGTCGGCCTGGAAGAAACCGCCCGGCGACAGCGGCAGGCCCGCTGCCGGCGCCCAGTCGGGCCCGGTCAGGCCGGGCATGAACAGGATCAGGTCGGCATTGACGTGGCCGCCCTCGGTGTCGACGCCGCGCTCGGAAAATCCGATCGGCTTGTGGCCGAGGTGGGTGTCGATGCGTCGGCGCGCCATTTCCGCCAGCAGTCCGGATACCGCCTTCTCGCCCAGACGCTTGCCCGGCTCGGCGGCGGCGTTGAAGAAGGTCAGTTCGATGCGCTCGCGCCGGCCGGTCCGGCGCAGGTGGGTATCCAGTCCGAACAGCAGTTCGAACATCGGTCCGCCGCGCATCGCCGACGGTTCGTTCGGGTTGCCGCCGAAGCCGAGCGCGATGCGACCGGAGCGCATGGCGTCGACCCGGTCGCGGATGGCTTCCGCCGAGGCGACGCCCTCGCACAGGGTCAGGGCGTGCTCGATGCCCGGCAGCTTCCGGATGAAGCGGCCGCCGGTGGCGATCAGCAGGGCGTCGTTGGCGATCTCGCCGCCATCGGTCAGCACCACCCGGCCGCCGTCGTTCAGGCCGGTGACCCGGCCGGCGACGAATTCGATGTCGTGGTCGCGCAGGAAGCGGTCCAGCGGCAACACCAGGTCGCTGCCCTGGCGCAGGCCGGACGGAATCCAGATCAGGCTGGGCAGATAGACGAATTCGGCCTTCGGCGCGACCAGCGTGATGCGCGCGGCCGGCGCGCGCTTGCGCAGTTCGCGCGCGGCGGTGAGGGCGGCGAAGCCGGCGCCGAGGATGACGATGCGGGGCGTGGACATGAGACGCCGCCCGCTTACTTCGGCAGCCTGGCCAGCGCGCGTTCGACGCTCGCGTCCAGGCGGGCGGCGGAGCGGCGCATCGCCTCGGCGGCGCGCGGCTCCAGCATCGCCGACAGGCTGTGGGCGTTGATGCGCGAGATCATCACGCGGCCGTCGCTCGTGCCGTAGACGGAAACGGTGCAGGGCATCAGCGCGGAGATGTAACGGGTGGATTCGTCGCGCAGCAGCGGGATGGTGTCGCCGCCGCTGGTCAGTTCCAGGATGACCAGGCCGCCGGGAATCTCGACGTTGCGCTTGGCCAGATTGCGGCCCAGGTTGATTTCCGCGACCAGATTCCAGCCATCGGCCGCGAGCTGATCCTTGAGCACGCGCAGGGTATCGTCGAACGGCGCGCGGCTGACGTCCTCGACGACGATGGCGCGGGCATCGCCGGGTTCGGCCGCTGCCTGGGCCGAGGCCGGCATGGCCAGCAGCGTGGCGGAGAGGGTCAGGATGGACAGGAAGGGCGTGGACAGGCGTCGGGGGTTCATGCGGGCTCCAATGGCGAAACCCGCCCCGGATGGGGGCGGGCGATGGTGAAGTTTACAGGCGCTGGATCACAGCGATTTCTTGCAGAAGTACCAGTCGACGCACTCGTGGCCCTCGTTCATGCGCGCTTCGGCGGCATCGACGTCCTGTGGCGGCGGCACGATGACCTTGTCGCCCGGCTGCCAGCCTTCCGGCGTGGCGACCTTGTTGGCGTCGGAGGTCTGCAATGCCGCGACCAGGCGGACGAACTCGGGAATCGAGCGGCCGTTGGTCATCGGGTAGTAGACCATGGCGCGCAGGACGCCGTTGGGGTCGATGATGAAGGTGGCGCGCACCGCCGAGGTATCCGAGGCGCCGGGCTGGATCATGCCGTAGTCCTTGGCGACCTTCATCGACAGGTCCTCGATGATCGGGAACGGGATGTCGACGCCGAATTTCTCCTTGATGTTGCGTACCCAGGCGACGTGCGCGTAGTAGCTGTCGATGGACAGGCCGATCAGCTCGCAGTTGAGCTTCTGGAACTCGGGATAGTACTTGGCGAAGGCCATGAACTCGGTGGTGCATACCGGCGTGAAGTCGGCGGGGTGGGAAAACAGCACCAGCCACTTGCCCTTGTAGTCGGCGAGCTTCTTGACGCCGTGCGTGGTCTTGGCTTCAAAGTCGGGGGCCGGTTCGTTGAGGCGGGGCATGACGGGGCAGTTGTTGGTTTCGGACATGATGTTTCCTTTCATCGGTTGGGAATCTTCGGAGTCGATTTATTAGCGTTTGCTAATGGACGTAGTCTCCAGATTTTCGGGTTATCCGTGAAATGGATTGTTACGAATGTACCAATCGACAGATTAGATCGCTCGCCGCCGGTCAGTACGCCAGGCGGATGTCGATCCGCCGCCCGGCCTCGCCGAGCTCGAATGCCGCGTCGCGGAACTTCGGCGGGCCGGAAAGCCTGGGGTTGTTGCTCAGGCCATAACCTTCCTTCGGGAACATGCCGAAGCGCAGGTTGAGTTTGCCGTCGCCGTTTTCGTCGTGATAGGCGATCACCGCGTAGCGGCCGGGCGGCAGGCCGGCGAAGGTCGCGGCGACGCCGGCGCTGGTGGCGGGCACCGTCAGCACCTGGCGGGCCTGGTCCTCCTTGCGGAAGCCTTCCTCGCGATCGAACAGCATCAGCTTGACCTGGCCATCGGCGGCGCGCACGCCATCGACGGCGACCACCAGATCGGCGGCCTGGCCGGCGCCGGCCAGCGCGAGCGCGGAGATGCCGAGCCAGCGCCAGGGATGGGAATGAACGGGGATCATCGTTGCGGCTCCTGGAATTGGTTGGAGAACAGCTGCTCGACCGAGACCACGGTCAAGGCCGGACCCGCCGGGATGGTGGGCTCATGGTGGTGGCCATGTCCATGGGCATGGTCATGACCCTGGGCATGCGCGGGCAGCTCTTCGAGGGTGCCGGCCAACCAGGCGGCCACCGCGCGATCGGGATCGGATTCCGGCGTGGCGACCGCGTGGATGCCACGTCGTCGCAGGCGGGCCAGCAAGCCTTCGCCCAGGCCCGCGCAGATCAGCGCGTCGACCCCGTCGAGTGGATGCGGAGCGTCGTGTCCGCCGGCGTGCAGGCTTTGTTCACGCGGGAGTTCCAGCAGGACGCGCGCGCCCGCGCGGCCGCTGGCGATGTCATAGATCCAGAAACGTCGGCACTTGCCGGCATGGCCGGTGACGGTCTTGCGATTCTGGCTGGCGACGGCGATTTTCATGGCTGTGCGCCTTCCCGGCGTTTGCCCAGGCGGGCGTAATGAATCGCGAGGGCGTCGATTTCCTCCAGGCTCAGGCGCCTGCTGAACTGACGCATGCCTTCATGGGCGTCGCTGACGCGGCGGCCTTCCCGGTAATCCAGCATGGCGCGGGTGAAGGCACCCACGGTCTGCCCGGCCAGCGCCGGCGTGGCGTTGACGCCACCCTGGCCACGAGCGCCGTGGCAGGACGCGCAGGGCGTCATCAGGCGCGTGGGATCTCCGCGCCGGACCAGCAATTCGGCGGCCTTGGCGGTTTGCGGCGAGGATTCAGGCACGGGCGCGGCCACCGCCGGCAGATCGGCGAGGTAGGTTGCCAGATCGGCCATGTCCTGGCGGCTCAGGACCTGCACCGCCACCCGCATCAGGTTGGCGCGGCCGTGTTCCAGGCGACGGCCGGTCTGGTAATCGAGCAGGCTCTTGTAGGTGTATGCGGCCTTCTGGCCCGCCAGGCTGGCCCAGTTGCCGGTGGGGGCGACGCCGTCATCGCCGTGGCAGCTGGCGCACATGTGGCTCCGGTGCAGGATCGCGCCCCGTGCGGCATCGCCCTTGGGCATGCTGGCCAGGGTGGCGCGGAGTTCGGCCGGTCCCAGGCTGGTGGTCCGGGAAGCGGTTGGCATGGCGAAGGCCGACTGGGCGAACAGCAGGCCGGCGACCAGTAGTACCGTCGCGCCAGCGTGGGCGGGTGCCCAGAGCAGGCCGGATTCCCGCCCGCGCGGGAATGACGGCGCGGTGGATAGGCCAGGGAATGGTTTGGATTTCATGCGAAGCAATCCTCCGTGAAGGTTTTCAGCCAGGCTTGCTGGTAGACGGCCCCCAGGCGGATCTGGGTGGGGCTGGCATCCAGGGGCAGGTAGCGCTTGCCGGAGACCTGGGTGATCTTGCCGCCCTTCAGGCGGAACACGTCCGCCACGAACAGGCCGTAGTCCGACCCCGCCAGGGCGTAGCAGGTGTTGCCCCACACGGGTTCCGCCGGGGCCCGGCCGGCCAGGGTATCGACGATGGCCTGGGCGGTGACCTTGGCCTGGGTGTTGGCGGAAAAGCCGGACTTGGGCATGGCGTCGGCAATGCTGGCATCGCCGATCACGTACACATCCGCGTGGACGCTGGATTCGAACGTACGGCGCTCCACCGGGCACCAGCCGGTTTCGTTGGTCAGCCCCAGGTCGAAGGCCAGCTTGCCGGCACGCATGGGCGGGATGACGTTGAGCACGTCGGCTTGCACGGGCCCGCCTTCGGTGTGCACCGTGAGGCTGCGGGCGTCGATCCCGCGGGTCGTGCCGCCATCCTTGGCGCGGACCCAGGCGATGGGGGCGGGGCGGCCGGTGTTCTGTACCCCTGCCGGCATGTCCTGCATGAAGTCGGCGGGGATGTCGTAGCCGTACAGCCGGTGCCAGCCCAGTTGCATGGTGGCGTCGGTGACGAAGTTGTCCTTGGGGTCCAGGATGAGGACCTTGCCCGTGGGGTTGTGGCGGCGCATCCACTCCGTCACCAGGGCGGCCCGCTCGTAGGGGCCGGGGGGGCAGCGGTAGGGGGTGGGCGGGGCGACGATGACGAAGGTGCCTCCGGGTTTCATGGCCTGGAGCTGCCTGGCCAGCAGGGCGGTCTGGGGACCGGGGATCCAGCCGGAGGGAATGCGCGTGTCGGCGATGGCCTGGCTGTAGCCGGGGATCGCCGCGTAGTCCAGGCGGATGCCGGGGCTGACGATGAGCTTGTCGTAGGCCAGGGACTGCCGGCCGGCGGTGCGCACCTGTTTTTTGTCCGGGTCGAAGCCTGTCACGGTGTCGAACAGGAAGTCCACGCCGTAGCGGTGGTGCAGGGCGTCGTAGGACACCGTCAGGTCTTCCATGCGGGCGTGGCCCGTCAGCACCTCGCTGGAACCGTAGGGGCGGATGTAGGTACGGTTGGTCTCGATGATCGTCACCTTCAGGGCCGGGTTGGCCAGCTTCAGGTACTTGGCCGCCGTGGCGCCCCCCACGCCGCCGCCGATGATCACCACTTGGGCTGAAGCTTGCGCTGCCCGCCCAGGCAGGGCCGAAGCCAGGGCCAGGCCGGCGCCGGCTTGCAGGAATTGACGTCGATTCATCTGTTTTCTCTTCATTTCATCGTGGCGAAATACCGCGCCATGGCCTTGAGTTCGTCGTCGGAAAAGCCCCGGGCCACGTGGCCCATGAGGGTGGCGGCCCGCTTGCCGCTGCGGAAATCACCCATGGCCTTGAGGAATTCCCGCTCCGGCAGGCCCGCCAGTGGCACGAATTCCACCGTGCCCAGCCGGCCCTGGGTGCCGTGGCAGCCGGCGCAGGTATGGGCCATGGCGGAGCCGGAAGGCTGTCCAGCGGCCTGGGCGGGTGTCAGCCAGGCCACGGCGACCGCGATGAGCACGGCCCCAATCATCGGTTTCATCAGCGCGCCCATACGTAGAACCCCACGGCAAAGTACTGCACGATCCACACCACCAGCAGCAGCACGCCCACCTGGCCCAGCCGGGTCAGTCCCGGGGAGGGGACATAGACGCCCTTGGTCTGGCCGGCTTTCCAGGCCACGGTGAGCAGGTAGCCCAGCACCACGCCCCCCAGCACCGCGAAGGTGACGAAGAACAGCACGGTGCTGTACCAGTCCAGGTTGAGCTTGTAGTCCAGGGCGTCGTAGCCATGGGCTGCCAGCAGGGTGATAAAGCGCAGGGCCTCCCGGGCGGCGGCCACGACGATCAGGGCCACGGCCCCCAGGGCGAAGGGGGCGTAGCCCCACAGGCCCGTATCGAGGCGGGCCCCCAGCAGTCGGGGAAAGCTCACCGCCGCCAGCAGGGCCACCAGGGCGGCCCCCATCCAGGCGGAGGTGGCGAACCAGGCCATCTTCTCCGGCAGGCTCAGCATCCACACGGCGCCGGCGGCCAGGGCCAGCACGCCCCCCGCCAGGGCCAGGTTCAGGGCCAGGGGCTTGAGCCAGGCGATATAGGTCGGATCCTCTGCGGGGTGACCATCCTCCCGGCCCATCAGGTAGCGCCGGTAGCCCAGCAGCCACAGGCCGGTCACCGCGCCGGACAGCAGGATGAAGAAGGCGAAGCGGGCCGGGTGGTAGGCGTGCAGCTGCTGGCCCGAGGGGTCGATGTGGCCTGCCGGCGCGTACCACTGCATCCACTGCTCCGGCAGCAGCATCTGCACGCTCAGCACGTGCATGATCCAGCCCACCACCAACATCAGGACGATGGACAGCACCAGATGCCAGGCACCCCGGGTCGATGCCGCGCGCATGTCCGGGTTGCGGTAGTAGAAGGCGTACAGGGCCAGGTAGCCGCCGATCAGCAGGACGATGAAGGCGATGACCCAGCGGGCGGACAGCACGTTGCTGGTGTACCAGAAGGGGTCGTAGATCACCTGCACGAACAGCAGGGGCGCCACCCCCAGGACGATGGCCACGGACACCGCCACCTTGGCGGTGTTCAGCATGGCGGCGGCCAGCCGGCGCCAGTGGGCGTCCTGTTTGAAGGCGCCGAACAGGGTGAGGGCGGAGGCCCCCAGCATGACCTGCACGGCGGCGATGTGCAGGGCCCAGGTGAGCACCCCCAGCACCAGGAAGATCACCGGGTGGGAGGGCACCCCGGCGGGGTCCCGCAGGGCTTGGAGCATGGCGGCTTCCATGGCTTACTCCTGAGATTGGGTGACAGGGGTCGCGGCCGTGGCGTTGACGGCCACCCGGCGCGGTTCCGGATGCAGCGGCGAGGTCCGGTTCATGCCGGCGATGAAGCTGGCCAGGGCAAAGGCCTCGGCGTCATTGAGGGGGATGTGGGGCATGTAGAGGGTGTTGCCCGTAACCAGGGCCCCTTGCAGATAGACCTGGATCTCCGCCACGTCCCGATTGCCGCCGAAGTACCCGGCCAGGGGCCGCATGCCCGTATCAGACAGGGAATGACAGTTGGAGCAGGTGGTCAGGGCCAGGCTGTGGCCCACCTCGGCGGCGTTCTCCGCCGTCACCGTCTTCAGGCGCTGCGGCACGAACACCTGGCTGTGCTGGAAGCCCTGGCGTTCCAGCAGCGGAATCTCCGAGCGGATGCCCAGCCCCGGCACATCCCGGGCGATGACCTGGTTGGAATACACGTACTGACCCGCCACGTACGGCTTGCGCAGGGATTCCCGGGCGGTTTCCTCGGGCCACAGGCCGAACACCAGCACCACCAGGGTCATGGCCGAAGCCAGGGCCGGGGTGAGCAGGCCGGGCCGTAACCAGGTGGCGGCGAACCAGGCGAAGATCACCGACAAGGCCACCACCAGGGACAGGCTGAACCATTCCGGCAGCCGGTTCTGGGCGATGACCTCGGCGGTTTCCGGCAGCGTGGCCATGTACCACTGGAACAACAGGCCGCCGATCACCGCCGATGCCATGCCCAGCAGGGCCAGCTTGCGGGTGATCTCCCGCTTGAAGGCCGTGTCCTTGATGGCCCCGGCGACGATGCCCCCCACCACGGCGGTCATGGTGAACATGAAGGCGGTGCGCAGGGCCAGCTGGGCGAAGGTGTTGGCGCCGTAGAAGCCGTTGAGATAGCCGCCTTCGGTGAACCACTCCGGTTTGCCCGGCCACATCATGAAGGACAGGATGCCGATGATGATGAGCATGGTGCCGTAGGAGGCCAGGCCGAAGATCACCGAGATGCGCAGGTGGGTGGCGCGGTCCACCTTGCCCACCAGGTAGATGATCATGTAGACCCCCACCACCTCGATGACGAAGAACACCCATTCCGTCGCCCACTTCCACACGAAGCTGTGGATCAGGGCCGAGATGCCCCGGGGGCTGGCCACCGTGGTGGAGTACCAGATGCCCGGCCCGGTGATGGAGCCCAGCACATAGCTGAATACCAGCAGGAACAGGCCGTACCGCTTGATGAAGTCCAGCAGTTCCGGCTGGTCGCGCCGGTAGGCCGTGTGGGCCAGGTACGCGAAGAAGAGGGCCGCGCCCACGGCGGTGTGGGAGAACAGCACGTGGACCGTGGCGATGAGGCCGACGATCCAGCCGCTGCCGATGCCCGGTTCGTACCAGACGGGATAGAGGCCGACATAATCCATGCTTTGAACGTCCTGTGCGAAGTGAAATGACACAAGAGGCATAAAGCAAAACGCGCGCCAATATCCAACAATGGTTATGTTTTTATGGCAACTTGTTGATAAAATTAACAAAAAATATGTTGACCGGGTGGTCCCCGGGTTTTTCATCGAGGGTGTTGACGTAATTGACGGTTTTGTCGAATATTGTTGTCAATATTGACAGTTCCGGCGAAGGCCTGCCGTGTCGCCATGTCCAGCCAGACCGCCCTGCTTTCCCTGCTCGAATCCCTGCCCGAGCCACGCATCCTGGTCGATACCGAGTACCGCATCCTCGCCGCCAACCAGGCCTACAAGCGTGAATTCGGCGACCCCGGGAAGCTGATCGGCCGGACCTGCTACGACGTCTCCCATCACTTCGACAAACCGTGCGACCAGTGCGGCGAATCCTGTCCGCGCGCCACCGCGATGAAGACCGGCCGTCCCAGCCGGGTACTGCACCTGCATCACACGCCGCGCGGCGAGGAGCACGTCGACGTCGAGCTGGTGCCGATCCAGGGCGCGGACGGCAAGGTCGCGTACTTCGTCGAGACCATGAAATTCCTGCGCGAGATTGGCGGGAGCGCCGGCGAATTCGGCATGGTCGGCCGCTCGCCGGCCTACACCCGCATGCTCGACCTGCTCAACCGGGCGGCGCCGGCGATGACGCCGGTGCTGTTGCTGGGGGAATCCGGCACCGGCAAGGAGCTGGCGGCGCTGGCGCTGCACGCGCTCGGTCCCCGGCGCGACAAGCCGTTCGTGCCGGTGGATTGCTCCGGGCTCACCGAGTCGCTGTTCGAATCGGAACTGTTCGGCTACGAAAAGGGGGCCTTCACCGGCGCCGGCCAGCGCAAGATCGGCCTGGTCGAGGCGGCCGCGGGCGGCACGTTGTTCCTGGACGAGGTCGGCGACATCCCGCTCAACCTCCAGGTCAAGCTGCTGCGCCTGCTGGAAAGCGGCACCTTCCGCCGGGTCGGCGGCATCGACACCCTGCGCGCCGATTTCCGGCTGGTCGCCGCCACCCACCGCGATCTTGGCCGCATGGTCGACGAAGGCGGCTTCCGGCGCGATCTCTACTACCGCATCGCCGCCTTTCCGGTGCATCTGCCGGCATTGCGCGAGCGACGCGAAGATCTGCCGCTGCTGGTCGACAGCCTGCTGGCCCGTCTGGCGCCCGGCCGCGCGCTGAGCCTGGAGCCGGCCGCGCTGGCGCGGCTGGCGGCCTACGATTTCCCGGGCAATGTGCGCGAGCTGCGCAACGTGCTCGAGCGCGCCATCCTGCTGTGCGATGGCGACCGCCTGGGCGCCGAGCACATGCCGGCATCCATGCCCGGGCCGCTGGCGCCGCCGGACGCCGGCGCCGCCGCGCTGCTGCCACTCGACGAGGTGGAACGCCGTTATGTGCGCTGGGCGTTGCAGCAGCTCGGCGGCGATCGCAAGGCGCTGGCGCGGCGCTTGGGTATCAGCGAGCGCACGCTGTATCGCAAGCTGGCGGTCGGCGCGGAATGAACCTCGAATCCTCGGTTGAACGACGGATGCCGATGACCCCGCGCGTCCTGGCCGTCATCCCGCCGATGACGCAGCTCAATGTCCCGTATCCGTCCACCGCCTACCTGACCGGTTTCCTGCGTTCGCGTGGCATCGACGCGGCGCAGGAGGATCTGGCGCTGGCGCTGGTGCTGAAGCTGTTCTCGGCGGACGGTTTGCGGGCGATGCGCGCCGCCATCGAGGCGATTCCGGGCAAGCGGCGCGGCCGACGGACCAAGGCGTTCCTGCGCGAATTCCACCGCCATCTGGCCAGCGTCGATGCCGCCGTCGCTTTCCTGCAAGGACGCGACCCGAGCATGGCGCACCGTATCGCCGGCCGGCATTTCCTGCCGGAAGGCGCGCGTTTCGAATCCCTCGACGTCTACTACGACCCGGACGGCGGCGATCCGCTGGCCTGGGCATTCGGCGCGCTGGGCACGCATGATCGCGCGCGCCACTTCGCCACCCTGTACCTGAACGATCTCGCCGACGTGCTGCGCGAGGCGGTCGACGAGCGTTTCGAATTCGTCCGCTACGCCGAGTCGCTGGCTCTGAGCCAGCCGACCTTCGCGCCGCTGGCCGAGGCGCTGGCGGCGCCGGAAACCCTGGTCGACGCCACGCTGCGCGAACTGACCGTGGCCGCGCTCGACCGCCACGCGCCGGACGTGGTGCTGGTCTCGGTGCCGTTCCCGGGCTCGGTCTATGGCGCCTTCCGCATCGCCCGGGCGATCAAGGCCGCGCGCCCGGACGTGGTCACCGTGCTCGGCGGCGGTTACGTCAACACTGAATTGCGCGAGCTGGCGGAGCCGCGCGTGTTCGACTTTTTCGATTATGTGACGCTGGACGATGGCGAACGGCCGGTGTTGGCGTTGTTGGAGCACCTGCGAGGGGAACGGCCGGTTGATCGACTGGCGCGGACTTTCCTGCGCGAGGCCGGCGTGGCGCGCTACATCGATTGTGGCGAGCCGGACATCCCCTTCGCCGAGGTGGGCACGCCGACCTGGGACGGTCTGCCACTGGACCGTTATCTCGGCGTCCTCGACATGCTCAATCCCATGCACCGGCTGTGGTCGGACGCGCGCTGGAACAAGCTCACCGTCGCCCACGGCTGCTATTGGAAGAAATGCAGTTTCTGCGATGTCAGCCTGGACTACATCGCCCGCTACGAGGCCGCCTCGGCCGAACTGCTGGTCGACCGCATCGAGGCGGTGATCGCCGAAACCGGCCAGACCGGCTTCCACTTCGTCGACGAAGCCGCGCCGCCGAAGGCGCTCAAGGCCATGGCCGAGGAGCTGCAACGGCGCAACCGCGCCATCTCCTGGTGGGGCAACATCCGCTTCGAGAAGTCGTTCACGCCGGAACTCTGCCAGCAGCTCGCCGACAGCGGCTGCATCGCCGTGTCGGGCGGCCTCGAGGTCGCCTCGGACCGCCTGCTCAAGCTGATGAACAAGGGCGTGTCGGTGGAGCAGGTCGCGCGCGTCACCCACGCCTTCACCGAGGCCGGCATCCTGGTCCACGCCTACCTGATGTACGGTTTCCCGACCCAGACCGCGCAGGACACGGTGGACGCCCTCGAATACGTGCGCCAACTGTTCGCCGCCGGCTGCATCCAGTCCGGCTTCTTCCATCGCTTCGCCTGCACCGCGCATTCCCCGGTCGGCCTCGACCCCGCGCATTACGGCATCACGCTGAAGCCGTTGCCGGCCATCACCTTCGCGAAGAACGACGTGCCGTTCACCGACCCCACCGGCGTCGATCACGACGCGCTCGGCGTCGCCCTGAACAAGGCGCTATACAACTACATGCACGGCCTTGGCCTGGACGACGACGTGCGCGGCTGGTTCGAGGACCGGGTGCCGCGCGCCCGGGTGCCGCGCGACTTCATCGAACGGGCGCTCGGTCAGCGCGTCGGCGGCGCCGGCAGGCGCTAGCGCATCGCCTCGCGTTTGCTGCCCAGGCTGGCGTAATAGTGGGCGAGCGCCTCGATTTCCGCGTCGGTCAGAGGTTTCGCGAACATGCGCATGACGCCGCCGAGATCGGAAGTGCGCATGCCGTCGCGATACATCTTCATGGCCAGGATGAAGTATTCCGGTGTTTGCCCGGCCAGCGCCGGGGTGTCCGGCGTGATGCCGGATTCGCCATGTTCGCCATGGCAGCCGGAACAGGCGGCGATGCCGCGCTTGCCGTCGCCGTCACGCGCCAGCCGGGCACCTTTTTTCGCGAGTAACGGCTTGGTCTGCGGTGGCACCACCGGCGCCGGCCGGCTGGCGTAGTAGGCGGCCAGATCGGCCATCTGGGTCTCGTCCAGCAAGCGGGTCATGCGCGTCATGACCTCGGCTTTCCGGTAATGGTCGCGGCGCATGTCCTGACGGTAGTCGAGCAGCGTCTTCATGACGTAGTCCGGCTTCTGGCCGGTCAGGCTTGGCCAGTTGCGCGATGGCGAGTTGCCGTCGTGGCCATGACAGGCCGAGCAATACAGGTAATGGTGCAGGCGTTCGCCTTCCACCGGGTTGCCGGTGTTGGCACGGGTCAGGATCTGTTCGAGCTGGTCGCTGTCCCACTCGGGCATGGCGTTGGTCCGGGCGCTGTTGCCGGCGACGGCGGCGCCGCCGCACAGGAGGGTGGCGAGGGTAAGGGCAAGGCAGGTTTTTTTCATGTTCGGTCAGGCGAAGCAGTCATTGGCGAAAGTGCGATGCCAGTTGCGCTGGTAGATGGCTTCCAGCAACGGTTGCGCCGGCGAATCGGTGATCGGCGAGACGCCCGACGCGGGCAGCTTGATGATGCGGTTGTCGACGACCTTGAAGATGTCGGCGATGGAGATGCCGTAGTCCTGGCTGACCAGGCTGTAGCAGACGTTGATCATGGCCGGCTCGCCCGGCGTCCGTCCGGCCAGCATGTCGGCCACCGCCTGGGCGGCGACCTTGGCCTGGGAGTTGGCCGAGTAGCCGGACTTGGGCATGGCGTCGGCCACGCTGGCATCGCCGATGACGTGGACGTCGCGCACCACTTCCGATTCGAACGTGCGCCGGTTCACCGGGCACCAGCCGTCGCGGTTGGTGAGGCCGAGCCGGAAGGCCAGCGTGCCGGCGCGCTGGGGCGGAATGTAGTTGATGGCATCGGCCCGGAATGCGCCGGCCTGGGCATGCACGATCCCGGCGGCGGCATCGACGCGCAGCACCTTGCCGCCTTGCGCGGCGGGAATCCATTCGATCATCGAGTTCGGCGTGTTGTAGCCGTACAGACGCTCCCAGGCCTTGCGGAACGGCACGTCCTTGGTGAAGGCGTCCTTGGGATCGAGGATGACCACCTTGGCGGTCGGGTTGTGCCGCTGGAACCACTCCGCCACCAGCGAGGCGCGCTCGTAGGGGCCGGGCGGACAGCGGTAGGGCAGCGGTGGCGCCACCATCAGCCAGGTGCCGCCCGCCGGCACGGCTTCCAGCTGCTTTTTCAGCAACAGGGTTTGCGCGCCGGCTTTCCAGCCGTGCGGCATCACGCTTTCCGCGACCTCGCGGTTATAGCCCTCGACGTCGCCATGGATCATGTCGATGCCGGGCGACACGATCAGCTTGTCGTAGCCGAGCTTGCCACCCCGGTCTAGCTGCACGGTCTTGCGCTTCGGATCGAAGCCGATGCAGCGATCGTGGATCACTTCGATGCCGTAGCGGCTGCGCAGCGCGTCGTAGGTGAAGGTGATGTCGTCGAGCTTCATGTGCCCGACCATGACGTCGTTGCTGCGCAGGCAGGTGAGGAAGCGATTGCCGGGTTCGATCAGCGTGATCCGGACGGCCGGCGCGGCCAGGCGCAGGTATTTGGCGGCGGTGGCGCCGCCGATGCCGCCACCGATGATGACGACGTGGCCGGCGCGGCCGCGCGGCTTGGCCAGGGTGGCGGTAGGCAGCAGGGCGCCGGCGGCGGCCAGCGCCTTGAGCAGTTCTCGGCGGGAGATGGGCATGACGGGTCTCCTCAGCGGATACGTGAGAAATAGTCGGCGATGGCTTCGATCTCGCGGTCGTCGTAGCCCTTGGCGATACGGTTCATCACCACGCTGGCGCGGCGATCGGCGCGATAGTCGCGCATGGCGCGCACCAGTTGCTGGCGGTCGATGCCGGCCAGCGACGGCATGTATTCGTCGAAGCTCTTGCCGCGCGTGCCGTGGCAGGAGGCGCAGGTGTCACCGAGCATCTTGCCGGTGGCGATGGCGGGTTCCTTGCCGGCGATGGCGCTGGCGGCGAAGGTGGCGGTGATCAGCGCGAACAGGCGCGCGAGGCGTTGGGACAGACTCATGACCGGGTGCGACTCCGTAAGTAAATAGTGATTTTCTAATATGACTGACTAAAAAAACCGGCCCAGAAGGCCGGTAGGATTTCACGCGGGAACGGTATGCCAAATGGCGGGGGGCAAAATATCCCGCCCTTGTCAAGCAAAACCCGTGCCTGGCCTGCTCAGGGGGCGGATTCCGGAAAAATCAGATGGTTAGGATGCGACGGTGGACCGGGCGGCTTGTCGACAATGCAACGATTGTCGCGTGTCCGGCGCACATGCCGCGCGCGTCAACGACCAGTCGTCGACAGTTCGCGGCGCGCGGCGCCGATCACCCGCCAGGCCGAGCGCATCAGCAGCGTCGCCAGCGCGGCGGCGACCACCAGGTCCGGCCAGCCGGCGCCAACCAGCCAGACCGCGCCGGCGGCGACGAACACCGACAGGTTGGCGGCGATGTCGTTGCGCGAGCATTCCCACACCGAGCTCATGTTGATGTCCTCGTGGCGATGGCGGGTGAGCAGGAACAGGCAGAGTCCGTTGGCGGCCAGGCCGAGCAGGCTGAACAGACCCATCACCTCGAACATCGGCAGCACCGGATGCCACAGTCGCCAGACGATCTGGCCGACCACCGCGCCGGCGGCGAGCAGGATCAGGATGCCCTTGAACAGCGCCACCCGCGCCTTCGTTCCGGCGCCACGCGTGACCGCGTACAGGCTCAATCCGTAGGTGATCGCGTCACCCAGGTTGTCGAGACTGTCCGACAGCAGGGCGGCGGAGCGGCCATACAGCGCGGCCGCGACGATCACCACGAACATGACCGCGTTGATCGCCAGCACCGCGCGCAGCGTGGCGCGCTGGCGCGCCTGGGTGCGATCGAGGGAACAGCCGTTTTCACAGACGCAGGGCATGGACATGGTGGGATGGGAGGGGGCGTGGAGTATGCCGCGCCACGGCCAGGCCGGTCGAGCCGTGCCGCCCCCACCCTTGCCAAGGTTGACCGGAGCCGGCCCGGCTCCCTATGCTCCGGCATCTTTAAGGAGTTGCTAATGAACGCCACCACCCCCTCCGCCCAACCCGCTTCGGCCGATCTGGCCAGGACCATGCATTCCATCATCCAGCGCATCGCCACCGGCCCCGAGCTGTCCAAGGACATCTCGCGCGAGGAGGCCGCGCTGGGCATGCGCGCGATCCTGGAAAACGCGGTCGATCCGGTCCAGGCCGCCATCTACTTCATCGCCCTGCGCATGAAGCGCGAGACCCATGACGAATTCAAGGGCATCCTCGACGCCATCCTGACCGCCACCCAACGGGTCACCGCCGAGGTCGACGAACTGGTCGACATCTCCGATCCCTACGATGGCTACAACCGCTGTCTGCCGGCCGCGCCGTTCCTGGCGCCGCTGCTGGCCGAGCTGGGCGTGCCGGCGGTCAGCCACGGCCTGGAAGCGGTCGGCCCGAAATATGGCGTCACCGCTCGCCACGTGCTGCGCGCCGCCGGCGTCGACGTCGATCTGACGCCCGAGGCCGCCGCCGCCCGCCTGGCCGATCCGGCGCTCGGCTGGAGCTATGTCGACCAGGCCCACTTCTGCCCGGCGCTGCACGACCTGATCCCGCTGCGCGCCAAGATCATCAAGCGCCAGGCGGTGACCACGGTCGAGACCCAGGCCCATCCGCTGGCCGGCCGCAAGAAGACCCATCTGGTCACCGGCTACGTGCACAAGCCCTATCCGCCCATCTACGCCATGCTCGCCCGCCACGCCGGTTTCGATTCCGCGCTGATCATCCGCGGCGTCGAGGGCGGCGTCATCCCGTCGCTGCGCCAGCCCGGCAAGGCCAGCCGCTATGAAAACCACGGCGAGGAATACGAGATCGACTTCGACCCGGCCCAGCTCGGCATCGAGCAGACCGCGCGCGCGGTGCCGCTGCCGGACGATCTGCCCAGGACCGAGCGCGACGACGAGGTCGCCATCGCCGTCGACATCCAGGCCACCGCCCAGGCCGCGGCCCGCGTCGGTCTGGCCGCGCTGCGCGGCGAGAAGGGCGCCACCTACGATTCCCTGGTGCTCGGCGCCAGCCTGATCCTGCACCACCTCGGCCGCGCCGCCACGCTCAAGGCCGCCTCCGACCTGGTCCGCGCCGCGCTCGATTCCGGCCGCGCGGCGACCCGCGTCCGCTGAGCGGGGGGCGATCATGACCTGGATCGCGGTCGCCGACGCCGATGAACTCGCCGTCGGCCAGATGAAGCGCGTCGCCCCGACCGGCAAGCCGCTGCTGCTGGTCCGCGCCGAGGCTGGCCATTACTGCGTCGACGAGATGTGCAGCCACGAGGATTATTCGCTCTGGTTCGGCTGCGTGAAGGGCAACGCCATCAAGTGTTCCCTGCACGGCAGCTACTTCGACCTCGCCAGCGGCCAGCCGCTCAACGAACCGGCGGATTGCCCGCTGGTCACCTACCCCACCAAGCGCGACGCCGGCCAGGTCTGGGTGGACGTGGGTTGAGGCTGGCTCCCACCGGCCGCGCCGGTTCGTTTCATCCCGTCACATCCACCTGCGCTGGTTCGAGGTATTGCCGGGCGTAGTCCAGGTGGATTCCTTCGCGCACGAAGACTGCGAAGATGTCCGGGTCGATGTGCCCTTCCCCGGCCATGGCGCGCATGATGGCGAGCGCTTCCGAGAGCGGTTTGGGCGGTTTGTAAGGGCGGTCGACGGCGGTGAGGGCTTCGAAGATGTCGGCGATGGCCATGATCCGGGCCTGTACCGACATCTGGTCGCCAGTCAGGCCTTTCGGGTAGCCCTTGCCATCGACGCGTTCGTGGTGGCCGCCGGCGAATTCCGGCACGCGCCGCAGGTGCTTGGGCCAGGGCAGCGCTTCCAGCATGTGGATGGTGGAAAGGATGTGGTTGTTGATGATTTCCCGCTCCGCCTCGGTCAGGGTGCCGTGTTCGATGCGCAGGCAGGCGGTCTCGTCGGCGTTCAGGAAGGGCTGTTCCCGGCCCTCGGCGTCGCGCCAGCGCTGGCCGGCGATGACGCCGACGCGCGCCTGATCGGCCGCCGCCATGGTTTCGCCGCCGATGTTGCAGCGGCGCAGGAAGGCCTGGTCGTCGGCGAGCCGGGCCAGCCGGTCGCGGTATTCCGCGTCGATGCGTTCGGCCTCCGCCGGGTTCGCCAGCAGGCCTTCCAGGCGCGCGATGGCGGCGTCCCGGCGCAGGATTTCGAAACGGGTGTCGATCAGTTCGATGCGGTCGAACAGGGTTTCCAGCTTGGTGGCCTTGTCCATCACGTGAACCGGCGTGGTGATCTTGCCGCAGTCGTGCATCAGACTGGCGATGCGCAGTTCGTAGCGGTCGCGGTCGTCCATGCGGAAATCGGCGAGCGGGCCGTCGGTTTCCCGGTGCGCGGCTTCGGCGATCATCATGGTCAGCAGCGGCACCCGTTCGCAATGCCGGTTGGTGTACGGTGATTTCTCGTCGATGGCGTTGTTGATCAGGGTGACCAGGGATTCGAACAATTGCGCGAACTGGTCGATCAGGCGCCGCTTGGTATAGGCGATGGCCGCCTGCGAGGCGAGCGATTCCGCGAGCGCTTGTTCGTCGGCGGTGAAGGCGCGGATCGCGCCGGTGCCGGCGTCGAGCGCGTTGATGAGTTGCAGCACGCCGATGGTTTCCCGGTGGTGGTCGATCAGGGGCACGGTCAGGAAGGATTTCGAGACGTAGCCCAGGCGCCGGTTGAATTCACGCGTGCCGGAAAAATCGAAGCCTTGCGCCTGCTCGGCATCAGCGATGTTGACCGTGGTCTGGCGGGCGGCGGCATGGGCGGCGACCATGCGGTCGTTGGGCCGGCCGTCGGCGTCGAACATGGCGATGGCCGGCAGATCGATGCCGCCGCCCTGGCTGCCGCCCAGTTCCAGACCCAGGGTGCGGTTGATCAGGATGCGGAACTCCAGCTCGCGCGCCGGATTGGTCTGGTAGATGGTGCCGGCGTCGGCGCTGGTCAGCTCGATGGCGGAGCGGAGGATGCGCTCCAGCAGGTGGTCGATGTTTTCCTCTCGCGAGAGCGCCACGCCGATGGCGTTGAGCTGTTCGAGCTTGCGGAGCGGGGCGGACTCGGGTGTGGTCATGGTGATCTTGGCGACTGGTGGCCATGGGTGGCGTGCCGCCGGATGATAAGCCGGCCGATGCCGCATCGCCGATGGTTTGCATTGCTCGCGGGCCTGGGGATAATCCGGCGCTGCCGTTTGGTTGACGTAGCCTGGTTCACGATTTTTCACCCGCCTGGCCCGATTCCGGAGATTTCGCTTGACCGCCATCCCGCGCTGTTCCCTGACGATCCACCTGCTGGCGCTGGCCGCCCTGTTGCTGGCGTTGATCGGTGGCGCGCTGGCCGAGGTCGCGGTGCCACCGTTGAAAGCGCGCGTCACCGACCTGACCGGCACCTTCGACGCCACCAGCGCCGGCGAGCTGGAAGCCCGGCTGGCGGCGCTGGAACAGGAGAAGGGCAGCCAGATCGCGGTACTGCTGGTGCCGACCACGCAGCCGGAGAGCATCGAGCAATACGCGCTGCGCGTGGCGGAAACCTGGAAGCTGGGGCGTGAAAAGATCGATGACGGCGTCCTGTTCCTGGTCGCCAAGGACGACCGGACCTTGCGCATCGAGGTCGGCTACGGCCTGGAGGGCGCGATTCCGGACGCGATCGCCAAGCGTGTGATCGAGGAAATCGTGGTGCCGCGTTTCCGCGATGGCGATTTCGTCGGCGGCGTCGGCGCCGGCGCCGACGCGCTGATCGGTCTGGTGCGCGGCGAGCCGCTGCCGGAGCCGGAACCCGGCCGGGAATTCGGTGAGGCCGACGAGTACGTACCGCTGTTCATGATGTTCGTGTTCGTCGCCAGCGGCCTGTTGCGCGCCGTGTTCGGCAGCCTGATCGGCGCGCTGATCGCCGGCGCCGCCGGATTCCTGGGCGCCTGGTGGCTGATCGGCACGTTCGCCGCCGCCATCACCATCGGCATCATTGCCTTCGTGCTCGCGCTGATCGGTGGCGCCAGTGGCGGACGTGGCGGCGGCGGGCGAAGTGGTGGAGGCGGCGGTTATTCCAGCGGCGGCGGCGGTTTCTCCGGGGGCGGCGGCGGCTTCGGCGGCGGCGGCGCGTCCGGTCGCTGGTAGGAGGGAACATGGATTTCGCGCGCGTATTCCGACATCTGCTGCGTCCCGACTGGCTGACCCGCAAGGCGTTGCCGGATGCCGCGCTGGCCCGCGTCGAGGTGGCGGTGGCCGCTTCCGAGCGCGGCCACGACGGGGAAATCCGGGTCTGTGTCGAAGGCGCGCTGGGCTTGCCCGCGCTACTGCGCGGTGTCGACGCGCGGGCACGGGCGATCGAGGTGTTTTCCGATCTGCGGGTCTGGGACACCGAGGCCAACAACGGCGTGCTCCTGTACCTGCTGATGGCCGACCGCGACGTCGAGATCGTCGCCGATCGCGGTTTCAACGATCGGGTGACGGTGGCCGAGTGGGAAACCGTATGCCGCGACATGGAGGCGTTTTTCGCGCGCGGCGAATTCGAGGCCGGCCTGCTCGCCGGCATCGCCAATATCGATGCCCTGATCCGCCGCCATTTCCCCTACAGCCGGGACAAGGCCAACGAATTGCCGGATCGGCCGCATCGGGTCTGAGCCGGCGCGCGGCTTCAGAAACTCCGGCGCAGGCCCAGCACCAGGCTGTTGAGGCCGCCTTCCTCGCCGAACAGCCCGAACGCGGTCGAGCGGTGGTGCAGGCGTATCGAAACGTCCCAGTCGCGTTCCGGCGCGCCCAGGGTGATTTCGAAGAACCAGTGCGCCAGCCAGCGGTGGCTCTCGCCCTTGACCTCGTCCTCCAGCACCGGATGGCGCGATGACCACGACGGGCCGACGCCGAACGCGGCCGTGGTGCGCAAATCCGCGTTCCAGGGAAAGGCATGCCAGCGCGCGACCACCGGCAGGTTGGCTTCCCAGTGGCGCTGGGCGCCGGCATGGCGGACCAGCTGGCCTTCCAGTTCCACGCTCATGCGTCCGCCTTGCAGCCAGGCCACGGGTTTCGAAAGCGCGCCGACATAGAGGCGCGAGTCGTTGACGAAATCGAGCGAACGCGGCGCCGTGAAGAAATCCTCCCACTGGTTGCGCGTGCTCTGTCCGGCCAGCAGGGTCCACGCCATGCCGGCGCGGGGCGCTTCGTCCGCTCGCGCCGGCATGGCCATCGGCGGCATCGACAGCAGCGCGCTCAGGGCGACGGCGCCAGCGTGGATTCGCATTGATGACCTCCGGATCGTGGCGGCCCGGGCATCGGCCGCCTTCCGTTCCGAGTATAGGAAGCGCGCGGGCCGGATTTTGTCCCGGCCATGAAAAAGCCCGGCCGCGCCAGGGAGGCGGGGCCGGGCCGACGGCCGGAGCCGGAATTACTTGACGCGGTTGCGGTACTCGCCGGTGGCGCAGTCGATTTCGATCTTGTCGCCGATTTCCACGAATGCCGGCACCTGGATGGTGTGGCCGGTGGGCTTGATCCGGCAGGGCTTGAGCACCTTGCCGGAAGTGTCGCCCTTGACGGCGGGTTCGGTGTATTCGACTTCGCGCACGACCGAGGAGGGCATGTTCACGGAGATCGCCTTGCCTTCGTAGAACACCACTTCCAGCGGCATGCCGTCTTCCAGGTAGGGCAGGGCATCGGCCATGTTGTCGGCCTCGACCTCGTACTGGTTGTAGTCGGCGTCCATGAACACGTACATGGGGTCGGCGAAGTAGGAGTAGGTGCAGTCCTTGCGCTCCAGGGTGACGGTGTCGAACTTCTCGTCCGCCTTGTAGACCGTCTCGCTGCCGGCGCCGGTGAGCAGGTTCTTGAGTTTCATCTTGACCACGGAGGCGTTGCGACCGGATTTGGAGAATTCGGCCTTCTGCACCACCAGCGGATCCTTGCCGACCATGATGACGTTGCCGACGCGGAGTTCTTGAGCGGTTTTCATGCGGGACTTCCTGGGGGATTGAAAAAGCCCGTCATTTTAACAACTTACGATAAAAATTCAGCAAATTTGTGGCCAGATCGGGTTGCTTTTCCAGGCGCGCGCGCCAGCTTTCCATTAATCCGGCGAGCGCCGGCAACGCCGCCGAGAACGACGGCCACAGCGTCGCGCAGGCCGGAGATTCGCGATTCCATGCGCGCCAGAAGCCGGCGGCGAGATCGGCGGCGTCGGCTGCGCCGGTTTCGTCGGCATGGGCGCGGAGGCGGGCCAGAAAGGCATCGAGCTTGGCCAGATGGGCTTCCTCGTTCTGCCGGTAGGCCTGCCAGACCAGGGGCCGCGCCGCCCACTGGGCGCGCGCGAACGAATCCTCGCCGCGCACGAAGTTGAGGTCACAGGCCCATAGCAGGCGGTCGTAGGCATCCTGGTCGAGCATCGGCAGGACATGCAGACTCAGGGCGTCGCGATGCCAGTTGGCGCCAGCCGGCATTGGCGCGGCCAGGCCAAGATGCCTGGCGATGACCGGCAGAGCCTTGCCTTCCGGCACCAGCAGCCGAATCGGCCGGGGACCGGCGGCCCAGGCGTCGAGCAGGCCGGGCAACGCGGCGTTGTCATAACAGAACAGCGAGACGCGCGGTGTTTCCGGGTCTTCGCCGGGCAGGCCGAGTCCGGCCCAGAACGCGGCGCGGGCCTCGGCGTCGGCCTGGAAGGACTGGCGTCGCGCGGTCAGTCCACGTTCGCGCGGCAGGCCGCCGGTGGCCGGCGTGTAGCCGGGCATGAAGAAATACTTGGTGAGCGGCAGGCGCGGATGCGGCGACGGCAGCCCATGCACGCCTTCCACCCAGTCCTCGGCCGACAGATATTCCAGATTCAGCCAGACCGGTGATGGCCGCCGGGCGGCCATGCGCGCGATGAAATCCTCGGGCAGATCGCAGGCGAGCGCTTCGATCACCAGCTCGCCCGGCTCCACGTCCGGCAGCGGCGTGGTCCAGCGGCGGATTTCGACGCCGGCCAGGTGCTGGATCGCGCGGTCCGGATCGATTTCCGGGCGGATGCGCCGGAACGCGGCCAGATCGTCGACCCAGAGTCGGACCGCGATGCCGTGTTCGTCCGCCAGTTGTCGCGACAACCGCCAGGTGATGCCGATGTCGCCGTAGTTGTCGACCACGGCGCAGAAAATGTCCCAGGTCATGCGTGTCCGCTCCGTCCGGCGGCCACGGGTGGGCGCGGCCGCCGGGTCTCCATAAAATCGCGTCGTTTCCGTTTGCGCCGGCATGCCGGCCGATCCCGACATGGTCACCCGATTCTGCCTGGTCCGCCACGGCGAAACCGACTGGAACCTGGCGCGCCGCATCCAGGGCCACACCGACGTGCCGCTCAACGCCACCGGCCGCGCGCAGGCACTGGCGATGGCCTACAACGCCGCCCACCATCGCTTCGACGCGGTCTACAGCAGCGATCTGTCGCGCGCGCTGGAAACCGCCGCCGCGCTGGCCGAGCGCGAGGGCCTGGAGGTCCGGCCGCTGCCGGCGCTGCGCGAACGCCACTACGGCATCTTCCAGGGACTCACCGCCGCCGAGGCGGCCGTGTCCTATCCGGACGCGCACGCCCGCTACCTGGCGCGCGATCCCGAGTACGACTTCGAGACCGGCGAATCCCTGCGCGCGTTCGCGGCGCGGATCATGGCCGGTATCGAATGGCTGGTCCGGCATCATGCCGGCCAGACCCTGCTCGCGGTTTGCCACAGCGGCGTGCTCGACGTGCTCCGCCGGCATGCGACCGGCCAGCCTCTGGAAGCGCCGCGCGACTTCGAAATACCCAATTGCGCGCTCAACTGGTTCCACATGGATGGGCGTGGCTGGCATCTGGAACGTTGGGCGGATCGACACCATCTCGGCCATGTGTTGACGGAGGCGCCGGAATGAACGGCCCTGGTGGTGGCCAGACGCTGATACTCCTGCGTCACGGCCACAGCGCGTGGAATCTGACCGACCGTTTCACCGGTTGGACCGACATCGCCCTGACCGGCATCGGCATCGACGAGGCGGAAACCGCCGGCCGCCGCATCGCGCGCGCCGGCCTGGGCATCGACGAAGTCCATGTTTCGGTGCTGCGCCGCACCCGTCAGAGCGCGCGCGCGGCCCTGGTCGGCGCCGGCGCCGTCGGCGCGCCGATGTTCGCCACCTGGCGCCTGAATGAACGCCATTACGGTGCCCTGCAGGGCATGCGCAAGCACGCCATCTTCGCGCTCTGGGGAGAGCGGCGCTCGCGCGCCTGGTGGCGTGGCTACCAGGAACCGCCGCCGCCGCTGGCGGACGACGATCCCCGCCACCCGCGCTTCGACGCGCGCTATGCCGACCTCGATCCGGTCCTGCTACCGTCCGCCGAGAGTCTGGCCGACTGCCAGCGGCGAACGCTGCCGTATTGGCGGGAAATCCTGGCGCCACGCCTGGCCGCCGGCCGCCGCCTGCTCGTGGTCAGCCATGGCAACACCCTGCGCGGCCTGGTCATGCACCTGGAAAGCCTCAGCCCGGAGGCCATGGAAAGCGTGGAAATCCCGGCCGGCGTGCCACTGGTCTACCGTTTTGACAACAGCTCGCGACCGGGCGGAAGGGTCTGGCTGGAATGACCCGAAACCGGGAGGCCGTGGCCGGCCACTGCCCGGACTGGCAGCAGGCGAACCCACCATCGGGAACGCCATGCGAAAGGCCGCGACTCCGTCCGGAGTCGCGGCCTTTCCACTCACCCGTTCAAGGGCGCGGGTGAACCCGCATCAACCCTCGCCGCGCCAGCGGGACAGCCAGTATTCCATCTGCTTCCCCGCCGCTTGCCGGCCACCGAGGCCAAAAGACAGGGCAACCGCCACGGCAATGGCGCCCAGGGTCAGACCAAAGGCAAGATTGACGATGTCGTCGGCGATTCCCATGGCCCGCAAGCCCATGGCCAGCACCAGACCCAGGATGGCGCCCCGGGCGATGCTCGCCAGACCGGCGGTGCGAGGCCCACTGGCCTGGTCGATGGCGTGATAGGCCAGATTCGCCAGCCAGAACCCCACCACCAGGATCACCCCGCCCAGCAGCACGTCCCCACCGAACTCGATGAACAGGGTGACGACATCGCGCACCTGGGTGAATCCGAGCCGGTTGGCCGCTTCGACGGTGGCGAACAACATGGCGAAAAACACCAGCAACTTGCCCGCGCCGCGGGACAGCGTAAGTTCTCCCTGAAACGCGTGGGAGAAACCCAGGCGGGCGGGCAGCTGATCCGTTCCCACGCCTTCCAGCAGGCGGCTGACCAGGCCGGCGGCCAGTCGAGCCACGTAATAGGTGAGCATCAGGATCACCACGGCGGCCAGGATGTTGGGCACGGCCAGGAAAAACTGGCGCAACATGTCGGTGGCTGGTCCAGAAATGGCTTCGATCTGAACGGCTTCAAGCGCCGCGATCAGGCTTGGCACGAATACCAGGATGAACACCACGGTGCCCGCCAGACGGGACAGGCGCACTGTTTCCATGAGGCCAATCCGGCCGCCAAACTGGTCCGCTCCGGCGGCCTGCAACAGGTTGCCCACCAAAGTACGCAGGATGGTGGCCACCAGCCAGCCCACGAACGCGATGATGATCGCGCCGAAGACCTGTGGCAGCTTGTTCAGCATTTGGTCGACCATGCCCTGGACCGGTTCGAGCAGGCCGGTCAGCTGGAAAGCGGACAGCACGGCCGGCAGAAAGAGCAGGATCACCAGCCAGAAGGCCACATCGCCCAGGTGCCGGCTCATCGGTTCCATGCCGGCCTCACTGGTAAGCCGGTCATCAAGCGTGGTGACGGACAACCCCTTTTTCACCAGGGCCCGTAGGATGGTGGCGGCCAGCCAGGCCACCAGGGTCAGGATGATCCCTGCCAGCAGATGGGGCAGATAACCGACAATCTGTCCCACCAGCACTGAGAATGGTCCAGATACGCTCTGGAGATCGAGTACGTTGAACACGGCCACCAGGGTTACCAGCAGGATCAGCCAGAACACCCCCAGCGCGGCGCCCCGTTCCAGCCCGAGTTCCTGGCCGATGCTTTCCTTGACGCGCTGGTTGAGCTTCACCACGCTCAGCAGGCGCGTGGTCGCCGCGCGGGCCATGACCGCCAATATCCAGCCCAAGGCAAGGATGGCCAGCGCGCCAAAAATGGCGGGCAGCTGATTGCCGAGACTGCTCTGCAACGTGTTCAGCAGGGTATCGAATTCCATGGTTTCTCCTTCATGCTCGTTGGTTCAACGGGCCCTCGCCCTGAAAAACATGATGACATAATATGTTTTTGCATAAAAGCAATTGCTCGCCGTACCTATGAATGTGAGTGATCCACGATGTCGAAGACAGGGGATGCGATGCGACCTGGGCGTTTCAGGCAGCGGGCAGGGCGGTCTGGCCCGGCTGGACCCGCATGGAGGATGCGCTTGAGGCTGGGCGTGGCGTACATCGCGCCACGTGGAAAGGAGAAGGCATGACGGAAGAATCGGTTGCCCTCTTGCCTCCCCAGGCAAACCCCGCCACGTGGGCGGGATTTTAGTTTCGGGCGGCCGGCGTTTGGAAGCACGCACCGACCACGATGCCCCGGCCACGACCCGGGCCGTGGTCGAGGCGATCGCGTTCACGCGGCCATGCGGTGCTCGACCTTGTGCGCGAACTCGCCTTCCGTGGCCTGGCCGGCGACCATCGCCTCCGGCACTTCCAGCAGGCGGCCGGAGACCACCTCGTAGATGTAGCCGTAGATCGGGATGTCCTTAGGCACCAGCGGATGATTACGGATGCGCGTCACGTCTTCGACCACGCTTGCCTTCATGTCGCGGATGGTCAGCCAGTCGATCTTCCTGCCTTCCGGCGAACCCGGCCCCGGGCCGACGTCGCGCCAGCCGTCCGGGCCCAGGCTGGCGGTCCTCAGGCTGCTCGCCAGCAGGTCGCCCATGATGTCGTTGGTGAAGGTTTCCATGCCGCAGTGGGTGTGATGCACGACGAACCATTCGCGCGTGCCGAGCAGCTTGTAGGAAATCACCAGGGAGCGGATGGCGTCGTCGCTGGCGCGGCCGCCGGCGTTACGGATCACGTGCGCGTCGCCCTCTGCCAGCCCGGCGAACTTGGCGGGATCGAGGCGGGCGTCCATGCAGGTAAGGATGGCGAAACGGCGCGCCGGCGGCATCGCCAGCTTGCCCTTGTCACCGAACGCGTCGACGTAGGTTTGGTTGGCGCGCAGGACTTCCTGGAAAACTTTGCTCATGATTCCTCCTCCTTTGCTACGGAGACAGCCGGCGGGCCCCCGTCGGCCTGACGATTGGATGCGGAAAGCGGCGAATTGTTCAGCCTTGCCCGGGCGCGCAAGCCGGCACGGCGGACCGCGAGTCGGCCAGCAGCGGCCAGGCTGCGGCGCGGTCCAGATCCCCGGGTGCGCAAGCCGGCACGGTGGACCGCGAGTCGGTTTTGTTGTCACAGGATGGCCAGAAATGAAATTCCAGCAATTGCCGATGGGCGCCCGTTTCGAGTTCGAGGGCGTGGCGTACGTGAAGACCGGGCCGCTGACGGCGACGTCGGAGCGCGGCGGGTCGCGCATGATTCCGCGTTCGGCGGTGCTGAAACCGCTGGACGCGCCCATCGCGCCGCCGGTTCGGGCGGCTCGGGTGCTTGATGAGGCGGTGGTGATGGCCGCGTTCGAGGTGTTTCATGACGAGTGCCGGCGTCTGCTCGACGCGGCGGATAGCGATCTGGCGCGGGCGGCGTCCGCGCGCGCGATGCTGGAATCGGCACGTCGGCGCTTCCTTGACGCGCTGGCTTAGCGGTTCCCACAGGCCGTTGCTGGTAGTTTTGGACCGCCCGCGCGCGCATTGACAGCGGTTCTCCGCCGGGAGGACGATCCGGCGACCTTTCCGCCGCATGGAAAGGGTGCACGTATCGATTCGAGTTTCGGAGGGGGCCTCGATGGATGATCGTCATTTTTTCGCGCGCACCGAGAAGGGGCGCGCCGAACTGCTGGGCACGGCGCATGCCCTGAAACAACGTCAGCGCCAGGTACTGTTCCTGATCAACGACGCCATCGGCGTCGCCGAGCTGCGCGAGAAATTGCCGGCCTGTCAGGAGCTGGACGCGATCCTGGAACATCTCTGGCAGGAGGGCTACATCGGCCAGGTCAAACGGGCCGGCATGCCAGAGAGCGAGATCGGTATCGGCGACGCGCTCAGTCTGCTCGCCGGCTCGCGTCTGGAGGCCGCGCGCCAGCACGCGCTGCGCGTGCTCGCCGATCTCGCCGGCGAGCAGTCTCCAGCCTATGCCCGGGTCCGCGACGCCAGCGATGCCGAAACCTTCACCCAGGCCATCGGCTACGCCCGGAAAATGCTCGCGACCATCGCCTCGGCGGCGCAGGCCGCGGCCTTCGAGGCCGGCGTGCTGGCCATCCTCAACCTGCCGGTTTCCGGTCACGTGCCGGCGGCCAGTCCGAACCCGAATCCGGCACGCATGAACGGCATCGAATCCGCCAAGATGCACGCGCTGGAGACCATCCGCGCCCTGGTCGGCGAGCGTTCGCCGGTCTACGCCCGCTTGAATGGCGCGCACAACCGGGCGGAATTCATCGAAGCGGTCGCCGCCGGGCGCAAGGTCATCGCGGCGGTGGCCTCCTCGGCGCGGGCCAGCAGCTTCGAGACCGAAGTCCTGGCGTTGCTGTCGGATCATTGACCGCGCGCGCCGGATGGCTTCAATGAGACCGGGGCTGCCGCCCCGCGCCGCGGTTTTGTTCTTCCATGGAGATCATGGTGCTACCCTCCAATCAAGACGTTGCGGCAAAGCCTCCCGGCATCCGCTGAGGGCAGACCTGGGGCCCAAAGGTTACGTCGGTGGTCAGGGGAGCCCACCGCGCAGCGTCCACGAGGCGGTCCAGGTGCCGCCTCATTTCTTTTGTCCCTTCTGAATCAGCCGGACAATTTCGGAATCCCGATCACGCTATAACGCCAGACGCTTCAATGAGGCCGGGGCTGTTGCCCCGGAAACACCTTGCGCCCCTGCCCTCGATCTGGTCCGCCCTGGCGCCGGGCAAAGGTCGATCCCCGCGTACGCGGGGGAGGCCTGCGCAACGAGATCGATACCGCCTACACCATGAGTCCTCCTGTTGTCTTCTTTTCGTATTCTCCCGGCCCGGTGGCTCACCAGACGAGCCACGAGGTAATTTTTTTCAGCGGCGATTTTTCCTGGAATTATGGCGTAAGGACTTGTTGTCCATCCGGCTATTCGGCCCGCGCCTAAAGCCCGGCTTCCTTATTGGGCCAGACCCCAACACGGTGACATCGTCACCACCATCGTAGCGATGACAGCTACATACCCGCACAGCCGTAGCCAAGTTGTAGTCTCATGACGAAATTCCGAGACTACAATTCAGCGTATCGTTACTACACGGTGTCCCTGTCATGGAAGTCTCGGTTCGTGAGTTGAAAACCCACCTGTCCGAATATCTGCGCCAGGTCGCCGCCGGCCAGGAGGTGGTGGTGACCTCCCACGGCAAGCCGGTTGCTCGTTTGACCACGCCGTTGCCCGTCGCCCAAACCCCGGAAGAGATCGAAGCCGAGGCCATCGCCCGCCTGCAAGCATTGCCCTGGATACGGCCAGGGGACGGTAAAAAGGTGCAAGGTTCGGATCGACCCATACCCTGGGAACCCGGTCTGAAAATGCTGTCCGACAGTGTGCTGGAAGACCGGGAATGATCATTTACCTGGATACCTCGGCCTACGTGAAACTCTACGTCGCCGAGCCGGGGTCCGAACAGGTGGTGGCAGTCAAGGACCAAGCCGGGGCGATCTGCACCCACCTCATTGCCTACGCGGAACTGCGCGCCACCCTTGCGAAAACTGTCCGGGAAGGGCGCCTGACCCACAACGAACTTGGCCGGCAACTCCTGCGCATGGAAGCGGACTGGACCTCGACCCAGGTACTGAACGTCACCGAGAGCATGATTCGCCGCGCCGGCGCTCTGGCACAACAGTTCGGCCTGCGCGGCTACGACAGCGTCCACCTGGCGGCGGCGGAATCGGTATCGCAGGCCCTGGCCGGCGGGGACTTCCGCTTTCTGGCCTTCGACGACAAGCTGGTTAAAGCGGCGCGGGCGTTGGGGATGCGGGTGGAAACCTGACATCTCAAGCTCTCCTGAAGTGCGCGGATATTCCCAAGGCTAACAAGCCCCTTCGCTGTGAATCGATATGCGGCGGTGGAGAAGAGCGTGCGGGTGGCGATGGGGATGCTTTAGGGGCATGTCAGGCGGCCGGCATGTTGGGGCAATAAACCAGGCGCCTCATGCGCTTCTTCGGTCAGTTGATGGCCGCGGCGGGTGACTTTGCCTGATCATTGTCAGGTACGTGTCAGCTTTTGCAGTGCACAATGGTTCGCCAGCCATAGGAGGAGACACCATGGACAGCCAGGCGTTCTATCGTCGTTCCATCGACGATCCAGAGGGGTTCTGGGGCGACCAGGCCAAGCTGATCGAGTGGCGCAGGCCGCCGGAGAAGGTGCTCGATTACGCGCATCCGCCGTTCCGCCAGTGGTTCGTCGGCGGCGAGACCAACCTGTGCCACAACGCGGTGGATCGCCATCTGGCGGCGCGCGGCGAGCAGCCGGCGCTGATCTATCTGTCCAGCGAGACCGGCGAGGAACGCACCTACACCTATGCCGAGCTGCACCGCGAGGTGAACCGCTGCGCCGCCGTGCTGCGCGCGTTGGGTGTGGGCAAGGGCGAGCGGGTGGTGATCTACATGCCGATGATCGCCGAAGCGGTGTTCTGCATGCTGGCCTGCGCGCGCCTGGGGGCGGTGCATTCGGTGGTGTTCGGCGGTTTCGCGGCGCACAACCTGGCGCTGCGCATCGACGACGCCAAACCCTGTTTGCTGATCTGCGCCGACGCCGGCATGCGCGGCGGCAAGCCGGTACCGTACAAGCATCTAGTGGACGAGGCGATGCGCGAGGCGAAACACGCGCCGCCCAAGGTGCTGATCGTCGACCGCGGCCTCGACGCCGACATGAAGTGGGTGGACGGCCGCGACGAGGATTACTGGGATCTGCGCGACGAGCACCGCGACGCCGAGGTGCCGGTGACCTGGCTGGAGGCCAACGAGCCCAGCTACATCCTCTATACCAGCGGCACCACCGGCAAGCCCAAGGGTGTGCAGCGCGACGTCGGCGGCTACGCGGTGGCGCTGGCGGCGTCCATGCGATACATCTACGGCGCGCAACCGGGTGAAACCATGTTCACCACCTCCGACATCGGCTGGGTGGTGGGGCACAGCTACATCGTCTACGGGCCGTTGATCCACGGCATGGCGACCATCGTCTACGAGGGCCTGCCGATCAAGCCGGACGCCGGCATCTGGTGGAAGATCGTGCAGGATCACAAGGTCTCCACCATGTTCTCTTCGCCCACCGCGATCCGCGTGCTGAAGAAGCAGGACCCGGCCTGGCTGAAGAAGTACGACGTCTCCAGCCTGCGCTATCTATTCATCGCCGGCGAGCCGCTGGACGAGCCGACCTCGCGCTGGATCACCGATGGCCTCGGCGTGCCGGTGATCGACCATTACTGGCAGACCGAAACCGGTTGGGCGATGCTGACCCTGCTGCCGGGCGTGGAGATGAAGCCGGTGAAGTTCGGCTCGCCCGGTTTCCCGGCCTACGGCTTCGACATCCGCGTGGTCAACGAGATGACCGGCGCCGAGTGCGGCCCCAACGAGAAGGGCGTGCTGACCGTCAAACCGCCGCTGCCGCCGGGCTGCCTGACCACGGTGTGGGGCGATGACCAGCGCTTCATCAACAGCTACTTTGGCCAGTTCGAGAAGGAACTGCTGTATTCCTCGTCCGACTGGGCGTTGCGCGACGACGACGGCTATTTCTTCATCCTCGGCCGCACCGACGACGTGATCAACACCGCCGGCCATCGCCTCGGCACGCGCGAGATCGAGGAGGCCTTGCAGGCGCATGCGGCCATCGCCGAGGTGGCGGTGGTCGGTGTGCAGGACGAGCTGAAGGGCCAGGTGCCGATCGGCTTCTGCACGGTCAAGGACCCGGCGCGCATCGCCGACGCCACCGCGCGCGCGCTGCTGGAGAAGGAATGCATCGCCAAGGTCGCCGAACTGCTCGGCGCGGTGGCCAAGCCGTACAAGTTGCACTTCGTCAACGCGCTGCCCAAGACCCGCTCCGGCAAGCTGCTGCGCCGCTCCATCCAGGCGCTGGCGGAAGGCCGCGAGACCGGCGACCTGTCGACGCTGGATGATCCGAATGCGCTGGAGGAGATCCGGAAGGCGGTGAAGAAGTGAGCCCGCGCGGAATCGCGGGTTTGCTCCCCTCTCCCGCTTGCGGGAGAGGGGCTTACGGCGTCCGCCGTCAGCCATTCGGAGCCAGTGCATCAAGCGGAGCGCGATAACCTTTTAGCCAGGAGCATCGACACGCCATGACCCAAACCCCATCCGCCGGCGCCCGTTTCCGCGCCGCCGTCGCCGCCGAGCAGCCCTTGCAGGTGGTCGGCGCCATCAACGCCTATGCCGCGCGGCTGGCCGAGCACTCCGGTTTCAAGGCGCTGTATCTGTCCGGCGGCGGCGTCGCCGCGAGTTCCTGCGGCATTCCCGATCTGGGCATCACGACGCTGGAAGACGTGCTGATCGACGCGCGCCGCATCACCGACGTGACCGAACTGCCGCTGCTGGTGGACATCGATACCGGCTGGGGCGGCGCCTTCAACATCGCCCGCGCCATTCGCGCGCTGACCCGCGCCGGGGTGGCGGCGGTGCACATCGAGGACCAGGTCATGCAGAAGCGCTGCGGCCACCGGCCGGGCAAGGCCATCGTCAGCCAGGCGGAGATGGTGGACCGGGTGAAGGCGGCGGTGGACGCGAAGATCGATGCGGATTTCGTCGTCATGGCGCGTACCGATGCCTTGCAGGCGGAGGGCCTGCAAGCCGCCATCGACCGCGCCGGCGCCTGCGTCGAGGCCGGCGCCGACATGATCTTTCCCGAGGCGATGACCGAACTGGCGCAGTACCAAGCCTTCGCCAAGGCGGTGAAGGTGCCCATCCTCGCCAACATCACCGAGTTCGGCGCCACGCCGCTGTTCACCGTCGAGCAACTGCGCGCGGTCGGCGTCGGCCTGGTGCTGTATCCGCTGTCGGCGTTCCGCGCCATGAGCCAGGCGGCGCTGCACGTGTATGGCGCGATCCGCCGCGACGGCACGCAGCAGGGCGTGCTGGACACCATGCAGACGCGCATGGAACTGTACGAACACCTTGGCTATCACGATTTCGAGCAGAAGCTGGATGCGCTGTTCGCCGAGGGGCGGGAGTAGCGAGTAGTGAGTAGCGAGTGGTGAGTCGCGAATACCTTAAGGCGTTCGCGCTCGCGGCGGGGATGTCGGCCAACAAGCGACCCGCCCATACAACCCAGGAGACGACATGAGCGATACCAACGCAAACCCCGCCGCCCCCAAGCCGAAGAAATCCGTCGCCCTGTCCGGCGTCGTCGCCGGCAATTCCGCGCTGTGCACGGTCGGGCGCACCGGCAACGACCTGCACTATCGCGGCTACGACATCCTCGACATCGCCGACGTGTGCGAATTCGAGGAGGTCGCGCATCTGCTGATCCACGGCCATTTTCCCAACCGCGCCGAGCTGGCCGCCTACAAGGCCAAGCTGCGCGCGTTGCGCGGCCTGCCGGTGGTGTTGAAAACCGTGCTGGAACAGTTGCCGGCATCGACGCACGCGATGGACGTGATGCGCACCGCGGTGTCCACCCTCGGCTGTCTGTTGCCGGAGGCGGAGCAGCAGAGCGTCGCCGGCGCGCGCGACATCGGCGACCGGCTGATCGCCAGTCTGGGCTCCGCGCTGCTGTACTGGCACCACTACAGCCACAACGGCCGGCGCATCGAAGTCGAGAGCGAGGACGATTCCATCGGCGGCCATTTCCTGCGTCTGCTGCACGGCGCGAGTCTGCCGGATGGACCGCCGGAAATCTGGGTGCGCGCCATGCATACCTCGCTGATCCTCTATGCCGAGCACGAGTTCAACGCCTCGACCTTCACCGCGCGGGTGATCGCCGGCACCGGCTCGGACATGTATTCCGCGGTCACCGGCGCCATCGGCGCCCTGCGCGGCCCCAAGCACGGTGGCGCCAACGAGGCGGCGTTCGGCATCCAGAGCCGCTACGACACGCCGGACGAAGCCGAGGCCGACATCCGCCGGCGCGTGCTGGAAATGAAGGAAGTGATCATCGGTTTTGGCCACCCGGTCTACACGGTGTCCGATCCGCGCAACGTGGTGATCAAGGCGGTTGCCAGGCGGCTCGCCGAGCACGCCGGCAACCGCAAGCTGTACGACGTCGCCGACCGTCTGGAAGCGGTGATGAAGGAGATCAAGAACATGTTCCCCAACCTGGATTGGTTCAGCGCCGTGTCCTACGCCATGATGCGCGTGCCCACCGCCATGTTCACGCCGCTGTTCATCATCTCGCGCACCACCGGCTGGGCCGCGCACGTCATCGAGCAGCGTTTGGACGGCAAGATCATCCGGCCATCGGCCAATTACACCGGCCCGGAGGATCAGCGGTTCGTGCCGATCGACCAACGCCCCTGATTTCGCATCGTCATTCCCGCGCATGCGGGAATGACGGCATGAACCATCCGACCTTACCGAAGGAAATCCCATGTCCGCCCACGATATCCGTTCCGCCGAACGTCCGCCGTTCGACACCGTCCTGCAAGCCATGACCGATTACGTCATGGACTACGATGCCAGCCAGTCGCCGCTGGCGATGGAAACCGCCCGCTACTGCCTGATGGACTCGCTGGCCTGCGGTCTGATGGCGCTGGATTACCCGGAATGCACCAAGCTGCTCGGTCCCATCGTGCCCGGCGCCACCTTGCCCGGCGGCACCCGCGTGCCCGGCACCGCGCATGAACTCGACCCGGTCAAGGCGGCCTGGGACATCGGCTGCGTGGTCCGCTTCCTCGACTTCAACGACACCTGGCTGGCCGCCGAATGGGGCCATCCGTCCGACAACCTGGGGGCGATACTCGGCATCGCCGACTGGCTGTCGCGCCGGCGCGTGGCCGAAGGCAAGCCGCCGATGACGATGAAGGACGTGTTGATGGCAATGGTGCAGGCGCATGAAATCCAGGGCGTCACCGCGCTGGAGAACGCCTTCAACCGCGTCGGCCTGGACCACGTCATGCTGGTGCGCATCGCCTCCACCGTGGTCGCCGCGAAAATGCTGGGCGGCACGCGCGAGGAAGTGCTCAACGCCGCCTCGCACGCCTGGATCGACGGCTGCTCGCTGCGCACCTACCGGCACGCGCCCAACACCGGCTCGCGCAAGTCCTGGGCGGCCGGCGACGCCAGCTCGCGCGGCGTGCATCTGGCGCTGATCACGCTGACCGGCGAGATGGGTTACCCGTCGGCATTGACCGCCAAGACCTGGGGTTTCCAGGACGCGCTGTTCCGCGGCAACGAGTTGAAGTTCAGCCAGCCGTTCGCCAGCTACGTGATGGAGAACATCCTGTTCAAGATCAGCTTCCCGGCCGAGTTCCACGCGCAGACCGCCGTGGAATGCGCGCTGGCGTTGCATCCACAGGTCAAGGACCGGCTCGACCGGATCGCGCGCATCGAGATCGAAACCCAGGAGGCAGGCTGCCGCATCATCGACAAGACCGGGCCGATGAACAACTACGCCGACCGCGACCACTGCATCCAGTACATGGTCGCCGTGCCGCTGATCAAGGGCAGCCTGACCGCCGACGACTACACCGACGCCGGCGCCGCCGACCCGCGCATCGACGCGCTGCGCGCCAGGACCACGGTGAAGGAGAACCCGCGCTTCACCCGCGAGTACCTGGAAGCCGACAAGCGCTACATCGGCAACAGCGTGCAGGTGTTCTTCGACGACGGCAGTCATACGGAAAAGGTCAGCATCGACGCGCCGATCGGCCACCGGCTGCGCCGCGCCGAGGGCATCCCCATCCTGGTCAAGAAGTTCGAGGCCGCCATCGCCGCTCGGCTGTCGCCCAAGAAATGCGCCACGCTGAACGCGCTGTGCGCCGATCAGACGCGCCTGGAAGCGACACCGGTGCAGGACTTCATGGCGTTGTTCGTGGCTTGAGCCGGGCGCGGCGGTAGCGCGCCGGCTCCCGGGTGGGCGGCTCAGCGCGGGAGCGCCGGGGTTGCGTAATTGTCCGGGTCGGCCAGTTCCCGGACCCAGTTCTCGAACGTGGCGGGATCGCTGGCGCGCGCGAACAGGGCCTGGGTGGCCGGGTTGGTCGGTGCCGTCAGCCAGGCGTTGACGGTATTGACGCTGAACGCGTCGGCGAGCAGCCGCCACGGCCTCGGGTCGGCGGGCAGGGCGATCCAGCGCGCCAGCCGGTCGGCGTCGCCGACGATGCCGAGTACCGCCTGTTGGAATTCCGGCTCCGGCAGCGCGCGCATCCAACCTTCATAGAGCTCGGGGTGGGTCCATTCCAGATAGTTGCGCGGGGTGCCAGGGTCGAGCAGGCTGTTCAACGCGCGCACCGTCTGGAGCGGGTCGAGCGCCCGGCGGGCGAATTCCAGATGGATGTCCGGGGTGCTGAAAATGTCCAGCCAGTGCAGGAAGTTGCGCGGCGACTTGAAGCCCCAGCCATTGGTGGTGAAGTCGGTGCAGCGGTCGGCCATGGTCAGCACGCGCGCGGATGGCGCGGGCTCGGCGGACGTGGCCGGCGTCGAGGTGGGCGTCGAGGTGGGCGTCGCGGCCGAGCTCGGGCCGGTGGCCAGGAACAACAGGATCAGGAGGGTCGGGGCGTTCGGTTTCATGCGGGGTCCGGAGCGTGGAAGAGGAGTGCGGCCAAGCATGAATGACCGCTTTCCCGACGACAAGTTGCGTAGGCGCCTGGAAGCGGATTCAGACGCGCGCCAGCGCCAGCCAGAGCGGCAGGGTGAGCATGGACAGCAGGGTGGTGACGGCGACCTGGGCGGCGGTGACGCGGCCGTCGGCGCCCATGCGCGTGGCCAGCACGTAGGCGACGGTGGACATCGGCAGCGCGGCGAACAGCATCACCGTCTGGTAATAGATGCCGCTCAGTCCGGACGCCTGGCTCAGTGCCCAGGCGCAGGCCGGCAGCACCAGCAGCTTGACCGCGACGCCATACCAGAGGTGGCCGCGCGCCTGGCCGAGACTGTCCAGACGCAGGCCGGCGCCGACCGCGATCAGGCCGAGCGGCAACGAGGCGCGCGCCAGCAGTTCCAGGATGCCGTCGAGCAGGGCCGGCAGGGTCAGGCCGGCGAGCGCGAAGGCGAGGCCACCGGCGGTGGCCAGGATCAGCGGATTGCCGAGCACTTCGCGCAACCAGCGCGCTTCGCCGTGGCGGGCCAGCACCAGCACCGAGACGACGTTGGCGAGTGGCACCAGAAAACCGAACAACAGCCCGATCGCGGCGATGCCGGCCTGGCCGTGCAGGGCGCCGGCGACCGCGAAACCGACGTAACTGTTGAACCGGAACGAGCCCTGGAAGGCGGCGGCGAACACCTGCGGTGGATCGTCGAACAGCAGCCGGCTGGCGAAACCGAGGCCGATGCCGATGACGGTGACGGCCAGACCGGTGAGCAGCATTGGCAGCGCGGCGTCGAAATCGATGCGGGCATGCGACAGCGACTGGAACAGCAGGGCCGGAAAGAACACGAAATAGATCAGCCGCTCGATGCCGCGCCAGCCTTCCTCGCCGACGCCAGCATGGCGGCGCAGGCCGGCGCCGAGCAGGATCAGGACGAAGATGGGCAGGATGATGAGGGCGAGATTCACGACGCGGCGTCCGGGACTGGCGCCGGCGGCCCGGCGCGCCGTTTCGATATAGCCCGAAACGCGCGCCGCCGGAACCCCGGCGCGTCCGGGCCGTCCGTCCGGTTCGGTGCCCGGCATCCGATTTCCCCGGAGTCGGACGGGCTGCTAGCATCCCCCCTGAACGCAAGGAACCGATGTCATGAAAATACTGATCCTGTTGACCGCCTTGTTCGGTCTGGCGCTGCCGGCCTGGGCCGCGCCCGGCGTGATGTTGCGCGATGAAGTCCTGCTGGCCGCCGCCGACGCGCGCGCCGCCAGCGTCGGCCGGCTGGCCAGGAATGCCCAGGTCGAAATCCTCGCCCGCCAGGGCGGCTGGACCCAGGTGCGCGCCGCCGGCCGGACCGGCTGGGTGCGCATCCTGTCGGTACGCGCCAGCGCGCCGGCCGCCGGCGCCGCCGATCTCGCCGGCCTGGTCGGCGCCGGCACCACGCGGCCGGATTCCAGCCGGGTGGTCGCGGTCGCCGGCTTGCGCGGTCTGACCGAGCAGGAACTGAAGCTGGCGAAATTCAACGCCGACGAACTCGCGCTGCTGGAGCGTTACCAGACCGACCGCGCCGAGGCCGAACGCTTCGCGCGGGTCGCCGGACTGACGCCGAGACGGGTGGATTACCTGCCCCGGCCCGCGCGCCAGTCCTCCGATTCGGCCACGAAAACGAGCCCCTGGGCGACGCCCGGTTATTGATCGATCCGCGAGATTCCCGACATGAAACGCGCATTGTTCCCCCTGGCGGCCATGGTCCTCGGCCTGGCCGCCCACACCGCCCAGGCCAATGATCTGGAGAAACTGCTGAAAGGCGTGCTCCGCGGCAAGGGTGAATCCTCGCAGCCAACCCCCCAACCCAGCCAGCAACCCGCACCCCCCACCACGCCGAGCGCGCCGGCGGCGCCGGCCGCGCCCCAACAGCCGGGCGCCGGAACCGCCACGCCGGCGCCGGAACGGCCGCGCGATCAGTTGCTGCGCGCGTTGATCGCCGGCAAGACTTCGCCGGAAGAGGAGGCGCGCATCGGCCAGCAGATCGCCGGCAACCTGCTCGGCGCGGTGCCGCTGGTGCGCGACGAGGCGCTGCAACGCTACGTCAACCAGGTTGGCCGCTGGCTCGCCCTGCAAAGCGAGCGGCCGAACCTGGCCTGGCGCTTCGGCGTGCTCGACAGCGAGGACATCAACGCCTTCGCCGCGCCCGGTGGCTACGTCTTCCTGACCAAGGGCCTGTACCGGCGCCTGAACAACGAGGCCGAACTGGCCGGCGTGCTGGCGCACGAGATCGGTCACGTCATCCGCAAGCATCACCTGGAGCTGCTGCGCAAATCGCGCGGCATCGCCGCGCTCGGCGCGCTGGTCGGCGGCCGGCTCGGCGACGAGCATCAGATCGTGCAGAACCTGATCGGCAATGGCGCCGAGATCGTCGCGCGCGGGCTCGACCAGGACGCCGAGCACGAAGCCGACCGGATCGGCATGGTGCTGGCCGCGCGCGCCGGTTACGACGTCTATGCGCTGCCGGCGGTGCTGGCCGATATCGGCCACATCGCCCGTACCGACAAGAGCGTGTCCTTGCTGTTCAAGACCCATCCGCATCCCGAGCAGCGCCTGGGTCATCTGGCCGAAGCGGTGGGCGACCGCTTCGACGGTCTGCCCGAAGGGCAGAGCGGGGCATCCCGGTTTTACCGGCTACGCTGAGGCGACGCGATGACCCTGCGTTCCCGCCGCTTCGCCGTGCAGATGGCGCTCAGCGCCGTGTTCCTGCTGATCCTGGCCGGTCACGCCGGTGGTCTCTACGGCCTGGGTCTGATCGCCAAGCTCGATGCCGTCCTCTACGACATGAAGGTGCGCGCCTTCGCCGAGACCGCGACCGACCCGCGCGTGGTCATCGTCGACATCGACGAGAAAAGCCTCAAGGAAATCGGGCGCTGGCCCTGGCCGCGCGACCGTACCGCCCGGCTGACCCGCAACCTGTTCGAACAGTACGGTGTCGCCGCGGTCGGCTTCGACGTCGTGTTCGCCGAGCCGGACCAGAGCTCCGGCCTGCCGGTGTTGGAACGCCTGGCGCGGGAAGGGCCGCTGGCTGGCGACGCCGGGTTCCAGGCCAGCCTGGCGCGCATCCGCGACCGGCTCGATTACGACGGCAAGCTGGCCGACGCGCTGGCGACCGGGCCGTCGGTGCTCGGCTACTACTTCAATTACGCGGCGCCGGCGGAAACCGTCGGCCAGTTGCCGGCGCCGCTGTTCGATTGCGCGGAACTGGCCGGGCACGGCGTCACGCCGCGCGTCGCCCAGGGTTACAACGCCAATCTGGCGAGACTTCAGACCCGCGCCGGCGATGCCGCGTTCTTCAACATGAGCGCGGATTTCGACGGCGTCGCCCGACGCATGCCGGCGGTGATCGACTATCGCGGCCAGTGCTATGGCGCGTTGCCGCTGCTGGCGACGCGCGCCGGCATGGGCGGCGACCAGATCGCGATCCGGCCGGCCGAGGGCCGGCGTCCGGTCGCGCTCGATCTGGACGGGCTGGTCATGCCGATCGACGCCGACGGTCAGGCCATGGTGCCGTACCGGGCCGCCAATGCCTTCGACTACGTATCCGCCGCCGATGTCATCCACGCGCGCGCGCCGGCCGCCGCGCTGGAGGGGCGCATCGTGCTGATCGGTTCGACCGCGCCGGGCCTGATGGATCTGCGCGTGACGCCGGTCGCGGAAGTGCTGCCCGGCGTCGAGATTCACGCCAACCTGATCGCCGGCCTGCTCGACGGCACCGTCAAGTGGGAACCGGTCGGCATCGGCGCGATCATGGTCGCGGTCCTGCTGCTGGGTGGGCTGGCGCTGGCGGCGCTGCTGCCGGCGCTGACGCCGTTGTGGTCGGCGCTGGCGGCGCTGGCCCTGAGCCTGCTGCTGGCGGTGGCCAACGCCTACGCCTGGCGCGCCAGCCATGCGCAGTGGCCGCCGGCGGCGCCGTTGCTGGCGATCTGGGGCCTGTTCATGATCAACATGGTCTACGGTTTCTTTCTGGAAGCCCGTTCCAAGGCCCAGATCACCCGGCTGTTCGGCCAGTACGTGCCGCCGGAGCTGGTCGACGAGATGGCCAGGGATCCCGGCCGCTACAGCCTGCGCGGCGAGTCGCGGGTGATGACCGTGCTGTTTTCCGACATCCGCGACTTCACCAGCATTTCGGAAAGCCTGGAGGCGACCGAGCTGGCCGAGATGCTCAACCTTTATCTGTCGGCTATGACCCGCGTCGTCCAGCAGGGACGCGGCACCATCGACAAATACATCGGCGACGCCATCATGGCGTTCTGGGGCGCGCCGATGAGCGACGAACGCCACGCCCGCGACGGCGTCATGGCCGCGCTGGCGATGCAGGCGGCGCTGGCCGAGCTCAATCCCCGGCTGGAAGCGCGCGGCTGGCCGGCGGTGCGCATCGGCGTCGGCGTCAATACCGGCCGCATGAGCGTCGGCAACATGGGCTCGGAATTCCGCATGGCGTACACGGTGATGGCCGACGCGGTCAACCTGGCCTCGCGCCTGGAAGGGCTGACCAAGCAATATGGCGTCGGCGTGCTCGCCGGCGAGGCGACCGTGGCCGCCTGTCCGGATCTGGTCTTCCAGTTGGTTGACCGGGTCCGGGTCAAGGGCAAGGACGCGCCGGTGGCGATCCACGAGCCGCTCGGCCCGGCCGCCGAGGTGACGCCGGAACGCCTGCGCGAGGCCGAGCTGTTCGAGGCGGCGTTCGCCGATTACCAGGCCAGCCGATGGGATGCCGCCGAGGCCAAGCTGATGGAACTCGGGCGCGCCAACCCGCGCAAGCTGTATCAGGTCTACCTGGACCGGATCATGCAATACCGCTTCAATCCGCCGCCCGCCGATTGGGACGGTGTATACACTTTCACCAGCAAGTGAGCGGAGACATCCGGCATGCGTATCCAGGTTCTCGGTTGCAGCGGCGGCATCGGCGACGGACGCCATACCACCAGCTTTCTGGTCGACGACGACATCCTGGTCGACGCAGGCACCGGCCTGACCACGCTGACGCGCGACCAGCTCCGGCGCATCGACCACGTCTTCCTGAGCCACGCCCATCTCGATCACATTCTCTGTCTGCCCCTGCTGCTCGACAGCGTCGCCGGCGAGCGCGCCCAGCCGGTCACCGTGCACGCGACGCCAGAGGTCATCGATGTCCTGCGCCAGCATTGCTTCAACTGGCGCTTGTGGCCGGATTTCGCCGCGCTGCCCAGCGTCGAGGCGCCGTTCCTGGCTTACCGGCCGCTGGCGCTCGGTGAATCGGCGCGGCTCGGCGCGCGCGAGTTCGTGCCGGTGCCGGCCAACCACGTGGTGCCGACGGTCGGCTACCTGATGCGCGGCGCCACCGGCGCCTTCGTGTTCAGTGGCGATACCTGCGTCAACCCGGCCCTGCGCGCGTTGATCGACGCCACCCCGGATGTCCGCCACGTCGCCGTCGAATGTTCCTTCCCCGACGCCGAACTGGAACTCGCGCGCGCCAGCAAGCACTACTGCCCGAGCCTGCTGGCCGAGGATTTCACCGGTCTGCGCGCCGACGTCGGACTCTGGATCACTCATCTGAAACCGGGCGGCGAAGCGCGCATCCTCGAGGAAATCGGCCACGCCCTCGGCCAACCCGCCCAAGCCCTGACCCCCGGCCAGATCCTCACCCTGTAACCCACTTCCCACTCCCTACTCCCACGCACCCATCACCACCCTGTAACAATTCCCCGCTAGTCTGGTGGCAACCTGTCCGATTGCCGCCATGAGCCGTTCCTTCCGCCAACTCGTCGACCATCTGATCCCCGCCCTTGAGACCCTGCGCGAGCAGGCGCTGACGCTGGAGCGCGGCAATGCCGCCCTGCTCGCGCCGATTCCGGCCGGCTATCAGGCCAGCGCGCGCAACCTGGTGCATTACCTGGCGCTGCGCCAGAGTGACATCCGGTCCCTGCAGGAGGATCTGTCGCTGCTCGGCCTGTCCCGGCTGGGCCGCTCCGAGGCGCATACCCTGAGCAGCATCAACGCCGTGCTGGCGGCGCTGCATGCCCTGGCCGGCCACGCCGCGCCCCGGCGCGCGCGGGCGCCGGTGGCGATCCGCGGCGGCCAGAAACTGCTTGATGAGCATGCCCGCGCCCTGCTCGGCGAAGTTCCAGCTCGGCGGACGGCGCGCATCATGGTGACGATGCCGTCCGAGGCGGCGACCGATCCGGGCATGGTCCGCGCGTTGCTGGAAGCGGGCATGGACGTGATGCGCATCAACTGCGCGCACGACGACGCCGATGCTTGGCTGGCAATGATCGAACATCTGCGCGTCGCCGAACGCGAACTGGGCCGGACGTGCAAGGTGCATGCCGATCTGGCCGGACCGAAACTGCGCACCGGCCCGATCCGGCCGGTCGGCCACAAGCTGGAGTTCAAACCGACACGCGACGTCTGGGGCCGGGTCGACCGCCCGGCGCGGGTCTGGATCACGCCGCGCGGCCAGCCGGAGCCGGCGCCGGCCGACGTGCCGACCTCGCTGCCGGTCGATGACGCGGTGCTCGCCGAGGCGCGTCCGGGCGACAGTCTGGCGCTGGAGGACAGCCGCGGCGGTCAGCGCGATCTGACCCTGGTCGAGCGGATCGGCCATTCCTGGCTGGCGCACGGCCATCAACACGTCTATCTGCGCGAGGGCGCCGGCTGCGCGCTCTACCGCGACGTCGTGCAACTGGCGCGCGGCAGCGTCGGCCCGTTACCGGAAGCGGTGATGCCGATCGTGTTGCGGCGCGGCGACCGCCTGCTGCTGACACCGCCCGACCAGCCGGGCGAGCCGGCCCGCCATGACGAGGCCGGCGAGCTGATCGCGCCGGCCTCGATTCCATGCACGCTCGACGCGGTGTTCGACGCCGTCCGGCCGGGCCAGGCGATCTGGTTCGACGACGGCAAGATCGGTGGCTACATCCTGTCGACGCGCAACCGCGTGATCACCATCGAGATCACCCATGCCTCGCCGCAGGGTTCCAAGCTGCGCCCGGAAAAGGGCATCAACCTGCCCGACACCGAACTTGCGATCCCGGCGCTCACCGCCAAGGACGTGGCCGATCTGGCGGTGCTGGCGCCGCGCGTGGACATGATCGGTCTGTCCTTCGTGCGCGCGCCCGGCGACGTGCTCGACCTGCACGCGCGCCTGGACGCGCTGGCCGGGCCGGATGGTCGGCGGCCGGGCGTGGTGCTCAAGATCGAGACCCGCCAGGGTTTCGACAACCTGCCGCGCATCCTGCTCGCCAGCCTGCGGGCGCCGCCGGTCGGGGTCATGGTCGCGCGTGGCGACCTGGCGGTGGAAGTCGGTTTCCAGCGGTTGGCTGAAGTGCAGGAGGAAATCCTGTGGCTGTGCGAGGCGGCGCATGTGCCGGTGATCTGGGCGACCCAGGTGCTGGAAGGCATGGCCAAACGCGGCATTCCCTCGCGCGCGGAGGTCTCCGACGCCGCCTTCGGCGTGCGCGCCGAGTGCGTGATGCTGAACAAGGGGCCGTACATCGTCGAGACCGTGCGTTTCCTCGCCGACGTGCTCGGCCGCATGAGCGGCCACCGGGTCAAGCGCCGGCCGGTCATGCGCCGGCTCAACGTCTCCCAGGGTCTGAACGGGTCGGGGTAGGGCGGAGCCGCCCGCCACGCGCGCGCATGATCGCGGAAAAACTGATCATTCCGGCCCCGGCGGTGCGGATCGATACCCCAGGCCGCGTCGTGCTCGACCTGATGCTCGACCATTTCGATCAGCACGCGGTGGCGGTGCTGGACGGCGAACGGCCGGTCGGCATCATCCACAGGCCGGCCCTGCTCGACCGTTTCCTGAGCATGTACGGCCGCGAGATCTACGGCAAGAAGCCGAGCCGCGAGATCATGGATGCCGATCCGCTGGTGGTCGACCGCTTCACGCGCCTGCTCGACCTGTCCGAACTGGTGGTCAGGAAGGGCAAGGCGGCGTTCACCCAGGGTTTCATCATCACCGGCGAGGGCGGCCGCTATCTGGGGCTGGGGTCCGGTTTCGACCTGATGCGCGAGGTCACCCAGATGCAGATCCAGGCCGCGCGCTACGCCAATCCGCTCACCGGCCTGGCCGGCAATGTTCCGATTCAGGACGAGATCCAGCGTTTGCTCGATACCGGCGAGGACTTCGTCATCGCCTATTTCGACCTCGACCAGTTCAAGCCCTACAACGACGTCTACGGTTTCCGCCGGGGTGACGACATCATCCGCCTGCTGGCCGAGCTGACACGCGCCCATTGCGACGAGACGCTGGATTTCATCGGCCACGTCGGCGGCGACGATTTCGTCGCGCTGTTCCGCTCGGCGGACTGGGAGGCGCGCTGTCGGGACATCCTGAACGCGTTCGACGCGAAGTGCCTGGCGTTCTTCGATTCCGGCCACGTCGCCGAGGGCGGTTATCGTTCCGAGGATCGCGCCGGCAACATCGTGTTCCACCGTCTGGTGTCGCTGTCGATCGGCGCCGTACGGGTCAACGCCGCGAGCTTCCGGCTGCATCAGGAAGTCGCGCGCGCCGCCTCCGAGGCCAAGCACATGGCCAAACGCATGCCCGGCAGCAGCCTGTTCATCGACCAGCGCCGCGTTCCGGCGGCGCGCAAGCCGGTCGACTGAGCCGCCGCCGTCGGGCTCAGTCCTTCAGGCGGGCGCCGCAGTTGCCGCAGAACACGTCGTCGGCCTCGACTGCGGCCCGACAGTTCGGGCAGGTCGTGGAAGCCGCCGGCGGGCTGGCGGTCTCCGCCGTACCGGCGGTCGGTTCGACGGGGGCGCCGGTGGCTGGCGCGTTGGCGCTGGCCATTTTCTCGCGCGCCTTGGCGGCCGCTTCCTGCGCGCGCGCCTGGGCTTCCTGGGCACGCCGGCGGGCTTCCTCCATGCCCTGGGCCAGACGCGCCTCGGCGGCCGCGAAATCCAGACCCTCGCAGGCGCGCAGGTAGATGTGGCAGGCGCCGGACAGCCCGACCAGGCCGGGGATGCAGGCGGCCACCGCGTAAAGCACGCCGAAGCCGAACAGGAACGCGAACACGTAACCGGTTTCGCCGCCGTCGCCGTAGCCGCTCATCATCATCATCAGGTTGTTGAAAATGCCCATGATGTCGCCGCCGGCCTGATAGCCGAGGATCGGCACCGATACGCCGAGCACCGACAGCGAGCCGATGGCGGCCACGCCCCAGACGATGCCGGTGACCACGAACAGGATCAGTGACAGCAGCAGCAGATGGATGACCACCATCAGCAGGTTCTGGCGGACCACGGTCCACAGTCTCGCCATCGAGGCGAGCACGCCGTGACCCTGCCAGACCGACGGCAGCAGGATGGTCGGGCCGACATAGAACAGCGCCAGCGCGGCGACACCGACCGCGACCGAGGTGATCGGCAACGCGATCGCGTAGAGCAGTGGGCCGACCAGGGGCAGCTTGCAGATCACCATGATCACCGCCACCACCAGCAGCACCGCCAGGAAGGCGAGCGTGACCAGGATGGCGATGCCGAGCAGCCGGTGCAGGCTGAACAGCGCGGCGAGCAGGGCATCCATGATCGAACGCTCCGGCGCCTCGCTGGCCTGGTCCATGAGCAGGAAGCCGGTGGCGCTGAAGCCGATCACCAGTTCGATCACGCCGATCAGGGTGAGCAGGCCGATCAGGGCCGGCGAACCGGTCAGCGCGCCTAGCGAGAGCAGGATGATGAAGCCGACCAGCGTGCCCAGCAGCAGGGTGATCGCCCGCCAGTGCGTGGCGGCTTCCAGCGCGCGCAGCAGGCCGGCGGAATTGTCGAGTTGTCGGGCAATGGCGGACATGGCGGATCTCCCGGGGGTCAGTGGTTGAAGGGATTGGAGGATTCGAACTTCGGGCAGCCGGGCACTTCGCCCCATTTGCCGGAACACAGGCGCAGACGCATTTGCTCCTCGCAGATCTTGCGCGCGAAGGCGTTGCCTTCCCTGGAACACATCCGCGCGAGTTGTTCGGGGATGCTTTCGGCTTCCGGTTTGCGCGCGGGCGCGGTCTGGACCGGTTCCGGCTCGCGCGCGCGGCGCGGTTCGGCGGCGGGCTCGCGCGCCGGCCGGTAGGCAGGCTCGTCATCGATCTCCGCCGGTTCCCGGCGAGGGCGTGATTTCGGCTCGTCCTCCGCCGGCTGGCGGGCCGCCGGCCTGACCGGTCGTTCCGGCGCGGTGGCCGGCGGCGGCACGGTGGGCGGCGCGATGGTCCTGGCGGAGTCGGTGCCGGCGTCGGGCGGCGTCGCGGTTTCGCCGGGTTCATCGCGAGTCGCGGATTCATCATCGGCGGCATCCGTTTCCGGTTCGCCTTCGTGGATGATGGTCGCGGTATCCGAGGATTCCGTGTCCCCAGCCACCGGCGTTCCGTTCGGCCACAGGAAGTAGGCGGCGAAACCGACGACCGCCAGCAGCAACAGGATGCCGACCAGCAGGGCGGCCGCCGGCACGCCTTCCGAACGCCGGTTGGCCGCCAGCGGCGCGGAACTACTCCGGGGTCTCGCGGATGCCGTTTCCACGGAGGCGACGGTTGACGCGGCGTCGTCCGGGCTCGCATGCGATGACGGGACCGATTCGGGTTGCGTGGGTGTCGCCGCGGTGGCTTCGTCCGGCACGACGATGGCATCAGGCTCGGCCGTGGCGGTGTTGATCGCGGTGGTCGCGATGGTCGATTCGGGGATGGGCGCGGCGGCGGCATTCAGCGCGTGGCCGCAGGCCTTGCAGAACCGGCGTCCTTCCGGATTGTCGGCGCCACAGGTCGGGCAGGGGCGCGTGGCCGTTGGCGCGGCGGCGCGCGGATCGTGACCGCAGGCCCGGCAGAAGCGGGCATCGGGCTTGTTGGCGGCGCCACAGGCGGCGCAGGGGATTTCCGGCGGGGCGATGGCATGGCCGCAGGCCCGGCAGAATCTGGATTCGGTATCGGGGAGCGTGGCTCCGCAGGCGGGACAGTTCATGGGCGCGACCTTATGACCTCGATATGACGGGATGGCGATGGCGGCATGGCGAATGACCGGCCCGAATGGAAAAAGGAGGGGGCAAGCCCCTCCTTTCGTTGCTGGCGCGAGAACTGGCGCTTACAGGCCCAGCGTATCCGCCCAGACGTTCTTGGCCCAGGCTTCCATGTAGGCGAACTCGAGTTCGCTTTCTTCCTTGGAAACGCCGTTGGCGCCCTTTTCCGGCAGCATGGACTGCTTTTCCTCGTTCCAGCGGAACACCGTCGCCACGTGGAAGGCGGTGCTGTCGGAGCTGGCCGAGTAGCAGGTATTGGTGACCACCGGCGCCGGGTCGACGGCGCGGCCACTGAACATCTCGCTGATCGCGTAGGCGCACATCTTGCCGGTGTTGTTGGCCACCGAACCGGATTTCGGGAAGTTGGTCAGGGCGGAGTCGCCGAGCACGTGGACGTTGGGCACGACCTTGGATTCGAAGGTGCGGTAGTCGATGGTGCACCAGGTGCCGTTGTTGCCATCACGAACGCCGGCCATGCCGGTGATCTCGGCGGCGCGCATCGGCGGCACGACGTTGATGACGTCACCCTTCACGTCGTCGAACTCGGTGCCGACCATCATCTTCTTCGGGTCGACGGCGCGCGGCATGTTGTTGGCGCGATATTCGATCATGCTGTTCGGGGTGTCGTAGCCGTAGTGCTTCTTCCAGGCGGCCAGGAACAAGCCCTTCTTGGAGGCGATGTCCGGGTTGCCGTCCAGGATGATGATCTTGGACTTGGGCTTGGCCTGCTTGAAGTAATGGGCGACCTGACAGGCGCGCTCGTAGGGGCCGGGCGGGCAGCGGTACGGGGCCATCGGTACCGACATGACGAAAGTGCCGCCATCGGGCATCTCTTCCAGTTGCTTGCGCAGGGTGGCGGTCTGCGGACCGGCCTTCCAGGCGTGCATGATGGTCTTCTGCGCCTCGGCGTTATAACCCTCGACCTTGTCGAACATCAGTTCGACGCCGCCAGCCAGCACCAGCTTGTCGTAGGCGAAGGTCTTGCCGCCCTTGGTGGTGACCGTCTTCTTGCCGGAGTCGATGGCGGTGACGGTGTCCTTGACGAAGTTGTCGACGACCTTCTTGATGTTGTCGTACGGCATCGTGATGTCATCCATCTTGTTGATGCCGGCCAGGACGGTGTTGGAGAACGGGCAGGACACGAACTTGTCGTTCGGCTCGATGACGGTGACTTCCGCCTTCGGGTACCACATCTTCAGGTAGCGGGCGAAGGTGGCGCCGCCGAAACCGGCGCCGACCACGACGACCTTGGGACGGGCGCCGCCGGCGGAAGCGGCGTTGGGCGTGGTGGCGCAGCCGGCGAGGCCGCCCACGGCGACGGCGCTGGCGGCACCGGCGGAAACTTTCAGGAATTCGCGGCGATCGATGATGGCCATGTTGTCTGCTCCTCTGATTACTTGATGGCCGCGAAATACTTGGCCATGGCCAGGTATTCGGCTTCGGTGTAACCGCTGGCGTGCTTCTGCATCACCGTGCCGGGACGCGAACCATCCTTGAACGCCTTCATCTGGTCGACGAAATACTTGGCTTCCAGGCCGGCCAGGCTGGGAATGGCACCATGGCTTTTGCCTTCCGGGCCGTGGCAGTAGGCGCAGTTGGCGGCCATGAACCGCGCGCGCGGATCGGCGTGGGCCGAGGCGACAGCGCCCAGGGCGCCCGCCAGCAGCAGGGTGACAGCGAGGGATTTCTTCATGTGCTCCTCCAGGAAAGAAAAAATGGCGGTCACCCGCCAACCAGACCGAATTTTCGGTTCGCCTTGGACCCATTCTTGACCTGGGTCAAAAGCACCAGCGCGCCGATATTTGCATGGGGTTTTTCCGCCAGTCAACAAGCAAACTCTAATATTGGCGCGGGTTCCCGGCTGTTTCGATCAGATTTTCGCGCCCAGCGCGCGGGCGTTTTCCAGGGTGTTTCGGGCGGCCGTTTCGGCGCTTTCCGCGTCCCAGTCGGCGGGTAACCATCCTTGCAGAAGGGACACGGTCAGGTCGGCGAGGGCGTCGATCCAGACCGGCTCGTCGTTCAGCGCGGGCAGGTAACGATATTCGCCGCCTCCCGCGTTCAGGAAGGTGGCCTTGCCTTCCAGCGCGATTTCTTCCAGGGTTTCCAGACAATCGGCGACGAAGCCGGGGCAGATCACGTCGACCCGTCGGGTTTTCGCGCGACCGAGTTCCTCCAGAGTCTTGTCGGTATAGGGTTGCAGCCACTCGGCGCGACCGAAGCGGGACTGGAAGGTGATCCGGTAACGGTCCGGCGCGAGGCCCAGGCTTTCCGCGAGCAGTCGACCGGTTTTCTGGCATTCGCAGTGGTAGGGGTCGCCTAGATCCAGGCTGCGCCGGGGCACGCCGTGGAAGCTCATGACCAGGACATCGCCCTGGCCGTGCAGATCCCACTGGGCCTGAACGTTGCGGCGCAGGGCGTCGATGTAGCCGGGGTGATCGTGGAAATGCCGGGCGGCGCGGATTTCCGGAGGATTGCGCAGGCGTTCGAGTGTCCGCCAGACCGCGTCGAGCGCGGAGCCGCTGCTGCTGGCCGCGTATTGCGGGTAGAGCGGCAGCACCAGCAGACGATCGACGCCCTGGGCCTTCATGGTCTGGATGCGGCCGGCGACGTCGGGCGCGCCATAGCGCATGGCGTGGTCGACCACCAGCGGCGCCGGCGTGCGTCGCGCCAACGCTTCGGCCAACAGCGCGGCCTGACGCTCGGTGTAATGCTTGAGCGGCGATCCTTCCGGCCGCCAGATCGCGGCGTACTTCTCGGCCGATTTGCGCGGCCGCGTGTTCAGGATGATGCCGTTCAGGATCAGCCACCAGAGCGGGCGCGGGATCTCGACGACGCGCCGGTCCCATAGAAACTCCTTGAGGTAGCGGCGCAAGGCCGGCGCGGTCGGCGCTTCCGGGGTGCCCAGGTTGATCAGGAGCACGCCGACGCGGGCGACGCGGTCGTGGCGATGAGGGGGTTCGGGCAGGTAATAGGACATGGCGGCGCGGGAAGAGGTTGGAAAGGGTCCGCCAGGCCGCGCGCGTCAATGCGAGGACAGCGCGTTGGACAGCAGCCGGGCGGTGATGTCGACGATCGGGATCGCGCGCTCGTAAGCCATGCGCGTCGGGCCGATCACGCCGAGGGTGCCGACCATCTCGCCATCGACCTCGTAGGGCGCGGCGATGACGCTGCATTCGTCGAGCGGGGCGACGCCGGATTCGGCGCCGATGAACAGTTGCACGCCGTTGGCGGCGTGGCTGACATCGAGCAGTTGCATCAGTTCGGTCTTCTGCTCGAACAGGCCGAACAGTTCACGCAGGCGGCTCATGTTGGCGGACAGCTCGGGAGCGCCGAGCAGGTTGCGCTCGCCGGACAGCACGTATTCCTTGCCGGCGCCGCTGAACGCTTCGTTGCCGGCCACGACGACCATTTCCATGAGCCGGCTGATGTCGCTCTTGAGTTCCGCCAGTTCCCCGGCCAGGCGCGGCTGCACCTGTTCGAAGGACAGGCCGGCGAAATGCTGGTTGAAATAGTTGGCGGCGCGCACCAGCTGATTTGGCTCGTAAGGCTTGTCGGTGACGATCACGCGGTTCTGCACCTCGCCCTCGGCGGTGACCATGATCAGCAGGATGCGTTTGTCCGAGAGCGCCAGGAATTCGATCTGGCGCAAGCCCTGGTTGCGTCGCTTGGGGGTCAGCACGACGCCGGCGTAAGCGGTGAGTTCGGCGAGCAGATGCGAGGCCGCGCTGACCAGGCGTTGCGGATCGTTCGGTGCCAGGGTCGATTCGATCTGGCGGACCTGACCCTTTTCCAGCGGCTTGACGGTCAGCAGGGTGTCGACGAACAGGCGATAGCCGCGCGGCGTCGGGATCCGGCCGGCCGAGGTGTGCGGGCTGGCGATGTAGCCACCTTCCTCGAGGTCGGCCATGATGTTCCGGATCGACGCCGGCGACAGGTTCAGACCGGTGTGCTTGGACAGGGTCCGCGAGCCGACCGGCTGGCCGTCTTCGATATAGCGTTCGACCAGAAACTTGAGGAGGATGCGGGCGCGGTCGTTGAGCATGGCGGGCAATCATAACGGCACCCTATAATTTCGCGCCATGGAAGCCGATTTCAAGACCATCGCACTGGTGGGAAAGTACAACAGCCCGGCCTGCGGCGCGTCGTTGCTGCGGCTGGCGGCGTTTCTGCGCGAGCGTGGCCACGAGGTGGTGCTGGCCGCGCATACCGCCGATCTGTGCGAGATCGACGACCTGCGCGGCTATCGTGTGTCGACCCTGAAGGAGATCGGCGGCCTGGTCGATCTGGCCTTGGTCATGGGTGGCGACGGCACCCTGCTCAACATCGCGCGGGCACTGGTCGACCATCGCATTCCGCTGATCGGCATCAACCAGGGGCGGCTTGGCTTTCTCGCCGACGTGCCGCTGGACACCATGTTCTCGACCCTCGACGAGATGCTGTCCGGCCAGTACATGGCCGAGGACCGGATCATGCTGGAAGCCAGCGTCGAACGGCACGACGACATCCTGATCGCCAATTACGCGTTCAACGACGTGGTGGTGAGCAAGAGCACGATGGGTCGGCTGATCGAATTCGAGGTCTACGTCGACAACCAGTTCGTCTACAGCCAGCGCGCCGACGGCCTGGTGGTGGCCTCGCCAACCGGCTCGACCGCGTACGCCCTGTCCGCCGGCGGGCCGATCCTGCACCCGACCCTGGAGGCGGTGGTGATGGCGCCGATCTGCCCGCATACCCTGTCGGCGCGGCCGATCGCGCTGAACAGCCGCTCCGAGATCGAGATCAACCTGATCCATGCCGAGGATGCCCGCGTCCACTTCGATGGCCAGCAGCACGCCGACCTGCGCATCGGCGACCGCGTGGTGATCCGTCGCGCCAACAACACCATCCGGTTGCTGCACCCGGAAGGCCACAACTATTACGACACCCTGCGCCAGAAGCTGCACTGGGGGGAAAAGCTGTGATGCGCGGCGCCATCGTCACGTGGCCGCCTTCCTCTCGCCATGGCGCGCCGACGCGCGCGCGCCGGCCATCGCCGACATGCTGCGCGCGCTGACCCTTTCCGACTTTGTGCTGGTCGACCATCTGGCGCTCGATTTCGAGCCCGGGTTTTCCGTGCTCACCGGCGAAACCGGCGCCGGCAAGTCGATCCTGCTCGACGCCCTGTCGCTGGTGCTCGGCGCCCGCGCCGAAACCGGCGTCGTCCGCGAAGGCGCCGCGCGCGCGGAAGTGGCGGCCGAGTTCGACATCGCCGGCATCGCCGGCGTCACCGACTGGCTGGAGGAGAGCGGCCTGGACGGCGAGGACGATGTCCTGTTGCTGCGCCGGGTGGTCGAGGCTTCCGGGCGTTCGCGTGCTTTCGTCAACGGCCGTCCGGCCACAGCCCAGCAGTTGCAGGCGGTGGGCGAGAAACTGGTCGACATCCACGGGCAGCATGCCCATTACTCCCTGCTGAAAGCAGCGGAACAGCGCCGCCTGCTCGATGCCTGGGCCGGATGCCTGGAACTCGCCTCCGACACCGCGCGCGCGTTCCGCGCCTGGCGCGAAGCGGTCGCCGAGCGCGAGCACGCGGAGCGCCATGCCGGCGAGGCGGACGCCGAGCGCGAGCGGCTGGCGTGGACCGAACGGGAACTGGCGGCGCTCGAATTCAGCCCCGAGGGCTGGGCCGAAGCGCAGGACACGCATCGCCGTCTGGCGCATGCCGCCGAGCTGCTGGCCGGCGCCCGCGCGGTCTGCGACCAGCTGGAGGCGGATGAAGCCGGCATCCTGGCACGCCTGCGCGTGGCCCGGGGTGAACTGGCGGAACTGGCGGGGATCGACGCGAGCCTGTCCGAACCGCTGGCGCTCATGGCGGGCGCCACGGATGGCCTCAACGAGGTGGCGCGCGATCTGTCCCGCTATGCCGACCGCGTCGACCTCGATCCCCAGGCGCTCGAACAGGCCGAAGCCCGGGTCGCGACGGTGCAGGCCGCCGCGCGCAAATACCGGCTGCGCCCGGAAGATATTCCCGATCACCTGCGCGAAACCCGAGAACGTCTGGCCCGGCTCGGTGCCGCCGCCGACCTGGACGGGCTGGCGCGCAGGGAGGCCGGGCTCGCCGCCGACTATGACCGGCTGGCCCGCGATCTGGGCCGGCGTCGGGCCGCCTCCGCCGCCGAACTGGCGCGCGCGGTCACCGCCGTCATGCGGCAACTGGCCATGAAGGGCGGGGCCTTCGCGGTGGCGTTGACGCCGCGCGAAGCCGCCGCGCATGGGCTGGAGGAGATCGAATTCCAGGTCGCGCCGCATGCCGGGCAGGGCGTCAAGCCATTGGCCCGGACCGCGTCCGGTGGCGAGCTGTCACGCATCGGCCTGGCCTTGCAGACCGTGCTGTCGGGAGTGTCCGGGGCGCCGACCCTGGTGTTCGACGAAGTCGACGCCGGCATCGGTGGCGGCGTCGCCGAGATCGTCGGTCGCCTGCTCGCGGGACTGGGCGGTGGCCGCCAGGTGTTGTGCGTGACCCACCTGGCTCAGGTCGCCGCGCGCGCCGATCATCACTACCGGGTGAGCAAGGGGGAACGGGACGGCCGGGCGGTTTCGGCGGTGATCCGCCTCGACCGGGACGGCCGGGTCGAAGAGCTCGCGCGCATGGCTGGAGGCGTCGAAATCAGCGACGCCACGCGCGCCCACGCCGCGCGCATGCTCGAGGGCGGATAGCCGGAATCAGGACTTGTCTTGCTTGCGGTGCGGGCAGTCCGTCTTCTCGCATTCGACGTACAGGTGCAGCGCGTGCTCGGCCAGCTTGAAGCCGCGTTCCTTGGCGATGGCGTGCTGACGACGCTCGATCTCGGGGTCGTAGAATTCCTCGACATGGCCGCATTGCAGGCACAGCAGATGGTCGTGATGGCCACCCCGGTTGAGTTCGTAGACCGCCTTGTCATTGTCGAAATGATGGCGGATCAGGATGCCGGCGTGTTCGAACTGGGTCAGCACCCGATAGACCGTGGCCAGGCCGACATCGATATGGTCGGCGAGCAGCAGACGGTACACCTCCTCGGCGGTCAGGTGGCGTTGGTCGGTGTGTTCGAACAGGTTGAGGATTTTCAGGCGGGGGCCGGTGACCTTGAGGCCCATGTTCCTGAGTTGATCGGTATTGGTCATGTCTACTCCGGAAATGCCCGTATGACGGGCTGAAGTTGCGCGCTATCATAACGCGGCTATCGACCTTACCGATTCCCGTTCTTGCCAATGCGCCTCCTTCCCTGGTTTCTCGTGGCACTGCTCGCCGGTTGCGGCGGTTGGTCCAACCCCGTCGAGCGCATCAAGCCCTACCGCATGGATATCCAGCAGGGCAATGCCATCACGCAGGACATGCTGGACCGGCTCAAGCCGGGCATGACGCCATCCCAGGTCCGTTTCATCCTGGGCACGCCGCTGCTGGTCGATCCGTTCCGGAACGATCGCTGGGATTACGTCTATCTGCACGACAAGGCCGGGCAGCCGCCGGAACGGCGGCGGGTCACCGTGCTGTTCGAAAACGACAGGCTGAAGGCGCTGCGTGGCGACGTGGTCGCCGCCGGATTGCCAGCCGACATCAAGACGGGAGTGGGGCAATGAGCAGGATCGTGATCGCCGGCAGCGGCGGGCGCATGGGCCGGGTTTTGCTGGAAGCGGTCGCGGCCGCGCCAGACATGACGCTGCACGCGGCGCTGGAACGTGTCGGCGCGCCGGCGGTTGGCAGTCCCCTCGACGGCACCGGCGGGCTGGTGGTGACCGACGACGTCGCCACCGCCCTGACCGGCGCGGATGTGTTGATCGATTTCACCCGTCCGGAAGCGACGCTGGAACATCTGGCCGCTTGCCGTGAGAAAGGGGTGGGCATCGTCATCGGCACCACCGGCTTCGATGCCGCTGGCAAGGCCGCCATTGAACAGGCCGCCAGCGTGATTCCGGTGGTGTTCGCGCCGAACATGAGCGTCGGCGTCAATCTGGCGCTGAAGTTGCTGGACATGGCCGCGCGCGTGCTCGACGAGGGTTTTGATATCGAGATCGTCGAGGCGCACCACCGTCACAAGATCGACGCGCCTTCGGGCACCGCCCTGCGCATGGGCGAGGTGGTGGCCGCCGCCAGCGGCCGCGATCTTGCCGGTTGCGCGGTGTATGGCCGCGAGGGCGTCACCGGCGAGCGCGATCCGCGCGCCATCGGCTTCGCCACCGTCCGTGGCGGCGACATCGTCGGCGACCACACCGTCATGTTCGCCGGCATCGGCGAGCGTCTGGAAATCACCCACAAGGCCAGCAGCCGGATGACCTTCGCGCTCGGCGCGCTACGCGCCGCGCGCTATCTGGCCGATCGTCGCGATGGCCTGTACGACATGCGGGATGTGCTTGGCCTGAAATGACGCCAGCCTGGATGTCGGCGGTGCGGATTCGGGGTTTCCTTCCGGGGGTGCTGAGAGGGGGACTGCTGCTTGTGCTGCTCGGCTTGACCGGACTGGCGGCCGCCGTCGATGTCGTCGCGCATCGCGGGGTCTCGGTCGGCGCCATTTCCCTGGCCAGCGCGCGCGCGCTGTTCGGCATGCGCCAGGTGAAATGGCCGGACGGCGCCCAGGTCAGGGTGTTCGTGCTCGCCGACGGCCATCCGGTCCACGCCGCGTTCTGCAAGGAAAAACTCAACCTTTACCCCTACCAGCTCAGGCAGTCCTGGGACCGCCTGGTGTTTTCCGGGCTGGCGCAGGCGCCCACCGAGGTGGCCAGCGAGGAGGAACTGATCGCCAGGGTCGCGGCCACCCCCGGCGCGATCGGCTACGTCAGGAAAGTGAGGCCTCATGACCCGGTCAAGCTGCTCGATGTCCAATAATCGCTCCGCCCGCGTCGGCCTCGCCGGCATCCTGCTGGCCCTGACGTGCGCGCCGGTGGTGGCCGTCGACCTGGGGGCCGGCGTGCAATTCCACGGTTTCGTCAGCCAGGGGTTGATTCATACCTCGGACAACAATTTTGGCGGCACAAGCGATGACGGCATCGCCACCGACGCGCGTGAACTGGGCGTCAACCTGTCCTGGCGGCCGAATCCGGACTGGCTGCTGTCCGGCCAGGTGCTGTCGCGCTGGGCCGGCGAGACCGACGAGGGCGGACCGCGCATCGATTACGCCTTCGTCGAGCGGGCGTTGTTCAACGACGGCGCCCATCAGATTTCGCTCAGTCTGGGCAAGATCAAGAATCCCTACGGTTTCTTCAACACCACGCGCGATGTCGCCCATACCCGGCCCGGCATCCTGCTGCCGCAATCGATCTACATGGAGCGCATGCGCGACTTCTTCCTGGCCGCGCCGGGCGTCGCGCTGCGCGGCGAGCACGATTCCGGCGACCATTACCTGGGCTGGCAGGTCGGGGGCATGAAAATGCAGGCCGACAACGACGAACTCAATTACGTGTTCCTGCCGGTCAATACCGGTGGACGGTTCGAGGGGCGCGCGTCCTGGCTGGCGCAGGGGCTGGCCGAGCTCGATGGCGCGCGCTGGCGCGCCGGCCTGTCATTCGGCGACGTTGCCATGGACTACCGTCCGCGCGCGCGCGATCCGATCCCGGCTGGCGTCGCGCGCATGCGTCCGCTGCTGCTGTCGTTGCAGCACAATCGCGAGAGCTGGACGTTCACCGCCGAGCTGGCGCGCGTCGAGGTGATCAGCCAGCCGATCGCCTACCAGGCTTACAGCGAGGGCGCGTATATCCAGGCGACCTGGCGGCCGGCTCTGGAATGGAGCGTCTGGCTGCGCCGCGAGGGCATGCATTTCAACGTCGATGACAAGGCCGGCCGCCGTTACACGGTGCGTGGCCAGGAAACCTATCGCGGTCGCACCCATGCCACCGTGCTCGGCGTCCGTCACGATTTCACCCCGGATTTGGCGCTGTCGGCCGAGTGGCACCGGATCGAGGGGGTCGGCATGTTGTCGCCGCAGGACAATCCGGACGGCTTCACCAAGGATTGGGACATGGTGTTGCTGCAAGCGGCCTACCGCTTCTGATCGGCGCGCCGGGCCATCATGTTCGCCCGCCTGCTCGCCCGCCTGCCGCGCCCACGCTACCTGAGCGTGCGCACCAAGGTGGTGTTGTTCGCGGTGATCATTCTGGCCATCACCAGCACGTCCTTCGTACTGCTCGAACTCAACTACCAGGCCCGCCACCGCGAGGATCTCCAGACGCAGCAATACCGCCGCACGGTCGACCTGGCCAGCCGTCTGATGAAAATACAGGCCGCCCGCCTGCATGGCCTGGGCATGCTGATGGCCGATCTGCCCGGAGTCCGCGAGGCCTTGCGCGCCGGGGACGCGGTCGTGCTGGACAGCGGCTTTTCGCCGTTCTGGTCGGATTTCAACCTGATTCACGGGCTCGACAGTGTCGCCTTCTTTTCCGCCACGGGTGACACCCTCGGGCTTTGGGGCCTGAACGCGCCGACGCCATACATGCCGGTGCTCGCGCGCGAGGCGGTGATGCGTGAAACGCCGCTGTACCGGCTGGAATGCGGGGCGCGTTGTGTCTACCTGGCGGCGGTGCCGCTGGTCGAGGGCGGGCGTAATCTCGGTGTCGAGGTTCTGGCGATGGGCTTGCAGGATTTCATCATGGATTTCCGCGATGTCTCGGGCGCCGAACTGGCCTTCCTGGAGTCGCCGACGGCTTCGCCGTGCGCCATCACTCCAGCCCGCGACGCCCGTCTGCTGTCGGCCAGCGGAGGCAGCCTCTATCAGGATCTTGCCCGGCGCTATGTCGAACAGGCCGACGGCGCGCCGATCCATGCCACCGACTTCGGTGGCCGCCATTTCCTGATCTACGGTTTCCCGATCGACGAGCCGGGCGGCGAGCAATTGCGCATCCTGGTCATGCACGACGTCACCGCGGAACGGGTCAAGGCGCGCGCGGCGGCGTTGACCAGCGTCGCCCTCGGCATCCTGGTTCTGCTGCTGGCGGTGGTCACGCTCTACCTGTTGCAGCGGCCGACCATGAACCGGCTGGGCAAGGCCCTGCACGCGCTGCCGCTGCTCGGCGAGGGCCGCTTTCAGGAGGCGCGCGCGGCATTCCAGGGGCGTGCGCCGCTGGTGCGTGACGAGGTGCATGACCTGGGTTTGCTCGCCAGCGAGCTCGCCGACACCCTCGAGCATCTGCAAAGGTTGTCGCGCGAACACGCGGTATCCCTCCAGAACCAGGCCCGGCAGCTTGAACAGGAGCGCGATTTCATCGCCGGCCTGCTCGATACCGCGCCGGTGCTGATCCTCACCCATGCCGACGATGGCCGGATCCGTCTGGCCAACGCCAATGCCATCCAGGCGGTCGGGCTGACGCCGTCGGAGGTGATCGGACACGACTTTCCGGCGCGTTTCCTGCGCCCGGACCTGCGCGCCATGCACATGGCCGCGTTGCGCGAGATGGAGCCGGGAGAGGTGGTGCACAACGAGAGTGAATTCACGCGCGCCAACGGTGAGGTCCGTGATGTGGTCTGGTTCCACTCCTGCCAGGACACGGTTGGCGGCGAGCGTCTTTATCTGTCGGTCGGGCTCGACGTCACCGATTATCGCGAGGTCGAACGCAGCCTCAATCTGCTGGAGGCGCACGATGGCGTCACCGGCCTGCTCAACCGGCGCGCCTTCAAGCGGGAACTGGACGCTCGACTGGCGCGCGGCGAATCCGGCGCGCTGCTGTTGTGCGACATCGATGAATTCAAGCTGGTCAACGAAACCGGTGGCCATGAAGCCGGTGATGGCGTGCTCAACGAATTCGTCCGTCAAGCACGCGAACTGAATCCGCCGCCGACGCTGGCGGCGCGCCTGGGCGGCGACGATTTCGCGTTGATGATCGTCGGCATCGGCACCGCCGAGGCGATCCTGCTCGCGCGCGCGCTCAATCAGGCCATGAGCCATGCCGTCCCGCCTCCCGGGCTTGAGCACCGCCGATTGTCGGTTTGCGTCGGCGTGGTTGGCTTTCCGGAACATGGCGACAGCGCCGACGCCCTGCTCGCCAACGGTGAGATCGCGCTGGTGCAGGCGCGCGCCAAGGGTCACGCCTCCTGGCACCTGTATTCACCGGACGATCCCTATCACGAGGTCGCCGGCCGGCGCGCCTACTGGAGCGCGGAACTGGAAAAGGCGATCGAGGAAGGACGTCTGGTCCTGCATTTCCAGCCGATCCAATGCCTGGTTACCGGACGTGTCGGTCATTACGAGGCGCTGCTGCGCTTGCGCGCCAACGACGGCAGGCTGGTGCCGCCCGGCATGTTCATCGATGTCGCCGAGAGCACCGGCCTGATCCGTTCGGTCGACCGCTGGGTGGTCGAGGCCGGTGTCGCCTTCGCGGCCGCGCATCCGGACATCAAGCTGGCGATCAACCTGTCCAGCCGCAGTTTCGATGACGAATCGACCTTCGAGATCATGCGCGCGGCGCTGGCCCGGCACGGGGTCGGTGGCCATCGGCTGTTGCTGGAAATCACGGAAACCGCCGCGCTTGCCAATTTCGCCAGCACCACCCGGATCATGGCCCTGTTCAAGGGGCTCGGTTGCGCGTTCGGCCTGGATGATTTCGGCGTCGGCTACAGCTCGTTCCAGTATCTCAAGGAGCTGCCGGTGGATTTCGTCAAGATCGATGGCTCCTTCATCAAGGGTCTGACGCGCAACAGCGACGATGTCGTCTTCGTCAGGGCGCTCAACGACGCGGTGCAGGGCTTCGGCAAGACCACCATCGCCGAGTTCGTCGAGGACGAGGCGACCCTGGCCATCCTTCGGGAAATCGGTGTCGATTACGCGCAGGGGTATCTGATTGGACGGCCGGCGCCGGAACTGGTCATGGACGGTGGCGGGTGGACCGTGGACGGCGGCGGGGCGC
>DYFK01000033.1 GCA_020725265.1 Hydrogenophilus sp. | reverse complement strand
TTGCCGGGATGCATGTCGGCGTGGAAGAAGCCGTCGCGGAACACCTGGGTGAAGAAGATTTCGACGCCGGCGCGCGCCAGCGCCGGGATGTCGACGCCGCGCCGGCGCAGTTCGTCGACCCGTGAGATCGGCACGCCATCCATCCAGCTCATCACCATCACGCTCGACGCGCAGTAGTCCCAGTGCACCTCGGGCACCGCGAGCTGGCTGGAACCCAGGAAATTGCGGCGCAGCTGCGAGCAGTTGGCGGCCTCGCGGATCAGGTCGAGCTCGTCGTCGAGATGCTTGGCGAACTCGGCCACCACCTCGCGCGGTTTCAGGCGCCGGCCATCCCACCACAGGCGTTCGATCAGGAGCGCGAAGCCGTCGAGCAGACGGACGTCCTCGCCGATGACGCGCTCGATGCCCGGGCGCAGCACCTTGACCGCGACCGCCTCGCCGGTCTTCAGGCGGGCGCGGTGGACCTGGGCGACCGATGCGGACGCCACCGGCACCGGGTCGAATTCGGCGAACACCTCGACGGCCGGCCGGCCATAGGCGGCATGCAGCACGGCCTCGGCCGCCCGGCTGGGGAAGGGCGGAACCCGGTCCTGCAATCTGGCCAGTTCGTCGGCGATGTCGGCCGGCACCATGTCGCGCCGGGTCGACAGCATCTGGCCGAACTTGATGAAGATCGGCCCCAGCTCCTCCAGCGCCAGGCGCAGCCGCTCGCCGCGCGGCCGCGACAGATCGCGCCAGAAGAACAGCGCGCGCGCCAGCCAGCGCAGCAGCCGGACCCGTTCGTGGCCAAGGAAGAATTCGTCGAGACCGTGGCGGGCCGCGACCAGGCCGATGCGCAACAGGCGGAAGAAATGCATCAGGCGCTGGTTCCCGATTCGAGCAGGGCCAGACGCGCGGCGAGGCGGTCGACATCCTCGCGCAGCCGGTCGACCTCGGCGACGAAACCGCGCACCGCCCCGGCGTCGGCGAGCACCGCCTGTTCATGCACCGCGTATTCGGCCAGGTTGCGGCCGGCGGAGGCCAGCGCCTGGACACGCCAGGCACCAAGATCGGCGAACAGGCCATCGATCCGGCTGGCGGCGATGTCGCCCAGATAGGGGCGCAACGCCAGCACCCAATCGAACGCCGCCAGCGCGCCGGCCAGATCGGCGGCGAACAGGCCGTCGCCGTCGGCGTGGAACAGGCGGTCGAGACCACCGCCGGTCAGCCAGGCCGGCAGCGCGGCCGGGTTCGGCGTCAGGGTCAGGTCGACCCGGGCGTCGGCCGGCGCCACATGGAAACGGCCGTCGACATCGAGCAGCAGGTTGACCGGACGCGCCGGCAGGGCCAGACGCGCGACCTTGCCGGCATGCCGGGCCAGCCGGGCGGCGGCGGCCGGCTGCCGGGCCAGCGCGGCATCGAGCGCGGCGGCGAGCAGCGCATCCGGATTGGGCAGGGCCATGGCGGGGTTATTTCTCGATTTCTTATTTCTCGACTTCTTCCCAGCCGGTGAGCATGGCCCGGATGTGCGAGGTGACGGTGTGGCCGGTGGTGGTCAGATACACGTGGGCAATGAAGAAGATCAGGATCATGAACGCGCCCAGGGTATGGAAGAACGCCACCCATTCCAGCGACAGGTAGGCATCGACGCCCCAGTCCACCCAGCGGTCGTGGAACAGGTAAAACCAGCCGGAGAACCAGATCAGCGGCGACATCATCAGCCAGAACGACAGGTAGGCCAGACGTTGCAGCGGGTTGTGCTTGCGCACCACGGTCTGCTTGAACGGGTGCGGCGCGTTGGTGAAGATGCCGGTCAGGTAATAGCGGGCCATGGCGCCGACCTTGTCGAAGGTCGGGATGTACTGCTTCCATTCGCCAGTGGTGATGTGCCAGAAGATCGCGAACACCCACAGCGTCACTAGCGACCAGGCCGCGACCGTGTGGATGTCGACCGCGCGTTCGAAGCCGAACAGCGCGTAGCTGCCGTGCACCTCGAAGCCGGTCAGCATCAGGGTGATGATCAGCAGCGCCTGCGACCAGTGCCAGAAGCGTTCGAAGCGTTTGAAGACGTAGATGCGTTCGGTGGGCGCGTGCGTGCTCATTGCCGGTTCCCTCGCTTGCGGTTCATGTAGACGCGGCCCGCGCCATGGGCGATGACGCCGAGCAGGGTCAGACCGGCCAGACTCCAGCCGATCCGATCGAGCAACGGATTGGCGTGGCGGCCGGGAATGTGCAGACCGGGCACGGCATCGAGCCGCCCCGGCGCGGTATGGCATTGCTTGCAGGCGAGCGCGTCGGCCTTGGGCGCGACCATGTGCGTGATCGGCCACGACATCTCGGTGCTGACGAAGGCGTACTGGCCGCTGAATTCGGCGCCAATCTCGCGCATGCCGTGCTCGATCGCCTTGTCCCAGTTGAAATTGGTCCAGAACGCGGTGTCGTTCTGGCCCCAGGTGTTGAACACCAGCAACTGGTTGTTGCCGACGTCGTAGGGCTGCTTGCCGACGAAACGCTTGATCGGCCAGACTTTGGACTTGCCGTCGTCCGGGCCACCGTCGAAGCGGTTGATGCGGACCACCTGATCCGGATCGAGCCGGGTCTCGCGCAGGGTGTAATCGACCTTGCCATTGAACCAGACGTATTCGGGGATCACGTTGGACTCGTAACGGAAGTCGCCTTTCTTGCTGTCGTAGGCGTCATGGCCGGCGGCATCCTTGAGCTTGAACGGCTTGCCGTCCTTGTCCAGCTTACCGGCGGTCGACCAGTCCCACATCATCTTGGTCGGCTGCGCGCGGGCGTATTCCGGGATGTGGCAGGTCTGGCAGGCCAGCTTGACCGCGTGCGCGTTCAGGCGCGCGGCCTGGCGGCCCTCGTGCGGCTTGTTGCCGTGACAGGCCTGGCAGGTGGCCGGATTGCCGTCATCGCGGCCGCGCATGTGCGCGCGTCCGGCTTCCGACTTCTCGACGGTGACCGCGTAGCGGCTGCCGGGCACCTCGTGGCCGGTGGTCATGTGGCAGGTGCCGCAGGAGAAGTTGAGGCCATCCTTGGCCATGTGGATGTCCAGGTACTTGCCCGGCTGGGTCAGCGAACTGTCGAGGTCACCATGCTTCACCGCGTCGCCACCGCCGCCGTAGAAATGGCAGGCGCCGCAGGTGGTCCGGCTGGTCTTGCCGACCCGCTGGGCGATCCGGGTCAGATCCGGCGCCTTGGCAATGCGGCCGGAACCGGGCGGAAACTCCATGTCCTTGTAAGTCGGATGCCCGGCCAGACCGGGAATCTTGCGGTAGGTGCCGGTGGTGTCGTGACAGACCAGGCAATCGACGTTGGCCTCGGCGCCGAAGTCGAAGTTCTGGTCCTTCCAGCCGTAACCGACGTGGCAGGCGGTGCAGAACGCGTAGTTCGATGGCACCGCCGTGCAGAAGTTGTTGATCACGTTCTTCTTGCCCAGCCGCTGCGAGGTTTCCGGATTCAGGAATTCCCAGGTCCAGTGCTTGGTCTTGTGCACCTGGCGAGCCGCCTCGGTGTGGCAGCTCAGGCAGGCGCGGGTGACTTCGGGGCCGCTGGCGAACGGTTTGCGCAGCGCCTCGAACTTGGCGTGGTCGGCGGTGGTCGCCGAACCGGCCGGTTTGGTGGCCGCCTTGGCCGGCTCGGCCGGCGCGGCATCGGTGGCCGCGCACGCCAGCCCGGGCAGGGCGAGTGCCATGAACAGGCCCAGGCGGGCCAGCCAGTCGCGTATCGGGATCATGTCGGGATGCCTCCGTATCCGGCGCCGTTCAGCAGCCACCGCCGCCGCCGCCGCCACTACCGCCGGCCGCGCCGGCGCCGGGCATGCCCTCGATCATGCGCGGGGCGGGCTTGCTCGGGTCGAACATCAGGAATTTCTTCTGATCCTCGGCGACCTTGGCCATGACCTCGCCGACCAGCGGCCCGAACATCTTGCCCATCAGGCCGGCGTTCATGGTGGCGATGTAGATCTTGCCGTCGTTCTTCTTGTACACGCTGATCTTGCAGGGCATCAGGATCGACAGGAAGCGCACGGTGTCTTCCTTGAGGATGGGCTTGGAGTACTCGGTGCTGCACGCCTCGATCATCAGCACCGGCAGCACGTTGCCGCCATCGGTCTGGACCGCGCGCGCCGGGTTGCGCAACCCGGACAATGCCCAACCGTTGCCGGTGTTCTGGATGTTCTCCTGGATGCGCGCGACGGTTTCCTCCAATCCGAACGGACTGACCGTTTCCGTGAACATCAGACTGCTGGCCATGTTCCAGGCCAGTACCGCGAACACCGCCAGGCCGGCGACGAATCCGCCGATGATCTTCAACATGTCGTTTCCTCTCTTTTCCTCGTCAGCCAATCAGCGGACGGCCAGATGGCGACCGCGGCCAAACCCGCCAAGCATAACCGAGGATGGACGCCGGACCGGAATCGGCGTGTCGACCGGCCGCCCGGCGCGGCCCCGTCGCGTTCAGCCGGACTTGCGTTCGGCGCGGGCGCGGGCGATCAGCCGGTCGGCGATGACGAGCAGGCCGGACAGCTCCCGGACTTCCTTGCCGAGCACCGAGTAGCGTCCATCGACGGCGATGCGCGGCACGCCATCGACCTTGTAGGCGCGGGTCCGCTGCTCGTCGCGGGCGACCTTGGTCTGAGTCGAGAAACCGTTGTAGGCGTCGGCGAAGCGTTTGCCGTCGACGCCCTGCCCGCCGATCCAGGCGAGCACTTCCTTGTCGGTGTAAAGGCTGACGCGCTGCTTGTGGATGGCGTCGAACACCGCCTGATCGAGCCGTTCCAGATCGCCGGTCGCTTCCAGCGCGTGGAACAGCCGGGCGATCGGATTCCAGGCGGCGCGGCCAAAGGTGACCGGCACCCGTTTGAACACGACATCCTTGGGCAAGGCAGCGGCCCAGCGCGTGATCAGCGGATGGAAATCCCGGCAATGCGGACAGGCGTAGGAGAAGAACTCCAGGACTTCGATCTTGCCCGGGCTTTCGCCACGCTGGGCCGGCACGATCGGTGCCCAATCGATGCCCTCGCGCATCGGGTTGGCGACCGCCGTGCCCGGCAGCAACGGCAGGGCGCCGGCGGCGCAGAGCGCGAACAGGCCACGGGCGAAATCGCGGCGATCCGGGGAAACGGCGGCGGAAGTGACGAAACGACGGTATGCGGACATGACGAATCCTTGTGAAATCAGGGTTTCCGGGATGGCGGCGCGGCCACGCGGCCAAGCCATAGCGCCCAGACGGCGCCGATCAGGAAAGCGGTGAAACCGACCAGCGCCCAATGCGCGAGCGACAGGCCGACGATGCGAATCTCCACCTCGTCGCAGAAGCCAGTGGCCAGGAAAAGTTCCGGCATGCGCTGGCCCAGCCATTCGACCAGGCGCTCGATCCAGCCAGGTTCGCCGGCCAGACAGGAAACGCTGCCGGGCGGCTGCGCCTGCAACCAGCTCTGATGGCTGGCGACGCCCAGACCGAGGCCGGCGACCACCAGGCCGGACAGTCCGGCCAGCCAGCGCAGCCAGGCCAGACCGGGCACGACGCCGGCCAGACCGGCCAGCGCCGCCAGCACGGTCAGCTTCATGAACAGCAGACGCTGGAAGATGCACAGGTGGCAGGGATGCAGGTCGTACCAGGCGACCAGCACGAAACTGCCGGCGACCAGACCGGCGCAGGCGGCGGCCATGAGCAACCACAGCCGGGTCGGGGAAAGCGGGGAGGGCAAGGAGATCGGCATCGTCCGGGCTTAACGGATGAAGCGCGCGCGCGGCTGACACATGGCTTCAAGACACATGGCTTCAACCGACCCGCTTGAGGCCGGCCTCGATGCTTTCGCACAAGGTGCGCAGGATGGCGATGCGGGCATGGTTCTTGTCGTTGGCGGGCACCAGGGTCCAGGGCGCCAGTTCGGTGCTGGTGCGATCGACCATGTCGCACACCGCCTGTTCGTAGAGTGGCCATTTCTCGCGGTTGCGCCAGTCCTCGTCGGTGATCTTGTAACGCTTGAAACCGGTGGTCTCGCGTTCCTTGAAGCGCTTGAGCTGCTCGTCCGGATCGATCTGCAACCAGAACTTCACCAGCACGATGTCGTGCTCGACCATCTGCGTCTCGAAATCGTTGATCTCGCTGTAGGCGCGCAGCCAGTCGTATTCGGAGCAGTAGCCCTCGACCCGTTCGACCAGCACGCGCCCGTACCAGGAACGGTCGAACAGGGTCAGGCGGCCGCGCCGGGGCAGGTGCCGCCAGAATCGCCACAGGTACGGCTGCGCCCTTTCCTCCTCGGTCGGCGCCGCGATCGGGATGACCTGATAACGGCGGGCGTCGAGCGCGCCGGTGATGCGGCGGATGGCGCCGCCCTTGCCGGCGGCGTCCTGGCCCTCGAACACGCACACCACCGACAGCTTGGCGAAACGCTCGTCGCGGGTGAGCAGGTTCAGGCGACCCTGCCATTTTTCCAGTTGTTCCTGGTAATCCTTCTTGCCCAGAGCGCGCCCCAGATCGAGCGCCTTGATCAGGTCCAGGTTGTCGACGCCGTGCGCCGGCGGCGGCGCGTTCGATACCCGGGGCGGCCGGGTTTCGGCATCCAGGCGTTTGCGCAGGCCGTCGAGCAGGATGCGGCCGAAAGTCAGCGCCCGATAGCGTTCATCGGAACCCTCGACGATGTACCAGGGCGCTTCGGCGGTGCTGGTCATGCGCAGCGCCTGCGAAGTGACCTTGACGAAGCGGTCGTACATCTGGAAATGCTTCCAGTCGCGCGGCGTCACCCGCCAGCGCGTGCGCGCGTCCTTTTCCAGCGCCTTCAGGCGCTTCTCCTGACGCTCGCGCGACAGGTGGAACCAGAACTTGAGGATCAGCGCGCCCTCGTCGACCAGCATGCGCTCGAAACGCAGGTTGCGGTCCATCGCCTTTTCCAGCGCGGCGTCCTTGATCTCGCCATAGACCCGGCCGAGCACCGGCAGGCTGTACCAGGTGCCCTGGAACACACCGATCCGCCCATTCGGCGGCAATACCCGCCAGAACCGCCACATCGGCGGGCGGTCGCGCTCCTCGTCCGAAGGCTCGCCCATGCCATGGGTCTCGATGTGGCGCGGGTCCATCCACTGGTTGAGCAGACCGACCGATTCGCTGCGGCCGGCGCCGTCGACACCGCCGATCAGGATGATGACCGGAAAACGGCGCTGGCTGATCAGGTCGTACTGGGCGTCGAGCAACGCCTCGCGCAGGGCGGGCAGCTCCCGCTCGTAGGTCTGCTTGTCGATCTTGTGGCCGATCTCGGCGGATTCGAACATGCTGACGCTCCCGGGGTTGGCCGCCACGCTGGCGGCGAGTTCATTTCGCGTAGTGGAGGAAGTTGGCGTAGGGCGATTCGGCCACCTTGAACCACTGGTTCTCCATGTCCAGGAAAGTCTTCCAGTTTCGGTACACGCGGGCGAAAGTCGGGTTCTTGCGCGCTTCTTCCTCGTACAGCTCGAAACTGGCCTTGCGCGCCGCCATCAACACATCCTTGGGATAGGCGCGCAGTTTGACACCCTGCTTGAGCAAACGCATCAGGGCCGGCGGATTGCCGGCGTCGTAGCGGGCGAGCATGGCCGCGTTGGCCTCGGCGCATGCGGCCTCGAACGCGGCCTGGTAGGCCGGTGGCAGGTTTTTCCACTGGCCGGCGTTGACGTAGAAGGAAAGCTGCGGACCGCCTTCCCACCAGCCCGGGTAGTAATAGTTCTTGGCGATCTTGTGGAAACCGAGCTTCTCGTCGTCATAGGGGCCGACCCATTCGGCCGCGTCGATAGCGCCGCGTTCCAGCGACGGATAGATATCGCCACCGGCCAGGGTCTGCGGCACCGCGCCCAGACGCGCCATGATCTGGCCGCCGATGCCGGGAATCCGCATCTTCAGCCCCTTGAGATCGGCCAGGGAGCGGATTTCCCTGCGGAACCAGCCCCCCATCTGGGCGCCGGTGTTGCCGCCCGGAAACTGGACGATGTTGTATTGGGCGAACAATTCCCTCAACAGCTCCAGGCCACCACCGGCCACCATCCAGGCGTGCTGCTGACGGGCGGTCAGGCCGAACGGCAGGGTGCAGTCGAAGGCGAACGCCATGTTCTTGCCGACGTAGTAATAGCTCGCGCTGTGGCCGCACTCGACGGAACCGTTCTGGACCGCGTCGAGCACCTGCAGGCCGGGCACCAGTTCGCCGCCGGCGTGCACGCGCACCTGGAACTTGCCGCCGGTGATCGCGTTCAGCCGGCTGGACAGGGATTCGGCTGCGCCGTAGATGATGTCCAGGCTTTTCGGAAAGCTGGAAGCCAGTCGCCAGCGCACGTTCGGACCATTGGCGAAAGCGGCCGGAGAGACAGCGGCGGCGGCCAGGCCGAGGCCGGCCCCCGCGCCCTTCAGGAATGCGCGTCGTTGCATGGACACCTCGGATCGGGAAAGACTCAGGCCGCCTGGGCGATGGCGGCGCCTGCGCGCGGGCGGATGCGGACGATGACATCGATGCTGTCGGCCTGCATGCCTTCCGGCGGCGTCGGCAGGCCGGCGATGCGCAGCGAATCGGCCGGGATGTCGGTCAGTTCGCCGGTGACGACGTTGTAGAAATGGTGATGCGGCAGGGTGTTGGGGTCATAGAAGACCTTGCTCGGATCGACGATGACCTCGCGGATCAGGCCCTTTTCCAGGAACAGCTTGAGGGTGTTGTAGACCGTGGCCTTGGAAGTCTCGCTGTAGCGGCTGTTGACCAGCGCCAGGATCTGGTCGGCCGACTGGTGCTCGCATCGGGAAAACAGCACCTTGGCGATCTCGATGCGCTGATGGGTCGGCGCGATGCCGTGGGCGCGCAGAAGGTCGGTGATCTTTTCGCGGGAGAAGTGGGTCGGGATCGGCTCGGGCATGGGATTCCGTCAAGGCGATGCGGGATATTCCGGAAATTCTAGTGGTTCGCTTATACAGCGTCTAACCTTCCGTCGCGAAACGGCCCTTTCGCCCGTCGAGCGGTCGCGCGCCCGCGTCCCAAGCCCGACGGCTGCTAGAATCCGTCCCACCCGTGGCGACGTTTTCGCGACGTGCCTCCGCCCCCAGTCTCCCCAGTCCATTCCGCCCTCGAACCTTGACTCCCGACTTCCTGATCATCGGCGCCGGCGCCACCGGCCTGGCCACCGCGCTGGAACTGGCCGACGCCGGCGCTGACGTGGCCGTGATCGAGCGCGGGCAAGCCGGCCAGGAGTCCACCTGGGCCGGCGGCGGCATCCTGTCGCCACTGCCGCCGTGGGCCTACGGTGATGCCGTCAACGCCCTGTCCGACTATTCGCGCGCGCTGTTTCCCGACTGGTGCGCGGATCTGCGCGCGCGTTCCGGCGTCGACGTCGAACTGCGCCACACCGGCATGCTGATTCTGCCGCCGCACGACACGACGACAGCGACGACCTGGTGCGAGGCTCATGGCTGGCGCTGGACGACGCGCGACAGCGGCGATTTCCTGCCCGGCGCCGGCCGCGAGGCGCTCTGGCTGCCCGATGTCGACCAGGCGCGCAATCCCCGGCTGGTCCGTGCCCTGCGCGGCGCCGCGCTGGCGCGGGGCATCCGCCTGCTGGAATCGACCGAGGCGCGCGCGCTGCGCGTCGACGGCGACCGCGTCACCGGCGTCGATACCGATGGCGGTCCGCTCGCGGCCGCCGCCTGCATCGTCGCCGCCGGCGCCTGGAGCGGCATCCTGCCCGGTCTGGACGGGTTCGGCCGGCGCATCTGGCCGGTGCGCGGCCAGATGCTGCTGTTCCAATGCGCGCCCGATACGCTGGCCACCGTCATCCTGGAAAACGGTCGTTATCTGATTCCGCGCGCGGATGGCCACATCCTGGCCGGCAGCACTCTGGAAGACGTCGGCTTCGACAAATCGGTCACCACCGAAGCCCGCGCCAGCCTGCTCGATTTCGCCCACCGGCTGCTGCCGGCGCTCGGCCCGGACAACCTGACCGGCCAGTGGAGCGGCCTGCGTCCGGGTTCACCCGACAACATTCCGGCCATCGGCCGACATCCGCGTCTGGCCAACCTCTACCTCAACAGCGGCCATTTCCGCTACGGCGTGACCATGGCGCCGGGTTCCGCGCGGCTGCTGCGCGCCTTGATCGAGAACGCACCGCCGCCGATCGCGCCCGAGCCCTACCGGCCCGAGTGATTTCCAGCGCGCTTGCTGGCGGCTCCGAATTGAGGTCTTATCGGCGCCGGACCGGCGCCGAACGATCGCCGGCCGGTCGATCCGCAGGCATGAACACGTCGGAGAACAGCGAAACATGAAAACATTCAAGGGATTCCAGGCAGGCTTCACCACCATCGAAGTGGTCGTGGCCCTGATCATTGTCTTCCTTCTCATCAGCGTGGCGGTGGTGTCGTTCCAGGACCACAGAACCCGCCAGGCCCGCGCGGAAGCGCGCCAGGCCCTGCTTGAATCGGCTCACTGGCTGAAACAGCAGCCGATGCCGGATGGCGGCTACGGTGCTCACGCGCTGCCGTATCCGCAAACCCCACGCGGCGGCGATGCCCGCTATCGCATCGACTTCGTCCGTCAGCCGGTGGCGGCCAGCGACCCGCCGCTGACCTTCGCCGCGACCGACGCCGAAACCTTCACCCTGCGCGCCGATCCGGTCGACGCCGACGGCTGCGGCAGCCTGCTGCTGGACAGCGCCGGCCGGCGCGGCGTCACCGGCGCCAGCGCCAGCGTCGCCGACTGCTGGCGCTGAGGCCGCCCGTCGATCTGGCATGGCCGCGCCCGGCGCCTTCCGCATCCTGCGACTACTCGCGGACGACGAATTCCGCTCGGGCGAGTCGATCGCGCGCCGGCTCGGCTGCTCACGCGCGACCGTCAACAACGCCATCCGCGCCGCCATCGAAACCGGCTTTCCGGTGCACGCCGTGCACGGCCGCGGTTACCGGCTGGCCAGACCGGTGAGCTGGCTGGATGGCGACCTGCTGACACCGGCGCTGGCTCGACGCGGCATGACCCTGCGCCTGGTCGACGAAACCGCCTCGACCAACGCCGATCTGCTGGCCTGGGCCAACGACGGCGCGCCGCACCGGGCCGTGATCTGCGCCGAGTGGCAGAGCCGGGGACGCGGCCGGCGCGGACGCGAATGGCTGGCGGCGCCCGGCTCCGCCCTGATGTTCTCGATGCTCTGGCGCTCCGGCCACGCCGTCGCCGGACTGGCCGGCCTGCCGCTGGCGGTGGGCGCCATGCTGGCCGCCGCCCTGCGCGAGTTCGGCCTGACCCGACCGGGCCTGAAATGGCCGAACGACATCGAGGTCGATGGCGCCAAGCTGGCCGGCATCCTGATCGAACTCCACGGCGACGTGCTCGGGCCGAGCGCGGCGATCATCGGCGTCGGACTCAACGTCGCCGGCGGCGATACCCTCGCGGCCCGGACCGGCCGCCCGGTCACCGATCTGCGCAGTCATCTCGGCGCGGTCGACCGCAACCGGCTGCTCGCGCATCTGCTGGTCGCGCTCGATGACGGACTCGACCGCTTCGAACGCGACGGCTTCGCGGCTTTCCGGCCGTCCTGGCATGCCGATCACGCGTATCAAGGCCAGCGCGTGCGCCTGGAGTTTCCACTCGGCGAAGCGGTCGCCGGCATCGCCGTCGGCGTCGACGCCCAAGGCGCGCTGCTGCTGGACACCGGCGCCGGGGTGCGCGCCTACCATTCCGGCGAAATCAGCCTGCGCCCGGAACCGGCATGATCCTGCTGATCGACGCCGGCAACAGCCGGCTCAAATGGTGGCTGGCGCGGCCCGCGACCGGCGCGGTCGTCGCCCGCGGCAACCGCTCCTGGCCGGACTGGCGCGCCGACCTGGCCGCCTGGCTCGCGCACGCCCCCGGTCAGGCGCTGATCAGTTGCGTGGCCGGACCCGAGCGGGCGGCGGCGTTGCGCGCGGAACTGGCCGAGCGCGTGCCGGAACTCCGCTGGCTGGTCGCCGAGGCCGATGCCCACGGCCTGCGTAACCGTTACCAGCCGCCGGCCAGCCTGGGCGCCGACCGCTACGCCGCGCTGGTCGCCGCCCTTCACCGCCGGCTTGGCGACTGCCTGGTGGTCGGCGTCGGCACCGCGCTGACCGCCGACATGCTCACCGGCGACGGCGAATTCCTGGGTGGCTGCATCGTGCCCGGCCCGCATCTGATGCGCTCGGCGCTGGCCACCGGCACCGCCGGGGTTGCCCCGATCATGGCCTCCGGCGCAATATTTCCGCGTGATACCGGCGAGGCGGTCGCCACCGGCATCGGGCTGGCGCTGGCCGGGGTCGTGCTCGGTCTGCGCGAACGCCTGATCCGCCTGCGTGGCGCCGCGCCGGCCATCGTGGTCGCCGGCGGCGCGCGCGCGCCGGTGCTGGCCGTTCTCGCGGAAAACGGAGTCGACGTGGTGGAAGTGGAAGATCTGGTTCTGGAAGGCCTGGCGCGCATCGCCGGGGTACCGGCATGCGCGGATTGATCGGCCTGCTGCTCACGGTCAATCTCGGCGTGTTCGCCGCCGGTCTGCTGATCGGGTACTGGCCGATGAAAACCAACCTGCCCGACGATTTCAACGCCGACAAGATCATCCTGTCGCCTACCGCCGCGCCTCCCACGACCTCGGCACGCGTCGACGCCGCGCCGACTCCGGAACCCGCGCCATCCTCGCCGCCAGCACCCAACCCCGCCACGGACCCCGTTCCAGAGCCCTCGCCACAACCCACGCCCACGCCACAAGCGCGAGCCTGCCTGCGCTGGGGCGCTCTCGACGCCGACCAACTGGAACGGATCGAGGCGACGCTCAAGCGTGCCGGCCTCGCCACGGAAGATTATGTTTTCCAGTCCGACCGTCGGCTGGGTTGGTGGGTGTATCTGCCGCCCTACCGGGACGAAGCAGCCATGCGCGACGCCATCGACGAACTCCGCCAGAAGGGCGTCACCGACCTGGCGCCGGTGCGCGGCCAGCTCCTGCGCCACGCGATCTCGCTGGGCGCGTTCCCGGATCTCGCCAAGGCGCGTCTCCACGCCGCCAGCCTGACGCGCAAGGGCGTATCCGGGCATCGTGTCGGCGCGCGGCCGGAAGTCAACGAAATCCGGCTCAAGAGCGTTAACGCCAGCAAGCTGCCGGCGCCATCGGCCTGGCCGGCGGCGCTCAGGCCAACCCTCTGCCCGACCGATGACGGTTGACCGAGGTCAAGTCTGTATCAGCGTTTTTGAATATACTGGCCCACATGCACGTTTCAGTTTCATTGCCCAGAAAGGAAAAAACATGAAAGCCCTGATCGCCCTCGCCCTCGCCTCCACCCTCGGCCTGTCCGGCGCCGCCTTCGCCAGCGCCGAACTGGTCACCAAGCACAAGTGCCAGACCTGCCACTCCCCGGACAAGAAGATGATGGGGCCGACCTGGAAGACCATCGCCGCCAAGCACAAAGGCCAGAAAGACGCTGAAAAGGTTGTCGCCGACGCCATCGTCAAGGGCAGCAAGGGCGTCTACGGCAAGGTGCCGATGCCGCCGCAACCCAAAGCCAAGGACGACGCCGCCGCGCTGGCCAAGTTCATCCTCGGCCACTGATCGACCCGCTGATTCATCCCGGGGAATCCGCCGCGCGCGGATTCCCTCCCCGCCGAATTCCCCCTCTGGAAACGCCGCCGCTTACGGCAACGAAGCCAGGTACATCGCCAACGCGTTGATGTCCTGATCCGACAGTTTCTTCGCCACCCCGGTCATGCGCGGATCGGCGCGCACGCCGGTCGCCCCGCGATAGTTCTTCAATGCCGTGGTCACGTAGCCGATACGCTGGCCGGCCAGACGCGCCACCTCCCTCGAACCCTGCGCCTTGGCGCCATGGCAGCCGACACAGGCGCGCGCGTACAGCTTCGCGCCTGTTTCCGCCAGACGCGCGTCCCTGGCCGGTGTCGGCGGCACCGGCTGGCTGGCGTAAAACACCGCGATGTTGAAGCGTTCCTCCGGCTTCAACACCTTGACCAGGCCGCCCATGAACTCATCCTGACGTCGGCCATCGCCGAACTTGTCGATCTGGGTCAGCAGGTACAGGGGATTCTGGCCGGCCAGATTGGGCACCCGCTCAAGCGTGCTGACACCCGTTTCACCATGGCAGTTGGCGCAGAAAAAAGCGGCCCGCTTGCCGGCGGCGATGGTCGCCTTGTGCATGACCTCGTCCGCCTGCAGTCTGGTCAGTTTGGCCTCCAGCTCCCGGAAGGGCGGCGAAGGTATCCATGCATAGTTCGAGGCCCAGGCCGAACCGCTCAATAACGTGGACAGGATCAGGATGCGGAATTTCATGTCGTGACCGCGGACGCGCGCAGGATGAAAACGGGAACCGCGATTGTAAGCCGGCAACCCCGGCGGCGCCCGCAAGTAAAATGCGCCTTCCCATCCCCCTCGCCCGCCGCCCGTCGTGAAACCACCCGCCGACCCCGACCAGCACACTCCGATGATGCGCCAATACCTGCGCATCAAGGCTGAGCATCCCGACCGGCTGCTGTTCTACCGCATGGGTGATTTCTACGAACTGTTCCATGACGACGCGGAGAAGGCGGCGCGCCTGCTCGACATCACGCTGACCACGCGCGGCCAATCTGCCGGCCAGCCGATCCGCATGGCCGGGGTGCCGTTCCACGCGGCCGAGCAATACCTGGCGAAGCTGGCGCGGCTGGGCGAATCGGTGGCGATCTGCGAGCAGATCGGCGACCCGAAAACCAGCAAGGGGCCGGTCGAACGCAAGGTGGTGCGCATCGTCACGCCGGGCACGGTCACCGACGAGGCGCTGCTCGACGACAAGCGCGACGCGACCATGCTCGCGCTGACGCCGGTCGGGCGCGGCGCCGAGCTGGCGCTGGCCTGGCTGACGCTGTCGAGCGGCCGGTTCGCGGCCAAGCGCATCGCCGGCGATCGGCTGGGTGCCGAGCTGGTCCGTCTGGCGCCGTCGGAAATTCTGGTGCCGGACGGTTTCACGCATGCCGATCTCGACGTCGGCCGCCACGCGCTGGCCCGGCGTCCGGACTGGCAGTTCGACGCCGAGCGTGGCCGCCGCCTGCTGCTCGAACAGTTCGGGGTCGGCGATCTCGCCGCCTTCGGCCTGGAAACGGAACCGGGCATCCAGGCCGCCGCCGGCCTGCTGCTCGATTACGCCCGCCACACCCAACAGGCCGCGCTGCCGCATGTCGCCGGCCTGAGCCTGGAGCGGGACAGCGAATTCGTGCGCATGGACATGGCCGCGCGGCGCACCCTGGAAATCAGCGAGACCCTGCGCAACGAGCCGGCGCCGACCCTGTTTTCCGAACTGGATCGCTGCCTGACCGCCCCCGGCAGCCGGCTGTTGCGCCACTGGCTGCACCACCCGCTGCGCGAGCGGGCGCCGCTGCGCGCCCGCCTGGCCGCGATCGAGGCGCTGCTGGTCGCGCCGCAAGCCGGCGGCGCCGCGCGCGCCGCGCTCAAGGGCATGGCCGATCTGGAACGCATCGCCGCGCGCGTGGCCCTGAAAAGCGCCCGCCCGCGCGATCTCGCGGCCCTGCGCGACGGCCTCGCCCGCTTGCCGGAACTCGGTGCCGCGCTGCTCGGCGCCGGCGTGGCGTTGGCGCCGCTGGCCGCGCGCCTGGATTTCCCGGCGACGGCGCTCGACGATCTGAACCGCGCGCTCAGGCCGGAGCCGGGCGCGGTGCTGCGCGAGGGGGGCGTCATCGCCGACGGTTACGACACCGAGCTGGACGAACTGCGCGCGCTGCAATCGGATTGCGGCGGCTTCCTGATGGCGATGGAAACGCGCGAGCGCGAACGCACCGGCATCGCCAACCTGCGCGTGGAATACAACCGGGTGTCCGGCTTCTACATCGAGGTCACCCGCGCCCAGGCCGACAAGGTGCCGGCCGACTACCATCGCCGGCAGACCCTTAAGAACGTGGAGCGTTACCTGACGCCGGAGCTGAAGGCGTTCGAGGACAGGTTCCTGTCCGCCGCCGAACGCGCCCTGGCGCGCGAGAAACTGCTCTATGACGCCCTGCTCGACCGGCTCGGCGCGGTGCTCGCGCCGCTCCAGCGAGTCGCCACCGCCGTCGCCGAGGCCGATCTGCTCGCCGGCCACGCGCTGCTCGCCGGCGAGCGCGGCTACACCATGCCGGAATATCGCGACGAATGGGGCATCCAAATCGCCGGCGGCCGCCATCCGGTGGTGGAGCGACGGGTCGAGGCCTTCATCCCCAACGATCTCGCGCTCGATTCCGACCGGCGCATGCTGCTGATCACCGGCCCCAACATGGGCGGCAAGTCGACCTACATGCGCCAGGTCGCGCACATCGTCCTGCTCGCCTGCTGCGGGCTGTACGTGCCCGCCGACCACGCCGTGATCGGCCCGGTCGACCAGATCTTCACCCGCGTCGGCTCCTCCGACGACCTCGCCGGCGGCCGTTCCACCTTCATGGTCGAGATGACCGAGACCGCCGGCATCCTGCACGGCGCCAGCGAGCACAGCCTGATCCTGATGGACGAGATCGGCCGCGGCACCTCCACGTTCGACGGCATCAGCATCGCCTGGGCGGTGGCCCGCCACCTGGCCGAGAAGACGCGCGCCTACACGCTGTTCGCCACCCATTATTTCGAGCTGACCCAGCTCGCCCAGGATTACCGGACGGTCGCCAACGTTCACCTCGACGCGGTGGAAACCGGCGCCGGCCTCACCTTCCTGCACGCCGTCCAGGATGGCCCCGCCTCGCAAAGCTACGGACTCCAGGTCGCCCGTCTGGCCGGCGTGCCGGGCGCCGTCATCGCCGCCGCCCGGCGCAAGCTGGCGCACCTGGAAAACCAGCAGATCGCGCCCTCGATCCAGGGCGACCTGTTCGCGCCGGCGCCGGCCGTGGAAGCGGAGCCGCACCCCGCGCTGGAGCGCCTGGCCAGCCTCCAACCCGACGATCTGAGTCCGCGCGAGGCGCTCGAACTGCTCTACGAACTGCGCGCGCTGGCCGGCTGAAGCCCACGCCACCGCGACGGTTGCCGGACGGCGCGGGCGACCCCGCGCCGCGCATGCACCGCCTCTCGACCAACCAGGCCGGATGCCTTGCCGGTGACGATCCGGCGAGAATGGCGAACGGCTCCAGGCGAAACCCTCCAAAGGACTGGAGGTTGAAGCAAACGGGAACGCCCACTAACATTCAAACGAAGATTGGACTATTAGATGGAAACCGGTGATAGACAAGTCAAGGACGCGCTTTATGCCCAGGTCACCCGCATCGGCAAGGCGGTGTGCAGCCCCAAGCGTCTGGAGCTCATCGAACTGCTGTGCCAGGGCGAAAAGCCGGTGGAACAGCTCGCTGGCGAGGCCGGGATCTCCATGAAGCTGGCCAGCGCGCACCTGAAGGAGCTGCGTCAGGCGCATCTGGTGGAAGCCCGGCGCGACGGCAAGCACGTGCATTACCGGCTGGCCAACGAGACGGTGGCGGATTTCTGGGTGGCGATGCGTTCCCTCGCCGAGGAACGCCTGCTGGAACTGCGGGCGGCGCTGTCGCGGCTGACCGAGCACGCGCACGAACTGACACCGATGAACCGGCGCGAGCTGCTGGCGCAGGCGAGGCAGGGCGAGGTGGTGGTGCTGGACGTGCGACCGGACAACGAATTCGCCGCCGGCCATCTGCCCTACGCGCTGTCCCTGCCGCTGGAAGAACTGCGCCAGCGTCTGGCCGAACTGCCGCGTGACAAGCCGGTGGTGGCCTACTGCCGCGGGCCGTTCTGCCTGATGGCGGTGGAGGCGGTGGAGGTGCTGCGCCGCGAAGGCTTTCAGGCGATGCGCCTGGAAGACGGCGTGGCGGAATGGCGGGCGCACGGCTTGCCCGTGGCGTCCGGCCCCTGAACCCGTGTCCTGGATGGAGGCAAGTGATGGCGCGCACCCTGTTCATCGTCAATGACGCGCCCTACGGCTCGGAGCGCCCCTACAACGCCTTGCGTCTGGCCAACGCGCTGGCGCGCGAACCGGAACAGGAAATCCGCGTCTTCCTGATGGGCGACGCGGTATTCATCGCCAAGCGCGGGCAGAAACCGCCCAACGGCTTCTACAACCTGCAAGTCATGCTCGGCAAGATCGCGCGCCTGGCGCCGCAACGCGTCGACGTATGCGGCGTGTGCATGGAAGCGCGCGGCATGGCCAACGCCGAACTGATGCCCGACACCGAACGTTCCACGATCGAGAAACTGGCCTACTGGACCGCCTGGGCCGACAAGGTGATGACGTTCTGAATCGCCCCGCCCCGAGACAAGACAAGACAAGAGGAGACCCATGAGCTTCGAACAATCCGTGCTCGCCAACGAGCCAGCCATCCGCCTCGCCTTCTTCCTGGGCGTGTTCGCCGCCGTCG
>DYFK01000032.1 GCA_020725265.1 Hydrogenophilus sp. | reverse complement strand
CGACACCATGGACTACGGCATCGCCTTCGCCGAGACCGGCCACCTGTGCCTGGCCACGCTGCACGCCAACAACGCCAACCAGGCGCTCGACCGCATCATCAACTTCTTCCCGTCCGACCGGCGCCAGCAATTGCTGATGGATCTGTCGCTCAATCTCAAGGCGATCATTTCCCAGCGCCTGATCCCGAAAAAGGGCGGCGGCCGCCTGGCCGCCATCGAGGTCATGGTCAACACGCCGCTGATCGGCGACCTGATCCTCAACGGCAAGGTCCACGACATCAAGGAAATCATGGCGCGCTCGCGCGACTTCGGCATGTGCACCTTCGACCAGTCGCTGTTCGATCTGGTCAAGGCCAATCAGGTCGAACCGGCGGTGGCCCTGCGTTACGCCGATTCCGCCAACGAACTGCGTCTGATGCTCAAGGATTTGAAACGCAACGACCTCGACGATCTGCCCGGCGACCTGCGCCTGGTCGAGGACGACGGCACCCGGCCGCGCTCGCCGCTCGGCTGAGCGGACGGCGGCCGGGCGTTCCCGCTCAGGTCAGGGTGTCGGCCCAGATGTTCTCGAACCAGGCCAGGTTGTAGGCGAAGTTGAGTTCGTCGCATTCCGGCGAAGCGCCACCGCCGGGCTGGCGGATGTAGGACTTCTGCTTGGGGTCGTAGCGCATCACCACCGCGATCGGCCCGGCGGTGTGGTCGGAAGTCGCCGAATAGCTGGTGCTGCCGATGATCGGCGCCGGATTCGGCTCGCGGCCGTTGAGCAGGTCGACGATCGCCGCCGCGCAGATCTTGGCCTGGTTGTTGGACACGTGCGCCGATTTCGGAATGTTCGACAGCACCGAATCGCCGATCACGTGGATGCCCGGAATCGCCGTCGATTCGAAGGTGGCGCCGTCCACCGGACACCAGCGATTCTGCGAATCCGTGCGTACGCCGACGGTGTCGCACAGCTTGGCCGCGCGCATCATCGGCACGACGTTGATGACGTCGCCCTTGACGTCCTCGAACTCGCTGCTCACGGTCATCGTGGTGTGGTCCACCTTCACCGCCAGGTTGTTCGGCCGGTGCTCGATCATGCCCGGATAGAACTTCTTCCACGCCGCCTTGAACATCGGCCCCTTGGAAACCACGTCGAAGTGGCCGTCCAGCATGATGATCTTGGACCTGGGCTTGTGCTGCTTGAAGTAATGCGCGGCCATGCAGGCGCGCTCATAGGGGCCGGACACGCAGCGCCCCGGTGGCGGCGGGCTGGCGATCACGAACACGCCGCCGTCCGGCATCGCTTCCAGTTGCTTGCGCAGCAAGGCGGTGCGCGGGCCGGCGCGGAAAGCGTGGGTGACCTTGCCGTGGCTCTCGGCGACGTCGTAGCCCTCGATCAGCTCGGTCATGAAATCGATGCCCGGCGCCAGCACCAGCCGATCGTATGCGTAGCTGTCGCCACGCCTGGTCAGCACCCGGCGCTTGTCGGCGTCGACGCCGACCACCGTGTCGTGGACCATGCGGATGCCGTGATTGCGCGGCAACTGATCGTAGGATTTCACCAGCTCGTCCACGCTCCGGATGCCGCCGATCACCCAGTTCGACATCGGGCAGGAAACGAAACGGTCGTTCGCCTCGATCAGCGTCACCTCGATGTTCGGATCCCACATGCGGATGTACTTGGCGCACACGGCGCCACCAAAGCCGGCGCCCACCACCACCACCCGGGCGCCGCGCGCCGAGCTGGGCGCGGCCGCGCGGGCGCCGGACAACCCGGCCAGGGTGGCGGCCAGGCCGAAGCCGGAGCGTCTCAGGAATTCACGGCGATCAATGGTCATGTCGGTTCTCCCCGGTTTCATTTCACGCTGGCGAAGAAATCCGCCATGGCTTCGATCTCGGCATCGGTATAGCCGAGCATGTACTTGCGCATCACGGTGGTTTCCCGCGCCGCCGTCTTCTGTTCCTTCATGGCCTGGACCAGATAGTTCCGATCCTGCCCGGCCAGGCCAGGAATGGCGTGCTCGCTCTTGCCGTTGGGTCCGTGGCAGATGTAACAGGTGGCCGCCGTCACGCGGATATGGGTATCGGCCGCTCCGGCCGTCGCGGTGACCGCGTACAGCCCGATGCCGATGAACGACATGACTTTCTTCTTCATTGGAGTCCCCTCGCTGGTTTGACGCCGCCGGTTGCCGGGGGTCAGAAATTGATCCGGATCAAGCGGCGGACGGATCATACAAACATACCAGTGGGTGATTCAATTACGTAAGAAACCGGAAATCATTGGTTAATTGAATAATCCAGTTTTACTGTTTTCTAATATTTTGAAATGGCCCGGAATCTTGAATGGACCGGATCTGAATCCATTCCGGATATTGGAATTGAAAACGCTGATTTATTTAGTATAAACAATGGCTTGCGTGCATTTCCAGAGGGTTGCCAAAAAATGGACCATGAATCGAAAAGCGTATTGCCGTTTCGTGGTTCAAAGCCCATGCCATATTGAGCCGGATGCGGATTCACGCCGGAATGGATGACGGCGAATCAACCACTGGCAACGCTGGATCCGGAAAATCCCGTCATGGCCGCGAAAGCGGGAATGACGGTTTTTTGGAGGAGCCCGCATGATGGATGCGCGCGGTGGCCATGGCATCACCGGTCATCCGCCGTCGGCCGCCAGGATTTCAGGCGCAGCGAATTGGTGACCACCGACACCGACGACAACGCCATGGCGGCGCCGGCCAGCACCGGACTGAGCAGGCCGGCGGCGGCCAGCGGCAGCGCGAGCACGTTGTAGAAGAACGCGAAGAACAGGTTCTGGCGGATGCGCGCCATGACCACGCGCGACAGCTCGACGGCGGTGGCGACGTCGTCGAGATCGGCGCGCATCAGGGTGATGTCGGCGGTTTCCAGGGCGATGTCGCTGCCGCCGGCCATGCCGAAGCCGACATCGGCGCTGGCCAGCGCGGGCGCGTCGTTGATGCCGTCGCCAGCCATGCCGACGATGCCGCCACCGGTCTTGAGTCGGGCAATCGCGGCGGCCTTGTCGCCGGGCCGGACGCCGGCGCGGAAATCGTCGATGCCGACTTCGGCGGCGATCGCGGCGGCGCTGGCGGGACGGTCGCCGGTGAGCATGACCACGCGGATGCCCAGCGCGCGCAGACGGGCGACCGCCGCGCGCGAGCTCGGCCGGAGCCGGTCGGCGAACGACAGATGGCCAAGCGGCCCGGCGTCATCGGCCAGGACGGCACGGATGGCGTCGCCGGCCTCGTCGCCATCGCCATTCGGCGCAAGCCAGTCCGGGCTGCCCAGGCGCAGCGCGCGGCCATCGACGTGGCCACGCACGCCGAATCCGGGCACGTTCTCGAACCCGGCCACCGGCAGGGGGGGCAGGCCACGCGCGCGCGCCGCCTCGTCGATGGCGCGCGCGAGCGGATGCGTGCTGCCCTGTTCCAGACTGGCGGCCAGACGCAGCAGCCGGTCGGCGTCGAGGTCGCGGACCGGATCGAGCGCGGTCAGGACCATGCGCCCCTCGGTGAGGGTGCCGGTCTTGTCGACCGCCAGCACCGCCAGCTTCTCGGCGCGTTCCAACGCTTCGGCCGAACGCACCAGGATGCCCAATCGCGCGCCCCGGCCCAGGCCGACCATGACCGCCGTCGGCGTGGCCAGGCCGAGCGCGCACGGGCAGGCCACGACCAGCACGGCGACCGCCGGGATCAGGCTGCCGGCGAAATCGCCGGTGGTCAGCCACCAGCCGGCGAAGGTGAGGGTGGCAAGGACGACGACGATCGGCACGAACACCCCGGAGATACGATCCGCGAGCTTCTGGATCGGTGCCTTGGAGCCCTGCGCGGCCTCGGTCAGGCGCACGATTTCCATCAACTGGGTGTGGCTGCCGACGCTTTCCGCGCGGATCCGCAGCAGGCCGTCCAGGTTCTGGGTGCCGGCGTGGACGCGCGCGCCGGGTTCCAGTCGCGTCGGCAGGCTTTCCCCGGTCAGCAGGCTTTCATCGACGCTGGAGACGCCGTCGATCACCACGCCGTCGACCGCTACCCGTTCACCGGCGCGCGCGTGGACGATGTCGCCGATGCGCGTCAGGTCGGCGTCGATCTCGACGACTCCACCGTCGCGCTCGACCCGGGCGACGCGCGGCCGCAGGTCGAGCAACTGCTCGATGGCGGAGGACGTGCGCGCGCGGGCACGGGCTTCCAGCAGTTTGCCCAGACGCACCAGGGTGATGATGGCGGCGCCCGCCTCGAAATAGAGATGTCCGCCGGGCGCCAGCAGCCAGATGCCCACGCTCAGGAAATACGCCGCGCTGGTGCCCAGCGAGACCAGCACGTCCATGTTGGCGCCACCGCCGCGCAGGCTGTTCCAGGCACCCCGGTGGAAACGCCAGCCGGCCCAGAACTGCACCGGCGTCGCCAGCAGCCATTGCAGCCAGCCGGGCATCCAGGCGACTTCATGCACGCCGCTCCACAGCATCGGCCCCATTTGCGCCAGCAGCGGCAGCGTCAGCAGCGCGGCGACCGCGAACACGCGCAGCTCGGCGCGGTACTCGGCGGCCTTGCGCGCCTTCTCCCCGGCGCGGCCGGATTCGGTGATCGGCGTCGCCGTGAAGCCGGCGCGCGTCACCGCCTCGACCAGTTCGTCCTCGTCGATCAGCCCCGGGGTATAGCGCAGTCGTGCCTTTTCCGTGGCCAGATTGACCCGCGCCTCCACCCCGGGCAGCGCGTTCAACACCCGCTCCAGGCGTGCCGAACAGGCCGCGCAGGTCATCCCGGCAATGGCCAGATCCAGGCTCTGGACCGGCACCGAGAAACCGGTCCCGCGCACCTGCTCGACGATCCCGGCGGCCGAAGCCACGGCCGGATCGAACTCCACGCGCGCCATCCCGGCGGCCAGATTGACGCTGGCGCGCACGCCATCGAGCCGGTTCAGGCTGTTTTCCAGGCGCGCCGAACAGGCCGCGCAGGTCATGCCCGCGATCGGCAGCACGAGCGTGCGACGGTGGAGGGAAGCGGAAGGCGTGCTCATGCCGGCATGATGTTCCCGCGTGGGGAGGACGTCGAGAGGTCAGTGGTTGAAGCCCCCCAGGGCTGCGTTCATTTCAGGGCTGGATCAGGCGCGGCGTGGCGCTTTGCCCGTGTCGGTGTTACTTGCGTCGCGCCGAGTGCATGCCGCGCACGTGGCTGGCGCGGGTGAGGAAGCGGTTGAGCTGGGTGATGTCGCGGACTTCCAGCGTGAATTCCATGCGCGCGCTGTCCTGCTGCGAGAGGGTGTTGACGCGCACCACGTTGATCTTTTCCTGGGACAGGATTTCACCGATGTCCTTGAGCAGGCCGGCACGGTCGCGGGCGTGGAGTTCGACGTCGACGGCGAAGACCTGTTTGTCCTGGCCGCCCCATTCGGCCTTGAGCAGGCGGTCGCGGCGGTCGTCGGCGAGGTGCAGGATCATCGGGCAGTCGGCGCGGTGGATGCTGACGCCGTGGCCCTGGGTGGTGTAGCCGACGATGGGATCGGGCGGCGCCGGTTTGCAGCAGCCGGCCATCTGCGTGAGCAGGCCGGGTTCGCCTTCGACCAGGACGCCGTGGCTGTCGGTCTTGCCGACCCGGCGCGGGGCGACCGCGACCGGTGGCTTGTCCTCGGCCGGCGGCGCGAATTCTTCCTGCAGGACCCGGTCGAGCTGGCCGGTGCCGATGTCGCCGCGGCCGAGCGCGACGCAGAGATCGTCGACGCGGGCGAACTTCAGGCGGGCGGCGAGTTTTTCCAGGTTGACGTTGAGCAGGTTGAGCCGGTGCAGTTCGCGGTCGAGCAGTTCACGGCCTTCCTGAACGTTCTTGTCGTGGTCCTGCTGTTTGAACCATTGCCGGACCTTGGTGCGCGCGCGCGTGGTCTTGAGCACGCCGAGATGGGGGTTGAGCCAGTCGCGGCTGGGGCCGCCCTGCTTGACGGTGAGGATTTCGACGCGCTGGCCGGTGGTGAGCGGGGTGTCCAGCGGCACCAGACTGCCGTCGACCTTGGCGCCCCGGCAGCGGTGGCCGAGCTCGGTGTGGACGGCGTAGGCGAAGTCGAGCGGGGTGGCGCCGGCGGCCAGCGCCACCACCTTGCCCTGCGGCGTCAGCACGAAGACTTCGTCCTGGAACAGTTCGTTGCGGAAGTGCTGGGCCAGTTCGTTGCTGTCGGCGAGTTCCTGTTTCCAGGCCAGCAACTGGCGCAGCCAGGCGATCTTGTCCTGGAGGCCGTCGCCACCCTTGCCGCCTTCCTTGTAGCGCCAGTGCGCGGCGACGCCGAGCTCGGCCTCCTGGTGCATGTCGTGGGTGCGGATCTGGACTTCCAGCGCCTTGTTCTCGGGTCCGACCACGGCGGTGTGCAGGCTTTTGTAGCCGTTGCCCTTGGGCCGCGAGATGTAGTCGTCGAACTGGCCGGGGATCGGTTGCCACAGGCTGTGCGCCAGGCCGAGCACGTGGTAGCAGTCCTTGACGTCGCGCACCAGCACGCGCAGCGCGCGCACGTCGTAGACCTCGTCGAAGGACAGGTGCTTCTTGCGCATCTTGGCCAGGATGCTGGCGATGTGCTTGGGGCGGCCGCTGACGCTGAAGCCGGTGAGGCCGTCGGCGCGCAGGGCGTCGGTCAGGTGCTGGATGACCTGTTCGATGTACCACTCGCGGTCGAGCCGGCGTTCGTCGAGCAGCTTGGCGATGTGGCGGTAGGTGTCCGGTTCCAGGTAACGGCAGGACAGGTCTTCCAGTTCCCACTTGAGTTGCCAGGCGCCGAGCCGGTTGGCCAGCGGCGCGAATAGTTCGCGGACGTCGCTGGCGATCTTGTGGCGGGTGGCTTCGTCGTGTTCGCCCAGGTCGGCGAGTTCGCGCAGGGCCTGGGTGCGCTCGGCCAGCTTGATGAAGACGACGCGGATGTCGTCGGTCATCGCCAGCAGCATCTGGCGCAGGGCCTCGCCCTGGCCGCCCTCGGCGTTGCTGGCGGTGAACAGGTGATCCATGCGCGCCAGCTTGGCGGCGCCGGCGACCAGCGCGGCCAGGTGCGGGCCGAAGTGTTTTTCCAGGCGTTCGGGCTTGAGCGCGGCTTCCGGCAGCGCGCAGAGCAGGGCGGCGGCGACGGTTTCGGCGTCGAAGTTCATGCCGGCCAGGATCGCCGCCGTGCCCAGCGCGTGGCTGGCGATCGGCTCGCCGGTGTCGGCGGTTTCCTCGCCGGCGTGGTCGGTCAGCCAGTTGGCGGCCAGGGTCAGTTGCTGGAGCGCGTCCTCGGGATAACGCCCGGCCAGCCCGGCGAGCCAGGATTCGGCGTCGCTGGGCGTCAGGGTCAGGGCATGGGCGACCATTCGGGAGCTGGCGGGGGGGCTGGGAGGACGGCTGGCAGGGCGGCCGGAATGTGGACCGAGCCCCGGCGCGGCAAGCCGCTTACCAGAACTTCCACCAGGATTTTTCCGGGCCCGGGCCGTCGCCGGTCAGGAACGGGCTGGCCGGGAAATTGTGCTTGAGCACGCGCAGGGCGTCGTCGCGCAGATCGTCGAGGCCGAGCTGGCCGTAGCTCTTCGCCATGATCGCCAGCGCTTCCTCCAGGGCCGGCGCCTGCTGGTAGTTTTCCAGCACGTACTTGCCGCGCCCGGCGGCGGCCACGTAGGCGCCGCGTTTGTAGTAATGGCGGGCGACGTGGACCTCGTGCGAGGCCAGGGAGTTGACCAGGTACTTCATGCGCGCGATGGCGTCGGGCGTGTAGCGGCTGTCCGGGAAGCTGGTGGCCAGTTGCTTGAAGGCATCGAACGCCTCGCGCGCCGATTTCGGATCGCGGCTGCTCATGTCCTGGTCGCCGAAGCGGGCGAACAGGGTCCGGTCCTCGACGAAGTTGGCCAGGCCGCGCAGGTAGTAGGCGTAATCGACGTGCGGGTGGTTGGGATGCAGCTTGATGAAGCGGTCGGCGGCGGCGACGGCGGAGGCCGGCTCGTTGTCCTTGTAGTAGGCGTAGGCGATTTCGAGCTGCGCCTGCTGGGCGTAGGCGCCGTAGGGATAGCGCGCCTCCAGGGATTCGAACAGCTTGACCGCGCGCTCGTAATTGCCGGAATTGAGCGCGTCCTTGGCCTCGTAATAGAGCTTGGAAGCGGACCAGTTCTTGGTCTCGTCGATCTGTTCGGGCAACAGGCCGCAACCCGCGAGCAGGCTCAGGGCCATCAGGAAAGCTAGAATTCGCCGCATTTCTATCCCCATGAAGAGCGGCGGATTATACCCGTCCGTTCCCCCGCCATGCCGACCACGCGCGCGCTCGTCATCCCCGCCGCCCATGCCGGAAAACGCCTGGACCAGAGCCTGGCCGAGCTGATGCCGGAATACTCGCGCAGCCGCATCCAGGGCTGGATCGACGCCGGCCTGGTGGGCCTGGGCGACGCGCCGGCCAACCGCAAGCAGAAAGTCTGGGGCGGCGAGGCGGTGACGGTGACGCCGGCGCCGTTGCCGGAGGAAACCGCGTTCCGCGCCGAGGCGATCGCCTTGCCGATCGTGCACGAGGACGCCGACATCCTGGTCATCGACAAGCCGGCCGGCCTGGTCACCCACCCCGGCGCCGGCAACTGGGAGGGCACGCTGCTCAACGCCCTGCTGCATCACGTGCCCGGCGCCGCCGGCCTGCCGCGCGCCGGCATCGTGCATCGGCTGGACAAGGACACCTCCGGCCTGATGGTGGTGGCCAAGACCCTGGAGGCGCAGACCCGGCTGGTGCGCGAAATGCAGGCGCGCGCGGTCAAGCGCGTCTATTGGGCGGTGGCGCTGGGCCGCTTCGACCGGCGGGAGGGCGACGTCGACGCGCCGATCGGCCGGCATCCCACCCAGCGCGTCAAGATGGCGGTGGTGGAGCGCGGCAAGCCGGCGCTGACCCACTGGACGGTGTTGCGCCAGTATCCGCGCGCGGCCTGGGTGGAATGTCGGCTGGCCACCGGCCGCACCCACCAGATCCGCGTGCACCTCGCGCATATCGGCCACCCGCTGCTGGGCGATCCGGTTTATGGTGGCCGGGCGCCGCCGCCGGTGCCGTTCGCGCGCCAGGCGCTGCACGCGGTCCGGCTCGGCCTGACGCACCCGACCAGCGGCGAATGGATGGAGTGGCGGGCGCCGCCGCCGGCGGATTTCGCCGGCCTGTTGCAAACCCTGGACCAGAGCCTGGAACAAACCCTGGACAAGGAGGATTCCGATGCATCCTGACTGGATCGTGCCCGATTGGCCGGCGCCGGCCAACGCGCGCGCGCTGTCGACCACCCGCGCCGGCGGCATTGGCGCCGCGCCCTGGGACAGCTTCAACCTGGCCGGCCATGTCGGCGACGATCCGGCGACGGTCGCGGAAAACCGGCGCATCCTGCGCGCGGCGCTGCCGGCCGAGCCGGTCTGGCTGAACCAGGTCCACGGCGCCGGCGTGATCGAGCTGGACGCCACGCCGCCATCGGCGCCGCCGGAAGCCGACGCCGCGATCGCCCGCGCGCCCGGCCGGGTCTGCGCGGTGCTCACCGCCGACTGTCTGCCGGTGCTGTTTTGCGATCTCGACGGCACCGTCGTCGCCGCCGCCCACGCCGGCTGGCGCGGCCTGGCCGGCGGCGTGCTGGAAGCGACGGTGGCGGCCATGGCGGTGCCGCCGGATCGCATCCTGGCCTGGCTCGGTCCGGCCATCGGTCCGGACGCCTTCGAGGTCGGCCCGGAGGTGCGCGAGGCCTTCGTCGCCCGGCACGCCATGGCCGGCATCGCCTTCCGCCCGGCCTGGCCGGGCACGCTCGACGAAGCGCCGCGCAAATGGCTGGCCGATCTTTACCAGCTCGCGCGCATCCGTCTGGCCACCATCGGCGTCGGTCAGGTCCACGGCGGCGGCCTGTGCACGCACTCGGACCGCGCCCATTTCTTTTCCTATCGCCGCGACGGCGTCACCGGACGCATGGCCAGCCTGATCTGGCTGGACTGAACGGCCGCGCATGGCCGTCCCGGGCTGGGTTGTCCACCCGGGAGCGGCTAGAATCCCTCCCTTTCGTCCGCCGCCCGTTTCATGAGCCTTCTCGCCGCCATCCTTCTCGCCAGCGCCGCCGGCGGCCTGTTGTCCGTGCTGCTCGCCAGCCTGGCCATGAACCTGCGCGCGGCCTGGGTGCCGGTGATGGTCAGCTACGCCATCGGCGCGCTGCTCGGCGCCGCCTTCCTGGAAGTGCTGCCGCACGCGCTGGAGCTGACCGGCAGCTTCCAGGCCGTCAGCGGCATGGTGCTGGCCGGCATCCTCGGCTTCTTCCTGCTGGAAAAACTGGTGCTCTGGCGCCACTGCCATACCGAGCATTGCGAGGCGCACGGCGCCGAGGGTCTGGCCGGCCACGGCCACGATGGCCACGACCATGCCGGCCACGATCACGGCCGTTCCGGCCTGATGATCACGGTCGGCGACACCGTCCACAATTTCGTCGATGGCGTCATGATCGCCGCCGCCTTCCTGGTCGACGTCAAGCTCGGCGTGGTCACCGCCTTCGCCATCGCCGCCCATGAAGTGCCGCAGGAAATCGGCGATTTCCTGATCCTGCTGCATTCCGGCTACACCCGCTTCCAGGCGCTCATGCTCAACCTGCTGAGCAGCGCCGCGATGATGGTCGGCGCGCTGCTCGGCTATTTCCTGCTGGCGCCGCTCCAGGGCGCGCTGCCGTACATGCTGGCGCTGGCGGCGTCCGGCATGATCTACGTCGCCGTCGCCGACCTGATCCCGGGCCTGCACAGGCGCGCGGCGCTCGGCCAGACCGCGCAGCAGCTCGCGCTGATCGGCCTTGGCATCCTGACGGTGTGGCTGGCCGGTTCGGCCGCGCACGAATTCATGCATCAACACTGAGCCGGCGGCCATGAGTTCATTACCCAAGATCGGCTTCGTTTCGCTCGGCTGCGCCAAGGCCACCTACGATTCCGAACGCATCCTCACGCAACTGCGCGCCGAGGGTTACCTGATCGTGCCGCGTTATGACGATGCCGATCTGGTCGTCGTCAACACCTGCGGCTTCATCGACTCGGCGGTCGAGGAAAGCCTGGACGCGATCGGCGAGGCGCTGCGCGAGAACGGCCGGGTCATCGTCACCGGCTGCCTGGGCACGCGCGAATCGGTGGTCATGGACGCCCATCCGCGGGTGCTGGCGGTGACCGGTCCGCACGCCACCGAGGCGGTGATGGCGGCGGTGCACGAGCACCTGCCCAAGCCGCATGATCCGTTCATGGATCTGGTGCCGCCCGGCGGCCTCAAGCTGACGCCGCGCCATTACGCCTGGTTGAAGATTTCCGAGGGCTGCAATCACCGTTGCGCGTTCTGCATCATCCCGTCGCTGCGCGGCGATCTGGTCAGCCGGCCGGTGCATGACGTGCTGGCCGAGGCCGAGGCGCTGGTCGGCGCCGGCGTGCGCGAGCTGCTGATCGTGTCGCAGGACACCAGCGCCTACGGCGTCGACGTCAAATACCGCACCGGCTTCCACAACGGCCGGCCGGTCCGCACGCGCATGAAGGAACTGGTCGAGGAGCTCGCCCGCCTGGGCGTCTGGGTGCGCCTGCATTACGTCTACCCGTACCCGAGCGTCGACGACATCATCCCGCTGATGGCGGAGGACAAGGTGCTGCCTTACCTGGACGTGCCGTTCCAGCACGCCAGCCCGCGCATCCTCAAGGCCATGAAGCGGCCGGCGCACACCGAGAACACGCTGCGCCGGATCGAGAAATGGCGGGAAATCCGTCCGGACCTGACCTTGCGCAGCACCTTCATCGTCGGTTTTCCCGGCGAAACCGAGGCGGATTTCGACGAACTGCTCGATTTTCTGGAAGCCGCCCAGCTCGACCGGGTCGGCTGCTTCCCCTATTCGCCGGTCGACGGCGCCGCCGCCAACGCCTTGCCCGACCAGGTCGACGAGGACGTCAAGCAGGACCGCTGGGCCCGTCTGATGGATGTCCAGGCCGACATCAGCGCGGCGCGGCTGCGCGCCAAGCTGGGCCGGGAAATGACCGTGCTGGTCGACGAGGTCGAGGGCGGCCGCGCCATCGCCCGCTCCGCCGCCGATGCCCCGGAAGTCGATGGCGTCGTCCACATCGCCCAGGGCCGGGGCCTGAAACCCGGCGACTTCGCGCGCGTGAAGATCACCCGCGCCGACGACCACGACCTCTGGGGCAAACCGGTATGAGCGGGGGTAAGGTCCGTCCGGGCATGAGCGAAATCTGGAAACCGCACGTCGTCGTCGCCGCCGTGATCGAGCGCGACGGCCGCTTCCTGCTGGTCGAGGAACACACCGAGCATGGCCTGCGCTTCAACCAGCCGGCCGGGCACCTGGAGGAGGGCGAGAGCCTGATCGAGGCGGTCCGGCGCGAGGCGTTCGAGGAAACCGCCCACCATTTCGAGCCGGAAGAGCTGCTTGGCGTCTACCGCTGGCGCTCGCCGGACAAGCCCGGGCGCACCTATCTGCGCGTCGCCTTCACCGGCGTGGTCGCCGGTTTCGACCCGACCGCCCGGCTCGATCGCGGCATCCTGCGCGCGGTCTGGCTGACGCCCGCCGAGATCGCCGAGAACCGCGCGCGTCACCGCAGCCCGCTGCTGCAACGCTGCATCGACGATTTCCAGTCCGGCCGGCGTTACCCCCTCGACCTGCTGGTCGATTTCGCCGACGCACCATGAGCCGGATCGTCGTCGGCCTGTCCGGCGGCGTCGATTCCGCCGTCACCGCCTGGCTGCTGAAACGCGAGGGCCACGACGTGGTCGGCGTGTTCATGAAGAACTGGGAAGCCGACGACCTGGAGGAAGACTGCCCGATCGCCCAGGATTACCGCGACGTCCAGGCGGTCGCCGAGGTGCTCGGCATCGAGGTCGAACTGGTCAACTTCAGCCGCGAGTACCAGGACCGGGTGTTCGCCTACTTCCTTGCCGAATACCGCGCCGGCCGCACGCCCAATCCGGACGTGCTGTGCAACGCAGAAATCAAGTTCAAGGCCTTCCTCGATCACGCCCTCGGCCTTGGCGCCGAACATATCGCCACCGGCCATTACGCCCGTCTGGACGGCGTGGCGCCGGACCGGCGCCTGCTGCGCGCGGTCGACGACAACAAGGACCAGAGCTATTTCCTGTACCGGCTCAACCAGCGCCAGCTCGCGCCGGCGCTGTTCCCGCTCGGCGCGCTGGCCAAGCCGCGCGTGCGCGAACTGGCGCGCGAAGCCGGCCTGCCGGTGGCGGAAAAGAAGGACAGCACCGGCATCTGCTTCATCGGCGAGCGGCCGTTCCGCGAATTCCTGAGCCGCTACATGCCGATCGAACCGGGCGACATGTTGACGCCGGAGGGCAGGGTGGTCGGCCGTCATCAGGGCCTGATGTACTACACCCTCGGCCAGCGCCAGGGCCTGGGCATCGGCGGCGTCAAGGGCATGCCCGAAGGCGTGCCCTGGTTCGTCGCCGGCAAGGATCTGGAACGCAACCGGCTGATCGTGGTCCAGGGCCATGAACACCCGCTGTTGCTGAGCCGGCAAGTGACCGCCGCCGACCTGAGCTGGATCGGCCCGCCGCCGGAGTCCGGCCGGCGTTATGGCGCCAAGACCCGCTACCGCCAGCGCGATGCCGCCTGCGAAGTGCGCGAGCTCACCGACCAGCGTCTGGTTCTATGCTTCGATGAAGCGCAATGGGCGGTGACGCCGGGCCAGTCGGTGGTGATCTACGAAGACGACCGCTGCCTGGGCGGCGGCATCATCCAGACCCCGGAATCAATGTAGGGCACCTCGAAACCCCTCTCTCTTCGTCGCTCGCGCGCGGGCGGGAGCCCAGTAAAATCAAGGCGCTGGATTCCCGCCCGCGCGGGAATGACGGATTTTTCGAGATGTCATGTAATTTCTCAAATGGATTGGGTAACGCCATGAATAGACGCAACTTTATCTGGACACTCCCCGGCCTGGGCGCCTCCATCTGGCTGACCGGCTGCGCCACCGACCCGGTCACCGGCAAGAAATCCCTGGTCATGATGAGCAAGGACCAGGAAGTCGCGCTCGACCGCCAGCACTCGCCGCACCAGTTCTCCGAGGACTACGGCATCAGCCAGGACGCCGGCCTCAACCGCTACGTCGCCGACCTCGGCGGCCGCCTGGCCGGACAATCGCACCGGCCGGACATGCCCTACCGCTTCCACGCCGTCAACGCCAACTACGTCAACGCCTACGCCTTCCCCGGCGGCTCCATCGCCACCACGCGCGGCATCATGCTGGAGATGCAAAGCGAGGACGAACTGGCCGCGCTGCTCGGCCACGAGATCGGCCACGTCAACGGCCGCCACTACGCCGAACGCCACGCCAAGAGCACCCTGATCGGCGTGCTCGCCGCCACCGCCGGCGCCGCCGCCGCATCCAAGCGGCCGCAATACGGCGAACTGGCGCAACTGATCGGCAACCTCGGCGGCGGCGCGCTGCTCGCCCACTACAGCCGCGACAACGAACGCGAAGCCGACGCCCTGGGCATGGAATACATGGCGCGCGGCGGCGCCAACCCGGCCGGCATGGTCGACCTGATGAACATGCTCAACAGCCAGTCGCGCGAAAAACCCGGCGCCCTGGAACTGATGTTCTCCACCCACCCGATGAGCTCCGAGCGGCTCGCCAACAGCCAGCGCGCGCTGCAATCGAAATACGCCGACGCCGCCAAACGCCCCCGCCAGCGCGAACGCTACATGGACAACACCAGCCGCCTGCGCGCGCTCAAGCCCGCCATCGACGCGCAACAGAAAGGCGAAGCCGAACTCAACCGGAAAAACTTCAACGAAGCGGAAGGCCACCTGCGCCGCGCGCTCACGCAAGCCCCGGACGACTACACCGGCCTGGTGCTCATGGCCAAGACCCAGATGGCCATGAAACGGCCCAACGAAGCCCAGCCCTACCTCGCCCGCGCCAAGGCCATCTACCCCACCGAAGCGCAAGCCAGCCACCTGACCGGCGTCACCCACCTGCAACTGCGCCAACCCGACCGCGCCCTGGCCGCGTTCAGCGAATACGACCAGCTACTGCCCGGCAACCCGGACACCATCTTCCTGAAAGGCTACTCGCGAGAACAGATGCGCGACCGCAAGGGCGCCGCCCAGGAGTACTACCGCTACCTCCAGATGACCAAACAGGGCGGCCAGGCCCAGCACGCCTACTCACGCCTGCAGGGCTGGGGCTACGTCAAGTAAGGCAGTCAGGGGAGGCTCAGACTTGGGCGAATTGAGCCGCCCTCAGACGCGCGTCATGCCCGAGCTTGTTCAGGCGCGCGCCCAATCGTGGCTACCGGCGCAGGCCTCGATGCCGATCCGGCACGGCGGCAACTGAGCGAAGAAGGGCAGCAGCTCAGCGCGCCGCAGGCGCTTGCGGATCACCGTCTTGCCGTGGGCGTCGACGCCGTGCACCTGGAAGAGGTTCTTGGCGATGTCCAATCCGATACGCGTGGCTTGCATGGTCGGCTCCTTCGCAATCAATCCGGGCAAATTCCCAACTTCAATCTGGCACCGACAACCGCATCGGGGTAGGGGAGTCCATGTCATTAGCTTGAGGGGCGCGGAAACAGGCGGCGGAGCCGGCTGTTGGAGCGTCCCTCTCGAAGCGATTGTTAGGGCTGGCACATAATGAACAAATGGTCACAATTAATTCTCCTGGATTTGCCACACTAATGACTTCTCAAAAACATGGCTAATGTTTCACTGTTGCACGGCAAATCGACAGGTATTGGCATGTATTCTGGTGTGTAGTTAATATTAACCGGTACTGGCGAAAGCTTTTCTACTCTCGACCACTTTGTGCAAATCTTCTCTCGCTCCTGTTGAAACATTTCTTGGTCGCCAGCCTGCAAGAGCCGGCTAAGATTATTAATGTCTTCTCTAAGTTCATCCCGGCGCATTTGCTCTGCCTGCATAACCATTGCCTGCCAGAGTGCAACATCATCATTAGATTGTTTCTTTGAGCAACCCGTGCAGATTGTGAGAGCAATGACAGACCCGAGCAATAGTGCCATATGGTTGTATTGGAGACTTGTCATTTCATTATCCTTCAAAGCGGAACTGGCGTAATATCTCTGTTCTTATATAACGGATGGCCGGGTCGGCCACTTTTTAATTTCTTTAGACAATGTGGATTTTTCAGGTATTGCAATACCGCTTTATCGCGATTATTTAATGCACCAGTATCGCTCCACGCACAAACAACCAAGCCAGCCTCTTCTTGCATTTTGCGAAGCCAGTGATCATTGTCAGGCCCAATTGGATCTTTTACATTGTGTAGTGCTGACTGATCGGTGGATCGGTAGGCGAATAGGTTTCCAATTAATAAGCCGCCAAAACCCCAGCGTATTGCGTAGTTGATGCACACGCGAGATGTATTGTCTTCACTGGTTTCGTCGGCAGTTGAAGGATTTAAGCAAATAAATAACACGAGCGGCTTTGACTCGTCCCAAAGACGACGAAGCTCGTATCTGTACTGCTTGCAAGACGAAATGATGGCAGATGTTTTCATGGCACTAACGACGCTGTAGAAAAACCCATTTCCACGCCGCCCGATTCGACCAGCCCCGGTTTTTTTCAACGGGCCAGCCATCGCGACGCGAACAGGCCGAGTTCAAGATTCGATTTGCCCACTTGGCCGGTGAAGGCGATTTGGCATCAGGCCACCGCATCCGCGCGGCCCCGCAGAGGATTTTCTCCCGACCTATCATCTCAGCACCCATAACCATGATGGGCCAGCTTCTCGATGTTGTGGGTCAGGCAATACAGCTTCCATTGCCCATCCACCTTGCCTTGCCCCCGCAGGGTGAAGCGGTTCAGCCCCTTGTTATGGCGCAGGTTGCCGAACACCGGTTCCACTGTCGCGAAGCGGCGGGTGATCATCGCCCGGCCCCGGTCGCTGTCGATCTTCGCCTTCATCCGGTCGGTATGGCTCTCGTGGCCCGGCGCCTTGCCCAGGAAGAAGGCCACCTGCCGGGTCGGCGTCTGCGCCGGCGTGCGCAGGCATTGGTTGCGTAGGGCGCAGGGCTGACAGTCCTGCTTCGCGCCCTGGAACTTGATCGCGAGATAGCCGTTGACCACGCAGTTCGAGCCGTTGCCATAAAGCGTCTTGCCGGCCGGGCAGACGCAGGTCCGGGCGTCGCGATCGAAACGGAAGTCCTCGGGCTTGAACAGCGTCGGCTTCTTCGTCCGGGGGCGCTTGTCATACAGCGGGTCGGGCTTGGCTTGGTGTTGGTCCTGGCCGGCATAGCGTTCATCCCGCTTGCGGTAGCCATTGTCGGGGAGGTAGGCGTCGAGGCCGGCGGCGTCGAGGGCCTTGAGGTTGGCCTCGGAGTGGTAGCCGGCATCGGCGGTAAAGATCGTGTCCGGGGCGCGGCAACCGGCGGTCGCTTCGACCACCGGCACCAGCAGTTCCTGTTCCGAACCCGTGCCGTGGGCCTGGGCCTCGATGACGATCTGGTGCTTCTCGTCCACCGCCGCCACGCCGGTATAGCCCTGAATCACGCCCTTGCCGGTCGCCATCTTGGCCGATTCGTTGTCAGTGCGGTTGGAGAGGCGCACCGCGCCCTTGGCGCCCTTGCGGTCTTCGGGGTGGTCGGCCAGCCAGTCCCGCATCTGCTTCGCTTCGCGTTGCAGTCGTGCCAGGGCGCGGGCTTCGCGCTCGGTTTCCGCTTCGGGGTGGGTGTCCGCTTCCTTGTGCTTCGCCAGCATCCTGGCCGCCGCCTGCTCCATCTTCTCGGCCTGGCGCGGGAAGTCGGCGCGGCTGCCGCTCTTGGCCTTGCTGGCATTGGCAGGCAGCTTGACGCCATCGATGGCGAACATCTCGCGGCCGATCAGGCCTTGCCGGTCGCAGATCGTCAGCACCTGGGCAAACAGTTTGGCGGCCAGGTCGCCCATCTCGGCAATGAAGGCGGCCAGCGTGGTGAAGTGGGGCTGGCTGTCGCCGGAGACGGCGATGAACAACACATTCTCGCGGCAGGCAGCTTCGATCTTGCGGCTGGAGACGATACCCCGGCTGTAGGCGAGCAGGACAATCTTGAGCAGGGCGGAGGGATCGAAGGCGGGAGCGCCCTCGATGTCGTTCCGGTAGCGGGCGTGGAAGGCGGTGAGATCAAGTTCGTGATCGACGAGGAAACAGAGGGCGTGCTCGAAACTGCCCGGCTGGATCTGCCGGTCGAAGTCCACCGGGAGCAACTTCAGTCCCTTGTGGATCGGTTTGTAGCGGGGCATTCCGTTCCTCCCAGCGCGAAATCCGTTCGTGGAATTATGCGCCGACAGTAGGGGGGTAAGGCGCGTTTTGGGGGTTTTTCTACAGCGTCAACGTCAAGCTTGAGGGGCGCGGAGCCGGCTTTTCGGCGGAGCGTCCCTCTCGAAGCGTTTGTTGGGCACTTTTAACGGCATTCAGTACCCCCACCCTTCTTACTACGACATCTCCGGCCTTGCCCGCAATCGGAATTACGTTCGCACTCCATAACTCCTGGGTTGTCGACATAAGTTCTTGAGCTAGAGGTTCTGTTCCTATTTGCTTCGTCTGACACAAAAATGCGTTCATATCCAAATGCAGCCATACAAGAATCGTAGTAATCAGAACGTCTGCGGGCATTGCCATCAGACGTTGTAATTCTCGGTGCAGTATAGCCACCGCCAGAAGTATTACAGTTCACATAGCTCCCGCTGCCATAGCAGGTTGTGTTGCTGCTACCGGATGCCCCGCCACCAGATGAATTTATAACTTGAGCATATGGATATGTTTGAGCAGCCTCTCGTTCGCATTTCAAACTATCCATTCTCATCTCGGCAGTATCAGCAGGATGTCCGTTCTTTAGCGTGACCCAATATCCGGTGGCGCAGCCTGCCAACAAAATGATAGTTAAATAGCCAAGAAAAATATTTGCTGAAATCTGTTTCATGAGCATCATTCCTTGCACGGTGTCTCGCCTTGCCCAACGGCTTTATCGCGCAGCGTCCGTGTGGACTGCCGGGTTGGGCAGCTCGTTAAACGGCTACACATATTCCCGCCGTTATAAGGCCGCCGCCAATGAATGCGCAGGCGGCGGACGCGATCAGCAGCCCCCAGACGACCTTGTGCCAGAGTCTTTGGCGACCGGAATCTTCGAAAGAGTGGTTAATGAATGTGTAATGGAAGAAGAAAACGATTGTGGCAACAAACGCTCCCATGAGAAAGAATGACAGGGAGCCAAGTGCGTATGGTTTGAAGGCTGGATAAGCTGGCTTATCTACCAAAGCCTGAACGAAGGCAAGCATTGCGACTACAGCGCCCCCGTTGAGAATCCCGAGCGCCTTTGCCCCTTGGGAAATGAGATCGTGAAGACGATCAATGGCTTTCATCTGTCGGTCATGCTCAAGCTGTTGCGCGAGTAGAGCTTGCTGACTTTCGCCACCACGTTCCATTCATGTTCCCCTACGGTGAGAGTTGATGTGCAGGCAAGATGCCCAACGTTTATATATGGACTCCCCCACTGTGCAAGGACGAGCTTATCTCCGGAAACTGGCAAGGCTGCACAAATATATCCGGCCTGTTGTGGGCGAATTGCCCTGGCCCTGATGACATCCGCGCGCGGGGGCCTCATTAGCTCAGCGGCCTCTTCTGGCCGACAACGTTATCAGGTTTGCCCCACGCCGGTCCG
>DYFK01000002.1 GCA_020725265.1 Hydrogenophilus sp. | reverse complement strand
CCGCGAAGGTGGTCGTACCGTCGGCGCCGGCGTCGTCGCGAAAATTATCGAGTAATGAATAAGAGGGTCGGGCTTCGGGGTTGGGGTATCTCTTGACCTTCGGCTTGCCGGCTCTCGACTCTCGCTTAAGGATGTAATATGCAAAACCAGAAAATTCGTATTCGCCTCAAGGCTTACGATTACAAGCTGATCGACCAGTCCGCTCTGGAAATCGTCGATACGGCGAAACGTACTGGTGCGGTGGTCAAGGGGCCGGTGCCCCTGCCGACCTCTATCGAGCGTTTTGATATTCTGCGTTCTCCCCATGTCAACAAGAGTTCTCGTGATCAGTTGGAGATCCGTACGCATAAGCGCTTGATGGACATCATCGATCCCACCGACAAGACGGTTGATGCGCTGATGAAGCTCGATCTGCCTGCCGGGGTCGATGTAGAAATCAAATTGCAGTAGAATCCAACGTTTTGGCGATGGGGCCGCCGTACGCCCTGTTTTGAACCCGCTGGCCAATTGAAGTCGGCGCCTTTGAAAGGAAACTAGAAAATGAGTCTAGGCCTTGTCGGTCGCAAGATCGGCATGACCCGCATTTTCTCCGAGGATGGTGTGTCCATTCCGGTGACTGTGCTGGATGTGTCGAATAATCGCGTGAGCCAAGTCAAGACGGCTGGCGTGGATGGCTACTCAGCCCTGCAGGTCGCCTTCGGCCAGCGCAAGCCGAGTCGGATCAGCAAGCCGGTGGCTGGTCATCTCGCCAAGGCTGGCGTTGATGCGGCGGCCAGTCTTACAGAGTTCCGGATTGGTGATGACCTCGCGTCACAGTATCAGCCCGGGGCCTCGCTTAGTGTCGAAATTTTCCAGCCTGGTCAGGTGGTCGATGTTTCTGGGGTGACTCAGGGCAAGGGCTTCGCCGGTACGATCAAGCGGCACAACTTTGGCTCGCAGCGGGCTTCTCATGGCAATTCGCGCTCCCATAATGTTCCTGGCTCTATTGGTCAGGCGCAGGATCCTGGTCGAATTTTCCCGGGTAAGCGGATGTCTGGCCATCTGGGTGCGGTCAAGCGCACGGTTCAGAATCTCGAGATTGTCCGGGTTGATGTCGATCGGCAGTTGCTGTTGATCAAGGGGGCGGTGCCGGGCGCTAAGGGTGGTGAGGTCATTGTTCGTCCGGCCGTGAAAGGGGTGTCCTGATGGAGCTCAATCTGATCGATGAGAGGGGACAGTCCGCTGGCGCGCTGAATGCTTCGGATGCTCTGTTTGGCCGTGAGTACAATGAAGCGCTGGTTCATCAGTTGGTCACTGCCTACATGGCCAATGCGCGTTGTGGTGATCGCGCGCAGCTTACCCGTGCCGAAGTCCGTCATAGCACCAAGAAGCCATTTCGGCAAAAGGGTACGGGTCGCGCGCGTGCCGGCATGACGTCCTCGCCGGTGTGGCGGGGTGGTGGTCGCGCGTTTCCCAACAAGCCTGACGAGAATTTCAGTCAGAAAGTCAATCGAAAGATGTACCGGGCAGGTATTGCTGCGATCTTGTCTAGATTGGCGAAGGATGGCCGTTTGAGCGTGGTCGAGGGGTTGTCCGTCGATGCCCCCAAAACCCGAATCCTTGCGGGCAAGCTCAAGAGTATGGGCATGACCGATCGGGTCCTGATCATTTCCCCGATCGTGGATGACAACCTGTGGTTGTCCGCCCGCAATCTGAGCAATGTTCTGGTGCTGGAGCCGCAGCAGGCTGATCCGGTCAGTCTGATCCGGTTTGATCGCGTTCTGATGACGCGGGATGCGGTCAAGACTTTCGAGGAGATGTACGCATGAACGCCACGCCGATCAAGGAAGAGCGTTTGCTCCAGGTGATTCTGGCCCCTGTGGTCTCCGAGAAAGCCACCATGCTTGCCGACAAGCGCGAGCAGGTTGTCTTTCGCGTGGACAGGACTGCAACCAAGCCCGAGATCAAGGCGGCGGTTGAATTGCTGTTCAAGGTCGAGGTCAAGGATGTGAGGGTCGCCAACGTCAAAGGCAAGACCAAGCGTTTCGGTCGCTTCTTTGGCAAGCGTACTGGCTGGAAAAAGGCGTTTGTATGCCTAAAGCCCGGTCAGGAACTCAATTTCGCGGCAGGAGAGTAAGCCATGTTGGTGAAAGTCAAGCCGACCTCGGCAGGTCGACGCGCGGTCGTCAAGGTGGTCACGCCCGGGCTGCACAAAGGTAAGCCTGTTGCCGGATTGGTCGAGAAGCAGAATCGCAAGTCCGGTCGCAATAATAATGGCCATATCACAACCCGCCATAAGGGGGGTGGGCACAAGCAGCACTATCGCATCATCGATTTTCGTCGTAACAAGGATGGTGTGCAGGCCAAGGTCGAACGTATCGAGTACGACCCGAACCGGAGTGCGCATATCGCCCTGCTCTGTTATGCGGATGGTGAGCGTCGCTACATCATCGCTCCACGTGGAATCGAGCCCGGCGCGGCCCTGATGAATGGTCCCGAGGCCCCGATCAAGCCGGGAAATTGCCTGCCATTGCGCAACATCCCAGTGGGTTCGACGATTCACTGCGTGGAAATGCTCCCGGGCAAGGGTGCTCAAATCGCGCGCTCCGCTGGCGCGAGCGTGCAACTGCTCGCGCGTGAAGGGAGTTACGCGCAGTTGCGTCTTCGCTCTGGCGAGATTCGCAAGGTGCATATTGATTGCCGCGCGACGTTGGGCGAGGTTGGCAACGAGGAGCATGGTCTTCGTTCCATCGGGAAGGCGGGTGCCATGCGTTGGCGTGGCGTGCGCCCGACTGTTCGCGGTGTCGCGATGAACCCGATCGATCACCCGCATGGTGGTGGCGAGGGGCGAACCGGCGAAGGGCGTGTGCCCGTCTCCCCGTGGGGACAGCCGACCAAGGGTTACCGCACTCGTAACAATAAGCGCACGGATGGCATGATCGTGCGTCGCCGCCAGAAATAAGAGGTAATCGATATGGCTCGTTCAGTTAAAAAAGGCCCGTTCGTTGATGGGCATCTGATGAAAAAGGTCATGGCGGCCCTGGCTGTCGGCGACAAGAAGCCGATCAAAACCTGGTCCAGGCGTTCCACCGTCCTGCCAGACTTCATCGGTCTGACGGTTGCTGTCCACAATGGCAAGCAGCACATCCCCGTGTATGTCACGGAAAACATGGTTGGTCATAAACTCGGCGAATTCGCCTTGACCCGGACGTTCAAGGGTCACGCAGCCGATAAAAAGACCAAGAAGAAGTAAGGAGCGCAGCGATGCAAGTATCCGCAATTTTGCGTGGCACGCGGCTTTCCGCCCAGAAGGCGCGCTTGGTTGCCGACATGGTGCGCGGCAAACCGGTGGATCAGGCCATTAACATCCTGACCTTTTCGCCGCAGAAGGCTGCCTTCACGATTAAGAAGGTGCTCGAGTCCGCGATTGCCAATGCCGAGCACAACGAAGGCGCCGATATCGACGAGCTGAAGGTCAAGACCATCTATGTCGATCAAGGGGCAACGCTCAAGCGTTTCACCGCGCGCGCCAAGGGACGTGGCAACCGTATCAGCAAGCCCACCTGTCACATTACCGTGACGGTTGGCGATTGAAGGAAGGCACATGGGACAGAAGATTCATCCGACCGGCTTCCGGCTGAGCGTCAATCGGGACTGGACCTCCAAGTGGTTCGCGAACAGCAAGAATTTTGCTAGCACCTTGAACGAAGACATCAAGGTGCGCGCTTTTTTGAAGAAAAAGCTCGCGCATGCCTCGATCAGCAAGATCGTGATTGAGCGTCCGGCCAAGAACGCTCGTATCACCCTTTTCTCCTCGAGGCCAGGCGTGGTCATCGGCAAGAAGGGTGAGGACATCGAAACGTTGCGCAAGCAACTGAATGCGCTAATGTCGGTGCCGGTGACCCTGAACATCGAGGAGGTGCGCAAGCCCGAGATCGATGCTCAGCTGATCTCCGACTCGATCGCGAACCAGCTCGAAAAGCGGATCATGTTCCGCCGGGCTATGAAGCGTGCGATGCAAAACGCGATGCGGTTTGGCGCGCAAGGAATCAAGATCATGTCCGCGGGCCGTCTGAACGGCGCCGAGATCGCTCGTACGGAATGGTATCGCGAGGGTCGTGTGCCGCTGCATACATTGCGCGCCGATATCGATTACGGTTTCTCGGAAGCGAATACGACTTATGGCGTCATCGGCATCAAGGTCTGGGTATATAAGGGTGAGAACCTTGGCCGGGGTGACAAGCCGGTGGCGGTCCCTGAGCCTGAGCGCAGACCACGCCGCGCTACCGGCCGGGCTGGAAAGGAGTAATCAGTCATGCTGCAACCCGCACGCAGAAAATATCGCAAGGAACAGAAAGGCCGTAATACCGGCTTGGCTACGCGTGGTGCCAAGGTTAGCTTTGGTGAGTTTGGATTGAAGGCGATTGCCCGCGGCCGGATTACCGCGCGCCAGATCGAGGCGGCACGTCGGGCTATGACCCGGCATATCAAGCGCGGTGGTCGAATCTGGATCCGTATCTTCCCGGATAAGCCGATTTCGCAGAAACCCGCTGAAGTCCGCATGGGCAATGGTAAGGGTAACCCTGAGTACTGGGTAGCGGAGATTCAGCCTGGCAAGGTTCTGTATGAAATGGAAGGGGTGTCCGAGGAGGTTGCTCGAGAGGCCTTCCGCTTGGCTGCCGCAAAATTGCCGCTGGCCACGACATTCGTTACTCGACATTTTGGGGTGTGATGATATGAAACCCTCCGAACTCCGAACCAAGTCTGTGAGCGAGCTCAAGCAAGAGCTCAAGGAGTTGTTGCGCGCCCAGTTCAGCCTGCGGATGCAACTCTCCACTCAGCAGACCAACAAGACTCACGAACTGCGCAAGGTGCGTCGTGATATCGCGCGGGTACATACCGTGATGCACGCCGCGAAGGTCCAGGGCGGCAACTGAGAGCATGACCATGAATGAACAGCAAACCCAGAAAATCGCGCGTGCACTGACCGGCACGGTCGTCAGTGACAAGATGGACAAGACGGTTACCGTGTTGGTTGAGAGAAAGGTGAAGCATCCTCTGTACGGAAAGATCATCCGGCTCTCGAAGAAGTACCATGCTCATGACGAGAACAACGAATTCCATGCTGGTGATATCGTAACCATCGAGGAGTGCCGGCCATTGTCGCGCACCAAAGCCTGGAAGGTGATGCGGTTGGTGGAAAAGGCTAGGCTCGTATAATTTTTCTTGCCGGCGCGAGAAGATGGTGTTTATAATTATCGTCTTTTCCTCGCGCTAGCGCGAGATTTCCTGGTCGGCATTCGTGCCGGCTGAACCCGAACGGGATCCAAAACTGCTGGTCTGGTGCGCTGGCAAGTTGGAGAGAAAACATGATCCAGATGCAATCCATTTTGGACGTGGCTGACAACACGGGTGCGCGTAGCGTTATGTGCATCAAGGTGTTGGGTGGCTCGAAACGTCGATATGCAGGTGTTGGTGACATCATCAAGGTCAGCATCAAGGATGCTGCCCCGCGTGGCCGGGTTAAGAAGGGTGATGTCTATAACGCGGTTGTGGTTCGTACGGCCAAGGGTGTTCGTCGCGCCGATGGCTCGCTGATCCGGTTTGATAAGAATGCTGCGGTGCTTCTCAATAATAAGCTTGAGCCGATTGGTACGCGTATTTTTGGGCCTGTGACCCGTGAGTTGCGTGGTGAGAGGTTCATGAAGATCGTCTCGCTGGCGCCTGAAGTCCTGTAAGGAGAGCAAAGCATGCGAAAGATTCGCAAGGGCGACGATGTGGTTGTGCTGACCGGTAAGGATAAGGGTAAGCGAGGTACTGTGCTTAGGGTTCTGGCTTCGGCTCTCGTGGTCGAGGGTGTGAATCGTGTGCGCAAGGCGGTCAAACCGAATCCCATGCGGGGTACCACTGGTGGTTTCCAGGATAAGGAAATGCCCATTGATATTTCCAATGTGGCCTTGTTCAACCCTGTTACGGGTAAGGCGGATCGGGTTGGGATAAGGACGCTTGAGGATGGCCGAAAGGTTCGGTTCTTCAAGTCCAATGGCGAAGTAGTGGATGCGTGAGGGTGGCCATGGCGCGAATGTATGATTTCTACAAAGATACCGTGGTCAAGCAGTTGACTGACCGTTTCGGTTATAAGTCACCGATGGAAGTGCCGCGCATCTCCAAGATCACTCTCAATATGGGGGTGGGCGAGGCGGTGGGTGATAAAAAGGTCATGGAGCACGCGGTTGGCGACATGGCAAAAATCGCAGGCCAAAAGCCTGTGGTGACTTTGTCCCGTAAATCCATCGCTGGATTCAAGATCCGTGATGGCTATCCGGTTGGTTGCATGGTGACTCTGCGTCGTGAACGCATGTACGAATTCCTGGACCGCTTGGTTTCCATCGCGATTCCTCGTGTGCGGGATTTTCGCGGCATCGCTGGTAAGGGGTTTGACGGTCGTGGTAACTACAACATGGGCGTCAAGGAGCAGATCATTTTCCCTGAAATTGAATACGAGAAAATCGACGTTCTGCGTGGGATGAACATCACCATCACCACGACCGCCAAGACTGATGAAGAGGCCAAGGCATTGTTGGCTGCGTTCAAGTTTCCTTTCAAGAATTGAGGTTGCGATGGCCAAGCTCGCACTGATCAACCGTGAAAACAAGCGCCGCAAGCTGGTTAAGAAATATGCGGCGAAGCGCGCCGAATTGAAGGCGGTAATCAATGACACGGCGCGCGCCGAAGAAGAGCGCATGGAAGCCCGCGCGAGGCTGCAGTCGATGCCGCGCAATGCGAGCGAGACGCGCTTGCGTAATCGTTGCCAATTGACCGGGCGTCCGCGTGGCGTTTTCCGCAAGTTTGGTTTGTGCAGGAACATGATCCGTGAGTTTGCCATGAGGGGAGAGGTTCCCGGCGTGGTCAAGGCAAGCTGGTAAGGGGTGTCGATATGAGTATGAGTGATCCGATCGCGGACATGCTGACCCGCATCCGCAATGGCCAGCAGACCGAGAAGGTTTCTGTTCGTATGCCTTCCTCGAAAATGAAGCGCGCTATTGCCAAGGTGCTTGAGGATGAGGGGTATATCGACGGCTTTGTTGTGCATGAAAATTCTGGTTTGCCTGAGATGGAGGTCATGCTCAAGTACTACGCTGGTCGGCCGGTCATTGATCGTATCGAACGCGTGAGCAAGCCGGGCCTCCGTATCTACAAGGGACGGGATAGCCTGCCCCGTGTCATGAATGGCTTGGGTGTCGCGATCGTTTCGACATCGCGTGGCATCATGACCGACCGTAAGGCGCGTTCACTTGGTGTGGGCGGTGAAGTTCTGTGTGTTGTGGCTTGAGGTGAATCATGTCTCGCGTTGCTAAAAATCCAATCACTGTGCCGGCCGGCGTTGAGGTTAACGTTGCGGCGGGCGTGGTCACCCTCAAGGGGCCTTTGGGGGCTCTGTCGCAGTCGATCGGAGCTGGGATTGGCGTTGAGCTGGTCGATGGCCAATTGAAAGTCGCTGCTATTGACCAGAGTCGTGGCGCTCACGCCATGTCCGGGACCATGCGTGCGTTGCTCGCCAACATGGTTCAGGGTGTGACCATGGGGTTCACCAAAAAACTGACGCTTGTTGGGGTGGGCTATCGTGCCCAGGCACAGGGTGACAAGCTGAATCTGACATTGGGTTTTTCACACCCTGTCGAGCACATTATGCCTGAGGGCGTCAAGGTGGAAACGCCAAGTCAGACGGAAATCCTGATCAAGGGTTTGGACAAGCAGAAGGTTGGTCAGGTCGCGGCTGATGTTAGGGCCTATCGGAAGCCAGAGCCCTACAAGGGCAAGGGTGTTCGCTACGCGGACGAGGTCGTGGTCATTAAAGAGACCAAGAAGAAATAATCTGGAGCATTTTCAATGGACAAAAAAATCCGGCGCATACGCAGGGCGCGTAAGCCCCGAGCGAAATTCGCGGAGCTTGGCGCGATCCGTCTTTGCGTGCATCGCAGCAACTCCCATATTTATGCCCAGATCATTGACGCGACTGGCGGCTCTGTCCTGGCTTCCGCGTCTACCCTGGAAAAGGCAGTCCGCGAACAGGTCAAGAATGGCGGCAATGTTGACGCGGCCAGATTGATTGGGCAGCGCATCGCCGAAAAGGCTAGGGGTCTTGGCGTTGAGAAAGTGGCCTTCGACCGTTCCGGCTTTGCCTTTCATGGTCGTATTAAGGCATTGGCGGATGCCGCGCGTGAGCACGGCTTGCAGTTTTAAGCGAGGAATATCATGGCGAGACCCATACAGCAGCAACAGCAGCAGGATCAGGGAGATGGCCTGAAGGAGAAGATGATCTCTGTCAATCGTGTGACCAAGGTCGTTAAGGGTGGTCGTATCCTAGGCTTCGCGGCGTTGACCGTGGTGGGGGATGACGATGGTGGCGTCGGCATGGGCAAGGGTAAGTCGCGCGAGGTGCCGGTTGCTGTCACCAAGGCGATGGAGGAGGCGCGCAGGAAAATGATCAAGGTGCCCCTCAAGGATGGCACCTTCCATCATGCCGCCGTTGGAAAGCATGGCGCATCCGTTGTTCTGATCCAGCCGGCTTCCGAAGGTACTGGAATCATTGCGGGTGGCGCGATGCGGGCCGTATTCGAGGTCATGGGTGTGCGTAATGTGCTGGCCAAATGTCTCGGGTCAACCAATCCTTACAATGTTGTGCGCGCAACACTGAATGGTCTTGCCAGCATGTCTACTGCTAGCGAAGTTGCCGCCAAGCGTGGCAAGTCCGTTGCCGAAATCCTGGAGTAAGTCATGTCTGTTAGTGACGCCAAGATCAAGGTTACCTTGATCAAAAGTCCCATTGGTACTATCGAAAAGCACCGTGCCTGTGTCCGTGGTCTTGGGTTGAAGCGCTTGAATCAGAGTGTGGTTCTTGAAGACACCCCGGCAGTGCGCGGCATGGTGAAACGTGTGAATTATCTGGTCAAGTCCGAGGTGGCGTGATGAAACTCAACGAACTCAAGCCGGGCATCGGCAGCAAGAGAGTCGGTAAGCGAGTGGGACGTGGTATTGGGTCTGGCCTTGGAAAAACCGCCGGCCGTGGCCATAAGGGCCAGAAATCGCGCGCGGGCGGATTTCACAAAGTCGGCTTTGAGGGCGGTCAGATGCCGATGGCTCGCCGGCTTCCCAAGCGCGGCTTCATTTCGCTAGATCGTGCATTCAAGTCGGAAGTCCGCCTTGGGGATATTGGTGCACTGCCTGTTGATGTAATCGATATGCTTGTGCTCAAGCAGGCTGGCTTGGTCCCCTTTTTGGCCAAAAGCGTGAAGGTGATCTTGGCGGGAACAGTAGACAAGGCGATTAAGATCGACGGCCTTTCGGTGACGAAAGGCGCTCGTAAGGCCATTGAAGCGGCTGGGGGTACTGTATCAGCTGCCGGCTCGGCGGATGCTGAGTAAGTAACGTCAGAAAATTTCCGGGAAGACGATTTTGTCCAGCGCCGCCAACCTTTTGATGCAAACTGGAAAAATGGGTGACCTCAAGCGTCGCTTGTGGTTCCTGTTGGGTGCTCTTATAGTCTTCCGGATCGGATCTTTCATCCCCGTTCCCGGAATTGACCCTGCGGTACTGGAGCAATTGTTCCGCTCCCAGCAGGGAGGGATCCTGGGCATGTTCAACATGTTCTCGGGCGGCGCACTGTCCCGATTCTCGGTTTTTGCGTTGGGGATCATGCCCTATATCTCGGCATCGATCATCATGCAGCTGCTGACCGTCGTGTCTCCTCAGCTGGAGGCCCTCAAGAAAGAGGGTGAGGCCGGCCGAAGGAAAATTACGCAGTACACCCGATATGGCACTGTCTTCCTGGCTTTTTTCCAAGCTATTGGCATTTCGATTGCATTGGAGAGTCAGGCGGGTCTTGTTCTTGATCCGGGGGTAATGTTCAGACTGACCACGGTTGTCACTCTTGTTGCAGGCACCATGTTCCTGATGTGGCTTGGTGAGCAGATCACAGAGCGCGGCCTCGGGAACGGTATTTCTGTAATTATTTTTGCGGGCATCGTCGCTGGTCTGCCCGCTGCTATCGGTGGAACGCTTGAGCTTGCGCGTACTGGCGCTTTCTCGATCCCGCTGGTCCTGATGCTCTTTGTCGGCGCGCTGGTGATCACGGCGTTTGTCGTTTTCGTCGAGCGTGGACAACGCAAGATTCTGGTGAATTACGCCAAGCGCCAGGTTGGAAACAAGGTATACGCTGGCCAGAGCTCGCACTTGCCCCTGAAGCTGAATATGGCGGGCGTAATCCCCCCCATTTTTGCCAGCTCGATTATTCTGTTCCCGGCAACAATCGCTGGTTTCTTTGGTTCCAGCGAGTCTTTGAACTGGCTTAAGGATATTGGTGCGGCTCTATCCCCTGGGCAACCCGTTTATGTGATGTTGTACGCCGCTGCCATTTTCTTCTTTTGTTTTTTCTATACGGCCTTGGTTTTTAATCCGAAAGAAACCGCGGATAACCTGAAGAAGAGTGGTGCGTTCATCCCCGGCTACCGTCCTGGTGAGCAGACTGCGCGATATATCGATAAGGTAATGACTCGGTTGACACTTGTGGGTGCGGTATACATCACGTTGGTCTGTTTGATCCCCGAGTTTCTAATTGTCAAATGGAATGTCCCGTTTTACTTCGGCGGTACCTCATTGTTGATTATCGTCGTGGTTTCCATGGATTTCATGGCTCAGGTTCAGGCTTACATCATGACTCATCAATATGAGAGTCTGCTCAAGAAGGCCAACTTCAAGGGCGGTAATTTTGTTGCAAGGTAGTTAGCCTGGCGGCTTCCGCGATATGGCGAAAGATGATGTCATCCAGATGCAGGGTGAGGTTGTCGAAAACCTGCCAAACGCCACATTTCGCGTGAAGCTCGAGAACGGCCATACTGTTCTGTCGCACATTTCAGGCAGAATGCGCATGCATTACATTCGCATTCTGCCTGGCGACAAAGTTACCGTAGAGCTGACGCCGTACGATTTGACCCGCGCGCGTATCGTTTACCGTGCGAAGTAATTTTTTAAAGGAGCTCGACATGCGAGTGCAGGCCTCTGTCAAGAAGATTTGCCGGAAGTGCAAGATTGTTCGTCGTCATGGTGTGGTGCGGGTGATTTGCAGCGAGGCACGACACAAACAGCGTCAGGGTTGAGTTGCTTGGCAACTCTTGCGCCTTCTTGTATAATTTAACGTTTCGATTGTTGGGGGTTAGTTCATGGCCCGGATTGCAGGGGTTAACATCCCGAACCACAAGCACGCTGAAATTGCGTTGACCGCGATATTTGGCATTGGGCGCTCGCGCGCGCGCCAGATCTGTCTCGATGCCGGTGTGGGTCCCACGGTCAAGATGAAGGATCTGACTGACGCGGACGTGGAAAAGCTACGTGATGGTGTTGGCAGGTTTACAGTTGAGGGTGATCTGCGTCGTGAGGTCACGATGAATATCAAGCGCTTGATGGATCTTGGGTGCTACCGAGGGGTTCGTCATCGCAAGGGCCTGCCGCTGCGTGGCCAGCGAACTCGCACCAACGCGCGTACCCGCAAGGGGCCTCGCAAGCAGATGCAGATCAAGAAGTGACAGGATAAAACATGGCTAAGGCAAGTGCTGCGCGAGTGCGCAAAAAAGTAAAGAAAAGCGTTGTGGACGGCGTCGCGCATGTCCACGCGTCTTTTAATAACACCATCGTCACGATTACGGATCGGCAGGGTAACGCGCTTGCTTGGGCAACCGCTGGTGGCGCTGGATTCAAGGGGTCGCGCAAGAGCACGCCTTTCGCTGCCCAGGTCGCGGCGGAGAACGCTGGGAAAATGGCTCAGGAATATGGCGTCAAGAATCTCGAGGTTCGCATCAAGGGTCCTGGCCCCGGCCGCGACTCCACGGTGCGCGCGCTGAATTCGCTCGGTTACAAGATTACGAGCATTTCCGATGTGACGCCCATGCCGCATAACGGCTGCCGTCCGCCTAAGAAGCGCCGTATCTGAGTAACAGGAGAGTAGATCGTGGCTCGCAATCTGGATCCGAAGTGCCGTCAATGCCGCCGAGAGGCGGAGAAGCTTTTTCTCAAGGGTGAGAAGTGCTTCACGGAAAAATGCGCCATTGAGCGCCGTAATCAGGTTCCCGGACAGCATGGCGCCAAGCAGGCGCGTCTCTCCGACTATGGCGTTCACCTCCGTGAAAAGCAGAAGGTGCGTCGTATCTACGGCGTCCTGGAAGCTCAGTTCCGTCTGACTTATAAGGAGGCGGACCGTCGCAAGGGTGTCACGGGTGAAAACCTGCTCCAGTTGCTGGAGTCAAGGCTCGACAGTGTCGCGTATCGCATGGGCTTTGGAGCGTCCCGTACCGAGGCGCGTCAGGTGGTTCGTCACAACGGCATTCTGGTCAATGGGCGTCGGGTGAATATCCCTTCCTACAAGGTCAAGCCCGGGGACGTGGTCTCCGTTGCTGATCGCGCCAAATCGCAGCTGCGCGTGAAAGCGTCTGTCGAGGCGGCTGAGAGCCGTGGTTTTCCGGAGTGGATAGAGGTTGATGTCAAGGAATTGAAGGGCACTTTCAAGGCGCTGCCGCAGCGCGCCGAATTGCCTGCCACCATCAATGAATCCTTGGTGGTTGAACTTTATTCCAAGTAATGGCACGCCGGTGCGGGCTGTCCTGACCGGCCTCACCGAGCACAGTGAAGGAATCCGCTATGTCGAATACTGGTGAACTGCTGAAACCCCGTATCGTGGAGGTGAACAGCATTTCTCCTCGCCAGGCTCGAATCACACTCGAGCCCTTCGAGCGCGGCTACGGCCATACCTTGGGTAATGCGTTACGCCGCATCCTGCTGTCCTCGATGCAGGGATATGCGCCGACCGAGGTTCGTATTGCTGGCGTCGTCCATGAGTATTCCGCGATTGATGGCGTCCAGGAGGATGTCGTTGATATCTTGCTGAATCTCAAGGGTTTGGCAGTCAAGCTTAACAATCGCGACGAGGCGATCCTGACGATCCGCAAATCTGTCGAAGGCCCGGTCACCGCCGCGGATATCCAGGCGGGGCATGACGTCGAGATTCTGAATTCCGACCATGTCATTGCCCACCTTACCAAGGGCGGCAAGCTTGAAATGGAGATCAAGGTTGAGGCCGGAAGGGGTTATGTGCCCGCCAGCGTTCGTCCGCGCAATGAGGAAAGTCGTTCCGTGGGTGTGATCATGGTCGATGCCTTGTTCAGCCCAGTCAGTAAGGTTAGCTTCAATGTGGAGAGCGCTCGTGTCGAGCAGCGTACCGATCTTGACAAGCTGATTCTTGAAATCGAGACCAATGGTGTCGTCGAGCCTACCGAGGCGGTGCGCGCGGCGGCGCGGGTTCTGATCGAACAGCTGGCCTCGTTCGCAGATCTTCAGGGCGCGATGCCGCGAGGTGAACAATCGACGAGCAAGCCGACGACCGCGCAAATCGATCCGATTCTGTTGCGACCGGTCGACGAGCTCGAATTGACCGTGCGTTCCGCGAACTGCCTGAAGGCCGAGAATATTTACTATATTGGTGACCTGATCCAGCGTACCGAAACAGAACTACTCAAGACGCCCAACCTCGGCCGCAAGTCCCTGAATGAAATCAAGGACGTGCTTGCGGCGCGTGGCCTGACCTTGGGCATGAAACTCGAAAACTGGCCGCCAGTGGGCCTCGACAAGCCCTGATCAAGAGGTAGAAGAAATGCGCCACCGTCTCTCTCATCGCAAACTGAACCGCACCAGCAGCCATCGTCAGGCGCTGTTGCGCAACCTGTCCATCGCGCTGCTCAAGCACGAAGCCATCAAGACCACGCTGCCCAAGGCTAAGGAATTGCGCAAGGTCGTCGAGCCCCTGATCACCTTGGGCAAGAAGCCGAGCCTGGCCAATCGGCGCCTTGCCTTCGATCGTCTCCGCGATCGTGACATGGTGGTCAAATTGTTTGATGAACTTGGTCCCCGTTTCATGCAACGCCCAGGCGGTTACGTGCGCATCCTGAAGTTCGGCTTCCGGCAAGGCGACAACGCTCCCATGGCTTATGTCGAGCTGGTCGATCGCGAAGTGGATGAGTCCGCGTCCGTAGAGTCCGTCGCGGCTGCCTGAGCAGGTTGTCATTCCAAGCGGAAGGAGGCCGGCGTATGCCGGCCTCTTTCGTTGTTGTTCCAGCCGGCCATGACTGGACTGGCGTACCAGACGGATTCCTTCTAACCTTGCGAGCACTTGTTCATGAGTGATCGCATGACGCATATCGATTTTTATTTCAATGCCTCGGATAAGCTTGAGGTCGCTCGCAAGCTGGCGACCAAAGCGTTCGGACGCGGATTGAACACGCTGGTCTACGTCGACGATACCGTTCTGGCAACCAGGCTGGATCACGACTTCTGGACAAGAGAGCAGCGTGATTTCCTGCCACATGTGCGATGTGGTCATGCCCTGGCCGCGCAAACACCGATCCTGATCGGCACCATCCCGGATGAGCTCGGACGCGCGGATATCCTGATCAACCTTGAGGCAGCCGCACCCGGCTGTTTCGCTCGATTCGAGCGGGTTCTTGAAATCGTGGGGGTTGACGAGGCGGATCGTGAACGCGGTCGCGAGCGATTTCGCTACTACCGTGAACGGGGCTACCAGTTGGCAAGTCATGATTTATCCTCACGCGCATGATCTCGAACCCCGATGGTGATCTGATCGACAAGGCTTCCGCACTGCTTGGGAAGCGTGGCCCCGATGCACTGGCCGACAGGGATCGAGCCGAAGAGGATTTTCCGACACTGACGGAAGTGGTTGAGTCAGGGTGGGCACCTCCGGACAAGGATGCGCGGGAGTTATCAGTGAACCCATCTCCCTCGTCATCCGGGAATTCCGCAGCTTCTCGACCGGTGTATCAGGAAAATCCATCCGGGCCTGACACGAGTCAAGTCCCACCGTGTGAAATCGACGAGCTGGCGGAGCGGATCGAGCAACTCCTGATTGCTCATCTGAATACCTCAAAATCACCGTTACGCGTCACCATCGAGATGCTGGTCAGGCAGATTCTGGCCGATGTGGGAAGGCTCGACAGGCAGGATCGTCGGGACTGAAACCGTATAATCCCGGTTTCTGAATTTTTACGAACGCGGTAGCGGCAATGCCCCGCGTTTTTTGTGTCCTGGAACAACGATATGGAACTCGCCAAATCCTTCGAGCCGCACGAGATCGAAAAACGCTGGTACGCCCATTGGGAAGGGGCCGGATACTTCAAGATGGGCGATGCCCCAGGCAAGGATCATTACTGTATCCTGCTGCCGCCCCCCAACGTGACCGGCACCCTGCACATGGGCCACGCCTTCCAGCATGGTTTGATGGACGCGCTGACCCGCTACCACCGCATGAAGGGCGAGAACACGCTCTGGCAGCCGGGTACCGACCATGCCGGTATCGCGACGCAGATCGTGGTCGAACGCCAGCTCGACGCCCAGAAGATCACCCGCCACGACCTCGGCCGGGAGAAATTCCTGGAGAAGGTCTGGGAGTGGAAGGAACACTCCGGCTCCACCATCACCCGCCAGATGCGCCGCCTGGGCACCTCGCCGGCCTGGGAGCGCGAGCGCTTCACCATGGACGACGGCCTCTCGAAGGCGGTCACCGAGGTGTTCGTGAAGCTGTACGAGGAAGGCCTGATCTACCGTGGCAAACGCCTGGTGAACTGGGATCCGGTGCTGGGCACGGCGGTGTCCGACCTGGAAGTGGTGAGTACCGAGGAAGACGGTTTCATCTGGGAGATCAACTATCCGCTGGAAGACGGCGGCGGTTTCTTGACCGTGGCCACCACCCGTCCGGAAACCCTGCTCGGCGACACCGCCGTGGCGGTGAACCCGGCCGACGAGCGTTACGCCCATCTGGTCGGCAAGACGGTGCGCCTGCCGGTGGCCGAGCGCACCATTCCGATCATCGCCGACGACTATGTCGACCGCGAGTTCGGTACCGGCGTGGTGAAGATCACGCCGGCGCATGATTTCAATGACTGGCAGGTCGGCCAGCGCCATCACCTCGCGGCCATCAACGTCCTCACCCTGGACGCGAAGATCAACGATTTCGGGCCGGCCGAATACCAGGGCCTGGACCGCTACGTCGCCCGCCAGAAGATTCTCGACGAGCTCCAGGCCAAGGGCCTGCTGGTGTCCGCCAAGCCGCACAAGCTGATGATTCCGCGCGGCGACCGCACCCATGCCGTCATCGAGCCGATGCTCACCGACCAGTGGTTCATGAGCATGGAAGGCTTGGCGAAACAGGCGCTCGGCGTGGTCGATTCCGGCGAGCTGAAATTCGTGCCCGAGAACTGGACCACCACCTACCGGCAATGGCTGGAAAACATCCAGGACTGGTGCGTGTCCCGGCAGCTCTGGTGGGGCCACCGCATCCCGGCCTGGTACGACGAATCCGGCAACGTCTACGTCGCCCGCACCGAGGCCGAAGCGAGGAAGCAGGCCAACGGCGCCGAGCTGACCCGCGACGAGGACGTGCTCGACACCTGGTTCTCCTCGGCCCTGTGGCCCTTCTCCACCCTGGGCTGGCCGGACGATACGGCGGAGTTGAAGGCCTACCTGCCGACCTCGGTGCTGGTCACCGGTTTCGACATCATCTTCTTCTGGGTGGCGCGCATGGTCATGATGACCCTGCACTTCACCGGCAAGGTGCCGTTCAGGGAGGTCTACGTCACCGGCCTGGTGCGTGATTCCCACGGCAACAAGATGTCGAAGTCGAAGGGCAATGTGCTCGACCCCATTGATTTGATCGACGGCATTTCCCTCGACGACCTGGTCGCCAAGCGCACCACCGGCCTGATGAACCCCAAGCAGGCTGAGAGCATCGCCAAGACCACGAAGAAGGAATTCCCGGACGGCATCGCCAGTTTCGGCACCGATGCCCTGCGTTTCACCTTCGCCTCGCTGGCCACCCACGGTCGCGACATCAAGTTCGACCTGCAACGCTGCGAGGGCTATCGCAACTTCTGTAACAAGCTGTGGAACGCCACCCGCTTCGTGCTAATGAACTGCGAAGGCCAGGACACCGGCCTCGACGAGGCGCTGCCGCTGGAATACAGCTTCGTCGACCGCTGGATCCTGTCGCGCCTGGAAACCGCCAAGGCGGCCGTGCACGACGGCTTCAACCAGTACCGCTTCGACCAGATCGCCCGCGCCATCTACGAATTCGTCTGGGACGAGTATTGCGACTGGTATGTCGAATTGGCCAAGACACAGATCGCCAATGGCTCCGATGCGGCGAAGCGCGCCACCCGCCGCACCCTGGTCCGGGTGCTGGAGGAAACCCTGCGTCTCGCTCATCCGGTCATCCCCTTCATTACCGAGGAGCTGTGGCAGTCGGTGGCGCCGCTGGCCGGCGCGCAGGGCGACAGCATCATGCTGGCGGCGTTCCCGGCAGCCGATGCCGGTCGTGTCGACGCCGCCGCCGTGGCCGAGATGGACCGCCTGAAGGAACTCACCAACGCCTGCCGCAACCTGCGTGGCGAGATGAACATCGGCCCGGCCGTCAAGGTGCCACTCTACGCGGAAGGCGACACCGAGCGGACCATGGCCTACGCGCCCTACATGCAGTTGTTGGCGCGACTGTCCGAGGTGAAAGCCATGGATACGTTGCCCGATGGCGACGCACCGGTGGCCATCGTCGGCGACTGGCGCCTGATGTTGCACATCGAAGTCGACCCGGTGGCGGAAAAGGCCCGCCTGGACAAGGAAATCGCCCGCCTGGAAGGCGAGATCAGGAAGGCGGAGGCCAAGCTGGGTAACCCGGGTTTTGTCGACAAGGCGCCGGTGGCGGTGGTGGAGCAGGAGCGCGGACGATTGGCCGATTTCAGCGTGATTCTGGACAAGGTCCGCGTCCAGCGCGCCAGACTTACCTGAGGCGGACCAGATCGCCGGCGCGCGCCGGACGGTCGCCTGCGCCAGTCAGCGTGGTGACCGCGAACAGCGGCTGGGCCTGGGTGACCGTGGCGGTGGCCACCGGCGTTTCCATGGTGCCCAGCAGTCTTCCGCCGCGCAAGGACTGGACGGGTTTGCCGCCGCGACGGTAGACGATGAAGGTGTCACCCGGCTTGATGCGCGCCAGCGTGCCGGCATCGATATAGGCGGTATCGCCATCGATGTCGACGATGCGCGCGCTGAATGGCAGGCAGGACAGCTCCTGGCGCGTCAGATCGGCGGCGCGGGCAAGCAGGCGGTCGAAGGCCTGGCCGGTGGCCGTGTCGAGGAATGCGCGGCCGCCGAAAGGCTTGTCCAGACCGACCCAGACCCGACCGCTCACGTCCTCCGTCAGGATGTGCCGCGCCACCGTCGCCCCGGTCAGGCCGTCGTGAATGGCGAGCGACAGTTCCAGTCGGCGGCTTGCCGGTTCCCGCTTGAAGCCGAGTCGGGGCAGGAAGGGCAGTTCCAGACTGAGGTCGTGATAGCCGCTTTCGCCGGAAACGAAGGTGACCCGGGATTGGTTGCGGTCACCAACGCCGGCATCGAGCAGGCGGGTCTCGATGATGAACTGGCTGTCGATCTGGTCAGCCAGGGCTACGATCCGTTCCGGCGAGGATGGAGCAGGCAGGGCCGGTATCGGGTGCTCGTTGGCGATCAGGAAATCGCCATCGCGATTCAGATGGGCCAGCAACGCCCGCGGCAGACCCTCGCCAAGGTCACGCAAGTCCTGGACATGGAGAGGGTCGGCCAGGGTCGCGAAACTGGCGGCGATCCGCTTGCGTGGCGCCGAACCGGTACGCTCGCAAGCGTTGTCATGGGTGCCGCTGGTCTCGGCGCGGACGCGAACGTGAAGTAGCCCGTCAATCTCACGCTCCTCGACGACTTCGATCAATCGCGCGCGCGAGGTGCTGGCCAGCCGGCCACTTTCCAAGGCATGTCCACGATCCAGCTCGCCATGGCCCTGGAATCGCGTGCCGTGGACACGGGCCGCAGCGGTCAACGCGTCCTCGATCGCCAGGGGACGTGCCGCTTCCTGGCCGGCATCAAGACTGGCGACACCGGTGGCTTCGACGATCTCGGCGTGCGTCGGCAGCGCCAGAATCAGCGCCGAAGCCAGCAACACCAGCAATCTGGGCGGGCATGCTCGTGGCATCGCCGGGCGTCAGCGAGCGAGGTAGAAATTGCCGTCCGGATAGGCGCAGCCGGGGCCGATGGCACCAGTGGGCGCGCAGCCGGCTCGGCCGGATTCCGCGCAGGTGGTCTGTCCGCCGCATCCGGCGCGCCCGCGGAAACCGTCGAAAAATGCCTGATCCAGCACCAGTTCCAGTTCCGTTTCGATGCTGCCGTCGGGGTGCGAGGTGGTGCCGAGTTCGCGCGCTCCGCGTAGCCAGGCATCGACATGGACACGGAAACTGTCGCCACGGATGACCATGTCGGCGACCGTGCTGTTGCCGTTCACGCGGACGCCGTGGAGTTGTTCCGCCAAGGCCCGATAGGCATCGAGTTTGGACGCGCGCATGGCCATCAGGCGGCGCTGTCCGGCTGACATCGATTCGTCGCGCGGTGGCGCGCCGTGGCCGGAAACCTTGAGGCTGGCGCGGCCTGGTGGCGAGCCGACCGGATTCGGCTCGCGCAGCGAGACCCGGGCAAGTCCGGGATAGGCGCACAGACTGGCGGTGCCGCAACCGAACTTCTGGGTGTCGGTGGTCAGCATCAGCGCGCCAATCAGTCCATCCCTGGCACAGGTGATCGCCAGAGGCGCCAGGCTGCGGCCGACCCGGGTGGCGCCCGGCGCGGTCAGGGTCCATTGGCCACGATCGTTGCCCAGCGTGCATTCGGCGCCGATCACCGGATTCCCGGCCTGATCAACCGCTTCGATGGCGACGACCTGACTGGGGCCGGAATCACCGTGGCTGGACATGTCCGGCATGCCAGCGCAACCGGTGAGGAACAACGCGAGCAGGGGGGCGAGAAGGGTTGGACGCATGGCGGGTTGAGCGGTACTGAGGATGGCGGTGGGACATTATGCATGCCGATCAACACGGTCAACCAGACGTTTGCCCTCGCCAGGGGCAACCCTCGGGTCAGCTTGGATTTACCCAGTCTATTCATTCATAAGAACTTTCGATTAAACCAATGCGGCCAGCCTGACTCCTTTGCGGGTAACATTCGCGCCTATTTTGATGGCGCTCGCCCGCCATTCTTTTTGATTTCGAATCCCCAAGTCTTCACCCATCGGAGGCGATACATGACGTCTGTAGTGGCGACCAACCAGACCATTCTGGTCGTGGGCGGCGGCATTTCCGGCATGACGGCGGCGCTGGAAGCGGCCGAAACCGGAAAGCAAGTCGTGCTGGTGGAGAAGAACCCGTATCTGGGCGGCCGTACCGTTCAGCTCTACCGGTACTTCCCCAAGATGTGCCATCCCACCTGCGGCCTGGAAATCAACCTGCGCCGGCTGAAAGCCAATCCGCGCATCCAGGTGCTGACCCTTGCGGAAGTGACCGGCATCACCGGCGCCAAGGGTGCCTACAGCGTCTCCGTCAAGCTCAAGCCCCGTTACGTGAACGCCAACTGCACCGCTTGCGGTGAGTGCGGCAAGGCTGTCACCACCGAGATCGACGATGCGTTCAACTACAACCTGGGCAAGGTCAAGGCGGCCTATCTGCCGTCCAGCATGGCTTATCCCCAGCGCTACGTAATCGATCCGTCGATCATCGGCACGCCCGACGCCGAGCGCGCCAAGGCCGCCTGCAAGTACGACGCCGTGAACCTGGACGATCAGGAGGAAACCATCAGCCTGAACGCCGGCGCCATCGTCTGGGCCACCGGCTGGCAACCGTATGACGCCGCCAAGATCGTCTACTACGGCTACGACCGTTTCCCCAACGTCATCTCCAATGTGGAGTTCGAGCGCCTGGCCGACCCGCATGGCCCCACGGGCGGCAAGATCCTGCGTCCCTCCGACGGCAAGGAAGCCAGGAACATCGCCTTCATCCAGTGCGCCGGCTCGCGCGACGAGAACCACCTGCGCCACTGTTCGCGCTTCTGCTGCATGGGCTCGCTGAAACAGACCCATTACGTGCAGGAAGCCTACGGCGATGAAGGCAAGTCGACGATCTACTACATCGACATCCGTGCCATCGATCGCTTCGAGGACTTCTACCAGAAGGTCAAGGCCAACCCGAACGTCACCTTCGTCAAATCCAAGGTGGCCCGCATCACCGAGGACAAGGCCGGCAACCCGGTCTGCAACGGCGTCAACACCGAGGGTTACATCCGCTACGCCAACACGCATGACCTGGTGGTGCTGGCGCTGGGCATGGAGCCATCCGTCAAGGGTGTGAACATCCCCGCTGAAGTGATGAGTGATTCCTCCGGCTTCATCATGGCCGATCCGGCCAACGCCGGCATCTTCGGCGCCGGCTGCGCCACCAACGCGCTGGATGTCAACCGCGCCGTGCAAAGCGCCACCGCGGCCGCGCTGCGCGCCATCCAGGTCGTCAACAAAGTCGCCCGCGCGGAGGCTTGAGAAACATGGCTGAAACGAAAACTGCTGCTTACATCTGCAAGGGCTGCGAGCTGGGTACTCGCCTGGATACCGCCGCCCTTGCCAAGGTCGCCACCAAATCCGGCAAGATGAATCTCGTGCGCGAGCATGACTTCCTCTGCTCCGCCGAGGGCGTGGCGATGATCCGCGACGACATCGACAACGAGGGCGTCACCCACGCGGCCATCTGCGCGTGTTCGCGCCGCGCCAAGACCGAGGCGTTCAACTTCCCGACCGTCGCCATGAGCCGCGGCAACCTGCGCGAAGGCGTGATCTGGATCCGTCCCGATACCGAGGAAGCCCGGGAAACCACGCAGGAAATGGCCGAGGACTATGTGCGCATGGCCTGCGCCGAGGTCAAGGCGATGACCGTGCCGCCGGGCAACCAGAAGACCGGCAGCGTCAAGACCCTGTTGGTGGTTGGTGGCGGCATGTCCGGCATGACCTCCGCCCTGGAAGCCTCCAAGGCTGGCTACAAGGTCGTGCTGGTCGAGAAATCCGCCACCCTGGGTGGCTGGGCCGCCAAGCTGCACAAGCGCGTGCCGACCCGTGAACCGTTCAAGGCGCCCGAGGACAACGGTGTCGCCGACATGGTCGCGCGCATCGAGGCGGACGCCAACATCAAGGTCTACCTCAACGCCACCATTGCCAAGACCGACGGCGCGCCAGGTCGCTTCAAGGTCGAGATCGCCATCGAATCCGGCGCCATCGCCCAGGAAGACATCGGCGCCATCGTCCAGGCCACCGGTTTCAGTCTGTACGATGCCAACAAGCTGCCCGAATTCGGTTACGGCAAGACTCCCAACGTGGTCGATCAGGCCGGTCTGGAGGCGCTGGCCAAGGAAGCCGCCGCCGCCGGCAAGCCGATCTGCCGGCCGTCCGATGGCCAGCCGGTCAAGTCCGTGGTGTTCGTGCAGTGCGCCGGCCAGCGTGACGCTTCCGGCACCCACCTGCAGTACTGCTCCGGCTTCTGCTGCAACACCAGCATCAAGCAGGCCATGTACTTCAAGGACAGCAACCCGGACATCGACACCGTGGTGCTGTTCACCGATCTGCGTACCCCGGGCAATGGCGAGGACTTCTATCGCGCCGCCCAGAACAAGGGCGTGATCTTCTCCAAGGGCGTGGTTTCCAGCGTCGCCGCCAGTGGTAATGCCTGCGCGGTGAAGTTCAAGGATCTGATCCTGAACGAGGAAACCGAGGCCCAGGCCGATCTGGTCGTGCTCGCGACCGGCATCGTGCCCAACAGTGGTCCCGATCTCGATCAGTTGTCCGAAGCCAACCGTCAGGCCGAGGGCGGCAACGAAGAAGCCAAGGAACAGGTGGTGCAACTGATGTCCAAGTCCGTGCTCAACCTGACCTACCGTCAGGGCCCGGACATGCCGCAGTTCAAGCACGGCTTCAACGACAGCCACTTCATCTGCTTCCCGTACGAAACCCGCCGTACCGCCATCTACACCGCCGGCCCGGTGCGTCGTCCGATGGACATCCTGCAAGCCCAGGAAGACGCCACCGGCGCCGCCATGAAGGCGATCCAGGCGATGGAGAACGCCGGTCTCGGCAAGGCCGCGCACCCGCGCGCCGGTGACCTGTCGTTCCCCACCGTGCGCCTGGAAGGCTGCACGCAGTGCAAGCGCTGCACGGTGGAATGCCCGTTCGGCGCCATCGACGAGGACGAGAAGCGCTTCCCGCTGTTCAACGAATCGCGTTGCCGCCGTTGCGGTACCTGCATGGGCGCCTGCCCGGTGCGCGTGATCTCGTTCGAGAACTACTCGGTCAACACCGTCGGCTCGCAGATCAAGGCGGTCGACGTGCCCGACGAGTTCTCCGAGAAGCCACGCATCCTGATCCTGGCCTGCGAGAACGACGCTTATCCCGCGCTCGACATGGCCGGCATGAACCGCCACGAGTACGACCCCTATGTGCGCGTCATCCCGGTGCGTTGCCTGGGTTCGGTGAACACCATCTGGATCACCGACGCGCTCAACGGCGGCTACGATGGCGTGATGCTGATGGGCTGCAAGCACGGCGAGGAGTACCAGTGCCACTTCGTCAAGGGTTCCGAACTGGGTCGCTACCGTCTGTCCAAGGTCGGCGATACGCTCAAGGGCATGAACCTGGAGACCGAACGGGTGCATGATCTGGAAGTGGCGATCACCGACATCGCCACGCTGCCGCAGAAGATCAATGACTACGCGGCGCTGATCAAGTCCTTCCCGCCGTCCCCGTTCAAGGGCTTCTAAGGAGATTGCGATGAGCGATTTGAATCAACAGATGGCCGAACGCTACAAGAACAATTTCCTGAAGGAGATTGAAGAGCAGGCCGAGATGGGCGAGTGGGTCAAGATGTGCATGCAGTGCGGCCTGTGCTCCGGCTCCTGCCCGACCAACTTCCACTCCGGCTGGGACCACCCGCCGCAGGAAATCTTCATGCTGATCCGCGCCGGCAAACGCGAGGAAGTGCTGAACGCCCAGGGCATGTACATGTGCACGTCCTGCTACAACTGCTACGTGCGTTGCCCGCGCAAGGTGCCGGTCACCCACGTCATGCACGGTATCGCCGAATATGCCTACCGCATCGGCCGCGCGCCCAAGAATCAGCCGACCATGCACCTGTCCAGGACCTTCTGGAACAACGCCACCAAGTACGGTCGGGTCAACGAGGTCAAGCTGACCCAGTCCCTGTACTTCAAGGACGGACTTGGCGCCGGCATCAAGAAGGCCATGGAAATGCAGACGGTCGCGCTCGGCCTGGTCAAGGCGGGCCGCCTGAACCCGCTCGAAGCGATCGGCGGTGGTCACAAGTGCAAGGATCTCAAGGGCATCCACGCCATGTTGGCCAAGGCGAACGAGCTGGAAGCCCAGCGCAAGGCCGCCAAGGGCTAAGGAGACAAGGAACATGGCACGCAAGGAATACGCTTTCTACCCCGGCTGCTCGTCCCAGAAGGGCGCGTCGGCCTCCAATTATCTGGTTTCGGTCGAGTCGATGTGCAAGACCCTCGACATCAAGATGACCGAAATCCCCGACTGGAACTGCTGCGGCGCCTCGGTCAGCTACGCCGAGTCCGGCGAACTGCCTCGGCATGTCATGAACGCGCGCAATTTCGCGCTGGCCGAGTCCAACCTGCCTGGCCAGGATATCGTCGCCACCTGCGCCGCCTGCTGGCTAGGCGCGCGTGAGTCGAAGGAGCGTCTGGAGCACAGCGACCGCCTGATGGCCGACACCCAGACCGCGCTGAAGGAAGCCGGTCTACAGATCAAGGTGATCCCGGAAGTGCGGCACATGGTCGAGGTGCTGATCGAGGATCTCGGCTATGACGAATTGAAGAAGCCGGTGAAGAAGCCGCTCGCGGGCATGAAGTTCGCCGGTTACGTGGGCTGCCAGACCAACCGGCCGTTCGGCATCGCCGGCGAGTCGTTCGAGAATCCCATGTACCTCGACAAGCTGATCGAGACGGTCGGCGGCGAAGCGGTCAAGTACGACCAGAAGGTCACCTGCTGCGGCGGCGCGCTGGCCTTCTCCGAGCCGGAAAAGGCGCAGGCGCAGATCAAGGACATCATCGAGGCCGCCTACGACGGCGGCGCCGAGATGATCGTCACCCCCTGCCCGCTGTGCCAGGCCAACGTCGAGGTCTACCAGGGCCAGATCAACAAGAAGTACGGCACCAAGTTCGACATCCCGGTGCTCTACTACTCGCAACTGATGACCCTGGCCTACGGCGGTTCCGCCAAGGAAGCCGGTCTCAACGGCAACGTGGTGCGGGCGCGCAAGTTGGAAGAGTTCGCGGGCAAGTGATCGGCCGGATCGGCATCAAGAAAAGGGGCTTCGGCCCCTTTTTGCATTTCGCCGGCCGGCCACCGACGATGCCGGCGCGTTTCCGGAAGCGGAGCGCGGATGCGCGGCAACGCGACCGGCGGTGGCACAATGGCGGTCGCGGTGACTCATGACTGATTGGCAGGACAAGAGAGGAAAGCAGGATGAAAGGCCCGAAAACCTACGACGAATATGTTGATCTGGTGCATAACGCGGTATACGAAGTCGACGAGATGCGCGCCGGCATCGAATACGATCCGGAAAACGCCGAGCGTTGGTCGGCCATGCTCGATCAGCTCGATGGCGTGCTGCGCAAGCTGTACGACGACATGATCTCGGATCGCTACGATTTTCCGACCGGGAAGGATCTGGCCTACATGCCGTTCATCAACCGCTGGGGACGCGAAATCCCGTTCAAGCAGTTACTGGTGCTGATCAACGATACCCACAAGAACGGACTGGCGCGCGACTGACATGACCAAACTGTTGCTGGCCATCGTCGTCACCGTCGGTCTGGTCCTGTTCTTCAAGTTCCTGGGGGGCAAGCGCGGCGCGGATCGCGCTGACGGCGAGCGGCGGGCGCGCGGAAATCAGGTCGAGGACATGGTTCGCTGCAAGGTTTGTGGCGTCAATCTGCCGCGTTCGGAGGCGATCATGAGCCAGGGGCGTATCTATTGCTGCGATGAGCATCGGCGCGCCGACGATTGAGGCGCGCGCGTTCGCCGATAGCGCGCCGGACAGCTTCTGGCGTTCGCTCACCCATCTGAATCACTTCCGCCTGTTTCTGGGCGCGGCCACCGGTGTCATTGGCCTGGCGCCATTGCAGGTGTTTTCCCGGCTCGATCATCCGGAACTGTTCGCGCTGACCTGCGCTGCCTATTTCGTCAGTGCCGCGCTGTTCCATCGCCCGATCCTGCGCCGAAGCGAGGCCTTCGAGCGTCAGGTTTCCCGTCAGGCGATCGCCGATATCGTCTGTCTGAGCGTGCTCATGCACCTGACGGGCGGCAACGCCAGCGGCATGGGTCTGTTGCTGATGGTGACGTTGGCGGCGGTGGGCATGCTCAGGGATACGCGCATGGTGCTGTTCTGGGCGGCGATCGCGTCGATCATGGTGCTCGGCGAACAGGCGATCCAGTTCGCCAGGCTGGAGTCGGGGACGCCGGGGTTCGTGCGCGCGGGCCTGTTGTCCCTCGGATTTCTGGGCGTCGCGCAGTTGTCGCACGCGCTGGCCAAGGGTTCCCTGGCGGCCGCGGAACTGGCGCGCGAGAAATCGCAACAGGCCGAAAACCTGGGTCGAATCAACGAACGCATGATCCAGGAGTTGCCCTACGCGGTGATGGCGGTCGATGGCGGCGGTGAAATCCTGCAATTCAACGCGCGCGCGGAAACCCTGTTGGGCACCCGGATTTCCCCGCATGGCGGGTTGGAACAGAGCGCGCCGCAACTGGCCGAGTTGTGGCAACAATGGCGAAACCAGCGGGAATTGCCCGGACATCCCTTTCAGTCCGGGCCGGATGGTCACCGCCTGCGCGCGCGCTTCATCGAGCTGGAACCGACCCGCGACGAAGGCGCCATCGTCGTGCTCGAGGACATGACCGAGCTGGAGGCGCAGGCACAGAAGATGAAACTGGCTTCCCTGGGCATGCTCACCGCCAACCTGGCGCACGAGATCCGTAATCCGTTGTCCGCCATCAGCCATGCCGCAGGGCTGCTCAAGGAGGACGCGCGCGATGACGTCGCCGCTCGGTTGACGCGCATCATCGAGGACAATGCCCAGCGTCTGAATGGTTTGGTCGAGGATGTCCTGTCGCTGAACCGACGCGACCGCATCAATCCGGAAGGGATCGATCTGGACGTTTTCCTGCCGGCGTTCGCGCAACATTTCATGCAGCGTGAGTCGGTGCCGGCCGAGGTGGTGGGCACGCGACTCGCGCGTGGCGTGCGGGTGTGCATGGACGCCAACCATCTGGAACAGATTCTCTGGAACCTGCTGCGCAACGCCCGCCGTTATTGCAGCGGGCGCCCGGGTGCGATCCAGTTGCGTCTGGTCGGCCGGGACAGCCAGGCCGACATCGACGTGTTCAATGATGGCCCGCCCATCACCGAGGAAGTGCGCGCCCACCTGTTCGAGCCGTTCTACACCACGGAAAAACAGGGTACCGGCCTGGGGTTGTACATCTCGCGCGAGATGGCCGAGGCCAACCGGGCTTCGCTACGCTATGTCGATGGCAACGACGGCGCCATGTTCCGCCTGACCTGTCCGTTGGCGCCCTGTTGATCGGAGGAGAGCGCATGAAGCGTCCACGCGTGTTGTTGGTCGACGATGAACCCGATCTGCTCGACCTGCTGGAGCTGGACATGGCACGGATGGGCCTGGACAGCGCTCGCGCCGCCAGCGTCGGCCAGGCGCTCGAGCATCTGCGTCGGGATGCGTTCGATCTTTGCCTGACCGACATGCGCCTGCCCGATGGCGAGGGCATCGATATCGTCCGCCACATCGCCGAACATCTGCCAGACATGCCGGTGGCCGTGATCACCGCATTCGGTTCCGCCGAGAACGCGGTGGCCGCGCTCAAGGCCGGCGCCTTCGACTACGTGGAAAAGCCGGTGACACCGGAGAAGGTGCGCAGTCTGGTGCGCTCGGCGCTGAAGGTACCCGATGCGCCGGCGCGCTCGGGTGGACGGCCGTTGGTTGGAGAGTCGCCGGCCATGCGGCAGGTATGCGCGCTGATCACCAAGGTCGCCCACAGTCAGGCGCCGGTGTACATCAGTGGCGAGACCGGCACCGGCAAGGAAGTCGCCGCGCGCCTGATTCATGCCCAGAGCGCGCGCGCCGACGGCCCGTTCGTCGCGGTCAATTGCGGCGCCATTCCGGAAAGCCTGATGGAGAGTGAGTTTTTCGGCTACCGCAAGGGCGCTTTCACCGGTGCCGACAGCGATCGCGACGGTTTTTTCCAGGCGGCGCGTGGCGGCACGCTGTTTCTCGACGAAGTGGTCGACCTGCCGCTCAACATGCAGGTCAAGCTGTTGCGCGCGATCCAGGAAAAAAGCGTGCGCCGGGTTGGCGGCGTCGTCGAGGAACCGGTCGACGCGCGCCTGATCAGCGCCTCGCATCAGGATTTGCAGGCCGCCGTGGCCAGTGGCCGTTTCCGTCACGATCTGTTCTACCGGCTCAACGTCATCGAAGTGCGCATGCCCGCCCTGCGCGAGCGTCGCGAGGATCTGCCGGCGCTCGCCAGCCACATCCTGGCGCGACTGACAGGTTGCCCGCCGGAACGCGCTCCGGTGCTGGACGCCGCCGCGCTGGCTGCGCTCGGTCGCTACGATTTCCCGGGCAACGTGCGCGAGCTGGAAAACATCCTGGAACGAGGTCTGACCCTGGCGGATCGGGGGCGTATCGAGGCGGACGCGCTCAATCTGGTGCCGGCGGCAACCGGCGAGACCGGGGCGGTCGGCGAGGACGGCGGTAACCTGCAGGATTATCTGGACCGGGTGGAGGCGCGCGCGATCCGCGAGGCGTTGGACAAGACCGGCCACAACAAGACGGCGGCGGCCCGGGTTCTGGGCATCACCTTCCGCTCGTTGCGCTATCGCATGGAGCGGCTCGGCCTGGAGTGAGCGCGACCGGCGCGCATGCACGCGCTCAGGCCGCGTGCTTCTCGGCGACCATGCGGTCGATCAGCTCCATCACCTCGCGGCTGCCATCCTCCATCTCGCGCATGGTGCCGAAGATCGTGTCCTGGAGTGCCGGGTCGTGCTCCCAGCCCTTGTCCAGATAGGTCAGCATGTGGTGCACGCTGTCATGCACGCGCGCATGGGGCTTGTCCAGCGCCCGGTGGCTGGCGGTGTGGCCGAAGCGTTCCCGGCCGGCGGCGCCGTACCATTTGCCCAGCCGGCAGTTCTGATGGTTTACCGCCACCGCGTCGGCGTAGGTCTTGTCGCCGCCGGTGCTCAGGGCCATGTAGGCGCGTTGCTTGTAGATGACGTGGTCGACCTTCACCAGGGACGCGAAACTCATGTCCTGGGTGCGTTCCGCTCGGCCCTCGGTATCGCGCGCGGCCTCGGCGAAGTGCGTGAAATGGCCCTGCATGTCGGTGATGACCTGGCGTGAATCGGCCGCCATCTCGCGCATCGCCTGGGAGTCGTCAAGCATCGAGGCCGCCTCGGAATTCAGCGTCTGCATGACCGAGCCGATTGATTCGGAAGCGCGTTTGGTGTTTTCCGCCAGTTTGCGTACTTCGTCGGCGACCACCGCGAAGCCGCGTCCGGCTTCGCCGGCGCGGGCGGCCTCGATGGCGGCATTGAGCGCCAGCAGGTTGGTCTGGTTGGCGATGGTGGTGATCAGCTGCACCGCCTCCGTGATCTCGTGTCCGCGCGCGTTCAGATCCTCCACCGCTTTCCCGACGCGGTCGATGCGTTCGCCGATCGCGTTCAGGTGCTGGACGATGCGGGCCACCGAGTCCTGACTGTCGGCGGCCATTCGGGTGGTGGCCGAGGCCATGTCGAGCACCGCGCGCATCTCCTCGGTGACCTTCATCAGGTCGGACTGGTTCGAGGCCAGGTTGTCCAGCAGATTGCGGGTGTTGAGTTCATGCACGCGGGAAATCAGCTGGTTGCGCAGTTGCGCGCGCTGTACCTTCTCCATGTTGTCGAGCAGGATGTTGTGGCTTTCCAGACCCTTGCGGAAGCCGCCGCGCAGGCCGGCGGGGAATGATTTCCGGAAGAAGCGTTGGTCGATGTGCATGCGGAAGGTGATGGTTTCCTCGCGGAAGAAGGTTTCCAGCTGATCGAGCATGTCGTTCATGTGCCAGCACAGCCGGCTCAGTTCGTCGCGGTCGTCGATGCCGGAGATCCGGTTGCCGAAGCGGCCCTGGCTGACTTCCTGGGTGAGGTCGCGCAACCGGGCGATCGGCGCCAGCCAGTGGCGGATACGCGTCTGGCCCCAGGCCGAGAGCATCACGCCGATGATCAGGAAGGCCAGCATCAGCCAGTCGAAGCCGTGCAGCGCCCAGGCGCCGACGATGGTCGCCAGCACCAGCCCGGAGAAGCCCCAGAGCAGGGTGGCGAGTCTAGATTGCAAGGACCAGTTCGTCATAGCTCAGTCCCTTTTCCTTCAGCAGGTCGGTGAGGATTTTCGTGGAAGCGGCGATGGCGTCGCGCGCGCCGGCCCGCTGTTCCGCCGCCAGCATCGCGGCGTATAGCCCGGACGCGGTCTTGACGCCCGAAGCAGAGGGCTTGCGCCGTACCGAGAAGTAGCCGATGACGTTGCCATCGCGATCGAAATTCGGGGTGACGTTGGCGAACACCCAGTAAAAGCTGCCGTCCTTGGCCATGTTCTTGACGTAGGCGTTGCACTCGCGCTTGGCCTGGATGGTGTCCCACAACAGCTTGAATACGGCGCGCGGCATGTCCGGGTGGCGGATGATGTTGTGCTGGGTGCCGATCAGCTCGCGTTCGGTGTAACCGGAAAACTCGATGAAGATGCGATTGCCGTAGGTGATGCGACCTTTCAGGTCGGTCTTCGAGACGATGAAATCATCCTCCCGCATGATCTTTTCCACCGAGGTCGGTGTGATCGGTTGCTTCATGTCCACTCCATCCCGGGAACCGGGTTTGCCCTTATATCCAAAGTCATATCGATCCCGATCCGGAGAAATTGAGGCCGGAGGCCAGGACTTCGGAGAAAATGCGCGTCATGCCCACGCCACCCTACACGTCCTTGGAAGAGGCCGATTACCACCGCCGGCTGGCTGAACGCGGTGGCGTCGCGCTGGTGCTGTTCAGTAGCCCGGATTGTGGCGCCTGCCGGATGGTCGAGAGACGGCTGCCGGTCGTCATGCCGGAAGGGGTCGGGCTGTTCCGGGTCGACGTGCAGCGCGCCACCGGGCTGGCGCGCGCATTCGAAATCTTTCATCTGCCCGCTTTGTTGCTGTATCGGGACGGCCAGTTTCATGCCGTGCTCGACACGGTGGTGGCCCCGGTTCCGTTGCGCCAGGCGATCGAAGCCGCGCTGGCCGCTCCGGCCCGGGAGGAGCCATGAGCGGGATCGATGTCGTCCGGAATGGTCCGGATGCCGAAGGCTGGTTGCCAGAAGCGCGTCGGGTGCCTTCGCCGAACCAGGATGCGCGTCCCGAGGGCGAGGCGATCACGCTGCTGGTGGTGCACAACATCAGCCTGCCGCCCGGAGAGTTCGGTGGCCCCTGGATCGCGGATCTGTTCACCAACCGGCTCGACCCGTCCGCGCATCCGTATTTCGAGACGATCCATGCCTTGCGCGTGTCGGCGCATTTCCTGATCCGCCGTGATGGTGAACTGATCCAGTTCGTGCCCTGTCGGCGGCGCGCCTGGCATGCCGGCCAGTCGTCCTGGCGCGGGCGGCAGCGCTGCAATGATTTTTCCATCGGCGTCGAACTGGAGGGCAGCGATGACACCCCGTTCGAAGCCAGCCAGTACGCGGCCCTGAACCGGCTGATCGTGATCTTGCGCGCGGCTTATCCGGAGTTGACCGACATCGCTGGCCATGCCGATATCGCGCCGGGGCGCAAGACCGATCCAGGGCCCGGTTTTGACTGGCGGCGGGTTCGATGGGAAGACGCGGGCGTTGCCCGCTGAACGCGCTTACGCGGCTTGCGCCGGAATCTGGGCGCCGATGCGCTGGATGCGATTGCGGTCGTCGACGTAGACCAGCTTCGGTTGGTACTGGGCCAGTTCGTTCTCGCTGTAGTTGGCGTAGCTGGCGATGATCAACGGATCGTCGACCGCTACCAGGCGGGCCGCCGCGCCGTTCACCGAGATCATGCCGGAACCACGCTGACCGCGTATGGCATAGGTGGAAAAGCGTTCGCCGTTGTTGACGTTGTAAATGTCGATCTTTTCGTATTCGCGGATGTCGGCCGCTTCCAGCAGCAATTCGTCGATGGCGCAGGAACCCTCGTACTGGAGTTCGGAGGCGGTGACGCGCACGCGGTGCAGCTTGGATTTGAGCAGGGTGCGTTGCATGGCGGGACGAAGACGGTTGCGGGGGGACGCGATTATATGAAATTTTGCGGCGCACAAGAATCGCGCCGGGCACCGGTGTCAGGGCGCCGGGGTGTCGACCTCGATGTTGTCGAGCAGCCGGGTGGCGCCGAGATGCGCGGCGGCGAGCACGACCAGTTCCCGACTATCGCCGGTCGGCGCCAGCAGGGTGGCGCGCGCGCGAATACTGACGTAATCGACCCGCCAGCCACGCGCCGTCAGTGCGGTGGCGGTTTCCGACTCGATCCCGGTGAAGTCGCGCTCGCCGGCGGCCAGGCGCCCGGCGGCGGCGCGCAGCAGTCGATACAGGCGTGGCGCTTCGGCGCGCTCGTCCGGGGCCAGATAGCCGTTGCGCGAGGACAGCGCCAGCCCGTCGGTCGCGCGCGTGGTTTCGCCGGCGAGCATGACGATGGGCAGGTTGAACTGGCGGACCATGCCGTCGAGCAGGAAAAACTGCTGGTAATCCTTCTTGCCGAACACCGCGTAACGCGGCCGGACCATGTTGAACAGCTTGAGCACCACCGTCGCCACGCCCTGGAAATGGCCGGGCCGGTGGGCGCCGCAGAGTTGGTCGGCGAGCGGCGGAAGCACCGTGAAGGTTTGCGGTTCCGGGTACATCTGGTCGACATCGGGGGCGAACACGATGTCGGCGCCGGCTGCTTCAAGACGCGCGCAATCGGCGGCCAGCGTGCGCGGGTAGCGCTCGAAATCCTCGCCGGCGCCGAACTGGAGCGGGTTGACGAAAATACTTACGACCACCGGACCGCCGTGACGCCGGGCGATGTCGACCAGACCGATATGGCCTTCATGCAGATTGCCCATGGTCGGCACGAAGGCGGCCTCACGCGCGTCGGCGAGGGCCGCGCGCAGTTCGTCGACGTGGTGGATCAGTCGCATCGGAAGGAATGCTCCGGTCCCGGGAACGCGCCGCCGCGTACCGCTTCGGCATAGGCGCGCACGGCGCCGGCCAGACTGTCGGCGCCGGCCATGAAATTTTTCGAGAAACGCGGTGGCTTCTCGGTCAGCCCGAGCAGATCGTTCAACACCAGCACTTGGCCGGCACAGTCCCGGCCGGCACCGATGCCGATGGTGGGGATCGCCAGTCGGGCGGTGACCTGGCCGGCCAGCGTCGACGGGATCGATTCCAGCACCAGCATGCCGGCGCCAGCCGCCTGCAAGGCCTCGGCATCCGCCAGCAGGCGGGCGGCGGCGACCTCGTCGCGGGCCTGGGCGCGATAGCCGGTGGCGTTCACCGACTGCGGCAGCAGGCCCAGATGGGCGCATACCGGAATCCCCCGGTCGCTCAGGAAGGCGACGGTCTCCGCCATGATCGAGCCGCCTTCCAGCTTGACCATGTTGGCGCCGGCCGCCATCAGCCGGGCCGAGGATTCGAAGGCGCGGGCCGGACCGGTCTGGTAGGCGCCGAACGGCAGATCGGCGATGACGAAGGCGCGGCCGCTGGCGCCGCGCGCCACCGCCGAGGTGTGATAGACCATGTCGTCGAGACTGACCGGAAGGGTCGTCGCGTGGCCCTGCACGGTCATGCCCAGCGAATCGCCGACCAGTAGCGCGTCGACGCCGTTGTCGACGAGCAGGCGCGCGAAACTTGCGTCGTAGCAGGTCAGGACGACCAGTTTTTCACCTTGTCCGGCGCGTGCCATCAATTGCGGCAGGAACATGATCAGACCCCCAGATTGAAGAACTCGCGCATGCCGCGCATGTCCTGGATGCGCTGTACCAGCAGCTCGAAATCGGCGTCCTTGTCGGCGAAGTTGAGATGTTCGCTGTTGACGATGAGCAGCGGCGCGGCGTCGTAATGATAGAAGAATTCGCTGTACGCCTTGGCCAGGTCGGTCAGGAAGGCCTCGCCTAGCTGGCGCTCGTAAGGTCGGCCACGTTTGCGGATGCGTTCCAGCAGGGTGGCCGGCGGTGCTTGCAGGTAGATGACCAGATCCGGGGTGACGGCCGGTGGCCGAAGACCATCGTGGAGCTGGCGGTAGAGCCGGAACTCGGCTTCGTTGAGGATCATGCGCGCGAACAACATGTCCTTGTCGAACATGAAATCGGCGACCGTGGCGGGCGTGAACAACTCGCCCTGAGACAGACGGCGCGCCTGCTCGACGCGGGAAATCAGGAAAAACAACTGGGTGGCCAGGGCATGGCGCTCGCGATCTTCGTAGAAGCGCGGCAGGAAGGGATTCTCGTCGGCGCCTTCAAGGATCAGTTCCGCGCCAGTCAAAGCAGCCAGGCGGCGTGCCAGGCTGGTCTTGCCGGCGCCGATCGGACCCTCCACGGCGATGTGGTGGTAACGGCCGAGCATGGTGTGGTTATTGGAGCGGAGTGGAGTTGGCGGCGGGTGGGAGGCCAGTGGGCAGGCGGCTCAGGTCGTCGACGTCGAGCCGGCGCAGCAACGCGCCGACGGCGCCACCGCCGGGGATGCGCGCGTCCGGGGCGATCTCGGCCAGCGGCGCGAGCACGAAGGCGCGTTCGGTCATGCGCGGGTGCGGCAGGCTCAGGCCGGGTTCGCGCAGTACCAAGTCGTCGTACAGCAACAGATCGAGATCGAGCGTGCGTGGCGCGTTCTTGAAAGCGCGGTCTCGGCCATGACGGGATTCGATCGCGAACAGCGCGGCGAGCAGCGCGCGTGGCGACAGCCGGGTGCGCAGGCCAGCGACGGCATTGATGAAATCGGGTTGGTCGAGGTAGCCGACCGCTTTCGAGCGGTACAGGCCGGAACGCGCGAACAGCGCGCTGTCCGGCAGCGCCGCCAGTTCGGTCAGGGCGATATCGATCTGGCGTTCCGGGTCGTCCAGGTTGGCACCGAGCGCGATGTAGGCGACGGCGCCGGCCGCGGGATCAGTCAACTTCGGCTCCGCCGCCACCATCTTCCGGTTTGCGGCGCCGGCGCCGTCGCTTCCGTGGCGACTTGCCGGTCGATTCGCCGGCGAGTTCGGCTTGCATGGCCTTGCGCTCGGCTTCGTCGGCGTTCGGGAAGCGCGCCCACCAGTCGGCCAGTTCGGTCGGCGCGTCGCCGCCGCGCGCCCGGATCAGCAGGAAATCGTAGCCGGCGCGGAAACGCGGGTGCGCGAGCAGACGGTGGGGACGGGCGCCGGCACGTTGCTCGAAACGTGATTGCAATGCCCAGATTTCCTTGATGGTGCCGTCGAACCGGCGAGGGAAGGCAAGGCTGTCGCGCTGGCGTTCGAGCACCGCGTCCATGGCGTCGTACAGCGCGGCCTGCTCGCTCCGGCTGGTTTCCTGGTTGCGTCGCCATTCCGCGCGCATGTCGAACCAGAGCAGACAGGCGAGCATGAACGCGGGCGAGGCGGAATGACCATGACGGACTCGTTCGTCGGTGTCGCGCAGGGCGGCATGCAGGAATTTCTGGCGCGCCGGATCGTCCAGGATGGCGTCGAGCATGGGCAGGATGCCGTGATGCAGACCTTCCGCGCGCAACTGATGGACGCCGCGCTCGGCGTGTCCGGACAACAGCAGCTTCATCATTTCGTCGAACAGCCGCGCGGTCGGAATGCGTTCGAGCATGGACGCCAGTTCGGCGATCGGCGCGCGCGTCGCCGGATCGATGTGGAAATCCAGTTTCGCGGCGAAACGGGCGGCCCGCAGCATCCGCACCGGATCCTCGCGGAAGCGCGTGGTCGGGTCGCCGATCATGCGCAGCAGGCGCTTGCCGGCATCCTCGACACCGCCGTGCCAGTCGAGGATTTCCTGGCTTTCCGGGTCGTAATAGAGCGCGTTGACGGTGAAGTCGCGGCGGGCGGCATCGTCACGCTGGTCGCCGAACACGTTGTCGCGCAGCAGCATGCCGTCCTCGGCGGTGACCCGAGACTCGTCGTCGTCGTCGCCGGCCGGGCTGGCGGCGCGGTAGGTGGTGACCTCGATGATGTCGGCGCCGCAATAGACATGAACGATCTGGAAACGGCGGCCGATCAGGCGCGAGCGGCGAATGACTTGGCGGACCTGCTCTGGCGTGGCGTCGGTGGCCACGTCGAAATCCTTGGGTTCGCGGCCCAGCAGCAGGTCGCGTACGGCGCCGCCGACCACGTAGGCGCCATAGCCGGCCTCGCGCAGGGCGCGCGCGGTCTTCAGCGCGCAGGGATGAATCCGCTCTCGCTGGATGCCGTGGGCCTCCAGGGGCAGGACACGGGGGCCGCGCTTCGGTTTTCCGCCGAAGAGCTTGTCGATGAACCGGCGGATCATGGGCGCCGGCGGATGGTTCGGAACATGGGGGCTGCGATCTCCTGAGCGCGCGGATTATACATGCGCGCCGGCCGGCTTCGGCTTGCCGCTGGCGCCCCCTCGGGCTACATTAGCGCGGATTTTCAAGCGAGAAGGACGTGGGAGTGTTAGCCCTCATCGAAGCAGCCGGCTGGCCGATCTGGCCCCTCATCATCGCCTCCGTGATGGCCCTCGCCATCATTTTCGAGCGGAGCTACAGCCTGCGCCAGGTGCGTGTCCTGCCCGCCAATCTGCTTGACCAGGCGCTCGCCAATCTTCGCCAGCATGGACCCAATCCGGACGTGTTGCGCGCTCTTGCCGAGGGGTCGCCGCTGGGCCGGGTGCTCGCCGCCGGCATCCGCAATGTCAACGCCAGCCGTGAAGTGATGCGGGAATCGTTGGAAGAAGCCGGTCGCGTCGCCGCCCATGAACTCGAACGCTACCTGCTCGCGCTCGGCACCATCGCCTCGGTGGCACCGCTCATGGGTCTGCTCGGTACGGTCGTTGGCATGGTCGAGATCTTCGGTTCGCAGTCGCCCACCGGTGGCAACCCGGCGATGCTCGCGCATGGCATCTCGGTGGCGCTGTACAACACCGCGTTCGGCCTCATCGTCGCCATCCCCAGCATGATTTTCTACCGCTATTTCCGTGGCCGGGTGGATACCTATCTGGTCGAAATGGAGCAACAGGCGATCCGCCTGGTGGAAATCGCCCACGGTGACCGGAAGTAGGCTGGCATGAAATTCCGTGGCGCCCGTCGCGACGAGCCCGAGATCAACCTGATTCCGTTGATCGACGTCCTGTTGGTGGTACTCATCTTCCTGATGGTGACCACCACCTACGCGCGTTTCTCCGAACTTCAGATCAATCTGCCCGAAGCACAGGGCGATACCGCCAAGGAAGTGCCGGCGCAGATCAGCGTTGGTGTCGACGGTCGTGGCGGCTATGCGATCGACGAACGAGCGCTGGCCGGTGACAGCGTGGAAATCCTGGTCGCCGGATTGAAGGCCGCCGCCGGTGGCCAGCCCGATCCGGTCATCGTCATTTCCGCCGACGCCCGCGCCAGCCATCAGTCGGTGATCCGGGTCATGGATGCCGCCCGCCGGGCAGGCTACCCGCGGGTGACCTTCGTCACCCAGAATCCCGCCGACCGGCAACCCTGAACGCATGCGGCTGGAGCGGGCGCTCACCCGCTGCTGGCAGGGGCACTGCCCCGGGCCATGGAGCCGCCAGTTCTGGCGGGCGCTGATCCCCCTGTCCTGGCTGTTTCGTCTGGTCGTCCTCGCCCGGCGGCATGCCTATCGGCGCGGCTGGTTGCGTTCGACCCGTCTGCCGGTGCCGGTGATCGTGGTCGGTAATCCGACCGTCGGTGGCGCCGGCAAGACTCCGCTCACGCTGACCTTGGTCGACTGGTTGCGCGCGGAGGGTTTTCGCCCCGGCGTGATCAGTCGCGGCCATGGCGGTCGCGCGCGTCGTCCGATGCCGGTGCTCGCGACCAGCGATCCGGCCATGGTCGGCGACGAGCCGGTCCTGCTCGCGCGTCGCGCCGGCTGCCCGGTCTGGATCGGTCGCGCGCGCGCCGAAGCTGGCGCGGCGCTGCTGGCCCGACATCCGGAGGTGAACGTCATCGTCGCCGACGATGGTCTCCAGCATCTGGCGTTGGCGCGCGATCTGGAAATCGCGGTGGTCGATGGCGCGCGTGGTTTCGGCAACGGGCGCATGCTGCCAGCCGGACCGTTGCGCGAACCTCCGGACCGGCTGGACACCGTCGATGCCGTTGTCGTGAATGGCCCGATGCCGGCATTGTCGACGTCGACGCCGGTGTTCGCCATGCGCTTGGCGCCGGCCGGCTTCGTCAACGTAGTCGATCCGGACCGACATGCCGACGCCGAAAGTTTTCGGGGCATGCCGGCGCGCGCGATCGCCGGCATCGGCCATCCCGAGCGTTTTTTCGGAACCCTGGCCGCGCTCGGTATCGAGGCGACGCCGATGGCGTTCGGCGATCACCATGCCTACCGGCGGGGCGATCTGCCGGCCGGAACGGTGCTGATGACCGAAAAGGACGCCGTCAAATGCGCGGCGTTCGCGCGCGGGGATCTCTGGTATCTCCGGGTTGACGGGCTCGTCGACGCGGGGCTAAAAGAATTGCTGATCAACAAACTGAAGGATGGTCATGGATCCGAAGCTGCTTGACCTGCTTGTCTGCCCACTTTGCAAGGGCCCGCTCGTCCACCGCAAGGAACAGGCCGAGCTGGTCTGCAAGGCCGATCGTCTGGCGTTTCCGATTCGTGACGGCATTCCCGTGATGCTGGAGGACGAAGCCAGGCGGCTGGAGGAGTCCGAAGAAATCGCCTGAAATGGCGAAGCCGTTCCCGCTTCAGGTCCTGCTCGATCATGCCCGGCATCGTATGGACGCCGCGGAACGCCTGTTGCGCATGCTCAAGCGCAAGGAAGAAATGGCGCGTCAGCGCCTGACCGAGCTGGAGGGCTACCGCGATGAATACCGGCGCCGTCTGGCTGGTGGTCCGGGCATGCCGATCCATCTGCTACGCGATTTCCACATTTTCCTGGCTAAACTGGACGAGGCCATCCGCCTTCAGGAACGCGAGGTCGCCCAGGCGCGCGCCGGTTGGGAGGGCGCGCATGCCACCTGGGTGGAACTGCGCCAGAAGGTCAAGGCATATGAGGTGCTGGCGTCGCGCCATCACGGTGCTGAAATCCGACGCGAGGAAAAGCGCGACCAGCGCGTCACCGACGAGATCGCCGCGCGCAAACGCCGGGAGCATGACGGCCTGTCCTGATGCGCGGTTCTCCAACTGGCATGGCGCTTGCTGTCGGTTACGCGACACCAATGGAGAATCGACATGGCGCAAGTACTCGCGAGCCTGGAAGCGTTCGGCGCGCAGCTGGTCGCGGGCGGCAAGGGTAAGGGCAAGACGGCCGCTGGACACGACAAGCTCGCGCAACTGTTCACCCACACCCTGGCGGCGCATAAGGCCAGAACTCCCAATGGTTTGCCGGACCCAGGCCTGGCCACCACCGAAACAGCCGCGACCAGCCCTGGCCTGATCGGGCGTGGCGCCCTGATCGAGGGGGCGGAAAACGCGGAACCGGGTCGGACAGTCCCGGAAATCGGGCCGGAAGACGCCAAGTCGGGGGCGAGGATTGCCGATGGCGGCGCGTTATCGATCACGAGTTCCGTGAATCCGGCTGTCTCGTCGCCGGCCGACCCGGCATCATCGGAGCCCCTGGCCCGGGTCCTGACAGGGATACCCATCGTGACAACGCCGACTTCCGGTACGGCCAAGGCGGGTTCGGAAACCGATGAGGCCGTGGCCACCATGACATCTCCCGAAGTCGAGGCCGCCGGCGCCATCGATCTGGCGCGAAAATCCGTCGAAGAGGCGTATACCCCGGCGGGTCGTCAGGGCGACGCGCGCGAAGTCGCCACGCCCGGAGGCGCCCCCGCCAAGGCGCCGGATCTGGCAAAAACTGCCGAGGCCGGGCAAGACTTGCCCGTGGCCGGCGCCCGCCAGGGGGCCGCCGCGGCTCCCGCCCAGACCGCGGCCACAACGACCGCCGCCGTCGCGCCCGGTGCTGTCCAGCCAGCTGGCGCGGATGTTGGCGCGCCTTCCCCGGCCTCCTCGCAATCGGTCGCGCAATTGGCCGCGACCGTGGAGCCCGGGTTGGCGCGCTCCTTCGAACAGGTCTCGCGTCCGTCGGATGCCAGGTTGCATCTGGCGGTCGATACGCCGGTGCGAGCCGCCAACTTCGCCACCGAGTTCGGTGAAAAGGTGACCTGGCTGGCCGGACGTCAGGGGCAATGGGCGTCGCTGTCGCTGACACCCCCGCAATTGGGCGCGGTCGAAGTCCGACTGACGGTTTCGAACGGCGAGGTCGGCGCGCAATTCTTCTCCGCCAGTCCGGCGGTGCGCGAGGCGATCGAAGCGGCGTTGCCGAGATTGCGCGAACTGATGGCGGACGCTGGTCTCAGCCTGGGCGAGTCCCACGTCCGCGAGGAAGCGTTTTCACGGCGGGAGGGCGCGAACGCATCGGCCGGCAACGGCGAGGCCGATACGCTGGCCACCACCACGGATGGCGGCGCCACGACAATGGATTCCCTGCTTGCGCGCCGGGGGGGGCACGGCTTGGTCGATCTTTACGTCTAGAACCGACCCGCTTCCTCCATTCCCGTCGGTAACCCCGCGAGGGTTTGCGGTTCAGCTTGTCTTGCAGTAATAAAGAACTTAAGCTTTTTAAAAGAACATTCTGTTTTTATGTAACTTTTATCGCGCGCGAGGCGTGGCAGAGGACGACATGGCAAAAGAGGAAGTGGCTGCGGAAGCGGCGGCGCCAAAGAAAAAAAGCGGTAAGTTGATGATCATCCTGGGTGCGGTCGTGCTGGTGGTGGTCGTGGCGGTGGTGGCGGTGGTGCTGCTGATGTCCGGTCCGAAGAAAGGGGATGGCGAGGAAGGCGATGAAGTCGCCGAGGAAGTCGTCGACGACAAGACGCCACCGATCTACGAGCGGTTGGAGGCGTTCACGCTCAATCTCGCCGATCAGCAGACCTATCTGCAAATCGAAATCCAGTTGATGGTGGCCGATGCCGGGGTGCAGCAGAAGCTCAAGTTACGCATGCCCGAGGTTCGTGACGCGATGATCCGGCTGTTGTCCTCCAAGATGCCCGAGGAGCTTTCGCAGCAGGAAGGCAAGAACGCGCTGGCCGACGAAATCGCCAGCCAGCTCAATGGGTTGCTTGGTGTCAAGCAGGCATCCGCGGGTGTGAAGAAGGTGCTGTTCGGCTCGTTCATCATCCAGTAAGCGCAAGCTGTAAGGAGGCATGTGGCGGACGACATCCTTTCCCAGGAAGAGGTTGACGCCTTACTGCGAGGCGTCACCGGCGAGTCCGAGGAGGCTCCGGCCGACGAGGGGGGTGGGGGTGTCCGCGCCTACGATATCGGCCGGCAGGAACGTATCGTCCGCGGGCGCATGCCCACGCTCGAAATCATCAACGAGCGTTTCGCCCGCAATTTTCGCATTGGCCTGTTCAACCTGATCCGGCGTACCGCGGAAATTTCCGTGGGACCGGTGACGGTCATCAAATACAGCGAGTTCGTGCGCAATCTGGTGGTTCCCACCAACCTCAACATGGTGCACATGAACCCGTTGCGCGGCACCGCGCTGTTCGTGTTCGACCCGAATCTGGTGTTCCTGGTCGTGGACAGTCTGTTCGGCGGCGATGGCCGTTTCCACATGCGCGTGGAAGGCCGGGATTTCACGATCACCGAACAGCGCATCATCAAGAAGATGCTGGAGGTGACCTTCGAGGAAATGCAGAAAGCCTGGGCCACCATCTATCCGGTCAAATTCGAATATGTCCGTTCGGAGATGAACACCCAGTTCGCCAACATCGCCACGCCAACCGAGGTGGTGGTGGTCAGCACCTTCAACATCGAGCTTGGCTCGGGCGGTGGCGATTTCCACGTCTGCATGCCCTACAGTATGATCGAGCCCATCCGCGATCAGCTCAACAGCACCATGCAGGCCGATCGCGCCGAGGCCGATGAACGCTGGGTCACGCAGATGTCGTTGCAGGTGCAGGATGCCGAGGTCGAGCTGGTGGCCAATCTCGGTTACACGCCGGTGACCCTGCGGCAGATCATGAATCTGAAGGTGGGCGACGTGATTTCCCTCGATCTGCCGGAGGCGGTGATCGCCCAGGTCGACAACGTGCCGTTGTTCGAGTGTCACTATGGTCAGAAGAATGGCCAGTTGGCGCTCAAGGTCGAGCGGATTTTGCAGGGGCAGGAGCGAGTGACCTGCGCCGGGAGCAAGCGATGAGCGAGGAAGCGCAAAAACAGGACGACATCTCCGCCGATGACTGGGCGGCCGCGCTGGCCGAGCAGGAAGCGGCCGATGCCGGTGGCGGTGGCGCCGCCGACGACTGGGCCGCCGCCATGGCGGAACAGGAGATCGCCGACCGCGCCGCCGCGCAGGAACCCCAGAAAGCCCAGATTTTTCAGAATCTGGTACCCGACGGCGCGCATCAGCCCGCGGCCAACAACCTTGATCTGATCCTCGATATTCCGGTTCAGCTCAATGTCGAGCTCGGGCGCACCAAGATCGCCATCCGCAACCTCCTGCAACTGGCGCAGGGCTCGGTCGTCGAGCTGGACGGCCTGGCCGGACAGCCGATGGACGTGCTGGTCAACGGTTGTCTGATCGCGCAGGGAGAGGTGGTGGTGGTCAACGACAAGTTCGGTATCCGTCTTACCGACATCATCAGTCCATCCGAACGTCTGCGCCGCCTCAACCGATGATTTCCCGTGCCGTGGCGATGACGGTGCGCGGTCTGGCCGGCATCCTGCTTTCGTTGTCCGCTTCCGGGCTTTACGCCGCGGCGGAACCGCCGCCAGGTTCCGGCGCCTTGTTGCAGGGCCTGCTCGGACTGCTGGCGGTCATGGCCGCGCTGTTCGGTTTCTTCTGGTTGCTGCGTCGATACGCGCCCGGCCAGACCAGTGCCCAGGGCATCGTCCGGGTGGTCGGTGGGGTCATGGTCGGCCCGCGAGAACGTCTGGTCGTGGTCGAGGTCGGCGACACCTGGCTGCTGCTGGGGGTTGGTGGCGGCCAGATCAACACCCTGCATACCCTGCCGCGTCCGGCCGGCTATTCGCCCGCCTCGAACGAGCCGTTGCCAGGATTCGCCGACAAGCTGAAGGATCTGGTCGCGCGTCGCGATAACCGGACCTGAGCGCGTTGCCGAACATGTCGCGCATCCTCCTCTGCCTGCTTGCCATACTGGTGCCCTCGGTCGTCCTGGCCGCGCCCGGGCTGCCCGCCTTCACCAGCGCGCCGGGGGCCGGCGGCACCACCAACTACACGTTCAGCATCGAAGCGCTGCTGCTGCTGACGTCGCTGACTTTCCTGCCGGCATTGCTGTTGATGATGACGTCGTTCACCCGCATCGTCATCGTGTTGTCGCTGCTGCGCCAAGCCATGGGCACCATGACCGCGCCACCCAACCAGGTCATCGTCGGTCTTTCGCTGTTCCTGACTTTTTTCATCATGGCGCCGGTGTTCGACCGTATCCACGAGACCGCCTGGAAGCCCTACTCGGAAAACCAGATCAGCTTCATCGAGGCGACCGAGCGAGGCGCCGAGCCACTGAAGGCCTTCATGCTCAAGCAGACCCGCCAGGAGGACATCGCCCTGTTCCTCGGCCTGGCCAAGTCGCCGCCGCTCGATTCGCCCGAGCAGACCCCGCTCAAGGTGCTGGTGCCGGCGTTCGTGATCAGCGAGCTTAAAACGGCGTTCCAGATTGCCTTCATCGTATTCATTCCCTTCCTGATCATCGACATGATCGTGGCCAGCGTGCTCATGTCGATGGGCATGATGATGCTTTCGCCGGTACTGGTCTCGCTGCCGTTCAAGATCATGCTGTTCGTGCTCGCCGACGGCTGGAACCTGTTGATTGCCTCCCTGGTGCAAACCTTCCAGATATGAACCCGGATACCGTCGTCGCCATCGTTCGCCAGGCCCTGGAGGTTGGCATGCTGGCGGCTGGGCCGCTGTTGCTGGCCGCGTTGCTCACCGGCCTGCTGGTCTCGATCTTTCAGGCCGCCACCCAGATCAACGAAATGACCCTGACCTTCATCCCCAAGCTGCTGGTGATGTTCGTCGTGCTGGTCCTGCTCGGGCCGTGGACCATGCGCCTGCTGGTCGATTTCCTGGTGCGCCTGATCGGCAGCATTCCGACCCTGGTCGGGTGAATTCATGCTGACGCTGTCGTCGGCCGATCTGGAGGCGATGCTGGCTTTGTTCCTGTTCCCGTTCGCGCGCATCATGGCCTGGCTGTCGCTGGATCCGCTGCTCGGCAACAAGGCGACGCCGATGAGCGCGCGAGTGGCGCTGGCCATGGTGTTGACGGTGGCGGTGGCGCCGAGCCTGCCGGCGATGATGCCGGTATCGCTGGCTTCCGGCGAAGGCATGCTGATCCTGGCCCAGCAGATCGCGATCGGGGTCGCGCTTGGTTTCACGTTGCGCATCGTCATCGCCATGGTCGAGTACGTCGGCCAGTTGATCAGCCTGCAGATGGGCTTGTCGTTCGCCACCCTTTTCGATCCGATAAACGGTGCCCAGACGCCGGTGGTTTCCCAGTTTCTGGTGGTGGCGACCCTGCTGATCCTGTTCGCGATCAACGGCCATCACCTGGTCATCCTGGCGTTGGCGCGCGGTTTCGAGGAGATACCGATCGGCGCGTCGCTGTCGGCGGGGGGCTTCGCGATCATCGTCAACTGGGCGGTGACATTGTTCTCCACCGGCCTGCACATCGCCTTGCCGATCACCGCCGCGCTGCTGGCGACCAACCTGACCATCGGCATGATGACCCGGGCGGCGCCGCAGCTGAACATCTTCGCGATCGGTTTTCCGCTGTCCATCGGCGTCGGTTTCGGCGTGCTCTATCTCAGCCTGGCTTATCTGCCCGCCCAGATCGAGGCCGCATGGCTCGGCGCGCTGGAAAACGGACTGCGCGCGATGCGGGCGATCGCCGGATGGTAGCGGCCGCGCGCGTCCGGCACTTTCGGATAAAATCGCGGCTTTTCCCGACTCCATTCCGCCATGTTCACCGGCAGTCTCGTCGCACTCGTCACCCCCATGCTGCCCGATGGCGGCCTGGATCTGCCCCGTTTCCGGGCGCTCATCGACTGGCACGTCGAGCAGGGCACCGATGGCCTGGTCATCGTCGGTACCACCGGCGAATCGCCCACGGTCAGCGCCGAGGAACATTGCCAACTCATACGGATCGCCGTCGAGCAGGCCGCCGGCCGGTTGCCGGTGATCGCCGGCACCGGCGCCAACTCGACCGCCGAGGCGATCGAGCTGAGCCATTGCGCCAAGGCCGCCGGCGCGGCCGCCGGCCTGTCGGTGGCGCCGTACTACAACAAGCCGACCCAGGAGGGGCTGTACCGGCATTTCCGCGCCATCGCCGAGGCGGTCGACCTGCCCCTGATCCTGTACAACGTGCCCGGCCGCACCGCTTCCGATATCGGCAACGACACCGCGCTGCGTCTGGCCCAGGTGCCGGGCGTGATCGGCATCAAGGACGCCACCGGCAACATCGAGCGCGGCTCCGCCCTGCTCAAGGCGGCGCCGGCGGGATTCTCGGTTTGGAGCGGCGACGATGCCAGCGCCATGGTCCTGATGCTGCTTGGCGGCCGCGGTGTCATCACCGTCACCGGCAACGTCGCGCCCCGGCTCATGCATGAAATGTGCGCGGCCGCGCGGTCCGGCGATCTGGCGCGCGCGCGAGAAATCAACTTCCGCCTGCTCGGTCTGCATCAGAAGTTGTTCATCGAAGCCAACCCGATCCCGGTCAAATGGGCTCTGGCGGAAATGGGGCGGATCGAGCCGGGTATCCGCCTGCCGCTGGTACCCCTGTCCCCGACCTGTCACGACGTCGTCCGTGACGCCCTGAAGGAAGCTGGTTCCCTGTGAGGTTCGCCCCCATGCGCCATACCGCCGCACTGCTTGTCCTGGCCCTGTCCGCGACCGGCTGCACGATGTTCGAAGACAAGAAGATCGACTACAAATCCGCCGGAACGCTGCCGACCCTGGAAGCGCCGCCAGACCTGATCGTGCCGTCCGGTGATAACCGCTACGCGGTTCCCGATGTCAATCCACGCGGTGCCGCCACCTTCTCCGCCTACGATCGGGACCGGACCGAACGCCCCCGCGCCACGGCAGGCCAGGGGGTGCTGCCGGTGGTCGAGAAGGCCAGCATCGAACGCGCCGGCGGCCAGCGCTGGTTGGTGGTCAAGCTGCCCGCCGCCGAGGTCTGGCCGACGGTCAGGGAGTTCTGGCAGGAGCTTGGCTTCCTCATCAGCCTGGAACTGCCCGATGCCGGCGTCATGGAAACCGACTGGGCCGAGAACCGCGCCAAGATCCCGCAGGACGGCATACGCAAGCTGCTTGGCAAGGTTCTGGACAGCGTCTATGCCACCGCCGAGCGCGACAAGTTCCGTACCCGACTGGAACCGGCCGCCGATGGCGGCACCGAGATCTACATCAGCCATCGCGGCATGCAAGAGGTGTTCGAGGGCACCCAGAGCGGCGGCGACCAAGGCAGCGGCAAGACCGTCTGGCAGCCGCGCCCGGCCGATCCCGAGCTGGAAGCCGAGATGTTGCGCCGCCTGATGGTGCGCTTCGGCATCGAGGAAGCCCGCGCCCAGACTTTGTTGGCCAGCCAGTCGGCGCCCCAGGCGACCCTGATCAAGACCGCCAACGCCGCGCCCGGACTGGCCCTGCCCGAGCCTTTCGAGCGTGCCTGGCGGCGGGTCGGTCTGGCGCTCGACCGTATCGGTTTCGCGGTCGAGGATCGGGATCGCGTCGATGGTGTCTACTACGTCCGTTACGCCGACCCCAATGCCAACACCAGCAAGGACAAGGGTTTCCTGTCCAAACTCGCGTTCTGGCGCTCCGATGATCCCAAGATCAAGGCGGAGCGCTACCAGGTCCGCCTGAAGGGCGATGAGGCCAGGACCACGCTGACCATACTCACCGACGATGGCAAGGCGGCCACCGGCGAAACCGGAAACCGCATCGCCACCCTGCTTTACGAGCAACTCAAGTAATGCGGTTTGGGTGTCTCGGGAGTGGCAGCAAGGGCAATGCCTGGCTGGTCGAGGCCGGCGACACCCGCATCCTGATCGATTGCGGTTTCGGCCCGCGTGAAACCGCGCGGCGCCTGGCCCGTCTGGGCGTCGATCTGGCAAGCCTGTCGGCCATTCTGATCACGCACGAGCACAGCGACCACGCGCGGGGCGCCGCCGCCTTGGCCGAGCGGGCGCGCTGCCCGGTCTGGCTCACGCACGGCAGCCGGACGGTGCTGGCGGCGCAGGATGCCGCGCCGCTGTCCACGCGCATCCTCGGCGGCCACGAGCATTTCGCGGTCGGCGACCTCGAGATCACGCCGTATCCGGTGCCGCACGACGCGCGTGAACCGGTACAGTTCGTGTTTTCCGACGGTGCCCACCGCTTCGGCCTGCTCACCGACGCCGGCCACGTGACAGCGCATATGGAAGCCATGCTGACGGATTGCGACGCGCTCGCGCTGGAGTGCAACCATGATCTCGACATGCTCGCCGCCGGGGGCTACCCGGCGGCGCTGAAGCGGCGCATTCTCGGTCGCTACGGCCATCTCGACAACGCCGCCGCCGCCGCGCTGCTCGGCCGGATCGCCGGACCGCGCTTGCGTCATGTCGTCGCCGCGCATCTGTCGGCGGAGAACAACATGCCCGCGCTTGCCCGCGCCGCTCTTGCCGGCGCCCTGGGGTGCGGCGAAGACTGGATCGGCGTGGCCGACCAGGAAAACGGATTGGACTGGCGGGAACTCTGATGGAAGTCACCACGGCAACGACGATCGACGCAACCACCACTTCCATGCTGGAAGCGGCCACCACCTTCGCCGAGCTGGGGCTGGCGCCGCCGATCCTGGCCGCGCTCGACGAACTCGGCTACCAGACGCCGACGCCGATCCAGAAACAGGCCATTCCGCTGGTGCTGGCCGGTCGCGACCTGATGGCGCAGGCGCAGACCGGCACCGGCAAGACCGCCGCCTTCGCGTTGCCGTTGCTGCAGAAGATGATTCCGCACGCCAACACCAGCGCCTCGCCGGCGCGCCACCCGGTGCGCGCCCTGGTGCTGGCGCCGACTCGGGAGCTGGCCCTGCAGGTGCACGATTCGGTGCTGGCCTATCGCAAGCATCTGTCGCTGCGCAGCAGCGTGGTGTTCGGCGGCGTCGACATGAAGCCGCAGGAAGCCGAGCTGCGCGCCGGCGTCGAGATTCTGGTGGCCACGCCCGGCCGCCTGCTCGATCACGCCGGTAGCCGCGTCGCCCAACTCGCCCAGGTCCAGTTTCTGGTGCTCGACGAGGCCGACCGCATGCTCGACATGGGTTTCCTGCCCGACCTCAAGCGCATCCTCAACCTGTTGCCGAGCCAGCGGCAAACCCTGCTGTTCTCCGCCACCTTCGATGACAGTATCGTCGGCCTCGCCAGGAGCTTTCTGCGCAATCCGCTCAAGGTCGAGGTGGCCCGTCGCAACACCGCCGCCGAGACGGTCGAGCAGGTGATGCACAAGGTTCGCGAGGACGACAAGCTCGATGCCTTGGTGCGCGTGGTGAACGCGCGCGACATCGCCCAGGCGCTGGTATTCACGCGCACCAAGATCTGCGCCGACAAGTTGGGCCGGCGTTTGCAGAAGCGCGGCGTGCCGACCGCCATCATCCACGGCGACAAGGCCCAGCTGGAACGTCTGGCCGCGCTCGACGGCTTCAAGCAGGGCAAGGTGCGACTGCTGGTCGCCACCGACATCGCGGCGCGCGGCATCGACATCGCCGAGCTGCCTTGCGTGTTCAACTACGAATTACCGTATTCGCCCGAGGATTACGTCCATCGCATCGGTCGCACCGGTCGCGCGGGCGCTTCCGGTCTGGCGGTGTCGCTGGTGGCGCCGGACGAGGAACGGTTGCTGGCCGGCATCGAGCGTTTCATCAAGCGCGAGTTCACCGCGGCGCCGTTGCCGACCCTGGCGCCGCCGGCGCCGGTGGTCACCGAGGTCGCCGATGCAACCTCGGCGGCGGTTTCGGCGCCGGCGGCGCGCGGTCGGCGCCGGGGCGAACCGGTATGCGCGTTGCTGTTGCCGCCGGTGCGTCCGGCCGAGGCGCCGGCATCGCCGATCCCGACCGATTCGCCATGAGCGCGGAAGCGCTGCTGCTGGCGGTGTTCAGCGGCCTCGGCTGGTTCTGGTGGGACAGTCTGCAGAAACGCGAGATCGCGATCCGCGCGGCGCGCGCGGTGTGCGAACGCGCTGGTGTGCAGTTCCTGGACGAGACCGTGGCCCTGAGCCGGATGGCCTTGCGCCGCGACGCCAGCCAGCGCGCCCGGCTGTACCGCGAATACGCTTTCGAATATTCCAGCGGCGGCGAGGACCGCATGGCCGGGCGTGTCTATCTGCTCGGCGTCCGCGTCCTGTCGGCCGATCTGATCGCATGACCGCGCCATCGGCCGAAGCGCCGCCATCCCTGCCCTGAAGCGCGCGCGGCGATGGAAGCCCTGGCGCTGCTGACCATTCTGGCGGTCGTCATCGTATTGGTGTTCGATTACACCAACGGTTTCCATGATGCCGCCAACATCCTCGCCACCGTGGTCGCCTCGCGCGCGATGCGGCCGGCGCAGGCGGTGGTCCTGATCGGATTCTTCGAGTTTCTCGGGCCGCTGCTCGGCGGCACCGCGGTCGCCAACACCATCGGCAAGTTCGTCGTGCTCGACGACCTGCCGCGCGTGATGTCGCTGACCGTGCTGGTCAGCGGTCTGGCCGGCGCCATCGTCTGGAATCTGGTGACCTGGTGGCGCGGTATTCCGTCGTCGTCGTCGCATGCGCTGGTTGGCGGCCTGATCGGCGCGGTGCTGTTGGCGGTCGGTGTCGACCATGTCGCCTGGGGTTTCGGTGAGCTGTTCCGACATGGCCGCGTCACCGGCGTGACCATGGTCCTGCTCGGCCTGATCCTGTCGCCGTTGCTCGGTTTCGTCGTCGGTTATGGTCTGCACCGGCTGTTCAATCTGGTGTTTCGCGCCGCCCGGCCACGCGTCAACCGGCCGCTGCGCTGGGCGCAGTATTTCACCGCCGCCGTCCTGGCGTTCTCGCACGGCGCCAACGATGCCCAGAAGAGCATGGGCATCCTGACCCTGGTGTTGTTGCTGGGCGGTCATATCGAGGTGTTCGCGGTGCCGCTCTGGGTAGTGTTCGCCTGCGCCGGCGCGCTCACGCTCGGCATCCTGTCTGGCGGCTGGCGCATCGTGCGGACGCTCGGGTTCGCCATCTACAAGGTGCGGCCCCTGCACGCGCTGGATTCGCAACTGACGTCCGCGAGCGTGATCCTGTCCGCGTCGCTGGTCGGCGCGCCGGTGTCGACCACGCATGTGGTGGCGTCGTCGATCATGGGCATCGGCGCTTCCGAGCATCCGCGCTCGGTACGTTGGAGCAAGGCCCGCGAAATCGTCACCACCTGGGTCGTCACCATGCCGGCCGCCGGCCTGATGGCCGCTATCGTCTACGCCCTGACCTTCACCATCGCCAACCGGGGGACTCCATGAGCGTCGCCAACCACTCCGTCGTCCACAAGATCCTCGACCACGTATTCCCGAAAGCGCCGGATTTCTTCCACCTGCTCAGCGTGCAGGCCGGGCAGGTCATGCACACGGTCAATCTGCTGGTCGATTTCATGGGCACCAGCGACAGCGAGATCGCCAGGCGGATCAAGAAGGACGAACACGAGGCGGACGTCATCAAGGTCGGCAACATCCACACGCTGAACGAAGCTTTTTCCACGCCGATCGACCGCGAGGACATCTACCGGGCGATCATGGATCTCGACGAGATCGTCAATTACTGCAAGGACACGGTCTGCGAGATGGATGTGCTGGGGGTGGCGCCCGACCCGTTCACTTACGAGATGGCCGCCTGCCTGCGCGAGGGCGTGCAGGCGCTGGTGCAGGGGTTCGAACTGCTCGGCAGCCGGGCACCGGACGCCGCTTTGTCGGCGGACGCCGCGCGCAAGGCGCATCGGCGCGTGGAAAAGCTGTACCGCAAGGCGCTCGGCGAGTTGTTCCGGGGCGATGATTACCTGAACATGTTCAAGCGCCGCGAGATCTACCAGCATCAGGCGCGCGCCGCCGACCGCATGGCGCATTGCGCCAACACCCTGCATGACATCGTGGTCAAGATCAGTTGAGCCGGCGCCGGAAAGCCCATGGTTCCGGCGAGGTTCCCGCATCCGCGTTGTTGTGCTCAAATCCGACGTTTCCGTTGCTCCACCATGACGCGTCGCCGGGGTTCGCCGGCCGTGTCGTGACCACGATATGCAAGTTTCCGTCAGCGAATTGCTGGTCAGGTATCTGGGGCGTCTGGGCGTCGAAGTCGTGTTCGGCATGCCGGGCGCCCATGTTCTGCCAATCTACGACCGCCTCCGCGATTCCCCGGTGAGGACCGTGCTGGTCAAGCACGAACAGGGCGCCGCCTTCATGGCCGGCGGCTACGCCCGGGTCTCGGGCCGGGTCGCGGCCTGCATCGCCACCGCCGGGCCGGGTGCCACCAACCTGGTCACCGGCATCGCCAACGCCCATGCCGAACGCCAGCCGGTGCTTGCCATCACCGGCGAAACGCCGACCTATTTCTTCGGCAAGGGCGGCCTTCAGGAAAGCTCGGGCGAGGGCGGCGCCATCGATCAGATCCTGCTGTTCTCCGGTATCACCCGCTACCGCAAGTTGATCGAACGCACCGATTACCTCGGCCAGGTGCTCAACCAGGCCACGCGCGCGTTGCTCGGGCCGGAGCCCGGACCGGTGTTGCTGAGCGTGCCCTACAACGTGCAGAAGGAGAGCGTCGACGATTGCGTGCTCGACGATCCGCTCCCCCTGCCGCGCATCGACGCCGACGCGTTGGTGCCCGCGCCGGTGGCGGCGCTGGCCGCGCTGATCGAGCGCGCCGAGGCGCCGGTCATCGTCGCCGGCTATGGCTGCATCCAGGCCGGTGCCCGCGAGCAGGTGGCCAGGCTGAGCGAGCGTCTGGGCATCCCGGTCGCCACCAGCCTCAAGGGCAAGGGCGTGGTCGCCGAGGGCACGGCGCTGTCGCTTGGCTGCCTGGGCGTCACTTCCAATGGCGACGCCTATCGCTACATCGTCGAGGCCGCCGATCTGGTGATCTTCCTCGGCGCCGGTTTCAACGAACGCACCAGTTATTTGTGGGATCCGCGCCTGCTTGCCGGCAAGCGGGTTGTCCAGGTCGATCGCGACTCCGCCCGGCTCGGCCGGGTATTCCGGCCGGATCTGGCGATCCATGGCGATGTCCGCGCCGTGCTCGACGAGCTGCTGGCGACGCCGGCCCCCGACGCCGCCGCCGTCGATGCCCGTCTCGGCCGTCTGGCCGGGCATCGCGCCGGTCGGACAGCGCCAGCGGCTCCGGAGGCCGACGCCGATGCCGACGCGTTCCACCTGATCCGCCACTTTCATGCCAGCCTGGCCAGGCGGTTTCCGCGCGACGCCCTGATCTTCGATGACAACATCGTGTTCGCGCAGAACTACCTCGACGTCTCCCACGCCAACCATTATTTCCCGAACTCCGGCATTTCCTCGCTCGGCCACGCCATTCCGGCCGCCATCGGCGCGCGTTTCCACGCGCGCGGCGGCCCGGCCTTCGCCATTCTCGGCGACGGTGGTTTCCAGATGTGCGGCATGGAGCTGATGACCGCCGTCAATTACGGCATCCCGCTCAACGTCGTGCTCATCAACAACGGCACCATGGGCCTGATCCGCAAGAACCAGTTCCAGCTTTACGGCGAACGCTACCTGGATTGCGATTTCGTCAATCCGGATTTCCGGTTGCTGGCCGCGTCGTTCGGCATCCAACATTACCTACTGGATAGCGAGGCGGCGATCGACGCGCTGTTCGCCGAGGCGGATCTGGAAAACGCCATCAACCTGATTGAAATTCCGTTGGACAAGGATGCCTTCCCCCGCTATTTGTCGGCGCGCTGACCGCCTGGCGGGCGCGCCGGATTCCGATCTCGCCGCCCGGCGCGCCGCCGTCGAGCGCCTGGAGCGCGCGTTCTGGTCGACGGACTTCGACCCGGACCTGCTGCCGCCGTTGCGGGCCGCCTACCGTGAACTGGAAGCCGCGCTCGCCGAGGCGGGTGATGACGATCGTCATGATTTCGTGGTCGTCATCCCGGTCGCCGATAACCCGCGCCAGACCCGTGCCTGCCTGGATAGCCTGGACGAGCAATGCCAGGCTTTCGGTTACGGTGGCGGTAACAAGGTCAGCGTGCTGCTTGCCGACGACAGCCGAACGGCCGGTGCCCGCGACGCCCATCGCGCCCTCGCCGGCGAATTCGGCGCGCGTGGCCTGGCGGTCGAATATTTCGGCCTCGACCAGCAACTGGCGCTGCTCGACCGTCTGGACGGCCTCGACCTGAGCGGCAGCATCGGCCGCCACCGGCGCGACGATTTCGGCCACAAGGGTCAGGCCATGATGCGCAACGTCGCCTATCTGCGCGTCGCCGAGCTGGCCGCGCGGCGGCCGCGCCTGATCTGCCTGACCGTCGACGGCGATCAACTGTTCCGGGTCAAGGTGGCCGGTGCCGGCGGCGGCCACGAGGTCTGCGCGCTCAATGTGTTCTTCCTGCTCGACGCGGTGTTCTCGGAAACCGACGCCGATGTGCTCACCGGCAAGGTGGTGGGCGATCCGCCGGTGTCGCCGGCGGTGATGGCCGGAAATTTTCTCGACGACGTCATCGCCTTCCTGCGAGAGATGGCCGTCGGCGTCCCGGACGCGCCCTACCGGCAGCCGGTCACCGACACCCGCGGTTCCGGGGAGGCGGCCTATCATGACATGGCCGATCTGTTCGGCTTCCAGCCGCCGGTCGAAGTCTACCGATACCGCTGCGAGCATCCGGGCACCCCCACCAACATCGATGGTTTCACCGAATTCGCCGGCCGCCTGCGTGGCTTTTTCCATGGCGAACACCCCACCCGGGTGACCTGGTACCGGCATCAGGACGTCCGCGCCAGCATCCAGCCGGCGCGTACCGTTTACACCGGCAACTACGCGTTCCGGCCGGACGCGCTCGACTGGTTCATCCCGTTCGCGCCGTTGCGCCTGCGCATGTCCGGGCCGACCATGGGGCGCATGCTGCGCGCGGAACTGGGTGGGCGTTTCGTCTCCGTCAACCTGCCCATGCTGCACCGGCGCACCGTCGCCGGGACCGGCGTTTCGGAATTTCGTCCCGGCGTGCGTGGCGAACGCGAACGCGTGGATCTGTGCGATGAGTTCGAACGCCAGTTCCACGGCGATGTCATGCTGTTTGCCATGGAGCGCCTGACCGCGCGCGGTTTCCCCGGGCGGCGGCTGGCGGTCGCCGAACTGGATGCCACGCTGGCCGCCACGCAGCGGGAAATGACCGAGAAGTACCGAGCCCGTCATGCTGGCATCCGAGCTCGCCTGGGCGAGCTCGTGGCCCTGTTCGACGATCCCGGGCGCTGGTGGCAGGCCGAGCCCGGTCTGACTGACGCGCGCGCCGATTTCCGCGCCTTCGTCGCCAATCTGGATTTCCACTTCGGTCTCGATTCGCCCTGTCTGGCCCGCATCGAGGCCGAGACCGCGCGCGCTGACTGGCGTGCCCGCCAATGCGCCGCCCTGGCCGCTTACGAAGACGACCGAGCAGCCTGGCGCCAAGCGCTGGCGATACTGCGCGGGTCATGATCGCGAGCCTGCGTGGCTGGCTCAATCGGCGCCGCTTGCCGGCGCGCCACGCGCTGCTCGACCGGTTGCTGGTCAACCAGGCGCTGAGTCGGCGCGAACTGCTCGATCGGCGGGCCACCGAGCTCGCCGCCCTGGTCGCGCACGCCGGCGCCAACGTACCGTATTACGCGGCGCGCCTGGATGCCGGGGTGAAGGCCGCCGCCGCGCGCGGCCGGGTCGATATCGAGGATCTGCCGGTCCTGACCAAGGATGCCGTGCGCGATCATCTCGACGACCTGCTCGCGCGCGACGCCGATCGCGTCCAGGCCCGGATCGGTCACACCGGCGGTTCCACCGGCCAGCCGCTGGCGTTCTGGTACGACGACGCCAAGCACGAACTGATGCGCGCCGGCATGATGCGCGGCTACATGATGTCCGGCTGGCGGCCCGGTCAGAAGATCCTCAATTTCTGGGGCGCCCGCCAGGATGTCGTCGCTGGCGGCGTGTTCGGCCGGCAATTCGGCGCCGGTCTGGGGGATTTCATCGCCGCCGAGCGGACCATTCCCGCCTGGGAATACAGCGCCGCCAACCTGCATGCCTGGACACGCTTCATCCAGCGTTACCGGCCGACGCTGTTACAGGGCTACGCCTCGGCGCTGACCGAAGTCGCGCGCTTCGCGCTGGCCGAGCGCGTGGCCATGCCGACCAGCCTGATCGGCGTCTATTCCACCGCCGAAGTGCTCGACGACAGCCAGCGCGAGCTGATGCGGCGCGCTTTCGGCTGCCGGGTGTTCAACCAGTACGGCAGCCGCGAAGTGCCCAACATCGCCTGGGAGTGCCGGCGCGGCCACATGCATGTGTGCGCCGACCTGGTCTGGCTGGAGTCGCGGCATGTCGATGGCGAGGACCGCCTGCTGGTGACCTCGCTGACCAACCGGCAAATGCCCTTCATCCGCTACGACATCGGCGACAGCGGCCGCCTGCTCGACGGCGAGTGCGACTGCGGCTCGCCATTTCCGCTCATGGAAATGGGCATGTGCCGGCGCAACGACCTGATCCGCGCCGGTGACGGCAAACGCATCCACCCGTCCTACTTCAATCGTCTGCTCTACGGCTGGACGCGGGTCCGCCAGTACCAGTGGGTGCAGCGCGCGCCGGATCGCATCGACCTCAATCTGGTGGTCGACGCGCCGCCGCCGCCAGCCGACATCGACGCGCTCGCCCGCCGCATCCGCGAGGACATCGATCCGGGCATGCATCTGCGCGTGCGTTACCTGGATGACATCCCGCGCACGCTGTCCGGCAAGCACCGTTTCGTCATCGGCCTGCCGTCCTGAACCGGTATGGATCGGGCCGTCACCATCCTGTCGCGTGGCCGAGCTGGCACCGTCGTCTACCGCGAGGATGGCAATCGTCTGGATTGCCATTGGGAATTCGGCGGTGGCGAGGTCGTGGCCATCGTCCAATGCGGCGACGCCGAGCACTGGGCTCGGCATCATCCCTGGGCGCATGCCCGCCGTCCGGAGATTCTGCGATTCCTGGCCGACGAAGTGACGCGCCAGAAAGCACCGGATTGCGGCGCGGAGATCGACGCCAGCAGTGGCGACATCCTGTTGCGGCCGGCGCGTGTGTCCGCGTCCGCGCGCCAGGCCCATCCGGCGCCCTGATGGGCCACACTTCCGCGCCCGGCCCGAAAGGCACGGTGATGCTGGCGCGCGTCGACGTCCGGGGTGGGGTGGCGTGGAACGTCGATACAGGCATCGACCGCTTCACATCGCGTCAGATCCTGCCGGGCGCTAGCGCCGGACGCGCTCCGGCCACCTGTTCCCGACCGTCGCACCGTCGGGGGCTTCAGTGGCCCGACCCGGGGCTGGCCGTTTCGGCGGCTTTCCACGCGAGCGGCAGGTAGTCGGCGAGCCGCCGCGTCTCGATGTCCGCCACCGTCCGCAGCTTGACGTGCCGGCGGAACTTGCCGTTACCCTCCAGATGGCCGAACGCGTCGTCGATGTCGGCGCCGTGGCTGAACTCCACCGAGACGTGATCCCGGTAGGCGAACACGCCACCGAACGACACCCCCGACGAGAACAGGATGCCGCCGTACTTCACTTCCTCGGCCAGCGGCGTGAACAGTTTCGCGGCCAACGCGCGCACCGCCTGGACGGTCGCGTGGCGCTCCTCGCTGATCAATCGGACATCCTCAAGCAGATCGTCCACCGATTTCCTGGTCATGGTCGGCCTCGCGGGGAAAGTCATGGAAAGGAGAAGGACAAAAGGGAGTGACAGGATATCGAAGTTGGCGGCGGAGTTTGGTGAAAAACCGAGGCAAGTCATGTCCTCGTCGAGGCCCGCGCGTCGACGCGCGCGGGCCGCCAACGCTCCGGCCGCGATGTGGCCGCCGTCCATGGCAAATGATTTTTCTCGACCTTGAATAATGGTATGTTTCCTCCTTTCCGCACGGCGGCCCGGGCCGCCGTTGTGTTTTTTTCAAGCGGCTGAATCGCGTATGTCTGACTATCTGATGCAAACCTATGGCAGGCAGCCCCTGGCTTTCACTCATGGCCAAGGGGTCTGGCTGTATGACGGAGACGGCGGGAAATATCTGGATGCCCTCGCGGGCGTCGCCGTCAATGGTCTCGGCCATGCCCATCCCCGGCTTGCCCGGGCGTTGTGCGAGCAGGCCGGCAGATTGATCCATACCTCGAACATCTATCGGATTCCGGAGCAGGAGCTGCTCGCCGAGCGTCTGTGCACCCTGTCCGGGTTGTCCAGGGCGTTTTTCTGCAATTCGGGCGCGGAGGCCAATGAGGCCGCCATCAAGATCGCCCGCCTGCATGGCCATAACCGGGGGGTCGAGAACCCGGCCATCGTGGTCATGGAAAAAAGCTTCCATGGCCGCACCATGGCAACCCTGTCCGCCACCGGCAACCGCAAGGTGCAGGCCGGTTTCGAACCGCTGGTCACCGGTTTCGTGAGGGTGCCGTTCGGCGATGCCGAGGCGGTGGAAATGCTCGCCGGGCACCACAAGAACATCGTCGCCGTGCTGGTCGAGCCCTATCAGGGCGAGGGCGGCGTGCAGATTCCGGAGGCCGGTTATCTGGCCGAACTGCGTCGCGTCTGCGATGCCCAGGGTTGGCTGTTGATGCTGGACGAGGTGCAGACCGGGATCGGCCGGACCGGTGCCTGGTTCGCGTTCCAGCACGCCGGCATCCTGCCCGATGTCATGACCCTGGCGAAGGGGTTGGGCTCCGGCGTGCCCATCGGCGCCTGTCTGGCGCGCGGCGTCGCGGCCGAAACCCTGACTCCGGGCAAGCATGGCTCCACCTTCGGCGGCGGGCCGCTGGCCTGTGTCGCCGCGCTGACCACACTGGCGGTGATGGAGGACGACGGACTGCTGGCCAATGCCGCCGAACTCGGCGCGTTCATCCGGCAGGATCTGTCCGAACGCCTTGCCGGCCTGGAGGGGGTCAAGGACATCCGCGGGCAGGGACTGATGGTCGGAATCGAGCTGGATCGGCCGTGCGCCGAGCTGGTGAGCCGGGCATTGGCGGAAAAGCTGCTGATCAACGTCACCGCCGACAATGTGGTCCGGCTGTTGCCGCCGCTGGTCATGGGCCGGGAGGAAGCCTCGCTGCTGACCGAGCGGCTGGCGGGACTGATCCGTGCTTTTCTGGGATAAGACATGATGGGCGCGCTCAAGCATTTCCTGCAATTCAAGGATTTGTCGCGGGATGAGCTCGAACATCTGTTCGTTCGCGCGCGGCTGATCAAGGAACGGTTCAAGCGCTACGAGCCTTACCATCCGTTGGCCGACCGGACGTTGGCGATGATCTTCGAGAAAAGCTCGACCCGCACCCGGTTGTCGTTCGAGGCCGGCATGCATCAGTTGGGTGGCGCGGCCATCTATCTGAACACGCGCGACACCCAGCTCGGTCGTGGTGAGCCGGTGGAGGACGCCGCCGAGGTCATCTCGCGCATGGTCGACGTGGTCATGATCCGCACCTTCGAGCAGGAAATCATCGAGCGCTTCGCCGCGCACTCGCGCGTACCCGTGATCAATGGCCTGACCAACGAATATCACCCCTGCCAGATCCTGGCCGACATCTTCACGTACATCGAACGACGTGGACCGATCCAGGGCAAGACCGTGGCCTGGATCGGCGATTCCAACAATATGTGCAATACCTGGTTGCAGGCCGCCGAGATTCTCGATTTCAACGTCCATGTCTCCACGCCCCCGGGCTACGAAGTGGAGCCGGAGCGCGCCGGCTTGTTCGGAACCGAGCACTTCGAGTCCTTTGACGATCCGATGCAGGCCTGCCGGGGCGCCGATCTGGTGACCACCGATGTCTGGACCAGCATGGGCTTCGAAGCCGAGAACGACGAACGCCGGAAGGCGTTCGCCGATTGGCGCGTCGACGCCGACATGATGCGCGTGGCCGATGCCGATGCGCTGTTCATGCATTGCCTGCCGGCGCACCGGGGCGAGGAAGTCGACGCCGACGTCATCGACGGGCCACAATCGGTGGTCTGGGACGAGGCCGAGAACCGCCTGCATACCCAGAAGGCGCTGATGGAATACCTCCTGCTCGGGCGGGTGAATACGTGAACATCGCGTACTTCAAGGACAGCGACTCCCTTTATATCGAGCTGTCTCCGGAAAACCCGAGCCATGCCTGGGAGGCGCACGCCGGCATCGTGCTCAACCTGAGCGAGGATGGCCGCGTGGTCGGCATCGAGATCGAACACGCGTCCCGCCAGACCGACGTGCGCGTCCTGCGCGTCGGCGATTTTCCCGGCGAGGTGGTCGCCGTGGACGGCAAGACCCACTGATTCCCCGTAACTCCGTTTTTCCGGCGATTCATCATGAGCGAAATCAAGAAAGTCGTGCTCGCCTACTCGGGCGGCCTGGATACCTCCGTCATCCTGAAGTGGTTGCAGGACACCTATCGATGCGACGTGGTGACCTTCACCGCCGACCTCGGCCAGGGCGAAGAGCTGGAGCCGGCCCGCGCCAAGGCGCTCAAGTTCGGCATCAAGCCGGAACAGATCTACATCGACGACCTGCGCGAGGAATTCGTGCGCGATTTCGTCTTCCCGATGTTCCGCGCCAACACCGTCTACGAGGGCGAATACTTGCTCGGCACCTCGATTGCCCGGCCGCTGATCGCCAAGCGCCTGATCGAGATCGTCAACGAGACCGGCGCCGACGCCATCTGTCACGGCGCCACCGGCAAGGGCAACGACCAGGTCCGTTTCGAGCTGGGCGCCTACGCCCTCAAGCCCGACATCAAGGTGATCGCCCCCTGGCGTGAGTGGGACTTGCTCAGCCGTGAAAAACTGATCAACTACGCCGAGACCCACGGTATCCCCATCGACATGAAGCACCGCCAGGGCGGCTCGCCGTATTCCATGGACGCCAACCTGCTGCACATCAGCTACGAAGGCCGCCACCTGGAAGACCCCAACGCCGAGGCCGAGGAAGACATGTGGCGTTGGACCGTCAGCCCCGAGAAGGCGCCGGACCAAGCGGAGTACATCACGCTGGATTACGTGAAGGGCGACGTGGTGGCCATCAACGGTCAGGCCATGAAGGCCCATGAAGTGCTGGCCGAACTGAACCGTCTGGGCGGCAAGCACGGCATCGGCCGTCTCGATCTGGTGGAGAACCGTTACGTCGGCATGAAGTCGCGTGGCTGCTACGAGACCCCGGGCGGCACCATCCTCCTGAAGGCCCATCGCGCCATCGAATCCATCACCCTGGACCGCGAAGTCGCGCATTTGAAGGACGACCTGATGCCGCGCTACGCCAGCCTGATCTACAACGGCTACTGGTGGGCGCCGGAGCGTATCGCCCTGCAAACGCTGATCGATCACACCCAGCAGACCGTCAACGGCTTCGTCCGCCTCAAGCTGTACAAGGGCAACGTCATCGTGGTCGGCCGCGATTCGAAGAACGACTCGCTGTTCGACTCCACCATCGCCACCTTCGAGGACGATGCCGGCGCCTACGACCAGAAGGACGCGGGTGGCTTCATCAAGCTCAACGCCCTGCGCATGCGCATCGCCGCCAAGCTGGCCGCGCGTCGGCGTTGAGCGCGCGGGCGATTGGTATAACCATCAGGGACGAATCCCGCGCGCTTTCTGGCAGTATTCGCCACCAGTCCGCCGACTGACCTGTCCATTGGCCGTCGGCTCGTCAGGCATCGGCGTGGGGGATGAGGCATGCAAGGTACGTTGTTCGGCTACAGCGAAAGCGAAGTCGCCGAGTTCGGCGCGACGTTCGGCATCGCCGCCCTGATCCTGTTCATGTTGTTCATCATTGGCAATCTCGCCTACCGCTCGAAAGCCGGCAAGACCGGAACCTTCGCCCTGTTTCTGGTGCTGGCGCTGGGCATGGTCGGTTTCGTCGCCAAAATCGTCATTCAGACCCTCTGGAAAATCTGACCATGTCCCGTTTCGACCAAGTTTCCGTACTGAAGAAAGCCAATGTCTATTTCGATGGCAAATGCGTTTCCCACACCGTCGAATTTCCCGATGGCACGCGCAAGAGTGTCGGCGTCATCCTGCCGGCGACACTGACCTTCAACACCGGCGCGCCGGAGATCATGGAAACCGTGGAAGGGCGTTGCCGGGTGCGCCAGAAGGGCGAACAGTCCTGGCGCGAGTACGGTCCCGGCGAGCGTTTCGAAGTACCCGGTGATTCCAGCTTCGACATCGAGGTGGCGCCGGGCGAGGCCTACCACTACGTCTGCCATTTCGGCTGAGCGCGCCTCAGCCGTTCATCAGCCCATCCAGCAGGCTGGCGTGGCGGACCAGTTGCGCCTGCATCCTTAGCCGGCGCGCGCGGGTGATCGCGAGCAGGTCGGCGAGCGCGTCGTCGAAGCGATCGTTGACCACCAGGTAGTCGAACGACGGCGCGTGCGACATGTCCTCGCGCGCCGCCGCCATGCGTCGCGCGACCACTTCGGCGCTGTCGGTGCCGCGGCCTTCCAGGCGTCGACGCAACTCGTCGAGCGAGGGCGGCAGGATGAAAATCGACTCCGCCGCCGGCATCAGGCGGCGCACCTGGGCGGCGCCCTGCCAGTCGATTTCCAGCAGGATGTCGCGGCCAGCGGCCATTTCCGCCTCGATCCAGGGCTGCGAGGTGCCGTAGTAATTGCCATATACCTCGGCGCTTTCCAGAAATTCGCCGCGTCCGAGCCGGGCCTGGAACTCGGCGACATCCAGGAAGTGGTAATGCACGCCATCGATTTCACCGGGGCGCGGCGACCGCGTGGTGCATGAGATCGAAAGCCGGATGCTCGGATCGTTTTCCAACAGCGCCTTGACCAAGCTGGATTTGCCGGCGCCGGAGGGCGCCGAGACGATGAACAGGTTGCCTTGCGACATGGTGGTTTCCGGAAGGATGGGCAGGATCAGGGCAAGGTGAGTCGCACCCTGGCGCCGGGAGCGTTGGCCAGTTGGAGATCGCCGGATTTGCCATGATTGTGATGCGCGCGCGCGACGACATGGGCGAAGTACAGGCCCAGACCGGTGCCGCGTTCGCTGCGCGCGGGCAGATGGCCGCCGGTGGCCAGGATGGCATCCGGGAATCCCGGGCCGTTGTCCGCCACTTCGAACCAGGGCTCGCCATCGATGGCGCGCGCGCTCAGGTGGATTTCATCGCGACCATGGGTCAGCGCGTTGTGAACCGCGTTGTTGAGCGCGATGGCGACCAGATAGCGATCGAAGAACCAGAACGGTGGCGCATGCGCGCTATCGACCAGGATGCGCGCGCGATCGCCGCACAGGGTGGTCGCCTCGGCGGCCAGCTCGGCGATGAAATCGGCCGGCGAATGCGCTTCCACGTTCAGGCGCAGGCTGTCGGCATCGCTCTTGTATAGCGTCAACAACTGCACCAGCCGATCCGAGACCCGATGGCAGGTCGTACGCGCGTCGGCCAGCTCCGCGTCGCAACCCGAGCAACGATCGGCGGCTTCGTCCAGGGTCAGGGTCAGATGGCCGATCGTGTTCTTGAGCTCGTGGAAGGCGGAGGCCATCAACGCGGCCAGATCGATCGACCCGTTTTCCGGGGTATGCGCGTCCATGTCAGCGTCTCCCGATGCGAATGCCGTAACGACGGCCAAGATCCTGGAACATTTCCTGGGTTTTCAGGTACTTGGGGCTTCTGGGTTCGATTTTGCGGACCCGCTCCAGGTAGGCGCCGACCGTGCCGGCGCGGGCCTCGTCCCAGCCCTTGGCGGACATCAGGGTGATCAGCGCGTGGGCGGCATTCAACTGGATGGCGACATTGTTGGGCATGCGTTCGGCGGCATCACCAAGCAGCGCCACCGCGCCAGGCAGGTCGCCGGCCCTGGCCATGCGCACCGCCTGGTTGTTCAGAGAAATGGCGACCTGGGTGCTTTCGGCGATCAGGGTCTCGGCCGTGTCGGCATGACCGAACTGGTTGTAGAGCTTGCGGACCTTGTCCTGCAGACGGCTGTTTTCATGGTTGTCGCGGACCAGTTCACCGGCCAGGCGCTGGGCCGACTCCAGGTCGCCATTGGCCAGACAGGCCTCGGCCAGATTCAGGCTCATGGCCCGATCCGGTTCGATGCCGTGTTCCCGCATCAGGCGGGTCGCGTGATCCAGGGCCTTTTTCGAGGCTTCGGTGTTGCCGGTGCGGGTATGCAGCAGGCTTTCCATGGTGGCGGCGGCGACATGCGCGACCGGCTGGTCGGCATAGGATTCGCGCAGATCCTTGATCGTGCCGCCGGCTTCCTTCAGTTTGCCGCGTTCCATCTGGAAGCGGGCGAGATCGGCGTGATCGGCCGGGTTGCGCAGGATCGAGTTGCGGCCACGCTGGACGGCGGCGGTGAGTGCCTTTTCCGCGGTTTCCAGGTCGCCGTTGTCATAGGCCAGCCGGCCGACCGCCTGTTGGCGCAGGATCGCGTTGGGTGAACGCGCCACCGCCTTTTCCAGGGTGGCCTGGGCTTCCTTTTCCTTGTTGACGGCTTGCTGGATCTGGCTGAGCAGATCGTAGGCGGCCAGATAGTCGGGCGACTGTTCGACCAGATCCTCGAGCAGGCTCTCGGCTTCCTGGTCGCGTGTCTGCATGTGCAGGGTCTTGGCCAGACCCATGCGCGCCCAGGGCACGGCGCGCATCGCGATCACCTGCTCGTAGATGGCCTGGGCTTCGTCGGCGCGGTGTTCTACGGTCAGCAGTTCCGCTTTCAGGCGCAAGGCGTCAATGGTGTAGTTGGGATGCTCGCGGATGATCTCGTCGCATTGCAGGATGGCCTCGTCGAAGGCGTTTTCCTCCATCAGGTGGTAGACCCGCGCGAACGCCGCCTTGCGCTTCATGACCTGGTTGAGCCGCAGGTGCAGGGTATCGGCCGTGAACGGCTTGACCAGGTAATCATCTGGCGCCAGTTCGGCGGCCGACATCACCTTCTCGTAGGTCCGTTCGGCGGTCACCATCAGAAATACCGTGGCCAGGCTGATCGCCCGGCTGTGCCGCAATTCCTCGAGCAGTTGCTGGCCGTCGCGGCCATCGCCCAGGTTGTAATCGCAGATGATGATGTCGTAGTCGCGTTGCTTGATCCGGCGTACCGCCTCGATCGCGGACTGCGCCATGTCGGTCTTGACCACGCCGAAATTGGACAGCGTGATGCGGATGGAACTGCGCATGCCCGGGTGGTCGTCGACCACCAGTACGGTCTTGTCGCTGTAATCGATGTCGAAAGAGGCGCTGGCGGCCATGCTTATTCGATGTTCTGGATCTGTTCGCGCATCTGTTCGATCAGCACTTTCAGTTCCACCGAGGTTTGCGTCAGTTCCAGGGAGGCGGATTTCGATCCCAGCGTGTTGGCCTCGCGATTGAGTTCCTGCATCAGGAAATCCAGGCGCTTGCCGGCGGCGCCGCCGGCATCGAGTACCCGGGCGACCTCGTCCAGATGCGTGAGCAGGCGGTCGAGCTCCTCGTCGACGTCGATTTTCTGCGCGAACAGGGCGACTTCCTGATGGATGCGCTCGCGGTCCGGGGAAGACAGCAGTTCTTCCAGGCGCTTGTTCAGCTTTTCGCGGTAGGCGGCGACGATTTCCGGGGTGCGCGGCCGGATGCGCTCGACGTGTTCACGCATGGCCGCGAGGCGTTCGGCGATGATGGCCTTCAGCTTTTCGCCCTCGCGCGCGCGACTGGCGTTGAACTGGACCAGCGCGGCGTCGAGCAGACGCAAGGCGGTGACATGCAGGACTTCCGGATCCGGGGTGTTGTCGCCGAGCATGCCCGGCCAGCGCAGGATCTCCGCCACCGACAGTCCTCGCGCTTGCGGGAACGCGGCCATGGCGGCCTTGCTCAAGGCCTGGATGCGCGTCAGCAATTCATCGTTGAGCGTGTCCGGCAGCGCGCAGTCCTCGCGCGCTGAAAAATTGACCCGACATTCCAGTTTCCCGCGTTTGACGCTGGCGCCGATGCGCTCGCGCAGGGTCGGTTCCAGGGCGCGGAAATCCTCGCCCATGCGGAAGGACAGATCGAGAAAACGGGAATTGACCGCGCGCAGCTCCAGCGACAGATTTCCGGCCGTCGATTCGGCGGTTTCGGTCGCGTAGCCGGTCATGCTCCGCAAGGCCTCCGGGCGGGATTCTTTCTGGGGTTTCTTCATCGCGGCCACGATCTTGGTTATCCTTCGCCGATGATTGCAAGCGCCGCATCTTACCTCGCCGTTTCATGGCCGCTCAATTGACGGAAGCACTCGGCCAGGGTTACCACCTGGGCGAGTACATCATTGATCGTCGCATCGGCGGTGGCGGTTTTTCGCTGGTTTATCTGGCGTTCGACAAGGCCGGACAGCCGGTCGCCATCAAGGAATATCTGCCCGGCGGCGTCGTCAAGCGTGGCGAACAGGGGACCGTGCAGCCGCTTTCCGAGGACAAGGAAGCTTCGTTCCGCTACGGCATGAAGTGTTTCTTCGAGGAAGGCCGCGCGCTCGCCGGCATCCGTCATCCGAATGTCGTGCGCGTGCTCAATTTCTTCCGCGCCAACGATACCGTCTACATGGTCATGAAATATGAGCAGGGCAAGACCCTGCAACGTCACATCGCCTCGATCGAGGAGCCGATGCGCGAATCCTTCCTGCGCGGCGTCTTCATCCAGTTGCTGAACGGCCTGCGCGAGGTGCATGCCCACAAGATCCTGCACTTGGACATCAAGCCGTCCAACATCTACATCCGCGCCGACGGTTCGCCGGTGCTGATCGACTTCGGCGCGGCCCGGCACGCGCTGACCCATGACCTGTCGGCGGCCTCGCCCATGTACACCCCGGGTTTCGCGGCGCCAGAGCAATACAACCAGCGCGAGCGGCTGGGGCCGTGGACCGACATCTACAGTGTCGGCGCGACGCTTTACGCCTGCATCGCCAAGAGTCCGCCGCAGCCTTCCAACGAGCGCCTGGAGAAGGACAAGCTGATGCCCGCCGGCAAGGCGTTCGCCGGGTTGTATTCGCGGGAGTTGCTGGAGTTGATCGACACCATGCTCCGGCTCAACTACACCGAACGGCCGCAAAGCGTGTTTTCGGTGCAGAAGCGCCTGATCGGCATGGCCCAGGCGGCGCGCGCGCAAAAACCGACATTGTTCGCCTTGATCCGGGAAAGGCTGACCCGCTAGCCATGAAATACGTCGTCTATCAGGCCAGCCGTCGCGGTGGCCGGGCCAGCAACGAGGACCGGGTCGCCTATGCCTACACGTCGGATTCGCTGCTGATGGTGCTGGCCGACGGCATGGGCGGGCACAGCCAGGGCGAGGTCGCCTCGCAACTGACCGTCCAGACCTTGAGCCAGCTGTTCAAGGAGCGCGCCCAGCCGACCCTGCCGGACATGCGTGCCTTCCTGCTCGACGGTATCTACGCCGCGCACGATGCGATCAACGATTACGCCCTGCGCAAGCGCCTGGCCGACCCGCCGCGCACCACCTGCGTCGCCTGCGTGGTTCAGCGCGGCATGGCCTGCTGGGCGCACGTCGGCGATTCGCGCCTGTACCACTTCAGCCGGCGCGCGATGCTCTACCGCACCCGTGATCATTCCGCCGTGCAGCAACTGTTCGACGATGGCGTCATCAGCGAGGACGAGATGTCCACGCATCCGGACCGCAACCGGCTGTACAACTCGGTCGGCGGCTTCATGCTGCCGGACATCGAGCTGGAACAGCCGGTCAAGCTTCAGGATGGCGACGTGCTGTTCCTGTGCACCGATGGCGTCTGGCCGGAGCTGACGCCGGACGAGATGCTGTCGACGCTGCGCGCCTACCCGCTCGAACGCGCGGTCAAGCACATGATGGATCACGCCGAATTCCGCGCCGGCCAGTATGGCGACAACCTATCGGTGGTCGCCATGCGTTTCGGCGAGGAGCGCTTCACCAGCGAGGAGTTGATCCTCGGCGAGGATCTCGGCCTGGATGGCTTCACCACCCAACTCAAGCGCCTGGGCAGCAAGGAAATCAAGGCCGCCGCGAGCACCGACAGCGAAATCGATCGTGCCGTCGCCGAAATCCGTGCCGCGCTGTCCAAATACGGTACCAAGACCTGAACCCTGAACGACAAGGAACCCTCATGCAGGAACCGCAACGTCCTTCCGGACGCCCGGCCGAGCGCCCGCGCCCGATCCGCCTGACCCGCCGCTACACCCGGCACGCCGAAGGCAGCGTGCTGGTGGAATGCGGCGACACCAAGGTGCTGTGCACCGCCAGCGTGCTGGAAAAGGTGCCACCCCATGTCCGGGGCACGGGAGCCGGCTGGCTGACCGCCGAATACGGCATGCTGCCGCGTGCCACCCATACCCGTGGCGACCGCGAGGCCGCGCGCGGCAAGCAGAGTGGTCGCACCCAGGAAATCCAGCGCCTGATCGGCCGCTCGCTGCGCGCGGCGGTCGATCTCGACAAGCTCGGCGAGCGCACCATCCATGTCGATTGCGACGTGCTCCAGGCCGATGGCGGCACGCGCACCGCCAGCATCACCGGCGCCTGGGTCGCGGTCGCCGATGCCGTCGACTGGCTGGTGCGTCAGGGCAAGCTGCCGGCCAGCATCCTGCGCGACCAGGTCGCCGCCGTTTCGGTCGGCGTCTGGCAGGGCACGCCGGTGCTGGACCTCGACTACGCCGAGGATGTCGCCTGCGATACCGACATGAACGTGGTCATGCTCGGACAAGGCGGTCTGATCGAGGTGCAGGGTACCGCCGAAGGCGCGCCGTTCAGCCGCGCGGAACTGAACGCGCTGCTCGACCTGGCCGAACGCGGTATCGGTGAATGGATGGCGGCGCAGCGCGCCGCGCTGGAGACCACGTCATGAAAAAGATCGTCATCGCTTCCAACAACGCCGGCAAGCTGCGCGAGATCGGCCGCATCCTGCAACCCCTGGGCATCGAGGCCGTGCCGCAATCCGCGTTCGGCGTGCCGGAATGTCCGGAACCGCATGTCACCTTCGTCGAGAACTGCATCGCCAAGGCCCGCCACGCCGCCGCCCACACCGGCCTGCCCGCGCTCGCCGACGATTCCGGCATCTGCGTCGAGGCCCTCAACGGCGCGCCCGGCGTCTACTCGGCCCGCTACGCTGGCGAACCGAAATCCGACGAGCGAAACAACCGCAAACTGATCGAAGCCCTGCGCGGCGAAACCAACCGGCGCGCGCATTACTACTGCGTGATGGTCCACGTCGCCTATCCCGACGACCCGCAGCCGCTGATCGCCGAGGGCATCTGGCGCGGCGAGATCATCGACACCCCGCGTGGCGAAGGCGGTTTCGGTTACGACCCGTATTTCCTGCTGCCGGAATTCGGCCGTACCGGCGCCGAGCTGGGCGAGGACGAGAAGAACGCCATCAGCCATCGCGGCCAGGCGCTGCGCGCGCTGGCCGAGAAATTGCGGGCGGGGGCCTGAGCTGGCCTAGGCCAGCTCCAGATCGTTGCCGACCAGTTCCAGCCGGGTGAGCAGTTCGCCGGCGCGTTTTTCCTCGGGTTTCAGGCGCCGGGCGGTTTCGATGCATTCGCGCGTTTCCAGCGCCAGATCGAGGTCGCGGCCGTGTTTTTCCATCCAGGCGATCAGCAGATAGGCGTGGTTGAGCAACAGGCGCGCGTTGTTGGGCATCTGTTCGCGCGCCTTGCGGGTGAGCTGGATGGCTTCGTCGAGGCGGCCTTCGTGGGCCAGGCGTACGCCCTGGTTCATGATTTCGGTGGCGGCGCGGGCGGCGCCGGCGAGCAGTTCGCGGCCTTCGTCGGCCAGACCGGCACGGGCGAAGAGTTCCTGCGCGCGCTCCAGATATTCCGGATGCTCGTGGTTGTTGCCGACGACGCCGCCGAGCAGGGCGCCGGCGGTGGCCGGGTCGCCGAGTTCGAACAGAGGGCCGGCCAGATCGAACACCGCCTCGGCCGGTAGCGCGCGGGCACGGGCGCGCAAATCCGCGCCAAGTCGCGCGGCCAGGGCCTGGGCGCGATCGCGCTCGCCGACGCGCAGATGGATGGGAATGCGCATGGCCTGGGCGAGCAGACTGGCGCCGGCATCCTCGCGCATGTCCCTGGCCAGCGTGGTCAGCGTGGCTTGCGCGGCGTCGGCGTCGCCACGCGCGAGCTGGACGCGCGCCAGCCAGAGATAAGGCATCGGCGCGCGCAACGGGGTATCCCGCGCCAGGTCCACGGCGCGCTGGAATGCGCGCGTGGCGGTCTCCAGATCGCCACGATGCCAGGCGACTTCGCCGAGTTCGGCCTGGCGCGTGGGCGCGTGTGGCGAGGTGTCGAGCGCGCGCAGGAGCACGTCCTGGGCGGCGTCGAGTTCGCCCAGGCGGACCAGGGTGCGTGCCAGCCAGTCATGCGCCTCCAGGTAGGCGCGGTTGCCGTCGGTGATCTTGCGCAGTTCGCGTCGGGCGTCGTCCAGATGGCCTTCGTGGAAGTGGATCTTGGCCAGGCCCAGATGCGCCCAGGGCAGGTCGCGCAGATTCAGGGCTTCCTCGAAGATCGCGTGCGCGCGCGGGTAGTCGCCGGCGTGCAGGGCCAGATCGGCCTGCAGGCGCTTGAGATCCCAGGCATGCGGATTGGACTGTTCCAGTTCGGCCTCGACCAGGCGCAACGCGCGCAGATATTCGCGATCGCGCATCGCCTGTTCGATCGGCGCCAACGCGCGTTTTTTCGCTATCTGGCGTTTCAGGCGGGAAAACAGCAGGGTTTCCGTGATCGGTTTGATCAGGTAGTCGTCGGGCCGGGATTCGACGGTGCCGGCGACCATGTCGGCGGTCTTTTCCGCGCTCACCATCAGCCAGACGGTGTGCGGCGCCAGCAGTTGCCGGTGGCGCGCCTCTTCCAGCAGTTGCTGGCCGTTCTTGCCGTGGCCGAGATGCAGATCGCACAGGACGACGTCGAATCGATGACGTTCGAGCAGCGTCAGCGCGCCGGCGGCATCGTTGGCGTAGGTGATCCGGCTGGCGCCGGCGCGGGCCAGCAGGTCGCGGAGGATGGCGCGCATGGCTTCGAAATCCTCGACGATGAGGATGCCGGTCCTGGTCAGGTCCGGGGGCGAGGCCGCGCGTGGCGTCACGGCAGTTCCAGGATGAAGCGCCCGCCGCCGAGCGAGCCGCCGTTTTCCAGGCGGATGGCGCCGCTGGCGGCGCGGTTGTCGCCGCCGCCCCGGTGCAGGCCGGCGACCACGCTGGCGAAATAGAGGCCGAGGCCGGTACCGCCGGACTGGTGATGGATGCCGAGCCGGGCGGCATTGCCGTGTTCGAGCAGGAAATCGGGAAAGCCGGGACCGTCGTCGTCGACCAGGATGCGCACGCCGGCGCCCACGCTCTGGACCTCCAGGCGGACCCGCGCGCGCGCGTAATGCAGTGCGTTGCGCAACGCCTGGACGACGACGCCGAACACCAGTTCGTAGTCGAACCAGCCGTATGCCGTGTCCGGACATTCGCCATCCAGCTCGATGCCGGCCGATTCCGCCAGCACCGCGACCCGCGCCAGCGCTTCCTCGGTGAGATCGGCCAGGCAATGGTGCTCGGGATCGAACGGGTAGAATGCCTGATCGATCTTGTACAGGGCCAGGAGCTGGATCAAATGGTCGTTGACCCGCTGCGCTTCGTAGAGGGCCCGCGCGGTTCGCGTCCGGGCGGGCGCGTCGGCGCCGTCGAGGGCGAGCGCTTCCTCGAGGTACGAGGACATCACGCCCAGCGAATTCTTCATGTCGTGGATGGCGGACAGGAGAAAGGTGGTGATGTCGAGCTTGCCGGCGGAATCGGACATGGAGGCGGCGAGGGATGAGGGACGCGGCGGATTATAGGGCGGTCGACGGCCTTGCCGCCGCCGTGGTTCCCGTCCGGCCGCTCGATGGCGGCCTGACGGCGCCGCCGCCCTTGTCGCTGTACGCGCACATCCCATGGTGCGCGCGCAAATGTCCCTATTGCGATTTCAATTCCCACGAATCGCGCGGCGACATCCCCGTGGCCCGCTACCTGGACGCGCTGGAACGCGATCTGGAACGACTGGTGCCTCAGGTCTGGGGCCGCGAGGTCGGCAGCATCTTCATCGGCGGCGGCACCCCCAGCCTGTTCCCGGCCGAGGCGATCGACCGGCTGCTCACCAGCGCGCGCACGCTGTTGCGGGTTTCGCCACTGGCGGAAGTGACCCTGGAAGCCAACCCCGGTAGCTTCGAGGTGGCGCGCTTTCGCGGCTATCGGGATGCCGGGGTCAACCGGCTTTCATTGGGTATCCAGAGTTTCGACCCGGCGCATCTGCGCGCGCTCGGCCGCATCCACGGCCGGGACGAGGCGCTGGCCGCGGCGGAAGCCGCCCTGGGCCTGTTCGATCAGGTCAATCTGGATCTGATGTACGCGCTGCCCGGCCAGAGTCTGGACGCCGCCCGGCGCGATCTGGATACCGCCATCCGGCTGGCGCCGGGGCATCTGTCGGCCTACCACCTGACCCTGGAACCGAACACGCCGTTCGCCACCCAGCCGCCGGATTTACCGGACGACGATCTTGCCGCCGACATGCAGCGCATGGTCGAGGACCGGCTTGGCGCCGCCGGTTACCGGCATTACGAAACCTCCGCCTTCGCGCGCGATGGCCAGACCTGCCGCCACAACCTGAACTACTGGACGTTCGGCGACTATCTCGGCATCGGCGCCGGCGCCCACGCCAAGCTCAGCTTTCACGATCGCATCGAACGCCAGGCCCGATTCAAGCATCCCCGCCAATACATGGACGCGCTGCTCGATTCCCCGGAGGCCGATGCCGTCGCCGAAACCCGGGTGCTGACGCGCGCGGACCGTGTGTTCGAGTTCATGATGAACGCGCTGCGCCTGACCGAAGGCTTCGATCCGCGCCTGTTCGAGGCCCGTGTCGGACTCTCCATCGCCGCCGCCGAACCGGGGCTCGCGCGGGCCGAACGGCGTGGCCTGCTGGAGCGCGACCTGGCCAACATCCGCCCGAGCGAGCATGGTCGGCGTTTTCTGAACGAGCTGTTGCAGGGGTTTCTGTGAACCGCATGCTGCTTGGCCTGTTGTCGCTCACCCTGGTCGTGCTGGTCTGGTCCGGCATCGGGCCGAAGGATCGTTTCGTCTGGTTCCTGGAAGTGTTGCCGGTTCTGATCGCGCTGCCGTTGCTGCTGCTGACCTGGCGGCGGTTTCCGTTCACGCCGCTGGCGTACGCGCTGATGACCCTGCACGCGGTGATCCTGATGGTGGGCGGCCATTACACCTACGCCGAGATGCCGTTGTTCGACTGGCTGCGCGAGCTGCTGGATCTGTCGCGGAACCATTACGACCGGCTCGGCCACGTCGCCCAGGGCTTCATCCCGGCCATCGTCGCGCGCGAAATCCTGTTGCGGCGTTCGCCGCTGCGGCCGGGCAAGTGGCTGTTTTTCCTGGTGACCAGCGTCTGTCTGGCGTTTTCCGCGTTCTACGAGATGATCGAATGGTGGGTGGCGGTGGCCTCCGGCGACGACGCGGTAGCCTTCCTGGCGACCCAGGGCGACGTCTGGGATACGCAGTGGGACATGTTCCTGGCCCTGCTCGGCGCGCTATCCTCGCAATTGTTGCTGAGCCGCTGGCATGACCGCCAGTTGGCCGCCCTGCCACGGAACCCCACATGAGCGACTCCCGCGATCACGATTGCGCCGCGCCGGCCCCCGGCCAGCTCGGCATCCCCCGCGTCGGCCGTTTCGACGCCGCCGCCTTCGAACAGGCGGTCACCGATCTGTTGCGCGCCTGCGGTGTGGCGCCGGACTCCACGCATACCGGCAAGACCGCGCGGCGTGTGCGCGAGTTGTGGGAAAAGCGTCTGCTCGGCGGTTACGAGATGGACCCGGGCGAAGCGCTCGGCGACGGTTTCGAGGATGCCCGCTCGGATATGGTGGTGGTGCGCGGCATCGCCGTGCATGGCGTCTGCCCGCACCATCTGGTGCCATTCCGCGGCGTCGCCCACGTTGCCTACCTGCCTGGCGGCCGCCTGCACGGTTTCGGCCGCATCGCCCGTCTGGTCGACGCGGTCGGCCATCGTTTCACCTATCAGGAGTGGATGACGCGCGATATCGCCGAGGCGCTCATCCATCATGGCCGGGCACGCGGCGCGGCCTGCATCGTCGAGGCCGAGCAACTCTGCCTGCTGCTCGGCGAGGACCGGCGCGGCGACGAGCGGGTGGTGACCCAGGCGTTCGCCGGTTGCTTCCAGGACGATGCCCAGGCGCGCAACGAATTCCTGCGCGCGGTGTCCGGTGTCACCTTGAAGTAGCCCGCACGGCATGCGCGACCTGGCCATCCGTCCGCGCACACTGGCGCCGCCGCCCCTGGTTTACGCGGCCGGATTGCTGGCGGCCTGGTGGCTGGATGCGCGGCTGCCGCTGCCGTTCGAAGCAAGCTCGGCGCGACCGCTTGGCTGGGCCTTGGTCGGCATTGGCCTGACCGGTTTCATCTGGGCGCTGGCGGCGATCTGGAGCCATCGCACCACCGTCAATCCGTACAAGGCTGCTTCCAATCTGGTGACCGAGGGGCCGTTCCGGTTTTCCCGCAACCCCATCTATCTGTCCGACTGGTTCGTCTACGCTGGCGTCGCCACGCTGCTGGGCACGCTCTGGGCGCTGGCGCTGGCGCCACTGGTCTGGGCGGTGATGCGTTTCGGCGTCATCCGCCACGAAGAGGCCCATCTGGAGGCGCGCTTCGGTGACGAGTACCGGCGCTATCGCGCGCGCGTCCGGCGCTGGCTGTAGCCGGCGCCGGGGTGAGGGCGCGCAGGGTCAGGATTTCTTCGCGCGTTCTGTCAGGAAATGCACCAGCAGCGGCACCGGCCGGCCGGTGCCGCCCTTGTCCTTGCCGCTTTTCCAGGCGGTGCCGGCGATGTCCAGATGCGCCCAGTGGTATTTCCCGGCGAATTTCGACAGGAAGCAGGCGGCGGTGATGGTGCCGCCGGCGCGGCCACCGATGTTGGCCATGTCGGCGAAATTGCTCTTGAGCAGCTCCTGATAATCGTCCCACAGCGGCAGTTGCCAGCAGCGGTCGGCGGCCGCGTCGCCGGCATCCAGCAGCTCGCGGGCGAGGCCGTCGTCGTTGGCCAGGAGGCCGGTGGCGACGTGGCCGAGCGCGATCACGCAGGCGCCGGTGAGGGTGGCGATGTCGACCACGCAGGCCGGGTCGAGCTTTTCCGCGTAGGTCAGGGCATCGCACAGGATCAGCCGGCCCTCGGCGTCGGTGTTGAGGATTTCGATGGTCTGGCCGGACATCGAGGTAACCACGTCGCCCGGCTTGTTGGCGCGCCCGGAGGGCAGGTTCTCGCAGGTTGGGATCAGGCCGGTGACGTTGAGCGGCAGTTTCAGTTCGGCGATGGCGCGCAGGGCGCCGAGCACCGAGGCGGCGCCGCACATGTCGTACTTCATCTCGTCCATTTCGGCCGCCGGCTTCAGCGAGATGCCGCCGGAATCGAAAGTGATGCCCTTGCCGACCAGCACCACCGGTTTCTGCTTCCTGTCGCCACCCTTGTGGCTCAGGATCAGGAAACGCGGTGGCTCGTCGCTGCCTTTTGCCACGGACAGGAACGAACCCATGCCCAGTTTTTCGATATCGGCGCGATCCAGCACCTCGATGCCGAGACCGCATTCCTTGGCCAGAGCCCTGGCCTGATCGGCCAGATAACTCGGCGTGCAGACGTTGCCGGGCAGGTTGCCGAGATCCTTGGCCAGGCCGACGCCGGCGGCGATCGCCCGGCCACGCGCGGCGCCGGTCTCGGCTTCGGCGACCGACGCGCGCGCGGACACCAGCACGGTCAGTTTCCGGAGCGGGCGGGCGGATTCGTCGGGTTTGCTCTTCATGCGCTCGAACCGGTAGAACACGTCGGCCGCGATCAGCACGCTCTGCTCGACGCGCCAGGTCAGATCGCGCTTCTTGACAGGCAGGTCGGCAAGACAGAACACGGCGTCGGCGATGCCGGCATCGGATAGCGCCTTCATGGCGGCGCGAGTGGCGTCACGCCAGGGTTTTTCGCGCAAGTCGCGCTCCTTGCCGAGACCGACCAGCAATACCCGTTCGGTCTTGATGCCGGGCACTTTATGCAGCAACAGGGTGCTGCCCGGCTTGCCGTCCATGTCGCCGCGCCGGAGAATGTCGGCCAGATAACCGTTGGCGGCCTGGTCCAGGCTCGCGGCGGCGGCCGACGGTTTGCGCGATTCGAAGATGCCGACCACGACGCAGGCGCCGCGCTGTTTGTCCGGGCTGCCGTTCTTGATGCCGATTTCCATGGGGTTTTTCTCCTGAGAGCGATGCCGAGTATTTCGTTAAAAGCCGTTTCCGGCTGGGTGCGCGTGGATTATTGGCGGTCGGTTCGGACTTAGTCAAAACGAAACCGGTCCCTCGATGCGCAGATTCGAACGCGCCCTGACCCGCGAGATGGCGGCCAGCGCCAGCATGGCCTTCGCCGCGCTGGCGGCGATCTTCACCGTGGTGCTGCTGGTGCGCACGTTGGGCAAGGCCGCGCTTGGCGACATCAGCGGCGAGGCGGTGCTGCCGTTGCTCGGTTTCAGCCTGTTGCGCGGGCTGCCGGTGCTGCTGACGCTGTCCCTGTTCATCGGCGTGTTCATGTGCTTGTCCCGGCTCTGGCGGGACAGCGAGGCGGTGATCTGGATGAACGGTGGCGTCGGCCCTTGGCGTTGGACCCGCCCGGTGCTGCGTTTCGCCTTGCCGGTGGTGTTGATCATCGCTGTCGTCAGTCTGGAATTGATGCCGTGGTCGATCCGCAAGCAGGCGATCTACGAACATGTGCTGGCTTCCCGTGATCAGGTGTCGACGCTGGCCCCGGGGGTCTTTTCCGAGGACCGTCAGGGGCGTCGCGTGATTTTTGTCGAAACCCTGGCCGATGATGGCCGCAAGGTCGGCAACGTCTTCATCCATTCACTCGAACGCGGTCGCATGGGGGTGACCGTCGCCAGCAGTGGTCAGGTCAAGGTCATGGACAACGAGGATACGTTTCTGGTCCTCGAGAAGGGCAAACGCTATCTGGGGTCGCCCGGCGAGGCGGATTTCTGGATGGCGACCTTCGAGAGCTATGCCTTGCGGATTCCGCCGCAAACCGTAAGCGAGCGGCGGGTGGTGCCGCGCATGCTGACGGTGGCGCAGTTGTTGCGCAATCCTGGTCAGGAAAACATGGCGGAATGGTTCCGACGGCTCGGCCACCCGATTTCCGCGCTCCTGCTGTGTCTGCTGGCGGTGCCGCTCAGCTACGTCAATCCGCGCGCCGGCCGTTCCCTGAACGTGGTCTTCGTCATCCTCATCTACGCCGCCTACAATAACTTCGTCGGCCTCGCCCACGGCTGGGTACAGCGCGGCGCGCTGGGCGTGCTGGAAGCCGGCCTGGCGGTGCATGGCACGCTGCTGCTGCTGTTGCTGATCCTGTACTGGCGGCGATTCCGGGGGGCGTGGGAATGAGTCCGGACCGATGAGCATCCTGTTCCGCTACGCCGCGCGGGAAATCCTCGGCGCGACCCTGCTCAGCCTGGTCATATTGACGGCGTTGTTCGCCTTCTTCGATTTCATCGCCGAGCTGTCCGATACCGATGGCGAGTCGTACACCGCCCTGATCGCCAGCCTGGTGGTGGCGCTCAACAGTCCCGGCCGGTTGTACGAGCTGGTGCCACTGGCAATCCTGATTGGTGGCCTGTTCGCCTGGAATCGTCTGGTCCTGGCCTCGGAGTTCAGCGTGATGCGCGCCGGCGGCCTGTCGACGCCGCGCCTGGTGGCATGGATGCTGGCGCTCGGCCTGGTCTTCGGTCTGGCGACCATGCTGTTCGGCGAATACGTCACGCCCTATTCGGAACGCGCCGCCCAGCAATTGAAGGTGCGGGCGACCGGTGGGGTCGTTGCCCAGGAGTTCCGTACCGGCCTGTGGGCCAAGGATGGCCGGACGTTCATCAACATCCGGGAGTTGAAACCGGATGCCACGCTGGTCGATGTCCGGCTGTTCGAGTTCGACCAGGATTTCCGGCTGCGCTCGGTGCGTCGCGCGGAGCGCGCGGAATGGGGGGCGGAAGGCTGGACCCTGCGTCAGGTCACCCAGACCTCGATCGCGGAACAGGGTACCCGCGTCGCCCATCTGCCCGACCAGCTCTGGCGCTCGGCGGTCACTCCGGACCTGCTGGCGGTGCTGATGGTGGCTCCGGAACGGATGTCGATCGCCGCGCTGAACGCCTATGTCGACCATCTCGACGAGAACCTCCAGGATGCCGAACGCTATCGCATCGCCCTCTGGGGCAAGCTGACCTATCCGGTGGCCGCGCCGGTGATGTTGCTGCTGGCGCTGGCTTTCGCGTTCCGGCCGCCCCGTGCCAGCGGCGCCGGTGGCCGTTTGCTGATCGGCATCCTGCTCGGCCTCGGTTTTCATCTGACCAGCCGGCTGGCCGCCCAGGTATCGCTGTTGCAGGGTTGGCCGGCGCCGGTGGCGGCGGTGACGCCGATCCTGGTATTCGGCGTCGCGGCGGTGGTCACGCTCTGGTGGATGGAACGGCGGACCTGACCAGCCGGGTGCCGGCCAGACGGTCATGCAGGAACTGACGGTCACGATCGAACCACGCCCACCACCAGCCGATGCCGACCAGGGCCAGATTGAGGCTGGCGAGCAGGTAGCGGAGCCAGGCCCGGCCGCGCGCCGGCGGCTTGCCGTCGATGGTTTCGACGCGGATGCCCCAGGTTTTCATCGCCAGAGTCTGTCCACGGCACCAGAACAGCGCGAAGTAGGCGCCCGCCACCAGCCACGAGTAGGCCCAGAGCAGGGGCTTGGCCGACTCTGGCGGCAGATGCAGGGACAGGGTCAGCGCGGTGAACAACAGTCCGGCGACGATCAGCAGCGCCAGTACCAGCAGGCTTTCGTACAGCGCGCAGGCCAGCCGGCGGGCGAGGCCCGGCGTTGGCGTTCCGACGGTCATCGCGCCGTCGGCGCGTCCGGCGCCCCGAATTCCTTGCACAGCGAATCCAGCCATTGCTGACGGATCTTGGCCTGATCCTGACGAGGCAGGGACTGGATCTTGCGGTAGTTGTCGCGCGCGATCCTGCGTTCCTCGGGCGTCATCCGCGCCCAGGAACCCAAACGGGCATGCAGCAGTTTTTGTCGGCGTGGGTCGAGATCCTGGAAGCCCCGGGCAACTTCGAGCAGCTTCTCCCGCTGGTTCGAAGGCAAGCGGTCCCAGACGCCGGCCAGTGGTTCCAGGGCATGGCGTTCGTCCGGACGCAGTTCCGTCCATGCGCGCGTTGGCGAGGCCATGGCGCCGCCAATGGCGAGGACAAGGCAGAGGAGGCTGGTGATCAGTCGGCGACCAGGCATAGCGCGCCCACATGTTCACGACGTACCAGTTCCCAATCGACGAAAGCCTGCGGTGGGATGTCGTCGGTCAGCATCAGGATGTCGAGTTCGGCGTCGCCGGGACCCGCGCGCCATTGTTGCAGGGCAATCGCCGCCGCCATCAGAAGCGCGCCGGCCAGCGACCAGGTCAGCCAGGGGTGTTCGCGGGACAGCGCCAGTACCGATCCGACGGCATGGCGCGCCGGTAGCGCCCGCATGGCTTGCTGGCGTGCCTCGAACAGGCGTTCCCGGGTGCGGGTGTCCAGCCGAGCCACGCTCTCGTCGAGCGCCGCGCGGACGTGCCGCGCCAGGGGGGGGGCGGCCGGGTCCGGTTCGTTCAAGGTTTGATTCCTTTCTCCGCGAGTTTGGCGGCCAGGGTGTTGGTCGCGCGGAAACAATGGGTTTTCACGCTGCCCTCGCTACAACCCATGGCTTGGGCGGTTTCCGCGACATCGAGTTCCTCCCAGTAACGCAGCAGGAAGGCTTCGCGTTGACGCGCCGGCAGCTCGGCCAGCGCCTGCTCGATGGCGGCGATTTCCTGATCGCGCGCAACCAGTTTCTCGGGTGTCGCGGCATCCCGGTCCGCCGTGGCGTCGGCCAGGGATTCCAGGGTTTCCTGACGGTCCTCGTCCTGGGCGCGCAGCGGGGAGACCAGCCGCACCCAGAAATCGCGCACCCGGGCGCGGCGGAAGTGGTCGTGGATGGCGTTGCGCAGGATACGCTGGAACAGCGGCGCCAACTCCGCCGTCGGCCGATCGCCATAATTCTCGACCAGCCGGAGCATGGCGTTCTGGACGACGTCGAGCGCCGCATGGTGGTCATGAATGGCGTACACCGCCTGCTTGAAGGCTCGGCGCTCGACTTCGGCGAGAAAGGAGTCGATCTCCAGGGATGAGGCCACGTCGACGGTGAAAATCGCGGGGGTGTGTGACAGGGGGACTATACCGTCGGCGGCGTTTCCCGGAAATCCGGCTATTTCATTGATTTGCAATGGCTGCCTGGTTCCGATAGAATGCCGCGTTTTCCGGATCGACCCAGTTTTTGGAGACAGGCATGTACGCGGTGATCAAGACCGGTGGCAAACAATACAAGGTTGCCGCTGGCGGCAAACTGAAAGTGGAAACCCTGCCGGTGGAAGTGGGCGGCCAGGTGGAGATCAATGACGTGCTGATGGTCGCCGATGGCGACAACGTCCAGATCGGCGCTCCCATGCTGGCCGGCGCCACGGTGCGGGCCACCGTGCTGGCGCACGGTCGTGGCGAGAAGGTCATGATTTTCAAGATGCGCCGCCGCAAGCATTACCGCAAGACCCAGGGGCATCGTCAGAACTACACCGAAATCCGCATCGACGGCATTTCGGTCGCTTGATAGGGGCAAACAGTCATGGCACACAAAAAAGCAGGCGGCAGTTCCCGTAACGGCCGCGAATCCGAATCCAAGCGCCTGGGTGTCAAGCGTTATGGTGGCCAGTTCGTGCCGGCCGGAAACATCCTGGTCCGTCAGCGAGGCACCCAGTTCCATCCGGGCTCCAATGTCGGGGTCGGCAAGGATTACACCCTGTTCGCCAAGATCGACGGCGTCGTCGAGTTCTCGGTCAAGGGGCCGCACAAGCGGCGGACCGTCAGCGTGGTGCCGGTCGCCGCCTGAGTTACCCCCGTGCTGATGGCACGGCGTGACAAGCCCTATCCTCGGATAGGGCTTTTTTGTTTCCGAGAGCGCACATGAAATTCATCGACGAAGTCCGAATCGACGTGACCGCCGGCAACGGCGGCAAGGGCGCCGTCTCGTTCCGGCGCGAGAAGTTCATCCCGATGGGGGGGCCGGATGGTGGCGATGGTGGCCGCGGCGGCAGCATCTGGATGGTCGCCGACCGCAACATCAATACCCTGGTCGAATACCGGTACACACGCGCCTTCCGCGCCCGTAACGGCGAGAGCGGCCATGGTTCCGACCGTTACGGTCGCGGCGCCGATGACATCGTGCTGCGCGTGCCGGTGGGCACCGTGGTGCGCGACGACGATACCGGCGAGCAGCTCGCCGATCTTGCCGGCGATGGCCAGAAGGCGCTGGTCGCCAAGGGCGGCAAGGGCGGCCTCGGCAACCTGCATTTCAAATCGAGCACCAACCGGGCGCCGCGTCAGTCGACGCCGGGCGAGGCCGGAGAAAGCCGGCGCCTGCATCTGGAGCTGAAGGTATTGGCCGACGTCGGCCTGCTGGGCATGCCCAATGCCGGAAAATCGACCTTCATCCGCGCCATTTCGGCGGCCAAGCCGAAGGTCGCCGATTATCCGTTCACGACCCTGCATCCCAATCTCGGCGTGGTGCGTGTCGATGCCGACCGCAGCTTCGTGGTCGCCGACATTCCCGGCCTGATCGAGGGCGCCGCCGAGGGCGCCGGCCTCGGTCACCGTTTCCTGCGCCATCTGGCGCGTACCCGGTTGCTGTTGCATCTGGTCGATCTGGCGCCGTTCTCGCCGGAGACCGACCCGGTTCGCGAGGCGCGCGCGATCGTCGAGGAGTTGCGCAAGTACGATCCCGAGCTGCATGCCAAGCCGCGCTGGTTGCTGCTGAACAAGATCGATCTGATCGACGAGACCGAGCGCGCCGACCGGATCGCGGCGTTCGTCTCCGAATTTGGCTGGAATGGCCCGGTATTCGCGATTTCCGCCATGAGCGGTGCTGGTTGCCAGGCCCTGGTGTTCGCCATCATGGAGCATCTGGAGCGGGATCGGGGCGGGTCCGGGGTGGACGTTGAGCCCAATGTCGATCGGGAGGCCTCCGAATGAGCGCCACCGTCATCGCTTCCGCCCGCCGCCTGGTCGTCAAGGTCGGCAGCAGTCTGGTGACCGACGAAGGGCGTGGTCTGGATCACGCCCGCCTGGCCTTGTGGTCGGCTCAGATCGCTGGTCTGACCGCGCTCGGCAAGGAAATCGTGCTGGTTTCCAGTGGCGCCATCGCCGAAGGCATCAAACGCCTGGGCTGGAACAAGCGCCCCCGCGCGCTCAACGAATTGCAGGCCGCCGCCGCCGTCGGCCAGATGGGATTGATCGAGGCCTACGAACGCAGTTTCCGCTCGCACGGCCTGCATACCGCGCAGGTATTGCTGACCCACGCCGATCTGGCCGACCGCGAGCGCTATCTGAATGCCCGTTCTACCTTGCGCACGTTGCTGGGACTCAAGGTGGTGCCGATCATCAACGAGAACGACACCGTCACCACCGAGGAGATCAAGGTCGGCGACAACGATACCCTGGGCGCACTGGTGGCCAATCTGATCGAGGCCGACGCGCTGATCATCCTGACCGACCAGGCCGGCTTGTATACCGCCGACCCGCGCAAGCATCCGGACGCGGAATTCGTGCACGAGGCGGAAGCCGGCGCCCCCCAGCTGGAAGTCATGGCCGGCGGCGCCGGTTCCAGCGTTGGCACCGGTGGCATGCTGACCAAGATTCTGGCGGCCAAACGCGCCGCCCGCAGCGGCGCGCACACCGTCATCGTCAGTGGCCGCGAGCCCGACGTGCTGGCGCGGCTGGCCACCGGCGAGTCGCTCGGCACCCGCCTGGTCGCCCGCCAGGCCCCGTTGGCCGCCCGGCGCCAGTGGCTGGCCGATCATCTCCAGGTCAGCGGCCGGCTATTGCTCGACGAGGGCGCGGCCCGGGCGCTGAGCAGCCAGGGCAAAAGCCTGTTGCCGATCGGCGTCATTGAGGTACGTGGTGATTTCCGGCGTGGCGCCGTGGTCGCCTGCGTCGAACCGGGCGGCCGCGACATCGCGCGCGGCCTGGTCAACTACAGTGCCGACGAAGCACGCCGGATCGCCAGAAAACCGAGCACCGAGATCGAGCAGGCGCTGGGTTATGTCGATGAACCGGAATTGATCCACCGCGACAATCTGGTGTTGCTGTAAATCGGAAAACCTTCAGGACTCGCCGGACAGCGCGCGCGGCAGTGGGAAATTGACCTTTTCCTCGATGCCCGCGAGCGCCATCACTTCCGCCGCGCCGAGTTCACGCAGGCGTTGGATGACTCCCTGGACCAGGATTTCCGGCGCGGACGCGCCGGCGGTGACGCCGATCCGGTGTTTGTCGACGACCCATTCCGGCCGCAGTTCGCCGGCGTTGTCGACCATGTGGGCGGCGATGCCGGCATTGGTGGCGACCTCGCGCAGGCGGTTGGAGTTGGAGGAATTGGGCGAGCCGACCACGATCACCAGATCGCATTCGGCGGCCAGTGTCTTGACCGCGTCCTGGCGGTTCTGGGTGGCGTAGCAGATGTCGTCCTTCTTCGGCCCGCGAATGTTCGGGAACCGGGCCTTGAGCGCGGTCACCACGCGCGCGGCGTCGTCCACCGACAGCGTGGTCTGGGTGACGTAGGCAAGCCGGTCCGGGTCGGCCACGCGCAGGTGGGCGACATCGTCGGCGTTCTCGACCAGATGCATGCCGCCACTGGACTGGCCCATGGTGCCTTCCACCTCGGGATGGCCCTTGTGTCCGATCATGACGATCTCCAGGCCGGCCTCGCGCATCCTCTTGACCTCGACATGAACCTTGGTGACCAGCGGGCAGGTGGCGTCGAACACGGTCAGGCCGCGTGCCTCGGCTTCCCGGCGCACCGCCAGGGAAACGCCATGCGCGCTGTAGATCAGGGTGGCGCCGACCGGTACTTCGTCGAGCTCCTCGATGAAGATCGCGCCCTTGGCCTTGAGGTCATCGACCACGAAACGGTTGTGCACCACCTCGTGGCGCACGTAGATGGGCGCGCCGAAGCGGGCGAGCGCCTGTTCGACGATGGCGATGGCGCGGTCGACACCGGCGCAGAAGCCGCGCGGAGTCGCCAGAAGTATGGTCTTGGTCATGCGTGTTCCTGTTCCACCGCCAGCACGGCGACCTCGAAGCGGACCGCCAGGCCGGCGAGCGGGTGGTTGAAATCGACCCGCACCGTGTTCGCGTCCAGGTCGCGCGCGATGCCGGTCAGGGTTTGGCCGTTGGGCAGGGTGAACTCGATTTCGTTGCCGGGCGCGAGCGTCATGTCAGTCGGAAATTCCGTGCGCGCGAGGGTATGGATCATGGCTGGATCGGACAGGCCGAAAGCCTCGCCCGGCGCCAGTTCGAAGACCCGGTGGTCGCCGGCGCGCAGGCCGAGCAGCAGGGCTTCCAGGCGGGCGTCGATATCACCGGCGCCCAGTACGAAGGACTCGGGTTCACCGGTGAAGGTGTCGGCCACGGTCTCGCCGGCGCAGTCCAGGCGATAGTGAAGGGCGACGCGATCGCCCAGGCGGGCGGGGGCATTCATCGGTTGGCAAGAACGGGAAAGCGGGAGGCCGGATTATCCGCCGAATCGCGGATGGGATCAGCCCGTGGCGACCACCCGGTCGCGGCCCTCGCATTTCGCCAGGTACAGGCGGCGGTCGGCCTCGCCCAGCAGGTCGGCGGGCGGCAGCCAGGCTTCCGGGCCGGTGATGGCGATGCCGATGCTGCACGTTATGGCGCGGCGGTCGCCGCCGAGCAGTTCGATCCTCCGGGTCTGGGCGACGATGCGGGCGCCGACTTCCTGCGCCAGGGCTTGGTCACAGCGCGGCAGCAGCACCAGGAATTCCTCGCCACCGTAGCGCACCACGATGTCGGCCTCGCGCACCCAGTCGGCCAGGCGCCCGGCGAAATCCTGGAGCAGGCTGTCGCCGACGGCATGGCCGAACTGGTCGTTGATGCGCTTGAAATGGTCGAGATCGACCATCAGCGCGGCGATCGGGTAGCCGTAGCGCTGCGCCTGCTTGTATTGATGCTCCAGCCATTCCCACATGAAACGCCGGTTGAACAGGTTGGTCAGCGGGTCGCGGTTGACGTCGTGCTCCAGACGCCGGGCCATGTCGGTGAGCGCCTCGGTGCGCAGCACGCTGTCGGTGACGTCGATGATGCTGACGACGGCGACGGTTTCGCCGTCGTCGGCGATCGCCTCGATATGCACGTGCTGGCGCATGTGCTCGATGCCGTGGCGGGCCAGATGCGGCATCGGGATCGGGATCAGATGGCGATGCAGCGCCTGCGACAGGATTTGCGGGCCGCCCTGGCGGAAGGCCTGGTCGACCGCCATCAGGAAACGCGGATTGCGCAGATCCGGATACAGGTCGTCCAGCGAGTGGCCGACGGCATCAAGCGCGGCGATGCCGGTTTGCTCGGCCAGCCAGCGATTCCAGGCGCGGATGCGTCTGTCTCGGTCGAGGATCAGCACCCCGATCGGCAGGGCATCGAAGGCGGCCGCGATCATGCCGGCGCGCCCGTGTCCGGCGTGGTGATCCGGCGCACGGCTTCCAGGATCTGCATCGCCGCCCGGGCCGAGAAGGCGAGCGCGATGACGCCGCGCACGCCCCGGTTCACCGCCGCCAGGTGGGCATCGATCATCAGGGTCGGCGGCTCGTTGTCGGGTTCGACGTCGGCGAACAGATTCTCGACCCGGGTTTCCGCGTAGCGTGGAACCGAGACCGTGATGTGCTGGCGCAGCATGTCGGCGATGGCGCTGACGCAGGAGGAAATGATGATGTTGCCGATCTCGGTCATCGCCTCGTATTCGTAGACGCGCAGGTCCAGGCTCTGCAATGGCGCGGCCAGGTCGATCAGGCTGTGGATCAGGATGCGGCTGTCGCGCGATGGCAGCAGCAGGGCGATGCGGCCGGACAGATCGCCGCCCAGGGTCTGGTAGACGCAGGCGATGTCGCCGGTTTCGCCGTCGGCGAGTTCGCGCACGGCGTCGCCGGCCGCGCGCAGGCGGACCTTGGGCGGCAGGATGCGGATTTCGTCGCCGAGCAGCACGGACAACTGCCTGGCCGCGCGGCTGACGCCGATATTGGCCATTTCCGCGATCGCGTCCTGCTGGATGGCGCTGAGTTCCATGATGTCAGGGGCGCACGCCGCTCAACACGGTCATGATCTTCTCGCGCGTCACCGGTTTTTCCAGCACGCTGGTGAAGCCGGCCGCGCGCGCGGCGTCGAGCACCGCCTGCTGGACGTTGGCGGTGAGCAGCACGAACACCGGCGTCAGGCCGGCGGCCTGGATGCGGCGGGCGATCTCGACGCCGTCGGCGTCGGGCATGTTGTAGTCCAGGAACACCACGTGCGGCCGGGTTTCCACGGCCAGGCGGACGGCGCTTTCGGCATCCGCCGCCTCGTGCGCGACATAGCCGGGCTCGGTCGGCAGATGCACGCGGAACAGCAGGCGCGAAGTCGCGGAATCGTCCACCACCAGGAGCTGGAGCGCGCACAGCGATGTCGCCGTCGCCTCCACCTCGGCCAGCGGACGGGTCAGCAACTGGTTCTCCAGATTGCCGAGCAGGGTGGTCATGCGTTCCGGCGGCGCGCGGCCGGCGAGCAGGTCGGCGGCGCTCATCTCGTGGCACTGGCGCACGAATTCCGAGACCACGTCGAGCAGCAGCGCGTGCGCCGGCGCCGGCGCCAGGCCGGGGCCGAAGCTGCGCAGGAAACGGGCGTAGCCGGCGACCATGCGCGCGGCCCGCTCCAGCCAGCCGATATCGGCGGCGCGGGCGCCACCGTGCAGACTGTCGAATTCCTGATGCACCGCGTTGTAGTCGCAGCGCGCCGGCCCGCGTTCGAGCTCCGCGCGCGCGCGCGCCAGCCGGTCGCGCGCCTCCTGGCAGAACACCTCGAGCAGCGCGGCGCGGGTCAGTGGTTCCTGGTTCTGGTCCATATCAACTCCTGGCCAATTCGACGAGATGGGCGGGAATGCGCGCCAGCGGCACGATCTGGTCGGCGGCCTTCAGGGCCAGCGCCGCCGAAGGCATGCCGTAAACCACCGCGCTATCCTCGTCCTGGACGAAGGTGTGGCCGCCGGCCGCGCACAGGGCGCCCAAGCCGACGGCGCCGTCGCTGCCCATGCCGGTGAGCACGCCGCCGATCGCGGCGCGGCCGCAGGCGCGCGCCAGCGAACGGAACAACACGTTGCCGGAAGGCCGGAAGCGTTCCACCGGCGGCGCGTCCGACAGGGAGACACAAAGTTTTCCGGATTCCCGCTCGACTTCCAGGTGGTGGTCATCCGGCCCCAGATAGATGGTACCCGGTCGCAACGGCTGGCCGTGTTCGGCCAGGCAGACATCGAGCAGGGTCTGGCCGCGCAGCCAGCTGACCAGGCCGCCGATGAAGCCGGGGGAAATGTGTTGCACCACCAGGATGGGCAACGGGAAACCGACCGGCATGCCGCCGAGGATCGCGGACAGCGCCTGGGGGCCACCGGTCGAGCAGGCGATGCCGACCACCTCGAAGGCCGTGCTGCCGCGTGCCACCCGGGTCTCGAAAATCTCCGGGCTGGGGCGCGCGCGCCGGCGGCGCACCACCTTGACCTCGGCCATGGCGCGCACGGTTTCCATCAGATCGCGCCGGATCTTCTCGAAATCCGGATGGTGCAGGCCGCGCGGCTTCTCGATCACCGCCAGGGCGCCTTCGTCGATGGCGCGGAAGGTGATGCGCAGTTCCTCGTCGTCGACGCTGGAACTGACCACGACGATCGGCAGCGGTTCGGTCGACATGATCATGCGCGTGGCGTCGAAGCCATCCATCACCGGCATGCGGATGTCCATGGTCACCAGATCCGGCTTCAGTTCGTGGCACAGGGTCACTGCCTCGCGGCCATTGGCGGCGCGGCCGATCACGCGCATGTCCGGCTCGGCCTCGAAGATGGCCTTGAGCAGCATGGCGACGACATCGGAGTCTTCGGTGATGAGTATCCTGATCATGGTGGAACGATGGCCTCCGGTATTTTTTTCGAGTTCGCGATTCGGGGTTGCGATGTCGGACGTAGTGTTGGTGAATTCGAACGCGGCGGCAATGCGGGTCGGCACCTACCAGGATCACACCAGTTGTCCGACCACCTCCAGCAATTCGCGGCTTTCGAAACTGCTCTTGACGATGTAGGCGTCGGCGTTGACTTCCATGCCACGCCGGCGGTCGGCCTCGCTGCCGAGCGAGGTGACGATGACCACCGGCAGATCGGCCAGGCGGGCTTCCTGCTTGATCCGCCGGGTCAGCTCGAAGCCATCCATGCCCGGCATCTCGACGTCGGTCAGCACCAGATCGAAACGCTCGTTGCGCAGGATTTCCCAGGCCGCCTCGCCATCGGTGGCGGTGCGTACCCGGTAACCGGCGCCGACCAGGATGCTCTCCTCCAGGGTTCGCGTCGTGATCGAATCGTCGACCACCAGAATGCGCGGCGCCGGCCGGTCGCTGTCCGGTTCGCGGCGTGCCAGCACCGGTCCGGCACCCTCGTCGCCGAGCGCGGCATCGAGCAGGTCGGCGGCTTCCAGCACCAGCACCGTGTTGCCGTCGCGGCCGGGGGTGCCGCCGGCGACGAAGCGGTGGCCGGCGAGTGGCGGCGCCAGCGGCTTCACCACCATTTCGCGTTCGCCGATGACCTGGTCGACGCGCAACGCGGCGCGTAGCCAGCCACGATTGATGGCGACCACGGCGACGCGGTCGCCGGTTTCCGGGGCAGGTTCGCGCAATGCCAGCAGCGTGGCCAGATCGCGCAACGGTACCGGTTCGCCATCCAGATGCACGACCTGGCTGGCTTCCAGCTCGAACACGTCGTCGGGCCCGAGTTCCAGGATGCGGCTGACGAACTGGCTGGGCAGCGCGAACACCTGCCCCGCCGCCTGCACGAACAGGCCGTGGTCGCCGGCCAGCGTCAGTGGCACCGAAAGCAGGAACCGGGTGCCCTCGCCGGGCGTGCTGTCGACCGTGACCCGGCCGTTGAGGGTTTGCAGGTTGACCCGGACCACGTCGAGGCCGACGCCACGCCCGGAAATCTCGCTGACCTGGCCGCGCGTGGAAAAACCCGGACGGAAGATCAGGTCGAGCAGTTCGGTCTGGCTCATGGCCGCCAGTTCGCCGGCACCAACGATGCCGCGGCGGACTGCTTCCGCGCGTAGCGCTTGCGGATCGATGCCGGCGCCGTCGTCCTCGATCGCGATCCGGACCATGCCGCCTTCGTGACTCAGATGGATGCCGATTCGTCCGCTATCCGGTTTGCCGCGCGCGCGCCGGACCGCCGGCGCTTCGATGCCGTGGTCGATGGCGTTGCGCAGCAGATGCGTGAGCGGATCGCGCAGGGCGTCGAGAATGGCGCGGTCCATTTCGATGCGTTCGCCGGAGGTGGTCAGCTCGACCTGTTTGCCCAGGCGCTGGCCGATGTCGCGCAGGCCGCGCGACATCGGCGCCAGCACGGTCGAGGCCGGCGCCATGCGCAGGCCGCGGGCGTCGTCGCGCAGGGCGCTGGCGAGCGGGCGCAGGTGCGAGACGGTGGCGCGAATGGCGATGCGCAGCGAGCCGGCCAGTTCGTCCAGTTCCGCGGCCAGATCCAGGCATTCCGCCATCTGCTCGGCGTCCGGGGCGGCCCGCCGCGCCGTCGGGCCGCCGTCGCCGCCGAGGCGTTCGAGCAGCGGCAGCAGTTGGCTGGAGATTTCCTGGAGGCGCCGGCTGGCCTGGTAGTGGTCGTCGAGCCGGATCTTGGCGGTCTGCAATTCCTCGGCCAGATCAGCGATGCGGTCGAGCCGCTGGACTGGCAGCCGGATACTGTCGCCGCCGGCGATCGGGGCCGGCGGTGGCGTGAGGGCGGCGGGTGGCGCTGGATTCGAGGTCGGCGTGGGCGCTCCGGATGCCCCGGTTTCACTTGCCGGCGTCGCCAGCGCCGCGCGCAGGCGCTGCATCAACGCATGCGCCTGTCCGTCGCCGGGCTGGCCGGTGGCTTCCGCCTCCACCAGTGGTGGCAGCGCATCGATGGCGGCCAGGCACAGGTTGACCAGATGCTCGGCCGGCCGCTCGCGGACCCGTTTGAGCGTGGCGAACAGGCTTTCCAGGGCATGCGCCAGTTCGGCGCTGTTTTCCAGACCGACGCCGCGCGCCGCGCCCTTGACGTTGTGGGCGTCACGGAACATCGCCTCCAGCAGCCGGCCATGCTCGTCGGCGTCGGCGGTCCGTTCCAGCGCCAGCAGACCATCGGTGATCGCCTGCAAGCGTTCGCCGAGCTGGATCCGGAAGGTCTCCAGCAACTGCCGCATCAGGTTCGGGTCGAGTCGGGTCATGTCCGGTAGAGGCCGGCCGTGGCGTCCAGGCGGCTGGCGAGATGGCCAAGCTCGGCGGAGGCGCGGCGGGTTTCCTCGGTGGCGGCGACGAACTGGCCGGTCACCTTCTGGATGTCGTTCATGGCGGTGGCGATCTGCTCGATGCCGGCGGCTTCCTGGCGCACGGCGGCGACGATCTGACGGCTGGCCATGCTGGTGTCGCGCACCACTTCCTCCAGGCCGCGGATCACCGATCCGGCGCTCTCGACCAGGATCAGCCCGCGCGCCACGCCCTTGGAGCCGTCCTCGGTGGCCATCACCGCGCGATCGGTGGAATGCCGGATTTCCTCCAGGATGCGGCGTACCTGCTCGGTCGCCGATTGCGATTGCTCGGCCAGTTGCTTGACCTCGCCGGCGACCACGGCGAAGCCCTGGCCGGCTTCGCCGGCCTTGGTCGCCTCGATCGCGGCGTTGAGCGAGAGCAGGCGCAACTGGCGGGCGATGTCGTTGACCGCGCCGGTGATTTCACCGATGCGCTGGGTCCATTTGTTCAGCGACAGGATGGTGTGGGCGATGACATCGACCTTGAGGCTGACCTCGCCGATACCGGCGATGCCCGCCTCGACGGCGTGGCGGCCGCGTTCGCCTTCGGCGCGCGCCTTTTCCGACATCTCGCCGAGGCGCTGGGCCTTGTCCAGGGTCTGCGCGGAGGTGGCGCGAATCTGCTCGAGCGTGGTCACGGTTTCGGTGACCGAACTGGCCTGCTCGCTGGCGCCCGACGATTGCGCGCCGATCGCGCCCTGCATCTGGCGCACCGTGGTCGCCAGCGCGATGCTGCCGCCGCGCACGCGCCCGGCCAGCCCGGCCAGTCCCTCGGCCATCTGGTTGAGGCTGGCGGCAAGCTGGCCGAAGGCGTCGTCGCCTTCGACCAGACGGCCGCGCAGGTCACCGGTGGCCATGCGCTGCGCGAACAGCCGGATTTCCTGGCCGCGCCGTTCCAGGATTTCGGCGTTGTGTCGTTCCTGGGCGAGCAGGCGTTGTTGTTCGGCGACGAAGCTGGCGAGCTGGCCGCGCAGCTCGTCGAGACCGGCCGCCAGGCGACCGAGTTCGTCGCGGCTCCGGGGCGGCAGGGATACGTTGAAATTGCCGCCGGCGATGCCGTGCATGGCGTTGACCAGCCAGCGCGTGGTGCCGGTGACGTTGCGGCCGACCAGCATGATCAGCGCCAACGACGGCAGCACCGGCAGCAGGGTCAGGGTCAGGATCGAGGCCAGATGGGCTGCGCCCTGCTCGATGCGTTGGTCGATGACGACGCGAAGTTGTTCGGCCAGGGCGATCTCGATCTCGCGCAGTTTCTCGATCCGGCAGCTGGCGGTGTCGAACCAGTCGGCGAGGCTGACCGCGCGCGCGCCGCCCGGCATCGCCAGCGCGCCGCGCAGGGTTTCCAGCCGATGCACGCATTCGGCGCGCTGAGCGGTGCTCCAGGCGCGCCGGATGCTGTCCGGCGTCATGATCATGACCTGGTCGAGCAGGGTCGACTGGGCGGTCGCGAGCTTGTGGAAACGGACCGTGCCAGCATCCTCGTCGCCGATCAGGCGGCCGCCCTCGGCGCGCTCGGCGCCGGCCGCTTCCTTGGCCAGCGCCAACAGGCGCTGGGCGTCGAGCATGCGGACGATGACCGGATCCTCGGCATGGCCGACCAGCTGGACCTGGTCGGCGAGCAGTTCCCGGACCAGTTCGGAGTAGGCGTCGATGACGATGTTCTGGTCGATGCTCTCGTCGTCGATCTGCGCGCGCAGGCGTTCCAGTCCGGCCTGTTGGCGTTTCGGAACGGCCGGGTCGAAACCCTGGTCGGCGTTGCGCTCCCAGGCCTGGCGCAGCGTCGGCCAGGCGGCGTCGGTATCGTCGCGCGCCTGCTTGAGCGCGCGCACGCTCTCGGCGTCATGGCCGTGGCCCTGGCCGGCGGCCAGATAGGCGACGCCGCGGCCGCGCTCGGTTTGCAGCGCGTGCACCAGGCCGGTGATGGCGTTGGCCAGTTCGCCGGCGCGCGCCAGGTATTCGAGCTCGCCGCGACTGTGCCATTCCTGCCAGATCAGCCTCGCCGAGAACAGGAGCAGGGCGAGCACCGGCAATGCCAGCACCAGGGCCAGCTTGCCGCGCATGCGGATGTTCTCGATCCGGATCATGACCGGTAGCCCTCGCCGATCGCGCGGGCCTTTGCTTCCAGCGCGTAGAGCAGATCGACGATGTGGCTGGACAGCTCATGCACGCGCGCGAGCACGGCGGCGTTGTCGATGTCCTCGCCACGCTTGCGGCGGGCCAGGGTGTCGCGGATCAGTTCGTGCAGTTCGCGATGCGGCGCCTCCAGGATCTGCATTTCCGCGATGTGGCCGTAGCGCTTCAAGCCGTCGCCGTCATACCAGCGGCCGAGTTCGCAATGGTGGTGGGAGACCGCCTCGCGCTCGTCGATGTCCTCGCGTCCGGCCAGGAAGGCGTCCATGCGCGCCACCCAGGTCTGGTGCACGGCGCGCGCCATCTCGAAATCGAAATGCAGGTTTTCGACCCGGAACCGGTGCACCATGCCCTGCAACTGGCTGGCGTAGTCGGTCAGATGGTCGGTGGCCGCCTCGGTCTGACGGGTGGCGACGACCGATTGCGCGGTGACCTGGTTGATGTCGGTCATGGCCGCGCGGATCTGTTCGATGCCGGCCGCTTCCTGGCGCACCGCCGCGACGATCTGCTGGGCCGCCAGGGTGGTGTCGTGGATCACCCGGTTGAGGTTGCCGAGCACCTCGCCGGCGCGGTCGGCGAGGCCGGCGCCACGTTCGGCGCCTTCGTTGCCTTCCTCGACCGCGCGCACGGCGCGGCTGGCGGCCAGGCGGATGTCTTCCAGGATGCGCTGGACCTGGCTGGTGGCCTGGCGCGACTGGTCGGCCATGTCCTTGACTTCCTCGGCGACCACGGCGAAACCGCGCCCGGCCTCGCCGGCCTTGGCCGCCTCGATCGAGGCGTTGAGCGCCAGCATCTTGGATTGCTGGGCCAGTTCGCCGACGCTTTCGGTGATCTCGCCGATCTGTTGCAGGCGTTCGTTCAATTCCAGGATGTGGCCGGCGATGCCCTCCATGCGCGCGCGCGTGTCGCGCATCGCGGTCACGGCGGTTTCCACGGCGGCCAGTCCGCCGTCGCCTTCGGCGCGCGCGCGTTCGGCGATTTCCTTGAGCGCGGTGGCTTTTTCCAGGTTCTGGCGCGAGGTCGCCTTGATCTCCTCGAGCGTGGTCGTGGTCTGGCTGATCGAGGCGGCCTGCTGCGAGGCGCCCGCCGATTGCGCGGCGATGGCGCCGCGCACCTGTTCGACGCTGGTCAGGATGGCGGTGCTGGTTTCGGTGACCTTGCCGGTCATCAGCGCCAGGCTGTCGACCATTTCGTTCAGGCTGGCGCCCAGGCGGGCGAGGTCATCGTCGCCCGCGATGGCGACGCGTTCGGTCAGATCGCCCTTGGCGACGCGGGCGATCAGGGCCTGGTAATCGCCGACGCGGCGCTCCAGCTCGTCCTTGGACAGGCTCATCGCGCGCAGATTGCCGGTCAGGCCCTCGATGTAGGTGTCGATGGCCAGTTGCGCGTCCAGCGACAGCGCCTTGTCCACCGCCATCAGCGCGCGCAGGGCGTGACGCGGCCGCCACCACCAGGCACGGAACACGCGCGGCGCGATCAGGCGCAGATAGACCGAATAGCTGCCCAGGTACCAGCGTGGGGTCAGGCCGATTTTCTGGTGGACCAGGCCGATACGCAGCCGGCGCTCGAAATAGTCGACGCCGAAATCGCCCTTGAACAGTTCCATCAGATAGGCGCGCTGGGTCTGCTTGAGCCGTTCCATGCTGGAGCCGACCCGTTCGATCAGGGCGCGCAGTTCCGGCTGGCGGGCGACGTTGTCGTAGAAGCCGTCGACGATGCTGTCGGCGTGCGGTTCGATCACCGGCGCCAGCTCGCGCAGCAGCGCGGCGTCGGCTTCGCCCAGGTCGATGAAGGCCAGCCGTTCGGCGCGGCCGGCGGCATCGAGACCCATGCCGGCGAGCAGGTTTTCCGCCGCCGCTTCGGTGAGGAGTTGTTCGATCTTCATGGTCTGTGGTTCCTACGGTTGCCAGCCGGCTCAGCGGCGGTCGCGCCAGTCGAGCACGCCGTCGCCGACGATGTTGTGGAAGATGTCGGCGTCGCGGCCCAGGCGCGCCTCGGCCGGCAGCGTCAGGCTGGCCGGGTTGCGTTTCAGGATGTCCAGGAACACGCGCATGATGTCCGGATCCCAGAAGCCGCGCCCGGTCTCCTCGGTGAGGATGCGGATCACCTCGTCACGCGGCAGCGCCGGTTTGTACGGACGCGCCGAGGCCAGCGCGTCGTAGACGTCGACCACCTGGAACACCCGCGCCAGCAGCGGGATGTCGGTGCCGGCCAGGCCGGCCGGGTAGCCGGCGCCGTTCCATTTCTCGTGGTGGTAACGGATGATGTCGACGGTCCGGCGCATGGTCCGCAGCGCGCTGCACAGATAGGCGCCGATGGCCGGGTGCTGGCGCATGATCAGCCATTCCTCGTCGCTCAGCGCGCCCTTCTTGAGCAGGATGGCGTCCGGAATCGCGACCTTGCCGATGTCGTGCAGGATGCCGCCCCGGCGCAGTGCTTCCAGATCGTCCCAGGGCAGGCCGAGCGCCTCGCCGAGCACTACCGAGAAATGGGACAGCCGGTCGCAGTGGTCGCCGGTGGTGCCGTCCTTGGCCTCGACCACGCGGGCGAGCGCGAACAGCACCGATTCGGTGTCGTCCAGACGGTCGGTCAGGCGTTTCTTTTCCACCGCCGCGCGCACGCGCGCTTCCAGTTCGATGGCGTGGAACGGCTTGGTGACGTAGTCGCTGGCGCCGACTTCCATGCCGCGGGCGACGTCGTCCGGGCTGCCCAGCGAGGTCAGCATGATCACCGGCAGCAGCCGGAATTCCTCGATGCCGCGCAGCGCCTGGCAGACTTCGAAACCATCCATGCCCGGCATCAGCACATCGAGCAGGATCACGTCCGGCGCCAGATTGGCGATGCGTGCCAGGGCATCCTCGCCGGAAGCGGCTTCGAGCACCTCGAATTCGGTGGGGTTGAGCACCGCCTTGATCAGGGCCCGATTGGTCATCATGTCGTCCACCACCAGGACGCGCGCGGGCGTCTGGTTGCCCAGGCCGGCGCCGGCCGGGAGGTTGTGGCTGGTGCTCATGGTCATGGTTTTTTCTCCTCCCGGGTGGTTTCGTCGCGACCGGATTCGGGGCCGGCCAGCCCGGCCAGCATGGCTTCGATGTCGAGCATGGCGACGCGGCCGTCGTGCACGCCGGCGACGCGGACCGGCTCGCGCAGACCGGGCGAGGGCAGGCTGGCGCCGAGCCGGTCCGGATGATAGTGGTCGTTGCCGAGGACTTCGTCGACCAGCAGGCCGACGGTGAGGCCGGCGCCGCGCACGACGACGATCCGGCGGGTGTCCGCGTCGGCGGTCGGGTCGGGATCGACCGGGATCAGGCGCGTCATCGCCAGGACCGTGATCAGCCGGCCCTGGCGGTTGATGATGCCGGCGATGTGCCCGGGCGCGCGCGGCACCGGCGTCAGGCCGCGCGGCCGCGCGATTTCCTCCAGGTTCCGGTAGGGGATGCCGTAGTGCTCGCGAGCGCCAAGGCGAACGCTCAGGAACAGTTCGCCGCGGTCGGCGTCCTCGCCGCGATCGCGTTCGCTGGCCAGGCGGATCGCGCGGGCGCGCAGCACCTCGCGGGCGCGTGGCGTGTCCGGTAGACGCGCGTGGGCGCCGGCGTGACTCGAAGATTCGACGCTCATGGCCGATGGCCTCCTTTCCGGTCGTGACCGTCCTCATACATGCGCAGCTCATTGCGCAGGATGGCGGCCATGCGCGCGTGGTTCATGCCGGCGGCATCGTGCAGACGTCGCTCGGGCGCGGCGCGCTCGGCGATGTCGAGCGCGTTGCGCAGCGATTTCAGACCGGCCGCGCGACGACCGCGGCGGATCTGGAGCATGCCGAGTTGGTAATGCGCCTCGACGAAGGCGCGATCCAGGTACAGCGTGCGGCGCAGGGCTTCCTCGGCCGCTGGCAGCCGGTTCAGTTCCATGAACACCAGGGCACGGATGAAATGACTGTGCTTGTCGGCCGGGTCGCGTTCGATGCTGTGTTCGCAGGCCTGCATGGCTTCGCGCGCGCGGCCCAGGTTGGCCAGCGCCTTGGCCCGGAATTGCCAGATCACGGCGCTGTCGTCGCCGGCGCGCTGGCGGTGTTCGATCTGGATCAGCGCCTCGCGCCAGGCTTCGCGGCCGAGCAACTGGATGATGTACTCGAAACCGGGAGCCGGCCCCGGCGGCATGACCGCGGCCGGTCGCTCGATCTCGGGTTTCGACGGCGTCGCCGGCGTGGCCCGGTCGGTGGTGACTGGTTCGGGGAGCGGCGCCGCGCCGCGCGCGTCCGCCGGCGGCCGGCTCGGTTCGGCTTGCCGGGTCAGGTGGAAGGCGCCGCCCAGCGCGTGCAGGTCGAAGCCGTCCTGCGCCGCGCTTTCCAGCAGGTCCGACGCGCCCAGCAGCAGGCAGCCGCCGGGCACCAGGCTGGCGCGCAGCTTGGCCATGACCGCGCCGACCACGACCGGGTCGAAATAGATGAAGACGTTGCGGCAGAGGACCAGGTCGAGCGCGTTGGTCTCGCTCAGGATCGACGGAAAGTTGTCCTCGGACAGGTTCAGGTAGGCGAACTTGACGCGCCGGCGCAGGTGCGGGGAGATCTGCCAGTGGTGCGGGCCGTCGCGCCGGAAGTAGCGGTCGCGGGTGTCGTCGGGCGTCGCCCGGAACGACCAGGCGCTGTAACGGCCGCGGATGGCGCGCCCGAGCGCGGCGGTGTTGATGTCGGTGCCGAGCAGGTGCAGGTTCCAGTCGTCCATGTCTGGCAGCAGCTCGTAGAGCAGGATCGCCAGGCTGTAGAGCTCCTGGCCGTCCGAACAGCCGGCGCTCCAGATGCGCAGATGGCGGTCGCCGCTGTCCCGACGCCGCTCGATCAGCTCCGGCAGCCAGACGCGGCGCAGAAAATCCATCTGGGTCTGGTCGCGAAAGAAATAGCTTTCGCCGACGGTGACGCCGGCGACCAGGTGTTCGTGCTCGGGAGAGTTGCCGGGGCCGTTCTCGAGCGCGGTCAGGTAGGTTTCGGCATCGGCCAGCCCGAACCGTTCGCAGGCATCGGCGACCACGCGGCGGACGATTTCCATCTGGTGGTCGAGGATGCGGATGCCGGTGCGCGCGCGTACGTAGGCGCACAGCCGTTCCTCTCCGGCGGCGCCGAGCATGGGTGGGGTCAGCGGGGCTGGCGGCATAGGGCGAGCAGCTCGTCGTCGAGGGTCAGGGGCTGGGCCAGGCCCGAGAGGTCGAGATCGAGGATGCGCAGGCTGTCGAGCACCAGGGCGGTACCGTCGGCGCCGACGATGGCGCCCAGCACCGGCGGCAGGCCATCGCGGAACAGCCCCTCGGCGCGAATTTCGGCGCGTGGCACCGCGCGCACGCCGATGACGTCGTCGACCAGCAGCCCGGCCTGACTGCCGCCGACATCGGCGAGCACGATGGGGGCGTCGAGCCGATAGCCGGCATGGCGCGGGATACCCAATCGCAGCGCCAGGTCGACGATCGGCAGTGCCTCGCCGCGCAGGTTCATCAGGCCGATCAGGTAGTCCGGCCCGTTCGGCACCGGTTGCAGACGCGCCAGCGGCAGCAGGCGCTCGATGTCGGTCAGTCGTAGGCAGAAACGGTGGTCTTCGACGACGACGAACAGATATCGATGCGCGCCAGCATCGGCGCTATCAGGAAATGTCCGAGGGTGGAGGCCGGGCGGCGTCGGGGCGTGGTGGGCCGGCATGGCGATATCGGGCGGCGTCTCGGTTTCCGGAAGTTGGTTCGCGAACGGGGGTTGCGGACATGGAACCGGCTTATCGGCCTCCGGCCGGGAAACTTTATCCCGGGCGCGCGTCGTCCGGCTCCGGGGCGGGCGGGCGCCAGGACTGCCAGATCAGCAGGATCGCGCCGATCGTGATCGCCGAGTCGGCGACGTTGAATGCCGGCCAGTGCCAGCCGGCGAGATGGATGTCGAGGAAATCGACGACGTGCCCGTACAGCACGCGATCGATCACGTTGCCGATGGCGCCGCCGAGGATCAGGGCGAGCGCCATGCGGAAGGCGCGGCCGTCGGCGCGCGGTCGCGCCAGCAGCCAGACGATGACGATGGTGGCGATCAGCGCCACGCCGATGAAGAAGAAGCGTTGCCAGCCGGGCTGATCCGCGAACAGGCTGAAGGCGGCGCCGGTGTTGTGGACGTGGACGAGGTTGAAAAAACCGGTCAGGGCAATGACGTCGACATAGGCTTCCAGGTGGGCGATGACCGCCAGCTTGGTGAGCTGGTCGAGCACCAATACTGCGACCGCCAGCCACAACCAGGCGAGGCCGCGCGCGGCGACGGGCGTGGTGGCCACGCCAGCCTCAGGCATGCGCGCGCGCCTCGCCGTTGCCATGCAGGTTGCTCACGCAGCGTCCGCACAGGCCCGGATGGGCGGGGTCGGCGCCGACATCGGCGCGGTAATGCCAGCAGCGCTCGCACTTTTCATGGGCGCTGGCCGTTGCCTCGACCCGGGTTTCGCCATCGCTCCTCACCACGCGCGCGGCCGAGGTGATCAGCACGAAGCGCAGGTCGTCGCCCAGCGCGGCGAGCAGGTCGTGATCGGCGTCATCGGCGTGAATAGTCACCTCCGCTTGCAGGGAGGCGCCGACCCGGCCTTCGACGCGCAATTCCTCGATGCGCTTGGTCGCCAGCGCGCGCAGCTCGCGCAGGCGGCTCCAGCGTGTCAGCAGGTCGTCGGCGTCGGCCGGCGCCGGCGGCTCGTGCCAGAGGCTCAGGAAGACGCTGTCGGATTTGCATTGCAGCGCCCAGATTTCCTCGGCGGTGAACGACAGGATCGGCGCCAGCAAGCGGGTCAGCGTGTGCAGGACATGCCAGAGCGCGGTCTGCGCGGCGCGGCGCGGCAGTGAACCGGCGCCGCTGGTGTACAGGCGGTCCTTCAATACGTCGAGATAGAACGCGCCGAGATCCTCAGAGCAGAACACGGTCAGCCGCTGCACGGCGGCATGGAAGTTGTATTGGCGGTAATCGGCCAGCACTTCATCCTGCATGGCGCGGGTCAGCGCCAGCGCGTAGCGGTCGATCTCCAGCAGGTCGGCGGTGGCAACCTCATGCTTGGCCAGATCGAAATCGGCGGTGTTGGCGAGCAGGAAGCGCAGCGTGTTGCGGATGCGGCGGTAGCCGTCCACCGCGCGCTTGAGGATTTCGTCTGAGATGGTCAGTTCGCCCGAGTAGTCGGTGCTCGCCACCCACAGGCGCAGGATGTCGGCGCCGTAGGTGTCCATCACCTTCTGCGGCGCGATGACGTTGCCCTTGGACTTGGACATCTTGTGGCCCTTGGCGTCGACCACGAAGCCATGCGTGAGCAGGGCGCGGTAGGGCGCGTGGCCGTCGCTGGCGCAGCCGGTGAGCAGGCTGGACTGGAACCAGCCGCGATGCTGGTCGGAGCCTTCCAGGTAGAGGTCGGCGGGATGTTCCAGGCCCTCGCGCTCCTTCAGCAGACAGGCGTGGGTGACGCCGGAATCGAACCAGACGTCGAGGGTGTCGCCGACCTTTTCATAGTCGTCCGCCTCGTCGCCGAGCAATTCCCTCGGATCGAGGCTGAACCAGGCCTCGATGCCCTGTTGTTCGACGCGCCGCGCGACCTCCTCCAGCAGTTCCTGGCTGCGCGGGTGCAGTTCGCCAGTCTGCCGGTGCATGAAGAAGGTGATCGGCACGCCCCAGTTGCGCTGGCGCGAGACGCACCAGTCCGGGCGGCTCTTCATCATCGCTTCCAGGCGCGCGCGCCCCCAGGCCGGGAAGAACTCGGTGTCCTCGACCGCGCGCATGGCCATGGCGCGCAGCGTCTCGCCCTGCTCCCTTCCCCCTTCCCCCTTCACCTCGCGGTCCATGCCGATGAACCACTGGCGGGTGGCGCGGAAGATGATCGGCGTCTTGTGCCGCCAGCAGTGCGGGTAGCTGTGGCGGATGTTCTCCTGCGCCAGCAGGCGGCCGCTGTCGGCCAGCGCCTGGATCACCGTCTTGTTGCCGGCCCAGATGCTCTGGCCGCCGACCAGCGGCGTGTCAGCGTGGAACTTGCCGTCACCGCCCACCGGGTTGGCCACTTCCAGGCCGTATTTGAGGCCGGCGACATAGTCGTCGTGGCCGTGTCCGGGGGCGATGTGCACCAGGCCGACGCCGGCGTCGGCGCTGACGAAGTCGGCCAGGATCACCGGTACCTGGCGAGGCTGGAACGGGTGATCCAGTTTCAGTCCCTCGAACACGGCGCCCTTGACCTGGGCGATGGTCTCGACCGCTTCGAAGCCGTAGCGTTGGATCGCCGCCTCGGCGAGGTCGCGCGCCAGGATCAGGATGCCCTTGGGCGTGCGAACCAGGTCATAGACGAACTCGGCATGCACCGCCACCGCCTGGTTGGCCGGCAGGGTCCACGGTGTCGTCGTCCAGATCACCGCGTAGGCCGGACAATCGGCGTCCGCCGGCAGACCCAGGCGGCGCGCCAGATCGGCGCGGTCCGCGACCTGGAAGGCGACGTCGATGGCCGGCGAGGTCTTGTCCTCGTATTCCACTTCCGCCTCGGCCAGCGCCGAGCCGCAGTCGACGCACCAATGCACCGGCTTGGCGCCGAGGTACAGGTGACCATTCGCCTGGATCTTGCCCAGTTCGCGAATGATGTCCGCCTCGAAGCGGTAATCCATGGTCAGGTAGGGCCGGTCCCAGTCGCCCAGCACGCCCAGGCGGATGAAGTCGGCCTTCTGCCGCTCGACCTGGCTGGCCGCGTATTCGCGGCACAGTTCGCGGAAACGCGCGGCGGGGATGTCCTTGCCGTGCGCCTTTTCCACCACCAGTTCGATGGGCAGGCCATGACAGTCCCAGCCCGGCACGTAGGGCGCGTCGAAGCCGTCCAGCGTCCTGGTCTTGACGATGATGTCCTTGAGGATCTTGTTCACCGCGTGGCCGATGTGGATGTCGCCGTTGGCGTAGGGTGGGCCGTCGTGCAGGATGAATTTCGGCCGGCCGGCGGCGGTGGCGCGGATCTTCTCGTAGAGCTTTTTCTCCCGCCATTGCGCGACCCAGCCCGGTTCGCGCTTGGCGAGGTCGCCGCGCATGGGGAAGGGGGTGTCGGGGAGGTTGAGGGTGTCTTTGTAGTCGGGCATTTTTTGTGTTTGCGCCTGAAGATTACGGGTGCGCCTTGGCACAAGGTGGTAGGCCGGGGGCGCCCGGCAGCGCGTTACTTTCTTTGCTCATGCAAAGAAAGTAACCAAAGAAAGCACGCCCTGCTTCCGCCGAAATCCCCGACCGGTCGCCGGCGCCGAGGGCGGCTCGCAAACTCGCCCCTGCGGGGCTCAAACACGCTCGCCGACTTCCCCCTCGGCGCCGACGACCGGTCGGCGGCGTCAGAAGGGAGGAAAACCGTCCTTCCGCAAGCGGTATAGCCTGCAGCAACCGTTTGCGGAGCGTGACGCCGCTTGCCATTGGATGCTCTTCTCCCCTCTGCCGGCGCCGGGCGGAAGGCACTTGTCCGGGGAAGCCGAAGGCCAGCGAAAGCTGTTTGAGCGAAGCGAGTTTTTTCGCTGCCCGGACGAGTGCCTTCCGTCCGGGGTTTCGCCGGCAGCGGGGTGTGCTTTCTTTGGTTACTTTCTTTGCACAAGCAAAGAAAGTGACGCGCTGCCGGGCGCCCCCGGCCAACGTCGCTTCACAACGCGCTCGCCGTCCGCGCCAGGCGACTCCATTAAACATTCAACAACTCCCGCGCCTGCGCCGCATCCCGATCGATCTGCGCGATCAGCGCTTCCATGCTGGGAAACTTGGCTTCGTCGCGCAGCTTGTGCAGGAACTCGACGCGCAGATGCGCGCGATAGATCGAACGCGCGAAATCGAACAGATGCACTTCCAGCGTCGGCTTGCCGTTCGCGTGCACGGTCGGCCGCGTGCCCAGGCTCGCCACACCGGGCCAGTCGGGTCGGTCGAGGCCCTGCACGCGCACGGCGAAGATGCCCTTCACCGGCGGCCGGTTGTGTTTGAGCTGGATGTTGGCGGTGGGGTAGCCGATCTTGCGGCCGAGCTGGTCGCCGCCGACCACTCGTCCGGAAATGGAGTAGGGGCGGCCGAGCTGTTGCGCGGCCATCGCCATGTCGCCCGCCGCCAGCGCCTCGCGCACGGCGGTGGAGGAGGCGCGCTGACCGGCGGCTTCAACGGTATGCAGGGCTTCCGCCTCGAAGCCATGTCGTTCGCCGAGCTGGCGCAGCAGCGCGAAATCACCAACGCGGCGGGCGCCGAAACGGAAGTCGTCGCCGACCAGCACGTAGCGCGCGCGCAGTCCGTCAACCAGGATGCGGTGGACGAATTCTTCCGCCGTCAACGCCGCGAACGCGCGCGTGAAGCGGCAGACATGCACGTGCGCGACACCGAGGCCGCGCAGGATCTCCAGCTTCTCGCGCAGCGAGGTCAGCCGGGTCGGCGCCGAATCGGGCGTGAAGATCTCGCGTGGATGCGGTTCGAAGGTCAGTACCGTCGGCGCGCCGCCGACCGAAGCCGCGCGCGCGCGCAGGCGCGCCAGCATGGCTTGGTGGCCAAGGTGCACTCCGTCGAAGTTGCCGATGGTGACGGCGTTGGCGTGAACGGCCAGCCGGGCGGCATCGGGCCAGCCGTGGGTCATCAGCATGGCGCGGTTATCTATTTGAAAAGCCGACAATTTTAACGGCATGCGCGGGGTGGGTCTATGACGCCGCCTGGCGCCGGAAGTCGCGCGCGCGAAAGCCGAGCAGCCACAGGCAGGCGAAATAGACGACGATGCCGCCGCCGACCAGCGCGCCCAGATGAGGCGCGCGCTCGGCGAAGCCGTAGGCCAGCCAGCGCGCCTCCGTACCCATCGCGAACCACAGGAACACGGCCATCGCGATCAGCGCCAACGCGAGCCGAAGCAGGAAGCCGGTCCAGCCCGGATTCGGCTGGTAGATGGCCATGGCGCGCAGCTTGTAGAGCAGGATGCCGGCGTTCAGGCAGGCGCCCAGGCCGATCGCCAGGGCCAGGCCGGCATGCTTCAGGTGCCAGATGAACATCAGATTCATGGCCTGGGTGGCGAGCAGGGTGACCAGCGCGATCTTGACCGGGGTTTTGATGTTCTGGCGCGCATAGAAGCCGGGCGCCAGCACCTTGACCAGGATCAGGCCGAGCAGACCAACGGCGTAGGCGACCAGTGCCTGGCGGGTCATCTCGACGTCGTGCGCGGCGAATTCGCCGTAGTGGAACAGCGTCGCGATCAGCGGCACCGCCAGCAGGCCGAGGCCGACCGCCGCCGGCGCCGCCAGCAGCAGGGTCATGCGCAGGCCCCAGTCGAGCAGGCGGGAATATTCGGCGGGATTGTCGTCGGCATGGTGCCTGGCCAACGAGGGCAGCAGGATGGTGCCGAGGGCGACGCCGAGCATGCCGGCGGGGAATTCCATCAGGCGGTCGGCGTAATACAGCCAGGACACGCTGCCGCTAACCAGAAAGGAGGCGAAGATGGTGTTGATCAGCAGCGAAATCTGGGCGATGGAGACGCCGAACGCGGCCGGACCCATCAGCCGGAGGACGCGGCGCACGCCTTCGTCGCGTGGCGCCCAGTCCCAGCGCGGCAGCATGCCCAGCCGTTTGAGGCCGGCGAACATCAGCGCCAGTTGCAGGATGCCACCGAGAAACGCGCCCCAGGCCAGCGCCAGCACCGGCGGATCGAACCAGGGCGCGGCGACGGCCGCCGCCAGGATCATGGCGACGTTGAGCAGCACCGGCGCGAAGGCGGGCAGCGAGAAACGGCTGAAGGTGTTGAGCACGCCGGCCGCCAGCGCCACCAGGGAAATGAACAGGATGTAGGGGAAGACGATACGCACCAGGTCGACGGTGAGCTGGAACTTGCCGGCGTCGGCGCTGAAGCCGGGCGCGGAGGCGAGCACGATCAGCGGCGCGCCGATCACGCCGAGCGCGGTCACCAGCGCCAGCACGACGAACAGCAGGGTGGCGACCCGGCCGATCAGCATGCGCGTGGCCTCCTCGCCGCGCCGGTTACGGTATTCCGCCAGGATCGGTACGAAGGCCTGGGAAAACGCGCCCTCGGCGAACAGCCGGCGCAGCAGGTTGGGCAGCTTGAAAGCGACGAAGAACGCGTCGGTGGCGGCGCCAGCGCCGAACGCCCGGGCGATGACGGCGTCGCGCGCGAAACCGAGGATGCGCGAGAGCAGGGTCATCGAACTGACCGTGGCGAGGGCTTTCAGCAGGTTCATGACTGGACGGGACGGGGCCGAAGCCGGCGATGGTAACGGCATTCCGCGAATCGGGCGTGGTCGCCGGTGCCCGATGCCCGGCCATGTCGCGCCGAAGCGCGCGCATGGTCGGTGGGGAATGATCTGCGTTGCCGAGTGGAGTCGAATTCGATTAGAATGCCGGCCCTCTCCGCGCCCGTCCTGGACACGTCCCGGACGGGCGCGGTGTTTTGCTGGTTTCTCCGTCCTTGCCATACCGCGCACGCACGCGGATGGCCCACAGCCCACAAGGAGTTTCAATGCGTCACTACGAGATCGTATTCATCGTGCATCCCGATCAGAGCGAGCAGGTGCCCGCCATGATCGAGCGCTACAAGACCCTGATCGCCGGCAAGGGTGGTCATATCCATCGCCTGGAGGACTGGGGTCGGCTGCAACTGGCCTACACCATCCAGAAGATGCACAAGGCCCATTATCTGCTCATGAACATCGAGGTCGACCAGGAGACCCTGGACGAACTGGAGCACGGTTTCCGCTTCAACGACGCCATCCTGCGCCATCTGACCCTGGTGCGCGATGAGGCGGTTACGACGCCGTCGCCGATGATGAAGGGTGAGAAGGCCCGCAATCTGTTGGCACCCCAGCAGAGCGAAGCCCCGGCGGAAGCGGCCTGAACCGGTTCGAGCTGAGCGCCTGCCTGACCGCGACGTCGGGTTTGCGCGCCACACCTTCCGGGCTTGCCAGCCTGCGCGTCCAGGCAACGCACGCGTCGACCGTGACCGAGGCTGGCAGGCAAAGGACGCTGGAGTTCGAGACCGAGCTGGTCGCCTTCGGTCCGGTGGCCGAGGCGCTGGCCCGGGTTCCGGTGGGCTCGACGCTGCGTCTGACCGGTTTCATCGACCGTGCCGGCGCCCGCAACCCGCGGCTCGAGGCGCATGTGACCGAATTTGAACGAATGTGAATTTTGCGAGCCGGTTTGATCCGGCTCCCGATCGAGGAGTAATGAAATGGCTTTCATCAAACGCAAGCCCCGTCCCAAGAACCCCAACGGCACGGCCCTGTTCCGCCGCCGCAAGTTCTGCCGCTTCACCGCCGAGAAGGTCAAGGAAGTGGACTACAAGGACATCGACGTCCTGAAGGACTTCATCAACGAGCAGGGCAAGATCATTCCCGCCCGCATCACCGGCACCAAGGCCCGCTATCAGCGCCAGTTGTCGACCGCGATCGAGCGGGCGCGCTTCCTGGCCCTGCTGCCTTACACCGACAAGCATCACAACTGAGATCGGGAGACGCACATGGAAATCATCCTGATGGACAAAGTGACCAACCTTGGCGGCCTCGGCGACGTGGTCAAGGTCAAGGACGGCTACGCCCGCAACTTCCTGATCCCGCAAGGCATGGCCAAGCGCGCCACCAAGGCCAACATCGCCGCCTTCGAGGAACGCAAGGCCGAGCTGGAGAAGCAGTCCGCCGAGAAACTCGCGGCCGCCCAGGCGCGCGCCGAGAAACTGGCCGGTCTGACTGTCCAGATCGCCCAGAAGGCGGGCGTCGACGGCCGTCTGTTCGGTTCGGTGACCAACGCCGACATCGCCGCCGCGCTGAACGGCCAGGGCTTCGACGTGGTCAAGGCCGAAGTCCGTTTGCCGGACGGCCCGTTCAAGACCATCGGCGAGTATGCCGTCACGCTGTCGCTGCACTCCGACGTCGAGTGCGAGATCAGCGTCGCCGTGGTTGGCGAGAACTGATCGGGCGCCGGGCCTGGAGCCCGGTCTGGTCATCCCGAAAAAGGGCCGCGCATGCGCGGCCCTTTTTCATGCGCCAGCGCCGTCTGTTTCCGGGAATATCGCCGCGCGCCGGTCGCCGCGCCGGAACCCGGGCAACGGGCCGGGCAGGCCGCGACCAAACGCGAGTACCTTGAACAACTCGCCCATTTCCGACGGCTGCACCAGCTTTTGCACGGCGCTGGCGGCGCGCAGATAGGGGGGCGTCATCGGTTCCATTTCGGCCATCAGATCAAGCAGGCCGGCGTCCAGCAGCCAGCCGCCCTGGCTGGTGTAACCCAGCGGATCGAGGCCGGCGGCGAGGCCGGCTTCGGCCACCGCGCTGAAATCGACGTGGGCGGTGATGTCGGCAAGGCCGGGCAGCCAGAACGGATCGTCCAGACAGTGATGGCGGTAATGCATGCGCAGCGTGCCCATGTGGCGTTGTGGGTGGTAGTACTCGGCGCGCGGGAAACCGTAGTCGAACCAGAGCATGGCGCCGTGGTTCAGCGTCGCGGCCAGGCTGGCGATCAATGCCGGCGCCGCCAGATTGATTTCAGACAGGTAGTCGTCGCCGGGTTTCAGCGCGCGCGCGGCATCGAACAGGGCGCCACCGGCGAGCGGCCGATCCCGCCAGGCGAAGCCAGCGCCTTGCGCGGTCTCGGACCGGACCACGCCGCGCTCGAACAGGCCGTCCGCGCGCCAGCGCACCAGATGCACCGGCAGGGCATCGAGCACCTCGTTGCCGAGGATCAAGCCGGTGTGGGTTTCCGGCAGACGATCGAGCCAGTCCAGACGCGCCAGCAGATGGGGCGCCTCGGTCGCGAACAGCGCCCGCTGGCGTGCGCGTAGGTCGGGGCTGACTTCGAGGATGGCGTAGCGCGCTGGCGGGCATCCCAGGCGTTCCAGTTCGCCGAGCAGGTCGAGCGCGAGGCGGCCGCTGCCGGCGCCGAGTTCCAGGATGTCGCCGGCGGTCTCGCGCAGCACGACGGCGGCGGCGCGCGCCAGCGTGCGTCCGAACAGCGGCGTCAGCTCCGGCGCGGTGACGAAATCGCCGGCGCCGCCAAACTTGGCCGCGCCTCCGGCGTAATAGCCGAGGCCGGGTGCGTAGAGCGCCAGTTCCATGTAGCGGGAAAACGGCAGCCAGCCACCGGCGCGGTCGATTTCGGCGTGGATGTGGGCGGCCACCTCGATACTGTGGGCAAGGGCTTCCGGACTGGGGGAGGGTAGAGTGGACATGGGGTTCATGCTAGTTTTCGGCCAATCATAACCTTGGCTTTCCCATGATCGTCGCCATCATCGGCGCCGGCCCCGCCGGCATGTCCTGCGCCAATGCCTGTCTGAGTTTCGGCCTCACGCCGGTGGTGATCGAGCGTGGCGATCACGCCGGCGGCGCGCAGCGCACCAATTTTCACCCCAACCTGTGGATGCTGGGCGCGCCCGGCGAATCCGGCGAGGCGATCACCGGGCGCATGGCCGCGCATTACACCACCCTGCCGGTGACCACGCGTTATCGCACGCGAGTGGCGGCGGTGACGGGCGATGCCGAGGGCTTCGTGCTGGCGCTGGATACTCCGGACGGCGCGGAAACCCTGCGCGCGGGCGCCATCGTCCTCGCCACCGGCATGCGCGCGCATGCCACCGCCGAGTTGCGACGCCTCGCGGAGGTCAGCCCGCGCGTGATCATCGGCCCGCTGTCGCTGGCCATCCGCGACGACATCCATGGCGCCGAGGTACTGATCCTGGGCGGTGGCGACAATGCCCTCGACCATGCCCTGTTCCTGGCCGAACGCGGCAACCGTGGCCTGGTCTGCGCGCGCGGCGCGTTTTCGGCGCGCGCCGGATTCCTGGCTTCGTGCCGGCAAAGACCGGAGATCGAGCTGCGGGAAGGCTGCGTGCCGCGAGGGATGATGTTGGCGGGAGAGCGCATCCGCGTCGTCTGGCCGGAGGAGACACGCGATTTCGACTGGCTGCTGGTGATGTACGGGTACCGGCCGAATACCGGGATCATCGAATGCTTCGCGCCGGATCTGCGGCCGGCGTTGACGGCCGGCGGCCATGTCGAGGTGGATGCCTGGCAGCGTACCCGCATCCCCGGCCTGTACGCGGCGGGCGACATCACCGACTCGCCACAGCCGTCGATTCCGACCGCCATCGCCCAGGGGCTGGCGGCGGCGCGCGCGATCGAACGGGATCGCCAGGCCGGACGGATCGGCGACTGATCGCCGTCGACGGCTGGCGTTATTGGCCGGTATAGCGGCGGTACCAAGCCGCCCAGTTGGCGATGCCGACCGCCAGTTCGGTCTTCGGCTCGAAGCCGACGTCGCGCTTCAGCGCGTCGATGTTGGCGTAGGTGGCCACCACGTCGCCGGGTTGCATCGGCAGGAAGTTCTTCTTCGCTTCCTGACCGAGCGCGTCCTCGATGGTCTTGATGAAGGTCATCAGTTCCACCGGCTGATGGTTGCCGATGTTGTAGACCCGGAACGGCGCGTAGCTGGTGCTGGGATCGGGCGCGTCGGTACTGAAGTCCGGGTCAGGCGTGGCGACGCGGTCGAGCACGCGCACGGTGCCTTCGGCGATGTCGTCGACATAGGTGAAATCGCGCTGCATCTTGCCGTGGTTGAACACGTCGATGGTGCGCCCTTCCAGGATCGCCGAGGTGAACAGCCAGGGCGACATGTCCGGCCGGCCCCAGGGACCGTACACGGTGAAATAGCGCAGGCCGGTGGTCGGCAGGCCATACAGATGGCTGTAGGTATGCGCCATCAGCTCGTTGGCCTTCTTGCTGGCGGCGTACAGGCTGACCGGATGGTCGACGTTGTCGTGCACCGAGAACGGCATGTGGGTGTTGGCGCCGTAGACGCTGGAGCTGCTGGCGTAGACGAAGTGCTCGACGCCATTGTGGCGGCAACCCTCCAGCAGGTTGCCGAAGCCGACCAGGTTGGTCTGGATGTAGGCGTGGGGATTCTTCAGCGAATAACGCACGCCGGGCTGCGCGGCGAGATTGATGACGCGGTTGAATTTCTCGGCCGCGAACAGATCCTCGACGGTCACCCGGTCGGAGATGTCGCCGCGCACGAACTTGAACCCGGGGTAGGGCTTGAGCTGTTCCAGGCGGGCCAGCTTGAGGGCGGGATCGTAATAGTCGTTGAGGTTGTCGATGCCCACGACCGTGTCGCCGCGCTTGAGCAGGATTTGGGCGACGTGCATGCCGATGAAGCCGGCGGCGCCGGTGACCAGTACTTTCATGTTGTCCATCCCCGAAATGCAAAGCGGCGAGGATACCAGCAGCCCGCGCCGGCCGTCGCGCCCCTACAATGCGCGTCCATGCGCTTGCTGTATTCCCTGATCTGGCTGGCCTTGCTGCCGTTCGCCTTCCTTTACCTGCTCTGGCGCGCGCGCCGGCAGCCGGAATATCTGCGTCACTGGCGCGAGCGGCTGGGCTGGGTTGGCCGACTGGAGGGGCGTTCGGCGATCTGGGTTCATGCCGTATCGGTGGGCGAGACGCGGGCGGCGGCGCCGCTGATCCGCGCCCTGCGCGCGCGTCATCCGGAACGGCCGCTGCTGCTCACGCACGCCACCCCGACCGGCCGCGCGACCGGCCGCGAGCTGTTCGGCGACGATGTCGTTCAGGCCTATCTGCCTTACGACTTCCCGCTTTGTGTCCAACTGTTCCTGGCGCGGGTCCGGCCATCGGTCGGCGTGATCCTGGAAACCGAGGTCTGGCCCAATCTGTACGCCGCCTGCGCGCGCCGGCGGTTGCCGCTGTATCTGGTCAATGCCCGTCTGTCCGAGCGCTCCGCGCGCGGCTACCGACGGTTCGCCGGGCTGACCCGGCCGACCCTGGCGCGCCTGAGCGGTATTGCCGCCCAGACCGGGGCGGATGCCGAACGTCTGGTCGCGCTCGGCGCCCGTAACGTGGTGGTGACCGGCAACCTGAAATTCGACGTCACGCCACCGGCCGATGTCGAGGCGCGCGCGACGGCTTTGCGGGCGTTGTTCGGCGGACGCTTCGTGCTGCTCGCGGCAAGCACGCGCGAGGGCGAGGAGAACCTGCTGCTCGACGCGCTCGATGGCCTCGTCGACACCGATTCGCTGTTGGTTCTGGTGCCCCGCCATCCACAGCGTTTCGACGAGGTCGCGCGTTTGCTCGCCGGGCGTGGACTGACCTTCGCCCGGCGCGGCGAGGGTCGGGTGGTAGCCAGTGGGGAACGGGTCTTTCTCGGCGACAGCATGGGCGAGCTGGCGGCTTACTACCGCGCCGCCGATCTCGCCATCATCGGTGGCAGCCTGCTGCCGTTCGGTGGCCAGAATCTGATCGAGGCCGCCGATGCCGGTTGCCCGGCGCTGATCGGGCCGCATACCTGGAATTTCGCGGAAGCCGCGGAACGGGCGGTGGCGGAGGGCGCGGCCCGCCGGGTCGCCGATGTCGATGCGTTGGTCGCCGAGGCGGCGGTGTTGCGTGCCGACCACGCCGCGCGCGCGGCCATGACGGCAGCCGGATTGCGCTTCACCGCGACCAATCGGGGCGCCACCGCGCGCATCCTGGATCTGGTCGATCCGGTCGCCGGTTGAGCGCGCGGCCGGGACTCAGTTGACGCGCGGGCTGAGCAGGGCGTCGACCGCCTGGAGATCGGTTTCCGTGAGGATGCCGGCGGCGGCCTTCAGTTGCAGGGTCGCCAGCAACGCCTGATAGCGGGCGGCGGCGAGATCGCGTCGGGTGCCGAAAACCTGCTGCTGGGCATTGAGCACGTCGACCCGGGTGCGCACGCCGACTTCCAGACCGAGCTTGGTCGAGCGTAGTTGCGCCTCGCTCGATACCAGGGCCTGTTCGAGCGCCCCGACGCGGGCATTGCCGGACAGCACGCCCAGGTAACCCTGACGGACATTCTGGCGAGCCTGGCGGCGGGCGTCCTCAAGCAGATATCGGGCCCGCTCCAGGTTGGCGGCGGCTTCGCGCTCGCGCGAATCGATGGCGCCGCCCTGGTAAAGCACCCAGCCGAGCTCCACGCCGAGCACGGTCGATTTGGTGTCCGCCCGGGTGCCCAGGCTGCTGGCGCCGTTGCGATTGTCGCTGTGGCTGGCGACCAGATCCAGGGTCGGCAGATGACCACCGCGCTGGCGCGCCAGTTCGCGCCGCGCCAGTTCCAGGTTGGAGTCGCCGATCAGTACCGTCAGGCTGCCGGATTCCGCCTGTTTGGCCCAGGTGTCCATGTTGTCGGGATCGGGGCGCGGCATGCTGACGTTGTCGCGCAACCGGTCCAGGGCCGGCGCTTCCCGGTCGATCAGGATTTCCAGCGCCCGGCGTTTCACCTCCACGTCGTTCAGCGCGGCGATCACCAGCGCCGTGGTCAGGTCGCGACGAGCCTGGGCCTCGTGGGTGTCGGTGATGGTGGCGGTGCCGACCTCGAAACTCTTGCGAGCTTGCGCAAGCTGTTCCTCGATCGCGATTTTCTCGGCCTCGGCGGTGGCCAGGACATCCTCGGCCTGCAAGACCTCGAAATAGGCGGTGGCGACGCGCAGCAGCAGGTTCTGCCCGGCCAGGCTCAGCTCCTGATCCGCGATCAGCGCCTGGATCCTGGCCTGCTCGTGACTTTCCAGGTTCTGTCTGCGGTAGATCGGCTGGGTCAGCGTCAGGCTGTAACCATGCGAACCGTAATTGGTGGAGCCGGACGCGCTGTTGCTGGAGTCGCTATGGCGGAGGTTGGCGCCGAGGGTGACGGTCGGCAGCAGGCCAGCGCGGCCTTGCGGAATTTTCTCCTGGCCGGCCCGCTGGGCTTGCCGGGCGGCGGCGTAGGCGGCGTCGTGCTCGCGCGCGAGGCGGTAAATGTCGGACAGGTTGGCTGCGAGGGCGGGGGTGGCGGTGAGGATCGGAATCAGCGCCAGGGTGGCGATCAACGTGGTCGGTTTCATGGGGTTCAATAGGTGGGCATCTCCGGATCGACCTCCTTGGCCCAGGCATCGACGCCGCCGGTCAGGTTGATCAGGTTTTCGAAGCCATTGTGTTCGAGAAATCGCGCGACATGGTAACTGCGCACGCCGTGGTGGCAGACGACGACGGTTTCCCGGGCCGGGTCCAACGTCGGGTACTGACCAGCCAGGACGCTCATGGGCAACAGTCGCGCGCCGGCGATGTGACAGCGTTCGAACTCCCAAGGTTCGCGCACGTCAAGCAACAGGGGCGGCTCGCGTCCGGCGTCGTCGAGCCATGCCTTGAGTTCGGTCGCGCGGATGTGGCGCATTTCAGAAAGTGAAGCGCTCCGGCTCCGGGGCATTGCGCAAGGCGCGGACGCTGGTTTCGAACAGTACGTCCTGGTGGTAGGCGTCGGCGTCGATCCGGCTGATCAGGCACGCCGACATGGCCGGCCCCTCGCCGACGATGGCGAACAGGCGACCGCCCGGATTGAGGCGCTTCAGGTGGTCCGTCGGCGAGAGCGGGCAGGAACCGGTCAGGACGATGACATCGAAATTGCCGTCCTCGCTCCAGTCGCGGGCGCCGTCACCGAGCCGGGTCTGGACGCGGTTGAGCCCGTGCGCGCGGAATTTGCGGTCGGCTTCTTCCTTGAGGTCGGCATGCAGTTCGACACTGACCACCATGCTGGCCTGGCTGGCCAGCAGGGCGGTGAAATAGCCGCTGCCGGTGCCGATTTCCAGCGCCCGTTCATGCGTCTGAACCCGAAGGGCCTGCAACGCGCGCGCCTCGATCCGGGGTGCCCACATGGTTTCATCGTGGCCGAGCGGAATCTCCATGTCGACGAAGGCCAGGGAACGATAGACCTGGGGCACGTAGTCCTCGCGCCGGACCTTGAACAGCAGGTCGAGCACCTTCGGGTCCAGCACTTCCCAAGGCCGGATTTGCTGCTCCACCATGTTGAATCGCGCCTGCTCGATATCCATCTTGGTCACTCCCGCCACGAACGGTTACGGTTTCAAACGGCCGCATTCTATCCCGGCGGCTGATTCTTCTCCGCATTTCTCCATGCGGGGTGGCGGTCGTGCCGATGTCCGCGCTTCAGGTCCGTCTGGCTTTGCGCCATTGCTCCAGATGGCGCGAAGCATCCTCCAGGCGCGGACAGTAGCGGACCCCGGGCAACGCGCGCAAACGGGCGGTACAGGCGCCGCCCGCCCAGATATCGCAGGTCGTAGGCAGTTCCGTGCGCAACGCGGCCAGTTGTGGCGCGATCCGGCGGCGTGGATAGGCCAGGCTGAACGACAGGGCGAGAATGTCGATCTCGTGCCGGCGACAGGCGGTCACCACTTCCGGTGTCGGCGTGTTGACACCCAGGCTCAGACAGCGGGCGCCTTCCAGCGTCAATATCGCTTCCGCCATCAGCAGTCCCAGGCTGTGCTGTTCTTCCGGCAGCGTGGTCAGCAGCACCCGGGGCGCGCCCCCGGGAGGCAGCGCGCCGATGGCCTGGCGCAGCAGGCGTTGCGTCAGCTCGGTGAACAGGTGTTCCTCGAACACGCTCAGTTGTCCGCCTCCCCAGGCATCCCCGATCGCGGTGATCAGCGGTGCCAGGGTGTCGCGAATGAAACCTGCGAGACCCTGGGTCGACATCTGTAGCTGCAGCCATTCGCGCGCGGTGTCCGGTTCCCGCTGGCGGAGCAGGCCGATGAAGGCGGTGTGCAGGGCGGTGTCGCGGCGCGAGGAGTGCGCGGGTGTCACCGTGGCCAGTTTGCGGAGCGCGGCCGCCTCCAGTGGGACGATGCGGCCGGGCCGGTGGCCCTGGTCGAGCAGGCGCTTGATGATGCGCAGGCGCTCCAGCTCGCCGCGACTGTAACTGCGATCGCCCGCCGCGTCCCGGCCTGGATTGGGGAAGCCGTAACGTCGCTCCCAGATGCGCAGGGTTTCCCGGCTGATGCCGGTGCTGCGCTCCATGTAGGCGATCGAGTAGATGCGTTCCATGCCTGTACGCGACAACCTCGCGACGATTCGAAGATGGCCGAATGTACCGCGATCCCGCCGTCGGCGTGGGTTGGATGCACGATCGGCGCGCTTGCCGGGATAATTGGCGTCCATCCGACCTTCCTAGAATCAACATGAACCTCTTTTCGCGCCGTCGCAAACCCGGCCTGGCGCCGGTCGAAATCAGCGAGCGCCAGGGCGTGCGCTTCCTGCATCTGGGCGGACCGGCTGTACAGAGCGCGATGCGGATCAAGTCCCCCGATCATCTTGAACTCGAATACACCCGGGCCATGATGGGGTTCCTGCTGTTCCACCGGCAACCGCGCGACATCGCCCTGATCGGCCTTGGCGGAGGCTCCATCGCCAAATTCATCCACCGGCATCTACCCGACAGCCGGCTGACCGCGCTGGAGATCAATCCGGAAGTGGTCGCCGCCGCGCGCGCCTGGTTCCATCTACCGCCCGATGATGACCGCCTGCGCGTCATCACCGGTGATGGCGCGGCATTCGTGCATGACCATCCGGAAAGTCAGGACGTGCTGCTGGTCGATGGCTACGACGCCAACCGCATCGTCGATGCCCTGGCCAGCCCGGAGTTCTACCGGGCCTGTCGGGCCATGCTGCGGCCTGGGGGCGTGGCCGCGTTCAATCTGTGGGGGTCGGACGAATACTATCCGCGCTACCACGACCGACTTGCGCGCGCGTTCGGCGAGCATGCCCTGCAATTGCCGGCGGAAAAGAAGGCCAACATCGTCGTGTTCGCGTTCCGCAAACCCTTGCCCGATACCAGTTTCGCCTATCTGTCCGGCCGCGCGGAGCGGCTGGAGGCGGACATCGGCCTGGAGTTCGACGATTTCCTGGTGCGCATGGGCTATTGCAATCCCTGCTCGGACAGTGCTTTCCTGGCCTGACCGGCATGGTCTCGCGGCCCGCGCAGCCTTTCCATGACCGTGGAACGATGGGAAAATCGACCGCAGTCAATTATTCATCCGAGGCGCGGCCATGATCGACAAGGACGGTTACCGGCCGAATGTGGGCATTGTCATCAGCAATGCCCGCAACGAGGTCTTCTGGGGCAAGCGGGTGCGCCAGAACTCCTGGCAGTTCCCGCAGGGCGGCATCAAGCACGGCGAAAGTCCGGAGCAGGCGATGTACCGCGAGTTGATGGAAGAAGTCGGCCTGGCGCCCGAGCACGTCCGCATTCTAGGGCGCACCCGAAACTGGTTGCGTTACGAGGTGCCGCGCGATTGGGTCAAACGGGAATGGCGTGGTCACTATCGCGGCCAGAAGCAGATCTGGTTCCTGTTGCGTCTGGTCGGCCGCGATAGCGACGTCAGCCTGCGTGCATCCGAACATCCCGAGTTCGACGCCTGGCGCTGGAACGATTACTGGGCGCCGGTCGATGCCGTGGTCGAGTTCAAGCGCGATGTCTACCGCCTGGCGCTTGGCGAACTCGAACGTTTTCTCGGCGCGGGCGGCGAACATCCGCGCGCCCTGCATCCCTACATGCTGGCGATGCGCACCCATGGTGCCGGTCGCACCTGAACAAGGACGAATCGAACGTGAGCAGAGTCTATAACGTCATCCCCGCCGCGCCCCTGCAGAAAGGCGCCACCTTCCACAAGCCGCGCCAGGTGATCGCCGAGAAGGTCGAGCCGGGCCAACCCGCGCTGCTGGTGATGACCGATTTCAAGATCGTTACCGCCTACACCATCTTCCCGCTGGAAACCATCGAGGCCGCCCGCGCCAAGATGATCCATCGCGGCGTGCGCATGCTGCTGGTGGTCGATGACCAGAATCACATCCTGGGCTTGATCACCGCCACCGACCTGACCGGCGAGAAGCCCATGCAGGTCGTGCAGACCCAGGGCATCCGCCATGGCGACGTCATGGTCAAGGACATCATGACCCCGCGCGAACGGCTCGAAGTGTTGTGCATGGATGACGTTCAGAAGGCTTGCGTCGGTGATGTCGTTCATACCCTCAAGTCGCATGGCCGCCAGCATGCCCTGGTGGTCGAGCGCGCCGAGGACCGCAGCCAGATCCTGCGCGGCATGTTCTCGGTATCCCAGATCAGCCGGCAACTCGGTGCCCAGGTCGAGACCGCCGGGGTCGCCCATACCTTCGCCGAACTCGGCGCCGAACTGGGCCGGTAGTGTGAAACTGGCGCCGCGCGGCCAATCGCTGCCCGGAGACCCGGGCGCCTGGCGGCAAGGCGAGCCACTCTGGAAGCGGGTGCCCGGTCGCGATCCGGACGGCTGTCCCCATGATGATTTCATGATGCTTGCGCCTGGGCTTGGCAAGCGCCCGGATCATGAAATCGAACAGCTGCTCCACGTGGTCGGATCGGTCCTGGCCCGATACCAGGACTGGATCGTGCTCGCGGACATCAATCTGCGCATCAACGTGCTTTGGGTGTCGATCCGCCATCGACCAGGGTTGATGAGCGAAATCGTCGCCGCCATCCGGTCGCGGGCGCCGGAATTCAAACTGGTGGGGCACCAACCGGAAGGGGGAAAATGATCATGTCGAGACCAGGCCGCGTACTGGCCATTCTGACCGGGCTTCTCGCCTCGTTGGCGCCATTCGCTGGCCATGCGCAGTCGGCGGCGCCGGTCTGGCCGGCGCAACCGGTCTGGCTGGTGCCGGCTCCACTGATGGCGCCACCCATCCAGCCATTGCCGTTTCCCATTCCGTTCTGGCTGTGGCCGGCGCTGTTGCAGCAGCAACCGCCGATGCCGTTGATGCCACCGCTGCCGTCGATTCACGCGGCTCCGGGAGCGATGCCGCCAGCGCCCGCCCAGACGGAGGTGGTGACACCCGCGCCGACATCCGGGCTGGCCGCGCCGGTGTCCGGCCCGCCGGAACGGACCGGGGATATGCCCGCCATCCCGATTCCGCCGGTGGCCGAGGGCGTCCGCGAGCCAGCCCCGGCCTCGCTTGAACCGGCTCCTCCGGATCTGGCGGAAGCCGCCCAGCCGGCCTCGGCGCCACCGGGACGGCCGGAGCCGTCCACCACGGAGTCTCTGGTCGACGAGCTCACCGTGGCCACGCCCGCGGCGCCCTCGGTTCAGCCAGCGGCCTCCGAATCGGTGTTGCGCGCCAGCCCGGCGGCCATGCCGGAGATCGCAACCCGGCCGCTCGACGAAGCCGGCACCAACACCGAACCGCCGGCGGTGGTCAGCCAACCGGAATCCAGGCCGGCGCGCAAACCGGCCGCGAGTACCACCAAAAGCGCGAAACCCGCCAGGAAGCCCGCCACCAAGCCGGCAAGCAAATCCGGGAAGCCGCCGCGCAAGCTCTGCTGGAAGGATGGCCGCCTGGACGTCTGTCCGTGACGGGCTTTTTTCTAGCCCTGATTGCCGACCCGGATAATAGTCGAGTAAAATGATCAAGTTATTTCGCGGCGCCACGTGTCGTTCCTCATCTTGAAAATCCGCCGCGCGGTCTTCATCTTGAGCGGACGCCGCCCCGAGTCGATCTCCGCCGCGATGTTTTCCTTTCATCTTCCTTCCATCCACGCCGAGGCCAGACCATGCCGATTTCCGAACAACAGGCGCAAGACGCGCTGAAATCCCTCATCGATCCGAACACCCAGAAAGATTTCATCTCCGGCAAATCCGCGCGCAACCTCAAGGTCGAGGGCGACAAGGTCACGCTCGACGTGGTGCTACCGTATCCGGCCAGGATGGTCATGGGCTCGATCAAGACCATGGTCGAGGATTGTCTGAAGGCCGCCGGCGCCGCCAGCGTCGAGGCCAACGTCACCTGGAAGATCGTCGCCCACAGCGTGCAGAAGGGCGTCAAGCTGATTCCCGGCGTCAAGAACATCATCGCCGTGGCTTCCGGCAAGGGCGGCGTCGGCAAGTCCACCACCGCCGTCAACCTGGCCCTGGCGCTGGCCGCCGAGGGCGCCAGCGTCGGCATGCTCGACGCCGACATCTATGGCCCGTCGCAGCCGACCATGCTCGGCATCACCGGTCGCCCGGAGTCGCCGGATGGCCAGAACCTGGAGCCGATGACCGGCCACGGCCTGCAAGCCATGTCGATCGGTTTCCTGATCGACGTGGAAACGCCCATGGTCTGGCGTGGACCCATGGTCACCCAGGCCCTGGAGCAATTGCTCAACAACACCAAGTGGAAGGATCTCGACTACCTGGTCATCGACCTGCCGCCAGGCACCGGCGACATCCAGCTGACCCTGGCGCAGCGCGTGCCGGTGACCGGCGCGGTGATCGTCACCACGCCGCAGGACATCGCCCTGATCGACGCCCGCAAGGGTCTGAAGATGTTCGAGAAGGTGGGCGTGCCCATCCTCGGCGTGGTCGAGAACATGTCGCTGCATATCTGTTCCAAGTGCGGCCATGAGGAACGCATCTTTGGCGAGGGGGGGGGCGAGCGCATGTGCAAGGACTATGGCACCGAGTTCCTCGGCGCGCTGCCGCTCGACATCCGCATCCGCGAGGAAACCGATGCTGGCAAACCGACCGTGGTGGCCGAGCCGGACTCCCGCGTCGCCGAGATCTATCGCGCCATCGCCCGCCGCGTGGCGGTCAAGGTTGGTGACCTGGCGGTCGATCATTCCTCCAAGTTTCCGACCATCGTCATTCAAAATAGCTAGCTGGTAGCTGCTAGCTAGTAGCATAGAGGCCGCGCCCAAGGGCGCGGTTTTGTTTTCCCACTCGCTACTTGCTACCCGCTACAGGCTGACCTATGAGCATCAAATCCGACAAGTGGATCCGCCGCATGGCGGCGGAACACGGCATGATCGAGCCGTTCGAACCCGGTCAGGTGAAATCCGTCGCCGGCCAGAAAATCGTCTCCTACGGCACCTCCAGCTACGGCTACGACGTGCGCTGCGCCGATGAATTCAAGCTGTTCACCGACATCAACACCACCATCGTCGATCCCAAGCATTTCGATCCGAACAGCTTCGTCGAGGTCAAGGGCGAGTCCTGCATCATTCCGCCCAATTCGTTCGCGCTGGCGCGCACGGTCGAGTATTTCCGGATTCCGCGCAACGTCCTGGTCGTCTGTCTGGGCAAGTCCACCTATGCGCGCTGCGGCATCATCGTCAACGTGACGCCGCTGGAGCCGGAGTGGGAAGGCCATGTCACCCTGGAATTCTCCAACACCACGCCCTTGCCGGCGCGTATCTACGCCAACGAAGGCGTCGCGCAGATGCTGTTTTTCGAGTCCGACGAAGTCTGCGAAACCTCCTACCGCGACCGCGGCGGCAAGTACCAGGGCCAGACCGGCGTCACGCTGCCGAAGATTTAACACGCGGGCGTCGACGGTCTCCCTATAATCCGCGCGTTTTCCCGTGCCCATCAGGAGAGGCCATGCGCTTCCGCTTTCCCGTCGTCATCATCGACGAAGACTTCCGTTCCGAGAACGCTTCGGGACTGGGAATCCGCGCGCTGGCCAAGGCGCTGGAGGACGAGGGCATGGAGATCCTCGGCGTCACCAGCTACGGCGACCTGTCCTCGTTCGCGCAACAGCAGAGCCGCGCCTCCGGCTTCATCCTGTCGGTCGACGATGACGATTTCTCCTCCGGCGAGACCGAGGAGACCATCGCCGAGCTGCGCGCCTTCGTGCAGGAAATCCGCCACCGCAACACCGACATCCCGATCTTCCTCTACGGCGAGACGCGCACCAGCCGGCACATTCCCAATGACGTGCTGCGCGAGCTGCACGGCTTCATCCACATGTTCGAGGACACGCCGGAGTTCGTCGCCCGGCTGATCGTGCGCGAGACCCGCGCCTACCTGGATTCGCTGCCGCCGCCGTTCTTCCGCGCGTTGACCCACTACGCCGCCGACGGCTCCTACTCCTGGCATTGCCCCGGCCACTCCGGTGGCGTCGCCTTCCTGAAATCACCGGTCGGCCAGATGTTCCACCAGTTCTTCGGCGAGAACATGCTGCGCGCCGACGTCTGCAACGCCGTCGAGGAACTCGGCCAGCTGCTCGACCACACCGGCCCCGTCGCGGCCTCCGAGCGCAATGCCGCGCGCATCTTCAATGCCGACCATCTGTTCTTCGTCACCAACGGCACCTCGACCTCGAACAAGATCGTCTGGCACTCGACGGTGGCGCCCAACGACATCGTCGTGGTCGACCGCAACTGTCATAAGTCCATATTGCACGCCATCATCATGACCGGCGCGATTCCGGTGTTCCTGATGCCGACGCGCAACCACTACGGCATCATCGGGCCGATTCCGCGCGCCGAGTTCGCCTGGGAAAACATCCGCCGCAAGATCGCCGCGCACCCGTTCGCGCCGGACAAGGACGCCAAGCCGCGGGTGCTGACCATCACCCAGAGCACCTACGACGGCATCCTCTACAACGTCGAGGAGATCAAGGCCGAACTGGACGGCAAGATCGACACCCTGCATTTCGACGAGGCCTGGCTGCCGCACGCCACCTTCCACGACTTCTATCGCGGCATGCACGCGATCGGCGCCAACCGGCCGCGCTGCAAGGACTCGATGGTGTTTTCCACGCAGTCGACGCACAAGTTGCTGGCCGGTCTGAGCCAGGCCTCGCAAATCCTGGTGCAGGAATCGGAGAACCGGAAGCTGGATCGCGATGTGTTCAACGAGGCTTTCCTGATGCACACCTCGACCAGCCCGCAATACGCCATCATCGCCAGTTGCGACGTCGCCGCCGCGATGATGGAGGAACCCGGCGGCACCGCGCTGGTGGAGGAATCGATCGCCGAGGCGCTCGATTTCCGCCGCGCCATGCGCAAGGTGGAAGCCGAGTGGGGTACCGACTGGTGGTTCAAGGTCTGGGGCCCCGAGGAACTGGCCGAGGAAGGCATGGGCAGCCGCGAGGACTGGATGCTGCGCGCCGGCGAGCGCTGGCACGGCTTCGGCGATCTGGCCAGCGGCTTCAACCTGCTCGACCCGATCAAGGCCACGGTCATCACCCCCGGCCTGGACGTCGACGGCGATTTCGCCGAATGGGGCATCCCCGCCGCCATCCTCACCAAGTATCTCGCCGAGCACGGCGTCATCGTCGAGAAGACCGGCCTCTACTCGTTCTTCATCATGTTCACCATCGGCATCACCAAGGGCCGCTGGAACACCATGGTCACCGAGTTGCAGCAGTTCAAGGACGACTACGACCGCAACCAGCCGCTGTGGCGCATCATGCCCGACTTCGTCGCCGCGCATCCCCGCTACGAACGGGTCGGCCTGCGCGACCTGTGCTGCGAGATCCACCACGTCTACCGCGAAAACGACGTCGCCCGCCTGACCACCGAGATGTACCTGTCCGACATGGTGCCGGCCATGCGCCCGGCCGACGCCTTCGCGCGCATGGCGCACCGGGACATCGAACGCGTGGAGATCGACGCCCTGGAAGGACGTATCACCGCCATCCTGCTGACGCCGTATCCGCCCGGCATTCCGCTGCTGATCCCGGGCGAGCGCTTCAACGCCACCATCGTGCGCTACCTCAAGTTCACGCGAGAATTCAACGAGAAATTCCCTGGCTTCGAGACCGATGTGCACGGTCTGGTCAAGGATCGTGGCAACGGCAAGACGCGTTATTACGTGGATTGCGTGATTTGAACCTGTTCGAGCGTATCCCGCTTCGGGTGGGCTTGCCATGCCCGGGATCGGTCGGTATGATGCCCGACTTTCTCGAAGTTTCCAGATTCAAGGAGTTCCGGCATGGCTAACAGTGCCCAGGCAAAAAAGCGCGCCCGTCAGGCCGCCGCGCAACGGTTGCACAACATGGCCCAGCGTTCGGCTTACCGGACCGCGGTCAAGAAGGTTCGCAAGGCGATCGAGGCCGGCGACAAGACCGCCGCGCAGGCCATGATGAATGAAAACATGAGCGTCATGGACAGCCTCGCCGACAAGGGCATCGTCCACAAGAACAAGGCTGCCCGCCACAAGAGCCGCCTGTCCGGCGCCATCAAGGCGATGGCCTGAAACCCGGCTCCCGACACCGCATGACAACCGCCCGGCCAGTCCGGGCGGTTTGCATTTCCGGCGGCGTTACCCCATCTCCTCCGAAAAGGATCCGACCATGATTCTCGACCGCGTACCCACCGGCCGCGACGTGCCGAACGACATCAACGTCATCATCGAGATTCCCGCCCACGGCGAACCGATCAAGTACGAGCTGGACAAGGACACCGGCGCCATGTTCGTCGATCGCTTCATGTCCACGGCCATGCATTACCCGTGCAACTACGGTTACGTGCCGCACACCCTGTCCGAGGATGGCGATCCGGTCGACGTGCTGGTGGTGACGCCGATCCCGCTGATCACTGGCGTGGTCGTGCGCTGCCGGCCGGTGGGCATGCTGCGCATGACCGACGAGGCGGGGGTCGACGCCAAGGTCATCGCGGTGCCGGTGGACAAGCTGTGCAGCCTGTACTGCCACGTCCAGCGGCCGGAGGATCTGCCGCCGCTGCTGCTCAACCAGATCGCCCACTTCTTCGAGCATTACAAGGATCTGGAGCCGGGCAAATGGGTCAAGGTCGAGGGCTGGGTCGACGTCGACGCGGCCCGCGCCGAGATTCTCGACGGCATCGCCCGCTATCGGGCCGCGCCGGAAAAGCCGATGTTCTGACCGGCGCGCGTCGATGAAGGTCTGCCTGCTCTCGGACAGCCACGACAACCGCCGTCTGCTCGAACACGCGGTCGCCGACGCCAAGGCGCGCGGTGCCGAGGCGGTACTGCACTGCGGCGATGTGGTCGCCCCGACCACGTTGCGCGTGTTGCGCAAGTTCGAACTGCCGGTACACGTCATCCACGGCAACAACACCGGCGATCTCTACGCCATGAGCCGGCTCGCCCTGGAGCCGGACAGCGTGATCCGCTATCACGGCCAGGATGCCGTCGTGCATCTGGCCGGGCGCGCGCTGTTCCTGGTCCACTATCCGCATTACGCCGCCGCGCTGGCGCTCACCGGCGACTTTGACGTGGTCTGCTGCGGCCACGACCACAAGGCCAGCGTGCGCGCGGTCGACAACGTCAAGGGTGGTGTCACCCATCTGCTCAATCCGGGCACCGTCGGCGGCGTCGGTGCCCGTCCGACCTACATCCTGATCGATCTGGCCGAGCTCGCCTTCGAGATCCGCGAGGTGCCGGTGGAGCCTGGCGAGGCCTGCAACATGCCGCCGGTCACCGTGCACGGCTGAACTTACGACGGCCGGCCGCGCGCTGGCCGGAACACCGAGACATCGTCGTAGAAGGCCGGATCGGCATTGGCCGGCCACCAACCCGGAATGCCCAGCACCGGTAGCGGAAACAGCTCGGCGGGCCGGCCGATGCCGCCCGCCGACCAGATTTCCGCCACCGCCTCGTCCACCGTCGCCAGCGTCACCTCACCGGGCAGGTCGAGCGCCAGGCATTTGGCGGTGATGCCCGGCCAGGGCCGCAACAGTTTTTCCAGCACGGCGTGGCCGATCGCGTAGGCGCGCGCATGCCGCCAGGCGGCGCGGCGCTCGACCAGGGCCGCGCGCCAGTCGTGGTCGGCCAGCGCCGCCACCAGCCCGGCATCCAGACCGACCAGGATCAACCCGCTTTCGTCGAACAACGTGGCGGCGTCGGACGCCGGTCCGCGCGCGCCGTCGGCCAGGGCCGCGCACTGGTACCGGTTGAGCGCCGCCTTGGCGCGCGGGAAAGCCAGCCAGCACAACGCGTTCAGGAAATCGTGCCAGTTGCGCGACCGGCTCGGCACCCGGCCGCTGGCCAGGATGCGCGCCTCGTAATCGCGCTGGCCGAGCGCGCCGGTTTGCGCTTCGAAACGGATCGGAAAACCGGCGGCGTTGACCACACCGGCGACTTTGGCGAGCCGGTCGAGCCGGGCCGGATCCGGCCAGTCCGTGCCGCGCAACGCGTCCAGCCAGGGGGCCAGATGAGCGAATGCCGGGAGCCCGGCGAGATCGTCGCGCCAGATCTCGGCGGCGCCGGCCACTGGCGCGCTCATGCCGTCAGGCCGGCCAGACGTGTCCGGTAGCGCCGGGTCAGTTCGTGCTCCGGGCCGAGCATGGCGAATACCGCGAGCAGCGCCCGACGGCCGATGTCCTCGCGGAAGTCCTGATGTTCGGCGGCCAATTCAAGCAGACCGTCGAGCGCGTGCTCGATGTCGTCCGTCAACAGCGCGCGCGCCGCCTCGGCCAGGCGTGCCTCGGGAGAATCCGGCGTGCTGGCGTCCGTGTCGGCGCCGGCGGCCTCGATCAATTGCAGATGGGCGAGCAGTGGCGCCAGCCGGGGCGCGCGCCGGGCCGGGGGCGGCAGGGCTTCGAGCAGGGTCAGCGCCTCGTCGGCGCGGCCGGCCAGGGTCAGCAGCTTGGCCAGATCGGCGGCCACGGCCAGATCCTCCGGGTTTTCCACCGCCAGGCGCGCGAGTACGCCGATGGCTTCCTCGGTCCGGCCACGTTCGTGCAGATGCAGCGCGGCCATGCGCGCGCGATCCTCGTCGCCGGCCAGGAACTCGCCGAGCGCGGCGTGGAACACCGCGTCGGATTCGGCGCCGTGGATGGTATGGACGACCTCGCCGCGCAGGAAGAACTTGACCGTGGGCACGCTGGTGACGCCGAGGTCGCGCGCGCGCTGGCCGAGCTCGTCGGTGTTGACCATGACCAGCAGGAAGCGGCCGGCGTAATCGGCGGCCAGCTTGACCAGGCGCGGCATCAGGACCATGCACGGTCCGGCCTTGGGCGACCAGAAATGGACCAGCACCAGGCCCTTCATCGAATTGCCCAGAATCAGCGCGTCGAAATTTTCGCGGCTGGCGTCGAAAACGAATGGAGACAGTGTCATCAGTAGCCCCAGAGGGTTTGCCAGTCGATCCTCGGCCAGGCCGGGTCGGGTTCCAGGAAGGCGCGTGGCTGGTTGGCGCGCAGTTCCAGATTGCGTTCTCGTGGCGGCTCCATCAGCGTTTTGCGGCCGTCCATGAAACTGACCGCCAGGCGTGCCCGGCCGCCGCGTCCGCGCCGGGCGATGCAGGCGTATTCCTGATTGGCCAGGCGCACCAGCGTGCCGGGCGGATACGCGCCGATGCGGCGCAGCAGCAGGATGGCGAGCTGGCTGTCGAGATGGTGGCGTTCCCTGCCGAACAGTTCGCGATAGGCCAAGGCTGGCGATTTCGGTGGCCGGTAGCGATGCGGGCCGGTGCGCGCGCAGTAGTGGTCCGCCACCCGCAGGATGCGCGCGGCGACGCCGATGCCGGCACCGGAGCGTCCTTCCGGAAAGCCGCTGCCATCGAGGTTCTCGTGGTGGCAGGCTACCGTTTCCAGCCAGAGCGGATCGTCGATGTCGTGCAGCCGCAGCAGGGCCACCGAGTCGGCCGGATGCGCGCGCGGCAGGTCGCGCGGGCCGTGAGGCACCGGATTGTCCGGATCGAGCAGGCGGTCATGCACGTCCAGCGCCGACAGGTTCATGGTCAGCGCCGCGCCGGCCAGCGCGCGCAGGCCGGTATCGTCGAACTCCAGCTCGCGCGCCAGCAACGTGGCGACGAACAGCACCCGCAGGCCATGCTGGATGCTCGGCCGCGCCAGCCGCGCCAGCCGCGGATAGCCCAGACAGGCATCCGGGTCGGTATCGAACACCGCCAGCAGATCGTCGATCACGCGTGGCAGGGCCTCGCGCAACACCCCCGGCTCCGGGTCCGGCAGGATCGCCTCGCAGACTTCGGCGAGCGCGTTCAGACGCTCCAGAGGGTGCGAGGAATGGGGTTCCTGCTGGCTTTGCAGGAACAGTGGCCGGGCGTTGAGCTTCTCGAAATGCGCGCGGTCGCCGATGGTCAGGCCGGCGCCGGCGACCAGCACGCCCGACTCGGTGTACAGGTCCCAGGGGAGCGGCTGGCCGATCAGCGATTCATCGAGTTGGACGGGACGCAGCACGGCGGCGGTTTCGTGGAGAATGGCGGGGCGCGGTATTATCCCACGCACCCCTTCAGGAGAAGCCGACCATGACCGTCCATGCCTTGAATGACCAGGAAATCCGCCTGCTGCGAGAGGAACTCGAACTGCTCATGCTGGAGCGCCAGAAGTTGTTGGAAGTGGCGGGCTCCGCCGCCGTGCTGGTCGCCAATCTCGACTCCAGCACCCTGCCGGACGATCAGGACACCATCGACGCCGCCGAAATGCTGGCCGAGAGCCTGAACGGTTTGTCCGAGGAGACCCTCAAGGACGCGCTCGAATCGGTGCGCGCCGAGTTCGACGCCGAGGCGCAGGCCGCCGTCCAGGGCGGCATCGAGGCGCATTGATCGACGGCCGGCGCGCGGCCGGCCGATGTCAGCAGATCCGCGGCAGCGGATCGTCTTCCAGTTCTTCCAGAATCCGGCGTCCGCCCAGCGCGGTCGCCAGCACCACGCGCGCGGCGCCGGCCTCGACCAGACCGATGCGACCGGCCAGTTCGCCGCCCGGAAGGGCGTGCCACGCGGCCAGGATGTCATCCGCCGCTTCCGCTTTCGCCACCGCCACGATGCGGCCCTCGCAAGCCAGGTAATACGGGTCGTAGCCGAGCATCTCGCAGACCGAGGTCACCGCGTCGCGCACTGGCACGCGCTGCTGTTCCAGCACCACCGTCGCGCCGATGCCGTGAGCGATCTCGTGCGCCACCGTGGCCAGCCCCCCGCGAGTCGGGTCGCGCATGAACTTGAGGCCGGGATGGTTCCAGACCGCGCTCGCCAACTCCAGCACCGAGGCGGAATCCGATTCCAGATTGCCGGACAGGCCGAACTGCTCGCGCGCCAGCATCACCGCGATGCCATGATCGCCGATCGGACCGGACACCAGCACGACGTCGCCGGCATCGATGCGCTGCATGTTGAGCGGCGTTTTCGCCACCCGCTCGCCGATGCCGGCCACCGACAGGTACAGCCCGCCACCCTCGCCGTGACGCACCACCTTGGTGTCGCCGGCCGCCACCACCGCGCCGTTGGCGCGGGCCGCCTCGGCGAAGCTGGCGATCAGGCGGTCGAGCACGGCCAGCTCCAGGCCTTCCTCGATGATCGCCGACAGGGTCAGGAAGCGCGGTTGCGCGCCGGTCACCGCCAAGTCGTTGACCACGCCATGCACCGCCAGCGAGCCCAGGTTGCCGCCGGGAAACTCCAGCGGCTGCACGGTGAAACCGTCGGTGGTGAGCACGCTCTGGCCGACCAGCGCCGGCAGTGGAACCGCGTCGGCGTCGATGTCGAGCAGGGGATTGCGCAGATGGCGGGCGAAGACTTCGGCGATCAGCTCGCGCATGAAGCGGCCGCCGTTGCCGTGGGCGAGGAGGATGCGGGTGTCGTGCATGAGCGGACTCCGTGGTTGAACGCGCATTGTCCTCCAGGCGCGGCCGGCCCCCAAGCCCGCGACCCGACGCCGGTCAAGTCGTCGGGCCGGTGGCCAGGAACTCGATGACCTGACCGAGCGCCAGGCCGGCATCGTTGACCGGCGCGATGGCCGGCAGATGGCCGCGCAGGCCGGCGCGCGCCAGCCCGGCCAGCGCCAGCTCCGCCAGCAGGCGGTTCTGGAAGACGCCACCGGTGAGGCCGACGTCGGCGATGCCGGTGGCCGCGCTCAGGGCGCGCGCCTGCGCCACCAGGGTCTCGGCCAGACTGGCGTGGAACGCCGCCGCGCGCGCCGCCGCCGGCTGGCCGGCGTCGGTCAGCATGCCGACCAGGGGCGCCCAATCGGCGCGGAGCAGGCCATCGGCATCCATGACCAGCGGCAGCGCCGGCGCGGCCGGCGCGCCATGCCATTGCCGCGCCAGCGCTTCCAGGCGCATCGGCCCCTCGCCTTCGAAGCTGGCCTGCCGGCAAATCCCGGCGAGCGCGGCGGCGGCGTCGAACAGCCGGCCGGCGGCGCTGCTGGTCGGGCAGTTGAGGCCCTTGCGCCAGGCCTCGTGAAGCAGCCCGGGGGCGAACGGTGCCGGTTCGCCGAGCTCCCACGACAGCGCCGCCGCCGAACGCCAGGGTTCGCGCCCGGCCTTGTCGCCGCCGGGCAGGCGGAATGGCCGCAAGCTGGCGGCGCGCCGCCAGGCGCCGGGCCGGCCGACGAAAGCCTCGCCGCCCCAGAGTTGCTGGTCCTCGCCCAGGCCGACGCCATCCCAGGTGAATACGATCCAGTCCACCACCGCCGGGAATTCCCAGGCCAGCGCCGAGGCATGGGCATGATGATGGCGCACCGCCTGGCCGGGCAGGCCGCTGGCGCGCGCCCAGGTCCGATAGCCGTAGCCGGGATGCGCGTCGAGCAGCAACCGCCCGGCGCGTACCTGATACAGGCGTTGCAGATCCTCGGCGACACGCGCCAGCGTTGCCAGGCTGTTCTCGTTGTCCAGCTCGCCGATGTGCGGTGACAGTACCGCGCGCCCGTCCCAGGCCAGGCACAGCGCGTTCTTCATGTGTCCGCCCAGGGCCAGCACCGGCGCCGCCAGGCGCGCCGGCAGCTCCAGTTCCAGCGGCGCCATGCCGCGGCCCAGGCGCAGCGGCCGCGCGCGCCCGGCGATCGGCCGGAACACCGGGTCGTCGGCCGGCCGCGCGATCGGCCGGTCGTGTTCCAGGAAGGCATCGGCGACATGCGCCAGCCGGGCACGCGCCTCGACGTTGTCGGTCAGCACTGGCTCGCCGCTCGGATTGCCGGAGGTCGCCACCAGCGGCGCGCCAAAGTCCGCCAGCAACAACGCGTGCAACGGCGAATACGGCAGCAGGCAGCCGATCTCGGCCAACCCGGGGGCGATGCCCGCGCATAGCCCGTCGGTGCCGGACCGTCTTTCCAGCAGCACGATCGGCCGCGCCGGCGAGGTCAGCAGCGCCTCCAGTTCCGGCGTGGTCAGCGCTTCCGCGCGCAACGCAGCCAGATCGGGGAACATCACCGCCAGCGGCTTGGCCGGCCTCGGCTTGCGCGCGCGCAACGCGGCCACCGCCGCCTCGTCGCCGGCGGCGCACATCAGGTGATAGCCGCCGATGCCCTTCACCGCCAGCACCCGGCCCGCGCGCAACGCCGCCACCGCCGCCGCCAGCGCCGCCTCGTCGCCGACGATGGCCGGCACGGTGCCCGTCGACTCGGCGAAGGTCAGATGCGGACCACAGGTCGGGCAGGCCACCGGCTCGGCGTGGAAGCGCCGGTTGGCCGGGTCTTCGTATTCGCGCCGGCAGTCCGGGCACATTGGAAAACCGGCCATCGTCGTGTTCGGCCGGTCGTAGGGCAACGCCGTGATCAGCGTGTAACGCGGCCCGCATTGCGTGCAGTTGATGAACGGGTAGCGGAACCGGCGGTCGGCCGGATCGCGCGATTCGCGCAGACAATCGGCGCAGACGAAGAAATCCGGGGGCACGTGGATGTCCGGCGTGCCCGCCTCGCTGTCCAGGATGCGGAAATCCGCGTGGTTCCCGGGCACCACCGCGCGCGCGTCCGCCAGCACCGGCCGCGCGATCGCCGGCGCGCGCGCCACCAGCCCGCGCGCGAACGCATCCAGCACCGCCGCCGGCGCCTCGGCATGCACCGACACCGCGCCGGTGATGTTGCGCACCCAGCCTTTCACCCCCAGTTCATGCGCCAGCCGGAACACGAACGGCCGGTAACCGACCCCCTGGACGTGGCCGGAAAGCTGGAACAGACGAGCGAGCGGCGGTTCGGACATGAGTGACGGGAAAGTGGTGGGAAGAGGCCGACGCGCGGCGAGCGTTGCGATGGCCAGGAAAGAAAGGAAGTCTATAGTTCGATGGCCACCGAAGGAGGGTGGGTGATCTCGAAAGGGGAGATTCTCATGAACAAGTGGTCGTCATGGCAGGTTTCCGCCATCCTCATCCTGCTTCTGCAATCGGTGTTTTTTCCGGCGACTCCCGCGATGGCGCGAAGTCCGGAAGACAAGTCCTCCAGCGCGGTCGCCGAAATCCTGTTCAACGAGGACGCCGAGGATTTCACCTCGTTCCGTGTGCGCGCCGACGGCTACGTCGATATCACGTTCGCGAGCAATACGCCGGATGCCACCTACAGCGACATTCTCGCCAAGCTGAAAGGTCATCCCGATATCAAGGGCGTGCTGGCCGGCAGGGGAGGACGGGCTTGCAGCCGCTTTTGATCGGTTTGGTTTCGCCGGCGAAGTGACTGCCCGGTTCAGCCGAACAGTTTGCCGGCGAGCGCGCCGAGGCCCTGTTCCAGCAGTTTGTCGCCGGCCGGGATCTGGCCGCCGGGGGTGAGCTGGTCGACCGCGCCGGGCAGCAGGCCCGCCAGCTTGCCGGCGAGGTCGTCCGGTTGCATGCCGAATTTTCCGGCGAGTTCGGCGAGCGGGCCGTTGCCCAGGGCCTGGATGATCTGGCCGGCATCGACCGGCAGGTTTTCGCCGGTGCCGACCCAGGAAGCGACCTGACGATCCAGACCGTGTTGCTTGAGCAGGTCGAGCAGGCCGGCGAGGCCGCCGTGCTGTTCCAGCAGGCTGGTGATGACGCGCATGACCGGATTGTCGCCACCGCCCGCCTGGCCGGCGCCGAGCGCGCCGCCGAGTACGCTGTCGAGTAAACCCATATCGGGACTCCTTGAGGGATTCGAAAAGGCGTCCCGGCCGGGCCGGGACGTGATGCCGGATGTTGTCAGTATTCGAGCATGCGCGGCAGGGCCTTGGCCTGCTCGATCCATTTGCCGACTTCGGTTTCGGTGGGCACGCGCCGGGTCAGCTTCTTGGCGTCGTTGGTGGTTTGCAGCGCCTCGGTCAGGTTGGCCGGGTTGCGCCGGGCCAGGTCGGGCACGGTGTCGACGCCGGCGGCTTCCAGCAGTTCGGCGTATTCCGAGCCGATGCCGCTGACGCGGTAGAGGTCGACCATGTTGGCGAACTTGAGTACCTGGGCTTCGCTGAGGCCGGTGGCTTCGGCGAGATCCTTGCGGTTTTTCGGCGTGCGGGTTTTCTCCAGCATGGTATCGGTGTCCTTGACGCCGGCATTGCGGAGTTTTTCACCGATTGCCGGGCCGATGCCCTCGACATCCTCGATCTTGCGGTTCGCCATGGCGGTCTCCTGGGGTGTGGGCGTGGAACTGCCCGTGAATGACGGGAATGCTCGGTAAATATCCTGAAGGCGGGGGCTGGCTTGGTCGCCGTCCCACCGTTGAAGAGTAGCAAGGATTTCGTGATGCTCGTGTGACCCGGGGCATGGCGCCGCCCGGTTGGCCGTGCTCAAGCGACCAGGATCGCGCGGTAATCGTTGACGTTGGTGCGGGTCGGGCCGGTGACCAGCAGGTCGCCGAGCGCGGCGAAGAATCCGTGGGCGTCGTTGGCGTCGAGATCGGCGCGGGCGTCGCGGCCGGCGGCGCGGGCACGCGCCAGGCTGTCGGGGGCGAGCAGGGCGCCGGCGTTGTCCTCGCTGCCGTCGATGCCGTCGGTGTCGGCGGCCAGCGCATGCACGTCGTCGAGGCCATCGAGCGCCAGCGCCAGGCCGAGCAGGTATTCGCTATCGCGGCCACCCCGGCCGGCGCCGCGCACGCGCACGCTGGTCTCGCCACCGGACAGCAGGACCAGCGGTGGCCGGCCGAGACCGCCGTGACAACGGGCCTCGCGCGCCAGCGCGGCATGCGCTTGCGCCACCTCGCGCGCTTCTCCGGTGACGCTGTCGCCGAGCAGGATCGGCTGCACGCCGTGCCGTCGCCACCAGTCGGCGGCGCCGAGCAGGGCGGTGCGGGCGTTGGCGACGATATGGGTGTCGATCCGGCGAAAGCAGTCGGCGCCCGGCTTGGGCGTTTCCGGCAGCGTGCCGGCGGCGCCCCGGGCCAGGTGCTCGCGTGCCGCGCGCGGTACCGTCACCCGCCAGCGCGCGAGCACGGCGAGGGCGTCGGCGTAACTGCCCGGGTCCGGCGCGAACGGCCCGGAGGCGAGCGTGGCCGGGTCGTCGCCGACCACGTCGGAGATCGCCAGCACGGTCACCGGCGCCCGGCACAGCGCGGCGAGCCGGCCGCCCAGGTTGGCGGACAGATGCTTGCGGACGCCATTGATCTCGGCGATCGGCGCGCCGCTGGCCAGCAGGGCGGCGGTGGTCGCGCGCAGGTCGGCCAGTTCCAGGCCGGGCGCGGGCAGGCCGAGCAGGCTGGAGCCGCCGCCGGAGAGCAGGGCGAGCAGGTGGTCGCCCGGGGCGGCGCCGGCGACCAGCTCAACCAGGCGCCGCGCGGCGGCCAGGCCGGCGGCGTCGGGCAGCGGGTGGCCGGCTTCCACCACCTCGACGCGCCGGGTCGGCAGGCCGTGGCCATGGCGGGTGATGACCAGACCGGACAGGCGCTCCACCCGCGCCGCCGGCAGCCGGGCCTCGACGCAGGCGGCCATCGCCGCCGCCGCCTTGCCGGCGCCGATCACGATCAGCCGGCCGCCGGTCGGTTCCGGCAGGTCGGCCAGGAAAGTTGGCAGCACGGCGTCCGCGCGCGCCGCGTCGACGGCGGCGTGGAACGATCCGGTCAGCAGTTCACGCGGCGACATGGCGGTTCCCGCCGACATCGCGCCGGCCCATGAACAGCCGGTACAGCAGCGGCACCACGAACAGCGTCAGCGCGGTCGACACGGTCAGGCCCCAGACGATGGCCGAGGCCACCGGCCCCCAGATCAGCGACTTGCCGCCCAGGCCGAGCGCCAGCGCGAGCAGGCCGCCGATGGTGGTGCTGGTGGTGATCAGGATCGGCACCACGCGCCGGCGCGCGGCGTAGACGGCGGCGTGCAGCACGCTCATGCCGGCGCGCAGGCGCTGGTTGGCGGCGTCGATCAGCACGATGGCGGCGTTGACCGCGATGCCGGTGAGCGCGATGACGCCATACAGGCTGTACAGCGACAGCGGATTGCCGGAGATCACCAGGCCGAAGACGACGCCGGTGAACGCCATCGGCACCGTCGCCAGGATCATCAGCGGCTGCCAGTAGCCGCGGAACTGCGCGGCCAGGATCAGGTAGATCAGGCCGACACCGAGCAGGAACAGGCCGAGCATGGCGTCCAGGCTTTCCTGGATGTCGTCCAGTTCGCCGGAGTAGTCGGCGCTGACGCCGGGATGCGCGGCGGCGATGCGTTCCCAGGCCGCGCGCACCTGTTGGTTGGCGGCCACGGTGTCGGTCAGGCTCTTGTCCAGGTTGGCCTCGACCGTGATCGCCCGGCGCAGGTCGTAACGCTTGATGACGCCCTTGGCGACGCGCGCCTCGGCATGCACCAGGCCGGCCAGCGTGGTGCTGGCGCCGCCGGCCAGCGCCACCGGGTCGTCGAGCAGGGCGCGGATGTCGTCCAGATCGCGTTCCGGGCCACGCACGCGCACCTCGATCTTCTCGCCGCGTTCGCGCGCCAGCGCGACGATCTCGCCGTCCGCGTGCAGACGGACCAGGCGCGCCACCAGGGCCGGGTCGAGGCCGGCGGCGCGCACCGCGTCGGCGTCCACGCGCAGCACGTACTCGTTGCGGCCGGGCAGATCGTCGTCGACCACGTCGCGACTGCCCGGCACCGCCGCGACGATCTCGCGCAGCGCGTCGGCGGCGGCGCGCAACTGGCGGTAATCGTCGCCGCGCAGACGCACCTTGATCGGCTTCTCGGCCGGCGGCCCGCCCGACAGCACGGTGAAGCTGACCCGGCCGCCCAGATCGAGCGCCTCGATGTCGGCGCGCATCGCCTCGACCACGCGGTCGGTGGTGCGCATGTCGCCCTCGCGCGGCAGCAGCGAGACCGCGACCTGGCCATGGGCGTCGCCATGGAACGGTTCGGTATCGGTGAACTTGAGGCCGGCGTAACTGGCGGCGGCGCGCAGCTCGCCGGGCAGCAGACGGGTGGTGACCGCCTGTTCCAGCCGGGCGGTCTGGCGCAGCGTGGCGTCGATGGCGGTATCCGGCGGCATGTCCAGGCTGACGTAGAACAGCCGGATCGGATCGGCGGCGAAGAACTGCTGCTTGACCCAGCCGCCGGCCACCGCCGCCAGCGCCAGGCCGAAGGCGGCGATCAGGACCAGGCCGGTGGCCCAGGCGTGGCGCAGCGAAAAGATCAGCAGCCGGGAATACTTCACGCGCAGGCCGTGCGTGAACCGGGTGCGCCAGCCGTGCAGCCGGCTCGGTCGGGCGAAGTCCGGAGTGAGCACGGCGACGTGCGCGGGCAGCATCCAGAACGCCTCGATCAGGCTGATCAGCAGCGCGATGGTCACCACCAGCGGCACCACCATCATGAACTTGCCGACGATGCCGGGCAGCAGCATCAGCGGCAGGAAGGCGGCGATCGTGGTCAGCACCGAGGCAAGCACCGGCAGGCCGACGCCGGCGACCGCGGCGGCGGCGGCGTCGAGCGCGTTCATGCCGCGCGTCATCCGGTAATGGATGTCCTCCAGGATCACCACGGCATCGTCGACCAGCATGCCCAGCGCGATGATGACGCCCAGCAGCACGGTCATGTTGACCGTGAAATCCATGGCCGACAGCAGCCAGAAGGTGCCGGCCAGCGAGAACGGGATGCCGATGCTGACCAGCCCGGCCAGCCGGCTGCCCAGGAACAGCCAGGTGGTCAGGAACACCAGGGTCAGGCCGGTGAGGGCGTTGTTCTGCATGATCTCGATCGACTGCCGGGTCGGTACGGTCTGGTCGTCGAGCAGCGACAGGCGCAGGCCGTCGCCGGCCAGGCCGGGGCCATGCTGGTCGATGAAGGCGTTGATCCGTTCGAGCAGCTCCAACGTGTTGACCCGGCTTTTCTTGGTCACCGCCAGCAGCACCGCCGGCTGCCCCGCGCTCGACACCAGCGTGCTCGGCTTCTCGCGCGCGCGCGCCAGCCCGGCGACGTCGTCCAGCGGCAGATGCGCGCGCGCGTCGCGGCTCGGAAACACGGTGAGCCGGGCCAGATGCTCGGGCGAGACCTCCTGGCCGAACACCCGCACCAGCCATTCCCGGTCACCAACCCGCGCGCGCCCGGCCGGCGTGTCCTGGAACCAGCGCGCCACCGAATCGGCGACGTCGGCGGCGGTCAGCCCGCGCGCGGCGACCGCGACCGGATCGAAGGTCACGCGCAGTTCCGGATCGGCCAGGCCGGTGGCGAACACCTTGTCGACGCCGGCCATGCGTTCCAGATCGAGCTTGAGCCGGCGCGCCGCCGCGCGCAGCGCCTCGTCGTTGTCCGGTCCTTGCAGCAGCAGCATGGCGCTGGGGAAGCCGTTGTTGGTGGTGATCTCGTCGACGGTCGGATCGTCGACCTCGGCCGGCAGGTCGCGGTCGGCGGCGGCCTGCACTTCCCGGCGCAGGTCGGCCACGCGCTTGTCGAAGGTCGCCGCCGGGATGTCGCGGAAGCGCACCAGCACGGTCGCCACGCCTTCCCGGCTGACGCTGGAAATGAAACGGATGTCGCCGATGCGCGCGACCGCGTCCTCCAGCGGCTGGGTCACCTTCTTCTCGACATCGCCGGCACCGGCGCCGGGCAGCACGGCGGTGACGATCAGCCAGTTGAAATTGATTTCCGGATCCTGCTCGCGCGGCATGTTCAGGTAGGCGAGCACGCCCATCAGCAACACCACCGCGAAGGTGATGTTGGCGAACGGATGATTGCGGATCAGGGCCTGGTAGAAGCGCATGGCGGCGTCGGCCGGATCAGAGCGCGCCGGCACCGGCGGTCACGATCCGGCTGTCCGGAGTCAGACCCTCGGCGCGCGCCGGCCGGCCTTCCTCGGCGCCGGGCAGGGGATGGAAGCGCGGCGTCGCGCCGTCGGCCACGAACACGCCCAGCCGGCCCTGGCGGCGGACCAGCAGCGTGGCCGGCAGGTGCGGCTCCGGCGCGCGCCAGACCACGCGCCCGGCCGAGCCGGGCAGCGCCGCCTTGCCGGTGAAGCGCAGGCGCGCCTCGGCCAGCCGGCTGTCGCGCGCCAGCGCCGGCGTGATCCGGGCCAGGCGCAGCGGATGGCGGCCATCGGCGTCGACGAAGGCGAGATCGCGCGCGGCCCTGAGGCCGGCGACGTCGGCCGCCCGCGCCTCGGCCACCACCTCGATGCGCGAACTGTCGAGCAGACGCGCCAGCGGCGTGCCCGGCGTCGCCATCTCGCCTTCCTGCGCCAGACGTTCCAGCACGATGGCCGGGAACGGCGCGCGCACCACGCATTTGGCCTCGGCCGCTTGCGCCGTCCTCAGCGCCGCCACCCGCACCGCCAGTTCCGCCTGGGCGGCATCGCGCTCGGCGGCGCGGCCATCCAGCGCGTCCTTGCTCAGGAAACCCTCGGCCGCCAGTTCGCCGGCGCGCGCGTGCTGCATCGCCGCCAGCCGCGCGCGCGCCTCGGCGGCGGCGCGCTCGGCCTCGGCGCGCTCGCTGGCGAGCCGGTAATCGCGGCAGTCCAGCCGGGCCAGCACGGCGCCGCGACCGACGCGCTGGCCCGGCTCCACCGTCAGCGCTTCGACGCGCGCCGCCAGTTCGGCCGCGATCCGGCTCTCGTTCAGGCTGACCACGCGCGCCTGCGCGACGCGTTCCGGATGCACCGCGATCTCGCGCAATGGTCTGGCCTCCCAGGCCAGGACCGGCGACGCGCACGGCAACAGAATCAGGAACAGGGCGAGCAGGGGGAAACGCGGCGGGATCATCATGGCGCGGCGACGGCGGAAAACCCGCGCATGATAGTCGGGCCGCGCGACAACCGACATCGCGGGCCGCGTCAGGCCATATCCACGGAATGCCGGACGCGGAATGCGGAATAATCGCCGCTCCATCGCCCAGTCTCGCGCCCAGCCGACCCATGACCCCCGCCATCGATCCCCCCGACCTGCCGCCGTTCGACGAAGCCGAGCTCGATGGCGGCGAGCTGGTGCTGTGCGCGACCGAGCGTCTGGCGGCGGAACTGCGGCGTCGCCACGACCTCCGCCAGGCCGCGACCGGCGCCCGCCACTGGCGGACGCTGGATGCCCGTTCGCCGGCGCGCTGGCTGGACCGGCTGGCCGAGGACCGCCTGTTGTCCGGCCTGCCGGTGCCGCCGGAACTGCGCCGGCCGGTGCTCGATGCCTTCCAGGCGCGCCTGCTCTGGGAGCGGGTGATCGCCGATTCGCTGGCCGACGACGCGGCGCCGCTGTTCGATCTCGGCGCGCTCGCCGCGACCGCCGCCGAAGCCGACGAACTGGCGCTGGTCTGGGACATCACGCCCGGAGACGGTCCGGCTTATTCCGAGGAATGCCGCCGCTTCGCCGCCTGGCGCGCGGATTATCTGGCCACCTGCGCGCGCCTGGGCGTGGTCGACGCGACCCGCGTCCGGCTGGCGACGGTGGCGGCGCTCACCGCCGATCTGGCCACGTCCTGGCCGGCGCGCGTGGTGCTGGCCGGCTTCGACCGGTTGACGCCGCCGGAAGCGCGTCTGCTCGCCGCCATCGGCGCCGACCGGGTGCACCTGCTGCGCGGCGAACCGGCGCCGGCGCCGAGGGTGGCGGTCCGTTCATTGCCCGACCGCGCCGCCGAGTGCCGGGCGGTGGCGGCCTGGGCGCGGGCGCGACTGGCGGCCGATCCGGACGCGCGCCTGGGTGTGGTGGCGCCGGATCTGGCCGGCGTCCGCGACGCGCTCCAGGACGCGCTGGAGGATGCCCTGATGCCGGCGGCGGCACGTCCGGCGCTGGCCGAGGCGGCGCGGCCGTTCAACTTCAGCCTGGGCCGGCCGCTCACGGCCTGGCCGATCGTCGCCCGCGCGCTCGATCTGCTGCGGCTGGCGGTCTGGCCGGAACGCGCGCGCCAGACCGAACTGGGCGCGCTGTTCAACGATCCTTACTGGTCGGCCAGCCAGACCGAGGCCGATGCGCGTGCCCGGCTGGAAGCCGCCATGCGCCGCGATCTGGCCGCCACCACGCGGCTGGCGCGGGTCGCCGCCTGGGTGGCTTGGCGCGCCGACCGGGATGGTCAGGACGGTCGCGACGCCCTGGTGGTGCCGGGCTTGCGCCGGCATCTGGGCGCCCTGGCCGGCGCCGCCGCGCGCTGGCCGGCGCGGGCGCGGCCGTCGGTCTGGGCGGCCGGGTTCCGCAAGACGCTGACGCGCGCCGGCTGGCCGGGCGAGCGCGCGTTGTCCAGCCACGAGTTCCAGGCCCGCCAGGCCTTGTTCGAGGCGTTCGAAGCGTTCGCCGGACTCGACCGCGTGGCCGGCGAACTCGACGCCCCGGCCGCGCTCGCCCGACTCGGCCAGCTATGCCGCCAGCGCGTGTTCCAGCCGCGCACCGAGAACCAGCCGCGCGTGCAGGTGCTGGGCGTGCTGGAAGCCGCCGGCATGCGTTTCGACGGGCTCTGGGTGCTGGGCATGACCGATCAGGTCTGGCCGCCGGCGCCGCGTCCCAACCCGCTGCTGCCGGTGGAAGCGCAGCGGCGGGCGCGGGCGCCGCATGCCAGCGCCGAGGTCGAGACCGCTTTCGCCAGCGCCATCCAGGCGCGTCTGCTGGCCAGTTGCGCGCCCCGGCACGCCGCCACCGACACGCCCGACGCCGACGTGATCCTGTCCTGGCCGCGTCTCGACGGCGCCAGCGAAACGCGGCCGAGCCCGCTGCTGGCGGTGGCCGCGCCAGCGGATTGCTGGCGGGACGAGGACGCGCCGGTGGCCGACGACTGGATCGCGGCGGCGCTGGCCGATGCCGGCGCCGCCCTGGCGCCGCCGCTGGAGGACGCGCAGGCGCCGCCGGTGGCGGCCGGCGAGCGGGTACCGGGCGGCACCTGGCTGCTGCGCGCGCAGGCGATCTGCCCGGCCTGGGCCTACTACCGCTACCGGCTCGGCGCGGCGCCGCTGGAAACGCCGGTGGACGGCCTCGATCCGGCTCGGCGCGGCAGTCTGGTGCATCGGGCGCTGGAAATGTTCTGGAGCCGGATCGGCGATTCCGCCAGCCTCCAGGCGCTCGACGCCGACGGCTTGCGCGCGGCCATCGAGGCGGCGGTCGAGGCCGCGCTCGACGACCCGGCCCAGGCCGTGCGCGGCGATCCGTTGCCGCCGCGTTTCCGCGCGTTGGAGCGACGACGCATGATCCGGCTGCTGGACGGCTGGCTGGCGCTGGAACGCGGGCGCCCGGCGCCATTCGTGGTGCAGGCCGTGGAACGCGAGGTCAGTCTGGAGATCGGCGAGATCGGCGTGCGCACCTTCATCGACCGCATCGACCGGCTCGAAGATGGTCGTCTGGTGGTGATCGACTACAAGACCGGCAGCGCCATCGACACCAGGAACTGGGCCAGCGACCGCGTCACCGAACCGCAACTGCCGATCTACGCGGCGCTCGCCGCGCCGGTCGAGGGCGAGGTGGCGGCGCTCGCGTTCGCCAAGGTGCTGCTGGCCGATCCGGCGTTCGCCGGCCTGGCCGAGGAAGACGGCCTGCTGCCCGGCGTCGGCGCGCTCGACGCCAAGCCCGCGCGCCGGACCTTCCCTGCCGCGGAGTTTCCGGACTGGCCGGCGCTGCTCGAACACTGGCGCCGGGCGCTGCATGCCATCGCGCGCGAGATCGCGGCCGGCGAGGCCGGCGTGCGCGTCGCCGACGAACGCGCGCTGGCCTGGTGCGAGGTGCTGCCGCTGCTACGCCTGCCCGAGCGGCGCGCGGGCCTGACCGGGACCGGCCGATGAACACGCCCGCCGATCGTCTGCTCGAAGCCGACGCGCGCGCCCGCGAACAGGCGCTGGCGCCGGATTCCTTCATCGTCGAGGCGCCCGCCGGCGCCGGCAAGACCGAGCTGCTGACCCAGCGCTACCTGCGCCTGCTGGCCGGCGTCGCCGAGCCCGAGGAGATCGTCGCGCTGACCTTCACCAACAAGGCGGCCGCGGAGATGCGCGCGCGCATCCGCGCCAGCCTGGAGCGCGCCGCGCGCGACGAGGCGCCGGCGCTGCCCCATCAACGCATCACCTTCGAGCTGGCGCGCGCCGCGCTGGCCGCCGACCGCGCGCGCGGCTGGGGCCTGCTGGCGCATCCCGGCCGCCTCCAGATCACCACGCTGGACGCGCTGTGCGCCCGCCTGGCCCGGCAGATGCCGCTGCTGTCGCGGTTCGGCGGCCAGCCGGCGGTGCGCGAGGATTGCGCGCCCCACTACCGGCGCGCGGCCGAGGACACGCTGGCCTTGCTGGAAGGCGACGACGAGCACGCCGAACGGGTCGCCGACGCGCTCGCTTATTTCGATAACGACGCCGGCCGGCTGCGCGCGCTGCTGGTGGCCATGCTCGGCAAGCGCGACCAATGGAGCGAGCGCGTGGTCGGCGACGGCTTCGGCGAGCGCGCGTCGAGCGCGCTGGCGGCCAGCGTGCGCGGCGATCTGGCCGAGATCGTGGCACTCGTCGATGCCCGCTTGCAGGCCGGCGTCATGGCCGCCGCCCGGGTCGCCGCCGACAACGTGATCGCCGGTGGCGGGGCCAGCGGCGTCGCCGCGCTGCGCGACTGGACGCGGCCGTTGACCGCCGATCCGGCCGAGCTGGAACGCTGGCGCGGCCTCGCCGACCTGCTGCTGACGCGCGAGGGCAAACCCCGCAAGCGGCTCGATCCGACCTTCGGCCTGACCGGCAGCGCGCACGCCGACAGCCTCAAGCAGGCCTGCGCCGAACTGGACGCCGATGCCGCCGGCGCGCTGGCGCGCGTGCGCGCGTTGCCGGCGGCGGCCCTGGATGCCGACGAACTACGCATCATCGAGGTTTTCCACGACCTGCTCAGGCTGGCGGCGGCGCAGTTGTGGCTGGTGTTCCAGGCCAGCGGCGAGGTCGATTTCATCGGCATCGCCCAGAACGCTTTGGCCGCGCTCGGCGACGTCGACGCGCCGACCGCGCTGCGCGAGCGCCTCGATTACCGGATCGGCCATCTGCTGATCGACGAATTCCAGGACACCAGCCCGTTGCAGATGGCCTTGGTCGAGCGCCTGACCGCCGACTGGCAGGCCGGCGATGGCCGCACCCTGTTCCTGGTCGGCGATCCGATGCAGTCGATCTACCGGTTCCGCAAGGCCGATGTCGGCCTGTTCCTGAAGGTGCGCGCCGATGGCGTCGGCGCCGGCATGCGTCCCCAGCCGCTGCGCCTGTATCGCAACAACCGCTCGGCCGATGTCCTGGTCGACTGGGTCAACCGGGTGTTCCCCGGCGTGCTCGCCGGACCCGACGACATCCGCCTCGGTCAGGTCCGCTTCGCCGCCGCCGCCGCCACCCGTGGCGCGCTGGCGGGTGCCGGCGTGATCACGCATCCGGTGCTGGCGCGCGACGGCGAGGACGGCGACGCGCTGGAAGCGCGCGAACTGGTCGGGCTGCTGCGCGCGGCCCGGCGCGAACTGCCGGCCGGCGAGCGCATCGCCGTGCTCACGCGCGCGCGCAACCATCTTGAACCGCTGCTCGCGGAGCTGCGCCGGCAGGCGCCGGAACTGCGTTTCCGCGCGGTCGAGCTGGAACCATTGGCGGAACGCCAGGTGGTTCAGGATCTGGCCGCGCTGACGCGCGCGTTGCATCACCGCGCCGATCGGGTCAACCAGCTCGCCATCCTGCGCGCGCCCTGGTGCGGCCTGCGCCTGGCCGACCTGCACGCGCTCGCCGCCGACGATCACCGCGCCACCGTGCCCGAACTGATGCGCGACCCGGCCCGGCTGGCGCGCCTGAGCGAGGACGGCCGCCGCCGCCTCGCGCACGCGCGCGCCTGTCTGGACGAGGCCGACGCCTGGCGCGGCCGGATGCGCCCGCGCCGCTGGGTGGAGGGCGTCTGGCGTCTGCTCGGCGGCCCGTTGTGCCTGCGCGAGCCGGGCGAGGCGCTCGACGCCGCCGCCTTTTTCGATCTGCTCGACCGCATCGAGATCGATGGCCGGCTTGATCTCGACCGCCTCGACGAGGCCATCGCCGGCCTGCGCGCGGCACCGGACCCGGCCGCCGATGACGCCATCGAGATGATGACCGTGCACAAATCCAAGGGCCTGGAGTTCGATACCGTCATCCTGCCCGGCCTGCATCTGACGACGCGCGGCCCGGAGCAAAACCTGCTGATCTGGGACGAAGTCGTGCTCGACGACGGTCGCCGACACCTGCTGGCGGCGCCGGTCAAGCGGCGTGGCGCCGGCGGCGATCTGCCCAGCGCCTACGACTACCTGAGCGGACTGGAACGGACCCGCACCGAAAACGAGGCCCGACGCGTGCTCTATGTCGCCGTCACCCGCGCCCGGCGTCGCCTGCATCTGGTCGGCGTCGCCCGTGTCGATGCCGAGGACGGGCTGCGGATGCCCACCCGGGGCACGCCGCTGGCGCTGCTCTGGGACGCGCTCGGCGCCGAGTTCGAAGCGCGGCTGGAAGCCGAGTCGGAAGTGGAGTCCGCGTCCGCCGATGCCGGGCGCGCGGAATCGGGGCAAGCGCCGGAAACCAGCGTGCCGATCGATCCGGCCGCCTACGCGCCGCCACTGTGCCGGCTGGCCGAACCCGGCGTGCCGCCGGCCCTGGCCGTGCCGACGCCGGACCAGGCCGGGACCGGCGAACCGACGCCGGCCGCCGGCGCCGATCTGGTGGCATCGCTGGAAGCCGATCTGGGCACGCTGCTGCATCGCTGTCTGGAGTGGATCGCGCGCGATGGCGTCGCCGCCTGGAGCGACACCCGTCTGGCGGCGCTGGAACCGGCCTGGCGCGCCTGGCTGAGCCGGCGCGGCCATGCCGCCGCCGATGCCCGCCGCGCCGCCGCGCGCGCGCGCGCCGGCCTGGCCGCCACGCTGGATTCGGAGGACGGCCGCTGGCTGCTGCGCCCGCGTCCCGGCGCTGGCGCCGAGCTGGCCGTGAGCGGCGCCGACGTCACCGGCATCGTTGACCGCGTGTTCGACGAGGACGGCACCCGCTGGATCGTCGACTACAAGACCACCGCGCTCGATCCCGACACTCCGGACGCGATGCTGCGCGAACTCGCGGAAAGCCACCGACCCCAGCTCGAACGCTACGCCCGCCTGCTCGGCGAACCCGGCCTCGACATCGCCCTCGCCATCCATTTCGTCGCCATCGGTCGCCTGGTCCGGCTGGCGGACGGCGCATAATCCGGCTTCGTTTTCCACTCCCGCCCGCGCGTCATGAAACCCATCGCCATCTTCCGCCACGCCCCGACCGAGGGGCCGGGCTTCCTCGCCGACGTGCTCGAAGCGCGCGGCCTGCCATTCCGCCTGATCGCCATCGATGCCGGCGCGCCGGTGCCGGCTTCGGCCGAGGCGTTTTCCGGGCTGGTGTTCATGGGCGGACCGATGAGCGTCAACGACGACCTGCCCTGGATCGCGCCGGCGCTGGCGCTGATCCGGCGGGCGGTGGCGGCCGGCATTCCGGTGCTCGGCCACTGCCTGGGCGGCCAGTTGATGGCGCGCGCGCTCGGCGGCACGGTCGGTCGCGCGCCGGTCAAGGAGCTCGGCTGGGGGCCGGTCGAGGTGGTCGATGGCGATGTCGCCCGCGCCTGGTTCGGCGACATCACGGGCTTCGAGGCCTTCCACTGGCATGGCGAGACCTTCTCGATCCCGGAAGGCGCCACCCGCGTCCTGGCCAGCGCGCACTGCGCCAACCAAGCGTTCGCGCTCGGCCCGCACCTGGCCATGCAATGCCATGTCGAGATGACCGCGCCGATGGTCGAGTCCTGGAGCATCGGCGGCGCCGATGAGATCGCCGCCGCCGAAGGGCCGGCGGTGCAGGGCGGCGAGCGCATGCGCGCCGACGCGCCGGCGCGGATACCGGAACTGAACCGGATCGCCGAGCGTTTGTACGCGCGCTGGCTGGCGGGCTTGCGGCCATGAAGGGATTACGGTCATGAGCAAGGCCGGCGACGACGCCATCGACCTGCCGCATCTGCGCACGCTGATCGGCCTGCGCGTGCGCCACCTGGGCGAGGTCTGCGTCGTCGTCGAGGTGCTGGAATCGCCACCGTCGCTGGTGCTGGAGCCGCTCGGCCCGGCCACGCCGATCGCCGACCTGCACGGCCGGCCCGGCGAATACGGCGTCGAACCGCGCGTCATCCGGGTGCTCACCGACGATCGCGCCGGCCTGCACGACGCCCTGCTGGAGCTGGACATCCTCGATCCCGATTGACGCCGCCGATGCCCGACGGCAGCATAGCCGGCGCGACGGCCATGCCGCCGCCACACATATCAGGAGACGTCATGAAACCCCAGGATTTCGAACAGTTCGATTTCGGCGAACGCACGCGCCAGTACATCGAGGAAGTCATGCATCACGGCGGCGTCGCCCGTACTGAAGCCGATCTCACCGAAGGCCAGAAGGTGTTCATCCGCGCGATCCGGCGCGAGCGTCTGAAATACACCGACCCGGCCCGCCGGGGCTGGCCGGAAACCCAGCTCGAACAGCTCGAAGCCTTCGCCCGTACCCTGGGCGACCTGCACCACTCCTATGCCGACGCCGGCATGACCAAGGTCAGCGACTGCCTGTACAACCGCTGGAAGATGGTCAAGGAGGAAGTCCGCAAGCTGGCCGTCAGCGCGGCCGCCGGCAAGCCGGCCTGGGCCGACCGGATCGAGGCCCGGCCGGCCGACATGCCGGTGTTCTTCGACGCCTGAGTTCTTCCACCAACCGCCGGCCGGCGCGCGCCGCCGGCCCGACGAAAGGCGTCATGTCCGCCCTGAAGGAATCCCTGAAACAGGTTCTGAACCTGCTCGACGCGATCGGTGCCTGGCTGCCGCAACTGGCGTTGCGCCTGCTGCTCGCCCATGAGTTTTTCCAAGCCGGTCTGGCCAAGCTCGATGGCGCCAACTGGTTCGGAGAAATCCAGGCTGAGTTCCCGTTTCCGTTCAGCGCGCTGCCGGCCGATTTCAACTGGGCGCTCGCCATCGGCATCGAACTGCTCGCGCCGATCGCCCTGGTGATCGGCCTGGGTACCCGCGCGTTCTCGGCGGTCCTGGCGCTGTTCACGCTGGTCGCCATCGCCGCCGTGCATGCCGGCCACGGTTACACCATCAGCGAAGGCGGCTGGAAGCTGGCGGCGATCTATCTGGTCATGCTGCTGCCGCTGATCTTCTCCGGCCCCGGCAAACTCAGCCTGGACCACTGGCTGCGTCAGCGTCACCTGAGCGGCGAACGGCGGCTGTGGTCGTGACCGCCGCGCCGTTGCTGGTCGGCGATCTGGGCGGCACCCACACCCGCCTGGCGCGCGCCCGCGTCGACGTCGACGGGCGCGTCGAACTGGCCGACGTCAGCCGCCACCGCAACGCCGAGCACACCGGTCTGGCCGCGATCCTGCGCGGCTTTCTGGCCACCGGCCCGACCGTCGAGACCTGCTGTCTGGCGGTCGCCGGCCCCACCGACGGCCGCCGCGTGCGCTTCACCAACCTCGACTGGGATATCGACGCCGATGTCCTGGCCGCCGATCTCGGCCTGCGCCGGGTCCGGCTGGTCAACGATTTCGCCGCCGTCGGCTGGGGGCTGGACGCGCTCGCCGGTGGTGACCTGCGTCCGCTCCAGGTCGCGCCCCGCGTCGCCGGCGCGGCACGCGTCGCGCTCGGCGCCGGCACCGGCCTGGGCGTTTCCCTGTGCGTCCACGATGGTCACGGCTACCGGCCGCTACCGACCGAGGGCGGCCACATCGGCTTCGCCCCGGCCGACCCCGAACAGGACCGTCTGCTCGCTTTCCTGCGCGCCCGCCACGGCCGAGCCTCGCTGGAACGCATCCTGTCCGGCCCCGGCCTGGTCGACCTTCACCGCTTCTGTCTGACCGAGGCCGGACGCCCCGAGCCCGCCGGATCAGCCGTGCCGGACGCCGCCGCCATCAGCGCCGCCGGCCTCGACGGCGGCGATGCCCAGGCCGTCGCCGCGCTGCGCCTGTTCGCCCGCATCTACGGCCAGGCCGCCGGCGACTACGCGCTGGCCACCCGCGCCGAAGGCGGCGTCTACCTCGCCGGCGGCATCGCCCCGCGCCTGCTGCCGGTGCTCGAAAGCGGCGAATTCCTCGCCGGTTTCCACGCCAAGGGCCGCTTCAGCGACTGGATGCGCTCCCTACCGGTCGACGTCGTGCTCGACGCCGACGTCGGCCTGCGCGGCGCGGCGCTGGCGGCGGGGTGGGATTGAACCTGGAAACCGTGGTTATCAGGTTGAAGCGCGCGGCGATCCGCGGGCCGCGCGCAGGCGGCAATGCCAGAGTTGCACGCGTCGCCTGAGGGTGCGCGCGGATGGTGGGAGTTCGTTGAAAATCCGGTGGACGCCCTGCCAGGATCGATCCCAGTAGGCGATGTCGAAAGCGTGCAGGAGGTTGCGCTCGATTTCCCGCTCCACCTCGTCCCGATAAGGTTCCGGAACCACGCCGAGCCGAAGGTGTTCGCGCAGGATCTGCGGCTTGCAGTAGAAGCGCTCCCAGCGAACCTTCGAGAGGTTCGAATCGTGCCGGCGATAGCCGTAGGTCGGTTCCCGGTCGCCCGCGACCACGATGTCCGGCAGAGCGACGAAGCGGCGCACGAACTCGGAGTCCTCGCATTTCTGGCGAGCGTATTTCTCCAGGAATCCGCCCATCCGTTCATAGGCGTCCCGCCGGAAGGCCAGACTGGATGCAAAGGCTGGGTTGTATTCCAGGATCGCTCGATAGGGATCACTCAGCCGGAAGAAATCGCCACGGGTTTCGCCCTGGTAACGGTCGAACCAGCCATCCGGGACATTGAGGAACTGGTGGTGGTTTTTGATGGCATTGGGGCCGAACGAATAGAAGTTCGAGAAAAGAAGTTGCGCGTCGGGAAAGGTCTGGATCAGTTCCTGTTTGCGCTGGAGGCAGTCCGGGTTCCAGATGTCGTCGCTGTCGCACAGCGCGATCCATTCGGTATCCGATCGAACGATGCCTTTTTGTCGGGCCAGTGGACAGCCACCGTTCTCCACCTGGAGCAGAGTCATTTCCGGGAAGTCCCGACGCACGACCTCGCCGGTGTCGTCGATGGAACCATCGTCGATGATGATGACGCGCCGGGGTGGATCGGTCTGCCGGCGCAGCGCTTCCAGGGTCTCGCCTATGAACGCGGCCGCGTTGTAGGCCGGAACGATGATCGTGAAATCTGGCATGGTCGGTGCTCCCTTGTTTCTCCCAGCGGCCATCATACGAAAATTCGGTGAAAGGCATTCGCGGCAATTTCGCTGGGCCGGATTGTTTTCCCCATTTGCCGCTGACACGTTGAAATTTCAGCGCGATGCCCGTTGGCACGCATCTTGAGTACACTTCCCTGGCTTCGAAGCTCCTCCGGGGCAAGCCATCGATCACCAACGCCGCGCGCCGGACCGCCGGGCGCCGGCGGACACCGGACAACCAGAAAACATGCGCGCCGTCATCGTCATCCCCGCCCGTCACGCCTCCACCCGCCTGCCCGGCAAGCCGCTCGCGGACATCCTCGGCAAGCCCATGATCCAGCACGTCTTCGAGCGCGCCAGCCAGGTGTCCGGCGTCGAGCGCGTGCTGGTGGCGACCGACGACGAGCGGGTCGCCGCCGCCGTGCGCGGCTTTGGCGGCGAGGTCGTGATGACCTCGCCCGAGCATCCTTCCGGCACCGACCGCCTGGTTGAGGTGATGGGGCGCGTCGATGCCGACGTCTACGTCAACGTGCAGGGCGACGAGCCGCTGGTGCGCCCGGCCGACCTGGCCATGCTGGTCGAGGCGATGCGCGACCCGGCGGTCGCCGTCGGCACCCTCTGTCACGACATCGACGCCGCCGAGGCGCGCAACCCGAACACGGTCAAGGTCGTGCTCGACAACGCCGGCGACGCCCTCTATTTCAGTCGTTCGCCGATCCCCTATCCGCGCGATCCGGACAGCGCCCGTTACCTCAAGCACGTCGGTGTCTACGCCTACCGGCGCGAGGTGCTCGCCGGTTATTCCGGGCTGCCCCGGCCGATGCTGGAAACCGCCGAACTGCTCGAACAACTGCGCCTGATGGCGGCCGGCATCCGCCTGCGCGTGCTGCGCGTGGCGCCGACCGGGCCCGGCGTGGACACGCCGGAATGCCTGGAACGCGTGCGCGCGCTGATGGCTGGCCAGACGCCGCCGGCCGCGCCCGATCTGGCCGGCGTGCGACTGGTCATCACCGACGTCGATGGCGTGCTCACCGATGGCGGCATCTACTACGACGCCAGCGGCGAATGCCAGAAGCGCTTCCACGTGCGCGACGGCCTCGGCATCCGCATGCTGGAGGAAAACGGCGTGCGCGTCGCCGTGCTCTCTGGCCGCGACTCGCCGACCCTGCGCAAGCGCGTCGCCGACCTCGGCATCGGCCTGTCCCGGTTCGGCGCCGGCGACAAGGCCACCGCCTGCCGCGCGCTGATGGAAGCGGCCGGCGTCACGCCGGCGCAAACCGCCTGCGTCGGCGATGACAGCATCGATCTGCCGGCGTTCGCCGTCTGCGGTTTGTCGTTCGCCGTCGCCGACGCGCCCGACTACGTCAGGCGCCAGGCCAGCCAGGTGCTCGGCCTGCCCGGCGGCGCCGGCGCCTTCCGCGAGCTCGCCGACGCCATCCTCGCCGCCCAGGGCCGACGCGACGTCTTCGAAACCGCCGCCGGCTTCGCCGCCGCGATGCACAAGATCGCGCAGTGAGCCAGGTGGCGCGCGCGCGGATCGGTCGTGCCCGCGTCTTGTCACGGTAGCGGCGATGAAACAACCTTGCGTGTATCTGCTCGCCAGTGCCCGCAACGGTACGCTCTATGTCGGCGTTACCGCCGACCTGGTCAGACGGGTCTGGCAGCACAGGGAAAAACTCGTCGACGGCTTCACGAAGAAATACAACGTGCATACCCTGGTCTGGTACGAGGCGCACGAAACCATGATGTCCGCCATCGCCCGGGAAAAGGCGATCAAGAAATGGCCTCGCGCGTGGAAACTGAAAATCATCGAACGGGAAAATCCGACATGGCGCGATTTGTACCCCGACCTGCTCTGAAGCCGGCGCACTGGATGCCCGCCTGCGCGGGCATGACGGAGAGGGGGAGGGTGGCGCTGTGCCTTGCGCATCGGCATGACGGCAGGACTCGGGCGTTGTGCCTTCCTCCTCGGCATGACGGCGTGGCGTCGGCGCTGTGCCTTGCGCCTCGGCATGACGGAGGGGTCCGGGCGTTGTCCCTTGTGCCTCGGCATGACGGTGGGGGGAGCGCGGAGCGCCGGTTGCCTTGCCACCAACCCATGCCCATCGTTCCCCGTCATGCCCGCGAAGGCGGGCATCCAGGGGACGCGCGTCGGTGCGGGCCCTTTCATCGGCGTCATGCCCGCGAAGGCGGGCATCCAGACCAGGCGTGGCGTGGGGTAGCCATCGCCGGGAGGCATCACGTTCGCCAATACACCAAGAGATGCCGCCGCCCGAGCCGTCCCTGGCCGGCGTACTGGATGCCCGCCCGCGCGGGCATGACGGAGAGGGGGAGGGCGCTGTTCCTTGAGTACGGGCAGGAGGCTGGAATGAGGGCAACGCGATGACCGGTATTGCCGGGGTTTCCAGTTCCCGGAGACAACCAAATCGGGCGGGGCGTGCCGGCCGCCCGGTCTGGGCGCGTGGCGCGTGGTTGCTGTTGGCCGGGTTCGGGCTGGCCGGCGTGGCGCTGTTCGCGCTATCGCATCCATTCGGCTGGCTGATCGGGGCGCTGATTGGCGGCGGTTTGCTGGTGGCCATGGCGGCGCACCGGCATGCCTGGCTGGTGCTGGTGCCGGGACTCGCGCCGGTGATCGATCTGGCGACCTGGAGCGGCGCCATCCATTTCACCGAGAGCGATGCCCTGGTGCTGGCCGCGCTGGCGCTGGCGGCGGCGCGCGAGGGCTGGCGCCGGGTGCCGCCGGAACGGGGCGGGGTGTGGCGGTTCGACATGGCGCCGATGCTGCTGCTGGGACTCATGCTGACCAGCTATCTGCTGTCCACGGCCTGGCGGCCGCTGCTCAATGTCTGGTCGGAGCCGGCTTTGCTGGTCGGTTACGCCACGCCGCTCAACGGCGCCCGTCTGGCCAAGGGTCTGCTCTGGGCATTGCTGTTGCTGCCCTTGCTCGGCGCCGCGTTCCGGCGTGAGCCGGAAACCACCGGGCGGGCGCTGGCGGCCGGCCTGATCCTGGGGCTGGCCCTGGTGTCGCTGGCGGCCTGGTGGGAACGCATCGCCTTTCCCGGCTGGTCGAATTTCTCCAGTGATTACCGCACCACCGCCCTGTTCTGGGAGGCCAATGTCGGTGGCGCCATGCTCGATGGCTGGCTGGCGCTGACCGTGCCGTTCCTGCTCTGGGCGCTGTTCGCGGCGCGGCGGCGCCTGGTTCTGGCGGGATTGCTGGTGGTGCTGGCGCTGGTCGCTTACGCGGTGTTCACCACTTTCTCGCGCGGGCTATATCTCGGCGTGGCGCTGGGCGCCGGCCTGACCCTGTTCCTGCTGGCGCGGCGGGCCACCCGTGGCGGCTTCGATCGCCTCGCGGCGGTTGGCTGGGGCGCCTACCTGCTGGTGCTCGGTTTTTTGATGACCGATCTGTTCCAGAGCGGCGGCTATCGCGGCATCGGCGCCGCCTTCGGTCTGGCGTTCGCGGTGTTCGCGCTGGGGCCGTCGGTGGCCGCGCTGCCCGGCCGCGTGCTTGCCGGCGCGGCGGCGCTGGCGCTGGTGGCCGCGCTGGCAAGCGTGGCGGCCATGCAGGGAATGTCCAAGGGGGTCTATCTGGCCTACGCGGCCAGTCTGATCGTGCTGATCGCGGCGACCCGGCCGGGTAACGGCGGCATGCGTCCGCGCGGGCGCGGCCTGATCGCCGCCGCCGGCCTGTTCTGGCTGGCGGTCAATGCCGTGCTGGTCACCCTGCACTGGAGCGAGACCGGCATCGACGGCCTGCTGTCGGCCGCCGCCACGGTGTTGCTGCTGCTGGCGCCGCTCGGTCTGATCGTCGCCCATCCGTCGCTGCGCTGGCGTGCCGACGCGCGTGCCGCCGTGGTCGCGTTGCTTGCCCTGGGGGCGCTGCTGGCGGCGATCCTGGTGACCCACACCTATTACGCCAGCCAGCGCTTCGAGACGGTGACGGAGGATCTCGAAGGTCGCCAGCGGCATTGGGCGCTGGCCGCCGGCCTGCCTGGCGATGGCCTGGAGCGTTGGCTCGGCATCGGCGCCGGCCGCTTCGCCGAACGCTATTTCTGGGACGTGCCGGACGGCATGTACCCGGGCAGCCACCAGGTACGCGAGGAGGATGGCAACCGTCATCTGCGTCTGGGCGGGCCGCGTCATCAATTGAGTTCCGGCGAGCTGTACCGGGTTTCGCATCGGGTCGCCCCCACCGCGCCGCCGCCGTTCGCCCTGACGCTGCGCGCCCGCGCGCCGGATGGCGATGCCCGCCTGCGCGTCGAAATCTGCCGCAAGCATCTGCTCTATCCCGGCGGTTGCGCCGGCGCCGAGCTGCGCGTGCCCGCCACCGGCGACTGGGTCGATCTGAGCGCCGCGCTGAACCGTTCCGGGTTTGTCCAGGCGGACGGCTGGCCGCCCAAGTTGACGACATTCTCGGTGGCCAGCCTGGCCAAGGGCCGACGCATCGACGTCGACGATATCGTCCTGCGCGACGCGACGGGCGCGAGCCGTCTCGCCAACGGCGATTTCGAATCCTGGGGCGATCGCTGGTTCTTCAGCAGCGACCGCCACCATCTGCCCTGGCATGCCAAGAATCTGTGGTTGCATTACTACGTCGAACAGGGCGCGCTCGGCCTGCTCGCCTTCGGCCTGCTCGGTCTGGTCGCGTTGCATCGGGTCACGCTCGGCCGCGCCGCCGGCCACGCGCTGGCGCCGGCGCTGGCGGGCGCGCTGCTCGGTTTCTTCGTGGTCGGTCTGTTCGACAGTCTGGTCGACGCGCCGCGCGTCGCCCTGCTGTCGTTCCTGCTGATCGGCGCCGCGCTTGGACTACGCCCGGCGAGACGTCCGGCGCGCGTACAATCCGGCGACCATTCCGGTACTTCCTGAAGCCACCCCTGATTCCGCGCCGATGACCTGGACCGAGCATCCCCTGCTGTTCGAATGCGAGGGCGATCGCCTGATCGGCATCGTCACCCAGCCTGGCGATGTCGCCGACATGGTCGATACCGGCGTGCTCATCGTGGTTGGCGGTCCCCAGTACCGCGCCGGCAGTCACCGCCAGTTCACGCTGCTGGCGCGCCAGCTCGCCGGACAGGGCATCGCCTCGTTCCGTTTCGATTACCGAGGCATGGGCGATAGCGAGGGCGATATGCGCAACTTCGAGCATATCGACGCCGACATCCGCGCCGCCGTCGATGCCTTCATGGCACGCCTGCCGGCGCTTGCCGGCGTGGCCATCTGGGGCTTGTGCGATGCCGCCTCGGCCGCCCTGTTCTACGGCCAGCATGATCCGCGCGTGCGTGGTCTGGTGCTGCTCAATCCCTGGGTCCACACCGAATCCGCCGAGGCTGTCGCCCGGTTGCGTCGCTATTACCCGGCGCGGCTGCTTTCCTACGGCTTCTGGCGCAAGCTGCTGCGGCTGGAAATCAACCTGCGCAAGGCCTTCGAGGAAATGTTCGGCTTCATCCGCCTGCGCAAGCGCCGGGACGACGGCGCGGCGGCCGAGGACGGCTTTGTCCAGCGCATGCGCGAGGGCGCGGAACGCTTTCCCGGCGAGCTGCTCATCGTCCTGAGCGGCAAGGACGACCTGACCGCCCAGGAATTCCGTTCCCTGCTCGACAGCGATCCGAAATGGCAACGGGTCTGCCAGGGCCCCGCGATATCGAGCATTTCCCTGCACGCCGCCAACCACACCTTCGCGCGCGAGGAATGGCGCAATCAGGTGGGCGCCTGGACCGCCGGCTGGCTGCTCAACCGCGCCGCGCGCGCCGGCAGCGCGGAAACGCCGGCGGGTCGCTCCGGAACATGAGGAAAAACGTCGTCGTCCTGACCGGCGGCCTGGCCGGAAGCTCGGTGGTGACCGCGCTGCTGGCGCGCGACGGCCTCTGGCCGGGCGACCAGACCTTCAAGAAAAACGATTACGACACCTGGGAGAACCAGGGTCTGATCGACCTGAACAAGCATCTGCTGGCGGAAGCCGGTATCGCCGACGACTGGACCATGCGTTTTCGTCCCGGCGACATCGACCGCGTCGCCGCGCTGGCCGATCGCGTCGATCCGGTGCCATTCGCCGACTTCGCGCGCGCCTGCGACGCCCACGCGCCCTGGGTCTGGAAGGATCCCCGGCTGTGGCTGACCATCCGTTTCTGGCGGCCATTCCTGAACCTGACCGACACCGCTTTCATCGTGGTCCGGCGCGACCCCCTGCAATCCTGGATTTCCACCACCCTGCGCCGGCAGATCCAGAGCCCGCGCCACGCCCGCGCCTACGAGGACGGCATCCACGCCAGTCTGATCGGCTTCCTGAATGACGCCGACGGTGGTTACCTGGATCTCCGCTACGAGGATCTCCTGACCCGGCCCGAGGCCGCGATTGCCGCGATCAACGATTTGTCCGGAACCCACCTGGACATCGATCATCTGAAACAGGTGTTCCGCGGCCGGCTGTATCGCCGGCAACATGGCTGGTTCAATCTGGCCAAGGCGGCCGCCATCTATCTGAAAAATTACGGGAAACGCCATGACTGATTTACTGCGTAAATTATTAAATATCGATAATGATATTTCAAAGTTAATGTTATCGTTATTTGTTAAATGTCCCCGGTATTTTTCTCTCGGGTGGTGTGGGGGTAAATTTATTATTGGTAATTCTTTTCTTGTGATTGTTTGTGTTGTATGGCTATATGTTATGTCATCATTTTGGCAGTTGGTTTGGGCCAGTGACCGGTCTGGATTGGTTGGTTTGGTTGTAGAGGGACAGGCTAGCACTGCACCGATGACTGTCGCGGAAGCTAATGCCATGCCTCAAGCTTGTGTGGCTATTGGTATGGGGCGGATTGATGGCGTGTTTTGGGCAGAAGGGCTAAGAAAAAGGGGACAAGAAGCAATTCTGGATCGCCCTGAGAATGCCATGGCTAAAGGTGCGGTCTGGTTTCATCATTATTGTTGGGGGTTGTTGTCTAAAATGCGTTCGGTGAGTGCAAGTGATAAATATAGAAGAAGTACAGAGATTAGATTGTGGAGGGGGGGGATGCAATACATTGTGGACTGGACAGATAAACAAGGTAAACAATGGGTTTATTTGCCGCTGGTTCATGCTGAGATTGCGGAATCGCACTTGGCTGAAAATAATTTCTCTTTGGCCATTAAGTCGGCGATAAAGGCTATCGAGCTTGATCCCAGGCATGTGAATGCCTACTGGATTTTATCGGATAGTTACCAAGCGTTAGGTAATAAAAAGAAAGCACTGGAATTCGTCACCGAGGGCCTGCGCCATGTTCCCGGCGCGCGCGCGCTGGTGCGCCGCTATCGTGAACTGGGCGGCAGCGACCCGATGCCGGAGCCCTACCCGAGGGACGGACGGGATCAACCCGTCGAGCCGACGGGCGAGCCCGAAGCCGTCACGCCTGCCATTGACGAAGCCCCAGGGCAAGTAGAGAGCCAAGAGACAATCGAACCGAATCCCGTGCAACAGACCACGGATGCGCCGGCCATGCCGGAAAAGCCACCTGGGAATCCCTACTGCCGGTTCTGCCCCTGAATCCGGAGTGCGGATGCCCGCCACCGTCTGACTTGACGCCCGGGTGGCTACGCCCTCACGCCTGTTACGAGGCGCCGCGATTCAAGCGGATTTCAGCCAGCGCAACGCCGCCGCCATCATCTTTTCCCGTGCCTCCAGGGTCGAGAAGGCCTGATCGGCTTCCTCGATGTCCACGCGGCTGACGTTGGGGCGCCGGATCGCCTCGGTCCAGGCTGGCGAGCTGGCGACGAGCTGGTCGAATTCCTTGCTGACCAGGCTTTGCCCGCTCATCAGCAGCAGGATCCGCCCCTGAAACTTCCGGGTGCCGGCGAGCATGCGTTCCGGAAACGGGCGGTTGTCGGATTCGCCGCCGGCCGGGCGGGCACCGGACTGACGCGACAGTTTGAGATTCCGGAGCACGGAACCGAACACCTTGAGCGGATTCATGCGCAACGACAGCAATTTCATCCAGAACGCCTTTTCGCGCAGGCGCTTGAGGTAGTAATGCTTGACGATCACCTTGGCGTGGGTGGCTTCGTTGTGGACGAAGGGGTTACCCAGGATCAGGCCCTTGACCAGCGGATGCCGGGGGCCGTGGATCATCGCCGCCGAGGCCGCGTCGCAACCGCCCCAGAGCACGATTTCCCGTACGCCCGGGGCGTTTTCGACGAATGCCCGGATGGTGGCGTCGAGATCGGGGCCGATGTGCTGGAACCCCTTGTTCTCGCCGGCGCTGTCGCCCAGGCCACGGTAGTCGAAACGCATCACGGCGTAGCCTTCCGCCGCCAGCATCCGCGCCATGTCGACCAGTTGTCGGCAACAGCCACCCCGGTATTGGGGGCCACCGGCGACGATGGCGAGGATGCCGCGTTCGGCGTGCCGTTCCGGCACGTGGATGATGCCGATCATGGCATCGCCCTCGCATGGAATGGCGACCGGGATTTCCCGCGCGCTCATGTCGTCTCCCTCGAAGTGGTGTCGGTTCCGGCAAAGCGGGCGGTGGTTGCCGCCAGCAGTTCGGGCAGTTCGTCGCGCTTGTGCAGTTGCCAGACCGGCGGGCCGGTGAAAGCGCGGGTCGTGACCGCGCAGCCCTGCGCGGTGAGCTTGTCGATCAGCTTCCGGCTGGCCGGGGTCATCGGCTGGCCGGTTTCCGCGACCAGCTCGAACCAGTCGATGTCATGCCCGGAAAGCCCGGCCATGTCGGCGATCTTGACCGTGTCGATGTCGGCGCACAGGCGACCACCCAGGCGGTAGCCGGCGACTTCCACCGATTCGCCAGCCTGGAGCGCCGCCCGGATGCCGTCGGTGGTTTCCGCCGGCAGGCCGCGATCCATCAGGGAGGCGACGCGCAGGCGCAGGTACTGGGTCAGGAACAGCCTGCCGTCGGCGACCGGTTGCCAGAGCAGCAGCCGGCGGAAACGGTCGGGTGCGTGGTTGGCCAGATCGGCCGCCAGCAGGGCGCCCAGGCGCAGGCCCCAGAGTATTGGTGGCGCGCCACAGCGTTCCGTCAGCCAGTCGGCGGCGGCGAGGGCGTCCGCGCGCCAGGTTGCCCAGTCCGCGTCGGCCAGATCGCCGTCGCTGTCGCCGGTGCCAAGCGGGTCGACCAGCAGGCAGGCATAGCCGAGCCGGCTCAACGCGCGCGCCTGCGCGGCCACCGTCGCGCGGCAGCGGTTCATTTCCTCGGCGAACGGCGGCAGATAGAGCAGGCCGCCCTTGCACGCGCCCACGGCGGGCAGATGCAGGCAGAACACCCGGCCGGCCGTGCCGGCCAGAAAAAAGGGTTCCGGCAAGGGAAGGCTGGATGTCGACATCACATCTTCGATTCGATGAAGTCGGCGAGCGTGCCGACGGTCTGGAATACATCCTCGGTGATTTCGGTATCGCCGACTTCGCAGCCCAGTTGTTCCTCGATGCCGGCGATGATGCCGACCACGGTCAGCGAGTTGAATTCGGGAAAGCCGCCCATCAGTGGGGAGTCGGCGGTCAGGCCGTCGGCGCGGGTGCCGAGCTGCAAGGCGTTGCGGAGAAGGGAGATGGCGATCTCAAGCGCGGTCATGGTCGATCCTGGTCGGGTTCAAGTTATGGATGGGTGTTGCGTGATTTTCCTTCGACAAGGGGTCATGGCAACAGACTGGGCGGGATCAGGCGTTGCCGGACCAGCCAGCGCCTCAGATGGCGTCGGAAAGTTTTCTGGTTCGAGGGCAGTTCGTTCCACAGGGCATCCACGCCTTCCCGCGACCGGTCCCAGCAGGCGATATCGAAGGCGCGCGCCAGGCGCGCGCGGATTTCCCGCAGGACGTCGTCGCGGTAGCACGGCGGGACGACGCCGAGATCGAGATGCTCCCGCAGGATGGCGACCTTGCAGTAAAACCGCCGCCAGCGCGTCCGGGACTTGTTCGCGCCGTGTCGGCGGTAGCCCCAGGTCGCCTGTCGGTCGCCGGCCGCGACAAGGTTGGGCAGCGCCGAGAAACGTCTCAGGAATTCGGCGTCCTCGCACTGGATTCTCGCGTACTTGTCGAGGAAGCCGCCCATGCGGTCGTAGGCGGAGCGGCTGAACGCGAGTCCGGACATGTAGGCGGGATTGAAGGCAAGAATCGCCCGGTAGGGGGTGTCGAGCAGGAACCAGTCGCCGTGCGTTTCGCCCTGGAAGCGCTCGAACCAGCCTTCCGGTGCGGAGGAAAAATGCTGTGGGCAGCCTTTCACGCTATCCCCGAACGAATGGAAGTTGGAGAACAGCAGTTCGGCATCCGGAAACCGTTGCAGCAGGTCCTGCTTGCGCTCGAGATGGTCGCGCGTCCAGACATCGTCGCCGTCGCACAGCGCGATCCAGTCGGTATCGCTGTGCTCGATGCCGATCCTGCGCGCGACCGGCGTCCCCTGGTTCGGGATGGTCAGGCAGTCGACATCGGGAAAACGCCGGGTCACGATTTCGCGGGTTTCATCCTCCGAGCCGTCGTCGACGACGATGACGCGCCGGGGGGGATGGCTCTGGCCAAGGATCGCGTCGAGCGTCTCGGCGATGAAACGCGCCGCGTTGTAGGCCGGGATGACGACCGAGAACGCCGGTTCGGACCGGGCCTGGATCGGAGCGGGCGGCATCTCCGGATCAGTCCTCGGGCTTGCTCTTGTGCATGTGGAAACTGTCCTTCAGCACCATCTCGGCTTCCGGTATGCCGATGAATTCCAGGATCGCCCGCTGACCGTCGCGGTTGCTCATCATCTCGATCGGAAAAATCCGGAAATGCTCCGGATGCCGGGCCGCCAGTGTTTCCGCCTCGGCGTAGTAGAAGTCCCAGTACTTGCCGATCGCCTCGCGCTTGCTTGTGGCCTCGAACTTGGGAAAGGTCTTGTCCCAGACCGGATCGTGCTGGTAGACGCTGCCGTCGTGTTCCTGCCAGAAATTGCGGCTTTCGTGATAGGGCGAGCGGGTGATCCAGGATTTCAGACGATCGGCGATCCTCAGCGAGCGCCAGCGCGGGATGGACGACTTCTGCATCCAGCTTTCGATGGTTTTCTCGCGGTCGCGCTTGATGCAGACGAACCGCACCCCCTGGTTGATGGCCAGGATGTCGTCGACGTAGCTCAGGTAGTAATAGGCGATGTCGCCCATCAGCCGAACTTCCGGAATGGCCTGGAGTTCCTGGTATTTCTTCACCGAGGCCGGGCGCGCGTAGTCGAGCGCGAGCAGACGCTTGTCGCCGCCGTCGAGGATGGCCTGGAATTCCCGGATGGCGTTGAGCATGGGCTGCGGGTTGCCGGAGAACACGGCGCCGGTGGGGTTGAGCTCATGGAAGCAGATGGCGCCGCGCTGGCTGCCGATCAGGTGCGACAGGGACGCGGTGCCGGTGCGACCAGAGCCCAGGCCGATGACGATCATGCTTGTTCCTCTCTATTGCTCTCTATTGTCGATTCACCGCTTCAGGGACAGATAGGCCGCGTACAGCCACCATTTGACATCGAGCGGGCCGGTGACGGCCTGGCGGGCGTGGAAAGCGGCCTGTTCGAAGCGTTTCTCTCCGGCCAGCAGCGTCGCCAGACGGCGCGAAGTATAAATCCTGTGCCGGGCCGCCATGCGCCGGATGCTGGCGCGCTCGCTGAAGACGATCGCCTTGTCCAGCACCATGCCGCGGAACAGCAGCTTCTGGGCGACCGGCATGCCGGTGGAGACGTTCACCGCCTTGGCCGGATCGGGCACGTTGTGGCGGGCGACCACGCCCGGGTGGTAATCGATGCGCGTGGTGGCGGCAAGCAGACGCAGGTACAGATCCCATTCGCATTCGTAACGGATGTGCTCGTCCATGCCTTGGATCTGGAGATAGAGCGCGCGCCGGACCAGGGTGGTGTTGAGGTGGTTGAACTTGCCGTCGAGCGCGTTCATGAGCAGATCGGCGTCGATTCGGTAGGCGCCATGCGCGTCGGGCTGGGCCCGGCCTTCCAGATGCGCGCGCAGACCGCTCAGCCAGAGGTCTTCCTCGACCAGCCGGTCGCCCCGCCAGGCGCGCTGGTTGGCGAAATAGAGGTCGCCGATGGGCGCGCCGTCGGTGAGCACGCGCCAGGCGCGCGCCAGGTGTTCCGGGTCGGTCCAGACGTCATCGTCGTCGAGAAAGCCGACATAGAGACCGCGCGCGGCATCCACGCCCCGGTTGATGGCATAGCTCGGGCCGTGGCCACGGGGCGTCGGTTCCAGGTCGAGAAAGCGCACCCGCTCCGGCCATTCCGAGGCCATGCCGGCATATTCGACGGCCTGATCGCCGTCGGAGCCGTCATTGGCGACGATCACCTCGACCGCCGGGTGCGTCTGCGCGAGCACCGATTCAATGGCCTGGCGGAGCAGGCCGGCGCGGTTGCGCGAGGGGATGACGATGGTGAAATCCATGGGGCTCATCCTTGTCCGGAGGCGTGGCGGAGCAGTCCGGCGATGGCATCCACGCCGCCGCGGACCTGGCCGGCGCAGCGTTCGTACAAGTGCCGCGGTCTGCCGTAGGGATCGGCGATTTCGCCCTCGCCGCGCGCGTCGGCGGCCATGCCGAGCAGGAAGGTGCGTTCGGCCGCGTCCGGGAACAGCGTGGCGATCTGTCGATAATGCCGGTCTTCCATGACCAGCACCACGTCACTGGCGTCGATCATGTCCCGGGTGACCTTGCGCGACGACCAGTCGCGCAGATCGATGCCGCTGGCCGCCGCCACCTCGACCATGACCGGGTCGGCCGGGCGGCCCTCGGTTTCGTGAAATCCGGCGGAAATGGCTTCGACGTGGCGGCTGGCGGGCAGCGAGTGGAAGTAGCGTTCGGCCAGCGCGCTGCGGTTGATGTTGCCGTAGCAGATGAACAGCAGCCGGCGGGCCTGGCCGATGCGCGCCGCCGCGTGGCCGTCGCGCCAGGGTTTGCGCAGCGCCGCGCGTGCGCGCTTTTCCCGGAACAGGCGGCCCAGTCGCTCCAGATAGTTGGCGCCGATCCGGGCCAGGTCGACAAGACCCGGTAGCGGGTCGCGCCATTGCTGGACATCGAAGTGATGACGCGGGGAAACGATCTTGAACAGGTCGCGCGCCAGGCGGGCGCCGTCCGGGAATTCGACCAGACCGGCGGGCGCGTCCCGGCGCAGGATCTGTTCATGCCAGTAGATGTCGCTCGACAACTTGCGGCAATAAATTCCGGTCCGGTAAGGCGGCCGTTCGCGCACCCGGCCCTCGATCATCAGCTCGTACAGCATCGCCGGAAAATCCGCGCCGGCGGCGACCGCCAGCGGCAGCGACCCCCAGAACCGGCCGTTGATTTCCATCAGCGAGAAGGCTCCGCTGGCCGGTTCCCATTTGAACTCGACCATGGCCACGCCATGCCAGGACAACGCGCGCATCAGCTTGCGCGAGGCTTCCAGCAACGGCGGCGCGATCGGCACGCTGACGCGCAGGCTGCTGCCACCGCCGGTGAGCGGGACTTCGTGCAGCCGCTGGTGCTGGAAGGCAAAAACGATTTCCCCCCGGTCGGCGATCAATTCGATGCCGACGCCTTGTCCGCGGACGTATTCCTGCAACAGCACCGGGCCGAAGCGGAGCTGGTGTTCGACGCTGGCCTCCAGGCCGCGCTGGTCGAACGCGTAATCCACGCTCAACTGGCGACGGCCCTGGGCGTTCTCGCCGATCGAGCGCGCCGGTTTCACCACCACGGGCATGCGCAGTGTCGCGGCCAGCGGGCCGACCTGCTCCAGCCCGGTGATCAGATGCGAGGCCGGCACCGGAATGCCCAGTTGGGCTGCCAAGGCCAAGGTGCGGTCCTTGTCCAGGGCCACAGCTAAGGCCTCTGGCCGCGCGATGGTGATTCGATCCCCCCCTGGGGTATCTAGCAAGGCTTGAAGGGGAACAACCGTCCGTTCGGTCACGGGGATAATCAAGTCGTAGGTGTTCTGCGCCAAGAGATGGGTGCACCAGACCAGAAAATCTGCCTCATGGGTGAGGGGGTCTGGGTACACAAGAGCATTGTTGCAATGGCGGGAATAGCCAGCGATTGGATCAGGCGTTGAACTTGCAACATCAACGGTCAGGCCAAGGCGCGCAAGATCGCGGACGACCGCCAAGGCTGGAGTCATGTCTGCGTCTAAAATTAAAATCATAGGGTGATATCTAAAGTTACTTTGATGCTACTGGTCGAAACACATGGTGTATTTTTAATAGCTCAAAATAAACTTCATGCCGGATTATTTTTGAAACTAACAAAAAGGCGATCAATGCTATTAAAATGGCAGAAAAAAACGCTGGCCAATTGGTAGTGCCGATGTCAATGCCATAATTAATGCTTATGGCCAAAACTGGCGCGGCGGTCGCTATGGACAAGAAAAAACTTTTACCAAGTGCGCTGAAGAGCTTTTGATTGGGGGTGTTGATCAATTTTTTTATTAGCGCCATCCCAACGATTGAAAAAACAAGTGAATGCAGGAGCAGCAGCCAACCTAGTGTGATCAACCCGTAGTATGCGCCAATAAAGCTCAGCGCCAATTTTAAGCTGCTGGCAATAATTGTTAATGCGAGAATGGTTCCAACTTTTCCATAAGCAAGCAGGATTCCGTGGCTGAGTCCAGCAGGGAGTCCGATTGCAGCAGCCAGACATAGTATCTGAGCGATTTCAACAGAGCTATCCCATTGGTCGCCGTAGAGCAATCGAATAACCGGAAAGGCAGTGATGGCTAGTGCCGCAAAGAAAGTCCATCCTATTCCGGTTATAAGTTCAACACCCTTGAGGTATAGATGGTCGACCGGGTTTTTCTCGCGCAGATTATGGGAAAAGGCCGGTAAGATAACTTGCCTTACCGCGTTCATGATTAGGTGATCAAAGATGCCCGCGAGGCCGCTGGCTCGGCTAAGTAATCCAGCATCAGTAACACCTTGCAATTTTGCGATTAAAGTTTCAGGAGCACCATTTGCCACAGAGCCGACTATTGTGGCGCCAGATAGTTTTCCCCCGAATGTGGCGACAGCCTTAATATTCTTAAGGCCTGGTGTTCTAGGTAAATTATCTGGGCGGAGCAATGTGGTTACTGCAATACTTGCCAGTGTGGTTGCCAAGCTGCCCCATGCCAGACTAATTGGGCCCCAACCTTGCCAGGCAAGGGTTATCGAAACCATGGCCCCAGTCAAAGCTCCAAAAAAACGCGTAATCGCGATACGGCCGAACTGCATTTCGCGCATCCACCATGCAATTGTTATGGTTCCAATTGGATTTATTATGAAATTAACTGATAGTAGAAGCAGGATGTCAGTTATTTCTGCTTCGTTATAGAAATTTCCAACGGGAGTGGCTATTGCGGCAATGATGATGCCTAGTGTAAGGCCAATGCCAATTTGCAACATCCATGCGGCACGTATTTTTTCATCTGTAAGTTCTTTTTCTTGTATTAGGTAACTCGAAGCCCCGAAATCCCTTAGGCTGGAGAGTACGGACACAAAAACCATGGTGACCGCAAAAATACCCATTTGTGCTGGTGTTAGCAGTCTTGCCAACACCATGGTCGAGCCTATTGTAATGATTAACCCTGAATAGCGATCCAGAAAGGATAAGCCCAGGGATCTTCTTATTGACATTGTTTAGTTGTGAAAGGGGGGTTATAGTGCACGGGGGGGTCCGGTATTCATCTTGCCTGAATGTCCGTAATTATATCCTTGGCGGACTTGATGTACTGACCAGATTCAAATCGATGTGTGCCAAAAAAATGGATGAGGCGTGCATTTGAGATGTTTTTGCCGTTTTTCCAGAAGGGATAAGTGTCGATTGGCAGAATGTTGGCACCTGGTTGGTTAGCCACCAAATAGTTTGAAGTGACCTGCTCGCTGCCCCATTCACTCCATTTGGCTGGCCCTAACAGGTTTTCCATGGCGGATGAGAAGGACTGGATATCTTCAATCGTGATGCTAGACGGTGCGAAACCGGCGAAGCCGGAACAACCACGTACATAGTGTCTGCCAAAACCTTCAGGCAACTTGTACATATTTTTCTCTGATAGTACTTGGACGTGTTCTTTTGACCAATTTGCGGTCTGGTCACGAACTTCTTCTAGCGAAACTATGGTTTCACCTCCTGGGGTGCCCATGGCAAAACAAAGATTGTTGTTGATGCACTCAATTACATCTGTTGGTTCGTTAATGGTAATTGTGTCCGCATCAAGTTGTATCACGTAGTGCGAGGCATTTAATGAGGCTATATATAATATGCGTTCCCACGTTCCCCCCTTTGGGCAAGGGGAAGTGACGATCTGCTTTGTACTAAAGAACTCGATAAGCTCAAAGTGTTGTACCAGAAGTGCGCGATCCTCCTGGGTTAATCCGTCATCCACAATAACGAACTTCAATGGCGTGATGTAGCGAGCAAAGGACTTTGCCGCCACAAGGTACATGGTGACGTCGGGGTGATGGAGCTGGGTCAGGACGATGAGCCGGCTGTTGGGGTCGCAGGCCACCCGGGGGGTGTTGCGGATGCCCCGGGCGCTGATGTCGAACCATTTCTTGCGGGCGGCCTTCTTATAGGCATGGAACATGTATGCGTCCTTTACTATGTGTTTCTAGTCCAGCTTGATGTATCAAACCCCGTGGTTTCCTGCAAACGCTGGTTGTAGGGCTGGAAGTGCCGGGCCAGTTCCTGCTGGTCTTTGGGGTTCATGGGGGGAATGCTCCGGCTGACCAGGGGCGCCAGCCACTGCTTGACTGCATCCGGCAGTAGTCGGGAGGCCAGTTCCATGAGGCCCAGCTTGTGCAGTTTCTGGCCGATGGGGTTGTACACGAAGCCCACGTTCTTTGCCCGGGTCTCCTCGATCTCCGGCTGTGGCGGCAAGCCCAGGAAATTACAGCAACGCCGTGCGGCATAGGCTGGGGACTTCATGATTTCCTCAAAGGGCAAGAGCAAAAATGCCTCTTTGGGGAAAAACGCCCAATAGGCCTCCAGTTGTTGCAGGTAGTGGCTGGCGCTCAGGTATTGGGCATCCTCGCGGATGGCCTGCATGAATGGCCGCTTTTCCCAGCCATCCCGGGCGTTGTGGTTGTAATGGGAATAGGTGCGAGAAACCGGTTCGCGCAGTACGTAGATGAATTTTGCCTCCGGGTTGTAGCTGTGGATTTTTTCCGGGATGCCCCGGTATTTTTCGCAGACCCGTTTGAAGGGGATGCCCACCTCGACGGGGGCGATGGTGTAGCTGGTGGAGGCGTCGATGAGTATTCTGCGCTTCGGCTGGGCAAAACAGGTTTGATACCAGTCCAGGTTCTGGCCTTCCTTCTCTGTGAAGAAATGGGGTTCCTTGGGGGATGACAGGCAGATGTCCGGGTGTTGGGAAAGCAGATCCGCCAGGGTGGTGGTGCCGGCCTTCATGGCGCCGATCAGATAGACGTCGGGAGGGAAACTCATGTGTTTCTGATTCGATGCGGAGTAAGTGAGAAGCCTGGTGTTCGCTTGCCAGGCTTGGCCGGCTGCGATGTCGGCGCGTCAGCCTGACGTTCGGCGATTATCGACGCGATCAAGGCGGTAATGACCAGATCGTAATAGTAGTCAAAGTAGGCAAGCCCCAGAAACGCGCCGGATACCGCGTAGCCGATGAAGCTGACCTGGAGCATGGCGCCCAGGTCGGCGGCCCATTTCCGTTCCGGGTCGTTCTTGTATTGTTTGATCAGACTCCCGCTGCGTCGCCAGAACAGCCAGCCGAGCAGCATGAACAGGAAAAAGCCGGGGTAGCCCTGCTCGCCCAGCATCTCGAAATAGATGCTGTGCGCGTCGTATACCCGGGTCGGGTCCGGTGCGTATTTCGCGTAGACAGAGGGGATGAACATGTTGGCGCCACCGCCGACGAAGGTCGCCTTGGCTACGTTCCAGGCAACCCACCAGGCGTTGATCCGCGTTTGCGCGGAATCATCTTCTTCATAGGTTTTGATGGTGTTCATCCGCTCCCACCAGGTGTCGGGCATGAACATCAGGATGGTCAGTCCGGCCGCCAGCACCAGCATGCCGGTGCCGATCTTGTTGCGACTCTTGATCCAGAGGAACAGGCCGATCGCCATGATGCCAAGCAGGGCGCCACGCGACTGGGTGCCGACGATGGCCAGCATGCACAGGAAGATGGCCACACCCAGGCCATGCTTGACCCATTTTCGCGGCTCCTGAAGATGCAGGTAGCGAAGCAGCGGGACGCACATCAGCAGGGCCAGCGCGATTTCGTTGTTGCCGGCGATGAAGGAGCCTGAAGGCCCCCACACGCGCGCGCCACCCCCGGTCATGATGGTGAATATGCCTCCCTTGATGCCGTAGAAACCGATCGATAGCGCCAGCACCCAGATAAAGCCGTCGAGCTTGGCCTTGTCGGAAATCAACAGGACGGTCAGAAAGATGAAGACCTGGATCTTGATGAAGCGGTCCCATTCGCTATATGCCCCGTTTGGATTCAGCGCGAACACGAAAGTGGTCAGGCTGACCCACAGCACCAGCAGGAATATGACCACGGTTTCCGGGTGCCAGATCTTGTTGCGCGGCTCCTTGCTGGTGAACAGGCTGAACAGGGTGACGACACCAATCAGCATGGCGAACGGAAAGGTGGTGGCGAAGCCCCAGCCGAGCCGGTGCGGGTTCATCAGGCTGATCCAGGTCCACAGGTAGACGCCGATATGGGCGCGCGTGAAAACCTGGAGCAGGAACCAGACGACGATGCCGAAAACGAGAAGGTCGCGCATCGTTGATCAGGCCAGGTTGAAGATGCCGATGGTGGGCTGGATTCCCGCATGCGCGGGAATGACGGGGCTGGGGTGGGCCGTGGCGTTGGCGAGGGCGCCGATCACGGGTTTGCCGGCGTCGGGGCGGGGTTCGCCCGCGGCCGGGTGGCGGTATTGATGGGTGGGTTTCTCCAGCCCGGCCTGGTCGAGGTCGATGCCGGCGCCGTCCGGCAATGATCCGGGTTTCAGGCGGAAATCCAGCTCGTCGGGATCGACCAGTGCCTTCCAGGGCAGGGAAACGTTGCCGGCGGCTTCGACCGGGCCGTTCATGCGGGTGCAGCCGACCAGCGCGTTGTTGACCACGCGCGCCGGTTCCAGGCCTTCGCGCACGCGCAGCACGCGGCAGCCGGCGACCCGGCTGTTGGCCAGGGTGTTGTGGATCAGGAACAGGCGGTTGTCCTGGTGCCGGATTTTCTCGGCGCCGTAGGAGATGAGCGTGCTGTTCTCGGCCAGCGGGCCCTGATGCATGACGTTGCCGACCACATGGGCGAGGCCGCCGGAGGGCAGGTCGAGCAGGTAGCTGGAGCGGCCGCTGCCGCCATCGGCGAGCAGGTTGTGGAGGATGTGGTTCTCGCGCGCGCGGCTCTTGACCTGGTGGCCGACGCGGGCGTGATGGCTGTAGCTGAAGCGCAGCGTGAACTTGCCGACGGCGCCGATGTACAGGTTGTGCGAGCGGCCGTCACCGTGGCCGTTGTGGTCGAACTCGCTGTATTCGACCAGGATTTCGCTGTCCGGGTTGGCGCCGGTGAGGATGCCGTTCTGGTTGTCGCGGAACAGGCTGTGGCGCACGGTCAGGTTGCGGCCTTCCTGGCGGATGCCGGCGCCGTTGCGGTCGCGTGCCCAGGCGCCGTGGAATTCGATGTGTTCGATGGTGGTGTCGTCCCCCTTGATGACCCAGATGGCCTTGCCCTGGGCGACCTGGCCCTGGCTGAGCAGCCGGGCCTTGCCGCCGACGCCGCGAAGGGTGAGCCGGTTGGCGCGCCAGACGGCGACGTCGCGCGGGTAGTCACCGGCCTCGATCTCGATGATGTCGCCGTCACGGGCGATTTGCGCGGCCTGGCTGGGAAGCTGGAGGGGGTGCCGAGGGCCGACTTTCAGGGTGGCGGCCTGGAGGGGGGCGAAGAGGATGCACAGGAGGAGGAAAGCGATGGCGCGTCCAAAGTGCCGTCCTCTCTCCGCAAGCGGGGAAGGGGGCGTGATCCTTGTGGGGCGCTTCGAAGAACCCTCGATCCGTCGCTCCCGGGTAGGTGGGAGCCGAGAAAAGCCAAAGAGCTGGATTCCCGCCTTCGCGGGAATGACGGGGTTTTCGGGGTTTCCCGTGGCGGGCACGGGGGGGGGCTCCTGGGGTACCGCGAAAAACCCTCGGCTCATCGTCTCCCCGACGGCGGCAACCGGTAAATCCGGAAATCTGGATTCCCGCCTTCGTGGGAATGACGGGTTCTTCGGGCTTCCCTGGGTTGGTTCAACGCGTTCCATTGGCATCATCGGGGTCAGATCGCCGGGACGCGTACGTCCTCGTACAGGTCATCCAGGCTGAGCGCGATGTTGATTTCGCCCGCGCCGGCCATGGCGTACACCTCGCCATCGACATATTCGTGTTTGATCTGGGCGAGCGGCTCGCCAGCCAGATCGTCTTCCGGACTGAGGTAGGGGGTGAGGGCGGACAGGTTCATGGCGGTGGATTTGGCCGGTTTCAGGATTTCCGAGGCGTCTTCAGCCCTTGTTCCATGGTCTGGTGGCGTGCATGTCGCGCTTCGCTGTCGATGCGCATTGTAGGGCGATAGTGTCTGCCCCGGCATGCCAGGCGGGTCCGAAGGGGCGTCACGAGGTTTCCTCCACCACCTCCCGGAAGCATGCGCACAGGGTGTCCACCCGCCGGTCCCAGGAGTTCGCCTCGGCGTGGGCGCGGATGGCGGCGCGATCCCAGGGTTTCTCCAGGCCGCGATGGATTGCCTCGCGCAATGCGTCGGCATCGCCGAACGGCACGATCTCGCCGAGCTCGGGCTTGCATACTACTTCCGGATTGCCGTCGACGTCGGTGGTGACCACCGGCAGGCCGCAGGCCATGGCTTCCAGGAACACATTGGCCCAGCCCTCGCGCCGGGTGGCGAGCACGAACAGGTCGGCGGCCGACAGTGGCCCCTTGAGCTGGTCCGAGGGCATTGGCCCTAGAAAGCGTACGTGTCGTTCCAGGCCCAGGTCGGCGACCTGGCGTTTGAGTCGGGTTTCCGTGTCGTCGGCGCCGGTGGCGCCGCCGACGATCAGGTAGCGCAGGTCGGGATGGCGGCGGACCAGTTCGGGCAGGATTTCAATGACCCGGTGGTAGCCCTTGCGCTCGATCAGCCAGCCGACCGAGATCAGTACCGGGTCGGTATCGTTCAGGCCCAGCCGGCGGCGCGCCTCGGCGCGGTCGACCGGCTGGAAGCGCTGGCTGTCGACGGCGTTGCCGACCGCCAGCGTGCGCGCCTCCGGCGCGCCCAGCGAAACCGCCAGCCGGCGCAGCGAATCGGACACGCCGAACACCTTGTCGGCCGCCCGCAGGCCGGCGGCAATGCGCTTGCGGAAGGCCGGCGTTTCCGCGTAAGTGCGCTCCGAGCCGCGCAGGGTGATGGTCAGCGGCACCCGGAACCAGCGCGCCAGCAGGCTGGCGGCGTGGCCGTCCGGATAGCCGAAATGGGCGTCGATCAGGTTGAAATCGAACTCCCGGCGCAGCCTGCGCAGCGTGAGATAGCTGCCCAGGGCCATGAAGGTGCTGTCCCAGGCCTTGAATACGCCGGGTGGGCTGAAGAAACGCGGCGCGTGCACGGTGACGCCGCGCTGGACCTCGACGCGTGGTGCCACCGGCCGGAAACGCGGCCGGAACCGGCGGATCAGACCGTCGAACGGCGACCACGGCTTCGGCGAGACGACCACGATGGGCAGATGCTCGCCGACCCGGAACATGCGTTCGCGGATGAACACGCCGGCGCTGGGGTCGCCCGGAAACGGGAACAGGCTGGAGAAGACCAGGATGCGGGGCGTGGCTGTCGGAGAAGCCGCCTTCACCGTGTCGTCTCCAGGCAACGCCGGAACAATCCGACGATGCGTTCCGCGTTGCGGCGCCAGGTGAAGCCATGCTCCTCGATGCCGCGTCGGGCGGACTCGCCGAGGCGGGCGCGCAGGCTGGCGTCGTCGCACAGGCGGCCGAGCGCGGTTTCCAGATCGCCCGGCCGGTCCGGGTCGAACAGCAGGGCGTTGTCGCCGTCCTTGAGGATTTCCATCAGGTTGGCCTGGCGCGGCGCCACCACCGCCCGGCCCAGCGCCAGATATTCGAACAGCTTGAGCGGCGAGGCGTAATCGACCACGGCCGGCTGGAGCGCCACGTCGAAGGCGGCGACCAGGGCCGGCACCCGTTCGCGCTGGACCAGTCCGGTGAAGGTGACGCGGTCGGACAGGCCAAGTTCGCGCGACAGGGTTTCCAGCTCGACCCGGGCCGGACCCTCGCCGACCACCAGCAGATGCACGTCCTCGCGGCCTTCGGTGGCCATCCAGCGGATGATCTTGTCGAGCCCGTGCCAGGAACGCACGAAACCGGTGAAGCCGAGCACCACCCGGTCTTCCAGGCCGAGCGCGGCCTTGGCGGCGGCGCTGTCGGGCATTTCACCAAAGTGCGCGGTGTTGATGCCGTTGTGGATGACCTCGATGCGTTCCGGCGCGACGCCGGCGCGTTCCAGATAACCGGCCAGCACCCGGGTGACCGGCAGACAGACGTCGGCTTGCCGCCAGGTCCAGGCTTGCAGTCGGCGCGCCAGGCTGGCGAAGGCCATGCCGTCGTAGCGCGCGCGTTCCTCCGCGATCGGCGCGTTGACTTCCAGCAGCAGCGGCAGGCTGAAGCGCTTGCGCGCCCAGATGCCGGCGAACAGGAACAGGTTGTAGCGTTCGTAGATGACATCCGGCCGGAACTCGCGGATCGCCCGCGCCAGCCGGCGATAGGCGTGCAGCGAATAGCCCATTTCCAGGATTTCGTAGATCGCCTTCGGCAACGCCGCCTTCAGGCGCGCCACCCAGCCGCCGCCGTCGCCGAACTCGGTGTCGTCATGCAGGCCGGGCGCGACCACGCGCACCTCGTGGCCAAGCTCGCGCAGGGCGTGGATGATTTCCTCGACGTGGACGTTCTGGCCGTCCTTGGAAGCGATGCGGTGGTGATAGAGGATTTTCATCGATCGGCGAATGGCGGCGGTCAGGATGGGATGGAAAGCTTATTCATGACAACAAGGAAACGGAACACCACGGTCATTTCCGGGAGTTCCTTGAGAATGTTCATCGCTTTCCGAGAGCTATTTGAGCCGGGTTTGCTTGCGGTTATTGCCTGATGGAGTTGGGGTGGTCTGTCTCCGGGAGTAATGCGCCGTGCCCGTCCGAATGTCCGATCAGCGCGTTCCGGGACCGTTCATAGGCTTGCTGGGCACCGCTCAAGGCTTCCTCTGGAATCCGGATGTCGCTGTAATCGCTGGCCGTCCGGTCGATCTTTCCGCTTTTGATCTTCTCCGAGCTGTCGCCGGCCTTGGCCTGGCCGGTTTTCTCGAATATTCCGTATTCCGATTGCAGCGGGCTTTTCAGGCCAAGCCAGTCGCCGAGGGATCGCAGGGTGGTATCCGGTTGGTCGATCAGGGATTCGGCGTCCAGGTAGAAATACCCGTGGGGCATGGTCTGGGCGAGTTCGGCCAGTCGGTTGACCCGGTCGATGTAGTAGGTGGCCGCGTTCTCGGGGCGGGTGTATTCGTGATCGTTGTTTTTCTTGCGGTACAGGTTGACGATGCTGCGGATGGTCTGTTCGGGCGCGCGCAACATGAATACCGCGCGGGTGTCGCGGCGTTCCAGGATGTTCGGCGAGACCCGGCAGTGGTTGTGCAGCAGTTTGTCGAAAAAGATGTGGGAGGTGGATTTGAGCGCGTGTTCGTTCAGATACAGCAATTTCTGCCGCCACAGGCTTTTCCAGCTGAAGTGGGACATGTGCAGTTCATAGTAGCCGTCGATTTCCGGGTGGCTGCCGATGATGTGGCCGAGCAGGCTGGTGTTCGCGCGCATGTGGCTGAACAGGAGCACGGTTTCATGCGCGAGGAAGGACTTGGGGTTCGTGAGCAGGCTTCCGGCCAGGCGCAGGGCGAGTGATGGTTTCATGGTGTCCTCCCGTCGTCGTGTTTGTCAGCCGGCTTCCCGCTGGCGAAGGAAGGCTTCGAACATCAGCAGCGACCAGAGCGCGGGGTTGTGGTCGCGTCGGCCGCTGACGTGTTCGTCGATGAGAGCGCGCACGGCGGTCATTTCGAACAGGCCGGTGTCGGCCATGCGCGGGCTGAGCAGGGCGGCGCGCAGCTTGTCCTGGAGCGGGCCGCGGAACCATTCCGCCAGCGGGATGGAGAAGCCCATCTTGCGCCGGTACATGATGTCGTGGGGCAGGTAGGGTTCCAGGCTTTTCTTGAGCATGTATTTGCCTTCGGCGCCCTGGATCTTGAGCGAGGAGGGCAGGCCGGACACCCATTCCACCAGTTTGTGGTCGAGGAAGGGGACGCGCACTTCGAGGGCGTGGGCCATGCTGGCGCGGTCGACCTTGGTCAGGATGTCGCCGACCAGGTAGGTCTTGAAGTCGAGGTATTGCACCTGGCCGTAAACGTCGCGCGTGGGGTTGGCGCGGTCGTGGCGGCGCAGGACTTCGACCGCGTTGTAGCCGTTCAGGCGTTTCCTGAAGGCGTCGCTGAAGATGCGCGCGCGCAGGCCGTCGCTACAGACCGAGACGCCGTGGAAGTAGCCGGCGATGCTGTCGCGGCCGAGCGCTTCGAAGGTGGTCTTGGCGCGGAACACGCGCGGCGCCCAGTCGGCCTTGGGGTAGACGCGGCCGAGCCAGCCGAACAGGGGTTGGCGGATGCCGTCCGGGATCTTGCGGCGCATGCGTTCCTCGATGCCGTGCCAGCGGTAGCGCCGGTAGCCGACGAAGTTCTCGTCGCCGCCGTCGCCGGACAGGGCGACGGTGACGTCGCGGCGGGCGAGCTGGCAGACCCGGTAGGTGGGCATGGCCGAGGAATCGGCGTAGGGCTCGTCGTAGAGCCGGGCGAGTTCGTCGATGAGGCTGAAGTCGTCGGCCTCGACGGTGTTGATGTGGTGGTCGGTGCGGTAACGTTCGGCGACCTGGCGGGCGTGGCCGGATTCGTCATAGCGCGGGTCGCTGAAGGCGATCGAGCAGGTCTTGACCGGTTGGTCGGTGAGGCCGGCCATCATGGCGACCACGGCGGAGGAATCGACGCCGCCGGACAGGAAGGCGCCGAGCGGGACTTCGGCGACCATGCGGATGCGCACTGCCTCGCGGAAGCGTTCGATGAATTCGGCGCCGGCGTCGGCCAGGCTGATCGGACCGTGTCCCTCGAACGGCACGTCCCAGTATTGCTCGGGCGCCGGCACCGGCCGGCCGCGTCGGATCAGCAGGCGATGGCCGGGTGGCAGTTTCAGGGCCGATTTGTAGATGGTGCGCGGTTCCGGCACGTAGCCATAACCGAAGTAGTCTTCCACCGCCTCGTCGTCGAGGTCGCGGCGGAAGCCGGGCCAGGCGGTCAGCGTCTTCAGTTCCGAGCCGAATACCAGGAAGCCATCGTCGGTGAGCGCGTAGTGCAGCGGTTTGACGCCGAGCCGGTCGCGCGCCATGAAGAACACCTGCTGTTTACGGTCCCACAGCGCGAACGCGAACATGCCGCGGAAGTGGTGGACGCAGTCGACGCCCCATTGCTCCCAGGCGTGGACGATGGTTTCGGTGTCGGAGCGGGTGCGGAAGACGTGGCCGAGCGCGGTGAGCTCGGGAATCAGGTCGACGAAGTTGTAGATCTCGCCGTTGAACACCACCCAGACGCTGTCGTCCTCGTTGGCCAGCGGCTGCTGGCCGGCGGCGATGTCGATGATCGACAGGCGGCGATGGCCGAGGCCCAGGCCCGGTTCCAGGTGCAGGCCGGCTTCGTCCGGGCCGCGATGCCATTGCATGTCGTTGATGCGCGCGAGCACCTCGCGGTCGATGGGGCGCGTCTCGCGCAGGTCGAAGATGCCGGTGATGCCGCACATGATGGGGGTCTCGGGCTGGGGTCAGGAAATCCGGGTGAGCATCTTAACGATCAATCGGGGTCGCCATGATGTCGCAACAGTTTTTCATAAATCGCCTGGTAGGCCGCCGCCGTTTTCGGCCAGGAGAACTCCCGTTCCACGCGGGCGCGGGCGGCGGCGCCTTCGCGCCGGCGGCGTTCCGGGTCGGCGGCGTAGGCGCCGAGCAGGCGGGTGAGCGAGTCGACGTCGCCAGGTTTCCAGAGGGCGCCGGTGACGCCCTTTTCGACCAGCTCCGGGGTGCCGCCGACGTGGGTGGCGATGACCGGCAGGCCGCTGGCCATGGCTTCCAGGATGGTGTTGGAGATGCCTTCGCCGAGCGAGGGCAGCGCGAACAGGTCGAAGGCGCGCAGCCAGTCCGGGGTGTCGGCACGGTCGCCGGGGAAGTGCGCCTGACCGGCGAGTCCGGCGTCGCCGATCAGGGTCTGGCATTCGGCGCGGGTGGGGCCGTCGCCGACCACGATCAGGCGCAGGCCGGCTGGGTCGAGGCCGTGCGGCCGTTCCCGGCACAGGCGGATGAAGGCGCGCACCAGGGTGGGGTAGTCCTTGACCGCCGCCATGCGGCCGACGCTGCCGATCACGCAACTGGCGCCGGCCAGGAAGCCGGGTGGACCGGGCTCCGGCCGGGCGGCGTCGGCGCGCGGGTGAAAGCGCTGGTGGTCGACGCCGTTGTAGATCTGGTGGAGGCGGTCGGTGGGCACGCCGACGGTGACGCGCAGCCAGTCTTCCAGGTCGCGGCTGACCGCGATGTACTGGTGGGTGATCCGGCGCGCGGCGCGGCGCATCAGGTTGTATTTCCAGTTGCTGCCGTCGAGGTCGTACATGTCGCGGCCGTGTTCGCCGTGCACGCGACCGGGCACGCCGCGCGCGGCGCCGACGAATTGGGCTTCGAGCGCGTTCAGGTTGCGGGTGTGCAGGATGGCCGGTTTGAGTTCGCCGAGCAGTTTGTACAGGCGCGGCATCCAGCGGTAGTCGTGGCCGGGCCGTTTGTCGAGGTCGAGGAAATCGACGTGCTGGGCGGTGATGCGCTGGCGGAAGTCGCCGTAGCCGGTCTGGCAGATGACGACGTGGCGGAAGCGGTCGGGCGGCAGGTGGTTGAACAGGTGGACCATGCCGTTTTCCATGCCACCGGTGCCGAAGTGGTAGACGACGTGGGCGATCAGCGGTGGCGTGGTCGGCGCGGTCACTGGCCGGCTCCGTCGAGCAACCGGTTGAGGTCGGGGCGCAGGGCCTCGACATAGGCGCGCAGCACGGTTTCGGCCTCGTCCGGTTTGTCGAGCCAGGGCGCGGCGACGATCACGGCGGCGCCGGCGTCGCCCTGGCCGAGCAGTTTGTCGCGAGCCAGATCGAGCTTGGCGCGGAACGGGTTGTTGTAGTCGCGGCCGCCGATCCGGTTCCAGTACCAGACCAGCAGGCGCTGGCTGGAGCGCTTGTCGACCAGCTCGGCCTGACGCAGCGGCAGGCGTTCGCCGCCGAGGTCGACGACGATGGCGCGATCCCGCGTGACCCGCCAGATTTCGTCCTTTTCATGGGCGAGGATGTTCTGGCTGCTGATGAGTTCGGAGTCCTGGTCCTGGGCGCCGTACCAGAACAGGTGCAGGTCGACGCGCGCGTCGTCGCGGGCGTGACTGGCCGCGCGTTCGTCATCCATGCCCAGCCAGCGCGGCTTCCAGTCCGCGAGCGGAGTGTCGGCGTCGCGCCAGCCGGTTGGCGCCGCCACGGCGGCGAGCGGGGAGGGCGCCGGTTCGCGGGCGTTGAGCATGCCTTCGTAGGCGGGGAACAGCGCCACCAGGGCCAGCACCGCCACCGGCATGCGCCAGCCGATGCGCGGCGCCACCGGCGCGGGCGGCGTGGCGCCGGAATCCTCGTCCTCGCGCCAGCGCGCGCCGACCCAGAACATGGCGAGCATGACGATGCCGAACCAGACCCAGCCGTAGATCAGGTGGTCGACGCCGACCGCCAGGGTCATGCCCGAGTAGTGGCCGATCAGGACGATGATGACCGCGCGCAGGCCGTTGGCCAGGATCGGCACGACGATGGCGGCGACGCCGAAGGCGACACGCTTCCACCAGGTCCGGTAGGTCAGGTAGGCGTACAGCCAGCCGAGCACGATCGAGGACAGGAAGTAGCGGATGCCGGAACAGGCCTCGACCACGCTCCAGTCGCCGCTCGGGATGGAGAAGAAATTGCCTTCGCGGTAGACCGGGAAATCGAGCAGACGCAGGGTGAATATCGTGAAGTCGGCGGTGAAGTCGATCATCGGCGCGATCAACGAATCACCGCTCGGCACCATCAGCAGCAGATAGAACAGCGGGAACAGCAGGGCCAGGACCAGGTGGACGCCAAGCAGCGCCCAGACCGTCGCCAGCGCCAGGCCGACCAGCGCGTAGTGCTCGACCACCTGGGCGCCGACCACGCGTCCGGCCAGCCACAACCCGGCCAGCGCCGCGACCAGGGCCAGTGCCCGCCAGTCCGGCGCCGCCGGCGTCGCCATGGCGGCGTGGCGGGCCCGCCAGATCAGCCAAAGCGCGATCGGCAGGACGACATAGCCGTGGGTGTAGGTTTCCGAACTGTTCCAGACCGCGACCATGCTCGCGGCGCTGGGCCACAGCAGCAGCACGAGGCCGGCCCAGACCAGCGCCACCAGGCCGATGGCCGGCCACCAGGCGCGCGTGGCGACCGGGGTTGGCGGGACGGAGGATGCAGCGGTCGACATGGTCGGGTTCTCTCTCTGGCCGGGTTGTCCGTGCTTTCTCTGACTTCTCTTACAATCGCTCCGTTGTCGACCGAGTCCGGCGCATGGCGTCGTCCCGGTCTTATTTTTCTTGAAGCGCGGGAATTCTAACCATGCAGACGCTGACTGTCGCACTTGGCGATCGTAGTTACCCCATCCACATCGGCGCCGGCCTGCTCGATCGCGCCGACCTGATCGTGCCTCATCTCGCCCAGAAGCGCGTCGCCATCGTCACCAACACCACGGTCGGGCCGTTATATCTGGAGCGTCTGACCGGAACCCTGCGGGAGGCCGGCGTCGACGTGCTGCCGATCGTCCTGCCCGATGGCGAGGCGTACAAGAACTGGGAAACGCTGAACCTGATCTTCGATGCCCTGCTGGCCAACCGCGCCGAGCGCAAGACCACGCTGATCGCCCTGGGCGGCGGCGTCATCGGCGATCTCACCGGTTTCGCGGCGGCCAGTTATCAGCGCGGCGTGCCCTTCATCCAGGCGCCGACCACGCTGCTCGCCCAGGTCGATTCCTCGGTCGGCGGCAAGACCGGCATCAACCACCCGCTCGGCAAGAACATGATCGGCGCGTTCTACCAGCCGAAAGTGGTGCTGGCCGACACGACCACCCTGAACACCCTGCCCGAGCGCGAACTGTCCGCCGGCCTGGCCGAGGTCATCAAATATGGCCTGATCCGCGACCTGCCTTTCCTGGAGTGGCTGGAGACGAACATGGACCGGCTGGTCGCGCGCGATCCCGAAGCGCTCGCCCACGCCATCCGCCGCTCGTGCGAGAACAAGGCCGAGGTGGTCGCCGCCGACGAGCGCGAAGCCGGCCAGCGCGCCCTGCTCAACCTGGGCCACACCTTCGGCCACGCCGTCGAGGCCGGCATGGGCTATGGCGTCTGGCTGCACGGCGAGGGCGTCGCCGCCGGCACCATGCTGGCGGCCGACCTGTCGCGGCGCATGGGCAATCTCACGCAGGCCGACGAAGACCGCATCGCCAACCTGTTCAAACGCGCCAACCTGCCTACCGTGGCGCCCGACCTCGGCGTGGACGCCTATATGAATTACATGGGCGTGGACAAGAAGGTCGAGGCCGGCAGGATGCGCTTCGTGCTGTTCCGCAAGGTGGGCGAGTGCTACGTCACCGCCGACGCGCCGGCCGATCTCCTGAAGCGGACGCTGTCCGAGGCGGTCGGGAAATAAAACAAACCAAATTTTCCATTAATGGCTATTTTTGCCTATGATGGAAATCATGGTTTCCACTGATAAGCATCCGCCGCTGATCCGGCTTGGCGCCCGCCTGCGCGCCGAGCGGTTGGCGCGCAACGAGCCGCAAGCCCGTTTCGCTGCCCGTCTTGGCGTGTCGGTGCCCACTTTGCGGCGCATGGAACAGGGCGATCCCACCGCGCAGATCGGCCATTGGCTGGCCGCGCTCGAACTGCTCGGCCGGCCGGCCGATTTCGAAGCCCTGCTCGCGCCCCGTTACAGTCTGTTCGATGCCGCCGCACAACCGAAATCACGGCAACGCGCGCGTTCACGGCCATGATGCGGCTTGACGCCTGGTTGACGCTGCCCGATGGCGCCTGCCGTCGGGTCGGTGAACTGGCTTTTTCCGAGGCCGATCAGCAAGGCCGTTACGTCAGCGCATTCCGTTACACGCCGGACTGGCTGCGCGATCCGGCGGCGTTTGCCCTCGATCCCGCCAATCTGCCGCTTGGTCCGACGGAGTATCAGGCCGATCGGCTGACGCCGCCGCTGATGGTGTTCGACGACGCCCTGCCCGATGCCTGGGGGCGCCGCCTGCTGATCCTGCGCGGAGAACTCGCGCGTCGCGAACAAAGCGAGCCTCATCTCCTGCGCGTGCTGGCGGGACGAGGGCTGGGCGCGCTCGGTTTCTTCGCGCCCGGCCTCGCGCCCGAGAGCGCCCAGCCCGATGCCGACATCCTGGAGCTCGACGCGCTCGCCAGTGCCGCCGCCGATCTGGAAGCCGGCCAGCCCATCGATGACCGATTCCGGCCCTTGCTCGCCGCCGGCAGCTCGCCCGGCGGCGCGCGGCCGAAGGCGCTGGTCCGCGAGGGTGGGGAGCATTGGCTGGCCAAATTCGCCAGCCGGCTTGACCAGGTCGACGAGGTTGGCCTGGAAGCCACCTGCCTGGCGCTGGCGGGCGCCGCCGGCTTGAGCGTGCCCGATTTCCGGCTTGCGCCCCTGTCCGGTGGCCGGCGCGCCCTGCTGGTGCGCCGCTTCGACCTGACGCCGAACGGCCGTCGCCACATGCTGAGCCTGCGCGCCCTGCTTGCCGCCGACGGTTATTACGTGCTGCGATACGCGGACCTGATCGCGGCCCTGCGCGCGCATGCCAGCCGCCCGGAGGTCGATGTGCCGGCCCTGTTCAGGCAGATGGTGTTCAATGCCCTGATCGGCAACACCGACGACCACCTGAAAAACTTCTGGTTGTTGCGCGACGAAAACGGCTACGGCCTGTCGCCCGCTTTCGATCTGTTGCCGGACACCGGCGCGCGCCGCGAGCATGTCCTGTTGTTCGACCTGTCGCCGATCCCGCCCGGCCCGGCGGGGCTCACGGCGCTCGGCCGGAAATGGGGCGTCACCGGCCATGCCGCCATCGTCCGCGACGTGGTTGCGGCATTGAGCCGTTTTGCCGAAACCGCCGGCCGCCATGACGTGCCCGCCGCTGAAATCGAGCGCTTCGCGGCGGACATCGCCCGCCGCCTGAACAAGGAATGAACATGCCCGAACTCGCGCCCTATGCCGCCCATCCCGAATGCACGCGCGGGCGCCGTCACCCGGAACCGCCGGCGGCGCCGCGTTCGGAATTCCAGCGCGACCGCGACCGCATCATCCATTCCACCGCGTTCCGCCGGCTGGAATACAAGACCCAGGTGTTCGTGAACCACGAGGGCGATCTGTTCCGCACCCGTCTGACCCACAGCCTGGAGGTGGCGCAGATCGGCCGCACGCTGGCGCGCATGCTCGGCCTGGACGAGGATCTCACCGAGACCCTGGCGCTCGCGCACGATCTTGGCCACACGCCGTTCGGTCACGTCGGCCAGGACGTGCTGAATGCCTGCATGAAGGATCACGGCGGTTTCGAGCACAACCTGCAATCGCTGCGCGTGGTCGACGAGCTGGAGCAGAAGTACGCGGAATTCGAGGGCCTCAACCTGACCTTCGAGGCGCGCGAGGGCATCCTCAAGCACTGTTCGCGCAAGAACGCGGAAAAGCTCGGCGACGTCGGCGAACGTTTCCTGAACGGTCGCCAGCCGTCGCTGGAAGCGCAGATCACCAATCTGGCCGACGAGATCGCCTACAACAACCATGACGTCGACGATGGTCTGCGTTCCGGTCTGATCAGCCTGGAACAACTGGAGACGGTGGAAATCTTCGCCGACCATCTGCGCGCGGTGCGCGCCCGCCATCCCGACCTCACCGACCGCCGGCTGGTGCACGAGACGGTGCGCAGGATGATCAACACGTTGGTGGTCGACCTGCTTGAACAGACCCGGCGCAATCTGGCCGAACATCGGCCGGCCAGCCTCGATGAAGTGCGCGCGGCGCCGCCGCTGGCCGCGTTCAGCCCGGAAATCCTGGAACGGCATCGGGCACTCAAGCGCTTCCTGCTTCAGAACCTGTATCGCCACTACAAGGTGGCGCGCATGAGCGACAAGGCGCGCCGGCTGCTGCGCGACCTGTTCGATGCCTTCACCGCCGAACCGGCGCTGATGCCGCCCGAGCATCGGGCGCGCGCCGACCGCGACCCGTTCCGGGCGGTGGCCGACTACATCGCCGGCATGACCGACCGCTACGCCATCCTTGAACATCGCCGGATTTTCGACATCGAGGAACTGGCTTGAAGATCGCCACGCGCATCGCCGCCGGTGGATGGCGCGGGTTGGCGTCACTTCGACGCCGCCGTCGAACAATCGCCATCCGTTCCCCGGGGTTCGATGCTAAGCCCATGATTGATCGATGGATTTTTGGGGCTCGTTTTTTGCTCGCTCCGGCGCCATGAACCGGATCGTTTCCTTGCAACACGGCTTTACCCTGATCGAGCTCGCCATCGTCCTGGTCGTCATCGGCCTGCTGCTTGGCGGCGTGCTCAAGGGCCAGGAGCTGATCGAAAGCGCGCGCGCGCGCAATCTGATCTCGCAGATGGACAGCATCCGCGCCGCTTTCTACAGCTTCCAGGATCGCTATCAGGCGCAACCGGGCGACTATCCGGGCCGGCTGGCGCACGCCAACCTGTCCGGCATCGTCAACAATCAGGTCGGCGGCAACGGTGACGGCCTCGTGCGCGATACCCCGCTGGCGCGGGAAAGCCTGCTGGTCTGGGTGCATCTGTCGCACGCCAACCTGATCGCCGGCCATTACCGCGCCACCGGCGGCCAGCCCGATCCGAACGGCGAATGGCCGCGCAATCCCTACGGCGCCATGTTGAAACTCCATCACGACGCCCAGTTCGCGGGTTCCGGCGGGCAGCCCAGACTGAATCTGAAGACCGGCAACCAGATCCCCGCCAAGGTGCTGGCCGAAATCGACCGCAAGATCGATGACGGCCGGGCCGACAGCGGCCAGTTCCGGTTCAGCGATTTCGACGGTGGCGGTGGCGCGCCGCGCGACGACCATTGCTATGACCGCGCCAGCGGGCTCTGGCGCGCGGCCGGCAACGCGGCGAACTGCGGCGCCGCCGCGCTGTTCTAGCCCGTTCAGCCCTTCCCGAGCGCGATCTCGGCGGCTGCCAGCGCATCCGGCACGCCGCGCAGCAGCAGGATGTCGCCGGATTTCAGGCACAGATCCGCGCCGGGGGCGTCGAGGCCGGTCTGGCCACCCGGACGGCGTACGCCAACCACGGTGACGCCGTATCTTTCCAACGCCAGTTCGCCCAGCGTCCTGCCGTTGCCGCGCAGGGCCGGTTCGATCAGCAACGAATTCAGGCGCTCGCCGCCGGTTTCGTCCTCGGTTTCGTCGGTGAGGCCGCGGAAATAGCCGCGCATCGCGCCGTAGCGTGCTTCCCGGGTCTGGCGGATGCGCTTGAGCACGCGCGTCAGCGGCACGCCGACCATCAGCATGGTCTGCGAGGCCAGCATCAGCGCGCCTTCCATCACTTCCGGCACCACCTCGCTGGCACCGGCCTCGCGCAGGCGATCGAGATCGTTGTCGTCGACGGTGCGCACGATGACCGGCGCGTCCGGACGCAACTGGCGCACGGCGGCGACGATCTTGAGCGCGGAGGGGGTGTGCGCGAAGCTGATCACGACCGCGCGGGCGCGGTGCACGCCGGCCGCCATCAACACTTCGGCACGGGTCGAATCACCGAACACCACGGCATCGCCGGCCTGGCCGGCGGCGCGTACCCGGCGCGGATCGTGGTCGAGGGCGATGAACGGCACCTGTTCCGATGCCAGCAGGCGCGCCAGGCTCTGGCCGCTGCGCCCGTAACCGCACAGGATGACGTGCTTCTGGATGCCAAACGCGCGCGCCGCGATTTCATGCACGCCGCGCGCCTGTTCGACCCAGGCGCCACCTTCCAGCGCGTGGGCCAGGCGGTCACCCGCCAGGATCAGCAGCGGCGCGACCAGCATCGACAGGATCATGGCGGCGAGCACGATCTGGTGCTGGTCACCGTCGATCAGACGGTTGCCGAGCGCGAGCGCCAGCAGGACCAGACCGAATTCGCCGGCCTGCGCGAGGCCGAAGCCGACCCGCGCCACCGAAGGCGGGTGGCCGGTGAACAACCGGGCGAGCAGGGCGACCACCAGGAACTTGCCGGCGATCAGCGCGGCCAGCAGGGCGAGAATCTTGTCCCAGTGGCGGGCGACCGCGCCAAGGTCGAGCATCAGGCCGACGGTGACGAAGAACAGGCCCATGAGCACGTCGCGGAACGGCCGGATGTCGGCTTCCACCTGATAGCGGTATTCGGTTTCCGCGATCAGCACGCCGGCCAGGAAGGCGCCGAGCGCCAGTGACAGGCCGGCGTGGTCGGTGACGTAGGCGAGGCCGAGCGTGACCAGCAGTACGTTGAGCATGAACAATTCGCTGGATTTCGCGCGCGCGATCAGGTGGAACCAGGGCCGGATCAGTTTCTGGCCGACCACCAGGATCAGCGCCAGCGCCAGCACGGCCTTCACCGAGGCGAGCAGCAATGCCTCGCCGAGTCCGGCGCTCTTGGCCAGCGCCGGCACGAAGATGATCAGCGGCGCCACCGCCAGATCCTGGAACAGCAGCACACCCAGAATGGGCCGGCCGTGCTCGCTGTCGAGCTCGTCGCGTTCGGACAGCAGCTTGCTGACGATCGCGGTCGACGACATCGCCAGCACACCGCCCAGGGCCAGGCCTGCTTCCCACGACAGGCCAAGCGCTTGCGCCAGGACCATGACGATGAGCATGGTCAGGCCGACCTGAAGACCGCCCAGCCCGAATACCAGCCGGCGCATGGTCTTCAGGCGCGCCAGCGAGAACTCCAGACCGATCGAGAACATCAGGAACACCACGCCGAATTCGGCGAGATGGTGGGCGGTGGGCGATTCCGCGTCGGTGCCATGCAGGAACGGGCTCAGGCCGATGCCGATGAGAACGTAGCCGAGCAGGCCGGGCAGACCGAGCGCCTTGAGCGCGGCCACGGCGACGACGCCGCTGGCGAGCAGGATGAGGGTGAGTTCCAGGGCGGACGGCATCGCTAGAGCGGCTTGGACTGAATGGCTATACTTTCGCCGATTATGACATCGCCCATCGCTTCCGCTCCCGAGGCCATACTCGATCTGGCGCGTCGGACCCTCGAGATCGAGGCCGCCGCGGTCGCCAGTCTGGCCGGCCGCGTCGACGCCACCTTCCTGGGCGCGGTCGAGGCCCTGCTTGCCTGTCGTGGTCGCGTCGTCGTCACCGGCATGGGCAAGTCCGGTCATGTCGGCGGCAAGATCGCCGCCACCCTGGCCAGCACCGGCACGCCCGCCTTCTTCATGCATCCGGCCGAGGCCAGCCATGGCGACCTCGGCATGATCACCGGTGACGACGTTGTCATCGCCCTGTCCAATTCCGGCGAAAGCGCCGAGATCGCCGGCATCGTGCCGTTGATCAAGCGGCGCGGCGCCCGGCTGATCGCGATGACCGGCAACCCGGCCTCGACCCTGGCGCGCGAGGCCGACATCCATCTCGACGCCGGCGTCGCCCAGGAAGCCTGTCCCCTCAATCTGGCGCCGACCGCCAGCACCACCGCCTCGCTCGCGCTCGGCGACGCGCTGGCGGTGGCCACGCTGCACGCGCGCGGCTTCACCGCCGAGGACTTCGCCCGTACCCATCCGGGTGGCAGCCTGGGCCGGCGCCTGCTCGTGCATGTGCATGACGTGATGCACCAGGGCGACGCGCTGCCGGTGGTCGACCTCGGCGCCAGTCTCAAGGATGCGTTGCTGGAAATGACCCGCAAGGGCCTGGGCATGACCGCCATCGTCGACGCCGGCGGCCGTCTGGCCGGCATCTTCACCGACGGCGATCTGCGCCGCCTGCTCGATCGCGACATCGACGTGCGCGCCGCGCGCATCGCCGAGGTCATGAAGACCGGCCCGCGCACCATCGCCGCCGGCGCGCTGGCCGCCGAGGCGGCTCGGGTGATGGAGGAGCACAAGGTCAACGGCCTGCTCGCGGTGGATGCCGACGGCCGCCTGGTCGGCGCCCTGAACATGCACGATCTGATGCGCGCGGGGGTGGTATGAACCTGTCACCGGATCTGCTGGCGCGCGCGCGCGCCGTGCGCATGCTGGTGTTCGACGTCGATGGCGTGCTCACCGACGGCAGCCTGTTCTACGGCGACGATGGCCAGGAATACAAGGCCTTCCACTCGCGCGACGGCCACGGCATCAAGATGCTGCGCGCCGGCGGCATCGAGGTCGCCATCATCACCGGCCGGACTTCCCGTGTGGTGCCGCTGCGCGCGCTCAACCTGGGCATCGAACACGTCCACCAGGGCGCCGAGGACAAGCTGGAGGCGTTCGACCGCCTACTCGCCGACACCGGCCTGGCGCCCGACCAGATTGCCTACATGGGCGACGATCTGGTCGATCTGCCGGTGCTCAACCGCTGTGGTCTGGCCATCACCGTACCCGACGCGCCCGCGGAAGTGCTGGCCCGTTGCCACGTCATCACCCGCGCTCCGGCCGGGCGTGGCGCCGCCCGCGAAGCCTGCGAACTGCTGCTGCGCGCCCAGGATCGCTGGGCCGGGTTGCTGGCGCGCTACGACCGATGATCGGCGGCCACCACATCCATTGGCCGCCGCTGGCGCTGGCGGCGTTGCTGGCGCTGCTCGGCTTCTGGTTGAATCTCGTCGGCGTCCGCCCGAACATCGTCGACAATGCCGGTTTCGGCCACGACCCCGATTACGTGGTCGAACGCTTCGATGCCCTGGCCTTCGATGTCCGGGGCGAGCCCCGCCATCGTCTGGCGGCGGAACGCATGACCCACTACATGGACGACGACACCACCGTGCTCGACAACCCCGTTTTCGTGTCCACCGATCCGCTCGATCCGGTCGACGTACGCGCCCGCCGGGCGCTGCTGTCCGCCGACCGGCGCCATGTCCATTTCATGGATCAGGTTCATGTATCCCGCCGGTCCCAGGCGGGGCGGGAGCCGATCACGATGGAAACCGAATACCTGCACGTCACCCCCGACGAACGCGTCATGCGCACCGACAAGGGCGTGGTCTTCCGGCAGGGCAATTCAACCATCACCGCCAGTACCCTGTTCGCCGATGGCAAGGCCGGCGTGCTTTCGCTGGGGGGGGGCGTGCGGGGGACCTATGACCGAACTCATTGAACGTCCCGGTCGGTGGTTGGCGGCCGCGCTCGCGCTTGGGCTCGGCCTGGCCGCGCCGGCCCTGGCCGAACGCGCCGACCGCGACAAACCGGTGCTGATCGAGGCCAACAGCGTGCGCGTCGATGACAACCGCAAGGTCGCCGTCTACGAGGGCAAGGTGGTATTGAGCCAGGGCACCATGATGCTTACCGCCGATCGCATCGAGGTGCGCCAGGATGCCGAGGGTTTTTCGTTCGGCGACGCGCGCGGCAGCCAGGTCTATTTCCGGCAGAAGCTGGAAGGGCGCCCGGAATACGCCGAGGGCTGGGCCGACCGCATCGAATACGACGGCCGCGCCGACAAGCTGCGCCTGACCGGCAACGCCCGTCTCAAGCGCGGTGACGAGGATCTGCGCGGCAACCTGATCTCCTATGACGGCGCCACCGAGTTCTATCAGGCCCAGGGCGGCATCGACGGCGCGCCGGGGCGAGTCCGCGCGATCATCCAGCCGAAATCCCGGACCGGCCAGCCGTGAGCACGCTGAACGCCGAAAAACTGGCGAAACGCTACAAGAAGCGCCAGGTCGTCGCCGACGCTTCGATCCAGGTGTCCAGCGGCGAGGTGGTCGGCCTGCTCGGCCCCAACGGCGCCGGCAAGACGACCTGCTTCTACATGCTGGTCGGTCTGGTGCGCGCCGATGCCGGGCAAATCCGGCTGGACGACACCGACATCACCCGGTTGCCGGTCTACAAGCGTTCCCGGCTGGGGTTGTCCTACCTGCCACAGGAAGCCTCCATCTTTCGTCGCCTCAGCGTCGCCGACAACATCGCGGCGATGCTTGAACTGCAAGGCCATGACGAGGCGGAGGTCGACCGGCGGCTGGACATGCTGCTGGAGGATCTGCACATCACGCACCTGCGCGACGCGCCGGCGGCCGGCCTGTCCGGCGGTGAACGCCGGCGGGTGGAGATCGCCCGGGCGCTGGCGACCTCGCCACGTTTCATCCTGCTCGACGAACCATTCGCCGGCATCGACCCGATCTCGGTCATCGACATCCAGAAAATCGTCGGCTTCCTGACCGAGCGCGACATCGGCGTGCTGATCACCGACCACAACGTGCGCGAAACCCTGGGCATCTGCAACCGTGCCTACATCCTCAACGAAGGTCAGGTCATGGCCGCCGGGACCCCGGACGAAATCATTTATAATGAGGCCGTCCGCAAGGTTTATCTCGGAGAGCATTTCCGGCTCTGACCTCCCCCCTTCCATATCGTATCGATCGTGCCTTCTTCGCTTCACCCATGAAGCAGAGCCTTCAGCTCAAGCTGCATCAGCAGCTCACCCTCACGCCCCAGCTACAGCAATCGATCCGTCTGTTGCAGCTTTCCACATTGGAGCTGAGTCAGGAGATCTCGCAGATGCTGCAGGACAACCCGTTGCTGGAACGGGCCGATGGCGAGGATCGCTTCGATGGGCCGGCTTCGGCCGCCGAGCCCGCGGCGTCCGGCGCCGAGGAACCCCGCAACGAACGGGACGAGGTCTACGACGAAATGGCCTGGGGAGATCGTCAGGTCGTGGTCTCCCAGGGGAGCGGGGGTGACGACGACGAGGACCGCGACTTCCAGCAGGCCGACGCCAGCCATGACAACCTGCGCCGGCACCTGCTCGACCAGTTGTCGCTGACGCCGATGTCGGCGCGCGACCGGCAGCTTGCCGAACTCCTGGTCGAGGGGCTGGACGACGATGGCTATCTGAACACCCCGATCGACGAGCTGGCCGAACTGTTCCCGGCCGAGATGGAGCTCGACCCGCTGGAGCTGGAAACCGCCCTCAAGCTGATCCAGAGCCTGGACCCGGCCGGCGTCGGCGCGCGCGACCTGGGCGAATGCCTGTGGTTGCAGCTGCGCGCGTTGCCGGGCGATACCCCGTTCCTGGATGCCGCCCAGATCCTGGTCCGCCAGCATCTCAACCTGCTGGCGGATCGCGAATACGGCAAGCTCAAGAAGCTGCTCAACCTTGCCGACCCCGAGTTCATCCAGTTGCGCCAGCTCATCACCTCGCTGAATCCGCGCCCGGGCGCCGCGTTCGCGCCGCTCGACACCCGCTACGTGACGCCGGACGTGTTCGTGCGCAAGATCAAGGGCCTGTGGGTCAGCAGCCTGAATCCGGAAGCCGTGCCCAAGCTGCGCATCAATGAGCTGTACGCCGGCATCCTGCGCGGCAACCGCGAAGGCGGCGCTTCGCTCGGTGCCCAGTTGCAGGAAGCGCGCTGGCTGATCAAGAACGTGCAGCAGCGATTCGAGACTATCCTGAAAGTGTCCCAGGCCATCGTCGACCGCCAGCGCATGTTCTTCGAGCACGGCGAGGTCGCGATGCGGCCGCTGACCCTGAAGGAAATCGCCGATACCGTGGAACTGCACGAATCCACCATCTCGCGGGTCACCACCCAGAAGTACATGATGACGCCGCGCGGACTGTTCGAATTCAAGTACTTCTTCGGCAGTTCGCTGGCCACGGAGGAAGGCGGCGCCACTTCCAGCACCGCCATCCGGGCCCTGATCCGTCAGTTCATCGACGCCGAGAACCGCGCCAAGCCCCTGTCCGACAACACCATCGCGGAACTGTTGGGCAAGCAGGGGTTCGTCGTCGCCCGGCGCACCGTCGCCAAATACCGGGAGCTGATGAACATCCCTCCCGCCAACCAGCGCAAGTCGATCTGACGCGCGCATAACACTCTAGGAGCCTGTTTATGAACCTCACCATCACTGGTCACCACCTCGAAGTGACCCCCGCCATCCGGGGTTATGTGGAAGAAAAAATGGCTCGCATCACCCGGCACTTCGATCAGGTCATCGACGTGACCGTGATCCTCGCCGTCGAGAAACTCAAGCACAAGGCGGAAGTGAACCTGCACGTGCGCGGCAAGGACATCTTCGTCGAGGCCGTCGATGCCGACATGTACGCCGCCATCGACGCGCTCGCCGACAAGCTCGACCGTCAGGTCGTCAAGCACAAGGAAAAGAGCGGCGATGTCCACCGTGAATCCGGTGGCGTCAAGCGTCAGAGCGCCGAACTCGAATGATCCGTTAACCCCGCCCGGCCCACCGGGCCGGGGCACCGGATGCCCATCATGAATCTTGTTTCCCCTTTGCTCCGGCCGGAGAACGTTCTGGCCGACTGCGAGACCACCAGCAAGAAACGCCTGTTCGAACAGGCCGGCCAGCTGTTTCAGAAGAGTCACGACGTACCGGCGGTGGAGGTGTTCGAGAGCCTGTTCTCGCGTGAGAAACTGGGCTCCACCGCGCTGGGCTATGGCATCGCGATTCCGCATGGGCGCATCAAGCATCTCCAGGAAACCGCCTGCGCCTTCATCCGCCTGAAAACGCCGATCGATTTCGACGCGCCCGACAGCCAGCCGGTCGATCTGCTGTTCATCCTGCTGGCGCCGGCGGCCGCCACCGATGTTCATCTGCGCATCCTGGGCGAACTGGCCGCGATGTTTTCCGACGAGGGCTTCCGCGCCCGTCTGCGATCGGCTCCGGACGCCGACGCGTTGCGCCGCCTGATCACCGAATGGACCCCCTGAATCCGGAACCGGCCGCGCCGGCTGGCGATCCGGCGACGGTAACCCAGCATCAGGTCACGGTCGGCGAACTGTTCCGCCACGCCGGCGACCGCCTGCAACTGACCTGGATCGCCGGACACGGCGGTGGCGGCCGGCTGCTGACCTCCGACACCATCCAGAAACCGACGCTGGCCCTGATCGGCCATCTCAATTTCGTTCATCCCAACCGCATCCAGGTGCTGGGCTGCGCCGAGATGGACTATCTGCGCGGCCTGCCGGAAGCGGCCATGCGCCAGGCCATCCAGAACCTGTACGCCACCGAGATCGCCGCCGTCGTCGTCGCCAACAACGAGGAGGTGCCGGAGCCGATGCGCGCCGAGGCCGAGCGCACCAACACGCCCTTGTTCCTGTCGCCGGAGCAGAGCCCGTTCCTGATGCGCGTGCTCGCCCACGTCATGACCCAGGCGCTGGCGCCATCGACGGCCATGCACGGCGTCTTCCTGGAAGTGTCCGGCCTGGGCGTGCTGATCACCGGCGATCCGGCGGTGGGCAAGAGCGAACTGGCGCTGGAACTGATCACCCGCGGTCATCGCCTGGTCGCCGACGACGTGCTCGAACTGTTCGCGGTCTCGCCCGATACCCTGGAGGGCCGCTGTCCGACCCTGTTACAGGATTTCATGGAAGTGCGCGGCCTGGGCGTGCTCAACATCCGCCGGTTGTTCGGCGAGACGGCGGTCAAGCAGAAGAAGAATCTCAAGCTCATCATCCACCTGACCCCGGCCGAAAAATGGGACGAGGTCGATCGTCTGGTCATGCACGCGCGCAACCGCGACATCCTCGGCGTGGAAATCCCGGAAGTACGCATTCCGGTGGCGGTCGGCCGCAACCTGGCGGTGCTGGTCGAGGTGGCGGTGCGCAACCACATCCTCAAGCTGCGCGGCTTCAACCCGTCGCTGGAATTCGCGGATCGTCAGCGCGCGGCCATCGCCGCCTCGGAAGAAGAAGACTGAGCATGCGCCTGGTCGTCATCAGCGGCCTGTCCGGTTCCGGCAAGAGCGTCGCCCTGAAGGTGCTGGAGGATGCCGGTTATTACTGCGTCGACAACCTGCCGGCCGGCCTGCTGGTGGAAACCGTCGCCTTTCTGCGCACCGCCGGCGCCCGCGAGGTCGCGGTGAGCATCGACGCGCGCAGCGGCGCCGGCCTGCCGGAACTGCCGGAAAGCCTGGAGCGGTTGCGCCGCCATGGCGCGCTGGGGTCGGAACCGCGCGTCATTTTCCTGACCGCCAAGGACGACGCCCTGGTGCGGCGTTTCTCGGAGACCCGGCGCCGGCACCCGCTGGCGACCGGCGAACGCTCGCTGGAGGAATGCATCCGCGCCGAGCGCGAACTGCTGTCGCGCATCACCGCCATCGGTCATCGCATCGATACCAGCGACCTGTCGGCCAACGCGCTGCGCGCCTGGGTGCGTGAATTCCTGGAACTGAGCAACGCCAGCTTCACGCTGGTGTTCGAGTCGTTCGGCTTCAAGCATGGCGTGCCGCTGGACGCCGATCTGGTGTTCGACGTGCGTTGCCTGCCCAATCCCCATTACGACCTGGCGCTACGGCCGCTGACCGGGCGCGACGCGCCGGTGATCGAATTCCTGCGCGCCCAGCCGCCGGTGCTGGACATGCTCGCCGACATCCGCGCCTGGCTGGAGAAGTGGCTGCCCACCTACATCGAGGACAACCGCAGCTATTTCACGGTCGCGCTCGGTTGCACCGGTGGCCAGCACCGGTCGGTCTATTTCGCGGAAACCCTGGCCACGTATTTCCAGGGCAGCCAGCAGGTTCTGGTCCGGCATCGGGAACTGTCGTGACCTTGCCGGTGCCGCGCCCCGGCGACTGGCTGGTGCTGGCCGCCGGGCTCGCGCTGATCGTCGGGCTCTGGCTGCGGCAGGCCGACAGCCTGGAGGGCCGGGTCGTGGTCCGGCTCGATGGCCAGGTGTTCCAGGAAGCCGGTCTGCGTCTGAACCGGGTGATCGAGGTGCCGGGGCCGCTCGGCATCAGCCGGATCGAAATCCGCGATGGCCGTGTGCGCGTCGCCGAGGATCCCGGGCCACACCAGCTTTGCGTGCGTCAGGGCTGGATACCGCCGGGGGGCGCCGCGGTCTGCCTGCCCAACCGGGTCAGCGTCGAGAATGCCGCCACCGGCTACGACACGCTGAATTATTGACGCCACCACCGCGCGCCGTCATGACCATCGAACTGCATGCCAGCGAGGAGGATCGCCGCGTCGCCGGGCTGGCGGCGGCGGCGATCGGCCTGACCCTGGCGGAAGCGGCGATTCCGTTACCGATTCCGGGCGTCAAACCGGGTCTGGCCAACATCATCACCCTGGTCGTGCTGTACCGCTATGGCTGGCGCACCGCCGCCTGGGTCGCCGGCCTGCGCATCTTCGCCGGCGCGCTCGCGCTCGGCCAGTTCCTGACCCCGGCTTTCGTGCTCAGCCTGTCCGGCGGTGTCGCCAGCCTGCTGGTGCTGGCGTTGGCGGTGCGCCTGCCGGCGGGCTGGTTCGGACCGGTGTCGCTGTCGTTGCTGGCCGCGTTCGCCCATATCGGTAGTCAGTTGCTGGTGGTCGATGCCTGGCTGCTGCCCGGCGTCAGCCTGTTCGCGATACTGCCGCTGTTCCTGACCGCGGCCTGGATCACCGGTCTGGTCAATGGCCTGGCCGCCGCGCATCTGCTCCGAACCTGGCGCCCGGCGTAGCATACGAGCCATCTCGCACAAGGCATTCCCATCATGAAACGCATCACGCTCGCCCTCACCGGCGCTTCCGGCATGGCATACGGCCTGCGTCTGCTCGAATGCCTGTTGCGCGCCGGCCACGCGGTCGATCTGCTGGCTTCCCAGGCCGCGCGCATCGTCGCCCGCCAGGAACTCGATCTGCGCCTGCCCGCCGACAACGCCGAACTGGTGGCTTTTTTCGATGCCCGTTTCGCCGGCCACGCCGGCCGGCTGCGCGCTTACGGCAAGGAGGAGTGGTTCGCGCCGGCGGCCTCCGGCTCGAACCCGGCCGACGCCATGGTGGTTTGTCCGTGCACCATGGGCAGCCTGGCCGCGATCGCCCACGGCCTCGCCGACAACCTGATCGAGCGCGCCGCCGACGTCATGCTCAAGGAACGGCGGCCGCTGATCCTGGTGCCCCGGGAGACACCGTTCTCGCTCGTCCATCTGCGCAACATGACCGCGCTGGCCGAGGCTGGCGCCATCATCCTGCCGGCCAATCCCGGCTTCTACCATCGGCCGGAGTCGGTCGACCGTGTGGTCGATTTCGTCGTCGCCCGCGTGCTCGACCAGCTCGGCGTCGAGCACGCGCTGATCGCGCGCTGGGGCGATGACGACCCGGCGTCTCGGGGATTCTGACTCAGGGTTTCAGGTAGACGTAGCCTTCCCTGGCCTGCAAGCGGCCGATCTCGGCGACGCCGGCCGGCACCACGCGCGCTTCCATGATCACGGCGCCGTCGTCGAGCTTGCGGCCCTTCAGGGTATTGCGGCAGACCCGGAAATCGACGCCCTTGTCGCGCAGACCGGCGACCTGGGGCGCGTAGGCGCCACGCTCGTCCTTGGCGTCGTTGAGCAGGAAGTCGATGCCCTTGCCGTGGGTGACGACGACGATGCGCGCGTCCGGCGAGGCGCCCAGATGGTTCTCGATGTTGCGCATCGCGATGCGGGCAACGGCGCTGTCGTTGATGTGGTAGACCACTTTCTCGACAGCGGCGGTTTCCGCCTCGCCGGCCGCCGGCATCGGCGCGGCCTGGGCGATCGGCATGGCGAGTCCGGCGCAGAGCAGGGCGGCGAGCAGGGAATGGCGTTGCATGATGGGGTCTCCTCGTGAATGGATTGGATGTGGAACACTCCACGCCGGGTAGGACGTAGCCACCGTCGGGAATATTCCAGCCGGAACATGGAATAAATCGACCAGTCGCCACGTCCTTGCTGTCATCGTCCTCGAACGGGGCCACCGTGCGCGCATTGCTGAACCTGTTGCATCCCTCGTCGCGTCGACGCCTGGAAGACCTGCGTCCGCGTCTGTATCGGCTGGCGCATTCCTGGTGCCACGATCCGGCCCTGGCCGACGATCTCGCCCAGGAAACCCTGGCCAAGGCGCTGGCCCGGGTCGAGCAGTTGCGCGACGGCCAGGCGCTGGAGGGCTGGCTGTTCTCGATCCTCAACAACTGCTGGCGCGACCATCTGCGCCGGCGACGGGATTTCGCCGATCCGGAAGCGCTCGATGAACTGGTGGTGTCCGACGCCGAAGGTCCGGAACAGCTTTACGCCAGCCGCCAGATCAGCCAGCGCGTGCGCGGCGCGATCGCCGGCCTGCCGATGGGGCAGCGCCAGACCATCACCCTGGTCGATCTCGAGGAGCTTGGCTACGCCGAGGTGGCGGGCATCCTCGGCGTGCCGGTCGGTACCGTCATGAGCCGCCTGTCGCGCGCGCGCCAAGCCTTGCGCGAGCGTCTGGCCGAACGGGACGATCAGGCCGGCGCGGCGCCGCGAAACGGTCTGCGTCGGGTGAAATGACAATGAAACAGGAGGATGCGATGAGCCGGTCGAACCCACCGATCAGTCAGGAATATCTCAACGCCTTCGTCGATGGCGAGCTGGCCGCCGATGAACGCGATCTGGCCCTGGAGCGCTTGCGCGACGATCCCGGATTCAAGGCGGCGGTGTGCGAGGCGCACGCGCTCAAGGCCTGGGTCAAAGGCGCCTACGCGCTGCCACCCGAGCCGGCGCGCGGCCGCCGCCCAGGCGGGGCCGGCACGCTCTGGTGGCGGGCCATGGCGGCCGGCCTGTTGCTGGCGACCGGGCTGGGCGTTGGCTGGTCCCTGCGCGATCGAGTCACCGACGCGCCGGTTTTCGACCGACTGGCCGGCCTGCCGGAGGAATACCACCCGGTGGCGCCGGCGGCGCATGCCGATCCCGACCGGGTCGTCCTGCATCTGGATGCCGGCGAGCCGGCGCGCATGGCGCGCGCGCTCGACGTCGCCGAACGGTTGCTGGCGGCCCGCGACGACGATGCCCGGGTTCAGCTCGTGGTCAACAGCTATGGCCTGGATCTGCTGCGCGCCGACGTGACCCCACCGGATCGGGCGCTCGGCCAGCGCATCGCCGACCTGGCCGCGCGCCATGCCAACCTCGGTTTCGTCGCCTGCGGCCAGACCATCGCTCGCCTGGAGCGGGAAGGGCGGCGCGTCGAATTGCTGCCGGTCGCCCAGACCGCGTCATCGGCGATCCAGGAAATCACCACGCGCATGAGCGAAGGCTGGGTTTACGTGCGCCTGTGAGCGGGCTGTCGTCGGTCAGCCGTCCCAGCGCCGGCCGAAACCGGCCAGGCCCATCAGTCCGCGCACCAGGCCGTAGGCGAGCCAGGAAGCCAGGCGCTTGTACCAGGGGATGCGCCGCCAGATCAGACGATGGATGCGGTGCGCGCCCCGGCGCGTGGCGACTTCCAGGCTGGCCCGCAATTGTCCGGCGAACGCCGGGTCGTGGACCATGATGTTGGCCTCGCGCGCCAGCAGCAGGCTGAACGGGTCGATGTTGCTGGAGCCGACCGTTGCCCAATGGCCATCGATGACGGCGACCTTGGCGTGCAGCTCGCTGCGCTGGTATTCGTGGATTTCGATGCCGTTTTCCAGGAAATGCCGGTACAGCGCCCGGGTCGCCGCCTGATAGAGCGGATGGTCGGTATGGCCCTGGGTCATCAGCACCACGCGCCGGCCACGCCGGGCCGCGTCGATCAGGGCGCGGCGGAAGCGGCGGCCGGGCAGGAAGTAGGCGTTGGCCAGAAGGATTTCCCGGCGCGCCCGGGCGATCGCGCGCAGATAGGCGGTTTCGATCGCGCGCCGTCCGCGCACGCTGTCGCGGGTCAGAAACTCCGCGTCCTGCGCGCCGATCGCGGTGACGGCCGGTTTCAGCCAGGCGTCGTCAGCGCGGTTCAGGCCGAAACGGCTCCAGATCAGCAGCCGCCACAATCGCCGCGCGGCGGCATGGATCTCGGCGACCAGCGGGCCTTCGACGCGGACCGCGTAATCCTGGCGCGGTGCCTTGAGGCCGTGGCCGTTGAGATCGTCGATGATGTTGATGCCGCCGACGAAGGCCACGCGGGCATCCACCACCGCCAGTTTCCGGTGCATCCGGCGCAGCCGTTGCCGGCGCATGCGCAGGCGCGCCAGCTCCGGGCGGAATACCAGCAGATCGACGCCGGCCGCGCGCAGGCCGGCGATGAACGCCGCCGGCAGGCCGCGCGAGCCGAAGCCGTCGAGCACCACGCGGGCGGTGACGCCGCGCCGGACCGCGCGGATCAGCGCGTCGGCGACCGCGCGGCCGGCATCGTCGGCGGCGTAGATGTAGGTTTCCAGATGGATTTCGCTGATCGCGGCGTCGATCGCCGCGATCAGCGCCGGGAAGTATTCGGCGCCGTTTTCCAGCAGGGTGAGCCGGTTGCCCGGGACGATCACTTCGTGGTGGCCGGGCGCAGGTGCGCGGTCAGCGCGGCGTGGTCGGACAGGCTGCGCCAGTGGCTGCCGTGCAGCACCTTGGCGGCGGTGACACCGAAACCGCGCACGTAGATGCGATCAAGCGTGAACAGCGGCAGGGCCGCCGGAAAGCTGCGCGCCGGTCGGCCGTGGGCGGTCTCGAACACTTCCTTGACGCCGAGTTCCTCGGCCAGATAGCGGTCGACGCGCTGGCGCCAGTCGTTGAAGTCTCCGGCCACGATCAGCGGCGCGTCATCCGGCACCATGCGCCGGATGCGTTCGCCAAGCTGATGGATCTGCTTGCGCCGGCCGGATTCGTTGAGCGCCAGATGCAGGCAGATGGCATGCAGCGACCGGCCCAGGCCGGGCACGTCGAGTTCGCAGTGGAGCAGGCCGCGGTTTTCGAAGGCATGCGCGGAAATGTCGACGTTCTCCCAGTTCAGGATCGGAAAACGCGACAGGATGGCGTTGCCGTGATGGCCATGTTCGTAGACCGCGTTGCGGCCGTAGGCGGTGGCGTGCCAGTGGCCACCGGCCAGGAACTCGTGCTGCGGTTTGGCCGGCCATTGATCGAAGCGCCAGGCGTGATGGGCGTGGTGGCCCTGGACTTCCTGCAGGAAGACGATGTCGGCGTTGATGCCCATCAGGCGATCACGCACGTCATGCAGCACCACGCGCCGGTTGAAGAACGACAGGCCCTTGTGGATGTTGTAGCTGGCGATGCGAAGATCGGGCTTCATGTCAGTTCCGCCCGGCCGCCCCGAAGGAACTGACCCTCCCCCCCGGGGGGAAACGAGCATGGCGAGTAAGGGGGTCGTCGCATGTCAGTTCCGCCCGGCCGCCCCGAAGGAACTGACCCTCCCCCCCGGGGGGAAACGAGCATGGCGAGTAAGGGGGCCGTCGCATGTCAGGGTTTGCCAGGGGTTTCGGCGGGCGCGGCGGCCGTCGCCTCGGCGGTTTCCTCGGTCTTGCGCGCGCGTCGTGGCGTGTCGGCGGGAACGCTGGGTTCGATGACCTCGATGTTGTTCTTGACCATGTAGTCGTTCATTTCCCGCCAGCCCGCGAACACCGCCGCCTTCTGGGCGGTCCGGTTGAGCCGGTAGCAATCTTCCAGGCCGCGTCCGGCATGCCGGCAGGCGGCGCCGATGGCCTTGCCCTCGGCTTCGAGCTTGGCCGGATTCTCGAAGCCGGCGCGCTCGGAAAGCTGGTCGCAGCCGGTCAGCAGGAAGGGGGCGAGGAGCAATGGCCAGACGGGATGGCGGGGCATGTCGTCTTCCGGTTCAGCGCGTGAGATAGGGGTTGCCGGAAACCGCGGGCTTGCGCGCCGACGCCTTGTCGCGCATGCGCCGTTCCGCCTCGCGCCCGACCGCCTCGAAACGGGCGCGCACTTCGTCCTCGACGAAAAAGCCCGATCCCAGAGGAGGAATCGGGCTCATCGGCACGATATGGGCACGGTAGACCAGGGTTACCGGCGCGCTGTCGCCAACGATGCGCCACTCTCCGGTCATCGCCACCAGCTTGCCCGACACCGCGCGGAAACGGATCAGGTTGGTCGGCGTCTCCTCCATCGCCAGCACGACGTGATCGGGCATGACGAAGGCGAACAGGCCGGCGTCGGCGATCTGCTCGACCCGTTTGGGCGCGCCCGGCGCGGAAATCAGGCGCGACGAAACCATGTCCGGAATGAAGGTGGCGAGCCGGTTGTAATCGGTCAGGGTATCCCACAGCGTGTCGGCGTCGACCTGGAGCTTCTGGCTCGCTTCGACGCGCACGCCGCTCAGGCCGGTGTTGGCCTTGACGCGGGCTCCGGCGGCCAGGGACATGGTGGCGAACGATACGAGTAGCGTCGCCAGCAGGGCACGCATCATGAGATTTCCTTCGAGGACGGGACGTCGAGGGTGACGCTGTTATTTTGCGACTTTTCCATCGGGTTTTTCCATTTCACGGGCGAACGCTTCCACCCAGACGCGTACCTGCTGTTCGGCGATGCCGGGAGCGAGCGGGGGCGGGAACGGGGATTTCATCAGATCCATGCGCAGCCGGTAGCTCAGTCGCAACGGTTGGCCCGCCTGCACGCGCCATTCGCCCTCGGCGTCCTTGAACGGCCCGGAGATGAACTGGATGCGCAGTCCGTCGGGCCTGAATTCCTGGATGCGGAGGATGCCGCCGTAGGCCATGCGGAAGGCGCCGGTGACCACCTCGCCGCGCTGTTCGACGAATTTGAAACCGTCCTGCTCGCGCACCAGGCGGTTGCCGTGAATGCCGGGCACGAACTCGGGAAAGCGCGCGTAATCGGTGAGCACGCGCCAGGCACGGGCGGCATCGACCGGTGTCGCCAGGCTGCCCTCGACGGTCAGTAGCATGCCATCCTGACGCACGCGCATGCCGGTTTCGGCATGGGCTAGGTTGATGGCCAGCCACAATGAGAGAATGAGTCGGCACAGCGTTTTCATGACCGTCGAGTATAGCCGTCCAGCCTCCATGCCCTCCATCCCGCGTTCCCACCGTCTTGCCGACCTGGTCCTGGTCGTGGTGCTCGCGCTCGGCGCCTGGGCGTATTTCGCGATGCCGCGCGCCCAGTATCCGGAAGTGGAATTGAACTGGGTGGCGGTGGCGGCGGTCTGGCCGGGCGCTTCCGCCCAGGATGTCGAGCGCGAGCTGACACTGCCACTGGAAGCGGCGGCGCGCCGGGTCGCCGACATCCGTTACGTGGCCGCCACCTCGCGCGATCACGTCGCAACCCTGCTGGTGCGTTTCCACGACCTGCCGCACGGCCGTTTCGAGCGGCGCCTGGCCGCGCTCGACCGCGAGATCCGCCAGGCAGCCAGCGAATTTCCCAAGGATGCGCGGCCGCCCCGGGTGCTGGAACTGACCTCGTCGAACTTCTTCCCGACCGCCATGGTGGTGGTCAGTGGCGAGGCCGCCGACGGCCGCGTCTGCCGGCTGGCGGAGACGACTCGCGACGCGCTCGAACAACTGCCGGGCGTCGGTCGGGTCTGGTCCTACGGCATGCGCGCGCGCGAGCTGTCGGTCAATTTCGATCCGGCCGCGCTGGTCGAGCAACGGGTTTCGCTGGAGGCCCTGACCCGCGCGGTCGCCGAGCAGAGCCGGACGCTGCCGGCGGGCATGGCCGACATGGGTGGCCGTCGTTACGCGCTGCGCGTCGAGGGGCTCAACGCCAATCCGGATTTCCTGGCCGAGCTGCCGATCGCGACCGAGGATGGACGCATGGTCGAGCTGGGCGAACTGGCGCGGGTCCGCGCCGGCGTGTCGCCACCGCGCGAATTGGTGCGCCTGGATGGCAAGCCGGCGGTGTTGCTGTCGGTGACCAAGCGGGAAAACGTGAATACGCTGGCGCTGACCGACGCCATCCACGATCTGGTCGAACGCTCCAACCGCGATTTTGGCGGGCCGGTGCTGACCCTGCTCGACGACCAGAGCGCAACCACTCGCGAGGCGATCGGCGTGATGCAGGCCAATGCCCTGTTCGGGTTGGCCGTGGTGCTGACCGTGACCTGGTTCTTCCTGGGCGGCCGCATGGCCCTGCTCACCAGCCTGGGCGTGCCATTCGCGCTCGCCGGCATGTTCCTTGCGCTGCACCTGATGGGGCAGACCCTGAACGTCTCGGTACTGCTCGGCGTCGCCATCGTGCTCGGCATCCCACTCGACGACGCCGTGGTCATGGCCGAGGCGATTCGCCTGCGCCTGGCCGCCGGCATGGACCGGCTGACGGCCGTGCGCGCGGCGATCGCCGAAGTCGCGCGGCCGATCACCGCCTCGGTGCTGGCCACCTGCCTGGCGTTCGCGCCGCTGCTGTTCCTGCCCGGGCTGATGGGCCGCTTCATGTTCGTGACGCCGCTGACGGTGATCGTCACCTTGCTGTTCAGCATGATCGCCTCGCTCTGGATCCTGCCCCGCCACGCGGTGAGCTGGGGCCGGGTCGAGCGTGACTGTGGTCGTGACGCCTGCTGGCGTGACGCGGTGTCGCGCGCCATGCGCCGTCGCTACAGCCGCGCGTTGCTCCGGGCGATGCGCCGGCCGGCGCCGGTGTTCGCGTTGTTCACCGTGGTATTCGCGGTGGCCGGCGCCAGCATCGGCCTGGAATGGGTGAAGCCGCGCTGGTTCGCCTCCGACCCGCTGCGCGTGTTCAACATCAACGTGCAGATGCCGCCGGCCTCTAGTCTGGAAACCACGATGGCCGCCACCCGCGAGCTGGAACAGGCGGCGCGGACGGTGGCGCGGCCGGGTGAACTGAACGCGACCCTGGCGGTGGCCGGCCTGCAATTCACACCCAGCGAACTGGTGATCGGCGAACAGGTCGGTCAGGTCACGGTCAGCCTGGCGCCGGAATCGACGGCCGGGCGCGGTGTCGCCGATTATGTCGCCGCGTTGCGACCCGCCCTGCGCGCGAGCGGCGCGGAAAGCATCGACGTGCAGGTGTTGTCCGCCGATCTGCCGATGCTCTCCAGCCTGTCGTTGCGCCTTAGCGGCGCGCCGCTCGACCGGCTGGCCGGCGCCGCCCGCGACTTGCGCGAGGCGCTGGCGAAGGTGGATGGCTTCACCGATCTGCGCGACGACGCCGGTTTCAGCCAGCCTCGCCTGACCCTGCGCGTCGACGCGCCCGCCGCCGCCCGAGCCGGTCTCGATCCGTTCCGGCTGGCGGCGCTGGTGCGCCTGCATTTCGAAGGGGTGGCGGTCGGCAAGATCGGTGACGGCGAGGAAACCCTGGATCTGGTGGTGCGCGGCCTGCCCATGGATCAGGCCGAACTGCGCCGCTGGCTGTCGGAACCCTGGCGCCTGCCCGATGGCCGCCGGGTCAATCCCGGCGAGCTGTTCACCCTGGTCATGGAAGACGCGCCCGGTGAACTGCGCCGGGTCAACGGCGCGCGCGCCATCACCCTGCACGCCAGCTTCGATCAGGATCGGCTGACCGCGCGCCATGCGGTGGCCGAGGTCGAAAGGGCCTGGGCCGAGCTGGGCGCGGGTCATCCCGGCGTCCAGCTTGCCCAGGGCGGCGAACTGGATGACGTCAAGGCCAGCCTGAAGAACCTGCTGGCGCTGCTGGTGCTCGGCTTCGCGCTGATGTACCTGCTGCTCGCCGCCCAGTTTGGCCGGCCGGTGTTGCCGCTGGTCATTCTGGCCACCGCGCCGATGGCGCTGGCCGGTGTCGCCATCGGCCTGCTCATCGAGGGCGAGCCGCTGACGCTGTACACGCTGTATGGCTGCGTCGCCCTGTCCGGTGTCGCCGTCAATGCCTCGATCGTGCTCGCCGCCGCCGGCGAGGACCGCCTGGCGCGGGGACTGGCGCCGATGACGGCGGCCTTCCTGGCCGCGCGCCGGCGCCTGCTGCCGATCCTGATCACCACGCTGACGGTGATCGGCGGCCTGGTTGCGCTCGCCTTCGGCTGGGGCGGTGATTCCCTGCTCTGGAGCCCGCTCGCCTCCAGCATCATCTGGGGCCTGGCGGTGGCGACGCCATTGACCCTGTTCCTGACGCCGATCATGCACGGCTGGCTGATGAAGCGGCGACTGGCGACGGCTTGAGATGAAACCGCCCCCACGCTCACTTCGTTCGCTGCCCCCCGAGGGGGCGGATCAGTCCCTCGGGGCGGCCCGGCGGGACTGAGATGAAACCGCCCCCACGCTCACTTCGTTCGCTGCCCCCGAGGGGGCGGATCAGTCCCTCGGGGCGGCCCGGCGGGACTGAGATGAAACCGCCCCCGCGCTCACTTCGTTCGCTGCCCCCCGAGGGGGCGGATCAGTCTCTCGGGGCGGCCCGGCGGGACTGAGCGCGCCGGCGCCAGTCCGTTCCCGCTCAATTTTCCCACCCTCCGGCCGTTATCGCGCGCATGTCCGCCGAGCATGTCCCCTCCGTCCAGGCCGACGACGCCGGTCGCGATGCCCTGTTGCAGCGCCATGGCAACCGTCTGCTGGCGGCCATGCTGCTGTTCCTGCACGCGGCCTTCGTCTGGGGGCAGGGTGAGTCCTGGGGCCAGGCCCTGGCCCTGGCGCATTACGGTGCCTTTCTGCTCTGGCAGCCGTTCGTCAGCGGTCGTCAGGAATTGTCGGTGGCGCGCGCGCTGGGGGTGCTCGCGGTCGGCGTGGTGCTGGCCATCGTCGACAGCGTCTGGGCGGTGACGCTCTGGTGTCTGCTGCTGGCCGGCCTGCTTGGCGGCATGACCGCCAGCCTGGAAAACCCGCGTGAACGTCTGGGGTTGTGGCTGGCGGTGCTGTACCTGCTGCTGCTGCTGTTCGTCTGGATGCTGCCCAGAGGCTTCCAGGTGTGGACCGACGTCCCGTCCGGGCTACCGGTCTGGCGCGACCTGCCGCTCCTGTTGCCGCTCGCGCTGGCGTTGTTTCCGGCGCCCGGCCTGCAACGCCGAACCGGCGTCGTCGACCTGCTCTATACGCTGCTGTTCGTGCTGCTGATCGGCGTGCTCGGTCTGGGCAGCTACGTCGCCATGCACCTGGGCGGCATCGGCTACGCGCGCGGGGTGATGGTCAGCCTGGGCGCGCTGACCGTGTCGGTGTTGTTGATCGCCTGGTTGTGGCAGCCGCGCGGTGAGACCACTGGCCTGCGCAACCTGTTTTCCCGGTATGTGCTGTCGCTGGGCTTGCCGCTCGAGGACTGGCTGAAGAAACTGTCGGAGGTGGCCGAGCAGGAGCGCGATCCCGAGGTGTTCCTGCGCGCGGCGATGGCCGGTTTCATCCATCTGCCCTGGTCGACCGGCGTGGTCTGGTCGACCGCCCAGGGGCGCGGCGAGCTCGGGCGCCGCAGCGATCATTCGACCGCGTTCTCGCATCAGGGCGTGGAAGTCCGCTTCTTCACCGAAGCGCCGGTCAATCCGGCGTTCGCCCTGCATCTGCGCCTGCTCACCGAGATCATCGGCTATTTCCACGCCGCCAAGACGCGCGAGCGGGCGATGCAGGCCAACGCCTATTCGCAGGCGATCTACGAGACCGGCTCGCGCCTGACCCACGACGTCAAGAACCTGCTGCAATCGTTGAAGACGCTGTGCTCGGCGGCCGAGCACAGCCAGCCGGATCAGGCCGCTTCCCTGCAAGCCCTGATGCAGCGGCAGCTGCCGCAGATCGCCAAGCGCCTGGAAATCACGCTGGACAAGCTGAAATCACCGGAACGGGCGGCCGACCGAGGCGAAATCCTGGCGCGCGAATGGTGGCGCAACATCCGCAACCGATACGCGCGCGAGCCGATCGCGTTCCATGTCGACGATGAGGAATCCATGCTCTGGCTGCCGCGCGACCTCTACGACAGCGTCGCCGACAACCTGATCCAGAACGCGTTGCGCAAACGGGTCGGCGCGCCCGACATTCAGGTCCGCGTCGAGCTGTCGAGCGCCGCCGATGGCAGCCTGACGGTTTGCGACAGCGGTCATTCCGCGCAACCGGAGGTGGTCGAGAAACTGTTCCGCGAACCGGTCTCGACCCACGACGGCCTCGGCATCGGGCTGTACCAGGCCGGCAAGCAGGCGGCCAACCTCGGCTATCGGCTGGAACTTGCCCGCAACCTGGACGGCGAGGTCTGTTTCGCGCTGCGCCGGGGTGGCGCGAATCAGCGGTAGGCTTCGGCCAGCGCCCGGTCGACCAGTTGCTTGAGCTGGTCATGGCCGAAGCTGGGCATCGGCCGGCCATTGACGAAGAATTCCGGAGTCTTCTCGACGCCGAGCGCGCGGGCGTCATCCATATCCTGACGGATGCGCGCGGCGATCGCGGGGTCGTTCATGTCCGCGCGCAGCCGCTCGGGATCGAGGCCGAGTCGCTCGACCAGCGGAAATGCCCGCTCCGGCTGGGCGACGTGATGGGCGACCCATTCGTCCTGGGCATCGAGCAGGGCTTCCAGGGCTTCCCGGTATTTGCCCTGCCTTTCGGCGGCCAGCAGCAGCGCGACCACCTGATCGACATTCTCGTGGAAGGGTACGTGGCGCACGACCAGACGGATGCGATCCGGTTGCTCGGCCATCATGGCCTTGACCAGCGGGTAGAAACGCCGGCAGGTGCCGCAGGCGGGGTCGAGGAATTCGACGATGGTCACGCGCGCGTCGGCCGGTCCGAAACTCGGCGCTTCCGGACGCGACAAGGCTTCGCTGTTGAGACTGGCGACCTGTTCCGCCTGTTCGACGGTTTCGGCCTTGTTCAGCAGGACGGCGGTGACGAACACGGCGAGCAGGATCAGGCCGGCGACGACGAATACGGCTTTTTTCATTCGGATACCTTGAAGTGGATGAACGACAACAGCGCGATGATGGCCGAAAACGCCAGGACCGACAGCATCGGCAGGGTCAGGAAACCGAACCAGACGATCTGCTCGACCGAGCACGGTACGCCTTGCCGGCACGGCGTCGCCGCTTCCGGAATCAGGCCGCTGGCGACGCCCAGGTGATAGGCCGCGATCAGGCCGCCGAGCGTGGCCAGCGGCAACCCGTAGCGAACCACCCGACGGTCGAACGGGAACAGGCCGGCGGCCAGGATCAGGACCAGCGGGAACATGCAGATGCGCTGGTACCAGCACAGCACGCAGGGCGTGTAACCGGCGACTTCGCCCAGATAGAGCGCGGCCAGCGTCGACACGGCGGCGACCAGCCAGGCCGTGAACAGCAGTGCCCAGCCGGTGTCGTGGGAGAGGCGTCGCACCGGCCCGGTCATCCGCGCAGGCTGAGCACCGGCCAGCCGGCGCGTTCGGCGTGGGCGCGCAGGGTTGGATCGGGATCGACCGCGACCGGGTGGTGGACGCGTTCCAGCAATGGCAGATCGTTCAGCGAATCGCTGTAGAACCAGCTTTCTTCGACGTCGGCCCAGGTCTTGCCGCGTGCCGCCAGCCATTGCTCCAGGCGGGTCACCTTGCCTGCCCGGAACGATGGCGTGCCGGCCGGCCGCCCGGTGAATTCGCCATCGGTTTCCTCCGGTTCGGTCGCGATCAGGTGGGGCACGCCCAGATGGGCGGCGATCGGCGCGGTGACGAAACGGTTGGTGGCGGTGATGATCACGCGGGTGTCGTCGCGGTGCCGTTCGAGCAGCGCCGGCGTGCCGGCGGCGACGATCGGCACGATGCGGCTGGCCATGAAGTCCTGGTGCCAGGCGTCGAGCTGGGCGCGCGGATGCCGGGACAGCGGTTTCAACTGGAAGTCGAGGAATTCGTGGATGTCCAGGGTACCGGCCTTGTACTGGTCGTAGAAATCCTGGTTGCGCGCTTCGTAGACCTCGCGATCGAGCACGCCGCGCTCGATCAGGTACTGCGCCCATTCGAAGTCGGAATCGCCGGCAAGCAGGGTGTTGTCGAGGTCGAACAGGGCAAGGCGCATGGTGGATCGGTGGAAGTGGGCGAGCCGCGATTCTAAAGCAGCTCGCGCAGGCCTTCGCGGCCGTCGCCGGCGAGATCGAGTGCGCGGATTTCGAGTTCGACGCCGCTGTCGCGCAGGATCGAATCGGCGCGCAGCCGGTCGGCGTCGATGCTCAGCGGCGTGGCCGACAGCACCAGGAAATCGTCGCCCATGACCCGGCACAGCGTGGCGTCCGGGTAGCGGTCGGCGAGCTGCGTGGCGAAGCCGGCGAGCAGGCGGTTGCCGGCGGCCCAGCCATGTTCGGCGTTGTGGCGCGAGAAATGCCGCAGCAGGATCAGGCTGGCGTGCTGGCTGTCGGCGTCGAGGCCGTTGTTGAGCAGGAAGCGCAGGTATTCGGCGTTGTGCAGGCCGGTCAGGTGATCATCGAAGAAATAGGCGAAGCGCTGGCGTTCCAGCGGGGTCTTCGGCAACTGGTCGGACAGCGCGGGCGGTTCCACCTCGATCAACGCCGCGCGCGCGGCGGCGACGATGTCGGGATCGAACTGGCTGCCGGCCAGGCGCAGGAGTTCGGCCAGCGCCTGGTCGACGCGCATGCGCGGCCGGTAGATGCGGTTGGTGGTCATGGCGTCGAAGGCGTCGGCCACCGACATGATCCGCGACAGGCGTGGAATCGCCTCGCCGGCGAGGCCGGCCGGATAGCCGGCGCCGTCGTGGCGTTCGTGATGGTGGCGCATGATTTCCGCCAGTTCGCGGTACATCTTGATGCGCGCGATGGTTTCGTAGCCGACCCGGACGTGCTGCTTGATCAGTTCGTATTCCCGGGGCGTCAGCGAGCCCGGCTTGAGCAGCACCGCGTCCGGAATCACGATCTTGCCGATGTCGTGCAGCACCGCCGCGCCCTTGAGGCGTTCGATGTCGTCGTCCGGCAGTTCGAGCTGGCGCGCGATCAGTTCGCAATAGCGGGCGACCCGGCGGGTGTGGCCGGCGGTGTAGGTGTCGCGCTGCTCGATCATGTCGACCAGCGACAGGATGGTTTCCTCGTAATTGCCGATGCGTTCGCGTTGCAGACGTTCGGTCTCGGCGCGCTGCCGGTAGGCCTGGACGGCGAAGCCGATGTCGCCGGCGAGCTGTTCGAGCATGGCGATTTCCTCGGCGTCGAAGCCGTCCACGCGCGTGGTCAGCACGCACAGCGCGCCGAACGCCTCGGCATAGGCATCCTTGCGCAGCGGCAGCGAGGCGACCGCGACGATATGGGCTTCGATCAGCGGCTCGTCGAGGGCGCCATCGTTGTCGATGATCGTGCGGTTGTCGCGCACCGCGCGGTCGGCCGGGCCGTTGTCCAGGCAGTGGCGCAGCTTGCGCGACAGCTCGGCGCTGCCGTAGGACTTGGCGGCGACTTGCAGTTCGCCATCGTCGCCGAGCAGGCTGACCCAGGCGAACCGGTAGTCGGCGTGCGCGACCAGGCGGTCGCAACAGGCTTTCAGCATTTCCTCCTGGCTGCCGGTGGTGATCAGGATTTCGTTGACGTCGGCGACCATCGCCAGAATGCCGCGCAGGTAGCGTTCCCGGCCGAGCAGCAGCTCGACCCGGTCGGTACGTTCGCGCACGCGTTGCTCCAGACCACTGTTGAGCACGCGCAGTTCGTTCTGGTGCTGGCGCAGCCGCCGGTTGACGCGGCCGACGTAGACGGTGCCGGCCAGCGCCGTCAGCGCCAGCGCCAATGCCAGCGCCAGCCAGTGTCCGTATTGCCGGAACACCTCGGCCGGGCTCAGTTCGCGCAGGTATTCGTAAGGGCCGATGCGCAGCACGCGCAGGGCATCGTGCACCGGCTGATAGTTGAGCGGCAGGGTCCAGCCGACCACCTGGCCGGCGATGGCGGCGGCGTCATCGGCCGGCATCTGCATCAGCGCCACCGCCACCCGCACGGCGAGCGCGTCGGGCACGCCCTTGACCCGCGCCAGCGGCCATTCCGGATACAGATCGGTGCTGTGCAGGAGCGGAAAACTGTCGTCGCGACGTTCGTGCAGGATGAACAGGTCGGCCAGGTCGATGACGCCTTCCTCGGCCATGCGCTCCAGGGTTTCGGTGCGCACCGTGCCGGCGTCGGCGCGACGGTCGAGCACGGCCTTGACCACGGCGTCATGGGTGCCGGCGAAGTCCAGACGCTTGAAATCCTTTTCCGGGTCGATGTCGCGACGCAGCAGCTCGCGCCAGCCGACATGCCAGCCGCCGAACGAGTTGCGGTCGACGGCGACGAAGGTCTTGCCCTTGAGATCGCCGGTGTCGCGGATGTCGCGCCGGTCGGCGCGGGTGAACAGGACGCCGCCGAACTGGCTGTAGCCGGCGCCGCCGTCGTGGCGATTGCGCATGGTCGCGACCGGGCTGACGCCGTAGCGGGCTTCCAGCTCGACGTAATAGGCCGGGTTGGCGAGCACGAAATCGACCCGGCGCTGGCGCACGGCCAGGTGTATCTCGTCGAAATCGAGCGGGATCACGCGGAACTCGCGGTCGGGCATCCGTCCATGCAGATATTCGGCGGTTGGCGCCCACATCCGCACCGCGCGCTCCGGCCCACGCAGGGCCAGCACGCCGAGCGTGATCACCGGTTCGGTTCTGGTCGGGGCTGCCTCCTCGGCCGCGCGCGCGAGGGGGATCGTCGACATCGCCAGCAGGAGCGCCATGACCAGCGACCAGATGCCGACGCGCGCGCGCCAGCCGGCGCCGGATGCGGGGCGATCGCCCGCGCGGAGAGGGTTTGATCGGTGATTTCCGTTCATGGTTGCTGCATCCGTCTCCAGCGGCGATCCCAGGTTTTCCCACGCATGTTACGCCATGATCGGGGTTCCGGCTTCCGGCCTTGCCCTACGCCGAATCGTGATCTCGGATCGCGGCATGGCCGGTCGGGCTTTTCCCATAAAATGCGCGGCCATGAATCTCGTTTCCGCCAACATTCCCACGCCCTGGTTGTGGACGCTCTGGCTGCTGGCCGGCGCGCTCGCCCTGCTCATCGTCCGTCGCGCCTGGTGGCGCGTGCTCGCCGACCCTCGCAATCTGCACGTCTTTCTGGGCGCCACGGTGGTGGTGCTCGGCCTGTGGCTGATCAAGACCGGCATCAAGCCCGGCCTGAATTTCCATCTGCTCGGCGCCACCGCGCTGACCCTGATGTTCCGGCCGCTGTTCGCGCTGCTGTCGATCGGCCTGTTGACCGCCGGCCTGGCGCTGTGGGAGGGCGAGTACGCGGCCTTTCCGGTGAACTGGCTGATCATGGGGGCGGTGCCGGTGGCCATCGCCTGGGGGCTGTTCCGGCTGGTCGAGCGGGTGCTGCCCAGGCATTTGTTCATCTACCTGTTCGTCAACGCCTTCTTTGGCGCCGCGCTCGCCATCCTGGCGGTCGGCGTGGCGTCGACCGCGTTCGCCGCGCTGGCCGGTGCCTATACGCTCGATTACCTGCTCGATGAGTACCTGCCCTATTACCTGCTGATGTCGTTCGCCGAGGCCTTTTCCACCGGCATGCTGATGACCGTGATGGTCATCTACAAGCCGGAGTGGGTGGCTACCTTCGACGACCGCCGTTACCTGTGGGGCAAGTGAAACGCCACCGCGCGGACCGACGCGCATGATCCTTCCGCCTCCGGTATCGTCCGCCGGCGCGTCCGCGCCGGTGATCGAGTTTCCCGAACATCTGCCGGTTTGCGCGCGACGCGCCGACATCGCCGCCGCGCTGGCCGCGCATCAGGTGGTCATCGTCTGTGGCGAGACCGGTTCCGGCAAGACCACGCAACTGCCCAAGATCGCGCTGGCCGCCGGTCGCGGCGTCGCCGCCCGGGTGGGCATGACCCAGCCGCGCCGGATCGCCGCCAAGAGCGTGGCCAGCCGGCTGGCCGAGGAAACCAGGACGCGCCTGGGTGGTTTTGTCGGCTGGCAGGTGCGTTTCACCGACCAGGCCGGGCCGGATACCCGGATCAAGGTGATGACCGACGGCATCCTGCTCGCCGAGACCCAGTCCGATCCGGAATTCCGCGCTTACGACACGCTGATCCTGGACGAGGCGCACGAGCGCAGCCTGAACATCGATTTCCTGCTCGGTTACCTGAAGAGCCTGCTGCCGCGCCGGCCCGACCTGAAGCTGCTGGTGTCCTCGGCGACCCTGGAGGCGGACCGCTTTTCCGCGTACTTCGGCGGCGCGCCGGTGGTCGAGGTGTCGGGCCGGACCTATCCGGTGGAAATCCGCTATCGGCCGCTCGACCAGGGCGAGCGGGACGGCGCCGGCGCGCCGCCGGCGCGCGCGGCGGAGGAGATCCCGGACGGTTTCGAGGCGGCCCTGCTCGCCGCCGTCGATGAGCTGGCCACGGACGGGCCGGGCGACATTCTGGTGTTCCTGCCCGGTGAGCGTGAGATCCGCGACGCCCAGGAGTCCTTGCGCAAGCACCATCCGCCGCATACCGAAATCCTGCCGCTGTTCGCGCGCCTGTCGGTGGCCGAGCAGGAAAAGGTGTTCCAGCCGCACGGCGGCCGCCGCATCGTGCTCGCCACCAACGTCGCCGAGACCTCCCTGACCGTGCCCGGCATCCGTTACGTGGTCGACGCCGGCCTGGCCCGGGTCAAGCGCTATTCGATCCGCAACAAGATCGAGCAGCTCAAGATCGAGAAGGTGTCGCGGGCCGCCGCCAACCAGCGCGCCGGTCGTTGCGGCCGGGTCGCCGAGGGCATCTGCGTGCGTCTGTACGACGAGGCGGATTTCCTGGCGCGGCCGGAATACACCACGCCGGAATTGCTGCGCTCGTCGCTGGCCGGCGTGATCCTGCGCATGAAGGCGCTGCGCCTGCCCGACATCGAGGCGTTTCCCTTTCTCGACCCGCCCGAGGGCAAGCGGGTGCGCGACGGCCGCCAGTTGCTGGTCGAGCTGGGCGCGCTCGACGACGCCGACCGGCTGACCGCGATCGGCCGCCAGCTCGCGCGGTTGCCGGTCGATCCGCGTGTCGGCCGCATGCTGATCGCCGCGCGCGACAAGGGTTGCCTGGCCGAGGTGCTGGTGATCGCGGCCGCGCTCAGCAGCCAGGATCCGCGCGACCGTCCGCTCGACCGCCAGGAAGCGGCCGACCAGAAGCACCGCCGCTTCGCCGACGAGCATTCCGACTTCATCGCGCTGCTCAAGCTGTGGGCGCACATCGACGCGCTCAACCAGCACCGCAAGTCGCAGCGCAAGTTCCGCGAGGCGTTGAAAGCCGACTTCCTGTCGCCGACGCGGGTGCGCGAGTGGCGCGACGTGCACGGACAGTTGATGACGCAGGTGAAGGAACTGGGGTGGAAGGTGGAGAGCGGGGAATCGGGAATAGGTAGTGGGGAGTGGGGAGTCGGAAGTGGGAAAAGCCCGGAGTCCCCCCCACTCCCCATTTACGCCTCCCTGCACCAGGCCCTGCTGCCGGGCTTGCTCGGCAACCTCGGCATGCTCACCGAGGACGGCGTCTATCTGGGCGCGCGCGAAGTCAAGTTCGCGATCTTTCCCGGTTCCGGCGTCAGGAAGAAGCCGAAGTGGCTGATGGCGGCGGAGATCGTCGAGACCCGCCGGGTGTACGCGCGCATGGTCGCCCGGGTCGAGCCGGAATGGGTGGAGCACGCCGGCCGGCATCTGCTGCGGCTGTCCTACAGCGATCCGCATTGGGCCAAGAAGCCCGCCCATGTCGCCGCCAGCCTGCGCGGCACGTTGTACGGTCTGCCGATCATCAACGGTCGCAAGGTCCATTACGGTCCGATCGATCCGGTGCTGTCGCGCGAGCTGTTCATCCGCGGCGCCCTGGTCGCCGGGGAATACGACACGCGCGCGCCCTGGTTCGCGCACAACCGGCGCCTGCTCGACGAGATCGACGACCTCGCCCAGCGCGCCCGCGACGCCCGCCTGGCGGTCGACGAGCACGTGCTCCATCGCATCTTCGACGAACGCATTCCCGACGGCATCCACAACGGCGCCGCTTTCGAGAAATGGCGGCGCGAGGCGGAAGTGACGCGGCCGAAGCTGCTGTTCCTGGACCGCGACGAGCTGCTCGCCGGCGACCGGCGGGCGAGCGCGAGCGACTTCCCGCCCCATGTCGAATTCAACGGCGCGCGTTTCCCGTTGCGCTACCGTTTCGATCCGGGCACGCCGGACGACGGTGTCACCCTGGAGGCGCCACTGGCCGCGCTCAACCAGATTCCGGCCGGATCCTGCGAATGGCTGGTGCCCGGCCTGCTCGAGGAAAAACTGGTTGCGCTGCTGAAAAGCCTGCCGCAATCGATCCGCCGCGCCTTCGTGCCGGTGCCCGAGTATGCCCGCGCCGCGCGCGAGGCGCTCGCCGGCGCCGATGCCGACGAGCCGCTGACCGACGCGCTCGCCGCCTTCCTGCGCCGGGCCACCGGTCAGAACGTGCCGCGCGACGCCTGGCGGCCGGAAGCGCTGCCGCCGCATCTGCGCATGAACTTCCGGGTCGTCGACACGCGCGGCAAGGTGCTCGCCGAGGACCGCGACCTGTTCGAACTGCGCCGGCGGCTCGGCGGCGAGGCGCGCGCCGAACTCGGCCGCGTGGTCGACCGCGCCCAGGGCGGCGCCGGCGACCCGGCCGCCGGCTACGCGCGCGACGACGTCACTGCCTGGGATTTCGGCGACCTGCCCGACAGCCTGCGCCTGACCACCGGCGCGCGCGCCGGCCTGGCCGCCTTTCCGGCGTTGGAAGCGCGCGCCGATGGCGGCCTGCGCCTGACTCTGTGCGACACCGCCGAGGCCGCCGAGGCTGCCCACCGGCGCGGCGTCGCTCACTTGATCTGGCTGTGCCACGGCGATCTGCGCCGGCAGTCGGAACGCGACCTCGGCGCCCGCCTGAAGGCCAGCTCGATGCACTACGCGCTGCTGTTCCCGGGCGAGCGCCACGAACACCTGACCCGCGACCTGCTCGACGCCGCCGCCCTCGCCGCCATGGCCGGGCAGCCGACGCCACGTACCGCCGCCGGCTTCGACGCGTTGCGCGCGCGGGTTCGGCCGAGCCTGCCGGAACAGCTCGACCAGCGCGCCCGCCTCGCCGTCGAATGCATCGGCGCCGCCCTCGACATCGCCCAGACCCTGACCAAGGCCCCCACCACCTGGCGCGACGCCATCGCCGATCTGCGCGGCCAGCTCGCGGAACTGGTGTTCCCGGGCTTCATCGCCACCCACCCGCCGGAACGCCTGGTCCACCTGCCGCGCTATCTGAAGGCCATGCGCCTGCGCCTGGACAAGCTGCCCCATCACCTCGCCCGCGACCTTGGCGCCATGAATGAAATGGCCGGCCTGCTCAGCGCCTGGCGCGGCCGCCGGGAACGCCCGGCCAACCCGACCCAGGCCGCCGCCCTGGAGGATTTCCGCTGGCGCCTGGAAGAACTGCGCGTCGGTCTGTTCGCGCAGACCTTGCGCACGCCCGAGCCGGTTTCGGTCAAACGCCTGGAAAAACGCTGGGCGGAAATCGTCGGCTGAAGTCGTGGGCCCGGCCGGTGCCGGTCCGCGATGACGCCAACGATGCCGGATTCACCGAACGCGCCGAGCCGTTTTGTCGGGCGGGAGATGGGTGTGCATGAACATGCCGCTTGACCGTCGCTGACGATCGCTGACGTCTCGCATCACCGCAAGCTGGCCACGACATCCTCTCCGATCAACCCGCGCCGGTCGCGCAGGCTGGCGTGCAGGGCGGCGGCTTCGGGCGCGTGGAAGACGTGGGGCTGCCGGCCGGCGTGGTCGAGTTCGGGGCGGAGCAGGGCGAGCGCGGCCGGGATGCCTTGCCTCGGCAGGCCGACGAAGTCGGCGAGCGCCTCGGCGGTGGCGCGTGGCTGGCGGAACCAGTCCTCGTAATGGACCAGGTGGCAGCGGCCCTCGGTCCAACGCAGTGCCTCGCGCGTGCGGGTCAGCCAAATCCGTTCGGCTTCCGGGGCGGTGGCGCCGTAGGCGCGCATGAACGATTCGATGATCGCGCCCGGTTCGCGCAGCGCCAGCACGTAGCGCGGTTCAATCGCCTGTTCGGCGAACAGGCGCCGCCACAGCGGCAGGAAGGTGGCGGCGCGCGGATCCTTGAAGCCCCATTGGCCAGGACCGGCCATGCGCGCGCGCAACAGGGCGCGCAAGGTTTCGGCGGTGGTGGCGGTTGCCGGGTGCGTCTCCCAGTCGGGCGGCGGCGGGTGGTAGGGCCAGGCGCCCAGGGCTTTCAGCAGCGCGACATGGGCGCGCACGATGTCGGCGTCCTCGAAGAAGCCGGTGGGGTTTTCCCGGCCCGCATCGATCAGGCTTTCCGACAGACGCACGCCGAGAGTGCCCAGCACCTGCATCAGTACCGACGAGCCGCAGCGGCCGGAGCCGAGCACGACGACGCAGGCGCGCGTGGCCGGCGCGTCCAATACGGCCATCGTGCTCAGATCGGGTCGGTGACGGCGACCGGCGCCGCTTCGCGCACGCCGCCGGCCCACCAGATGCGGCAGGCGCCCTCGTCCGAGACCATGCACGGGCCAACCGGCGTGCGCGGCGTGCAGGCGCTGCCATAGAGCCGGCACTGGTTGGGATAGAGGCGGCCAAGTACCACTCTGGCGCAGTCGCAGCCGGGCGGCATCTGGCCGGCCCGGCGCCGGTCGGGATCGGTATGGTCGGGAAAGCGCAGGCGGGCATCGGCGCCAGCGTGGGCCGGTTTCAGCGCGTAGCCGGAACGCGGGATGACGCCGATGCCGCGCCAGTTGGCGTCGACCACGTCGAGCGTGGCGTCGAGCAGGCGCCGGGCGGTGGCGTTGCCGCCGGCATGGGCGACTTCGCGGTAGCAGTTGTCGAGGAAGCGTTCGCCGCTCTGGAGTTGGCGCAGCACCGAGTAGAAGGCCGCGAGCAGCGATTCCGGCGTGAAGCCGGCGACGGCGGTGGGCAGACCGTGGCGGTCGATGACGAATTGCCATTCCTCCGGCCCCATCACCGTGGAGACGTGGCCGGGCGCGACCAGACAGTCGAAACCGGGCGTCTCGGAATCGAGCAGCATGGCCACCGCCGGCCAGGTCAGACGCCCCGAGAGAAGGATCGACAGGTTGTCCGGGATGCCCTCGGCGATCATGGCGGCGACCGGCGCCGTGGTGGTCTCGAAGCCGGCGGCGAAGAACACCACCTGGCGGTCGGGATGCTCCAGCGCGACGCGGCGCGCCTCGGTCGGGCTGGCGATCGGGCGGACGTCGGCGCCGGTGGCCTGCGCCTCGACCAGCGAGCGGACTTCCCCCTTGGGCACGTTGACTGGCACCCGCAGCATGTCGCCGAAGGCGACCAGGGTGACCTTTTCGTCGAGCGCGAGCCGGATCGCCTGGTAAACGTCCTCTTCCGGACAGACGCAGACCGGGCAGCCCGGCCCGGGGATCAGTTCGACGTTGGCGGGCAGCGCGCCGCGCAGGCCGGCCTGGGTGATCGAACGCTCGTGGCCGCCGCAGACGTTCATCAGGCGCACCGGGCGGTCGATGCCCAGCGCCCGGATTCTTTCCAGCCACTGCCGGGCTTCGGATTCGGTATTCATGGCGGATGGGTCAGTTGGGGGTCTCTTCCAGCACCTGGTCGAGCAGTTCCCAGGTGGAGCGGGCTTCCGCCTCGGTCATCTTCTGGATGGCGTAGCCGACGTGGACCATGACGAAATCGCCGATGGCTGGTGGTTCGTCCTGCATCATGAACAGGGAGACGTCGCGGAACACGCCCTTGGCTTCGCAGCGCGCGTTGAAGCCGTCGATGGCGGTGATCCGCATGGGGATGGCGAGGCACATGGCGGGGGAACAGGGAGTCCGGACCGGGCCAGTATAGCCTCGCCCGCCTTTCCGATGCGGTCGCGGATTGACCTGGATCATGTATGAAAAATCAATTAAACGTATGAATATTCGGGAACTTGAGTGATTTTCGGGGTTGTTATTGCCCATGTCGCCCATTAAGCTGAGTTCCATGCGAACCCTGATATTGGGCATAGGCAACACCCTGCTTTCCGATGAAGGAATCGGCGTCCATGTCTTGACGGCACTGGCGCCCAGCCTTCCGGACGATCCCGATATCACCCTGCTGGACGGCGGCACCCTGTCGTTCACCTTGGCCGGACCGATCGAGGAGGCCGATGCCCTGATCGTGATCGACGCCGCCAATCTCAAATCCCGCGCCGGCGACTGGCGGCTGTTCGAGGGCGATGCCATGGACGCCTTCCTGATGAGCAACCGCAAGGCGTCGGTGCATGAAGTCGGCCTTACCGATCTGCGTGCCATCGCCATGCTCGCTGGCCACTGGCCGGAACGGCGCGCGCTGCTGGCGATCCAGCCGCGCGTGGTCGACTGGGGCGAACTGCCGACACCGGAAGTCGCCGCCGCCATCCCGCCCGTCTGCGCGGCCATTCAAGAACTGCTCCAGCGCTGGAATCATGCCGCTTGACACCATTCCCATCGTCGTCGTGCATGGCGATGTCCCGCCCGATCCGAACGCCGGTCTGACCCGTGACGCGTTGTCCGGCAACGCCCCCGCCGTGCTGCGGGAGATCGCCGAACACACTCGCCGGCTGCTCGCCGACGGCGTGCCGGCCGCCATCGACCTGCATGCCATGCCGTTGACGCCGGCCGATCTCGACTGGCTGAGCGAGCGACTTGGCGCGGGCGAGATCACGGTAACCCTGGACGCCAACGGCGAGTCGAATCTGCGCGAAACCGCCTGCGCCGGCGTCTGGTGGGTGACGCACCGCAACGAACAGGGCGCGGTGGTCTCCGAGTTCGTCGAAATCACCTTCGTACCGGAACTGGTCAAGGCCCATCACAAGGATGTAGCAATCGGATTAGAACATCTGGAAATGCTGCTTTTTGATCTAA
>DYFK01000031.1:10817-20104 GCA_020725265.1 Hydrogenophilus sp. | reverse complement strand
TCAACAACGGCCGCCACGGCGCGCTGACGCTACGCAACCGTGACGGCGCGGTGTTCGAGGTGCGCCTGCCCTGATCCGGCGGCCCGGGCCGCTCAGCCTTCCAGGTGGATCGGCGCGCCCACGCGCTGCCAGGCCAGCCGGGTTTCCAGCGGCGGCGGCGCCGGCGGTTCGGCGGTGGTGGTCGGCGCGGAGGTCGCGGTTTCGTTGGCGGCTTCCGTGGCCGGCGCGGCTTCGGCGAAGACCGGACCGTGCAGCAGCAGCAGCAACCCGGCGAGGGAGAGAAGTTTGCTCGTCATGATCGTCTCCCGGTCCGCTCAGTGCGCCAGCGCCGGTTCGGCGAAGGCGGCGCGCGCGACGTCGTAGGCGTCGTCGGCGAACACCTTGCGGCGTACCGTCTCGGCGCCCAGCAGCGCGCTCAGTTCGGCCAGCAACCGGTATTGTTCGGCGCTCGATAGCGACGTCCGGCAGGCGACTTCCAGCGCGTTCCATTTGTAGGCCGGCTGGCGATCGCGCTCATACAGGCGCTCGCAGGCGGCCAGCAGATGGGCGGCGTGCTCGCGGCGTTGCGGGCTGTCCGGCTGTTTCAGGAGGTCCTCGAACTGGCTGCCGAGGATTTCGTTCTCGATCGCGGCGGCGAGCGCGCCACCCTGGCGGCCGACCGCGGCCAGCGCCGAGCGCTGGTAATCGCGCGCCTTGGCCGAGCCGGGGTCGGCGATGTCGTGGACGAGGCCGGCCCAGTGCAGCAGACGCGGCCATTCCGGGTCTTCCGGCGGCATGGTCATGGTCAGGTAATCGGCCAGGCCGCGCGCGCTGTCGTCGCGGTTGGCGGCGAGCAGGTCATGCAGGGCGCGGATGTAGGGTGGGCAGGGTTCCAGCACGGTCACGTGCGCCTTGATCCAGAGTTCGCGCTCGATGTCGCGCAGCCGGTTCTGGTTGTGCGCGGCGATGTGCTTGTGGCTTTGCGGGTTTTCCCAGTTCTGCACGGTGGTCACCGAAACCCCGGCCATCACCGCCAGCGCTTCCTGGGACAGTCCGTGGCGGCGGCGCAGGTTGCTCACCCAGTCGGCCTCGAACTCGCGCTGGTTGCTGTAACGGCGCAGCGGGTTGAGCTGCCGGCTCTGGTTCTTCCATTGTTCCTGCAAGAAAGACATGGCGCCTCCTGAATCGGGGAAAGTGACATTGGTTTCAGCATAGTGCCCGGATCGCGCCGCCGACACCAACCCGGTTGGTCATCCCGGTTGGCCGTTCGGGTTGCGACCCGGTTGCTGTCGATCGGACCGGGCGCCGCCTAGTCTTGGCAGCGTCCGGCGGATGCCGGGGCCAACCAGGAGAGCACCATGTATTCCGAACAATTCGCGATGTTGCTGTTGTTGATGGCCAGCCACCTGCCCGAATCGGGACCGAACCCGGCCGTTCAGGCCGAGGCCGCGCGCCAACCGCCGGCCGTGGTGGCGCGGGTGCCCAGGCTGAGCACGCCGGAGCAGCGCCTGGCCGCGCGCAAGTCGGTGCCGCGCGAGGGGCGGACGCCGGTCCTCACGACTACCCGGGTGATGGTCGCGGACAGTCGTTGACCGCGCCGGTTTCGTCCGCTGGCGAACCATGGCCGCCGCCGCCGGGCGTGCGCAGCATGAACAGATCGCCGGCCTGGAGTTCGAATTCGGCGATGCCGGGCAGGATTTCGACGCGGCCGTCGGCGCGCTCGACCCACTGCTCGCCGAGCGCGCCGGGATGGCCGCCAGCCAGGCCGAAGGCGCCGGTTTCCCGGCGCAGCGCGAGCAGGTTGGCGCGCATTGGCGCGAGGAAGCGCAGACGCCGTTCGATGCCGTCGCCGCCGCGATGGCGGCCGGCGCCACCGGAACCCCGGCGGATGACAAACGACTCGACGCGCACCGGATAGTGCAGTTCGAGGATTTCCGGATCGGTCAGGCGCGAGTTGGTCATGTGCGCATGCACCGCCGAGGCGCCGTCGAAATCCGGACCGGCGCCGGTGCCGCCGCAAACCGTCTCGTAGTACTGGTGGACGCCGTCGCCGAAGCTGAAGTTGTTCATGGTGCCCTGGCTGGCGGCGAGCACGCCGAGCGCGCCATAAAGCGCGTCGACGATGTTCTGCGAGGTTTCCACGTTGCCGGCGACGACGGCGGCGGGCGGTCGCGGGTCGAGCAGGCTGTCGGCCGGCAGCCGGATGTCCAGTGGCCGCGACACGCCGGCGTTGAGCGGGATGTCCTCGTCGAGCAGGGTGCGGAACACGTAGAGCACGGCGGAGTGGCTGATGCTGGCGGGCGCGTTGAGATTGCCGGGCTGGCGTGGCGAGGTGCCGGTGAAATCGATCAGGGCGCGCTGTCGTTCGTGGTCGATGGCGATGCGCGCGACGATGCGGCCGCCGCCGTCGAGCGGCAGTTCGAAGGCGCCGTCGCGCAAGCCGCCGAGCAGGCGCCGGACCGCCGCCTCGGCATGATCCTGGACGAAGCCCATGTAGGCGGCCACCGCGCCGGCGCCGACTTCCGCCTCCAGTCGCGCCAGCTCGCGCGCGCCCAGGTGGCAGGCGGCGACCTGGGCGGCCAGATCGGCCAGGTTTTGCTCGGGATTGCGCGCCGGATACGGGCCGGAGGCCAGCCAGGTCCGGATTTCGGCGTCCAGCAGGCGGCCGTCGGCGACGATGCGCAGGCCGTCGGTGAGACAGCCTTCCTGTTCGACGCGGGTACTGGTGGCGGGCATCGAGCCTGGGCTGATGCCGCCGACGTCGGCATGGTGCGCGCGCGCGGCGGTGAAATGGCGCAAGCGGTGGCCGTCGGGGTCGAAGACCGGCAGCACCACGGTGAGGTCGGGCAGGTGGGTGCCGCCGGCGTAGGGCGAGTTGATCAGCCAGGCGTCGCCCGGGCGCAGTTGCTCGCGCCGGCCCTCGGCGATGGCGCGCACGGCGTCGCTCATGCTGCCCAGATGCACCGGGATGTGCGGGGCGTTGGCGATCAGGTTGGCGTCGGCATCGAACAGCGCGCAGGAGAAGTCCAGACGTTCGCGGATGTTCACCGAGCGCGCGCTCTGGCGCAGGGCCTCGCCCATGTCCTCGGCGATGCTCATGAAACGGCGGTTGAACAGGGTCAGCCAGGCCGGATCGGGGCGGTCCGTGTCGGGGCGGCGGGCGGCCGTCGCGCCGGCGCGCAGGAGCAGGTCGCCGCGTTCACTCAGGCTTGCCCGCCAGCCCGGTTCCACCAGGATGGTGGAGCCGGATTCGACGATCAGCGCCGGGCCGTCCAGGGGCTGGCCGATACCCAGATCCTCGCGCCGGTGGATCGGTGTCGAATGCCAGGCGCCGGCCAGGAACACCGGCCGCCGGGCCAGCGGCCGACCATGTCCACCGGCTGTCGGCGGCGGCGCCTGGGCCGGCTCGCCGCCCTCGACATGTTCGCTTTCCAGCGCCACGCAGATCAGCGCGCGCCGTTCGTCGGCGAAACCGAAACGGGCGCGATGCTCGGCATGGAAAGTGGCGCGGGCGGCGTCGGCTGCGTCGAACGGTATGGTCAACGTGGTGTCGCCGCCAGCCAGACGCAGCAACAGACGATGCTGGTCGCCGGGGGCGGCGTCGACCAGCGCGCGCAGCGCCGGATGACATTCGTCCAGCGGCTGTTCCAGCGCGGTCTGCCGCAATGTCCGGCGCTCGGCCAGGCCGATGCCCCAGGCCGACAGCACCGACGCGAATGGCGACAGCAGCACCTGGCGCAGGCCCAGGCGCGCGGCCACCGCGCACACGTGCTGGCCGCCGGCGCCGCCGAAGCCGACCAGGGTGTAGTCAGCGATGTCGATGCCGCGCGCCAGGGTGATGTGGCGGATGGCGTCGGCCATGTGTTCGATGGCGATGTCGAGCCAGCCCTCGGCCAACCGTTCCGGCGTGTGGTCGAGGCCGAGCGCGGCGTTGACCTCGGTGCGCGCGCGTTCGAATGCCTCGACGACGGCGGCGTGGTCGAGCGGCTGGTCGCCATCCGGACCGAACACCGCCGGAAACCAATCCGGCTGGAGGCGGCCGAGCAACAGGTTGGCGTCAGTCACCGTCAGCGGGCCGCCACGCCGGTAGCAGGCCGGGCCGGGCAGGCTGCCGGCCGATTCCGGACCGACCAGCAGGCGTTCGCCGTCGAAGCGCAGGATCGAGCCACCGCCGGCGGCGACGGTATGCACGCCGAGCATGGGTATGCGTATCCGGTGGCCGGCCACGCGCGTGTCCAGGGTGCGTTCGTGGGCGCCCGCGTACAGCGAGACGTCGGTCGAGGTGCCGCCCATGTCGAAGCCGATCAGGCGTTCGAACCCGGCGGCCCGGCCGGCCTTGGCCATGCCGATCAGACCGCCGGCCGGCCCCGAGAGCACGCTGTCCTTGCCCTGGAAGTTCGCGGCCGCGACCAGTCCGCCGTTGGATTGCATGAATTCCAGCCGGGCGCCGGCCGGCAGGGCATCCGCCACCTGATCGACGTAGCGACGCAGTGGCGGCGACAGCGTGGCGTCGAGCACCGTCGTTTCCGCGCGTGGGAGGTACTTGATCAGCGGACTGGCCTGGTGCGACAGGCTGACCTGCGTGAAACCGGCGGCGCGCGCCAGTTCGCCGGCGGCCAGTTCGTGCGCCGGGTTTTTCCAGGCATGCGGGAAGGCGATGGCGCAGGCGGTCAGGCCGCCGGCGCGCGCTTCCGCCAACCTGGCGGCGAGGGCGTCGACATCGAGCCGACGGAGCACGGCGCCGGCGGCGTCGATGCGCTCGTCCGCCTCGATCACCCGCGCGTACAGCGGCGCCGGCTTGCGGATGTCGAGCGCGAAGATGTCCGGGCGCGCCTGATCGCCGATTTCCAGCGCGTCGGCGAACCCAGCGGTGACCACCAGCAGGGTCGGCTCGCCGGTATGGGTGAGCAGGGCGTTGGTGCCGACCGTGGTGCCCATCTTCACTTCCGCCACCGCCTCGGCCGGGATCGGCGCGTCGTCGGCCAGCTCGAGCACGGCGCGGATGCCGGCGATGGCGGCGTCGGCGTAGCGACCGGGGTTTTCCGACAGCAGCTTGCGTTGGATCAGGCGGCCGTCCGGCGCGCGCGCGACCAGATCGGTGAAGGTGCCGCCGCGGTCGATCCAGAACCGCCAGGCGTTCAAAGTCCGGACTCTTCCAGCATCTCGCGGGCGTCGCGCGACAGTTCCTCGACCGCGTCCGCGTCCATCATCAGGTGCGCCATGACCGCGCCACCCAGTTTGTCCCATTCACCGTCGCCGGCCAGTCGGGAGTGGCCGCTTTCGATGTACTCGGCGAGCAGGCCGATGGCGACCAGGTTCATCGCCGCGCTGGACAGGCCGGACTGGAACACGGCGAGATCGTGGTGCGCGCGGATCGCCTCGCGCAAGTGATCGGGCAGGTGCCAGTTGCTGGCCAGCAGGCCGCCGACCACGGCGTGGTTGGTGGCGTGACGTTCGTCCTCGACATCCGTGAAGGCGCGGCCGTGTTCCTGGTTGGCCTGGCGCAGCGTATCCCGGTAGTCCGGGAAACGCTGCATCAGCAGCGGGATGCCGCAGTCGTGGAACAGACCGAACAGGTGCGCGTCCTCCCGGCTCGTACAGCCGAGTTGCTTGGCCAGATAGGAAGCGATCAGGGCGGTGCGGGTGGCGCCGTCCCAGAAGCGTTCCAGGCCCTGGGCCGGCACCGCGTTGCGCAGCGCCAGACCGGTGACCAGCGCGCCGACGTTATTCATGCCGAGCATGTTCACCGCCTGCTCGATGCCGCTGACCTGACGGCGCAGCCCGTACAGCGGCGAGTTGACCGTCTTCAGCACGGCGGCGGACAGGCCGACGTCACCGCCGATCAGCGCGGCGACGCGTTTCAGGTCGGGTTCCGGGCGCGCCCGTTCCTCGAGCACGGCGGTGACCACGGTGGGACGTGGCGGAATCACCACCCCGGCCAGCAGTTTCCTGGCTTCCTCGACACTCAGATCGGCCATCGTCGTTCCTTTCCCCGTGCCCGGGCGCGCGCCGGGCTTTGCTCAGATGCCACGCAGCAACTCGTTGATGCCGACCTTGCTCAGCGTCTTCTCGTCGACCTTCTTGACGATGACCGCGCAGTACAGGCTGTACTTGCCGTCCTTGGACGGCAGGTTGCCGGACACCACCACCGAACCGGCGGGTACCCGGCCGTAATGGATTTCGCCGGTTTCGCGATCATAGATGCGGGTCGACTGGCCGATGTAGACGCCCATGGAGATGACGCTGTTGTCCTCGACGATGACGCCTTCCACCACTTCCGAGCGGGCGCCGATGAAGCAGTTGTCGCCGATGATGGTCGGGCCGGCCTGCACCGGTTCCAGCACGCCGCCGATGCCGACGCCGCCGGACAGGTGCACGTTCTTGCCGATCTGCGCGCAGGAACCGACCGTCGCCCAAGTGTCGACCATGGTGCCTTCGTCGACGTAGGCGCCGATGTTGACGTAGGACGGCATCAGCACCACGTTCCTGGCGATGTACGAGCCCTTGCGCGCCGCCGCCGGCGGCACCACGCGGAAACCGCCCTCGCGGAAATCGCGGCTGTTGAAGTCGGCGAACTTGGACGGCACCTTGTCGTAGTAATTGGTGAAGCCACCCTTGATGAAGGCGTTGTCCTCCAGCCGGAACGACAGCAGCACCGCCTTCTTGATCCACTGATGGGTCACCCAGGACTGGCCTTCGGTCCGCTCGGCGACGCGCAACTGGCCCATGTCGAGCAGGTCGATCACGGCCATGACCGCGTCCTTGACTTTCGGCTCGACGTTGCGCGGGGTGATGTCGGCGCGGCGTTCGAAGGCTTCCTCGATGATGGCTTGCAACTCTTGCATGAGATTTTCCTTTAGAAAACGGGTACAACCTGTTGATTAATCGACTCTACAAAATGTTCTTGGCGAGGTTTGGGCAATCACGTCGCGGATATCCGGGTGGGCGCGCAAGCGGTCCACGGCTCGCGTCAGTTCGTGGTCGGCGACCGAAACGCCAAAGATCACCTCGACCACGCCGTCCGCCAGCGCTTCGGCATGGACGATCTCGATGCCTTCCGCCACCAGGATGGCGTTCATCGCGGTTTCGGTCGCGGTCGTGGTTGCAGTCGTGGTCTGGTCGGCATGGGCGGCCAGACTGGCGCAGCAGGCCAGGGCGAACAGCATGGATCGGGTCATGATCGGTCTCCACAAAAATCGACGATCCGGCGCGCCGCCTCGACACAGGCCTCCAGCCCGTCGACCAGCGCGACGCGGACGAAGCCGCGGCCGGGGTTGACGCCACCGGCTTCGCGCGCCAGGAACGAGCCGGGCAGCACGGTGACGTGACGGTCGCGATACAGCTCGCGGGTGAACGCGGCATCGTCGCCGCCGGGTACCCGAGCCCAAAGATAGAAGGCGGCATCGGGCGCGTCGAATTCCAGCGCGCCGCGCAGAATGGGCATGACGGCGGCGAATTTTTCCCGATACAGGCGCCGGTTTTCGGCGACGTGCGCCTCATCGCGCCAGGCCGCCACGGAAGCGGCCTGCGCGGCCGGGTTCATGGCCGAGCCATGATAGGTGCGATAGAGCAGGAAATCCTTGATCAGCGCCGCGTCGCCGGCGACGAAGCCGGAGCGCAGACCGGGCACGTTGGAACGCTTGGACAGACTGTTGAACACCACCAGCCGGGACAGGTCGCGGTCGAGCATGCGCGCGGCGGTGAGCGCGCCGAGTGGTGGCGCGGCTTCATCGAAGTAGATCTCGGAATAACACTCGTCGGCGGCGACGACCAGGCCGTGCCGGTCGGCCAGCTCGAACACCGTCCGCCAGTCGTCCAGGCTCATGACCTTGCCGGTCGGATTGCCCGGCGAGCAGACATAGAGCAGTTGCGCGCTCTCCCACAGGTCTTCCGGCACCGCGTCGAACTCCATGCGATAACCGTTTTCCGGCAGGGTGTTCAGGAAGTAGGGCTTGGCGCCGGCGAGCAGGGCGGCGCCCTCGTAAATCTGGTAGAACGGGTTGGGCGAAAGCACGCGCTTGACGTGCCTGCCCGGGTCGATCACGGCCTGGGCGAAGGCGAACAGCGCCTCGCGGCTGCCGTTCACCGGCAACACCTGCGTGGCCGGGTCGAGGGTGACGCCGTAACGCGCCGCGCACCAGCCGGCGATCGCCGCGCGCAGTTCCTCGCTGCCCTGGGTGACCGGGTAATGCGCGAGACCGCCGAGGTGTTCGGTGAGTGTCTGGCGGATGAATTCCGGCGTTGCGTGCTTGGGCTCGCCGATGGAAAGATTGATGGCGGTGTACGCCGGGTTGGGCGTCACCCCGGCGAACAGTTCGCGCAGTTTCTGGAACGGATAGGGCTGGAGCTGGCGCAGACGTGGATTCATGGGCGCTTGGTCCCGGAAGACGGGGGCATGCGCCCCCTCGACGATTACGAAAGTCGTGAATTATATGCCTTCGACCCGTTGGCTGGCCCCGCTCGCGTTGCTCGTCGCCGCGACCACCTGGGGCCTGATCTGGTATCCCTACCGGGTGTTGCTGGAAGCCGGCGTATCCGGCGCCATCGCCTCGGTGCTGACCTATCTGGCCGGCCTGCCGGTGTTGCTGATCCTGGCTTTCCGCGCCCGCGTCGCCGAGCCGGACGAACGGCGCTGGCTGCTGGCGCTGGCCATCGTCGCCGGCTGGACCAACCTGGCCTACGTGCTCGCCGTGATCCACGGCGAGGTCATGCGCGTGATGCTGCTGTTCTACCTGGCGCCGCTGTGGACCGTCGGTTTCGCCCGCCTGCTGCTCGGCGAACGGGTCGGGTTGGCCGGCGCGCCGGTGATCGTCCTGTCGCTGGCCGGGGCCTGGGTGATGCTGTCCGGCGACGGCTTGCCGCTGCCGGCCAATTTCGCGGAATGGCTGGCGCTGTCGGCGGGCATGGCGTTCGCGCTGACCAACGTGCTGACGCGCCGCATCCGCTCGGCGCCGATCGCGCTGCGCGCGTTCTGGGTGTTCACCGGCGTCGCCGTGATCTCCACCGTCTACGCCACCGCCGAGGGCGCCACGCCGGACGTGGTCCGGCTGCTCGACGGCAGCGCCTGGGCCTGGGTAGCGTTCACCGGCGCGCTGCTGCTGGTGGCGACCTTCTCGGTGCAATTCGGCCTGGCGCGCACGCCGGCCAACCAGGCCATCGTCATCCTGCTGTTCGAACTGGTGGTCGCCGCCGTCGCCGCGCGCCTGCTCGCCGGCGAGGTGATGGACGCGCGCGAGTGGATCGGCGGCGCCATGATCGTCGCGGCGACGCTGTTTTCCGGCCGGCTGCGCCACGAGGAAACCGAAACC
>DYFK01000031.1:0-10717 GCA_020725265.1 Hydrogenophilus sp. | reverse complement strand
GAAACCGAAACCCCGGGGAAGGAGACCCAATGAGCCCGATCACCGGATTGCTGCATGCCTCGCTGCTGGTCGCCGACCTCGGCCGCGCGCGCGCCTTCTACGAGGGCGTGCTCGGCCTGACGCCAAGCCCGTCGCGCCCGGCCATGAGCTTCGACGGCGTCTGGTACGACGTCGGCCAGGGCCAGATCCATCTGCTGTGCCTGCCCAATCCCGACCCGGTCCAGGGCCGGCCGGCGCATGGCGGCCGCGACCGCCACACCGCGCTGGCGGTGACCAGCCTCGATGGACTGCGCGCCCGTCTCGACGCCGCCGGCCTGACCTACACGCTCAGCCAATCCGGCCGCCCGGCGCTGTTCACGCGCGACCCGGACGGCAATGCGCTGGAGTTGGTCCAGGTTGCCGTTGACTGAGTCGGGTCACGTTCCGCGCGCGCGGATCGCCTGACGGTGACGGCGGAATACGAACTGATGCAGCGCCTCGGCGAGGGCTTCGGGCAGGTTGTCGAAGCGGACGCGGGCTTCGCCGGCCTGGGCCGTCAGGCCGCGCGCGGGCAGGCTGAGCGTGAGGGGGAGAGCGGCGGAGGGGCGTAGTTCCAGGATCAGCGCCTGGCCTTCGGCGGGGGGCGCGTCGTCCGGCCAGGCGGCGCCTTCCGGGCTCAGGCGCAGGTCGCGCGGCGGGGCCGGGGTGGTTGGCGCCAGCGCGCGCGCGAGCAGGCGCAGGGCCAGGTCGAGCTTGGCTTCGAGGCGCTCCAGCCGGCGTTGTTCGGGCGCGGCGGGGTCGACGTCGTGGCCGCTTTCCGACTGGTTGATGGCGGTCAGCAGCAGGGCCGCTTCGGCCAGCGCTACCGACAGGCCGTCGGCGTCGGCATCGGCTTCGCGCCAGGCCAGGGGCGCGCGCAGCAGGCAGTGCAGGGTTTCAGTCATGGTCGGTGTCCTCATCGGGGAACAGCGCGAGGCCGTCGCGCGCCAGTCGGGCGCTGCCATAGCAGGCTTCGTGTTCATGGGCGCGGGTTACCGGTACGCCGAGCCGGCGCGCGCGCAGGCGCGCGTAGGTCGGGTTGCGGGCGCCACCGCCGGCGCCGACCACGCGGCGCAACGGCGTCGCGCCCAGTTCCTGGAGCCGGGCGTAGCCGCGCGCCTCGATGCGCGCGAGGCCGTCGAGCAGACCGTGCAGGAAGTCGGCGCGCTGCTCCGGGCGGGGTTCCAGGCGGGGGGGCAGTTCCGGATCGTTGACCGGGAAGCGTTCGCCGCGCGTCGGCAACGGGTAGTAGTCCAGGCCGCTGTCGCGTTCCGGATCGATGGTGGCGGACAGGGCTTCCAGCTCGTCGTCGCTGAAATGCTGGCGGAGCGTGGCGCCGCCGGCGTTGGAGGCGCCTCCGGCCAGCCACAGGCGGCCGAACCAGTGCGAATAGACGCCGCTGTCGCCGTCGTCGACGCGGGTTTCCGAGAGCAGCTTGAGCACCAGGGTGCTGCCCAGCGAGGTGACCGCGTCGCCGGGCTGGTCGACACCGGCGGCGAGGAAGGCGGCGATGCTGTCGGTGGTGCCGGCGCGCACCAGACAATCGGGATGGACGCCGAGTTCGCGCGCGCGCGGCCGCTCCAGCAGGCCCAGCGTGGTGCCCGGCTTGACCGGGATCGGCAGGTAGTCGACGTCGGCCAGGTATTCGACCCAGGCCGGCCATTGCCCGGTTTCCAGGTCCAGGCCCATCTTCAGCGCGTTGTGGTAATCGGCCACCGGCTGGCCGGAGAGCAGCGCGGACAGCCAGTCGGCCTGGTTCAGGTACAGCCGGGCGCGTTGCAAACCCAGATGCTTCTTCAGCCAGAGCACCTTGGCCAGGCCGGAACTGGCGCTCGCCGCCGGATGCGCCCAGCCGGCGGCGCGACGGATCGCGGCGGCTTCCTCGACGGCGCGGGCATCGTGATAGGGAATCGGCGGGAAGGTCGGGTTGAGCGCCTCGTCGCAGGCCAGCACGGTCGCCGAGGTACCGTCGACGGCGAGCGCGGCCAGCCGGCGCCGCATGCCGGCGGGAATGCCGGCGATCAGGCTGAACAGCACTTCGCGCCAGGTCGCGGCGGCCTCGTCGATGGTCGGCGCGCCGTAGTCGAGCCGGGCCATCTCCTCGATCTGGCCGCCCGGCGCGATCACGCAGGCGCGCGCGCCGGAAGTACCGAAATCAATGCCGAGATACATGGCGGATTGGCCGAACGGATGTGGTGGGCCGACCAATATACCAACAGTGCATGCCGCGCGCCGGGCCAGCGGTGTCGATTCCCGCGCCCTCGTCCGGCAATCCGCTACACTGCCTCGTCGCCGGGCGAGGCTCGCGAAAACCAGAGGAGATCAAGATGCGGCGGAAACCGACCTGGGCCACGCTGGCCTGCCTACTGACCATGACCGGCTCCGTCGCGGCGGATCAGGTGATTCCCGATGACCTGATCGTGCAGGGTTCGGTGTGCGTGGGCTTCGATTGCGTCAACAACGAGTCGTTCGGCTTCGACACCATCCGGCTCAAGGAAAACAACCTGCGCATCAAGTTCGAGGACACCAGCGTCGGCTCCTTTCCGAGCAACGATTGGCAGATCACGATCAACGACAGCAGCTCCGGTGGCGCGAATTATTTCGCGATCGACGATGTCACCGGCGCCCTCACGCCGTTCAGGATCATGGCCGGCGCGCCGGATCACGCGCTGTTCGTGGCGAATTCCGGGCGGGTCGGCCTTGGCACCAACGCGCCGGAGTTGCCGCTGCACGTGATGTCCGGAAGCAGCCCGGCGATGCGTCTGGACCAGGATGGCAGCGGTGGCTTCGCGCCGCGGGCATGGGATATCGGCGGCAACGACTCCGGCTTCTTCATCCGCGACCAGACCGGCGGCGGCAACCTGCCGTTCCGCGTTCGTTCCGGCGCGCCAACCAGCAGCATCGACATCGCGGCGAATGGCGATGTCGGCATCGGTACCGCCGCGCCCACCGCCACCCTGCACGTGTACGACAACCAGGGCAATGCCCGCGTCAGGATCGAGGAAGCGTCGGCCAGCGCCGGCGCGCGCACGTTGCTGGAATTGAGCAACAACGGTGGCGTGGTCGCCCGTTACAGCGTGGCGCCGGACACCGCCTGGGAGACGCGCGCCGAGGCGGCAACCTGGACCATCGCCAAGGCCGACAGCGTCGGGCCGGGCCAGTTCGTGCTCGATGCCGCCGGCAACCTGTCGATCACCGGTACCCTGAGCCAGGGCTCCAGCCGCGCCCTGAAAACCGACATCAAAGCGGTCGACCGCGATAGCTTGCTCGACAAGGCGGTGGCACTGCCACTCTACGTCTGGCGCTACAAGACCTCGAAGCCAAACGTCCGTCACATGGGCCCGATGGCCGAGGAGTTCCACGATCTGTTCGCCACCGGCGGCGATCGGGCCAGCCTGGCGCCATCGGACCTGGCCGGCGTGGCCCTGGGCGCCATGCAGGCGCTGGCCGCCAAGGTCGAGGACCGGGATCTGCGCATCGACGCGATCCAGCGCCGCATCGATGCGATCGAGGCCCGCCTCGCTGGCGCGCGCTGACCGTGGGGAACGCCATGAAGACACGCTATCGCTGGGTTCCCATCCTGCTCGCGGCGTTGTGCGCGACGGCGGCGCGCGCCGATCAGGTCATCGCCGAGAACCTCATCACGCAGGGGTCGCTGTGCGCCGGCTTCGACTGCGTGAACAACGAATCTTTCGGCTTCGACACCCTCCGGTTGAAGGAAAACAATCTGCGCATCGGCTTCCATGACACCAGCGCGGATCCGGATGATCCCGCCAATCGATGGCAGATCACCATCAACGATTCGGCATCGGGCGGCGCCAACCATTTCTCGGTCGAGGATCTGACGGCGACGCGCATGCCGTTCAGAATCCTGGCCGGGGCGCCGACCGGCAGCCTGTTCGTATCATCGGCGGGCAGGCTCGGCCTCGGCACCACCAATCCGGCGCTGAACGCGCAAATCCTGGTCGGCGACACCCCGGGCATGCGTTTCGAACAGGATGCCAGTGACGGCTTCCCGGCACAGACCTGGGATATCGCCGGCAACGAGGCGAATTTCTTCGTTCGCGATGTGACGGCGGGTTCCCACCTGCCTTTCCGCGTGCGTCCCGGCGCGCGCCACAACAGCCTGGTCATCGCGGCAACCGGTGGCGTCGGCCTGGGTACGCCGCTGCCCGCGTCGCGCTTCCATGTCTATCGCGATGATGGCGCCGCGCGGCTCAGTGTCCAGGAAGCCAGCGGCGTCAACGCCGAACGCAGGTTGCTGGAGCTCGGCAACCATGGCGTGGTGGTGAGCCGTTACGTCACCCCCGCGGGCGCCTGGTCACAGCGCGTCGGCGCGGACGCCTACACCCTCGTCCGGGAAGCCTCGACGAATCCCCGGCTGGCGCTGAGCCAGTCCGGCGGCTTGGTGATCGCCGGCGCCCTCGCGCAGGGGTCCAGCCGCGCTCTCAAGCAGGATGTATCGCCGCTCGACGTCGAAGCGACACTGGCCTCGGCGCGGGAACTGCCCGTGTTCAGCTGGCGCTATGCCGCCGAAGCCGATGCCGGCAGCCATGTCGGCCCGATGGCGGAGGACTTTCATGAGCGTTTCGCCGTGGGCGCCGATGCCCGCGCGCTGGCGCCCGGCGATCTGGCAACGGCCGCGCTGGCGGCGGTGCAGGCGATGCACCGGCGGTTGCAGGCGCGCGAGGAACGGTTGGCCATGCTGGTCGCCCGCCTGAGCGAGCTCGAACGACTGGTCGAGGCGTCGGCCGGGGAGCTGCCATGAACCGCCGCGCGCAATTCGTTCGTGGCCATTGCGTTGGCCTTGGCGTTGGCCTGTACCGCCGGCTCGTGGCGGGGCTGGCGCTCGCGCTGGTCGCGGTCGCCAGTTCCGCCGCGCCGATATCCGTGACGCCGGCCGCGTTGCCGCCCCTGGTCGACGGCCAGGCCTATCTCGCCGTGATCACGCCCGACGACGGCACCGCGCCGTATCACATCGCGCTGGCGGCGGGGATGTTGCCGTCCGGCCTGACACTGACCGCCGGTCCCGCCGACGCGACGTTGAGCGGCACGCCGACGATCACCGGCCCGTATGCCTTCACCATCGCGGTCGGCGACAGCGTCGGCGCGGAAACCTATCTGTCGGCGAGTTCGTGGATTCTGGTCGCCGGCGATGCCCAGAACCTGGCATTGGCGCCTCCCGGCAGCGTCGGCCCCTACACCAGCGAGATCCTGCAAGGAACGCTGCCGCCCGGTCTGACCATCGACAGCAATGGTGCCCTGACCGGCGTATCCGGCGCGTACGGCAATTTCGCGGCGAGTGCGCGGATCACCGACGCGCAGGGCGGCACCAGCACGACCACGCTGACTTTCGAGTTGCGTCCGCCGCCGGCCCCGGATATCCCCGCGATTCCGGTGCTATCGCCCTGGGGGCTGCTGCTGCTCGTGCTCGCGGTGGCCGGATTGGCGACCAGACGGCGCGGTTGAGTCCGGCGCCGCGAGCGGTCGGTTACAGCTTCGACAACATGTAATCGACCGCCGCCTTCACGCGCTCGTCGCTCAGGTCGGGTTTGCCACCGCGCGCGGGCATGGTGCCGAACCGGCCGGTGTAGCCGTTGATCGCGTGCTGGTAGAGCTGCTCGTGGCCCTGCCTGACACGGTCCCGCCATTGTTCCTGGTTGCCCAGGCGCGGCGCGCCGGCGATGCCGCTGCCGTGGCAGGCGTGGCAGGTCTGTCGATAGACGTTTTCGCCGGTGGCGAGCGTGGAGGGCGTCGGCGGTGGCGCCGGCGGGGGTGGGGAATCGCAGCCGGCCAGGGCCAGCAGCATGGCGGGAACCAGTGCGCGCATGTCCATCTCCTCGAAAGCGGTGGGTCGGCGCCCACGATGCCATCGGTTGGTCGCCGAGATACCAGTGTAGGCCGCGTTATCCGCGACCCGCTGGCGGTGCCGGTTCCCGCCGCCGCCAGCCCGCTCAGCCGCGCGTATTGGAATTCGTCGGGAACGCGCTCAGTTCGACGCGCGGCGCCGGCTGCCAGCCGGGCTTGCGGTGCTCGGCGACGACGTTGGTGAAGATGCCGCCGCGCACGTAGAACCTGGCGGTCAGGCGCATGAAGCGCGGGTCGGTGGCGCGGACCAGATCGTCGAGCACGCGGTTGGTGACGTCCTCGTGGAAATGGCCTTCGTCGCGGAACGACCAGATGTACAGCTTCAGGCTCTTGAGCTCCACGCAGCGGCGGTCCGGGATGTAGTCGAGCAACAGCGTGGCGAAATCGGGCTGGCCGGTCTTCGGGCACAGGCAGGTGAATTCCGGGATTTCGATGTGGATGTGGTAATCCCGCTCGGGCCGGGGGTTGTCGAAGGTTTCCAGGTCTTTGCTGGGCTGGGTGGGCATGGTCAGGAGCGAAAAAGTTAGAATGCGCGGCGATTATAAACGTCCGTGCCCGCCGCCCTTTTTCCGCCCGCCCCATCTTGCGTCTCAAGCACATCCACATCGCCGGGTTCAAATCCTTCGTCGACCCGGTGACGATTCCCACCACCGCCCGCCTGACCGGCATTGTCGGTCCCAACGGCTGCGGCAAATCCAACGTCATCGACGCGGTGCGCTGGGTGCTCGGCGAATCGAAGGCGCGCGAACTGCGCGGCGCCACCCTGCAGGACGTCATCTTCAACGGTTCATCCGGGCGCAAGCCGGCCAGCCGCGCCTCGGTCGAACTGCTGTTCGACAACAGCGAGGGCAGGGCGGCCGGACAGTGGTCGCAATACGCTGAAATTTCGGTCAAGCGGGTGCTCACACGCGCCGGCGATTCCAGCTACCACATCAACAACGTCCAGGTGCGCAAGAAGGACATGGCCGACCTGTTCCTGGGCACCGGCCTGGGCGGCGACGCCTACGCCATCATCGAGCAGGGCATGATCTCCCGGATCATCGAGGCCAAGCCCGAGGAACTGCGCGGTTTCCTGGAAGAAGCCGCCGGCGTTTCCAAATACAAGGAGCGGCGCAAGGAGACCGAAGCGCGTCTGCGCGACACCCGCGAGAACCTGGACCGGGTTTCCGACATCCGCGAGGAGCTTGGCCGGCAACTGGAAAAGCTGGGTGGCCAGGCCGAGGTGGCGCGCCGCTTCTTCGCGCTCGACGCCGAACGCGGCCTCAAGACCCGGTTCCTGGCGCTCACCCGCAAGCGCGACGCCCAGGCCCGGCAGATCGAACTGGCCCGGCAACTGGAAGCGGCGCGTAACGAGATCGAGGCGCGCGTGACCGAGCTCCGGCGCCTGGAAGCCGAACTCGAAGCCCAGCGCCTGGCCCAGTTCGAGGCCACCGAGGCGATGAACCAGGCGCAGGCGCGGTTCTACGCGGAAAGCGGCGAGGTTGCCCGTGTCGAGCAGGAACTGCGGCACCTGCACGCGAACCGCGAGCGGCTGACCCGCGATCTCGCCGAGTTCGAGGCGCGTCGCGTCCGCACCGGATCCGAGCGCGCCGCCGCCGAGACCGAGGCCGCCGAGCGTGCCACCGAGCTGGAACGGGCCGAGGAACAGGCTGAAATCCTGAGTGAGCGCGCCGCCCTGGCCAGCGAATCGATGCCCGAGGCCGACGCGCTCTGGCGCCAGACCCAGGCGGCGGTGGCCGAGGCGCAGCGCGAACTGAGCCAGTACGAACAGAGCGCGCAACTGGAGGAAGCGCACGCCAGCCATGCCGAACGCGCGATCGAGCAGCTCAAGGCGCGCGAGCTCCGGTTGCTCCAGGAGCGCGAGCAACTGACCGGTGGCGACGATGCCGAACTCGATCGCCTGCGCGCGGAACAGGAAATGGCGGAGGAGCGCGTCGAGCGTCTGAGCGAATATCTGGAAGCCGCGCGCGCCGAATGGCCCGGCCATGAAGCGCGCGTGCGCCAGGCCCGGCAGGCGCGCGACGAGGCGCAACGCGCGCTGCACCGGATCGAGGCGGAAATCGGCGCGCTGCGCAAAATGCAGGACAACGCCCAGCGCGCCGAAAGCGAGGGCGCCGCCTGGCTCGACCGTCACGGTCTGCAAGCCTGTGAACGGTTGTGGCAACGCATTCGCGTCGAACCCGGCTGGGAAACCGCGGTCGAGGCCGCGCTCGGCGAAGCGATGGCTGCGCTCGCCGTCGAGGCCCGCCCGGACTGGCTGTCGCAACCGCCGGAAGCGCGTTTCGAGCTGTTGCCGCCGGGGACCGCGCCGGTCTCGACCGAACGCCTGACCCCGGCGCCGGCGAGCGAAGCCAGCCTGCACGCGCTGACCGATCTGATCCACACCGACGACGCCCTGGCCGCCCGCTTCCTGGCCGACCGGCTGGCCCTGGCCTGGGCCACCGACACACTCGAACACGCGCTGGCGCGGCGCGCCGAACTGCCGGCCGGCGGCTTCATCGCCACCCGCGAAGGCCACCGGGTCGGCCGCGACAGCCTGGTGTTCAACGCGCCGGAAAAGGAGCACCAGGGCCTGATCGCCCGGGTGCGCGAGATCGAACGCCTGGAAGACGAACTCGAACTGGCGCGGGCCGGCGTCGACGAGATCGGCGCCGAACTGGCCAATGCCGAGGCCGAGCAGCAGAACGCCCGCCGCCAGGGCGAAAGCCTCCAGGCCCAGCTCGCCGAGGCCCGCGCCGCCAGCCACGAAAGCCAGGTCCATCTGGTGCGCCAGCAGGAAGCCGCGCGCCGGCTCGCCGAACGGCGCGCCCGCGTCGACCATGAACTGAACGAGTTGTACGAACGCCTGGGCGAGGAGGAAGCCGCCTGGAACGATGCCGGCGAACGCCAGCGCGAGGCGGAGTTGAACGTCGAGACCGCGCGCGAACGTCTGGACGAGGCGCGCGCCGCCCGCCACGCCGCCGACCAGAAACTGCACGGCGTGCGCGAGAGCCAGCGTCAGGCCGAACGCGAGGCGCAGGAAGCCGCCTTCCAGGTCCGGGCCTTGCAAGCCCGCCTGAAGGATCTGGAGGAACGCCGCCGGCGCGCCGAACTGGCACTGGCCGAGCTGGATGCCGGACTCGCCCGCGCCCGGAGCGAAATCGACCAGGCCAACGAGGCCGACAGCCTGGCCGCGCTCGACGCCGCGCTCGCCAGCCGCCAGACCGCCGAAGCCGCCCTGACCGCCGCCCGCGAGAACCTGGAAGGCGCCAACGGCCGCCTGCGCGAACTCGACACCGCGCGCATGACCACCGAGCGCGCGCTCGAACCGCTCAAGGAGCGCGAGGTGGCGATCGAGATGAAGGTCCAGGAAGCCCGCCTCAACGAAACCCGTTTCGCCGAGGAATTACAGGACCAGGACGAGGCCGAGCTGGAGCGCGCGGCGGTCGAAGCCGGCATCGGCGGCCGCGCCGAGTCCTGGCTGAAGACCGAACTCGCGCGCCTGGAAACGGAAATCGCCGGCCTTGGCCCGGTCAACATGGCCGCGCTCGACGAACTCGGCGCCGCCCAGGAACGCAAGGCCTACCTGGATGCCCAGGCCGAGGATCTGGAAACCGCCGCCAGCACGCTGGAGGAGGCCATCCGCCGCATCGACGGCGAGACACGCGCCCGCCTGAAGGAGACCTACGAGCGCGTCAGCCGCGAGTTCAAGGCCCTGTTCACCGAGCTGTTCGGTGGCGGCGAGGCGCAACTGACGCTGACCGGCGAGGAAATCCTCGACGCCGGCCTGACCGTGCTGGCGCAGCCGCCGGGCAAGAAGAACAGCTCCATCCACCTGCTGTCCGGTGGCGAGAAGGCGCTCACCGCGCTGTCGCTGGTGTTCGCCTTCTTCCGACTGAACCCGGCGCCGTTCTGCCTGCTCGACGAGGTCGACGCCCCGCTCGACGACAGCAATACCGAGCGCTACAGCCGGCTGGTGGCGAAAATGTCGGACGAAACCCAGTTCCTGTTCATCACCCACAACCGCATCACCATGGAAATGGCGCACCATCTGGTCGGCGTCACCATGCCCGAGCCGGGCGTGTCGCGGCCGGTGGCGGTGGATGTGGAAAGCGCCGTGCGCATGGCGGTTTGACCGCATCGAAAACCTCCGGAGGACACATGCAACCCGACAATCCCTACTTCAAGTTCGTCGCCCAGTTGCTCAAGCTGATGGTCGACAAGGACGGCTCCGACCTGTTCATCACGGTCGGCACCACGCCGGCGCTGAAAATCCACGGCGACATCACCCCGGTCGGCGACAAGCCGATCTCGCGCGAACAGGCCGAGGCGATCATCGAGGCGGTGCTCACGGAAAAGCAGCTCAAGCAGTTCCGCGACACCATGGAATGCAACTTCGCGCTGAGCCTGTCCGGCATCGGCCGCTTCCGGGTCAACGCCTACGTCCAGCGCGGCTCGCCCGGCCTGGTCGCGCGCACCATCACTACCGTGATCCCGACCCCGGAAAGCCTGAGCCTGCCGCGCGTGATGCTGGACATGGTCATGGAAAAACGCGGCCTGGTGCTGCTGGTCGGCGGCACCGGCACCGGCAAGTCGACCAGCCTGGCGGCGATGATCGGCTACCGCAACGAGAACTCGCGCGGCCACATCATCACCATCGAGGATCCGATCGAATTCGTGCATCCGCACCGCAAGAGCATCGTCATGCAGCGCGAGGTCGGGGTGGATACCGAAAGCTGGTTCGCGGCGCTCAAGAACACCCTGCGCCAGGCGCCCGACGTGATCCTGATCGGCGAAATCCGCGACCGCGACACCATGGACTACGGCATCGCCTTCGCCGAGACCGGCCACC
>DYFK01000012.1 GCA_020725265.1 Hydrogenophilus sp. | reverse complement strand
GGAGCCGTCGACGTCCGCGTCGGTCATGATGATGATGCGGTGGTAGCGCAGCTTGGCCGGGTCGTAGTCGTCCTTGCCGATGCCGGTGCCGAGCGCGGTGATCAGGGTGGCGACTTCCTGCGAGGACAGCATCTTGTCGAAGCGGGCCTTCTCGACGTTGAGGATCTTGCCCTTGAGCGGCAGGATGGCCTGGAACTTGCGGTCGCGGCCCTGCTTGGCGGAGCCGCCGGCGGAATCACCCTCGACCAGGTAAAGCTCGGACAGGGCCGGATCCTTTTCCTGGCAGTCGGCGAGCTTGCCGGGCAGGCCGGCGGAATCGAGCACGCCCTTGCGCCGGGTCATTTCCCGGGCCTTGCGCGCGGCTTCGCGAGCGCGCGCGGCTTCGACGATCTTGCCGCAGATCATCTTGGCGTCGGCCGGGCGTTCCAGCAGGAATTCGGACAGCTTGGCGGAGACGGTTTCCTCGACCGCCGGGCGGGCTTCCGAGGACACCAGCTTCATCTTGGTCTGGGAGCCGAACTTGGGGTCCGGCATCTTCACGGAAAGTACGCAGGCGAGGCCTTCGCGCATGTCGTCGCCGGTGATTTCCACCTTCGCCTTCTTGGCGATCTCGTTTTCCTCGATGTACTTGTTGATCACCCTCGTCATCGCCGCGCGCAGGCCGGTCAGATGGGTACCGCCATCCGATTGCGGGATGTTGTTGGTGAAGCAGAGCACCTGTTCCTGATAGCCGTTGTTCCACTGCATGGCGACTTCGGTGGTGATGACGACGCCGGTTTCTCCGACTTTCGATTCCCCGGCGGCGTGGAAGACGTTGGCATGGAGCACGCTCTTGGCGCGGTTGATGTACTCGACGAAACCCTTGACGCCACCCGAGAAGGCGAAGTTTTCATGGCGGCCGTCGCGTTCGTCGATCAGCTCGATCTTGACGCCGTTGTTCAGGAAGGAAAGTTCGCGGATGCGCTTGGACAGCACGTCGTAATGGAAGTCGACGTGGCCGAAGATTTCCTCGTCGGCCATGAAATGGACTTCGGTGCCGCGCCGGTTTGACTCGCCCATTACCCTCAGCGGCGAGACTTCGATGCCATCCTGGATTTCGATGACGCGGTTGATCGGAGTGCCGCGCTCGAATTCCATGAAGTGCTTCCTGCCATCGCGATGAATGGTCAGGCGCAGCCATTTCGACAGGGCATTGACGCAGGACACGCCGACGCCATGCAGGCCGCCGGAGACCTTGTAGCTGTTCTGGTTGAACTTGCCGCCGGCGTGCAGCACGACCATGACGATCTCGGCGGCGGAGCGCTTGGGTTCGTGCTTGTCGTCCATCTTGACGCCAACCGGGATACCGCGACCGTTGTCCGAGATGGAAATGGAGTTGTCCGGATGGATGATGACCTTGATGTCATCGCAGTAGCCGGCCAGGGCTTCGTCGATGGCGTTGTCGAGGACCTCGAACACCATGTGATGCAGGCCGGAGCCGTCCGAGGTATCGCCGATGTACATACCCGGCCGCTTGCGCACGGCTTCCAGGCCTTCCAGTTGCTGGATGCTGTCCTCGTCGTAACCGCCGTTGCCTTGTTGATGTTCCACGTGAAACCTTTTCTGGGGAGTAGGGAATAGGAAGTAGGGAGTGGGAGGGCGGTGGAATTTCCCACTGTCCTCCTGCTTCCCGCTCCCGATCAGATGCGCATGGGCATGACCACGTAGCGGAAGCTTTCCTCTCCCGGCACGGTGATCAATAGCGAACTGGTGGGGTCGCCGAACGAACAGAGCACGGCGTCCACGTTGAGATTGTTGAGCACGTCGAGCAAGTATTGCACGTTGAAACCAATGTCGAGAGCTTCGCCGTTGTAGTCGATGTCGAGCTCTTCCTGGGCTTCTTCCTGCTCGTTGTTGCTGCATGCGATGCGCAGGCTGCCGGCGGTCAGGGCCAGGCGCACGCCCCGGTACTTGTCGTTGGTCAGGATGGCGGCGCGGGTCAGCGATTGCGCCAGGCGTTGGCGCTGAATCGCGAAAATCTTGTCATGGCCAACCGGCACCACGCGCTGCCAGTCCGGGAACTTGCCATCCACCACCTTGCTGCGCAGTTCGAACTCAGGGCGGCGGAACACGGCCTGGTTCTGGGTGATGTGAATGTCGACGGTGTCCTCGCTGTCACCGAGCAGTTTGCCCAACTCCAGCACGGTCTTGCGCGGCAGGATGATGTCGACGCCCTCGGCGGCCTCCTCGGCCAGTTCGGTTCCGTCCACCGCCAGTCGGTGACCGTCGGTGGCCGCCACCACCAGGCGTTTGCCCTGTACCGACAACAGCATGCCGTTGAGGTAGTAGCGAATGTCCTGCACCGCCATGGCGTACTGGACGCGCGCCAGCAATTGCTTGAGCAGACCTTGTGGCAGGCTGAGGTTCAGGCCCTGGCCTTCCGGAATCTGGAGCTTGGGAAAATCGCGCGCGGGCAGGGTCTGCAGGCTGAACTTGCTGCGCCCGGACTGCATGCGCAACAGATCGCCGGTGAGGTCGAGCGAAATCGGCTCGACATCCGGCAGGGCGCGGCAGATATCCAACAGCTTGCGCGCGGTGACCGTGAAAGCCGTGTCCTCGGCGCCGGGCTCGTCCGTCCAGGTGGTGATCTGGAGTTCAAGATCGGTGGCGACGAACGAAGCGCGCCCACCTTGCACTTCCACGAGTACGTTGGAAAGGATCGGCAGGGTGTGCTTGCGCTCGACCACGCCGGCCACGGCTTGCAAGGGTTTGAGCAGGGCGTCCTTGGAGGTTTTCAGTACAAGCATTTGGATATTCCTGGTAGTGATGTTAGGTCGCCCTTGTTTCCCGGGACAACTCAGGAAAGTCTATCAAAATCATAAGGTTAATCTGTGGAAAAAGCGGTAGGCAAGTCTGTGGACAAAACTTGCGGCCGCTGTTGACAACTTTTCCGTCCGGCTCGATCCCGCGTGTTATCCCCATTCATGTCGCTTTCATGCACAGGATACCGGCGTGGTTTTCCACAGGTCCGCTTCATCCGGTCAGTACCTGGATCAACAGGTTGTAATCCTTGCGCAGGGTCTGGTCACTGGCCTTCAATTCCTCGATCTTGGCGCAGGCGTGCAGCACCGTGGTGTGATCCCGGCCGCCAAACGAGAGGCCGATTTCGGGATAGGACAGATCGGTCAGCTCGCGCGCGAGATACATCGCCATCTGCCTGGGTCGCGCCAGATTGCGGGTGCGCTTTTTCGAATACATGTCCGCGACCTTGATCTTGAAATAGTCGGCCACGGTCTTCTGGATATTCTCTATCGAAATCTGCCGGTTTTGTACCGCGAGCAGATCCTTGAGTGCTTCCTTGGCGACTTCGATCGAGATCGACAGCTTGTTGAAGCGGGCAAAGGCCAGCACGCGCTTGAGCGCGCCTTCGAGTTCGCGAACGTTGGAGCGGACCTGCTTGGCGATGAAGAAGGCGGTGCCTTCGTCGAGCGAGGCTTGTTCCAGGCGCGCCTTGTCGAGCAGGATGGCCACGCGCATTTCCAGTTCGGGAGGCTCCAGCATGACCGTCAGACCCCAGCTGAAACGCGATTTCAGGCGTTCCTCGATACCTTCCATGTCCTTCGGAAAGGTATCGCTGGTGATGATGACCTGCTTGCGTTCCTCGATCAGGGTGTTGAAGGTGTAGAAGAACTGCTCCTGCGTGCCTTCCTTGCGCGCGAAGAACTGGATGTCGTCGATCAACAGCAGGTCGAGGCTGTCGTAACGGCGCTTGAAGTCATCATAGGCGTTCGAACGCACGGCGCGAACCATGTCGGAGACGTAGCGGTCGGCGTGGATGTAGCGGACCCTGGCCTTGGGATCGTGCTGCAGCATGCGGTTGCCGATCGCCTGGATCAGATGGGTCTTGCCCAGACCCACGCCACCGTAGACGAACAGCGGGTTGTAGCCGGAACCGGGATTGTCGGCCACCTGCAGGGCGGCTGCCCGGGCCAGGTCATTGGCCTTGCCGGGCACGAAGGTGTCGAAACTGAACAGATTGTTGAGGCGGCTTTCGTCGAGGGGCGCGGCTTTTTCTGAGGCGCGCGCGGGCTTGCCCTGGATGGCCTGCTTGCGTGGCGTTTTTTCCGGGCTGACGGCTTCCGCCCGCGTCGTCGGGATTTCGGTGGCGGACGCGGCGATGATTTGCGTGGTTGGCGGTTCCGGCGTGACGGCCTGTCGTTCACCGGTTCGCGCGCGCGCGCGCGCTTCGCCGATGGCGAGCGTCACCGGTTTCGGTCCACCGAAATATTCCATGGCCAGGCGTTCGATTTCTCCCAGAAATTTTTCCCTGACCCATTGCGCCACGAACCGGTTGGGCGCGATCACGGCGATGGCGTCCGGACCGACCTCGGCGATCAGCGGCCGGATCCAGGTATTGATTTGCTGGATGTTCAGGGTCCGCTCGAAATGGGCGAGGCAATGGCTCCAGAATTCGTCCATGAGCGGTGGGAGGAAAGGGAGAGAGAGGGGAGCGGGGATTCTAGCACCGTGCCCGGAGTGGCGGAAAAGTTTGACAAATCAGGGGTCTACAAGTCTAATGGCAAACTTTTTCAGCTCGTCAGTCGGGGATTCATCATGAAACGTACCTATCAGCCTTCCGTTGTGCGCCGCAAGCGTACGCACGGTTTCCGCGCGCGCATGAAGACCGCCGGTGGCCGCGCCGTCATCAACGCGCGTCGCGCCAAGGGTCGCAAACGTCTGGCGGTCTGAGCGTCGGCTCGATGCCGAGTCGGGCCGGGCGGCCATTCGCCTTCGGGCGATCGAAAAAAATGCGAAAGACGGATGAGTTTTCATCCGTTTTTCGTTTGAGGTGTCTTCGCGGCGTCGGAGGTCTGGATGTATTGGCGGCGCCCAATGGTCTGGATCACGCACGGCTGGGCATGATCGTGCCGAAGCGGATCGTCGCCACGGCGGTCGAACGCAACCGGATCAAGCGCATTCTTCGAGAAGGATTCAGGTTGCGCCAGGCCGGTCTGGTCGGTCTTGACGTGGTCGCGCGCGTGCGCGCCCGGGTCGAGGTCGACACCCTGGACCAATCCTTCGCCACGGCGCTCGATCAGGTCCGGACCCGCGTGGCGAGCCGTGTGGCCGCGAGCCCCGAGCGCGCCGAAACGGCGGCGACATCATCCATCCCGTAAACTCCCCCACTGTTCATCGGATTCACGTTCTCGCCATGGATACCCAGCGCATCATCGCGTTCATCGTTTTTTCCTTCTCCCTGCTGCTGCTGTGGGAGGCCTGGCAAGACTACAACAAGCCGCCAGCCGTGCCCGAGGCGCGTACCCAATCCGCAGCTCCGGCGGAAACCGCGTCGGTGCCATCGGCTCCGGGCATGGCGCTGAAGCCGGCGGCGCCCGACCAGACTTCCGGCGCCGCCGCCCAAGGCGCGCGCGCGCGCGTGATCACCGATGTGCTCGATGCCGAGATCGACGCCAACGGTGGTGATCTCAGAAACATGGTGCTGACCAGCTATCTGCGCAACGACAGCACGGAGCCGCTGAACCTGTTCGAGGAAAAGTCCGGCCGCAATTACTTTGCTCAGACCGGTTTCGTCGGCGAGGGTCTGCCCACGCACAAGACCGTGTTCGAACTGACGCCCGGCGAGTACCGGCTGAAGGATGGCGAGAACCAGATCAGCATCGATCTGCGCTCGGCCTCCGGTGATATCGAGGTGACCCGGACCTACACTTTCCGGCGTGGCAGTTATCTGGTCGAGGTCGAAACCCGGATCGCCAACAAGGGTGGGGCGACCGTGGAAGGCTTCCCGTATTACCAGTTCCTGCGCCATGGCAAGCCGCCCGAGGGTGAATCCTGGATGGTCTATACGTTCACCGGCCCGGCGGTCTACACCGAAGCCGGCAAGTTCCAGAAGATCCCGTTCGAGGATATCGCCAAGGGCAAGGCGGAATACGTCAAGGAAGCCAGCGATGGCTGGCTGGCGATGGTGCAGCACCATTTCGTCGCGACCTGGCTGATGCCGGATTCCGCCGATTCCCGGCAACGCGAGTTCTATACCCGGCCGCTCGGCAATGACGAGTACACCGCCGGCATGATCCTGCCCGCGGTGTCGGTGGCGCCGGGCGAGGAGAAGACCGCCAGCATGCGCCTGTACGCGGGTCCGCAGGAACTCGGGAAAATCAGGGAACTGGCGCCCAATCTCGATCTGGTCGTCGATTATGGCTGGCTGACGGTGCTCGCCTATCCGCTGTTCGTGGTGCTCAACTGGCTGCATGGTCTGGCGCAGAACTGGGGCGTGGCCATCATTCTGCTGACCGTGTTGATCAAGCTGGTGTTCTATCCGTTGTCGGCGGCCAGCTACAAGTCGATGGCCAAGATGCGCAAGCTGGCGCCGCGCTTGCAACAACTCAAGGAGCGCTATGGCGACGATCGCCAGAAGATGCACGAAGCGATGATGAAGATCTATCAGGAAGAGAAGATCAATCCGCTTGGTGGCTGTCTGCCGATCCTGGTCCAGATTCCGGTGTTCATCGCTCTGTACTGGGTGTTGCTGGGCGCGGTCGAACTTCGGCAGGCGCCGTTCGCGCTGTGGATTCAGGATCTGTCGATGCCGGACCCGTATTACGTGCTGCCCATCGTCATGGCCATCACGTCGTTCATCCAGATCAAGCTGTCGCCGGCCTCGCCCGACCCGGTCCAGCAGAAGGTGATGATGGCGATGCCGATCATGTTCTCGGTGATGTTCATCTTCTTCCCGTCCGGTCTGGTGCTTTACTGGCTGGTCAACAACGTCCTGTCGATCCTTCAGCAATGGCGCATCAACAAGGTGATCGAAGGCGCGCCCAAGGCGACCGGCGCGGCCAAGTCCTGACCGGAGCCGGTTGACGATACCGGCGTCGACGCCATGTCCGCGACCGACGACCGGATAGGCGGCGATACCATTGCCGCCATCGCCACCGCTTCCGGGCGCGGCGGCATCGGCGTGGTGCGCCTGTCCGGACCGGATCCGACGGCGTTCATGCAAGGTCTGTTCGGACGCGCGTTGAAGCCGCGTCATGCCAGCCACGCCCGTTTCCTCTCGGCCGAGGGTGAAACACTTGACGACGGCATCGCCCTGTACTTTCCGGCGCCGCATTCCTTCACTGGCGAGCATGTGCTCGAACTACAGGGCCACGGCGGCCCGCAGGTGTTGCGTCTGGTGCTGGAGCGCTGTCTGGAACTGGGCGCCCGACTGGCGGAACCGGGCGAATTCAGCCGACGCGCCTTCGTCAACGGCAAGCTCGACCTGGTTCAGGCCGAGGCGATCGCCGACCTGATCGACGCCGGCAGCCGGGAAGCCGCGCGCGGGGCGGTGCGCGCGCTGACCGGCGAGTTCTCGCGCCGGATCGAATCGCTCAAGGCCGCGCTGATCGAATTGCGCATGCTGGTTGAAGCGACACTCGATTTTCCCGAGGAAGACGTCGATTTTCTGGAACAGGCCGATGCCTGGGGCCGGCTCGATGAAGTGCACGCCCGGCTCGACGCGGTGCTCGCCCAGGCGCGTCAGGGCGCGCTGCTGCGCGAGGGCCTGGACGTGGTCCTGATCGGCCAGCCCAATGTCGGCAAATCCAGCCTGATGAACCAGTTGGCCGGTTTCGAGGCGGCCATCGTCACCGACATCGCCGGCACCACGCGCGATGCCCTGCGCGAGGCGATCCAGATCGATGGCGTGCCGGTGCATCTGATCGATACCGCCGGCCTGCGCGAGACCGAAGACCTGGTCGAGCGCATGGGGATCGCCCGTGCCTGGGCGGCGCTGGAACAGGCGGACATCGCGTTGCTGCTGGTCGATGCCGGCCATGGCGTCGGCCCGGAGGAAGCCGCGATCCTGGCGCGGCTGCCGGAGATCCCGGTGCTGACCGTGCACAACAAGATCGACCTGGCGGAAGGAACCCCGCGGGTGAGTGGGGATGGCGCTGAAATCTGGCTGTCGGCGCGCACCGGCGCCGGTATCGAACTGCTGCGCCGGCGCCTGCTGGAACTGGCCGGCTGGCACAACACTGGTGAAGGCACGTTCAGTGCCCGCACCCGCCATCTGGATGCCCTGCGCCGTGCTCGTGCCCATCTGGAGGCGGCGCGCGCGGCCGGTCGGCGGCTGGAATTGTTCGCCGAGGAATTGCGTCTGGCGCACCATGCCCTGGCCGAGATCACAGGCGAATTCAGCGCCGACGACCTGCTTGGCGTCATCTTCAGCCAGTTCTGCATCGGCAAGTGACGGTCATGGCTCCGATCACCTGGCGTTCCATCCTCGCCGAACTGCGCGCGCATCGGCGCGAGCTGGTCAAGGGCAACCTGATCGCGGTGTTGGCGGTGGCCTGCGCGGTACCGGTGCCGCTGTTCCTGCCGATCCTGGTCGACGAGGTGCTGCTCGATCACCCGGGTTTCTTCATCGATTTCTTCGCGCCCTGGTTTCCGGCCGGCTGGCATGGGCCGACGCTGTTCATCGGCGTGGCCTTGCTGCTCACCGTCGGCTTGCGCCTGGCCGCGATCCTGCTCAACGTCTGGCAGGCGCGCACCTTTTCCCTGATTTCCAAGGAAGCGGTGTACCGCATTCGCGCGCGCATGCTGGAGCGGCTGTCGCGCATCGCGCTGTCGGAATACGAGACGCTGGGCGCCGGCCGGGTCACCTCGCATTTCGTCACCGACCTGAACGCCATCGACGGTTTCCTGGGCGCGTCGATTTCCGGCTTTCTGGTCGCCGTGCTGTCGCTGATCGGGGTCGGTATCGTGTTGTTCTGGATGAACTGGCAACTGGCCCTGTTCATCCTGTTGCTGAACCCGCTGGTGATCGGTTTCTCGACCCGGCTGGGCAAAAAGGTGAAGACGCTGAAGAAGCGCGAGAACGCGGCGTTCGAGGCGTTTCAGGAGGCGTTGACGGAAACCCTGGACGCGCTCGGTCAGATCCGGGCGATGAACCGGGAGCGGCATTACCTGGCGCGCGTCACCGATCAGGCCGCGCGCATCCGCGAGCATGCCGCCGCCTATGCCTGGAAATCGGACGCGATGAACCGGGTCTCGTTCTTCATCTTCCTGACCGGTTTCGACGCGTTCCGCGCCGGCGCCATGCTCATGGTGGTGTTCTCCGACCTGTCGATCGGCGAGATGCTGGCGGTGTTCAGCTACCTGTGGTTCATGATGTCGCCGGTGCAGGAGATCATCAACATCCAGTATTCCTGGTACGCCGCCAACGCCGCGCTCGGTCGCGTCAATGGCTTGCTGGAATTGCGCGCCGCCGAGCCGGGCGTGGCGCGCGCCGATCCGTTCACCGGCCAGGCCACGGTCGGCATCGAGCTGGAGGCGGCGAGCTTCGCCTACGGCGAGGGCGAGACCGTGCTCGACGGCGTCGATCTGACCATCGCGCCGGGCGAGAAAGTGGCCTTGGTCGGCGCGTCCGGAGGCGGCAAGTCGACTCTGGTGCAGGCCTTGCTCGGTCTGTATCCGCTGAAATCCGGCCACATCCGCTATGGCGGTGTCGACGTCGCCGACATCGGCTGGGATGCCGTGCGCGACCATGTCGGCGTGGTGCTCCAGCATCCGGTGCTGTTCAACGCCAGCGTGCGCGAAAACCTGACCCTCGGCCGCGATTTCGACGATGCCGCGCTATGGGCCGCCCTCGACATCGCCCAGTTGCGCGAACTTGTGGCTGGCTTCGACGAAGGCCTGGACAGCCTGGTCGGCAAGAATGGCGTGCGCCTGTCCGGTGGCCAGCGCCAACGCCTGGCGATCGCGCGCATGGTGCTGGCGCGGCCGCGCGTGGTCATCCTCGACGAGGCGACCTCGGCGCTCGACACCGCCACCGAACGGCATCTGCACGAGGCACTGTCCACGTTCCTGCGTGGCCGCACCACGTTGATCATCGCCCATCGCCTGTCGGCGGTGCGCCAGGCCGACCGCATCCTGGTGTTCGAGAACGGTCGCGTGGTCGAGCAGGGCGACCACGACAGCCTGATGTCGCGCGGTGGTCTTTACCACAAGCTGTACGCGCACGCCTGAGCTGGCGGCTGCCGGTGTTTCACGTGGAACACCGGGTTTTGCCCCCGCGCCCGGCGGTGTTAGTTTCGCCCTTCCGATTTCTCCGACGCATTCGAAACCATGCACCCAAATCCCCATGATCCCGGTTTGCAAAGCCGGGTACGCCGCCTGGTCCTGCTGTTGAGCCGGGTGCTCAAGCGCCAGCTCGACACCCATACCTGGCATGCGCTGCGCCACCTGCGCCAGGGCTTCATCGCCCTGCGCGAGCACGACGATGCGGCCGCGCGTGGCGCCCTGATGGCGCACATCGATACCCTGACGCCGGATGCGCTCAACCAGATCATCCGCGCCTACACCATCTATTTCAGCCTGGTGAACCTGGCCGAGGAGACCTATCACCTGCACCGCCGTCGTCAGGCCGTGCGCGCCGGCGCGCACATGTGGCCGGGCTCGTTCCACGACGTCCTCCTCGATTTGCGCGAACAAGGCGTCGACGCCGGGCGTCTGGCGCCGTTGCTGAGCGACCTGTGCTACATGCCGGTGATCACCGCGCATCCCTCGGAAGCCAAGCGCCGCACCATCAAGGGCGCCCTGCGCAACATCTTCCTCAGCCTGGTGGCGTTCGACGATCCCGGCCTGGCCGGCATGTACCGGCAGGAAGCGGCGGCCCGCCTGATCAGCCAGATCCAGACCCTGTGGAAAACCGACGAGGTGCGCACCTACAAGCTGGATGTCCGCGACGAAATCCGCGCCGGCCTGTCCTACTTCCCGCTGTCGCTGTTCGAGGCGGTGACCGGCGTCTACCGCAATTTCCGGCATGCCCTGGCCGATGTTTACGGGCCGGCGGCGGCGCGCGACCTGGGCACTCCGACCTTTCTGCGTTTCGGCTCCTGGATCGGCGGCGATCGCGACGGTCACCCGCTGGTCACCGCCGAGGTCACCGCGCTGGCCTGGCGCATGCAGGAGCGCACCGCCCTGCAGGAATACCTGCGCCGGCTCGAATTGCTCAGCGACCAATTATCGTTTTCCACGCGCTTGTGCCAACCGGCGCCCGATTTCCTGGAAAGCCTGGAACGCGACAGCGCGCAACTCGACAGCGCGCGGCGGTCGTGGCCGCATGGCTACGTGCAGGAACCGTACCGGCGCAAGCTGGCGTTCATGCGCCATCGGCTGCGCCGCAACCTGGAACTCAACCAGCGCGCCATCGATGGCGCCGACATCGGTTTCGAGATGCCCGGCTACGGCAGCGCCCAGGCCTTCCTGGACGATCTCGGGCTGATCCGCGATTCGCTCGCCAGCCATGGCGACGAGGATGTCGCCGAGCGCGATCTGCGCGATCTGATCCTGTTGGTGGAGACCTTCGGCTTCCATCTGCTGAGTCTGGACGTGCGTCAGGAATCCGGCCGCCATAGCCGCGCGGTCGCGGAAATCCTGCGCCTGGCCGCCGATCTCGATTACGAGTCGCGCGACGAGGACGGCCGCCTGGAACTGCTGGTCGAGGCGATCGCCAACCCGCACGCACTGCAATTCGAGCCGGCACGGCTGAGCGAGGATGCCCGGGAAACCCTGCGCGTGTTCCAGCTCATCGGCCACATGCGCCACGCGCTTGGCGCCGAGTGCTTCGGCCGCTACGTCATCTCGATGACGCACAGCGCCTCGCACGTCATGGAGGTGATGCTGCTCGCCGCGCTCGCTGGCCTGGCCGGCCGCCTGGCCGGTCGCTGGTACTGCCACATCGGCGTCAGCCCGCTGTTCGAGACCATCGAGGATCTCGCCCAGGTCGAGGCGGTGCTGACCCGCCTGTACCGGCTGCCGGTCTACCGGCAATTGCTGGACGCCTACCGGGGCGGCCAGGAAGTCATGCTCGGTTATTCCGATTCCTGCAAGGACGGCGGCATCCTGGCTTCGGCCTGGGGGCTGTACGAGGCGCAGAAGAAAATCGTCGCGCTGTCCGACGCCGAGGGCATTCCCTGCCGCCTGTTCCATGGCCGCGGCGGCACCATCGGTCGCGGCGGCGGCCCCACCCACGAGGCCATCCTGGCGCAACCGCCCGGCACCGTGCGCGGCGAGATCAAGTTCACCGAGCAGGGCGAGGTGCTGTTCTACAAGTACAACAACATGGAAACGGCGGTCTACGAACTGACCATGGGTACCACCGGCCTGCTCAAGGCCAGCGCCCACCTGGTCGGCCAGCAGGATCGCGACCGGCTCGATTACCTCGGCATCATGGACGAGATCGCGCGCGCCGGAGAAGCCAGCTACCGGCAACTGACCGAGCGCGCCGAAGGCTTCCTCGATTACTTTTACGAAGCCACGCCGGTACGCGAGATCGGCTGGCTGAACATCGGCTCGCGGCCCTCGCACCGCAAGCGCGGCGACCGCTCCAAGGGCTCGGTGCGGGCGATATCCTGGGTGTTCGCCTGGGGGCAGTCGCGCCACGCGCTGCCGGCCTGGTACGGCATTGGCGCCGCGCTGGAAGCCTGGCGCGCCGGCGATCCCGCGCGCCTGGCCAAGCTGCAACGCATGTATCGGGAATGGCCGTTCTTCCGCACCTTGCTGTCGAACGCGCAGATGGCGCTGGCCAAGACCGACCTGGGCATCGCCGGCGAATACGCCGATCTGTGCGAGACGCCGGCCACCGCCGCCATCTATCAGGTGATCGCCGCGGAGTACCGGCGCGCGCGCGCGCAGATCCTGAGCGTGGCCGACAGCAAGGTGCTGCTGGAGGACAATCCCGGGCTCGCCTTTTCGCTGGCCAGCCGCGACCCCTATCTGGATCCGCTCAATTCGATCCAGGTCGTGTTGCTGCGCCGCCTGCGCGCGCTGCCACCGGAAATGCAGGCCGACAGTCCCTGGCTGGAACCGCTGCTGCGCTCGATCAACGCGATCGCCGCCGGCATGCGCAACACCGGTTGAAGCGACGCGGCGGCGTGGACGTTTCACGTGAAACGTCCACGCCCTTGGCGTAGAATCCGGCGCTCGCCCAGCGCATCGGGAATGCCGCGTCAATCAAGACAAGTCCATGATTTTTCCAGACAAATTCGATGTCATCGTGGTCGGTGGCGGTCATGCCGGCACCGAGGCCGCGCTCGCCTCGGCGCGCATGGGCGCGCGCACGCTGCTGCTGACCCACAACATCGAGACCCTGGGCGCGATGTCCTGCAACCCGTCGATCGGCGGCATCGGCAAGGGCCATCTGGTCAAGGAGGTCGATGCCCTCGGCGGCGCCATGGCCCTGGCCACCGACGAGGCCGGCATCCAGTTCCGCATTCTCAACGCTTCCAAGGGCCCGGCGGTCCGCGCCACCCGCGCCCAGGCCGACCGCGCGCTGTACAAGCGGGCGATCCGTGCGCGCCTGGAAAACCAGGCCAACCTGACCCTGTTCCAGCAGGCCGTCGACGATCTGATCCTGGATGGCGATGCCGTCGCCGGCGTGCGCACCCGGCTCGGCATCGAATTCCGCGCGCGCGCCGTGGTGCTCACCACCGGCACCTTCCTGGCCGGCCTGATCCACGTCGGCCTGGAAAATTTCCAGGCCGGGCGCATGGGCGATCCACCCTCGGTGTCGCTGGCCGCGCGCCTGCGCGAACTGAACCTGCCGGCCGGCCGCCTGAAGACCGGTACGCCGCCGCGCATCGATGGCCGCAGCATTGATTTCTCGGTGATGACGGAACAGCCGGGCGACGAGCCGGAGCCGGTGTTCTCGTTCATCGGCCGGCGCGACATGCATCCGCGCCAGTTGCCGTGCTGGATCACCCAGACCAACCAGCGCACCCACGACATCATCCGCGCCGGGCTCGACCGCTCGCCGCTGTACACCGGTGTCATCGAGGGGGTCGGTCCACGCTACTGTCCGTCCATCGAGGACAAGATCAGCCGGTTCGCCGATAAGACCGGCCACAATGTGTTCCTGGAGCCGGAAGGCCTGGACACCCACGAGTTCTATCCGAACGGGATTTCCACCAGTCTGCCGTTCGACGTGCAACTGGCGCTGGTGCGCTCGATCCGCGGCCTGGAGAACGCCCACATTCCGCGCCCCGGCTACGCCATCGAATACGATTATTACGATCCGCGCGGCCTCAAGCCCAGCCTGGAAACCAAGGCCATCACCGGACTGTTCTTCGCTGGTCAGATCAATGGCACCACCGGTTACGAGGAAGCCGCCGCCCAGGGGCTGCTGGCCGGAGTCAATGCCGGCTTGCTGGCGGGCGAGCGCGAGGCCTGGTGGCCGCGCCGGGACCAGGCCTATCTGGGCGTGATGGTCGACGACCTGACCACGCGCGGCGTGCTCGAGCCCTACCGCATGTTCACCAGCCGCGCCGAATACCGGCTGTCGCTGCGCGAGGACAACGCCGATCTGCGCCTGACCGAAATCGGCCGACGACTCGGCGTGGTCGACGATGCCCGCTGGGCGGCGTTCGCGGCCAAGCGCGAGGCGATCGCGCGCGAGACCGAGCGCCTGCGCTCGACCTGGGTCAATCCGACGATTCTGGCGCGCGCCGATGCCGAGCGGGTGCTGGGCAAGGCGATCGAGCGCGAATACAACCTGTTCGACCTGCTGCGTCGGCCGGAGGTCGATTACCAGGCGTTGATGACGCTGCCCGGCGCCGCGCCCGGTCTGACCGACGAGGCCGCCAGCGAGCAGGTTGAGATCGCCGCCAAGTACGCCGGCTATGTTGCCCGCCAGGAGGACGAGATCGCCCGTCAGCGCGCGCTCGAAGACCAGGCGCTGCCCGGCGATTTCGATTACATGGCGCTGACCGGCCTGTCGATCGAGGTGCGCCAGAAGCTCAATCAGGCCAGGCCGGCCACGCTCGGCCAGGCCTCGCGCGTGGCCGGCGTCACGCCGGCGGCGGTTTCGGTACTGATGGTCCATCTGAAGCGCGGCGACCTGGCGCGCAAGGCGGGCGCGTGACTCTGGCCGACGCGCTCGGGCGCGGTCTCGCCGACCTCGGCCTCGAGGTCGAAGCCGACACGCGCAAGCGTCTGCTCGACTATCTGGCCCTGCTTGGCAAGTGGAACCAGACCTACAACCTGACCGCCATCCGCGAGCCCGAACGCATGCTCACCCATCACCTGCTCGACAGCCTGGCCATCCTTCCCCACGTCGACGCCGACAATCTGCTCGACGTCGGCAGCGGCGCCGGCCTGCCCGGCATCCCGCTGGCCATCGTCCGGCCCGGGCTGGCGGTGACCGTGATCGACGCCAGCCGCAAGAAGAGTGATTTCATGCGCCAGGCCGCGATCGAGCTGGGACTCGCCAACGTCGAGTCGATCCATGGCCGGGTCGAGGACTACCGGCCGGCGCGGCCGTTCGCGCGCATCGTCTCGCGGGCCTTTTCCGAGCTTGCCGAATTCGTCCGCCTGACCCGGCACCTGCTGGCCGGCGATGGCCGCTGGCTGGCCATGAAGGGCACCCTGCCGAGCACCGAGATCGAGGCGCTGTCCGGCGCCCGGGTAGCGGGCATCGAACGCCTGCGCGTACCCGGCCTCGACGCCGAACGTCATCTCATCATCATGGAGCCGCTCTGATGGCCCGCATCGTCGCGATCACCAACCAGAAGGGCGGCGTCGGCAAGACCACCACCGCCGTCAACCTGGCCGCCAGTCTCGCCAGCCTCGGCCGGCGCGTGCTGCTGATCGACATGGACCCGCAGGGCAACGCCACCACCGGTGCCGGCGTCGACAAGCAGGGCCTGGAGCGGACCGTCTATCATCTGCTGATCCAGGCCGCCGATCTGGCGACGGTGCGCGTGCGCGCCGGCGCGGGCGATTTCGACCTGCTGCCGGCCAACCGCGATCTGGCGGGCGCCGAGGTCGAACTGGTCGATGCCGGCAATCGCGAATTCCGCCTCAAGGCGGCCCTCGCTCCCGCGCTCGCCGAATACGATCTGGTGCTGATCGACTGTCCGCCCGCGCTCAACCTACTCACCGTCAACGCGCTCACTTGCGCCGACGCGGTGATGATTCCGATGCAGTGCGAGTACTTCGCCATCGAGGGACTCGCCGATCTGGTCAACACCATCAAAAAGATCAAGGCCCGGCTCAATCCCGGCCTGGTCATCGATGGTGTCGTCCGGGTCATGTTCGACAACCGCAACACGCTGGCGCAGAACGTTTCCGACCAGCTCAAGGCGCACTTCGGCGCCAAGGTGTTCGACACCGTCGTGCCGCGCAACGTGCGCCTGGCCGAAGCACCCAGCCATGGCCTGCCGGCGCTCCAGTACGACCGCGCCTCGCGCGGCGCCCAGGCCTATCTGAGCATGGCGCGCGAACTCATCGAAAAGGGGAAGGCACATGGCTAGGCTCAAGGGACTCGGGCGCGGGCTGGATGCCCTGCTGGGCGAAGGCGAAACCAGTGACGGCGAGCGTCTGTTGACGTTGCCGGTGGAAAGTCTGGTACCGGGCAAGTATCAGCCGCGTACGCGCATGGATGACACCGCGCTGGCGGAACTGGCGGAATCGATCCGCGCCCAGGGGCTGATGCAGCCGATCCTGGCGCGCGCGATTCCGGGCGGTCATTACGAAATCATCGCCGGCGAACGGCGCTGGCGCGCCAGCCGGCTGGCCGGACTCGCCGAGGTGCCGGTGCTGGTGCGCGAGGTTGGCGACGAGGCGGCGCTGAAGATGGCGCTGATCGAGAACATCCAGCGCGAAAACCTGAATCCGCTCGAGGAGGCGCATGGCATCCAACGTCTGATCCAGGAGTTCTCGATGACGCACCAGAGCGCGGCGGAATCGGTCGGTCGCTCGCGCGTCGCGGTGTCCAACCTGTTGCGTCTGCTCAACCTGGCCAAACCCGTGCAGGCCCGGCTGATGAACGGTGAAATCGACATGGGCCATGCCCGCGCGCTGCTGCCCTTGTCCAATGCCCGCCAGGTCGAGGCCGCTGGCGAAATCGCGAGCCGTGGGTTGTCGGTGCGAGAAACCGAACGTCTGGTCGCGCGCCTGCTCAAGCCCGTGGAGAAAAAGCCGGTGACCAAGGATCGCGACGTGTTGCGTCTGGAGGAAAATCTGTCCGGTCGTCTGGGCGCCAGTGTACGCATCGTCGCCAATCGCAAGGGCGCCGGCCGGGTCACCATCGATTTCGCCAGTCTCGACCAGCTCGACGAATTGTTGAACCGGATCAAATAGATGCGGTCGGGCGAGTGGGTGGGCGACGGATTTCATCAAAGCATTTGATGATTGCATTAGCCCCTCTAATTCATATATTATCGAGCGCTAATGTTTTTCGCCCTAGTCGCGCAGGCGATGCTGATTCTGGCGCTGGCGCTGCCGGTCTGGTTCTGGCGGGATGGTGCCGATGCGCTGGCTCTGGCCTTCGGCGGCGCGATCGCGGTGGCCAACTCGGCCTTGCTGGTCTGGCGTTGGCGCCTGGGCAGGCGCGATTTCCATTGCGATGGTGGGCGTCATCTGAAATCGTTTCACCGTTCCAGTCTGGAACGGTTTTTTGTTGTCGGCGTTTTGTCGGCGGTGGGGTTGGGTTTGCTGCGCCTGGCGCCGCTACCCATGTTATCGGGATTGATCGTCGGTCTGTTGGCGTGGGGGTTCGCGCTGGCGCTCCGAAAAACTGAATGAGGCCGAAAGGCCGAACCTGAAGAGCTGAAATCATGTCCGCGGAAGCGCACACCTCTACGGAATACATCAAGCATCACCTGCAGAACCTGACCTATGGCCAGTTGCCGGCTGGCTATGAACGGGCCGACGGCGAGGTTCTGCAAGCCTCGACCTGGACGCTCGCGCATTCCGTGCAGGAGGCCAAGGACATGGGTTTCTGGGCGATCAACCTCGACACCATGGGGTTCTCGATCATGCTCGGCGCGCTGTTCCTGTTCCTGTTCGGCCGCGCCGCCAGGGCGGCGGCGAGTGAAACCAGCGCCGGCGTGCCCGGCGGCTGGCGCAATTTCGTCGAATGGGTGGTCGAGTTCATCGATTCCAGCGTGCGCGGTTCGTTCACGGCTCGCAATCCGCTGGTCGCGCCGCTGGCCCTGACCATCTTCATCTGGGTGTTCCTGATGAACCTGATGGATCTGGTGCCGATCGACTGGATTCCCGGTCTCGCCGGGTTGCTCGGCCTGCCCTATTTCAAGATCGTGCCGACCACCGATCCCAATGCCACCTTCGGCATGTCGCTGGTGGTGTTCGCGCTGGTGCTCTATTACAGCGTCAAGATGAAGGGCGTGGGCGGCTTCGTCGGCGAACTGACCCTGCAACCCTTCGGCAAATGGGGCATGCCCGCCAACCTGCTGCTGGAAGGCGTCAACCTGATCGCCAAGCCGGTTTCCCTGGCCCTGCGTCTGTTCGGCAACATGTACGCGGGCGAAATGATCTTCATCCTGATCGCCATCATGTTCTCCGGCGGCGCCGTGCTCGCCCTGACCGGCGGTGTCCTGCAATGGGCCTGGGCGGTCTTCCATATCCTGATCATCACCTTGCAGGCCTTCATCTTCATGACGCTGACCATCGTCTATCTGGACATGGCGCATCAGGAACACCATTGATTTCTTGATTATTTGATATTCGACTGAAAGGAGTACTTACATGGAACAAGCTCTGCTCTACATCGCCGGCGCCATCATGATGGGTCTGGGCGCGCTCGGCGCGTCGGTTGGCATCGGCATTCTCGGTGGCCGCTTCCTGGAAGGCGCCGCCCGCCAGCCGGAACTGATCCCGATGCTGCGCACCCAGTTCTTCATCGTCATGGGTCTGGTCGACGCGGTGCCGATGATCGCCGTCGGTCTGGCGATGTACGTGCTGTTCGCGGTCGCGGCCTGATCAACCAGCGCGATAACCCGCGAGAGGAGCGGTCATGAACATCAATATGACCCTGATCGGGCAGTCCATCACTTTCGCGATCTTCGTGTGGTTCTGCATGAAGTTCGTGTGGCCGCCGATCGTCAATGCCCTGGAGGCGCGCAAGAAGCAGATCGCCGACGGGCTGGCGGCCGCGGATCGCGGCAAGCACGAGCTGGAACTGGCCGCGCGACGCGCCAGCGAAACGCTGCACGACGCCAAGCTGAAGGCCTCCGACATCATCGCCCAGGCGGAAAAGCGCGCGGCCCAGATCGTTGACGAGGCCAAGAACGCCGCCAAGGACGAGGGCGACCGCATGATTACGGCCGCCCGCGCCGAGATCGAACAGGAATCGCACCGAGCCCGCGAGGCCCTGCGCGCCGAGGTCGCCACCCTGGTGGTCGCCGGCGCCGGCAAGGTGTTGCGCCGGGAAGTCGATGCCAAGGCGCATGCCGACCTGCTCGAGGCGATCAAGGCCGAACTGTGAATTGACGAATCCGACGGAACGAAACTGACATGGAACGCGCAACCCTAGCCCGTCCGTACGCGGAAGCGGTCGCCAAACTGGCGGCCGGCGCCAATGCCTGGGGCGTCTGGTCCGAGCGCCTGGCTCTGCTGGCGCTGGTCGCCGGCGATGGCCAGATCCAGGATCTGGCCGGCAACCCGGCCGTGCCGGCGAGCCGCGTCGCCGAACTCATGCTCGCCGTCTGCGCGGGCAGGCTGGGAGACGAGGGCGAGAATCTGGTCCGCCTGCTGGCCGAGAACAAGCGTCTGGGCCTGATGGACGAGATCGTGACCCAGTTCGAGGCGCTCAAGGCGGCGCAGGAAGGCGAGCTCAGCGCGCACGTCACCAGCGCCTACCCGCTCGACGACATGCAGATGGCCGGCCTGGTGGCAAGACTGGAAGCCAAGTTCGGGCGCAGGATCACCGCCAGCCAATCGGTCGACGGCGACCTGATCGGCGGCGTCGTCATCCAGGTCGGCGACGAAGTCATGGATGCCTCGGTGCGCGGTGGGTTGGAAAACCTGGCCGTCACCCTGAAAGCTTAATCAAGAAATCTGGAGTTCTCATGCAACTCAATCCTTCCGAAATCAGCGAGCTGATCAAGAGCCGCATCCAGAACCTGGAAGCCGGTTCAGAACTGCGCACCCAAGGTACGGTGGTTTCCGTCACCGACGGCATCGTGCGCGTGCATGGCCTGGCCGACGTCATGCAGGGCGAAATGCTGGAGTTTCCCGGCAACGTCTTCGGCATGGCGCTGAACCTCGAGCGCGACTCGGTCGGCGCCGTGGTGCTGGGCGAGTACGAGCACATTTCCGAGGGCGACACCGTCAAGTGCACGGGCCGCATCCTGGAAGTGCCGGTTGGCGAGGCCCTGCTCGGCCGCGTGGTCAACGCGCTCGGCCAGCCGATCGATGGCAAGGGGCCGGTGAATTGTCAGAACAGCGCGCCGATCGAGAAGATCGCCCCCGGCGTCATCGCCCGCCAGTCGGTCGCTCAGCCGATGCAGACCGGTCTCAAGTCGATCGATGCCATGGTGCCGATCGGTCGCGGTCAGCGCGAACTGATCATCGGCGACCGCCAGACCGGCAAGACCGCCGTCGCCGTCGATGCCATCATCAACCAGAAGGGCACCGGCGTCCTTTGCGTGTACGTCGCCGTCGGCCAGAAGGCGTCGTCGATCGCCAACGTCGTGCGCAAGCTGGAAGAGCATGGCGCCATGGAGCACACCATCGTCGTCGCCGCGACTTCGTCCGATCCGGCCGCCATGCAGTTCATCGCGCCCTACGCCGGCTGTACGATGGGCGAGTTTTTCCGGGACAGCGGACGCGATGCCCTGATCGTCTATGACGATCTGACCAAGCAGGCCTGGGCCTATCGCCAGATTTCCCTGTTGCTGCGCCGCCCGCCGGGGCGCGAAGCCTATCCGGGCGACGTGTTCTATCTGCACTCCCGCCTGCTCGAGCGTTCCGCCCGCGTCAACGCCGATTTCGTCGAGAAGAACACCAATGGCGCGGTCAAGGGCCAGACCGGTTCGCTTACCGCCCTGCCGATCATCGAGACCCAGGCAGGCGACGTTTCCGCGTTCGTGCCGACCAACGTGATCTCCATCACCGACGGCCAGATCTTTCTGGAATCGGATCTGTTCAACGCCGGTATCCGCCCAGCCATCAACGCCGGTCTGTCGGTATCCCGCGTCGGTGGCGCCGCCCAGACCAAGGTCATCAAGAAACTCGGTGGTGGTATCCGTCTGGCGCTGGCACAGTTCCGCGAACTGGCCGCCTTCGCGCAGTTCGCTTCCGACCTGGACGAGGCCACCCGCAAGCAGCTCGAGCGCGGCAAGATGGTCACCGAACTGATGAAGCAGTTCCAGTACTCGCCGATGAACGTCGCCGAGATGGCGGTGACCCTGTTCGCCGTCAACCGCGGTTACATGGACGATGTCGAGGTCAAGCGCGCGCTGGCTTTCGAGGCGGCCCTGCAATCGTTCATGAAGGGCAAGTACGCCGCCATCATGGACAAGATCCAGAGCACCGGCGACCTCGACGCGGACACCGAGAAGCAACTCGCGGCCGCCATCGACGACTTCAAGGCCAGCGCGGCTTACTGACCAACCCAGACGGACGAGAGAGAGCATGGCCGCCGGTAAAGAGATACGCACGAAGATCAAGAGCGTGGAGAACACGCGCAAGATCACGCGCGCCATGGAGATGGTCGCCGCCGCCAAGATGCGCAAGGCGCAGGACCGCATGCGTCAGGCGCGTCCCTACGCCGAGAAGATCGGCCGGGTCGCCGCCCACTTCAGCCAGGCGCATCCGGAGTACCGCCATCCGTTCGTGGTTTCACGTGAAACCACGCGCCGGGTCGGCCTGATCCTGGTCACCACCGACAAGGGCCTGTGCGGCGGTCTCAACACCAACGCCCTGCGCCTGGCCTTGAACCAGATGAAAGCGTGGGGCGACGCCAAGATTGAAGTCGACGTCTGCGTGGTCGGCAACAAGGGCCTGGGCTTCATCCAGCGCCTGGGCGCCAACATTGCTTCCCAGATCACCGGCCTTGGTGACGCGCCGCACATGGAACGTCTGATCGGTCCGGTCCAGGTCATGCTCGATGCCTACAAGGAAGGCCGCATCGACGAACTGCACCTGATCTACAGCCGTTTCATCTCGACCATGAAACAGGAGCCCGCGCTGCGCAAGCTGCTGCCGCTCAACGCCGAGGAGGCGGTGGAGAAGGCCGGGCATCACTGGGACTACATCTACGAGCCCGAGGCGAAGAGCGTGGTCGACAGCCTGATGGTCCGCTACATCGAGGCGCTGATCTATCAGGCCGTGGCCGAAAACCTCGCCTGCGAACAGTCGGCGCGGATGGTCGCCATGAAGGCCGCATCGGACAACGCCAAGAGCGTCATCGACGAACTCAAGCTGGTCTACAACAAGACCCGACAGGCCGCGATCACGCAGGAACTGTCCGAAATCGTCGCCGGCGCCGCCGCCGTTTAACAGAATCGAAATCAGCCAGGAAACACAGCCATGACCGAAGGAAAAATCGTACAGATCATCGGCGCGGTGGTGGACATGGAGTTCCCGCGCGGAGCCCTGCCCAAGGTCTACGACGCCATCAAGATGGACTCGCCGCCGCTCACGTTCGAAGTTCAGCAGCAGTTGGGTGACGGCATCGTCCGCACCATCGCCATGGGGTCCACCGATGGCCTGAAACGTGGCGCGGTGACCCGGAATACCGGCGCCGCCATCTCGGTGCCGGTTGGCAAGGCGACGCTGGGCCGGATCATGGACGTGCTCGGCGAGCCGGTCGACGAAGCCGGCCCGGTCAACGCCGAGACGCGCATGCCCATCCACCGCCGGGCACCGGCTTACGCCGACCAGGCCGCCAACGTGGAAATCCTGGAAACCGGCATCAAGGTCATCGACCTGATCATGCCGATCGCCAAGGGCGGCAAGGTCGGCCTGTTCGGCGGCGCCGGCGTCGGCAAGACCGTGACGCTGATGGAGCTGATCCGCAACATCGCCGTCGAGCACAGCGGCTTCTCGGTGTTCGCCGGCGTTGGCGAGCGTACCCGCGAGGGCAACGACTTCTACCACGAGATGAAGGAAGGCGGCGTGCTCGACAAGGTCGCGCTGGTCTACGGTCAGATGAACGAGCCGCCGGGCAACCGTCTGCGCGTTGCGTTGACCGGCCTGACCATGGCCGAATATTTCCGCGACGAAGGCCGCGACGTGCTGTTCTTCGTCGACAACATCTACCGTTACACGTTGGCGGGTACCGAGGTGTCCGCGCTGCTCGGCCGGATGCCCTCCGCCGTGGGCTACCAGCCGACCCTGGCCGAGGAAATGGGCCGCCTGCAGGAGCGCATCACCTCCACCCGCACCGGTTCGATCACTTCCTTCCAGGCCGTGTACGTGCCCGCCGATGACTTGACCGACCCGTCGCCGGCAACCACCTTCGCCCACCTGGACGCCACCCTGGTGCTGTCCCGTCAGGTCGCCGAACTGGGCATCTACCCGGCTGTCGACCCGCTCGATTCCACTTCCCGGATTCTGGATCCGCTGGTGGTCGGCGAGGAGCATTACACGGTCGCCCGTCAGGTCCAGGCCACGCTTCAGCGCTACAAGGAACTGCGCGACATCATCGCGATTCTGGGCATGGACGAACTGTCGCCCGAGGACAAGCTGGCGGTGGCGCGCGCCCGGAAGATCCAGCGTTTCCTGTCGCAGCCGTTCTTCGTCGCCGAAGTCTTCACCGGCGCCGCCGGCAAGTACGTGTCGCTGAAGGACACCATCGCCAACTTCAAGGCCATCGTCAACGGCGAATACGACCATCTTCCGGAACAGGCGTTCTACATGGTCGGCACCATCGACGAGGCGGTCGAGAAGGCGAAGACCATCCAGTAAGCAACGAGTCGGGCACCGCGCCTGCTCAGGCACGGTGCCCGACTCCCGACCGGGACACCATCATGGCAATGACTCTCCACATCGACATCGTCAGCGCGGAAGCCTCGATCTACTCGGGCCTCGCCGAGTTCATCGTGGCCCCGGCCGAAATGGGCGAAGTCGGCATCTACCCACGCCATACGCCGCTGCTTACCCGCCTCAAGCCGGGATCGGTGCGGATCAAGGCGCCGGATCGCGAAGAGGAAGATCTGATCTACGTCTCCGGCGGCATTCTGGAAGTGCAGCCCGGCGTGATCACCATCCTGTCCGACACCGCCATGCGTGGCGCGGATCTGGATGAAGCTCGCGTGCTCGAAGCCAAGCGCGCGGCCGAGGAGGCCATGCGCGACCGTTCCTCGGCGATGGACTACGCCCGCGCCCAGGCCGAACTGGCGGAAGCCGTCGCGCAACTGGCGGCGATCCAGAAGCTGCGCAAGATCAAGCACTGACGGCTCGCGGGTACCGGAAATGGCGGCTTCGGCCGCCATTTTTCTTTGCCGCGCCCGTTGGCGGAGCGCGCAAGCGGGTGGCCGCTGTTTATACTTCGGCAGTTTCGCGTAGCCCCTGATCGCGCCAGCCATGACCACTCCCCTGAATGTCGTCATCCTTGCCGCCGGCAAGGGTACGCGGATGAAATCCGATCTGCCCAAGGTGCTGCATCCGCTCGCCGGCCAGCCGCTGCTTGCGCATGTGCTGGCCGCCGCCGACGCCCTGGCTCCGGAGAAGATCTGCGTGGTATACGGCCATGGCGGCGACATCCTGCCCAACGCGATCGGCCGCGATGATCTGGCCTGGGCGCTCCAGGAGCCGCAACTCGGTACCGGGCACGCGGTCCAGCAGGCTTTGCCGTACCTGAATCCCGATGCGCTTTGCCTGATCCTGTATGGCGACGTGCCGCTGACCCGGCTGGAAACCCTCCAGGAAATGGTCATGATCGCGCGCGAGGGCGCGGTCGCGTTGCTGACCGTGCGCCTGCCCAATCCGGCCGGCTACGGCCGTATCGTGCGCGACGCCGCCGGCCGGGTCGACCGCATCGTCGAGCACAAGGACGCCAGTGCCGAGGAACTCGCCATCGACGAGGTCAACACCGGCATCCTGTGCCTGCCCGCCGGTCGGCTGGCGGGCTGGCTGTCGCGTCTGACCAACGACAACGCCCAGGGCGAGTACTACCTGACCGACGTGATCGGCATGGCCAGCGCCGAAGGCCAGCGCGTGATTCCCTGCCATCCCGGCGCGGCCTGGGAAGTGCTTGGCGTCAACAGCCGCGCCCAGCTTGCCGAGCTGGAGCGCCTGCATCAGCGCAACCAGGCCGAGCGTTTGATGGCCGAGGGCGTCACCCTGATCGACCCGGCTCGCGTTGACGTGCGTGGCGGCCTGCGCTGTGGCCGCGACGTGCTGATCGACGTCAACTGCGTGTTCGAGGGCGACGTGGTGCTCGGCGATGGCGTCCGCGTCGGCGCCAACTGCGTGATCCGGAACGCCGAGATCGACGCCGGCGCCGAGCTGAAGCCGTTCTGCCATGTCGATGGCGCGCGCGTCGGCGCCGGCGCCATCGTCGGCCCGTACGCCCGCCTGCGGCCGGGCACCGAACTGGCCGAGCAAGTGCATATCGGCAATTTCGTGGAGTTGAAGAACGCGCGGGTCGGCTTCAATTCCAAGATCAACCACCTGTCCTATGTTGGCGATGCCGAGGTCGGCCGCAAGGTCAACATCGGCGCCGGTACCATCACCTGCAATTACGACGGCGCCAACAAGCACCGCACGGTGATCGAGGACGAGGTCTTCATCGGCTCGGACACGCAACTGGTGGCGCCGGTGACCGTGGGCCGAGGCGCCACCCTGGGCGCCGGCACCACCCTGACCAGGGACGCGCCGGCCGGGCAACTGACGTTGTCGCGCGCCAAACAGCTGACCGTGCCCGGCTGGGCGCGGCCGACCAAGAAGCAATAGGGAGCAATCATGTGTGGCATCGTCGGCGCCATCGCGCAACGCAATGTCGTACCCATCCTGCTGGAAGGCCTGCAACGCCTGGAGTATCGCGGCTACGACTCCGCCGGTCTGGCGGTGCGTCAGGCCGACGGTCACCTCGGCCGCATCCGCGCGCTCGGCAAGGTCGCCACCCTGCGAGAGCTGCTCGCGGCCAATCCGGTCGAGGGTAATCTCGGCATCGCCCACACCCGTTGGGCGACGCATGGCATGCCGGCGGAGCGCAACGCGCATCCGCACATGAGCGGCGAGAAGGTCGCGGTGGTGCACAACGGCATCATCGAAAACCACGCCGAACTGCGCGAGGAACTCAAGGCCCAGGGATTTTTCTTTACCTCCGAGACCGACACCGAGGTGATCGCCCACCTGCTCGCCCATCTGCTCGATGAAGATCCCGATCTGCTGCGCGCGGCCCAGCGCGCGATCAAAAGGTTGGTCGGCGCCTACGGCCTGGCGGTGGCCAGCCCGAACGAACCCGATCGTCTGATCGTCGCGCGCGCCGGCAGTCCGCTGGTGATTGGCCTCGGCGTCGGCGAGAACTTCATTGCCTCCGACGTGTTCGCGCTGCTGCCGGTGACGCAGCGCTTCGTGTTCCTGGAGGAGGGCGACATCGCCGAGATCCGCCGCGACGGCGTTCGCGTGTTCGACGTCGACGGCAATCCGGTCGAGCGCGCCGAACGGCTGTCCAGCCTGTCCGCTTCCACCGCCGACAAGGGCCCGTACAAACACTACATGCTCAAGGAAATCTTCGAGCAGCCGGCGGTGATCGCCGAGACGCTGGAAGGCCGCATCCACAAGGGCAGGTTGCTGGAGGAGAGCTTCGGATTCGAGGCCCGCGAATTGTTCGCGCGCGCGCGCGGCGTCCATATCGTTGCCTGCGGCACCAGCTACCATGCCGGCCTGGTCGCCCGTTACTGGCTGGAGGAAATCGGCATTCCATGCAGTGTCGAAGTCGCCAGCGAGTACCGCTATCGCAAGGTGGTGGTGCCGCCGGACACGCTGTTCCTGTCGATTTCCCAGTCCGGCGAGACCGCCGACACCCTGGCCGCGTTGCGCTTCGCCAAGAAGGCCGGCTACGTCGGCTCGCTGACCATCTGCAACGTGCCGGAATCGTCGTTGACGCGGGAATCGGACGTTGCCCTGATGACGCGCGCCGGCCCGGAAATCGGCGTCGCCTCGACCAAGGCCTTCACCACCCAGCTCACCGCGCTGCGCCTGGTCACCCTGGCCCTGGCCAAGCGCAACGGCCTGAGCGCGGCCGACGAAAAACGGCTGGTCGACGAACTGCACGCGCTGCCGCGCCAGGTCGAGGTGGTGCTGGAGCTGTCCGACGCCATCCGGACCATGGCCGACGCCTTCGCCGACAAGCAGCACGCGCTTTTCCTAGGCCGCGGCGCGTTCTATCCGATCGCGCTGGAAGGCGCCCTCAAGCTCAAGGAAATTTCCTACATCCACGCCGAGGCCTACCCGGCCGGCGAGCTCAAGCACGGTCCGTTGGCGTTGGTAGACGCCGACATGCCGGTGATCTGCGCGCTGCCCGACGATCCACTGCTCGACAAGGTGCTGTCCAACCTCCAGGAAGTGCGGGCGCGTGGCGGCGAACTGTTCCTGTTCTCCGACCACAGCGTGCGCATCGAACTGGACCGCTACCAGAACCTGACCCTGGCCGACATCCATCCGGGCACGGCGGCCATCGTCTACAGCGTGCCCTTGCAGTTGCTGGCCTATCATGTCGCCGTGCTCAAGGGCACGGATGTCGATCAACCGAGAAACCTGGCCAAATCGGTCACAGTGGAGTGAGAAACATGGCGGTCATCGCGGTATTCAACCAGAAGGGCGGCGTCGGCAAGACCACCACCGCGCTCAATGTCGCGGCCTCGCTGGCGCTGCTGGAACGCAAGCCCATCGTCATCGACCTCGACCCGCAGGCGCACATCAGCCTGGCGCTGGGCGTCAAGCATCCGCCCAGCGCGACCAGCACGGCGGCCTTCTTTCGGGAAGGCACGCCGCTTGACCAGCTGGCGCGCCGGTTGGCCAACGATCTGCGCCTGCTGCCCGGGCACGCCGATCTGTCCAAGGTCGACGCCCTGCTCGGCTCGACGCCAGGCGTGGCCGGCACCCTGAGCAAGGGGCTCGGCGCCGTGCCCGCCTGGCGTGATCAGCCGATCCTGATCGACTGCGCGCCGTCGCTGGGCGTGCTGTCGCTGAACGCGTTGTTCGCCGCCGACCGCGTGCTGATTCCGGTGACCGCCGACTTCCTGGCGATCCAGGGTCTCAACCGGCTCGACCTTGCCCTCAACGTGCTGGAAGGGCCGCTCAAGCGCCGGATTCCACGCCGCATCGTGCTCACCCGCTTTGACGAGAGCAAGCCGCATTGCCGGGAATCCCTGGCCAGTCTGAAAAGCCGTTATGGCGACATGCTCTGCGAAACCCGTATCCCCGACGATCCGGCGTTGTCGGAAAGCCCGGCGCACGGCATGGACATCTTCGCCTACTCGGCCGATTCGCCGGGCGCCCATGATTACCGGCTGTTGACCATGGAACTGCTGTCCAAGGGGTTCTTCGCGTAGCTTGTAGCGCGCTTGGCGCGTGTGGATTGTTTGCGTGGACTATTCGAGCATGGACAACAGCAGCGATTGGCTGGCGCGCACGCGCGCGGCGGTCTGGCATCCGTGCACGCAAATGAAGCAACTGGAGACGCTGCCGCCGTTGCCGGTGGCGCGCGGCGAGGGCGCCTGGCTGATCGATGCCGACGGCCGCCGCTATCTCGATGCCATCTCGTCCTGGTGGGTCAATCTGTTCGGCCATGCCAATCCGCGCATCAACGCCGCGATCGTCGACCAGCTCGGCCGCATCGAGCACGTCATGCTCGCCGGCTGCACGCACGCGCCGGTGGTCGAGTTGTCGGAGCGTCTTGCCGCGCTCACCGGCCTCGGCCATGCCTTCTACGCGTCCGATGGCGCCAGCGCCACCGAGATCGCGCTTAAGATGAGCTTCCATTACTGGCGCAATGTCGGCCGGCCCGGGAAGACCGGTTTCGTTTCGGTGAAACACGGCTATCACGGCGAGACCCTGGGCGCGCTGTCGGTCACCGACGTCGCCCTGTTCAAGGATGTCTACGCGCCGCTGCTGCGCCACAGTCATCAGGTAACCAGCCCGGACTGGCGCCTGGCCGCGCCCGGCGAATCGGCCGAGGCCTACGCCCTGCGCGCGGCGGCCGAACTGGAAGCGTATCTGGCCGCGCACGCCGATACCACCGCCGCGCTGATCGTCGAACCGCTGGTCCAGGGCGCCGCCGGCATGGCCATGCATCACCCGGCCTGGCTGGCGCGGGCGCGGGCTGCGTGCGACCGCCACGGCGTGCACCTGATCGCCGACGAGATCGCGGTCGGCTTCGGCCGCGCCGGCACGTTCCTCGCGCATGAACAGGCCGGCATCCGGCCGGATTTCCTGTGCCTGTCCAAGGGCATCACCGGCGGTTACCTGCCGCTGTCGTGCGTGCTCACGCGCGACGAGATCCACGCCGCGTTTTATGACGACCACAGCGCGCGCGGCTTCCTGCATTCGCATTCCTATACCGGCAATCCGCTTGCCTGCCGGGCCGCGCTGGCGGTGCTCGACATTTTCCGGAGCGACGACGTGCTCGCCGGCAACCGCGCCCGCGCCGCCCGCTTCAACGCGTTGCTGGCCGACGTGGCGCGGCACCCGCGCGTCGCCCATTTCCGCAACACCGGCATGATCTGGGCGTTCGACGTGATCGGCGCCGGGCCCGGTTTCAGCCGGGATTTCCATCGCGCCGCGCTGGCGCGTGGCGTGTTCCTGCGGCCGATCGGCGCCAGCGTTTACTTCATGCCGCCCTACGTGGTCGGCGATGCCGAACTGACGCTGCTGGCGGAAACCACGCTGGATTTGCTCGACGGACTGCCGGATTAGCGCACTGGCGCTGAATTCCGTTCAGCGCCAGTGCGCGGCGAGACTGTCGGCGTCGGTGGGACGACCGAAGAAATAGCCCTGCGCGTACTGGCAGCCGACACTGGCCAGGAAATCGGCGTGCTGTTCCTGTTCGACGCCCTCGGCGACCAGTTGCAGGCCGAGGCCGTGGCCGAGCGCGACGATGGCGCGCACGATCGACTCGTCGTTGCTGTCCTGGCCGATGTCGCGCACGAACGACTGGTCGATCTTCAGGCGATGCACCGGCAGCCGCTTGATGTAGGCGAGCGACGAATAGCCGGTACCGAAATCGTCCACCGCCAGATAGACACCAAGCTGGCGCAGCCCTTCCAGCACTTCCAGGCCGCGCCCGGTCTGGCGCATCAGCAGCGATTCGGTGACTTCCAGCTCCAGTTGCGCCGGTCGCAGATCCCATTCGGCGAGCAGGTCGCGGACCATGCCGACCAGATCACCGCGTTCGATCTGCTGTACCGAAAGATTGACCGACATGCGCGGCATGTCCAGGCCGGCGGCGCGCCATTCGGCCATCTGCCGACAGGCGGCGCGCAATACCCAGTCGCCGATTTCGCCGACGATGCCGATATCCTCGGCGACCGGAATGAAGCGGCCGGGCGGCACCAGGCCCATCTCCGGGTGCCGCCAGCGCACCAGCGCTTCGACGCCGGCGAGCGTGCCGCTGGCCAGCTCGACCTGGGGCTGGTAGTGCAGCAGCAGTTCGTCGCGGCTGACCGCGCCGCGCAACGCGTTTTCCACCAGCATGCGCTCGAAGGCGCCGGCGCTCAGGCGCGGCTCGTAGAACTGGCAGGTATTGCGGCCTTCCTCCTTGGCCCGGTACATGGCCAGATCGGCGTGCTTGAGCAGGCTGTCGGCGTCGTCGCCGTCGTGCGGGTAGACGCTGACGCCGATGCTGGCGGTGATGAACAACACGTGCTGGTCCACGTTGATCGGCCGCGCGAACAGCTCCAGCAATTTGCTGGCGACGACGCCGGCATTGCGCGGACTGGCGTCTTCCTCGATCAGCAGCACGAATTCGTCGCCACCGATGCGCGCCAGGGTGTCGCCGCCGCGCACCTCTTCGAGCATGCGTTCGGCGGCGGCGCGCAGCAGGGCATCGCCGACCGGATGGCCGAGGGTGTCGTTGACGTTCTTGAAACGATCCAGGTCGATGAACAGCAGGGCGAGCTGGTCGTGCTCTCGGTGTGCCCGGTTCAGCGCGTGCTCCAGCCGATCGCGCAGCAAGACGCGGTTGGGCAGGCCGGTGAGCGGGTCGTGATGGGCGAGGAAGTCGAGTTGTTGCTGCGAGTGCTTGAGTTGGCCGATATCGGTGAACACCGCCACGTAATGGCTGACCGTGCCGTGTTCGTCGCGGGCGGCGCTGATCGCGAGCAGTTCGGGATAGATTTCGCCATTCTTGCGCCGGCTCCAGATTTCCCCGCGCCACTCGCCGGTTTCCAGCAGCGATCGCCACATGGCTTGGTAGAAGGCCGCGTCATGGCGGCCGGATTGCAGGATGCGCGGGTTCTGGCCGAGTACCTCGGCCTCCGCGTAACCGGTGATCTCGGTGAACGCCGGATTGACCGCGACCAGATTGGCGGCCGGGTCGGTGATGGCGATGCCCTCGCTGGTACTGGCGAAGACCTTGGCGGCCAGGCGCAGCTTATCGTCGGTGGCCTGGCGTTCGGTGACGTCGACCAGGCTGCCGTAGATGCGGTCTTCGCCGGTGTCCTCGCGCACCCGCACGGCGACCGAATCGACCCAGCGCGTGCCGCCGTCGCGGTGGCGCAGACGCAGCCGGCAGCGGCCGGAAACGCCCTCGCCGAGGCTGGAGACCTGGTGGTCGAACAGCGCCACGTCGGCGTCCAGCACCAGCGCGCGCCAGCAGCGCATCGCCAGGATCTCCTCCGGGCTGTAGCCGGTGATGCGCGCGGTGGCGCCGGTCATCCAGTCGAGCGACCAGCGCAGGTCGGCGTCGGGTACGCAGGAATAGATGATGTCCGACAACACCGACGAGAGATTGCGGAAACGCGCCTCGCTTCGGCTCAGGGTCTCGCGCGCGCTGTTGGCGGCGGTGACGTCGCGGGCGATGCCGAGTACGCCGATACGCTGGCCGCGGCTGTCCAGTACCGGCGTTTCCAGGATCTCGAACAGCCCGCGCCGACCGTCCTCGGCCGAGCCCAGCCAGATTTCGGCGCGTCGCGGCGAGCCGGCGTCGAGCGTGGCGCGGTCGGTGGCGCGCAGCGATTCGGCCAGTTCCGGTGCCAGCAGCTGGTGATCGGTACGACCGACGATATCCGCCTCGCATGCGCCGACCAGGCGCTCGAACGCCGGATTGCAGCCCAGGTAGACGCCCGAGACATCCTTCATCCAGACCAGGTCCGGAATGGCGTTGAGTACCGTGCGCAATCGTCCGCGTTCGGCTTCCAGCTCGGCGGTGCGCAGCCGCGCCTGGCGCCGCAGGCCGGTATTCCAGGCCGCGAGCAGGGTGCCCAGGAGCAGCGCGGCGAGCAGGCCGTAGGCCAGGTAGCGGCCATAGGGCAGCAGGTCCAGCTCGCTACCCATCCACTTGTCGTGCAATGCCTTGCGTTCTTCGGCGCTGATGGCGGCGAAGCCGCGCTCGACCAGGGCCCGGGTGCGGCTGTCGCTCTTGTGCGTGGCCCAATGGAACTGGCCGGTATAGAGCGGAAAGGCCTTGCGGAACCGGTGTTCGGCGCCGGCCCGGAACAGCAGGTAGTTGGCGGGCGGTTCATCCAGGCAGAACACCCTGACCTGGCCGGCGATGGCGGCGTCGATCAGGGCGCGGTAGCTGTCGCGCAGGTCGAAGGAGTGGACGCCGCGCGCACGCAGACGGTCGACGCAGGCATCGCCGGCCTTGGCGCCGACCACGAAGCTGGCCAGGTCGTCCGGTCCGGTGATGCCGGTCAGCTCGGCATCGACATAGATCGAGACCGGAATGCTGGCGTAGGGGGGGCCGAAATCGTAGCGTCGGCGCCGTTCGGGCAGATCGAACAGGGTGTCGAGCACGTCCGCCCGTCCCGATTCCATCAGGGCCTGCGCATGGGCCCAGTCGGTGGCGCGCAGATGTACCTGCGTGCCGGTCTTGCGCGACCAGAGTTCCCAGAGGTCGACCAGATAGCCTTGCAGGCGGCCGTCCTCGGCGCGAAAGACGTAAGGCGGGTAATTGTCATCGATGGCGACAGTCAGTCCGGCCTCGCCGGCCAGGGTGACGCCACCCGAGAACGTCAGCCAGGCCGCCATCAACAGCCGGAATGGCCAGCGCGCGGGGCCGGTTCGGGGCACGCGACGCGGGGGGGCGGGAAGGGGGACGCGGATGTTCACGCGGCCATTATGGCCGTCGCCTTCCGGCGCGAACAGGGCGCCCCGGGCTCGTTCGGGGACCGGCGGTGGTGTCGGTGGCGTTGGCGGAAATAACGCCCGGCGTGCCGGCCTTGGCCGGGCACGGTGGCGCTCAGAGGCGCCGGCGCGCGAGTTCGAGCAAGCGGGCGACGCGTTGCTCGGTGGCGGGATGGGTGCGGAACAGGCCGGCCAGTCCCTGACCGCCGGCGAGCGGGTTGACGATCATCATCTGCGCGGTCTCCGGGTGCGCCTCGGCGGCGACCAGCGGCGTGCCACGCGCGTACGCCTCGATCTTGCGCAAGGCCGAGGCGAGCGCTTCCGGATCGCCGGAAATGTCGGCGCCACCGCGATCGGCGCCGAATTCGCGGGCGCGCGAGATCGCCATCTGGATGAGCATGGCCGCCAGCGGCGCCAGCAACATGACCGCCAGTTGCGCGACCGGGTTGGGTCGTTCGCGGCCGCCGCCGAACAGCATGCCGAACTGGGCCAGCGCCGAGATGGCGCCGGCGACGCTGGCCGACAGGGTCGAGATCAGGGTGTCGCGGTTCTTCACGTGCGCCAGTTCGTGCGCCATCACCCCGCGCAACTCGCGCGCGCTCAACAGGCCCAGGATGCCGGTGGTGGCCGCGACCGCCGCGTGCGCCGGGTCGCGACCGGTGGCGAAGGCGTTCGGCTGGGCTTCGTCGATGATGTAGACGCGCGGCATCGGCAGCCCGGCGCGCCCGGCCAGCTCGGCGACCATGGCGTGCAGTTCCGGCGCGTCGGCCGGACCGACCTCGCGCGCGCCGTACATGCGCAGCACCATCCGGTCGGAATTCCAGTAGGCCCACAGATTCATGGCGCCCCCGACCAGCAGCGCGACCAGCATGCCCGGCGCGCCGCCGACCAGCATGCCGACGACGCCGAACAGGGCAACGATGGCGGCCATCAGCAGCGTGGTTTTCAGCCAGTTGTTGAGCATGTCGGGACTCCGGAAATGGCAAACCGAAACGAATATGGGAGACGTGGCCCGGAATTCAACGGCGCGCGCCGCGGCGCGTTCAGCCGAGCCGGCTATCGTCGGTCAGGGCGTGGCCGGCCAGGAATGCCTCGATCGGCAGGCGCTTGCCGCCGGCTTTCTGGACTTCCAGCAGTTCGAGCGCGCCCTCGCCGCAGGCGATGCGCGCAACGAAGCCCGGCACCGGCCGGCCGGGCGCGCCAGTGCCGTCGACCGCGCGCGCGCGCCAGATCTTGAACGGTTCGCCGTCGAGCAGGGTCCAGGCGCCGGGAAACGGATTGAACGCGCGTACCTGCCGCTCCAGCTCGCCCGCCGCGCGCGACCAGTCGAGCCGGGCATCGTCCTTGCCGATCTTGGCCGCGTAGGTGGCCAGCGCGTCGTCCTGGGGGGTTGCCACCACCTGCCCGGCGGCGAGGGCCGGCAGCAGGGCGAGCAGTTCGCGCGCGCCCAGTTCCGCCAGCCGGTCGTGCAGGCTTCCGGCGGTGTCGTCGCCGGTGATCGGCAGCGGCGCGCGCGCGAGCATGGCGCCGGTGTCCAGGCCCTTATCCATGCGCATCAGGGTGATGCCGGTTTCCGCGTCGCCGGCCTCGATGGCGCGCTGGATCGGCGCTGCGCCGCGCCAGCGCGGCAGCAGCGAGGCGTGGATGTTGATGCAGCCCAGGCGTGGCAGATCCAGCACCGACTGGGGCAGGATCAGGCCATAGGCGGCGACGATCATGGCATCGGCGCGGGCGTCGGCGATTGGCGCGCGCGCTTCCTCGGTTTTCAGGTTGTCCGGTTGCCAGACCCGCAGGCCGCGCGCCAGGGCGACTTCCTTGACCGGGCTGGGCTTCAGTTTCATGCCGCGCCCGGCCGGCCGGTCCGGCTGGGTCAGCACCAGGGCGACATCATGGTCGGCGGCAAGCAGCGCGCGCAACGCGACGGCGGCGAATTCGGGGGTTCCGGCGAAAATCAGGCGCATGGCGGATCGGGTGAACGGCGCCGGCGCGTTGGCGCCGGGTCGGGGATTACATGGCTTCGCGGGCCTGCTTGAGCAGCTTGCCGCGAATTCGGGACTGTTTCAGGCGCGACAGATATTCCACGAACACCTTGCCGTCGAGATGATCGATTTCGTGCTGGACGCAGACCGCGAGCAGGCCGTCGGCGTCCAGCGTGAACGGCTTGCCGTCCAGGCCGAGTGCCTCGACACGGATGCGTTCCGAGCGCGTGACCTTGTCGTAGATGCCCGGTACCGACAGGCAGCCTTCCTCATGCACGGCCTCGCCTTCCCTGGCGATGATGCGCGGATTGATGAAGGTGCGTAGCGCGTTCTTGTCCTCGCTGACGTCGACCACGATCAGGCGGACATGGCGGTCGACCTGGGTCGCGGCGAGGCCGATACCGGGCGCGGCATACATGGTTTCGGCCATGTCGGCGGCCAGACCCCGGATGTCGTCGGTGATCTCCGGGATCGGACTGGCCACCGTATGCAGTTTCGGGTCGGGATAGTGGAGTATCTTGAGCAAGGCCATAATTCGTGAAAAACCGGTCGATTACGTGCAAAATCCGACAAATCGGTTTAAGTTCGCGCGGAACTGGATTATAGCGGCCGCGCCGGAAAACGGCGGTGATCGGGCCGCCATTCATCATGAAGGGCAGGAGCCATGCGTAACCTCCTATTGATCGTTTCCCTGAGCCTCGCCTCACCTGCCTGGGCCGACGAGGTCCGCTTGCGGCCGGACGCGCCCGAGCGCCATGTGGTGGTCAAGGGCGACACGCTCTGGGACATTTCCGCCAAATTTCTGAGCGATCCCTGGAAATGGCCCGACGTCTGGCGCCTGAACAAGGACCACATCCGCAATCCACACCTGATTTATCCAGGCGACGTCGTCGTCCTGACCCTGGAAGACGGCCAGCCCCGGCTGTCGCTGGAATCGGGCCGCTTTGGCGCGACCGTCAGGCTGTCGCCCAGCATTCGCGGCGAGCCGATCGAAAGTCGGGAAAAGGGCATTCCCGCGTTCCCGCCCGAGGTCATCGGTCCGTTCATGAGCCAGGCGCGCATCGTCGATCCGGACAGCCTGAAGTCGGCGCCGCGCCTGCTCGGCGCCGAGGACGAGCGGGTCATGATGATGCAGTCCGACGTGGTCTACGCCACCGCGGGCGACCCCAAGGTCAGCGAATGGCACATCATTCGTCCTGGCAACCGGATGGTCGATCCCGACAGCAAGGAGCCCCTCGGTTTCGAGGCCCTGCATGTCGGCGACGCACGCACCATCGTCGCCGGTAATCCGCAGACGCTGGTGATCACCCGAGGCCATCTGGAAATCCTGCGTGGCGACAAACTGGTGCCGGCGGAGCAGGCCGATCTCCAGGGCATCGTCCCGCGCGCGCCGGAAGTGGCGATCGAGGGCAAGATCATTTCCGCTTACGGTGGCCTCGCCGCGACCGGCCGCTACGCGACCGTGATGATCAACAAGGGCCGTCGCGACGGTATCGAGAACGGCCATGTCCTGGCCATCCACCACAAGGGTCGCGAGGTCAAGGACGAGCCGGTACTCCAGCGCTTCCGCTACATGGACACCGAATGCCTGAAGCCGGGTGAAACCCTGGCCTTCGACGCCTTCCACGATCCCAAGCAGAAATTCGAGCCGTGCAACACCGAGCCGGAACTGCCCATGTTCAAGATCACCGAGGCCTGGCGTTTCATGGACATCGGCTGTCTGAAACCGGGCGCGAAAATCAGCGCGTTCGAGTTCTTCAATCCCAAGGAAGTCTACAAGGGACATTGCCGTCCCGAGGACGGCATCATCAAACTGCCGGATGCCCGCGTCGGCCTGGCCATGGTTTACCAGACCCACGACAAGGTCGCCTACGCGGTGGTCATGCAATCGTCCGGGCCGGTCTACCTGATGGACATGGTCAGGAATCCGTGAGCGCGGACCACCGTCTTTCCGACGTTTGAACACGCTGGAAAACGCCCGCGCCTGGCTGACCCTGGAAGCGGTTCCCGGCCTCGGACCGGAGGCCGCCAGCCGGCTGCTGGCCGAGTTCGACGATCCCTCCGCCATTCTCGACGCCGGAGTCACGCGGCTCGCGCCGTTAGTTGGCAAGTCACTCGCGGGCGCCATCGCCGGGGCCGCGCGCGCGCCCGACGTGGAACGCATCGAGCCCGGCCTGGCCTGGCTGGCCCAGCCCGGTAACCGGTTGATCAGCTGGTTCGATCCCGCTTATCCCGACCGTCTGCGTGACCTGCCGGCGCCGCCGCCCTGGCTCTACGTCAAGGGTGACCCGGCCTGGCTGGCGCGGCCGATGCTGGCGATCGTCGGCAGCCGCAATGCCACGCCGCAAGGCGCGCGCGATGCCCATGCGTTCGCCCAGAGTCTTTCCGAGGCCGGATTGACCATCGTCAGCGGTCTGGCCCTTGGCGTCGACGCGGCCGCCCACGAAGGCGGGCTGGCCGGCCTGGCCAGCAGCGTCGCGGTGGTCGGCACCGGCCTCGACCGCGTGTATCCGGCGCGCAACCGGGCGTTGGCGCACCGGCTGGCGGCGGAGGGCGCCATCGTGTCCGAATTTCCGGTCGGCGCGCCACCGCGCGCCGGGCATTTCCCACGCCGGAACCGCATCATCAGCGGCCTGTCCCTGGGCGTGCTGGTGATCGAGGCGGCCCCGGAGAGCGGTTCCCTGATCACCGCGCGCCTGGCGGCCGAACAGGGGCGCGAAGTGTTCGCGCTGCCCGGATCGATTCATTCCCCGCTGTCGCGAGGTTGCCATCGTCTGATCAAGCAGGGCGCCAAGCTGGTCGAATCGGCGGCCGACGTGCTCGAGGAACTCGGTTGTCTGCTGACGGTCGGTTCTGGCGCCGAGGCCACCACCACGACCGCCGCCGATCCCCTGCTTGATGCGCTTGCCACCGGGCCGCTGGCGCCCGATCAACTGGCGCGCCAGCTCGGCTTGACGGTGGCGGAGGTCTCGGTCAAGCTTCTCGCGGCCGAACTGGACGGCGCCATCGCCAAGCTGCCCGGCGGCCTCTATCAACGACTGTTTCCATGATGTTCGACATCCTTCTTTATCTTTATGACACCTATCTGCTGGCCGACCGGTTTCCCGGTCCGGAGCAGTTGACGCGCAAGCTCGCCGCCGCCGGATTCGAGGACGAGGCGATCGACGAGGCGCTCGACTGGCTGGCGGCGCTCGACGATCTCGCCGTAGATGGCGACGAGCCGGGATCGCGCGCGACACGTGTCTACAACGAACACGAATGTGGTCGCCTGGCGGCCGAGGGCCGCGGCTTCCTGACCTACCTGGAAAGTGCCGGCCTGCTGCCCGCGCATGCACGCGAATGGGTCGTCGAACGCGCGCTCGCGCTCGATGACGCCGAAGTTTCCGCCGAGCGCGTCAAATGGATCGCGCTGCTAGCCCTGTGGAAACTCAAGGGCGCCGGCGACGTCCTCTGGCTGGAAGACCTCGTCCGCGGCGGCGAGGACGGCTGGCGGCCGACCCTGCACTGACTCCTCCCGATCCCCTTTTCCCGGCGAACCCCGTGGCCAAACAACTCATCATCGCCGAGAAGCCCTCGGTCGCCCAGGATATCGCCCGCGCCCTGGGTGGTTTCCAGAAGGAAAAGGACTATTTCGAGTCGGACGACTACGTACTGTCGTCGGCGGTCGGCCACCTTCTCGAACTGACCGTGCCCGAGGAATACGAGGTCAAGCGCGGCAAGTGGTCGTTCGCGCACCTGCCGGTGATTCCGCCGCGTTTCGCGCTGGTGCCGATCGAAAAGACTGGTGACCGGCTCAAGCTGCTGACCCGCCTGATCAAGCGCAAGGACGTCGATGGCCTGATCAACGCCTGCGACGCCGGGCGCGAGGGCGAGCTGATCTTCAATTACATCGTCCAGCACAGCGCCACCGGCAAGCCGGTGCGCCGGCTCTGGCTGCAATCGATGACCCAGGGCGCGATCCGCGACGGTTTCTCCAACCTGCGCGCCGCCGAGGAAGTCGCCGGTCTGCGCACCGCCGCGATCTGCCGGGCCGAGAGCGACTGGCTGATCGGCATCAACGGCACCCGGGCGATGACCGCCTTCAATTCCAAGACCGGCGGTTTTCACCTGACCACGGTCGGCCGCGTGCAGACGCCGACATTGGCCATCGTGGTCGAGCGCGAGGCGCGCATCCGCAAGTTCGTGTCCCGGCCATACTGGGAACTGGAAGGGCGCTTCGCCGGCGAGAAGGGCGAATACACCGGCCGCTGGTTCGACGAACGCTTCCGCAAGCCCGAGGACGACGAGCACGCCAGCGCCAGCCGGATCTGGGAGCAGGCGCGCGCCGAGGCGATCCGCGCCGCCTGTGTCGGCAAGCCGGCCAGCGCCACCGAGGAGACCAAGCCCTCCAGCCAGTTGTCGCCACTGCTTTACGACCTCACCAGCCTGCAACGCGAGGCCAACGGCCGCTTCGGCTTCTCGGCCAAGACCACGCTCGGCCTGGCCCAGGCCCTGTACGAGAAGCACAAGGTGCTGACCTACCCGCGTACCGACGCGCGCGCGCTGCCGGAGGATTATCTGGGCACCGTGCGCGAGGTGCTCGCCGGCCTGCCCGAGGACTACGCGGGCTTCGCCGCCACCATCGTCGAGCGGGATTGGCTGAAGCCGAACAAGCGCATCTTCAACAACGCCAAGATTTCCGATCACTTCGCCATCATTCCCACCGGCACGCCGCCCAAGACCCTGAACGAACTGGAGTGGAAGCTCTACGATCTGGTCACCCGCCGCTTCCTGGCGGTGTTCTACCCGGCCGCGGAATATTCGGTGACCACGCGCATCACCCGGGTCGAGAGCGAGGCTTTCAAGACCGAGGGCAAGGTGCTGGTCAACCCGGGCTGGTTGGCGGTCTACGGCAAGGAGGCCCAGGTCGAGGACGCCGAAGGCGGGCCGTCGCTGGTGCCCATCGTTCCTGGCGAGACGCTGGCGACCGAGTCGGTCGAGGTCAAGGCCAGCCAGACCCGGCCGCCGGCCCGCTTCAACGAAGCCACGCTGCTGTCGGCGATGGAAGGCGCCGGCAAGATGGTCGAGGACGAGGAACTGCGCGCCGCCATGGCCGGACGTGGTCTCGGCACGCCGGCCACGCGCGCGCAGATCATCGAAAACCTGATCGCCGAGAACTACCTGCACCGCGAGGGCCGCGAGCTGATTCCGACCGCCAAGGCCTTCTCGCTGATCACGCTGCTGCGCGGGCTCGGCATCGCCGAACTGGCGTCGCCGGAGCTGACCGGCGAGTGGGAATCCAAGCTCGGCCAGATGGAACGCGGCAAGCTGTCGCGCGACGAGTTCATGGGCCATATCACCGCGCTGACCCAGGACATCGTCGAGCGCGCCAAGCGTTACGAATCGGACACCGTGCCCGGCGATTTCGCGACCTTGTCGACACCTTGCCCGCGTTGCGGCGGCGTCATCAAGGAAAACTACAAGAAGTTCGCCTGTCAGGCCTGCGACTGGAGCACTTGGAAGATCGTCGCCGGCCGCCAGTTCGAAATCGAGGAAATGGAAACCCTGCTCGCCGAGGGCCGGGTCGGCCCGCTCACCGGCTTCCGCAACAAGATGGGCCGGCCGTTCGACGCCGAAATCCGGCTCAACGACGACAAGCAGCCGGAATTCGATTTCGGCCAGCCGCGCGAGGGCGAGGCGGCGGAAGCCGTCGATTTCTCCGGGCGCGAGAGCCTGGGCGCCTGCCCGAAATGCGGCGCGGCGGTCTATGAACACGGCACTTCCTATGTCTGCGAGCGCAGCGTCGGCCCGGCCCGGAGCTGTGATTTCCGCAGCGGCAAGGTCATCCTGCAACAACCGGTCGAAGCCGAGCAGATGCGCAAGCTGCTGGCCGAGGGCAAGACCGACCTGCTCACCGGATTCGTTTCCGCGCGTACCCGGCGCAAGTTCTCCGCCTATCTGGCCCGCGACAAGGACGGCAAGGTCGGTTTCGAGTTCGAGCCGCGCGAGCCCCGGGACGGCAAGCGCGCCGCCACCCCGGCGCGGGAACTGGGCGCGCATCCGGCCGACGGCAAGCCGATCCAGCTCAAGTCCGGGCGCTTTGGCCCCTATGTCCAGCACGGCCGGTTGATGGCTTCGCTGCCCAAGGATCGCGATCCGGAAAGCGTCGGTCTCGACGAGGCGGTGGCCCTGCTCGCCGAAAAGGCCGCCAAGAAAGGCGCCTGATCCGCGCGGTCGGCGGAAGGCCGGCTGTTTTCGCGTACTCGGTTGCCTCATCGGGGCACTCTGGCGATCATGCAAGGCCACGCAACAGGATGCGCACGCCCATGCAACGCTATCGAAAAATCGGCCTTCTGCTCGCCATTGGCCTCCATCTTTCCGGCGCGTGCGCCTTCGCCCACGCTGGCGTCGAGGCCGCGCGCTATTACGAAGACGCGCTGACCCGCTATGAGCGCAAGGATGTCGACGGCGCCATCATCCAGCTCAAGAACGCCCTCCAGAGTGACGCCCGGTTGCTGCACGCGCATGTGCTGCTGGCACGCGCCTATCTGGACAAAGGCGATCCGGCGGCGGCCGAATCGGCATTGGACAATGCCGCGCGCATGGGCGTGGCACGCTCCGAAATCGCGGAAATGCAGGCCGAAGCCTATTACGCTCAGGGCAAGTTCCAGGAGTTGCTGGAAAAGGTGGTCACCGACGGTTTGCCGGAGGCGACGCGGCGCAACGTGCAACTGCTGCGCGTCTACGCGGCGATGGAACGTGGCGATCCGGTCGCCGCCGATCGCGCCTTGCTGTCGGCGCGTGTCGCCGGGCCGCTGACCGCGCCGGTGCATGTCGCCGAGGGCATGCTGCACCTGCAACGCGGCCAGCTCGGCCCGGCGCGTCAGGCCGCCGAGCTGGCGTTGCGCATGGACCCGCGCGACGCCAAGGCCTGGAACCTGCTGGCCTCGCTGGATCATCTCGACGGCGCCTGGCAAAAGGCGCTGGAGGGTTACGCCAAGGCACTGTCGTTCCAGCCCAGGTTGGTCGATGCCCGCCTGGCCCGGGTCGGACTGATGCTCGACCGTGGCCAGGACGAGGCCGCCGGCAAGGAACTGGAGATCCTGCGCCGGGACCATGCCGATGATCCGCGCGGCGGCTACCTGCGCGCGCAATACCTCGAAAAGAAGGGAGACCGGCGCGGCGCGCGCGCGGCCCTGCTGGATACCGCCAAGCTGATCGATGGCCTGCCCCCCGCCGCGTTGTCGCGACGCGGCCAGTTGCTGATGCTCGGCGCGCTCGCCCATCATGGCCTGGGCGCGCCGGAGAAGGCCCGTTCCTATCTGGATGTCTACATCAAGCAGTTTCCCGATCACCCGGGCGCCCGCAAACTGCTGGGGTCGATCCTTCTCTCCCAGGGCAACGCCGAGGCCGCCGCGTTGACGCTGGAACACGCGCTCAAGATTTCGCCTCGGGATCCCCGGGTCATCACCCTGCTGGCCGCCGCCTACATGGCCAGGAACCAGCACGCCAAGGCCGCCGGCCTGCTCGAACAAGCTGGCACCGACACCCGCCAGAATCCGGAAATCGCCGCGGCGCTCGGCTACAGTCTGATCGGCCTTGGCCAGGCCGACGAAGGGCTCGTTCATCTGCAACGCGCGTTCACCCGCCAGCCGGACGATTTCCGGCTCGGCAATGCCCTGGTCATGCTGCATATCCAGCGCGGCCAGGCGCGTCAGGGTGTGAGTGTCGCCGAGTCCCTGGTCAAGCGCAAACCGCGCGATCCGGCGGCGTACAACCTGCTCGGCGTCGCCCGGGCCGGCGCCGACGATCGCCGGGGCGCGCGCGCCGCCTATGAGCAGGCCCTGAAGCTGGATGCCGGTTTTCACGCCGCCCGCCTCAATCTCGGCAAGCTGGACACGTTGGAAGGCCGGCACGACGATGCCCGTCGGCATTACAACCTGATCCTGAAAGCCATGCCCAACGATGCCCGGGCTCGCTACGAACTCGCTCGCACCGAGCAAGCCGCGGGCCGCGTCGCCGAGGCGATCCGCTGGCTGGAACTGATCCGCGCGCGCGATCCGCGCAACGTCGCAGCCATGGTTCACCTGGCCGATCTTTACCTGGGCCAGGGCGAGGTCGACAAGTCGCTGGAAATCGCCCGGCAGATCAGCGGCAGCCATCCGGACGACTATCAGGTGCTGTCGATCTTCGGCCGCGCCCATGCCGCCGCCGGCAAGACCGACATTGCCCGGGTCGCGTTCACCAACATGAGTCGCAACGCCGGGTTCGATCTGGCCAGGCTGGCCGAGGTGGCCAGCCTGCAATTGCGTTTGGGCGACCTCGAAGGCGCGGCCTTCAGCCTCAACAAGGCACTCGGTCGCGAGCCCGGCGACATTGCCGCCAACAGCCTGATGGCGGAGCTGGAAACCCGTCAGGGCAAGGTCGAACAAGCCATGACGCGCGCGCGCAAGCTGGTCGCCGCGCAACCGCGTTCCGCTCAGGCCAACCGCGCGCACGGCGATGTCGCCATGGTGGCTGGCCGGGCAACCGAAGCCATTCAGGCCTACCGGGCGGCGCTGCGGCTCCAGGGCTCGACCGAGGGCGTCATGCGCCTGTACCAGGCACATCGGGCCGCCGGCGACCTGAATGGTGCCGGCGCCATGCTGGAGGAATGGTCCGGGCGTTTTCCGGACGATGGCCTGATCGCGCTGGCGCTGGCGGAGACCCAGATGGCGCGCGGGCTGCGGGACCAGGCCCGCGCCACCTACGATGCCTACCTGAAAAAACACGGCGAGCATCCGCTCGCGCTCAACAATCTGGCCAACCTGCTGATGCGCCGGGGCGACGCCAGGACCGCCCTGGGCTATGCCGAACGCGCGTACAAGCAGGCACCCGATGAGGCCAGCGTCAACGACACCCTGGGCTGGCTGCTGCTCGAACAGGGCCAGATCGAGCGCGCGCTTCGCCACCTGCGCGAGGCGCGCCTGCGCCTGCCTGAAAATCGGGAAATCCGCTATCACCTGGCGGTGGCGCTGCATCGCGCGGGCCGTGGCGCGGAAGCCGCGCGCGAGCTCGACCACGCGCTGCGCGACGCCACGCCTTTCGAGGACCGTGAGGCAGCCATTCAGCTTCGGCGGCGACTTGCCGCTGGCGGATAGCCATGGTGTCGGAGGATTTGTCGGGTTTTTTTACTGTCGAGCCTGACGAACCCCCGACAATGGTTGTAACCCAATGAATCCATGTGGAAATCGTGGATCTTCGGAAATGGCATGGATATTGCTTTAGTGATAGCGATACTATTTCATCCAGACCGGTGAAAATCATGAAAAACCCGACTCGGAACACGCTTCTCGCCGTCGCGCTCGCGGCCGTGGCGATGCCGGCGAGCGCCATTACCTGGGATCTCGGCTCGACGACGTCGACCACCAGCGGCAGTAGCTATAGCAATGGTTATGTCAGCATGTCCGTGGGAAATACCCGCACCAGCGCCGGCAGCGGCGAGGCGGACGCGCCCAGCGTCACCGCCAGCGCGTGGTCGAATACGGGTGGTACCAAGGAAAACAGCGCGAACAGGTGGGAAAAGGTGGGTAGCAGCACGAATCAAAGCAGCTACACGCTTGAAAGCGCTTATCTGGCCAACTACAGCGGTGGTTTGGGCAGCCTGAATCGGGACGCGAGCACCAACAGCAGCTATGGCGATTACAACGAAACCAATTCTCCCGAGCACGCGATCGACAACAATCAGCGCAACGACATGGTGCTGTTTGAATTCTCGTCCGATGTCCAGTTGACCAACGTGTCTTTCGGCTGGACTTCGACCGACGCCGATTTCACCGTGCTGGCCTATACCGGCGGCAATGGTCAGCCCAGCTCGCCCAGCCTGTCCGGCAACACCTACGGCAATCTGCTGTCGAGTGGCTGGACCCTGATCGGCCATTACAACACCAGCGGTACGGGCGCCAAGGCGATTACCTATGCCGCCGGCATGGAGGATTTAACCTCCAGCTACTGGCTGATTGGCGCCTACAACTCGTTCGTGGGCGGTAGTTGCTCGGGTTGCAATTCCGGCAACGACTATTTCAAGATCGCCAGCCTGACCGGTATCAAGAAAGAGCCGGAGACGCCGCCGGACACGCCGGTCTCGGAACCGGCGACGCTTGGCCTGCTGGGCCTCGGCTTGTTGGGCATGATGCGGTTGCGTCGTCGCCGCGCCTGAATTCCGTTCCGGACAGGACAGGGGAGCCTCTTGGGGCTCCCTTTGTTTTTTGCGTCGGGATTTCTTACATGGCTGGCAGGCTTGCCTTGACGGGTTTCGCGCGATTTCTCTTGTGATCTCTTCGACATTCGAGATGACCGACACTTCTCCCCTGTTGTTGTCCGTGGTCGAGCTGCTTGGCCATCCCAACCCCCGGCCGTGGTTCGAACGGGCCGGTTACCGTGTCCATACCGAGTTTTCGGTGCGCAAGGCGATCGCCTTCCTGCGCAAGGAACGTCCCGCGGTAATCGCGGCGGATTTCTACTTCCAGCCGGATTTCCGGGATCGCGTCAGCAATCTGGAATCGCTGCTGGCGGCGGCGCAGGGGCGGAACGATATCCGGGTCATGGTGTTTTACGAGGCGGCGCACCAGCATGCGCTGGACCGTCTGCGGACCCGATTCCGGATTGACGCGACGATTCCGTTACCGGCGTCGGAAGCGGAGATCATGCACCGATTGGAAACCTGGCGGACCGTCTGAAATCCGATCAAACCCGACGCCAACGAAAAGGCCCGCTTGCGCGGGCCTTCGGCTTTCCTGGGAGGTGGCTCAGCCACGCCGCATCGAATCGAAGAACTCGGCGTTGTTCTTGGTCGCGCGTACCTTGTCGGACAGGAATTCCATCGCTTCCATGTCGTCCATCGGGTAAAGCAGTTTGCGCAGCACCCAGATCTTCTGCAGGACGGACGGATCGATCAGCAGTTCTTCCTTGCGGGTGCCGGAGCGGTTGACGTTGATCGCCGGGTAGACCCGCTTCTCGGCCATGCGCCGGTCGAGGTGGATCTCCATGTTGCCGGTGCCCTTGAATTCCTCGTAGATGACGTCGTCCATGCGGCTGCCGGTGTCGATCAGCGCGGTGGCCAGGATGGTCAGGCTGCCGCCTTCCTCGATGTTGCGGGCGGCGCCGAAGAAGCGCTTGGGCTTCTGCAGGGCGTTGGCGTCGACACCGCCGGTGAGCACCTTGCCGGAAGTCGGCTGCACGGTGTTGTAGGCGCGCGCCAGGCGGGTGATGGAGTCGAGCAGGATGACCACGTCCTTCTTGTGCTCGACCAGGCGCTTGGCCTTGGCGATCACCATCTCGGCGACCTGGACGTGGCGGGCGGCCGGTTCGTCGAAGGTGGAGGCGACCACCTCGCCGCGCACGGTGCGTGACATCTCGGTGACTTCCTCGGGGCGCTCGTCGATCAGCAGCACGATCAGCACCACTTCGGGATGGTTGGCGGTGAGGGCGTGCGCGATGTGCTGGAGCATGACCGTCTTGCCGGTCTTCGGCGGCGCCACGATCAGGCCACGCGATCCCTTGCCGATCGGCGCGACGATGTCGATGATGCGGCCGGTCATGTTTTCCTCGGCCTTGATGTCGCGTTCCAGCTTGAACGCCTGGTTGGGGAACAGCGGCGTCAGGTTCTCGAACAGGATCTTGTGCTTGAGCGCCTCCACCGGGCCGCCGTTGGCCTTGTCGATCTTGGTCAGCGCAAAGTAGCGTTCGCCGTCCTTGGGCGTGCGGATTTCACCCTCGATGCTGTCGCCGCTGTGCAGGTTGAAGCGGCGGATCTGCGAGGGCGAGATGTAGATATCGTCCGGATTGGACAGGTAGGAGGTGTCCGGCGAGCGCAGGAAACCGAAGCCGTCCGGCAGGATTTCCAGAACCCCATCGCCAAAGATGCTTTCCCCGTTCTTCGCCTTGCGTTTCAGGATGGCGAAAATCAACTCCTGCTTGCGCATGCGGTTGGCGTTCTCGATGCCGATTCCCTCGGCCATTTCGAGAAGCTGGCTGACGTGCAGTTGTTTGAGTTCGGAAAGATGCATGGCGGTCGCGGAAATCAGAAAGAGTGGGGATGAAGCCGGAGCCGGCTTGCGGGAAAGGGAGGACGGGTGGGGGAGATGCCGCCCGGCAGGACGCCGGACGGTTGGAAACTATCGGATGTCAGATGTTGCTGTCAACGAACGCGGTGAGTTGGGACTTGGACAGCGCGCCGACCTTGGTGGCCTCGACGTTGCCATTCTTGAAGATCATCAGGGTCGGAATGCCGCGGATGCCGTACTTGGGTGGCGTCTGCTGGTTTTCGTCGATGTTGAGCTTGCAGACCTTGAGCCGGCCCGCGTATTCCTTCGCCACCTCGTCGAGGATCGGGGAAATCATCTTGCAGGGACCGCACCAATCGGCCCAGTAATCCACCAGCACGGGCATGGGGGATTGCAGGACTTCCTGCTCGAAGGTGTCGTCGGTGACGTAATGGATGTGTTCGCTCATGGGAAATCCTCGTGGAGGAAAGGGAGGTTGCGGTGATGAAGAAAGGCTTGCGCTACGAGAGTCTGGGCGACTGATTTTTGGCCGGCGCGGAATTCGCCGCTATCCTAGCGAAAAACCCATAGTGAGAAAAGCGATGACTTACGTTGTTACCGAGAACTGCATCAAATGCAAATACACCGATTGCGTCGAGGTCTGCCCGGTGGATTGCTTCCATGAAGGCCCGAATTTCCTGGTCATCGACCCGGAGGAGTGCATCGACTGCAATCTGTGCGTCGCCGAATGCCCGGCCGAGGCGATCTTCCCCGAGGACGACGTGCCGGAAAGCCAGCGCCAGTTCATCGCGATCAACGCCGAACTGGCGAGAAACTGGCCGACCATCACCGAGAAGAAGGACGCGCCGACCGACGCCGACGAATGGAACGGCAAGCCGGACAAGACGGGGTTGCTGGAGCGGTGACCGGGAGGGGTAGTAGGAAGTGGGGCAAGGTCGGTAGAGGGCTCTTCCCACTCCCCATTACCTACTCCCTACTACCCATTACCCCCGCCAAAGCCTTCAGGCAGACATCGACGTTTTCCGGTCGCGCCGACGCGCCCATCAGGCCGATCCGCCAGATCCCGCCGGCCAGGGCGCCCAGGCCGGCGCCGATTTCCAGGTTGAATTCGGCGAGCAGGCGGGCGCGCGCGGCGGCGTCGTCGATGTCGGCGGGCAGGGCCACGGAATTCAGCTGGGGCAAGCGTTCCGCCGCTGGCACGATGAACTCCAGGCCGAGCTTTTCCAGACCATCCTTCAGTGCCTCGTGCATGGCCCGGTGGCGCGCCCAGGCGTTCTCGATGCCTTCCTCGGCCAGCATCACCAGCGCTTCGTGCAGGCCGTAGAGCGGGTTGATCGGGGCGGTGTGGTGGTAGGTGCGCTTGCCCTCGCCGCTCCAGTAGCCGAGCACCAGATTCAGGTCCATGAACCAGCTTTGCACTGGCGTCCCGCGCGCGCGTACCTTGTCGATGGCGGCTTCGGAGAAGGTCACCGGTGACAGACCGGGCGTGCAGGACAGACATTTCTGGCTGCCGGAATAGGCGGCGTCGATGCCCCAGGCGTCGACCAGCACCGGCGTGCCGGCCAGCGAGGTCACGCAATCCATGATGGTCAAGGCGCCGTGGCGGCGAGCGACTTCCGCCAGCGCGGCGGCGTCGGATTGCGCGCCGGTCGAGGTTTCGGCATGCACGAACGCCAGGATTTTCGCGTCCGGCGTGGCGGCGAAGGCGGTGGCGACCTGGTCGACATCGACCGCGCGGCCCCAGGCGCTCTCGACCACGATCGGGACGCCGCCACAGCGCCGGACATTCTCGACCATGCGGCCACCGAACACGCCGTTGACGCAGACGATGACCTGGTCACCCGGCTCGACCAGATTGACGAAGCAGGTTTCCATGCCCACCGAGCCCGGGCCGGACACCGGAAAGGTCAGTTTGTTGCCGGTCTGGAAAGCGTACCGCAGCAGCGTCTTCACCTGTTCCATCATGTCGGTGAAGGCCGGGTCGAGGTGGCCGATGGTCGGCCGCGCCATCGCCGCCAGGATGCGCTCGGGCACGTCGGATGGCCCCGGCCCCATGAGGGCGCGGCGGGGGGGCTGGAAGGGCGGGATGGCGGGCGCGGCAGGGTTGGACATCGTCGGTCTCCGGTTGGCGAGCCGGCGATATTAACCGCGACGGCGGGCATGCCCAAGGCCGCCGGCCCGCCTACAATCGCGAACTCACCGGACAGGAAACCAAGGAGGCGTCAGCCATGAACCATGGTCACGGAAGCATCATCGTCATGATCGGCCTCGGCCAGCTCGGTCGGGTATTCGCCGGGGGCCTGCTGCGCGCCGGCCATGTCGTCGTCCCGGTCAACCGCGACGACGATCTGGAAACCCTGGCGCGGCGTTGGCCGGAGCCGGATCTGGTCATGGTCGCGGTCGCCGAAGCCGACCTGCATCCGGTGCTGGCCGGCCTGCCGGAGGCTTGGCGCGACAGTGTCGGCCTGCTCCAGAACGAGCTGCTGCCGCGCGATTGGGAAGCCCACCGGATCGTCGATCCGACCGTGATTTCGGTCTGGTTCGAGAAGAAGAAAGGCACCGACGCCAAGGCGCTGTTGCCGTCGCCGGTATTCGGCCCCGAGGCGGAACGTCTGGTTGCCGCGCTGGCCGCCATCGACCTGCCGGCGCGCGTCGTGACCGCCGCCGCCGACTTGCGCTGGGAGCTGGTGCGCAAGAATCTCTACATTCTTGCCACCAACATCGCCGGTCTGGAAACCGGTGGCGATGTCGGTGGTCTGTGGCGCGCGCATCGGCCGCTGGCCGAGGCGGTCGCCGCCGACGTGCTCGATGTCCAGGACTGGCTGACCGGCGAGCGCCATGACCGCGCCGCGTTGATGGCGGGGCTGGTCGAGGCCATCGATGCCGATCCGGCGCATGCTTGCGCCGGGCGTTCGGCGCCAGCCCGGCTCAAGCGGGCGCTGCATCACGCCGACGCCGGCGGCCTGGCGGTGCCGACCCTGCGCCGGATCGCCGCCACCCACGGCGTCGGCTGAATCCGGCGCCGGCCCGCGCCGTCAGGCCGCCACCGTGACCCGCGCCGGTCCGGACTCCAGGTAGCCGATCACGGCGGCCTGCTCGAACCCGTGGCGGCGGAACAGTTCGAGCACCATTTCGGTGGCGTCGGCGGCGCAGGTGACCAGCAGGCCGCCGCTGGTCTGTGGGTCGGTGAGCAGGGCGCGCTGCCAGTCGGCGCAGCCGTCGAACAGCGCCACGTCGCCGCCATGGCTTTGCCAGTTGCGGCCGCTGGCGCCGGTGACGAAGCCGGCGCGCGCCAGTTCCGCCGCGTCCGGCAGCACCGGCAGGTGGCTGAACTCCAGCCGAGCGGTCAGCCCGGAGCCGCGTGCCAGTTCCAGGCAATGGCCGAGCAGGCCGAAGCCGGTGACGTCGGTCATCGCATGCACCGCGTCCAGTCCGCCGAGTTCGATTCCAGGGGTGTTCAGGCGCGTGGTCGAGTCGATCATGGCCCGGTAGCCGGCCTCCGGCAGCGCGTCCTTCTTCAACGCCGCCGAATGGATGCCGACCCCCAGCCCCTTGCCCAGGATCAGCGTGTCGCCAGCGCGGCCGCCATTGTTCTTCTTGATGCGTGCCGGATCGACCACGCCGATCGCGACCAGCCCGTAGATCGGTTCCTGGGAATCGATGGAATGGCCGCCGGCGATCGGCATGCCGGCGGCGCGCGCGGCCGCCTCGCCGCCGGCCAGGATGGCGCGGATGGTCTCGGCCGGCAGTTTGTCGACCGGCATGCCGACCAGCGCCAGCGCGAACAGCGGGCGACCACCCATGGCGTAGACGTCGGAAATCGCGTTGGTCGCGGCGATCCGGCCGAATTCGTAAGGATCGTCGACGATGGGCATGAAGAAATCGGTGGTGGCGACGATCGCCTGGTGGTCGTTCAAGCGCCAGACAGCGGCATCGTCGGATGATTCGATGCCGACCAGCAGGTCCGGAAAACCGCTGCTCAGCCCCTTGGCGAACGGCGTGTCGGCGAGGATTTTTTCCAGCACCGCCGGCGCGATCTTGCAGCCGCAGCCGCCGCCATGGGAAAGATGGGTGAGTCGGGTCATGGTTTGCTCGAAATCCGTGATGAAAAAAATCGCGCGACCGCCAGCAGCAGGGCCGCGAGCACGATCGCCGGAGCATTGCCCCAGCGCAGGAACGGGGTCAGGCCGTCGCGACCCTGGGCATGGCCGTTCAGCGTGCCGGTGACGAACGGCGCCAGGCTGACGCGGACGCGGCCGCGCTCATCGAGGATCGCGGTGATGCCGGTGTTGTTGGCGCGCAGTTGCCAGCGTCCGGCCTCCAGCGAGCGCATGGCGCCGATCTGGAGATGCTGCCAGGGCGCCAGGCTGGCGCCGAACCAGGCGTCGTTGCTGATGTTGACCAGCAGGGTGGCGGCGCGCGCGGCGGCGACGCGTTCCTCGCCGAAGGCATCCTCATAGCAGATGTTGAGCGCCAGCCGCTGGCCGGCCGCCGCGATCGGCCCCTGGTCGGCGGCGCCGGCGGTGAAGTCGCCGAGCGGGATCGACATCATGTCCACCAGCCAGCGGAAGCCCCAGGGCACGAACTCGCCGAACGGCACCAGATGATGCTTGCGGTAGCCGCCTTCCGGCGCGGCGCCGACGCTGGTGGCGCTGTTGAAGTAGCGCTCCGGGCCCTCGTCCTCGGCCAGGCCGAAGACGACGTCGCCGCCGCGCGCGCGCGCCGGTTCGGCCAGGTATTCGAGGAATTCGTCCGGCAACATGGAGCGGAACACCGGAAACGCCGTTTCCGGCAGCACCACCAACCGGGCCTCGCTGTCGCGCGCGGCGTTGGCGTAAAAGCGCAGGGTCGCTTCCAGCCGATCCGGGCGGAATTTCATGTCCTGGGCGATGTTGCCCTGCACCAGCGCCACCGACACCGGTTCGCCGACCGGTTCGGTCCAGGCCACCTGGCCGAGCCCGAAGCCGGCCAGTGGCAACGCCAGCACCAGGATCGCCGCGAAGCGCCGGCCGGAACCGCGCGTGGCGGCCAGGGCGAGCGCGCCGGCCAGCAACGCCGCCGCCAGCGACACGCCGTACACCCCGAACACCGGCGCGAAACCGGCCAGCGGGCTGTCCGGCGCCTGGGAATAGCCGAGCGCCAGCCAGGGAAAGCCGCTGAAGATCCAGCCCCGCGTCCATTCCAGCAGCAGCCAGGCGCCGGGCAACGCGAGCAGCGCGCGCGCCGGTCCCGGCGCCGTCAGCCGGCAAGCCAGCGCCAATGTCGCCGCCGGCGCCAGCGCCATGAACGCGCAGAACAGCAGGGTGGCGATCACCGCCACCGGTGCCGGCATGCCGCCGTAGGTCGACAGACTGACGAATATCCACGACACCCCGGCCAGGAACAGGCCCAGGCCGTACAGCCAGCCGAGCAGGAAGGCCCGGCCGGGGCGGGTCGCCCGCGCCAGCCAGAACAGGCCGGCCAGGCTCAGGATGGCGAGCGGAAACCAGCCCAGTGGCGCGTATCCGGCCACGGCGAGCGCGCCGAGCCCGGTGGCGGCCAGGCCGTGAAGGACGGGGGACATGGTGGCGGGCTCAGGCCATGCTGAAGGCGACGAAGGCGATCTCGTCGCCACCCTTGACCGGCGTGCCGGCCTCGGCGAACTGCTTGTTGACGGTGATGCGCATGCTTGGCCGCGGTTGCTCGAATACCGTGGTCCAGTGGTCGCCACGTCGCGCCAGGTGCCGCATCAGGCCCTGGATGTCCTTGACGGTGAGCGGCAGGAACAGGATTTCGCTTTCGCGATGAAGCATTTCCGCCAGATGGCCGAAATAGAAGATGGTGATCTGCTGACTCATGGGATGACCTTCCGAATGGAAACCGGCCGCGATTTTACGCCGCCTATAATCCCGCCCCATGTCGATGCCACCCTCGCCCCTGCTGGACACGCTCAATTCGGATCAGCTCACCGCCGTCACCACGCCCGCTTCCGCGCTGGTGCTGGCCGGCGCTGGCTCGGGCAAGACGCGCGTGCTGACCACGCGCATCGCCTGGCTGATCCAGACCGGCCAGGTCTCGCCCGCCGGCGTACTGGCGGTCACCTTCACCAACAAGGCGGCGAAGGAGATGCTCACGCGCCTGTCGGCGATGCTGCCGATCAACACCCGCGGCATGTGGGTGGGCACCTTCCACGGTCTCTGCAACCGGCTGCTGCGCACCCATCATCGCGAGGCCGGCCTGCCCGCGCTGTTCACCATCCTGGATGCCTCCGACCAGCTCTCGGCGATCAAGCGCGTGCTCAAGGCGCTCAATGTCGATACCGAGAAATACGACCCGCGCAAACTGCAAAGCTTCATCAACCAGAGCAAGGATGCCGGCCTGCGCGCCGATCAGGTCGAAGCCTGGGATCCCTACAGCCGGCGACTGACCGAGTACTACGCCGAATACGACGCCCAGATCCGGCGCGAGGGCGCGGTCGATTTCGCCGAGCTGTTGTTGCGCGCCCATGAACTGCTGTCACGCAACGCGCTGCTGCGCGAGCATTACCAGCAACGTTTCCGGCACATCCTGGTCGACGAGTTCCAGGACACCAGCCGCCTGCAATACCAATGGCTGAAGCTGCTCAAGGGGCCGGACAGCGCGCTGTTCGCGGTCGGTGACGACGACCAGTCGATCTACGCCTTCCGTGGCGCCAACGTCGACAACATGCGCCTGCTGATGCGGGAATTCGACATCGCCGCGCCGATCAAGCTGACCCGCAACTACCGCTCGGTATCCACCATCCTCGACGCCGCCAACGCGGTGATCAGCCACAACCGCGAGCGGCTCGGCAAGGATCTGTGGACCGATGTCGGCCGGGGCGAGCCGATCCGGCACTTCCAGGCCCTCGACGATGGCGAGGAGGCACGCTTCCTGGTCGAGGAAATCCAGACGCACCGGCGCGACGGCGAGGCCTACGTCGACATGGCCGTGCTCTATCGCGCCAATGCCCAGTCGCGCGGCATCGAACACGCGCTGTTCTCGGCCGGGATTCCCTACCGCGTATACGGCGGCCTGCGCTTTTTCGAACGCGCCGAGATCAAGCACGCGCTCGCCTATCTGCGCCTGGTCGCCAACCCCGACGACGACAACGCCTTCCTGCGCGTGGTCAATTTCCCGGCGCGCGGCATCGGCGCGCGCGGTCTGGAAAGCCTGGACGCCGATGCCCGCGCCGCCGGCGTCAGTTTGTGGGCGGCGGCGTGCAAGGCCGGCAGGAAGTTCGCCGGCTTCGTCACCCTGATCGAGGGTCTGCGCGCCGGTCGCGCCGGCCTGTCGCTGGCGGAAATCGTCGAGCATGTGGTCGCCGGCTCCGGCCTGATCGCCCACTACCGGGACGACAAGGATGGCGAGGACCGTGTCGACAACCTGAACGAACTCGCCAACGCCGCCGCCGGCTTCGCCGCCGAAAGCGACGACCAGAGCCTGGAAGCCTTCCTCGCCCACGCCGCCCTGGAAGCCGGCGAACACGCCGCCGGCGCCGGCGAGGACGCGGTCCAGTTGATGACCGTGCATGCCGCCAAGGGCCTGGAGTTCCACTGCGTGTTCATCACCGGCCTGGAAGAAGGCCTGTTCCCGCACGAAAACAGCCTGACCGAGACCGACGGCCTGGAAGAAGAGCGGCGCCTGATGTACGTGGCCATCACCCGCGCCCGCCGCCATCTGACCCTCAGCCACGCGCAGATGCGCATGCTGCACGGCCAGACCCGCTACGGCCTGCCCTCGCGCTTCCTGGAGGAAATCCCGGCCGATCTGGTGCGCTCGCTATCGATCCGCGTCGCCCGGCCGGCCGTCGCGCCGGCGCCCAGCCCGCATTACCAGGCGCCGGCGCGCGCCGCCAGCCAGCCCTACCGGATCGGCGGCCGGGTCAGCCACCCGAAATACGGCGAGGGCGTGGTCGCCGCCTACCAGGGCCAGGGTCCGGAAACCGAGATCAAGGTCAGCTTCCCCAAGGTCGGCGACAAGTGGTTCATCCTCGATTACGCGCGCCTGACCGCGGTCTGAGGCCGGATCGCCAACGTGTTCGATCGCCCGGCGCCCGGCTCACTCCTCGATGCCGTAGCGCTTGACCTTGCGCCAGAGCGTGGATTTGTCGATGCCGAGGATTTCGGCGGCGAGCGCGCGGTCGCCGCGGGTTTCGCGCAGGGTCTTGCGGATGAAGTAGGCCTCGACCTCGTCCAGGCTTTGCGGCGGCAGGTAGTCGAGGGCGCGGCCGCGCGGATCCTTCTGTTCGGTCAGGCGCGGTGGCAGCACGTCGGCGTCGATGTGCTCGGTCTCGGTCAGGATGATCATGCGCTGGATGACGTTTTCCAGCTCGCGCACGTTGCCCGGCCAGTCGTAGCGCATCAGCGCGCCGAGCACGGCGGTGCTGACGCCGGCGACGTGCTTGCCCAGGCGCAGCGAGTGCTTGTTGAGGAAGTAGTAGGTCAGCAGGGCGATGTCCTCGCGCCGCTCGCGCAGCGGCGGCACGGTGATTTCCATGACCGACAGCCGGTAGAACAGATCCTCGCGGAACTGGCCCTTTTCCACCTGTTCCGGGATCGGCCGGTTGCTCGCCGCGATCACGCGCACGTCGACGCGCACCGGTTCGGTGGCGCCGGTCGGGTAGAAGGCGCCGTCCTGGAGCACGCGCAGCAGTTTGGCCTGTAGCGCCATCGGCGCGTTGTTGATCTCGTCGAGGAACAGGGTGCCGCCGTCGGCGACCTCGAACAGACCGGGCTTGTTGCGCTCGGCGCCGGTGAAGGCGCCCTTGCGGAAGCCGAACAGCTCGCTTTCGATCAGGTTTTCCGGGATCGCGGCGCAGTTGATGGCGACGAAGGGCTGGTCCCGGCGCTGGCCACGCTGGTGGATCTGGCGCGCCACCAGTTCCTTGCCGCACCCGCTCTCGCCGAAGATCAGTACGCTGGAATCGTAGGCGGCGGCGGCATCGATCAGGCGGTCGACGCGTTCCTTGATCTGCGACTGGCCGATGATCTCGCCGCTTTCCTCGTACGCCCGGCGTTGCTGACGCAGACGCTGGTTCTCGGTGCACAGCAGGTGGTAGTCCAGCGCCTTTTCCACCACGCAACGCAGCTTGATCGTGTCGAACGGCTTCTGCACGTAGTCGTAGGCGCCCTCCTTGAGCGCGGCGACGGCGGAATCGACGGTGGCGTAGCCGGTGATCAGCACCACCTGGGTCTGCGGGTCGCGCGATTTCACGAACTTGAGCAGATCGAGGCCGTCGGCGCCGGGCATGCGCAGGTCGGTGAGTACCACGGCGGCGTCGTTGTTCTCCAGGAAATCCATGGCCTCGTGCGCGTTCTCGGCGCCGACCGCCCGGAAACGCATCGCGGATTCCGCGAGCACGGCCAGGATCAGCTCGCGCATGTTGCGGTCATCCTCGGTGACCAGGATGGTCGGCACGGCATCCTGGCCGGCGTCCTTGCGGGGGGTGGTGGTGTTTTCGGTTTTCATGACGCGGTCGGGGTGGCGCGTTCCAGGTCCACCGCCGGCAGTTTGATGACGAAACGCGCGCCCTGGCCGTAGTCGGCGTCGTAGGCGATGAAGCCGCCGCGCTTGGCGACGATGGCCTGGCTGATCGACAGGCCGAGGCCGGAGCCCTGGCCGACTTCCTTGGTCGAGAAGAATGGATCGAACAGGCGGTTGCGGATGTCGGCCGGCACGCCCGGGCCGTTGTCGGCGATGCCGATGGCGGCATAGGCGTCTTCCTTCCAGGTGCGCACGACGATGCGCGGCGACGGTGTCTTGTCGAGCGCGTCGATGGCGTTGATCAGCAGGTTGGTCAACACGATGTCGAGCTGGCCGCAGCCGCCCTCGACCACCAGGCGTTGCGGGCACAGCTCCAGGGCGACCTCGATGCGGTAGCGCTTGAGCCGACAGTTGATGAAGGTCTCGATCAGCTCCTGGGCGAGCTGGTTGAGATCGCAGGTCTCGCCGCTGCACTTGTCCTTGCGCGCGTAGTCGAGCAGATCCTGGACCACGCGCGAGCAGCGCTGGGTCTCGTCGGCGATGATGCGGGCGTAGCCGGCCAGCTTGGGGTGTTCGGCGGCGCCGCGGTCGAGCAGTTGCGCGTAGCCGAGGATGTTGCCGAGCGGGGTGTTGAGTTCGTGGGCGACGCCGGCGGCGAGCTGGCCCATGGCCACCAGTTTTTCGCGCGTGGCCACGCTTTCCATGAGCTGCCGGTATTCGGTGATGTCCTGCAGGATAAGCACGCCGCCCATGTCGTTTTCCTCGTCGTTGTAGAACGCGAGGTTGAGCGAGAAGAAGCGGTTGCGGCCGCCGACGTCGAGTGCGATTTCCTGGTTGCGGATGGCGTGCTTGTACAGGAAGGCGTCGCGCAGCAGCTCGCGGTCGCGTTCGTTGAGGTTGAGCAGCTCGAACAGGTTGGCGCCGATCAGCCGGCCGGCCTCGACGCCGAACAACGCGTCGGCCTGGCGGTTGGCGATGGTCACGCGCAGGTCGTCGGCCAGGCTGAGCAGGGCGCCGGGCAGGCTTTGCAGGATGGTGTTGATGCGGTTGCGTTCGTTGAGGAAGCGGCCCTGGCATTCCTCGACGGTCTGGAACATCAGGCTCAGCGTCGAGATGGTGGTGTTGTATTCCGGAATCAGGCGGCCGACCCAGGTCCAGGCATAGGGCTCGGCCGGCGTCGGTTCCAGCAGGCCTTCGCGGGCGTTGTGGATGCCCTGTTCCAGCCGGCGCAGCGCGGCCAGTTCGGCGAACATGCGCGCGGCCAGATAACTCAGCACGCCGACCAGGGCGGCGCCGGCCAGCCAGAAGAACCGGGACTCGTGCCAGAGCGGGCCGAAATAGGCGTACAGCAGACCGAGTGGCAGGGCGATCGCGATCGGTATCAGGCGACCGGGAAAAGTCGGGCCGGACGCGCGTTGCGCGGCGGCACCCTGGATGCTCAGCGTTTTGATGGCGATCCCTTTCATCGAAGCCCGGAAACGACACGGCCGCCCGTCACCGGGCGGCCGTCCGCGCAGGCTGTCCGGTCGATCAGAAGATCAACTGGAGGCCCAGCGTGGCCTGATTGTAATCCTGCAAGGCCGGGTTGGTCGGGTGGTTGTTGTCGAAATCGATCTTGGCGTATTCGAAGCTGACCTTCAGCTTCTGGCCGTCCAGGTAGTAGTTGGCGCCGATGCTGTTCCAGGTCTGGTCGTAGTACTCGACGTTGCCGGTCTTGGCGCCGTAATCGGATTTCTCATGGCGCGCGAAGAATTGCAGGCGGCCGTTGCCGACCTTGCCCGGCAGCATGTAGCCGGCCTTCACGTAATAGCCCTTGAGGTCGCTGTTGACCGCCATTTCCGGATCGGGCGTCTGGTTGAAGACATCGCCGGTGTCGTACTTGAAGGTAGCGCCGGACAGCGTGTAGACGCCGCTCGCGGTCGGATACTCCATGAACGCGTCGATGGTCCAGGCCTTGTAGTCCTTGACGTCGCTGCGCGACGGGTAGTTGCCGTAGGCGACGCCATCCTGCTTGTCGTAGGCGGCGCCGATGGTCAGCACCTTCTGGGTGCCCAGGTAGGTGCCCAGGTAGCCGTAGTTGAATTCCGGTTCCCAGAAGCTGTAGTGGACACGCGCGGTCAGGCGCGGGTTGTCCTTGGCGACCACGTCGCCCTCGCGGCCGTCGGCGATCATCACCCGGTACTGGAATCTGGCATCCATCAGGTTGCCCCAGACCGCCAGACCGGTGTCGCGGCTGCCGCCCCAAGGGGTGTAGGCGAGCGCCTCGGCGCGGTCCATGGTCAGCGGCTCCAGGCAGGCTTCCAGGTTCTCGCGCGAGAAGGTGTTCTTGAAGCGGCCGACGATGAAACGCAGGTCGTCGCGGTAATCCAGGGTGACGTAAGCATCGCGGTAGTAGACGCTCTTGTTGTCGTTGCCCAGACGGCTGTCGTTGCCAGCTTCGAGCTGGGCATAGAAGCCCACGTAATCGTTGTACTGGCCGGTGAAGGTGAGGCGGTTGCGGCGCAGGAAGGCGTCGGTCGACGAACCGGAATCGTTCGCCGAGGTGAAATCGCGTTGCTGCAACCAGCCCTGCAGGGCGTAGGAGATGGTCAGCGAGCCTTGCTCGCCGAACTCGAAGGTCGGACCGGCGGTGGCGGTCAGCGGCAGCAGGCCGGCGACCACGCCGATGGCGCAGGCGCGGGCGAGCGGGGAGACGGCTTTGCGCGGGGTCTTGGAATGATTCATGTCGGTTCGCTCCTGAGGGGGATTAGTAGGCGGCTTGGACTTTGTTCAGGTCGCCCTTGTGGCAACTTGCGCAGACCTGGTCGGTGTTGTCGCGCGGCTTGGCGAGCATGTTCTTGTGCGCCATGTCTTCCTTCATGATCCGCAGGTTGCCCTTGTGGCAGCCGACGCACGAGTTGTTCACCTTGGCGTGCTGGGCGTGCCAGGGCGATTTCGTGGCGTCCATGTTCGGCGCGGCCGCGCGCTTGCCGTTGTGGCACTTGAAGCAGCTCGACGCGCCCAGGCCGCAGGCATTGGCCAGCGCGATCGGTGACAGCCACCTGGCGCCTTCGGCCAGCGCGGAGGTCGCTTCCGCGCCCCAGCCGGCGACCACGGCCGGCTCGTCGGCCTCCCGTCCGGCCAGACCGGCCAGCAGGACGGCGCTCAACGCCAGCACCGACAATATGACGCCGCCGCGCCAGAACCTTGCGAAGAATCCCTTACCTTGGTTGCGTTTCATCTACCCCTCTCCTCTGCTCGTCACGGGTTGCGGGACGGTCGTCCGATGCTTCCGGCCGGTCGTCCCTGGTTTGCGCGAATCGGGCTTCCCAGGCCTTGCTGATATCCGCCTCGCTCATGCCCGAAGCGCAGGAGCACACCGGCCCTTTCGCGCGGAACTTGAGGCGGGGCTGATCCGGCCCGGCCGCGCCGACACTTGCCGTCGTCAGCGCCAGGGTCAGGGCCATCACCCAGGAAACAGCGGTGAATCGCATGGAATACCGATCGCTTCTGTCTACTCGACGATCGTCTAAAGCACGTGTCGTGCCACCCGGTATTGACTTGGTATATCAACGACTTGCGTCGTTCGCCAGGATTTCTCCGGATTGCACGACCGGGATCGCGGAGCGCAATCTTTCAATTTGCAATCGGCGGCCCGCGTGGCCGCCGATCGTTCAGGGCCGCGCGGGGCCGGCTTCCAGTCGCGCCAGTTCGTAGCGCCCCGCCTCGGTTTCGACGAGCGCGCGTCGCAACAGCGGCACGGCTTCGGCCGGCAGCCGGTCGGCGCGGCTCAGGCTGTCGCGATAGATGCGCTCGTAGTGTTCGCCGGGAATCACGCGCAGGACCAGCTCGATCCGCCAGTCGCCGCCGACGGGGGCGTTGAACGCCTGCCGGAATTCGCGGGTTTCGCCGGCGGGGATGCGGGTGTCGGCGATTTCCCGCGTGATCGCGGTGTCGACCTGCCAGCCGATCAGATGGCGGCCGAGTTCGCGGGGGGCGCCCTCGGTGCCATCTAGACTGAACAGGAGCTCGACCTTCGGCACCATGTAGGTGGGGAAGTGATGGCCGGCGCCGCTGTTGCGCACGCGCGCTCGCGCCTCGTAGCGGTCGCCGCCGAGCGGGATGACGTCGAGCGTGGTCTCGATCGCGCTCCGGGTCATCTCCGGATCGTGAATGCCGCGCCAGAGGTGGCGGCGGTCGGGCATGTGGCAGTCCTGGCAGGTGCGTTTGCCGTCGCCGTCGCGGGCATAGGGACTGGCCAGCCATTCCTGGTAGGTGTTTTCCTGCAATTTGCCGGCGATGCGCGGCCCGTCGTCCGGGAACTGGTGGCAATGCGCGCAGAACCGGCTGTCCTGGAAGGCGGGCGCGATGGTGAAGCCGCCATGCGGACCGTCCTGGTTGTTCTCGCCGCGCGGTGGCGGGCCGAAGCGGCGATGTTCGCGCACGTGGCAGGCGGCGCAGATCAGGCCGCGATGGCCGAGATCGGCGGGGACGTAGTCGGGTGGCGGCTCGGTGGGGGCGTTCGGCCAGCCGTGCTCCAGCGCCAGCAGGGCCTTCTGCTCGGCCAGCGGCGCGTGGCAGCGCAGGCAGCGGTTGCCCTGGTCCTGGTCCATCAGCTTGAGTTGCCAGAGCAGGCCGGGTCCCATGGCGCGGCTGTGCAGGCTGGTCCGCCAGCCGGCGTGCTGTTCGGTATGGCACTGGCCGCAGGCGTCGGGGTCGAGCGAGGCTTCCAGCGCCGAATAGCCTGCCGGCGGCGAGCCCTGGGGCGGTAGCGGATCGGCCCAGTGGCGGGCCAGGAACGCCTCGATGGCCGGTTCCGGCTTGTCGCCACAGCCAGTGGCGAGCAGGACGGTCAGTAGGAGGAGCGCGAGCCACGCGGGCCGCGTCGACAGGCGGGAGACGGAGGTCGGGAACATCTCGTGTCGGTTTCCGGAGCGGAGGGAAGGGCGGTTGGCGGTTCCCGGAAAAAGAAAAAAGGCCCACGAAATTCGTGGGCCAAAGGAGTATGCAACAAGAAGAACGTGACCGGCGTCAGCCACCGCAGGGGTTGGATGGCGCGCCACCACCGCCACCACCGCCACCACCGCCGATGGTCTCGCCGGTCTTGTAGGCCTTGTCGGCGTTGATCGCGGCGTTGGTCGTGGTCGCATAGGCGTTGGTGATGGTGCGTGGCGCCACCAGGGTGTTGCTGGCGGCGGGGCGGTAGAACGACTTGATGTCGGTGCGCCATGGCGAGTCGGCCGGCAGCAGGTAGTTGCCGTTCTGGTCGGGCAGATAGGACAGCGAGTTCCATTCGACCATGGCGCCATCGTAGAAACGGGTCGGCTTGCCCAGGATGACCGCGCTGACCACGCCGGTGATCATGGCGCGGAAGGTGGTCTCGCAGTAGGCGTAAATGGTGTCGCCTTCCTGGTAGGCATTGCCGGCGCCGACCAGGTTGTAGCCGCCGTCGACGAAGCCGATGCCCTGGGCGTTGGTGTGGCCCGCCAGCAGCGCGGCCAGCTCGGCCTTGGGCCGGTAGGCCCAGCCCTTGCTGGAATCCAGCATGTGGGTGTACTGGAGTTGCAGGGTACCCCACGGATGGCCTTGGCGCGAGCCGCCGTTCTGGAAGAACTGTTGGTAATTGTTCGGGTTGACCGGGTCGCAGAACGCCGTGGCGCAGGACTGGTTGCCGGCGACGTCGGTGTTGGTGTCCTCGCCGAATTCGAGCTTCTCGCCGGCGCTGTACTGGGCGAGGCTGCGCGCGTCCCAGATCAGGATGCCGTCGTTCTTCACGTTGACATCGGACGACGGCAGGATTCTCAGCATGTCCTCGACCGTGGCCTGGAGCTGGGTGTTGTCGACCATCAGCTGGCGCACCGAGAACACGCCGTTGTTGGGCGCGGTGCTGGCGGCGGCCTGGAAGTCCTCGGCCGCCAGGCCGTTGCCGTTCAGCCACTGGTTGCCGCCGTTGAGGATGGCGATGTTCTTCTTGTCGACCCCCCAGTAGCGCAGCGCGTACCAGACCCGACCCTGGGCCATGGCGTTGCCGGTGCTGCCGGTACCCATGGCGACCACGATCATGTCCTTGGTCGGGTCGATGTTGTATTTCTTGAAGATGCCATCCATCTGGGCGCCGTCCGGCACCACCTGAATGGTCTCGATGACGCCGTTGGTGCGGACCTGGGTCCATTCGCTTCCGGGCGACAGGTAGGTGAAGACGTTGCTGCCGTTCGGCTTGATGTATTCGGCGCCAGCCGGTCCGGCGGTGACCTGGATGATGACCAGCTTGCCGGTGATGCCGGCGGGTCGCTGGTTGGTCCAGTCGTCCTTCCAGCGCTTCAACGTCGCGGCCGTGATCAGGCCGTTGACGTTCTGGTTGTAGTCATCGGCGGATACCTGGGCCAGCATCGCTGGCGTGTTCACCACGATCTGGCTGGCCGTCGAGCTCTTGTCCTCGCCGCCGCCGCCGCAGCCGTGCAGGCCCATGGCCATGGCCAGAACGGTCAAGCCGGTCAGGCCCTTGTTGATGCGCATGTTCATCGAAAATCCTCCATCCAATCTCAAGCCCGCGCCGTTCTTCCCGATCGGGAAACCGGCGCTCCCATAGTGGCTGGCCCGCCACGGCCATCGGCATCGCCGACGGTCGCGGTCATGCGCAACCTCCACCGCGGCACGTGGCCGCGGGCAAAACGCTGTCAGGCCGTCGGTGCCTTCAGCACCACCGGCATCCAGCCTTGTTCCAGGGCGTCCAGCAGCGCGCCGTGGTCGTCCAGATTCAACTCCATCACCCGCGCGCCGGCCGCGCGCAGGGCATCGGCCAGACCCGGCATGGCCGGGGTGGGGCCGGTTTCGATCAGCAATACCTGTTTGTTCGTGCTCATACGCAATACACCACGTCACTGTCGATGATCCGGCTGGCCAGGGCGGCCAGCGCGTCGGCGGCGGGGTCGAGCTCGGCGACCGGCACCTCGGCGAATTCCAGGGCTTCCATCTGCTCGGCGGCTTCGGCGCCTTCCGGCAACCGGCCCCAGGCGGCGATGGACACGGCGTCGTCGAGCAGGGTCAGACCGCTGGCCATGCGCAGGGCTTCGACCGGCTTTTGCACGGCCACCATCAGAATGCGTTTTTGATCGGCCATGTCGTGCCCTCAGAAGACCAGAACCTGGTCGCACTTGCGCACGAGTTCGGCATCCTGGTACTGGCCGCCGACGATGACCACGTCGGCCAGGCCGTTCAGATCGAAACGTCCCTCGGCGTAGCGCTCGGCGCTGTGTTCGCACAGGGACACGCTGTTCGGCCGCGCCTTGGCGCGCGCCACGAAACCGGCATCGGCGAGCAGGTTGACGCCGGTGTCGGTGAGAAAGCAGAGGGTGTCCCAGCCACGCGCGCCGGCCGCGTCGAGCAGGCCGTTGGCGGTGGGCAGATAGCCCTCGTCGGTGATGACGATGCCCAGTCGCATGACTCAGGCCTTCCGGATTTTCCAGATGAAGGAGCCGCCGTTCTCGGTGCGCTCGATCAGGTCGTTGCCCTCGGCATCGCACATGGCGAGGATCGATTCACCCGAGGAGGGGTTGTCGAACACCAGCGTCAGCACGTCGCCGCTTTCCAGCTTCTGCAGGGCCTTCTTGGTGTACATCTGCGGGTGCGGGCAGGTATAGCCGCACACGTCCAGCTTCCATTCGCAGTCCGCGATCTTGTTGAAGCTCATGGCCATCGTGTTTTCTCCTTGTCGATTGTCGAAAGTTGAGTGGCTCGGATGCGCCGTCAGAGGCCGCACTCCGAACTGTTGCGGGAGGCGCTCCATTCCATCCACCAAGTGAAGGCCTTCACGCCGATCCAGGCGCCGATCACCATGCCGACCAGGAATACCCAGCCGCTGGGGTCGCCGTTGGTGACGGTGGCGAAGAAGGCGCCGATGTTGCAGCCCATGCCGATGCGGGCGCCGATGCCCATCAGGGTGCCGCCGACGATGGCGAAGAACGCGGTTTCCCAACTCGGCAGCTTCCACTTGAACTCGCGCCGGGCCAGGGCCATCACGGCGGCGCCGAGGATGATGCCGATGGACATGAAGCCGGGCGCGTTCAGCAGCGGGTTGGGCAGGCCGTTGTCGAGGCCGAAGAAAATGCTGTCCATGTTCTCGATGCCGACCTGCTGCATCACCCAGCCGCCCCACTGGGCTTCCTGGGTGGTGATGTACCAGTAGCCGGGGTCGAACACGGTTTCCTGGATCGACAGGCCGTTGTTGTAGCCCATCGCCACCAGCAGTTCGCCGAAGTTGAAGATGCCGTAGTGATCGCGCAGCACGCCGGTCACGTACATGTGCAGGCCGGCCAGGATGCCCAGGCCGATGCCGGCCAGCGCGGTGTTCTTGGAGGACGTGCACATCGCCCACATGCCGGCCAGTTCGTCGCTCAGGCTCGGCGCGGTCAGACCGGCGCGGCGCAGGTGGCCCTTGCGGTAATAGAAGGCGTACAGCGCGATCAGGATCAGGCCGACCGGCAGGATCGCGGTCAGGAAGGTGTTGAGCACGACGATGCCGGTGGCGGTTTCCGCCATGCCGAAGATTTCGGCGGTGGTGTGGCCCTTGAGATCCCAGATGTAGCCGGCGGTGAAGATGTCGAACCAGCCCTTGGTGATGGTCAGCTCCTCCGGCATGTCGGCGGCCTTGGCGGCGGCGGAATCCAGCCAGGATTGCGGCACCAGGCTGTCCCACCAGCCGGTGGCGGTGACCACGATGGCTTGCGAGAACGAGATCGCCAGGATCACCAGCATCGAGTTCATGTTGCCCTCGCCGGCCTTGTACAGCGAGCCGGACGCGCAACCGCCGGTGAAGACGATGCCGAAACCGAAGATGGCGCCACCGATGACGATGTGCCAGCCCATGGCGTTGGGATGGAAGGTGCTGAAACCGCTGAGCGTGACGATGGCGGCGACCACCGCGTACAGCGCCACCGCGATCATCATGCCGACCGCCATGCGTGGCACCTTGACCGCGAACAGGTCGCGCACCGCCGAGGCCATGCAGAAGCGTCCATACTGGAGCAGCAGGCCATAGGCCAGGCCGAACCAGACGTAGACCAGCATGTAGACGAAGCGCGTGTCGACGGACAGCGCCCATAACGAACCGATGATGACGAACAGCAGCACGCCCATCGACTGAAGACTGCTCTTGCGGAATAGCCAATGCGTGGCCGTGGAGGCACTCGCGGACGCCATGTTCACTCTCTTCTCCTTGTCAGACCGACGGCCGCCCCGGGCCGCCCTTGTTCACGGACTCTTGCGCAGATACATGCGCCAGTGGCCGGTTTCCCGCACCGTGCCCAGATGCGCGCAATTCAGCGCCATCGCCAACGCCGGAAAACCCTCGACCGCGGTCGGGTTGTCCGAGATCACTTCGATGATGTCGCCCGCGCGGACCTCGCCCAGTACCTTCATGGTCAGCAGTTGCGGACGCGGGCACATCGCGCCGAGGCAATCCACCGTGCGCGCCAGCGTCAGCCGGCCGATGCCGGGTACGTCGATGTCGCGCAGCATCGGCCCGGGCAGTCCGCTGCGCCGGTCTCGAAATCGGCCAAACCAGCCGGTGGCTTGCATCCTTGCTCTCCGCCAAGCGACGGAGAGTCATAAGCAGAATGCATGCCACCATGCATTCTGCTTGTTAATCATATGGTTACGATCGCGAACCGTTTTTTGTCCGGTGAAAAATGCAATTCCGCCGGCCTGGTTGATCGGGCCGGCTGTCTTTTGCAACGCGGAGCGGGGGAGCTGGTGGTGGCGTCGATCACGCGCCGGCGTGTGCCGGCGCGTGCCGCCATGCGGGGGTCACTTGCGCCAGAATGCCGGCGTCAGCACCACCAGCAGGGTGAACAGTTCCAGGCGGCCGAGCAGCATGGCGAAGCTCAGTACCCAGGTCTGGAAATCGGACAGCACCGCGTAGGTGCTGGCCGGGCCGACCTGGCCGAGGCCGGGGCCGGTGTTGTTGATGCAGGCGACCACCGCCGAGAAGGCGGTGAGCACGTCGAGGCCGGTGAACGAGAGCACGAACGACAGCGACACGATCGAGGCGACGTAGATGAACATGAACGCCAGCACCGCGTAGACGATCTTGTTGGGCACGATGGCCTCGCCCAGCCGCATCGGGATCTGGGCGTTGGGGTGGATCAGTTTCTGGAGTTCCCGGTACACCTGCTTGTACAGCAGCATGGCGCGCATCATCTTGATGCCGCCGCCGGTGGAGCCGGCGCTGGTCGAGAAGCTGCACAGGAACATCATCCACAGCCCGGCGAAGAACGGCCACTGGCCGTAGTCGGTGGTGGAGAAGCCGAGCGTGGTGGCGACCGAGATGGTGTTGAACACGGCGTAGCGCAACGCGCTCGGAAAATCCAGGTAGAAATCGCGCGCCCACAGCAATACCGCCAGCGCCAGGCCGCTGAGCAGCACGAAGCCGAAGAACCAGCGGATTTCCGGATCGTGCCGGTAGGACAGCAGGCTGCGGCCGCGCAGCGCGGCGAAATGGGTGGCGAAGTTGATGCCGGCGATCAGGGCGAAGATGCCGACGGCGACTTCGATGGCCACGGAATCGAAGTAGCCCAGGCTGGCGTCGTGCGAGGAAAAGCCACCCAGGCCCATCACCGAGAAGGCATGCACGACGGCGTCGAAGAACGACATGCCGAGCGCCCAGAGCACGCCGATGCAGAGGATGGTCAGCCCGATGTAGACCACCCACAGGCCCTTGGCGGTTTCCGCCACGCGCGGCGTCAGTTTCTGATCCTTCATCGGCGTCGGCGTTTCCGCCTTGAACATCTGGCGGCCGCCGACACCGAGCAGCGGCAGGATGGCGACCACCAGCACGATGATGCCGAGGCCGCCGATCCAGTGCAGTTGCGCGCGCCAGAGGTTGATCGAGTTGGGCAGGTCGTCGAGTCCGGACAGGACGGTGGCTCCGGTCGCGGTCAGCCCCGACATGGCCTCGAAATAGGCGTCGGCGACGACCAGGTCGGGCAGGTGGAACAACAGCGGCAACGCCGCGAAGCCGGGCAGCAGCGTCCAGGTCAGCACCACCAGCAGGATGCCGTCGCGCATCTTCAGCTCGCGTTTCCAGCGCCGGCCCGCCAGCCACATGACCAGACCGGCGCCGATGGTGATCAGCGCGGCATGGTCGTAGGCGCGCTCGGCGCCGTCGCGGGTGAATTCGGACAGGGCCAGCGGCACCAGCATGGACAGGCCGAACACGGCGATGATCATGCCCAGCACGTGCAGGAGCGGGAAAACGCGACGCAGCATCAGAAGAACCCGAGTCCGACCTGGAACAGCTTCTCGACCTTGGGAATCATGCGTTTGTTGGGTACGAACAGGATCAGGTGATCGCCGGACTCGATGATCGAGTCGTGATGGGCGATGGTGACCTTGTCGCCGCGCAGGATGGCGCCGATGCTGACGCCCTCGGGCAACTCGATCTGCTCGATGCGCCGGCCGACCAGCTTGGAGGCGCGGGCGTCGCCGTGCACCACCGCTTCCAGCGCCTCGGCCGCGCCCCGGCGCAGGCTGTGCACCACGGCCATGTCGCCACGACGGATGTGGGTGAGCAGCGGGCCGATGGTGGCCTGCGCCGGCGACAGCGCGATGTCGATCTCGCCGCCCTGCAACAGGTCGACGTAGGTGGCGCGGTTGATCAGGGCGACGACTTTCCTGGCGCCCAGGCGCTTGGCCAGCAGGGCGGACATGATGTTGTCCTCGTCGTCGTTGGTCAGCGCGCAGAACACGTCCATGTCCTCGATGTTCTCCTGCAACAGCAGATCCTCGTCGGTGGCGTCGCCGGTCAGCACCAGCGTGCTGTTCAGGGTGCGCGCCAGGCGTTCGGTGTTCTTCTTGTTGCGGTCGATCAGCTTGACCTCGTAATCGGATTCCAGGCTGCGCGCCAGGCGCTGGCCGATGTTGCCGCCGCCGGCGATCATGACCCGGCGCACGCTCTTGTCGCCCCGACGCATTTCCTTCATGACCGCGCGGATGTTCTCGGTGGCGGCGATGAAGAAGATCTCGTCGCTGTCCTGGATCACCGTGCGACCCTCGGGGACGATGGTGCGGTCGCGCCGGAAGATGGCGGCGACGCGCGCGTCCAGGCCGGGCAGGTGTTTTTGCAGGTCGCGCAGTTCATGGCCGACCAGGGGACCGCCGGCGCGTGCCTTCATCGCCACCAGACGGGCGCGGCCACCGCCGAAGTCGACCACCTGGAGCGCTTCCGGGTAATCGATCAGCTTGCGCAGGTAGTCGGTGATTTCCTGCTCCGGCGCGATGACGTGGTCGACGCCGAAATGCTCCGCCTCGAACAGCAGCGGATGCTTCATGTAATCGATCGCGCGGATGCGGGCGATCTTGGTCGGAATGTTGAACAGCGTGCCGGCCAGCTTGCAGGCGACGATGTTGGTTTCGTCGTTGAGGGTCACCGCCACCAGCATGTCGGCGTCATCGGCGCCGGCCTGCTTGAGGATCGAGGGATGCGAGGCCTGGCCGCACACCGTGCGCAGGTCGAAACGGTCCTGTAGCGCGGCGAGCTTGTCGGCGTCGATGTCGACGACGGTCAGGTCGTTGCCCTCGCGCACCAGATGCTCGGCCAGGTTGGAGCCGACCTGGCCGGCTCCGAGCACGATGATCTTCATGATTCCCTGTCGCGGCCGGGCGCCTCGATGCCGAGTTGCTTGACCTTGCGATACAGGTTGGTGCGGTCCAGGCCGGCGCGTTCGGCGGTCTTGCTCATGGCCCAGCCGCATTCGGTCAGCAGCGCTTCCAGATAGGCGCGTTCGAACGCCTCGCGGGCGTCCTTGAGCGGCAGGTGCAGCATCAGGTCGACGCCGGTCCGCCCGGTTTCGGCCTCCTCGCGGCCGAGCATGGCGGTCACCACCGCGGTTTCGATGGCGCCCTCGCCGGTTTCCAGGGCCAGGCGCCCGACCACCGCCTCCAGCTCGGCCAGGTTGCCGGGCCAGTCATGCGCGCACAGGGCGGCGAGCGCGCCCTCGCTCAACGGCCGGGGCGGCACCAGCAGACGCGCGCAGGCGTCTTCCAGCAAGCGCGTGGCCAGCGCTGGAATGTCCTCGCGCCGCTCGGCCAGGGTCGGCAGTTCGACCACCGCGTGGGCGAGCTGGTCGTGCAGATCCTGGAGTACGCGGCCATCGGCGAGCAGGTGCGCGAGCGGCTGCTGGCTGGCGGCGACCACGCGCGCGCCGAATTCCGCGCGGCGCGCGATCAGCAGCGCCAGGCCGCGTTGCTGCATGGTCGACAGCGCGACCAGATCGGGGACGTAGACCAGACCATTCTTGGCGCGCGCGAGCAGGTCGGTCGGTCGGTCGGCGAGCTGGCCGGGTTCGTCGACGCGCAGGAACGGGCCGTCCGGCGGCGTCATGAAGCGGGCGACGATTTCCTCGCCGATGCCGGGCCGGGTCAGCAGCAACAGCGGCAGGCCGGCGCTGGCGGCGAGGTTGAGCCGCTGGGTCAGGCGGCGGATCGCCTCGCCCTGGCCCAGCGCTCCCAGGCTGCCGGAAGTGATCGGCCGCGGTCGCCGGGTTTCCAGGGCCTTGCGCACGGTATCCAGCAACTGCTTGTAGGACACCGGCTTTTCCAGGTAGTCGAAGGCGCCCAGCCGGGTCGCCTCGACCGCGGTATGGACGGTGCCGTGGCCGGACATCATCACCACCGGCATGGTCAGCCGCCCCTGCGTCTTCCATTCCTTGAGCAGGCTGACGCCATCGACGTCGGGCATCCAGATGTCGAGCAGGACCAGGTCCGGCACCTTGTCGTCGAGCGCCGCGCGCGCGGCCGCGCCATGCTCGGCCATGCGCACCTCGAAGCCCTCTTCCTCGAGGATTTCCCGCATCAACTCGCGGATGCCGGGTTCGTCGTCCACCACCAGTATTTCAGGCATTGCTCACCTCCAAAGCCAGTGCGGGCAGGGATACGCCGATATGGGCGCCGCCGCTCGCGAGATTCCGCACCTCGATGTCGCCATGGTGCTCTTCGATGATCTTCTTCACCACCGGCAAGCCCAGGCCGGTGCCCTTGGGCTTGGTGGTGGCATAGGGTTCGAACATGCGCCCCTTCAGTTCTTCCGGGAAACCGGCGCCATTGTCCTCCACGGTCAGGACGATGCGCTCGCCTTCGCGCGCGGAAGCGACACGGATGCGCGGTTCGGCGGTTTCGGACAGGGCTTCCTGGGCGTTCTTGACCAGATTGACCAGCACCTGCCCGAGCAGGGCCGGGTCGCCGGCGACCGGCGGCAGTTCCGGCGCCAGGTCGAGTTCGATGGGCGCGTTCGCCTCGTACAGGCCGAGCACCTCGCGGATCAACGCGTTGAGGTCGACCCGCTCGATGCGCGGCGACGGCAGCCGGGCATATTGGGCGAAGGCGTCGACCAGGCCTTTCAGGGTCGCCACCTGGCCGACGATGGTCGCCGTCGCCCGGCTCAGGGTTTCCCGGCTGGCCGGGTCGAGCCGGTCCGACAGCCGCGCCTCCAGGCGTTCGGCGGAGAGCTGGATCGGCGTCAGCGGGTTCTTGATCTCGTGCGCCATCCGGCGCGCCGCCTCGCCCCAGGCGGCGTCGCGCTGGGCGCGGATGAGCTGGGTGACGTCGTCGAGCACCAGCACGTAATCCGGCTTCGGCGCCGCCGATAGCGGCGTGCCGCGCGCCAGCAGGATGCGGGTGCCGTGGGCGGTGTCCAGTTCCACCTGCTGGTGCCAGGGTCGGACCGGCGACTCCTGGAAATGCCGGGCCATGGTTTCGGCGAATTGACGCAGGCCGGTGTCCGCTCCACCCCATCCGGCGAGCGGCCGTCCCTCGGCGTCGGCGCGGTCGAGGCCGAGCAGATCGAGCACGGCCGGATTGGCCAGGCGCACGCGCAGGTCGTGTTCGAGCGTGACCACGCCAGCGGTGACGCTGGCCAGCACGCCTTCCAGGTAGGCGTTGGCTTCCAGCAGCTTGTCGCGGCTTTCGTTGGCGGCGACGCGGGCGTCGGCCAGTTGCCGGGTCATGCGGTTGAACGAATGGGTGAGCATGCCCAGTTCGTCCCGGCTGGAAACCGCGTGCACCTGGGTGAAATCGCCACGCGCCACCGCCCGGGTGCCGCGCGCCAGCGCGCGCAGCGGCGCGGCCATGCGCTCGGAAATGACGAAAGCCAGACTGAGCGCCGAGAACAGCGCCAGGGTCAGCGCCAGGGTCAGGGAGATGCCGTACAGGCGCTTGAGCCCGAGTCGGGACAGCAGCAGTTCCTGATAACTCTGGCGGGCGTTCTCGACCTGGAGCGCGTCCTGCGCCAACTGGCTGGGGATTGGCTGGATCACCTGGAGCAGGCGCAGGCGCTCGTTGAGGGCAATCAGGCTGACCGGGGCCACCACATGCACCTTGATGCCGCCATCCTCGGTCGCTTCCAGGCGCGACCAGGGCTGGCCCTGGCGCGCCTGCCAGAGCGCGCCCTGATCGGGCGCGGCGGGCAGCAGGTTGGCGCGGCTGGCCGATGCGAAACCGATCAGCCGGCCACCACCGTCGAGCAGGCTGGCTTCCTGCAGGCCATTCTTTTCCCGCAGCTCGTCGAGCCGGTCCGGTTGCAACAGCGCGGGCAGGTCGGCCAGATCGGCGGCCATCGCCTCGGCCTTGCGGACGACGTCGCGCTGCACATGCTCGAGCGCCGAGCGGCCGAGCGCGAGGCCGCCTTCCAGCGCGGTTTCCATGCGCACGTCGAACCAGGATTCGATCGAGCGCACCAGGAACTGGACGGAAACGCCGTAGACGACGATGCCCGGTACCAGCGCCATCAGGCTGATGATCACGAACATGCGCGCGGTCAGCTTGGCGCCGAACACGCCAGCGCGGATGCGGCGCAGCAGCACGCTGGCCTGGTAGCCGATCAGCACGACCAGACCGAGCGCGCCGGCCAGGGTCATCAGCAACAGCGACGACAGGTATTCGGCCAGGAACGCGGTGTTGTCGGCGGCCGCCACCAGCAGCACGATCAGGGCGGACCCGAGCAGCAGGCTGGCGGCGACCAGATAGATCATCGCGCGGCGCCGTTCAGTACTTGAACGGGAGTTCCCGCCAGCCCGAATCGAGCTGCCAGCGCGCCGACGAGGCCAGCGCGTTGACCTGGAGCGGCTTCGGCAGTTGGGCGATGTCCAGGTACATGCGGACATAGGCGCGGTAGCTCGACTTCTTTTTCATCTGACGGACGTTGAGCACGCTCCAGTCGCGCAGGTCACCGACCGCGCGCAGCGCCTCGGCAAGGCCGTCGTGGCTGGAGGAAACGCCGGCCAGGCTGACGTAATACTGGCGCAACAGGGCGTTGTAGGACAGGCGGACCGGCCGTTCCAGCGCGACCAGGCTTTCCGACAGCCAGTAGTCGCGCAGCCGTTCCGCCTCCACCGCCTGCACGAAGGTCAGCTGCACGCCGCGCGTGAGCGCCTTTTCCAGGGTTTCCGAAAGCTCGATGGTGAAACCGCCGGAGATCTGGAAGAACTCGCCTTTCTGGACGACATCGAGGTTGCCGGGGACGATGCCCTCCGCCGCCCGCGCGGCCGGCGCGCAAGCCAGCACCGCCAGGGCGGTGGCGGCGCGCAGGAAGTCACGTCTTGAGCAGGCGGGCATAAAAGAAGCCATCCATGTCCGGGCCGGGCAGCCATTGGCCTTCGCGCATCCCGGGGAGGTGGATCGGTTCGCGGCGGGCGTCGGGGTGTCGGGAGAGAAAAGCCTGGATCTGACCGGCATTTTCCGCGCGGAACAGACTACAGGTAGCGTAAAGCATTCTGCCACCCGGCTTCAGCAGCGGCCATAACGCTTCCAGCAGGCGGGATTGTTGCCCGGCCAGTTGTTGCGCATCGTCCGCAAGCTTGAGCCACTTGCCGTCCGGGTGCCGGCGGACGACGCCGGAAGCGGTGCAGGGCGCGTCGAGCAGGATGCGGTCGAACGGTCGGCCATCCCACCAGGTCGCCGGCGCGCCAGCGTCGGCGGCGATCAGCCGGGCGCCGGCGAGACCGAGGCGGTCGAGATTGTCGCGCACCCGGCGCAGACGGATTTCATCGCGGTCGAGCGCGGTCAGGTCGAGGTCGGCCAGTTCCAGCAGGTGGCCGGTCTTGCCGCCGGGCGCCGCGCAGGCGTCGAGCACGCGCATGCCGTTGCCGGCTTCGAGCAGCGGCACGGCCGCCTGGGCGCCGAGATCCTGCACCGAGACGCGGCCGTCGGCGAAACCGGGCAGATCGGCGACCGGCAGCGGCCGCGCCAGGATCAGGGCCGGGAGCGGCCCCGTGCTTGGCCACCAGTCGCCGCCGATCCCGTGGTCGAGGCCGGCGTTTCGCAGTTCGGCACGGTAGTCGTCGAGCGAACTCCGGCGTTGGTTGACGCGCAGGGTCATCGGCGGCGGCTGGTTCTGGATTTCGACAATGCTCCGCCAGTCGTCCGGATATTCGGCGCGCAGTCGCGCCAGCCACCAGCCCGGGAAATTCCAGCGCGCCTGTTCCGGCAGATTCTGGTCAAGCGCCGCGCGCCGACGCTGGAAGTTGCGCAGCACGGCGTTGACGAAGCCGCGCGCGAACGGGAACCGGTTGGCGGCGGCGGCGACGGTTTCGTTGACCGCCGCGTAGTCCGGGCTGAGTCCGGCATCCAGTTCGTGCAGGCCGACCAGCAGATGGCCGGTCAGCTCGGCCGGTTCCGGCGGCTTGCCGGTCAGGCTGGCAAGGAAATGGCGCAGCCGACCGGCCTCGCGCAGGGTGCCGTAGGCCAGACTCTGGGCGGCCGCCAGCGCGCGCGGGTCGGCATGATCGGCGCGCGAGCGGGTCAGGGCCTGGGTCAGTCCGCGCCCGTCGATGAGCACGGCGTTGACCAGATCGGCGGCGATCCGGCGCGCGGAGGCGATCGCGACCGCTGGCGCTCGACCCGACATCAGGGCGCGACGCGGATGATGTTGCGGCCGCTGTCCTTGGCGCCGTACAGCGCTTCGTCGGCGCGACGCAACAGGGCGTGGCCGTTTTCGTCCGCGCGCAGGGTGGCGACACCGGCGCTGAAGGTGGCCTGGATGCGCCGGCCTTCGTAGACCAGCGGTGTCGAGGCCATCAGTTGTTGCAGGCGGCCGAGCACGAAGATGGCGCCGCGCGAGTCGGTTTCCGGCAGGATCAGGGTGAATTCCTCGCCACCGAAACGGACCAGGGCGTCGGATTTGCGCATCACCGACTTCATCAGCATGGTGAAGTGGACCAGCATCTGGTCGCCGGCTTCGTGACCGTATTCATCGTTGATGGACTTGAAGTGGTCGAGGTCGGCCATGGCCAGCGTCAGCTTGCCGCCGTTGCGCTGAGCGCGCGCGATTTCGCGCACCAGGGTCTGGTCGAGCCCGCGCCGGTTGAGGGCGCCGGTAAGCGCGTCCTCGTTCAGCAATTGCCGGGTTTCCGCCAGTTCCTCCTGCATCGCCACGAGCGCCTGCCGGGTTTCCACCAGATCGTGGTGGCTGGCTTCCACGGTCGACTGGATGCCGCTGGCCTGGCTGACCACGGCGGCGAGCAGGCGCAGAATTTCGCTCTTGTCGCGACTGCCGCGCAGGCCGTCGACGTTGTCGGCCAGGTCGCGGTTCTTTTCACCGAGATCCTTGGCCAGGTGCTCGGTCTTGTCGGTGACTTCCCGCAACAGTTCACGCAGCACCGTCATCAGTTCCGCGCACGGGGCGAGGCTGGCCGCTTGCGCTTCCGGCGCCGGCCTGGCGGGCACCGGCAATCCGGAAATCGCGTAATAGGCGCGCTCGTAGTTCTCCGGCGTCGGTGGTTCGCCGGTTTCCTTGAGTCGCTGCATGGCCGCGAGCGCGATGACGTTGGGGGTCTGAACCATGGTTCCGGGCGGCGCGTGGTTAAGGTACGGGGGAATGGGGCCGGGCGTCTGGCGCCCGGCGTCGGCTCTGGATTATCGGTCAACTGGCGACATTCTTTAAGGCGTCGGATAATCGGCCGGCCTTGAACGCGGCCGCGAGTGGCCTGACTCCCAGCGCATGCACATCCACATATTAGGTATCTGCGGCACCTTCATGGGGGGCATTGCCGCCATCGCCCAGCGGGCGGGCCATGCCGTCAGCGGCTGCGACGCCAACGTCTACCCGCCCATGAGCACCCAGCTGGAAAGTCTCGGCATCCGTCTGACCGAGGGTTTCGGCGTGGAACAACTGGAAACGCCCGCCGACATCTACGTGATCGGCAACGTGGTCGCGCGTGGTCGCCAGCCGTTGATGGAGGCAATCCTCGATCGCGGCCTGCCCTACGTGTCCGGCCCGCAATGGCTGTACGAGCACGTGTTGCGCGACAAATGGGTGCTGGCGGTGGCCGGCACCCACGGCAAGACCACGACCGCGTCGATGCTGGCCTGGATCCTGGAGGATTGCGGTCTCGACCCCGGTTACCTGATCGGTGGCGTGCCGATGAATTTCGGCGTATCCGCGCGCCTGACCGACAGTCCGTTCTTCGTGATCGAGGCGGACGAGTACGACACCGCCTTCTTCGACAAGCGTTCCAAGTTCGTGCATTACCGGCCGCGGACCGCGATCCTGAATAATCTGGAATTCGATCATGCCGACATCTTTCCCGATCTGGCGGCGATCGAAACGCAATTCCATCATCTGGTGCGTACCGTGCCGGGCAACGGCCGGATTCTCGCCAACGGCGGCGACGTCAATATCCTGCGCGTGCTCGGCCGCGGCTGCTGGAGCGGGGTCGAGTATTTCGCCGGACCCGGCCATGGCTGGCGGGTGGGCGATGCCGACGCCGGCGGCTTCGAGGTTCTGCTCGACGGCGAGCGGCTCGGCCGCGTCGACTGGTCGCTGCTCGGCGAGCACAACCGCGCCAACGCGCTGGCCGCCATCGCTGCCGCGCGTCACGTCGGCGTGCCGCCGCACGCGGCCATGGCCGCGCTCGGCCGTTTCGTCAACGTCCGCCGGCGCATGGAAGAGCGTGGCCGGGTCGCCACCGATGGCGGAGAGATCGTTGTCTACGATGACTTCGCCCACCATCCCACCGCCATCGCCACCACCGTCGCCGGTCTGCGCGAGAAACTTGGCGCCAGCGCGCCGGCGCGCATCCTGGCGGTGCTGGAACCGCGTTCGAACACCATGAAGCTGGGCGTCATGAAGGATGCGCTGGCGGCCAGTCTGGCCGAGGCCGACCGGGTGTTCTGCCATGCCGGCGGGATCGACTGGGACGTCGCCGGCGCGCTCGCGCCACTCGGCGACAAGGCCACCACGCGCGCCGACCTGGATGCGCTGATCGACGCCATCGCCGGCGAATGCCGGGCCGGCGATCATGTCCTGATCATGTCCAACGGCGCTTTCGGCGGTTTGCATGAGCGCCTGCTGGCCCGCCTGCGCGGCGGGGTGGCGCCACCGTCATGATGCCGCCCGGCCTGACCCGCGAGGCGGATGCCGGCCGCTACCTGCTCAGGTTGCGCGGCTGCTGGTGCATCGGCCATCTGGTCGAGGTCGACGCGCTGTTCGCCGACCTGCCCCTGCCCGACGGTCAGCGCGTGCATCTGGACGCGGCGGCGGTCGAGCGTCTGGACGGTACCGGCGTGATGATCCTGGTCAACCGTCTGCGAGCGATGGGCGTGGTCTGGCCGGAGGTGGTGCTCGAACATTTCGCGCCGGCGCAATTGACCCTGATCCACCTGATCGCCGACCGTCTCGATGCGCGCGCGCCGCCGCCGTCGCGGCGCGAGCCGGTCCTGGCCCGGCTGGGCCGGCTCGGCGCCCAGGCGCAAACCGGCCTGCTCGCCCACGTCGAATTCCTCGGCCGGCTGGTCGAGGCCGGCGGCGAGCTGATCCGGCATCCGCGCCGGCTGCGGCATCGCGAACTGGTCACCCAGGTGCGCGCGGTGGGCCTGGGCGCGTTGCCGATCATCATGCTGATGACCTTCCTGGTTGGCATCGTGTTCGCTTTCCTGCTCGGCATCCAGGTCCAGAAATTCGGCGCCAACATCTTCGTGGTCGATGGCATCGGTCTGGCCGTCGCCCGCGAGCTGTCGCCGCTGCTCACCGCCATCCTGGTCGCCGGCCGTTCCGGCGCCGCCTTCACCGCTCAGATCGGCGCCATGAAGGTGACCGAGGAAATCGACGCCATCGCCACGCTCGGCCTGTCACCGATCCAGGTGCTGGTGCTGCCGCGCCTGATCGCCATCGTCATCGCGCTGCCGCTGCTGACCTTCGTCGGCGACGTCATGGGCATCCTCGGCGCCGCGCTGGTGGCGGCCAGCCAGCTCGACGTCGGGTACTACACCTTTTTCGACCGCTTGCGCGCGGTGTTGCCGGTCAATACCGTGCTGTTCGGCCTGAGCAAGGCGCCGGTGTTCGCGGCCGCCATTGCCTTCATCGCCTGCCGCAACGGTTTCGCGGTCAGCCGCGACGCCCGTAGCGTCGGCGCCCGGACCACCGCCACCGTGGTGCAGAGCCTGGTGGCGGTGATCCTGATCAACGCGCTGTTCGCGGTACTGCATCCGGAGAATCCGCAATGACCGACGCGGGCGCCATCCTGGTCGCCGACCGCGTGCGCACCCGCCTGGGTGGCCACTGGCTGCACCGGGGCGTCAGTTTCTCGATCCGCCCCGGCGAGGTGGTCGCGCTGATCGGCGCCAGCGGTACCGGCAAGAGCGTGCTGCTGCGCGAGTGCATCGGCCTGCATCGGCCGAGCGGCGGCCATCTGCGTCTGTTCGGCGAGGATGTCTGGGCGTTGCCGGCGCGCCGTCTCGGCGAGATCCGCGCCCGCTACGGCGTGCTGTTCCAGGAGGGCGCGCTGTTCTCGTCGCTGACCGTGGCCGAGAACGTCGCCGTGCCGCTGCGCGAGCATGCCGAGCTGCCGCCCCGGCTGCGCGACGAGGTGGTGACCATGAAGATCCGTCTGGCCGGCCTGCCCATGGAGGCCGCGCACAAGCGGCCGAGCGAGCTGTCCGGCGGCATGAAGAAACGCGCGGCGCTGGCGCGGGCGCTGGCGCTGGAGCCGGAGTTGTTGTTTCTGGACGAGCCGACGTCCGGGCTCGACCCGATCAGCGCGCGCGAATTCGACCATCTGTTGCGCGTGCTCTGCGACAGCCTGGGGCTGACCGCGCTGATCGCCACCCACGATCTCGACAGCCTGTGGGGCATGGTCGACCGGGTCATCGTGCTATATGCCGGCGAGGTCATCGCCGACGGTCCGGTGGCATCGGTCTCGGCGCTCGATCATCCCTGGATCCAATCCTATTTCGCCGCGCATTCGGGAGGGAGAACGTAATGGAATCCGATACCCGCTACGTCTGGGTGGGCGCCGCCATGCTGGCGCTGGCCGCCGTGCTGGCGGTGGGGCTCTACTGGCTGGGGGGCGGGGGCGGTGGCCACGCCAGCCAGCGCTATGTGGTCTATTTCAAGAACCAGTCGCTGGAAGGCCTGCAGATCAACAGCGATGTGCGCATGCAGGGCATCAAGGTCGGCAAGGTGCTCGATTACGTGATCCAGCCCAACCAGGCCAAGACCGTGCGCGTGGTGCTGGAGCTGGACGCGCGCGCGCCGGTGCTGGAAGGCGCCGAGGCGGTGGTCAGCCGCAATCTGGTCACCGGCTTGGCCGCCATCGACATCGACAACGTCTGGAAGGGCGGCACGCCGCTCACCTACGTGCCGGAGGGTGAGGAATATCCGCAGATCGACGAGGGCGTGCCCGACATGGCCCGCTTCCAGCGCAATCTGGAAGGCATTGGCAGCGCCACCCAGGAAGCGCTTGGCCGCGTCAACACCCTGCTGTCCGACGACAACCAGCGGGCGTTGGCGGTTTCGCTCGACAACCTGGCGGCGCTCAGCGGCGAACTGCGCGCCGATGCCCGCGCGCTGACGCCGCGCCTGGCCGCGACCCTGGACGCCACGCGCGCCGCCGCCGAGCGGGTCGATGCCCTGAGCGGCGAGCTGGCGCCGCTGGCGCGCGAGGGCGGCCAGGTATTGGCTCGGACCGGCGCCCGCCTGGACGCGCTCGCCGACGATGCCGGCACGACCCTGCGCGAGACGCGGGCGACGCTGAAAACGATCGATCAGGGTTTCGAGGCGATGCGCATGGACCTGCGCCTGAGCGTTGACCTGGGCACCCAGGAAGTCCAGTCCGCCGCGCGCGCGTTGCGCGCGGCGAGCGATACCCTCCAGGCCAGCGGTCGCGAGTTCGCCGACCCCGGCCGCCTGCTGCACGGCCCGCACAAGGCCGAACTGGGACCGGGAGAATGAACATGATCCAGTCAGCGCGCGCGCGTTACCGTTTGCTTGTCCTCGCCGGCCTGCTGGTCAGTCTGGCCGGTTGTGGCGTTCTCGGTGGCCGGTCGCAGCCAGTCGTTCATCACAGCCTGGAAGTGCCGGCCGCGTCGACGCCAGCCAGTGTCGGTCAGCCGCTTCCGGCGACGCTGTTGCTCGACCGGCCGCGCCCGGCCGGCGCCCTGCTCGCCGGCGCGTCGCTGCTGTTCAGCCGGGCGCCGGGCACCCTGGCGCAATATCAATACGCGCGCTGGAGCGAACCGCCGGCCGACACGCTCGGCCGCGAGCTGCGCCGGCGCATCGAGCGCGCCGGCCTGTTCCAGGCGGTGGCCGACCTCGACAGCGGGGTGCGCGGCGACTACCTGCTCAACAGCCGACTGCTCGATTTCCGCCACGATGCCGGCCAGGCACCGGGTCAGGTTCGCGTCGAGCTGGAGGTGGAGCTGGTGCGGCGCGCCGATGCCAGCCTGATCGGCCGCCAGGTGTTCGTCGCCACGGCGCCGGCCGCCAGCCATGACGCCGCCGGCGCCGCCGCCGGCCTGGGCAGCGCCGGCGGTCGGCTGCTCGACGACGTCGCCGCCTGGCTGGCGCTCAGGCTTCCGGCCCGCGCAGACCGGCCCTGACCTCCGGGTAGGCCAGCCGGAAGCGCAGCTCGCGTTTCGCGCGCCGGTTGAGCAGCCGGCGCGATTCCGACAGGAAGCCGCGCATTGCCGGCGTCACCGCCGCGATCACCTCGGCGCGCGGCAGCCGGGGTGGGCGCGTCAGGCCGAGATGGTCGGCGACCACGTCGAACCAGTCGCCCATCTTCAGGCCGCTGTCGTCGACCGCGTTGTAGACCCGGTTGGGCCGGCCCAGAAACAGCGCGGTGCGCGCCAGACGGGCGAGATCGTCGGCGTGGATGTGGTTGGTGTACACGTCGTCCTCGGCCAGGATCGCCGGCAGTCCCTTGCGCACCCGTTCCGCCGGCATGCGGTCTTGCGCGTAGATGCCGGGCGCGCGCAGGATGGCGACGCGATGGCCGCGCCGGCCCCAGGCGCGCAGGCGCGTTTCCGCGTCGACCCGGCGCCGGGCGCGCGCGCTGTCGGGTCGCGCCGGCCGGGTTTCCGGCACCAGGGCGCCGCCGCAATCGCCGTAGACGCCGCTGGTGCTGATGTAGACCAGGGTTTTGCCGGGATCGGGGCGGCGCGCTAGACTGCCGCGCCGTCGCCGCCGGCCGAGCGCGGCCAGCAGCGCCCGGGTACGCGGATCGCGCGTGCCCTCGGTGGGCGGCGGCGCGAAATGCAGCACCCGGTCGGCGAGGCCGGCCAGCCGTTTCAGGCTGGCGCGCGTGTCCAGATCGCCGGTGATCGGACGGATGCCGGCGGCACGCAGCTCGGCGTGGCGGGCCGGGTCGCGGGTCAGCGCGTAAAGGGTGGCGCGCCCGGCCAGCAGGCGCGCCGCGCGCAGGCCGACGTCGCCGCAGCCGACGATGAGAATTCGCATACGTTCGCAGTTTCTAGAGGATCGAGTCAGATGTCTTACCAGGTCACGATACAACCCAGCGGCCACCAGTTTACCGTCAAGCCGGGCGAAACCCTGCTCGCGGCGGCGCTCGACGCCGGCTTTTCGCTACCCTACGGCTGCCGTAATGGCGCCTGTGGCGCCTGCAAGGGCAAGGTGCTGGCCGGCGAAGTCGATTACGGCGTCTTCCAGGAGGGCGCGCTGACGCGCGAGGACAAGCTCGCCGGCCTTGCCCTGTTCTGCTGCGCCAAGGCCGTCAGCGACCTGACCATCGAGGTCAAGGAAGTCGGCGCCGCCAAGGACATCCCGATCAAGACCCTGCCCTGCCGGGTCGAGCGCATGGAACGCCTGGCCGATGACGTCATGGCGCTCTGGCTCAAGCTGCCATCCAACGAGCGTTTGCAGTTCCTGGCGGGCCAGTACATCGACTTCCTGCTCAAGGATGGCGCCCGGCGCAGCTTCTCTTTGGCCAACTCGCCGGAGGAGGATGCCCTGCTGGAGCTGCACGTGCGCCACGTGCCCGGCGGCCGCTTCACCGATCACGTGTTCGGCGCCATGAAGGTCAAGGACATCCTGCGCATTTCCGGCCCTTACGGCAGCTTCTTCCTGCGCGAGTCGGACAAGCCGGCCATCCTGGTCGCCGGCGGTACCGGGTTCGCGCCGATCCGGAGCATGCTCGCGCACGCCTTCCGCCACGAGGTGAAACGCGATTTCACGCTGTACTGGGGCGCGCGCGCCGCCGCCGATCTGTACCAGGCCGAGCTGCCCCGACAATGGCAGGACCGGCACGCGCATTTCCGCTTCATCCCGGTGCTCTCCGCCGCCCGTCCGGAGGACGGCTGGAGCGGGCGCGCCGGTCTGGTGCATGAGGCGGTGCTGGCGGATCACGCCGACCTGTCGGGCCATGAGGTCTATGCCTGCGGCGCGCCGGCCATGATCGAGGCGGCGCGCCGCGACTTCGCCGCGCGTGGCCTGCCGGCCGACGCCTTCTTCGCCGACTCCTTCGATTTCCAGTCGCCCCGGCCATGAGCTTCGCCTACGGCCTCGGCCGCCTGCCGCGCGTCGAATTCGGCACCGGACGGATCGCCCTGCTGCCGGAGCGGATACGCGTTTATGGCCCGCGCGCGCTGATCGTCACCGGCGGCGCCTCGTTCCTCGACGGGCCGAACTGGCCGCCGCTGGCCGAGGCCCTGCGCGCCGCCGGCATCGACTGGCGTCTGCTCCGGGTCGCCGGCGAGCCGTCGCCGGAACTGGTGGACGACGCCGTGCGCGAACACGCCGGCGCCGGCATCGACTGCGTGGTCGGCATCGGCGGCGGCAGCGCGCTGGATGCCGCCAAGGCCATCGCCGGCCTGCTCCGGCCGGGCAATTCGGTGATGGATCATCTGGAAGGTGTCGGCCCGGAACTGCCCTACCGTGGACCGGCCACGCCATTCATCGCCGTGCCCACCACCGCCGGCACCGGCTCCGAGGCGACACGCAACGCGGTGTTGTCCCGGCATGGGCCGGACGGCTTCAAGAAATCCTTCCGCGACGAACGCCTGGTCGCCGAACTGGCGCTGATCGACCCCGACCTGCTCGCCACCTGCCCGCGACCGGTGCTCGCCGCCAACGGCATGGATGCGTTCACCCAATTGCTGGAATCATGGGTGTCGACGCGCGCCAATCCGTTCACCGACGCGCTCGCGCGCGCCGGCCTCGAACATGTCCGCGACGCGTTGCCGGCCTGGTACGAAGGCCGCGGCGACCCGGCCGCGCAGCGTGCCGCCATGGCTCAGGCCGCGCTGCTGTCCGGCATCACCCTGGCCCACGTCGGCCTCGGCTCGGTGCATGGCCTGGCGGCGCCGCTCGGCGCCTTCTTCCCGATCCCGCATGGCGTCGCCTGTGGCACCCTGGTCGCCGAGGCGACCCGCGTCAACCTGGCCGTGCTGCGCGCGCGCGCTCCGGAATCACCAGCCCTGCGCCGCTACGCCGACGCAGGCCGGCTGCTGACCGGTCGCCACCTGGAGGACGACGTGGCGCATGCCGCCCTGCTCGACCTGCTCGACGACTGGACCCGCCGGCTCGAGTTGCCGCTTCTGGGCGCTTACGGTGTCACCGAGGTAGATGTCGAACGGGTGGTCGCCAACAGTCGCGGTTCCAGCATGAAGACCAACCCCGTCGTGCTCACCGACGGCGAGATCGCCGGCCTGATTCGCGCGCGGTTATGAAAGGAAATGCCATGAATTTGGACCAGCCGCTCAGCGACGCCGAGCTCGACGAACTCGAAGCCTTCCTGAACAGTGACCAGTTGCCCGAGGCACGCATGGATCTCTCCATGCTCGACGGCTTCCTCAGCGCCCTGGCGATCGGCCCCAACACCCTGATGCCGAGCGACTGGCTGCCGGCGGTCTGGGGCGAGACCGATGAAGAGCCGATGCGCTTCGCCGACGACGCCCAGGCCGGGCGCGTCATCGGCCTGGTCATGCGCCTGTACAACGACCGCATCCACGATCTGGCCGAGGGAACCGACCAATTCGATCCCTTGTTGTATCTCCATGACCGCGATGGCGTGGAGACGCCCATCCTGGAAGCCTGGTGCACGGGCTTCATGACCGCGGTGGAACTGGACCACGAAGCCTGGCGGCCATTGATGACCGGAGACGACAGCGGCCCCGGCGCCTTCCTGACGCCGATGATCCTGTTTGGCGTCGACGATCCGGAGGTCGAGGCGGAACGCGCTCGTCAGCTCGGCCGCGAACGGGAGTTCGCCGACATGCTCGGTACCTGCGTGCTTGGTGTCCGCGACTTCTGGCTGCCCTACCGCAAGGCCGAGCGCGCGCCCTGGCGGCGCGAGGGCGTCAAGGTCGGCCGCAACGATCCCTGTCCGTGTGGCAGCGGACGCAAGTACAAGCAGTGCTGCGGCAAGCCGGAGACCATGCATTGATGTTCGCCCGGGCGGATCCGCGCTGAACGTCGGCGCCCTCCTACCCGCGCATGCCGGCATCCGGAACCTGTACTTCCGGAGTCGTGATTTCATCGGGCCACCCATTCACGGTTTGAATGCATGAAAAAAACCGCCACGCATGCGTGGCGGTTTTTTTTCGAGCGGCCGGCCCGCCGGATGGCGGACCGGGTCGGGCTTACGGCGCGATGGTCAGGGTGTAATCCCGGTTGGCGGTGCCTCCGCCCGTCACCGTCACCGTGAACGTGAAGGTGCCGGCGCCGGTCGGCGTACCGGAGATCACGCCGGTGGTGGCGTTGATGGTCAACCCGGTCGGCAATTGCGATGCGCTCCAGGCGTAGGACGCTGGCGTGCCACCCACCGCGTTGAGCTGGGCGGCGTAGGGCGAGCCAACCGTGGCACCCGGCAGCGACAGCGTCAGGATCGCCAGGGTGTTGCCGGCCGGGTTTATCGTCAACTGCCGCGACGTGGTGCTCGACAGGCCGTTGGCGCCGGTCACCGTCATGGCCACGGTGTAGGTGCCGTGCGCGGTCGGCGTGCCGCTGATCACGCCGGTGGTGGTTGAGGTCAGGCCCGGCGGCAGGGTGCTCTGCACCACGCTCCAGGAGTACGGCGCCTCGCCACCGTTGGCGGTCAGCACCGTGGTGTACGGCGAGCCGACCGTGCCGGTGGCCAGGTTGCCGCTGAACACCGTGGGTGGCGAAGTGCTCGGTTGCTGGACCGCCGTGTAGGCGATGGCGAAGTTCTTCTGTAGCACGGTGTTCTGGGCATCTCGCACTTGGGCGACGAAGTTGAAGGTGCCCGAGCTGTCGCCGTATGGCGTGCCGGTGATGACACCACTGTTCGACATCGACAGGCCGAGCGGCAGCGTGTTGGTCACCAGGCTCCAGACATAGGGCGCGGAACCGCCGGTGGCTTGCAGGGCATAGCCGTACTGCACGCTTTGGGTCGCGCCCGGCAGTGTCGAGGTCGTGATTTCCAGCGGTGCCTGCGTGGGCGCCTGGGTGGGCGCTTCGGTGACCACCTGCACGGCGGCGTAATTGGTGACCGCCTCGCTGACGCCGTTGCCGACGTTGTTGTCGGCGCGGTCGGACACCGCTTCCAGCAGGATGGTGCCGGCGGTGTAGCCGCTGACCAGCGTGAACTGAGCCTGGCCGTTGATGCTGGCGACCTGGATGGTCGAGCCGGACACCATCTGGCCGTTGCCGTTGACGCCGCGCAACGTGGCCAGATCCTCGGCCGTGCTGCTGGCGTCGGGCACGATGCGCAGTTGCAGGTTGTTGACGCCGGCGGCGGGGTTGGGCACACCCTGGCCGGCCTCATCGATGATGCGTGCCTGGATCACCATCTGGGTCGGGCCGTTCAGGTTCTGCGCGTACAGATAGCTGTAGTCGCTGGTCGTGCCACGATCGAAAATGACCTGGGAGGCCTTGCCGCTGGGGTTGCCGCCGACCCGGAGGCTGTAGGTGGCGCTGCGCTGGACGCCGCCTGGATCGGTGACCGTGCAGCGGATGGTGACGTTGCCGGCGACATCCCCGGCATGGAAATGGAAGGAGTTGCCACCGGAATTGGCATCCAGCGTGATCGACCGGTAGGCGTTGGGGAAGGTGTATTCGACGCCGTCGATGGTTTCCGTGGTTTCATGCTCCGGGTCGCCGTCCAGATAGTAGAGCGCGCCGGTATCCAGACCACCCTCGACGTTGCAGCCGAAGATGTCCTCTCCACCGGGAATCGGCCGGCCGGCGGTGTCCTCGGCTTTGACGTACAGCGTGACGGTATAGCGGCCACCGATCTGGGGACCATCGAGCGTCAGATTGAGTGGCAGTTCGGTCCGGTCCCGTTCCCCGTAAACCGTGATGCTGTAGGTCGGCGAACTGCCGGCGCCACCGCCGCCACAACCGGCCAGCAGGCCGATCAGACCCGCCGCGACGGTGGATCGAAAGAGGGCTTTCAACATATCTGGGTGTCTCCTGAGGGTACTGAGGTATGCGGATGCGTGGCGTTGCGGTTCGGCGGTCACTTGCGTTCCAGATTGGCCGGGTCCAGCAGGATGCGCGGCGTCAGGAAGATCAGCAGTTCGCTCTTGAGGTCGGATTTCTGGGTTTTCTTGAACAGATGGCCCAGAACCGGAACGTCGCCGAGGAAGGGGACTTTCTCGGTGTCGTTGCGTTCGGCCTGCTCGAAGATGCCGCCCAGGATCGCGGTTTCGCCATTGCCGACCCGGATCTGGGTCTTGATGCGCTTGGCGTTGATGGCGACGTTGTCGCCGTAGCTCGCGCCCTTGGCGTCCTTGGTCACCTCGACGTCGAGGATGACATCGTCGTTGTTGAGCACCTGCGGGCTGACCAGCAGGCACAGCAGGGCATCCTTGAACGTGGTGGTCGGAGGGCTGTTGGCGGTGCCGGGGGTGATGACCGGAATCTGCTCGCCTTGCAGGATGACGGCGGGGCGCAGGTTGGTGGTCACCACGCGCGGGTTGGACACGATCTTGCCGCGCTTGTCCTGTTCCAGCGCCTGCAATTCCAGGCTCAGGATGGCGGCGGTGGAGGCGTTGAACACCGTGAAGCCAAGCTGGCCGGCCGGATTGGCCAGGCCGAGGTTGACGTTGGGGTTGGGCGCGCCGGCGGGCAGGCCGACGGTGGCGTTGGTCGCGGAACCGGCGTAGTCGCCGACGCCCAGGCCGGTCTCGCCGGATTTTCCGCTGCCGGCGAAACCAAGCCGGGCGCCGAGGTCGCGGCCGAAGGTATCGTCGGCGACGACGATGCGCGCCTCGATCATGACCTGCTTGGCGGGTACGTCGACGTTCTTGAGGACTTCCTCGACGGCGGCGTGGCGTTCGATGGTGTCGGTGACGATCAGGGTGTTGGTGGTCAGATCGAACGAGCTGCCGCCGCGGATCGAAAGCACCCGGTTGGGATTTTGCGTGGTGGTGGTCTGCTGGCCGGACGCGCTCTGCATGATCGATTGCAGACCGGTATTGGAACCACCGGTGGTGTCCGCGGCGGTGATGCCGGTGGAACTGGGCGAGCAGGTCGCATCCTCCGAGGAGCTATTGGTGTTCCCAGTCCGGGGCAGACCGGCCAGCACGATCATGGCATCGCTGGCCTTGATGTAGTTGAGCCGGTAGGTGCGGGTATGCAGGGGTTCCAGTTCGGCGATGGTCTTCTTCGCCTCCAGTTCCATGCGCTCCTTGGCGGCGAGTTCGTCGCGCGGCGCTACCCAGATGACGTTGCCGGAAGTGCGCTTGTCCAGGCCCTTGGCGCGCATGATGATGTCGAGCGCCTGGTCCCAGGGTACGTCCTTGAGGCGCAGGGTGACGTTGCCGCTGACGGTGTCGCTGGCGATGATGTTGAGGCCGGTGAAGTCGGCGATGACCTGGAGGACGGCGCGAACCTCGACATTCTGGAAGTTGAGGGTGAGTTTCTCGCCGCTGTATTGCGGTTTGTCGGAGGGCGCGGCGCGCGGGTCGTCGAGCGAGCGCACTTCCATGACGAACTGGCTGCCGGTCTGGTGCGCCGCGTAATCCCACTTGCCCCTGGGGGTGATCACCATGCGCGTGTGCTTGCCCTGTTCCCAGGTCTCGATCAACTGCGCCGGGGTGCCGAAGTCGCCGACATCGAGCCGGCGTTGCAACTTGGTGGGCAGGGCGGTGTTGAGGAAATCGACCTGGATGGTCCGGCCCTTCTGCTGAATGTCGATGCCAACGCCGGGATCGGAAAGGTTGACGACGATATTGCTTTCGCCATTGCGTCCGCGCCGGAAGTCGATGCCACGGATGTCGTGCGGGCGCGGCGTGCCTTCCTCGGCGAAACGGACCGGCGCGGACAGGATGTCGCCGCCGGCCGAAGGCGTGCTGGCGGCGCCTTCGAGCACGATCAGGAGGTGGTTCTTCTCGCGCCGGATCTGGTGGCTGGCGGGCGCGTTGAGGTTGAAGACGACGCGGGTGCGGGCGCCGGCGGGCACGATCTGGTAATTCCTGACGAGACCGCTGTTGAGGGTTTCCTGGACGCGGCCGGTGCTGGGGCTGGTATCGGCGAAGTCCAGCACCAGACGATGCGGGTTGCTGGTGGTGAAGGAGACCGGATCACCGGCGAGGGCGTCCTTGAGGGCGATCTTGATCACCTGGCTGTTGTTTTGCCCGGCGGTGACGCTGACCGCGTTGAGCACATTGGCGGCCAGGGCGGTCGTGGCCGGCAGGGCGACGAGATTGGCCGCGGCGAGACAGGCCACCAGCAGGCGCGGCCAGTGCGTCGACCTGGCGGGGTTGGATCGCATCGGTTTCATTGTTTACTCCTTAAGGGCCAGGCTGGCCTGGTTCTCGATCCAGTCGCCCACACCGTCCTGAATGGTTTCCCTGATTTCAATGCCGGTATCGCTGATGGCAACGATCATGCCGAAATTCTGGCCGATGTAGTCGCCGTTCCGGACACGATAAAGACTGCCTTCCGGCGTGCCGATCAATGCGTACTTCTGGCCATCCTTGATGATCGTGCCGACCATGCGCAGGCTTTCGAGCGGGTGTTGCTCGAGAGGCCCTTTCGGACGACTGAGATCGGGCTGGAGGCCGCCGCCCTTGCTCGATTTGAGGCTGCGCGCCTTGAACGGGTCGGGTAGCTCACCAGGGTTGTATTCGATGGTTTCGGCCGGCTTCACGGGGGGCAGGGGTTCCAGTTGCTGCTGACCACCGGTGCCGGCCTGGTCCATGAAGGCACGCAGGTCGGCGTGGTCCTGGCCGCCGCAACCGGCCAGCGCGATCGCGCAGCCAATCATGGCGAGCCTGGCGGGTACGGTTGCCGGTTTCATTTGTTCGCCGCTTCCTTCTTCTGCCGCTTGAGCGCGGCGATCTCGTTTTCATCCAGGTAGCGATAGGTCTGGATGCGCGCGTCCATGAGCAGTTTGCCGTCCTTGTCCGGCTGTAGCGCGACATCGTGCAGGGTGACGATGCGAGGCAGTTTGGCGAGGTCGCTGACGAAGGCGCCCATGTCGTGGTAGGCGCCGATCACCTTGATGGCGACCGGCAGGTTGGCGTAGAAGTCGGCCATGCTTTCATTTCCCGGCCGGAACAGCTCGAATTCGAGGCCACGACCGACGCCAGCCTGGTTGATGTCGGTCAGCAACGCATCCATCTGCGAGCGGTCCGGCAATTGCCGCAGCATGGCGGCCAGGGATTGCTCGATCTCGCCCAGGCGGCGCTTGTAGGCATCGTAATGGACGACCTGCCCTTTCTTGCTGGCGTAACTCTCGCGCAGGGTCAGTTCCTGCTGTTCGGCGGCTTCCAGTTCGGTCATCGCGTCCGCCCAGACCAGATACCAGCCGGCGCCGATCAGGGCGACGAACAGGATGGCCAGGGCGATGGCGCGCACCGGCGCCGGCGCGGTGACGATGTCCTTGATGTCGAGATTGTTGAGGTCGGACAGGTTCATGATGATCAGCCTCCCGCCTTGGCCGTGTCGGCGTCTTCTTCGGAGCGCCGCTCGATCTTGACGTTGAGCGCGAATTCGTTGACGCGCAGCGGCCCGACCCGGGCGGCCTTGACTTCGACCAGTACCGGTTCGGCGAACAGGTCGGCGTCGTTGAGCGCGCGCATGAACGAGGAGACGCGCGCGCTGGACTGGGCATAGCCGCTCAGCGCGATCTGGTCGCCGGTCTGCTTGACGCTCTTCAGGTAGAGCCCGTCCGGAATCCGGTGCACCAGTTCGTCGAACAGCCGGACCGCTTCGCCGCGATTCGATTGCAGGGATTCGACGACATCCTTGCGCGCCAGCAGATCCTGGGTTTTCTCCCGGAGTTCGCGGATTTCCGCGATCTGGGCGTCGAGCTTGACGATCTCCTGTTGCAACAGCGCGTTGCGTTCGTCCTGGTTGGCTTTCTGGCCCATCAGGACCATGTGGCCGGCCGCGACGATGGCGACGGCGGCGACCACCGTGGCGACGGCGAGCAGGGCGAACAGGCGCTGCTGGCGCGCCCGCCGCATTTCGCGGTGGGGGAGGAGGTTGATGCGGATGGGTGTCATGCCGGGTCGAACCTGCGTAGGGCAAGACCGCAAGCCACGAACAACGCTGGCGCGTCGATCGCCAGCTGGCGAGCCTTGATGTGGCTGGAGACTGCCATTTTCGCGAAGGGGTTGGCGATCATGGTGCTGGTCTGCATGCGGCCATGCACCACGTCGTCGAGTCCGGGTATGGCGGCGCAGCCACCCGCGAGCAGAATGTGGTCGACGCGCTGGAACGAGGTCGCCGAGAAGAACAGCTGGATCGCGCGCGCGATTTCCTGGGCTACCGAGTCGAGGAAGGGTTGCAGAACCTCGGCTTCGTAGCTGTCCGGCAACAGGCCCTTGCGCTTGGCTTCCTCGGCTTCCTCGGTGGGCAGGTCGAAGCGCCGGCTGATTTCGCCGGTCAGGGCCTGACCGCCAAGCGCGTGTTCGCGCTGATATACGGTCTGGTTGTCGTGCAGGATGTTGACGTGCGTGTTGTTGGCGCCGATGTCGACGATCGCCACCGTCTGCCCCTTGCCGTTGTCCGGCAACTGGAAGGCCATCTGCTCGTAGGCGGTCAAGGTGGCGAAGCTGTCCACATCCATGATGACCGCCTTGAGGCCGACGCTTTCCGCCAGCGCGACGCGTTCGTCGACGCGTTCACGACGCGCCAGCACCAGCAGGGCGTCGTTCTCGTTGGGGTTCTTCTCGTTGGGGCCGAGGATCTGGTAGTCGAGGCTGACGTCCCCGATCGGGAACGAGGCGATCTGGTTGGCTTCGGCGGTGACCTGGGTGTCGATCTCGGCTTCGGTGGCGGCGCCCGCCAGCAGGATCTTCTTGGTGATCGCCGAGGAGGTCGGTAGCGCCATGGCGATTTCACGGGTACGGCTGCCCAATGATTTCCAGGCCTGGCGCATGGCGGCTTCGACCACGTCCGCCTTGGCGATGGTGCCGTCGAGCACGGCATCCTTGGGAAGGGGCGCCATGGCATAGCGCTCGACCCGGCGCATGCCGTTGCCGCCGTCCGCCAGTTCAAGCATCTTGACCGCCGATGAGCTAACATCGACGCCGATCATGGGACGCGAACCTTGGCCAAAAAGCGCGAATTTCAAGTAGTTCCCCTTCCGCACGCCAGCTTCAGGCGATTATTTAATAATGTGGATTAAATCCTAGCAACAACTTATTAATCTATACAACTTTTTTACCTGAACCACTCGTCCCGGAAAAGACCTGAAATGTCCCGTTGGTGGTATTACCTGATCGCGCTCGTGCTTGGTCTCGCGGTGGCCATCACCGCCGTCGTTGCCCTGGCGGCGGCGATGATTTACCCGAACCTGCCAAGTCTGGAAGCGCTGACCGATTATCGCCCGAAACAACCCTTGCGGATTTTTACCGAGGAGGGGGCGCTGATCGGCGAGTTTGGCGAGGAACGACGCGCGGTGGTTCGCCTGAAGGACACGCCCGGACATCTGCGCCAGGCCATTCTGGCGGCCGAGGACGAACGGTTTTACCAGCATGGCGGTGTCGATACCCTGGGCGTGCTACGCGCCGCGCTCGCCAACCTGACCGCTGGTGGCGCCAAGGAGGGGGCTTCCACGATCACCATGCAAGTGGCCCGCAATTTCTTCCTGAGTTCGGAAAAGACCTTCACGCGCAAGCTCAACGAGGCCTTGCTGGCGGTCAAGATCGAACATGCGTTGAGCAAGGACGAAATTCTGGAAATTTATATCAACCATATTTTCCTGGGTCAGCGCGCCTATGGTTTCGCCGCCGCCGCCCAGATTTATTTTGGCAAACCGCTGGCCCGGATCGATCTTGCCGAGGCGGCGATGCTGGCGGGTCTGCCCAAGGCGCCTTCCGCCTACAATCCGGTGGTCAACCCAACGCGCGCGAAATCACGCCAGCTGTATGTGCTCGGGCGCATGAAGACGCTGGGCTACATCTCCGACGCCGAGTATGAGGCGGCGCGCGACAAGCGTCTGTCGATCAAGCGTTCCACCCAGAGTTTCGAGGGCGAGGCGGCCTATCTGGCCGAGCTGGTGCGTCAGCGCATGTATCAGAAATATGGTGATTCCATCTATGTCAGCGGCCTCAAGGTCTATACCACGCTGCGCCTGACCGACCAGCGCGCGGCCCTGGAGGGGGTGCGGCTCGGTGTGCTGGCCTTCCAGCGTCGGCGTGGGTACGCCGGGCCGGAGGCGCGGATCAAGCTGCCGCAACAGCCGGAAGCCGCCGACAAAGCGCTGGAGTCGGCGTTGCTGGAGCGCGAGGATGCCGGTGGCATGCAGCCGGCGGTGGTGCTGGCGATTGACAAGCAGCGCATCCGCGCGCGTCTGCGCAACGGCGAGGATATCGAGCTGGGGCCCACCGAAATCCGGTTTGCCCAGCGTTTCCTGGATACGCGCATGGCGGCGGACAAGCGTCTGGTAGTCGGTAGCGTCATCCGCGTGGCGCGCGTCGGCCCGGATCAGCCCTGGCAGCTCACCTACCTGCCGCAGGTGGAGGCTGCCTTCATCGCGCTCGATCCGGTCGATGGCGCGGTCCGTGCCATGGTCGGCGGGTTCGATTTTTCCCGCAACCAATTCAATCATGTCACCCAGGCCTGGCGTCAGGCTGGCTCCAGTTTCAAGCCATTCATCTACTCGGCCGCGCTGGAGCGAGGCATCACACCGGCGACGGTGTTCGATGACGCTCCGATCGAGATCGGCGCCGAGGAAACCGGCGGCACGGCCTGGACCCCGAAAAACTACGACGGAACCATGGAAGGGCCGATGACCTTGAGGGCGGCGCTGGCGAAGTCGAAAAACCTGGTATCGATCCGGGTTTTGCAAGCGATCGGTGTCGATGTGGCGCACCAGCATGTCGCCAGGTTCGGTTTCGACATGCGTCGGATACCGCCCTATCCGACCATGGCGCTCGGTGCCGGCGAGGTGACCCCCTTGTCGCTGGCGGCCGGATACGCGGTATTCGCCAACGGTGGCAATCTGGTCACCCCCTGGCATCTGCTCAAGGTGACCGACAAGGATGGCCGGGTTCTGGAGAATTTCGCGCCGCCGCCAAGCACGCGCGTGCTCGACCCGCGCAATGCGTTCGTGACCACCACTCTGTTGCGGGATGTCATCCGCCGCGGCACCGCCACCGCCGCGCTCAAGCTCGGGCGCGGCGATCTGGCCGGCAAGACCGGTACCACCAACGACCATCACGATGCCTGGTTCGCCGGCTACCAGGCGACCCGCGTGGCCGTGGCCTGGATGGGCTACGACCGGCCGCGTCCCCTGGGGAGCGGCGAGACCGGTGGCGGTACCGCGCTGCCGATCTGGGTCCACTACATGGGCAAGGTGTTGCGTGATGCGCCGGAAGCACCGTTGCCGGTTCCGGAGGGCGTGACCGTGCACCGCATCGACCTGGCCACCGGCGCCACCGTCGCTGGCGAGGAGGGGGCCGCCGAGGTGTTTTTCCAGGAGTTCGAGCCGGGCGCGCTCGACCCGGTCGGAACTCCGGCCGAGCCCGTGGAGCCGCCGATCCCGGCTCCCGTCGCCGCGGACCATTGACATGTCCGCGCGCGATGGCCGCTCTTCCCAGATTCGCGCGCGCATCGCCGACCTCGCCGCCCATTTCATCGCCGAGCACGGCATCCACGATTACGCGCTGGCCAAACGCAAGGCGGCCCGTCAGCTCGGGTTGCCGGAGGGACACAACCTGCCCAGCAACGAGGAGGTCGATGCCGCCGTGATCGAACGGCAATCCCTGTACGAGCCCGAGGAACAGGTGGTCTTGCTGGCCGCGTTGCGTGCTCAGGCGCTCGCGGTCATGCGCGTGTTCGAACGCTTCGAGCCGCGCCTGACCGGTGCCGCCGCCAGTGGCGCGGTATCGGAACACAGCCTGATCGAGCTGGAAATCCACGCCGAATCGAGCAAGGAATTCGAGCAATACCTGCTCAACGAGACGATCGAATTCAAGATCCAGGATCGGGCCGGTCACATGGCCTATCTGATCTATTCGGAGCCGGCCGACGTGCTGGTGCGCCTGTCGCCGGGCGAGGGCCATCGCGGCCAGTCCGGCGCGCGTCCACGGCTGAATGTCCGGCAACTGGAGCGGCTGTTGCGGGAGGATGGGTAGAAGGTGCGCCGTCAACCACGTTTACCATTGAACCCTGGCGCCGGAGGGCGCCACACATTGACTCCAATAAATCCGAACAGGCCGGTTCCATGATCCGTTTTTTCCGCCATTACATTCCGGTGAGCATGCTGCTGCTCACGCTCGCCGAACTGGTCGTCTTCTATTACGTCAGTGATTTCGTCACCGAGCGCTACGGCTACGGCGCCCCGCGCCCCGCTCCTGAGGATCTGGTCTACCGGCACTGGTTTTTCGCGGCCGTGCTGGCGCTCCTCAATTCGATGTTCGGCCTGTATGACTGGGAGTGGACCAAGGGTCTGCGCAGCCTGCTGATCCGCCTGTTCGGTGCCTTCGCGCTGGCTGCCGCGCTGCTTTGGCTGGGTGGTCAGTTTCTGGCGCCGCTGATCGCGGTCGGCCCGTCATTGCCGGTCGGCTTGCTGATGGCCGCGCTGTTTTCGGTCCTGATCCGCCTGCTGTTCATGGAGTGGGGCAAGACCGACCTGTTCAAGAAACGGGTGATGGTGCTGGGCACCGGCAGCCGAGCGGCCAAAATCGAGGAAATCTTCGCCGCCGGCGATGCCCAGGGCCTCGATATCGTCGGTTACCTGCCGCTGGAGGGTAGCCATAGTTACGTGCCCCACGACCGCCTTCTGGAGGCGGGTGAAACCCTGTATGAAACGGCGATGCGCTACCGGGTCGAGGAAATCGTGGTGGCGATCCGCGAACGTCGTGGCGGTGGCCTGCCGATGGCCGACCTGCTCGAATGCAAGCTGCGCGGCCTGCATATCCTGGACCTGCCGGCCTTCTTCGAGAGGCAGACCGGCATCCTTCCGCTCGAATCGGTGAACGCGAGCTGGATGATCTTTTCCGAGGGATTCGGCCAGGGATCCGGGCGCGACGTGGTCAAGCGGCTGTTCGACCTGATGGTCAGCGGTGTCTTCCTGCTCGCCTGCGCGCCGATCATGCTGACCACCGCCGTGCTGATCCGGCTGGAGAGCCGGGGACCGGTGTTCTACACGCAGGTGCGCGTCGGCGAGTTCGGCAAGCCGTTCACCATCTACAAGTTCCGCAGCATGCGCACCGACGCGGAGAAGGACGGCGCCGTCTGGGCGCGCAAGAACGATGACCGGACCACCCGGATCGGCCGTTTCATCCGCCGTACCCGCATCGACGAACTGCCGCAGATCCTCAACGTCTTCCTCGGTCATATGAGCTTCGTCGGGCCGCGTCCGGAGCGGCCGGTCTTCGTCGATGACCTGGCCGCCCAGATTCCCTATTACCACGCCCGGCACAGCGTGAAGCCCGGCATCACTGGTTGGGCGCAGGTGAAGTTTCCCTATGGCGCCAGCGTCGAGGACGCCATGAACAAGCTCCAGTACGATCTGTATTACGTCAAGAATCACAGCCTTTTCCTGGACTTGATGATCCTGATGCAGACCGCGCAGGTCGTGGTGTTGGGCAAAGGGGTGCGCTGACCGTGACCGCGGCGGCCCTGGCCTATGGCATCGCCGCGCTGGCCTTCGCCGTGCTCGCGTTGGCGGCGCGTGGGCGCGACGGCCCCCCGGGGGTGCCCGGCCTGGCGGTGCCGGCGGCCGCCAGCGCGTTGTGGGCCGGCATCCTGGCGCTGACGCCGGTACTGCGCTCCGGCCACCAACTGGCGATGGTGGCCGAGCTCGGGCGCGATCTGGTCTGGCTCTGGTTCCTGTGGCGCAACCTCCAGCCCCTGCTGGCCGAACACGGCGCGGCCATCGCGCGGCCGCTCGGACGCGGCTTGCGCGTTCTGGCCGGGCTGGCGGCGCTGGCCCAGATCGCCAGCCTGATCCATCCGGCCGGCATGCTGGTGTACCTGGCCGGCGCGGTTTTTCCGACCCTGTTCGCGGTCGCCGGCATGGTTCTGGTCGAGCAGTTCTATCGAAACTCCAGCGTCCAGGCGCGCTGGAGCATCAAGTTCATGTGCCTGGCGCTGGCGGGCATCTTCGTCTTCGATTTCTACCTGTATTCCGAGGCCATGCTGTTCGCGGCATTCTCGGAGGATGCCTGGGTGGCGCGCGGCGCGATCAACGCCCTGTTGGTGCCGTTGTTGTGGATCTCGTTGCGGCGCCGCGCCAGCACCGACATGCGCCTGGCGATTTCCCACCGCATGGCCTTTCACAGCGCCGCCCTGATCGGTACTGGTGTTTACCTGATGCTGATGGCCGCCGCCGGCTATTACATCCGTCTGGCCGGTGGCGAATGGGGCGCCATCCTGCAGACCGTGTTCCTGTTCGGTGCCGCCCTGCTGCTGTTGCTGGTGGTGTTTTCCGGCAGCGCGCGCGCCAAGCTGCGGGTGTATCTGGCCAAGCATTTCTTCCGCTATCGCTACGACTACCGCGAGGAATGGCTGCGTTTCACGTCGATGCTGACCGAGGGCGAGCCGGGGGCCCAGGTCTACGACCGCAGCCTTCAGGCCATGGCGCGCCTGGTCGACAGTCCGGCCGCCGCGCTCTGGCTGAAGCAGGAAGGCGGTGGGGCATTCCGCCGGACGGCGCACTGGAATTTCGGCGAGCTGGACGGCGTGCTTGAAGTCGGCCATCCGTTGCCAGTGTTCCTGGAGCGACGCCAATGGGTGCTCGATCTCGATGATTGCCAGGAACAACCGGAGTTGTTGAGGGAAAGCGGGCTGCCCGACTGGCTGCTCGAAAACCCGCGTGCCTGGCTGGTGGTGCCGTTGCTCTGGCATGAGCGTCTGCTCGGCTTCGTGGTGCTCGCGGAATCGTTCAGCCAGCCGGGCATGGACTGGGAGGTCAACGATCTGCTCAAGACCGCCGCCCGCCAGGCCGCCGCCCATCTGGCCCAGGCCCAGGCCGCCGAGGCGCTGACGGTGGCGCGCCAGTTCGAGTCGTTCAACCGGGCCGCCGCGTTCGTGGTGCATGACATCAAGAACCTGGTCGCGCAGTTGTCGCTGCTGCTGGCCAACGCGCAAAAGCACAAGCACAAACCGGAATTCCAGGAGGACATGCTGGCCACCATCGAAAGCTCGGTGGCGCGCATGAACCGCATGCTGGTGAAGCTCGGCGATGACAAGGGCGGAGATGGCGCCGGCGATGACGATGGCGTCGAACTGGTCGCGTTGCTCGACGAGGTGATGCGCGCCAAGAGCGCCTTCAGCCTGAAGCCGGAACTGCATGTCGAGACCGACCGCGCGCGCGCGCGCGCCGACCGCGAGAAGCTCGCCCGGGTGCTCGGCCATCTGGTGCAGAACGCCATCGAGGCGACGCCGTACACCGGAAAGGTGAGTGTTACACTGGCCCGCGACGATTCCACCCGACCGGCCACCGCCGTGGTGACGGTGGCCGATACCGGGGTCGGCATGGACGCGGATTTCATCCGCGAGCGCCTGTTCCGCCCGTTCGCCTCGACCAAGGGCACGGGCATGGGCATCGGTGCCTACGAGTGCAAGGAGTACGTGCAGGAACTGGGAGGCGACATCCAGGTCGCCAGCCGGCCGGGCCAGGGAACCCGGTTCACCGTTCGTTTGCCGTTGATACAGGAAGCGGAAAAAACATGAGCGAGAAAACGCCGAAAATCCTGCTGGTCGAAGACGATGTCGGTCTGCAAAAGCAGATCAAGTGGAGCCTGGATGAATATGAAGTGCTGATCGCCGGGGATCGCGAGTCCGCGCTCGGCATGGTGCGGCGTTTCGAGCCGGCGGTGGTGTTGCTCGACCTCGGCCTGCCGCCTGATCCGGATGGCGCCACCGAGGGGCTGGCCACGCTCCAGCAGATTCTCCAGCTCAGCCCGGCGACGAAGATCGTCGTCGTCACCGGCAACCAGGACCGCGCCAACGCCATCAAGGCCATCGGCATGGGCGCCTTCGATTTCTACCATAAGCCGTTCGAGGAACAGATCCTCAAGCTGGTGATCGCCCGGGCATTCCGGGTGCACGAGCTGGAACAGGAAAACCGCCAGTTGTCCGCGCGTCGGCGCGCCGAGCCGTTGCAGGGGCTGGTCACCAACGATCCGGACATGCTCAAGGTCTGCCGCACCATCGAGAAGGTCGCGCCGAGCGACGTTTCCGTGCTGCTGCTTGGTGAATCCGGCACCGGCAAGGAAGTGCTGGCGCGTGGCCTGCATGAGCTGTCACCGCGCGTGAAGGAGCGCTTCGTCGCCATCAACTGCGCGGCGATCCCGGAGAACCTGCTCGAATCCGAGCTGTTCGGTTACGAGAAGGGCGCCTTCACCGGTGCCGCCAAGCAGACCATCGGCAAGATCGAGTACGCCAACAACGGCACCCTGTTCCTTGATGAAATCGGCGATCTGCCGATGCCACTCCAGGCCAAACTGCTGCGTTTCCTGCAGGAGCGGGTGATCGAGCGCCTGGGCGGGCGCGGCGAGATTCCGGTCAACGTGCGCGTGGTCGCCGCCACCCATCAGAATCTGGCCGAGCGGATCAAGGCCGGCCTGTTCCGCGAGGATCTGTTCTACCGCCTGTCCGAGATCAGCGTGCGCATCCCGCCGCTGCGTGAACGCCTGGGCGATCGTTCGCTGCTCGCGCATGCCTTCCTGGAGCGTTTCGCCCAGAGCCAGGGGCGCCCTCTGCGTGGCTTCGCGCCGGACGCGATCGCGCTGATCGAGGCGCATGCCTGGCCGGGCAACGTCCGGGAAATGGAAAACACCATCAAGCGCGCGGTGATCATGGCCGATGGCGCCCAGGTCAATGCCGAGGATCTCGGTATCGAGGGCGCCACCGGCAACGGCGACGAAACGCCCGAACACCTGAACCTGCGCCAGGTGCGCGAGGCCGCCGAGCGTCAGGCGGTGGTGCGCGCGCTGGCGCGCTGCAACCACAACATCGCCCAGGCCGCCGAGTTGCTCGGCGTCAGCAGGCCGACGCTGTACGACCTGATGGCGCGTTTCGACCTGAAATGACCGGGCTGGTCAGCCACAGGCCGGGCGCGATGCCGACGCGCTGCCCAGCCAGAAGCCGAGATTCTTGTCGAGAAACTCCCGCCACGGCATGTAGTGCGATCCGTCGCAGGAAAAATTGAGGCCGATCAGGCCGTTGAAGATGTTCAGCGAGCCCGAGCGTAGGTACAGGGTTTCGTCCATGAAGCGCAATTCCCGAAAGCAGGCGAGTATCGGCGCCACCGCCTCGGCCGGCAATGTCGCCTGTTCGGGATACGGGCGGCGCGGATAGGCCATGCACAGATCGGCGTCGGTCAGGTCGGCGATGCCATGGATGCGGTAGCGATAGGGATCGTCGGACAGCCATAACGTCGCGCGCGAGCTGGAAAAATGCAGCTTGCCGTGGAACACGCCGCGCACCGTGATCAATTCCTCGAGCAGGGCCAGGACTTCGTCGATGCGCTCGTCCATCGGGCTGGTCGCGCGTTCCTGCTGGAACAACCCTGAACGGATGGCCGGATCGCCGCGCAACTGCATCCAGTGGTCCTGCCGCGGATACAGCGCCTGCGTGGTCGGCAGTTCGCGCAGGTCGAAGTCGGCGCCGAGATAGCCCAGCAGGACTCCGGAGGCATCCTCGATGCGGTGCGTCGCGGTCAGCGACGGGCGCCGCGCGTTGCGGCTGATGTAGGCGTCGGACAGCGAAAACCGGCTGCCGGCGAGTGCCTCGGCCAGATAGGGGCGGTCGGCGCGGTCGCGGCCGAAATGCTCGTCCAGCCGTCCGGCGCGCGTGATGTTGGCGGTGATCTGACGCGCGTCGGCGTCGAGCACGTACAGATATTTGCAATAAGGCAGCTCGACCAGGCCCTGCGCCAGACAGTCTTCCAGCGCCGCGCGCCCGGGCCAAACGGCCCGGCAGGCATCGGCCAGGATTTCCAGGGAAGAGCCGAGCCAGCCCTTGAGGATCTGGCGCTGGCGATCGATGGCGGCTTGCAGGTCGGGATTCATGGCGCGCGATGAAAGGGGGCGACGTCCGATTATCGCGCGATCGCGGGTCCGCCCGCGCGTCGCCCGCAGCCGCCGCCGCAATCCGTCGTGGTCGAGGCGAAAGTCGAGGCTGAAGTCGAGGCCGGCGCGCAGGCCGCGCCGCCGGGCTGGGCAAGCAGGTAATCGAGAAAGGCGCGCGCCACCACGGAAATCCGCCGCCCGGCCGGGTATACCGCGTACCAGTGCCGCTGGATGGGAAAGCCCTCGACGTCGAGCACCGCGAACTGGTCGGGCTGGTGCAGGGTCAGCACATGGCAGGACAGCGCCGAAACACCGAGTCCGGCCAGGATGGCCTGCTTGATCGCCTCGTTGCTGCCCAGTTCCAGACGCGGCTGGATTTCCAGCCGGTGTTCATGGAACAGCCGTTCGATCGCCTTGCGCGTGCCGGAACCCGCCTCGCGCATGATCCAGGGTTCCCGGGCCAGGCGTTCCAGCGGCAGCCGCGACTCCCTGGCCAAGGGGTGGTCAGGCGCGGCGAGCACGACGATGGGGTTGTCCATGATCGGCGTGGCGACCACGTCGATTTCCTCCGGCGGCGTACCCAGCAGGTAGAGGTCGTCCAGATTGTCGGCCATGCTCGCCAGCACCTGTTCCTTGTTGGTGACCCGCAGGCTGACCTCGATTCCCGGGTGTTCCTTGGCGAAATCCCCCAGCAGCCGGGGCGCGAAATACGAGGCGGTGGTGATGGCCATCAGTTTCAGCTTGCCCTTTTCCAGCCCGCGCCGCTGCGCCACCGACATGGTGAAGCGGTCGAGGATGGCGAAGATCTCCCGGCTGGCCTGGGCCAGTTCCCGGCCGTCCTCGGTGAGCATCACTTTCTTGCCGACCTGCTCCACCAGCGGCGCGCCGACGAGATCGGCGAGCTTCTTCATCTGCATGGAAACGGTGGGCTGGGTCAGATACAGCTCCTCGGAGGCGCGGGTGAAACTGCCCAGGCGGGCAATGGACTCGAAGATTTCCAGTTGGCGGAAGGTGGTGTGATGACGCATGAGTGGCTCGATATCGGGGAAAAATCGGAGCGGAAGCGGCTTGCCGGTGGTCCCGGCGCGGAATCGATCCGGAATTGATCATAGTAAAAAATCTATCGTCTTTATAGAAAATAGTGACTGTTATTTATGCCTGGACGACGCCAAGATTCAGTCCACTTCGGATCGGCAGGCTCTGGATCCGTAGGACCGACCCAACATCCTTGCAAGGAGCGATACATGGCTGTGAAAACCTATAACGCTGGCGTGAAGGAATACCGCCAGACCTACTGGATGCCCGAGTACACCCCCCTGGATACCGACATCCTGGCCGTTTTCAAGATCACCCCCCAGCCCGGCGTGGATCGTGAAGAAGCCGCCGCCGCCGTGGCCGCCGAGTCTTCCACCGGCACCTGGACCACGGTCTGGACCGACCTGCTGACCGACCTCGACTACTACAAGGGTCGCGCCTATCACATCGAGGACGTGCCCGGCGACGATACCTGCTTCTACGCCTTCATCGCCTACCCGATCGACCTGTTCGAGGAAGGCTCCGTGGTCAACGTGTTCACCTCCCTGGTCGGCAACGTGTTCGGCTTCAAGGCCGTGCGCGCCC
>DYFK01000030.1:2999-23781 GCA_020725265.1 Hydrogenophilus sp. | reverse complement strand
AGGACATCGCCCTTTCACGGCGGTAACCGGGGTTCGAATCCCCGTGGGGACGCCAGTAAACAAAAACGGCTTGCAGCGATGCAAGCCGTTTTTGTTTGGTCCGTGGCCCTGGGGTGTTCCTGGATCACCCTGGACACATCACGCGCGGCCTTCTATGGCGTGCCGGCCATCTCGGACTGTCGCATCTTTCGAAGCAAGACTTCCGCAAGATCATCCATCGCCAGATTGGGCCATATTCCTTGAACCAGGCCAGGTAGTGGGCGGCGGCCTGCGCCAACGCGGCGGGTTTAAAACGACTCCGCCTCGATTTCCAGATAAGCGCGATTGATGTTGCCGCCCATTTGCTCCTCGAAGCGGTGCAGCGGGCGCCATTCCGACAGGTCGAGGCGCTGGCGGATTTCGCTGTCCGACAGGCCGGCCTTGTAGCCGGCTTCGATGCCGGTGTACAGGCTGGCCATGCGCGCGTGCATGCTGGCTGCGTCGGCCGGGGTCATCAGCGGGCCATGGCCGGGGATGATGACCCGGGCGGGCAGATCCTTCACTTGCGCCAGTGTTTCGATCCACTGGCGGACATTGGCGTCGCGGAAATTGGGAATGATGTCCTGGACCAGCACGTCGCCGCCGACCAGCACTCGATCGTCGGGTAGCCAGATCAGCATGTCGCCGCTGGTATGCGCGGCCTCCGGCACCCAGAAGGTGAGGTTGACGCCATCGATCATCAGGTCGGTTCTGGTCTGGTTGGCGTAGACCTCGGTGGCGGGCACGGCGCGGGTGTTGGGAAACGGGCGTCCGACCGCGGCCCGGAGTATCGCCAACCACTCCGCCTCGCCTTCCAGCAGCAGTTTGCGACACATTTCAGAACTAATCACCTTGGCTTCCGGGAACGCGGCGTTGCCGAAGACATGATCACCATGGTGGTGGGTGTTGATGATGATCTTCACCGGCTTGCGGGTCAGCGCGGCGACGTGACGGGCGAGATGGGCGCCGATTTCGTCGCTGAAGCCGGTGTCGATCAGGATGACCCCGGTTTCGCCTTCGATCACGGTGCTGTTGACCATGTAGCCCTGGTTTTTCGCGTTGGGAAATTCCATCGGGCCGATCAGCGCGTGGATGCGGTCGTTGACCTTCACCACCACCGGATCGGGAATGCCGCCGGCGTGGATGGCGACGTGGAAAAGCAGCAGGAACGGGATGAGCAGGATTCGCATGGCTAGAGGACAGTCCAGGGTTGCAACAGCCTCGATTCTGGCTGGCGGGGGGTGGCCGCCACAAGCGCACGGGCGTACCACTCCCTTCGGGATGCGGCGCGCGCCCGGGACCGGCCAGAGCCGGGCATCAAGCCGGTCTGGCCGGGCGCGTCGGATTCACAGGGAGTTGCTGGCGCGACTTTGGTAGGCCCGCACCACCGAGGTGACGAGCGCTTCGATTTCCGCCGAGGACAAGTCGGGATGCGCGCTTTGCAACCGGGTCATCGCCCGATAAAAGGCCGCGCCGTTGTGGGCACCGGGATCGCCCAGCAGGGGTTGCAGCATATTCATGGCCGCGTCGAACCGGAGTCGCAGCCGGTCGTTGATCCGGCGATCCGGCGACAGGACAAAATCGCCCTTTTCGAGGGGGATGCCCATAGTCTCTCCTTCCATCCATGTCTTTCCGTCTGTCGTCGACGGTAGTACTTATTTACCGCTCTTGGCGGGCAGGCGATTTTGCGCCGGATGACGCGAGTTGCAAACGTCATCCACGTGTTTTCTTGACCTTGGTCAGGCGGGCCAGTCGATCAGGCCGGTATAGGCGGTGCCCAGGACGATCAGACCGAACACGATCCGGTACCAGGCGAAACCGACGAAGGTGTGATTGGAGACGAAGCCGATGAAGGCCCGGACCGCGAACATGGCGGCGACGAACGACGCGACGAACCCGACCGCGAACACCGGTAGGTCGCCGATGTCGAGCAACGCCCAGTTCTTGTACAGGTCGTAGACGGTGGCCGCGAGCATGGTGGGGATGGCGAGGAAAAAGGAAAACTCGGTGGCCGCCTTGCGCGACAGACCGAACACCAGACCGCCCATGATGGTTGCGCCGGAGCGGGACACGCCTGGGAACATGGCGGCCGCCTGGGCGAAACCGACCTTGAGCGCGGTCTTCCAGTCCATCTCGTCGACGCTTTGCACGCGCGGGTGATAGGCGCGCTTTTCGATGTACAGGATCACCAGGCCGCCGACGATCAGGGCGCCGGCCACGGTCAGGGGATTGAACAGATAGGCCTTGATGGTGCCGTGGAACAGCACGCCCAGCACCGCCGCCGGCAGGAAAGCGACCAGCAGATGGCCGACGAAGCGCTGCTGCACCGGATCGGTCCGCAAACCGCCGGCGACTCGCGCGAGCCGCTCGCGGTAATCCCAGCACACCGCCAGGATGGCGGCGAGCTGGATGACGATCTTGAACACCTTGCTCTGCTCGTCGGTATAACCGAGCAGGCTGCCGACGATGATCAGATGACCGGTGGACGAAACCGGCAGAAACTCGGTGAGGCCTTCGACGATGCCCAGAATCAGGGCGGTGAGCAGCAGGTTGGTATCCAACGATGGGCTTTCGGGCTTGAACCGGCGCGATTCTAACCCGAAGGAAATCGTGCCCCGGCCGCGCCGTGGCCGGGGCCGGCGGCGCGGTCACTCTGGTTCTGGCGTCTTCAGTACAGCGGCGTCGGCAACTTGACCACGTAGAGCTGGTTGCCGTCGACCTTGCCGTCGTGCAGTTTCTTCTGGCGGATGCCGCCGGCGCCGTCCGGTTCGATCGCGAAATCGTCGTCGTTGAGAATGCCGATCCGGGTCGAATCGATCACCCACAGACCTTCCATCTTGTCGTGCGGGTAGCTCTGGCCGGCGACCGCGTCATAGGCCAGGGTCTTGGCCGCGGGCTTGATGCCGAGCGCGTCGAGCTGGGCCCAGCCGGCGGCGAAGTTGTTGTCGGCGCCGGCGTCCTTGATCACCTGTTCCAGGGTCTTGCCGCCGACCAGCAGACCGAGCGTGGCGCTGGCCGACAGCGTCGGCTGGCCATTGATCAGGTTGACGTTGCCGGTGTCGACGTTGGTGGCCTGGGCCAGATCGATCTTGTACAGGTTCTTGCGGATCACGCCGGAGCTGATGCCGTAGAACTTGGTATCGCGCTCGACCACCAGGAACGTGGTCGCGGTCAGCGCGACGATCTCGGAGTTGGCCAGACCGGCGGCATCCTGCTTGTACAGATATTGGGCGACCGCGCCGGTTTCGATATTGATGGTGACGATGCGGGTCAGGTTGATGCCGCCCACCGCCGCGCTGCTCGGGTTGTACAGGTTGGACTGCATGATGCCGACCAGGGTCTTGCCATCCGGCGTCAGCGCCAGGCCCTCCATGCCCCGGTTCGGCCAGCGCTTGGCCAGTTCGGCCGGCAGCACGCGGCCGGCGCGGTTGCGCGCATCGTCGGCGAACGGATTGATGCGGCCGATCTCCTTGCCGTCCTTGTCGAAATGCACCATGTGCGGGCCGTATTCGTCGCTCACCCAGAAGGTGCCGTCCTTCATCGCCACCAGGCCTTCGCCATCCAGGCCGCTTTCGTCATAACCGGCGATGCCGTCGCCGTCCGGGTCCAGCGTCACCACGCCGCCGCCGAGCAGATACGGCGTTTCGCCGGTGCCGCCGAACACCTTGTTGGGCAGACCGGTGATCGGCCGGCCGTTGCGGTCCTTGAGCAGGATGGTGTGGACCAGCTTGGCCTTGCCCTTGTCGTCGAGCTTGAACAGGCCGATGCGCGGCGTGTATTCCGGATGCACGAAGATGATCCCCGACGGCGTCGTCCCGGCCGCCGTGGCGGCGTTGGGGCCGCGGTCGGTCAGCGCGTAGAAATGGCCTTTCTTGCTCGGATGCGGCGTCATCGCCGAACCGAAGCCGCCGTTGCGCACCTCGGTCGAATCGGCGTTGGCGACGGTCTTGATCGGCGTGTACGGCAACGTCGCGCCACCGGAGCCGGGAAACTCGAAGTAGTCGTCATTGCCGTTGCAGGCGGCCAGGGACAGGACCAGGGTGGAAAGCAGGGCGGGTACGACCATCTTCATGATGACGGCTTCCTTGGTATGAGCGGGAAACGGTCAGGCTAGCGCCCTGGTGTTGCGTTTTCATGTCCGTGCCGCGCCCGGAGCGAGCTGATCGCTCCGGGCGCCATGCCGATGGTCAGACGAAAGTGTCGGAGAACAGGTTGGCGGCCCAGTCGAACATGTCGATGTAGTTTTCACTGTTCGGGCTCGCCGCCTCGCCGAACGATTCCGGCACGACGCGCATCTCGCCACTCGCCTGCTCGTAGGCGTAGACGGCGGTCAGCCAGGACGCGGTTTTTGACGTGATCGGACTGAAACAGGCGGAGTTGGTCATCGGCGCCGGATCGGGCGCCTCGCCGTTGAAGGCGCGCAGGATGGCATCGGCGCAGATCTTGGCCTGGGCGTTCGCCATGTGTCCGGATTTCGGCTGGCCGGTGGCCTGCGCGTCGCCAATCACGTGGATGCCGGGCACCAGCATGGATTCGTAGCTCAGTGGATTGACCCGCGCCCAGCGCATGCCCGCCGCCACCGTTCCCGCCCGAAAGGCAATCTGGCCGGCCTTCTGGTCGGGAATCACGTTGAGGACATCGCCGCTCAGATTGCCGGCGGAGGTGATCAGCGTGCGCCCGTCGCCGGCGACTTCGCTGACCGAAACGCCAGGCCGGTAGTCAATGATGCCGGCATGGGTGACGTTGAAGGCGTTGGTGAAGGTTTTCGGTTCGGCCATGATGCCGGCGTTGGCGTCCAGCACGATGACCTTGCCGCCGGATTTCCGGCGCTTCAGGTAATCCGCCACCAGACAGGCGCGCTCGTAGGGGCCGGGCGGACAACGATACGGCGCTTTCGGAATGGTCATGATGAAGCTGCCGGTCTTGCTCGGCATGGCTTGTAACTGCTGTTTCAACAACAGGGTTTGCGGGCCGGCGCGCCAGGCATGGGGAGTCCGCTCCGGATCGAGACCGGGCAGATCGTCGAACTCGATGCCCGGGGCCAGCACCAGCCGGTCGTAGGGCAGCGCGCCGCCATCGGCGAAGAGAACGGTGCGATAGACCGGATCGATGTCGACGACCCGCGCCTGGGTGATCTCCACGCCGTGGTTGGCGCCCAGCCGATCGAGCGGGAAGGTGATGTCGGCGAGGTTCTGGGAGTCGTTCAGAACCAGGTTCGACAGGATGCAGGACACATGCGCGGCATGCTGGTCGACCAGGGTCACATGGACATTCTGGCCGCCCCAGAGCTTCAGGTACTTGGCGACCGTGGCGCCGGCGAAACCTCCGCCGATCACCACCACGCGTGGCGCGACACCGGCGGCGCGGCTCAGGAAAGGGACACAGGAGAGCGCGGCGGTGGCGCCCGCCAGCTTGAGAAAACGACGACGATTCGTGGGTTGCATGGTTGGTTCCTTGAGATCGTGGGTGAACGATGAAAACGGTGCCGATCAGCGCTTGCTGGTTTTTTTCGATCGGTCCTCGGTTTTCTTCTTGTCCTTCTCTTTTTCCTTCTCCCTGTCCTTTTTCTTGTCGCGATCCCGATCGTCCTCATCCTCCTCGTCACCGTCGTCTCCGTCGTCTCCGCCGTCGAGCGCCGCGTAATATTCGGCGATCAGACGAAGCTGGCTGTCGCTGTAACCACGTGCCTGTCGGTGCATCAATTTGTCCTGGCGCGGGCTGTATTTCATTTCCAGCAATTCGTCGAGCATTTCCGCCACGCTTTCCCCGGCCAGGCGATCGATGTCGCCGACCGCGTGGCCATCGGTACCGTGGCATTGCGCGCACTGGGACGCGAGCAAGCGTCCGGATGGCGATGCCGCCAGAGAGACCGCCGGCATCGACAGGCTCACGGCCAGTGCCAGTAAGGAACCCAGCCGGACCACCGCCATGGCGGCTTGGCTTGCGGGGGGGTGACAGGACGCGGCGCGCGCGAAAGGAAAAGGTTTGGTTTGCATGGGGCAGCTCCTCCAAGTCGGGATTGAACGGACACGGCCCCTGATGGCCGCGTCCACGGGCATCCTGGGCTGCATGGCTTAAATTGGTCTTAAGCTCCGATTAACGAAAACTTAAGACAATCTCCGCTAGCTTGGCCGCGACTGCCCGGCCCATTCCTGGAGTGATGACCGCATGCGCATACTGCTCGTTGAAGACGATCCACAACTTGGAGACGGCTTGCGTTGCGGTCTGGGTTCGCTCGGTTTCCGGCCGGACTGGGTGCGCGATGCCGGCGCGGCCTGGCATGCCTTGCGTCACGAGGAGTACGGCGCCGTGATCCTTGACCTGGGTCTGCCCGGCGAGGGCGGCATCGCCCTGCTGACCCGGCTGCGCGCGGTGGCGGAGGCCATGCCCGTGCTGATCCTGACCGCGCGCGATGCCAAGGCGGACAAACTGGCTGGTTTCGGGGCTGGCGCCGACGATTACGTGGTCAAGCCGGTTGATATGGAGGAACTTGCCGCGCGCCTGCGCGCCATCGTCCGGCGTGCCCGCGGAGGTGGCGGCGAGCGCCTGATCTGCGGAGATCTCGAACTGGACCCGGGTGCCCGTCGGGTCTGGCGGCGCGGCGAAGCGCTCGCCTTGTCGGCAAGGGAATTCGCGCTGCTGGAGAAACTGATGGCCAATGTCGGCAGGGTGCTCGCCCGCGCCCAGCTCGAAGCCGCGCTCTATGGCTGGGGGGAGGGCGTGGAGAGCAACGCGGTCGAGGTGCATATCCATCACTTGCGGCGCAAGCTGGGCAATGGCTACATCCATACCCTGCGCGGCATCGGCTATCTGATGGAGGCGCATTGAAGTCGCCGTTTCAACGGGTGGACATTACCGTCCCGGCACTGCTCCGGTTCATGCTGGCGCTTGTCGTCCTTGGCCTGAGTGGCGGGCTCGCGGGCATCCTCGGCGATCAGGCCGTCACCCGGCGGGCGGATGGCCAACTCGACGCGCAACTGGTCCAGACCGCGCGAACCCTGTTGTTCCTTGGCCGTGTCGGCAACGATGACCTGTCCGGAGAAATCGCGACCGATACCGCCGCCGACGGGCTCATCCCCGTTTTTCAGGTCTGGCATCTCAGCGGCGCGGACGCCGAGGTCTGGCGGGAAGGGCGACGACGCGTCTACCCGCGCCTCCTGTTGCAATCACGCGAGCGCGGGCCGTACGGCCTGGACGCTCGCGCGGACGGTTTCGCCGATGTCGATGGATACCGGGTCTACCTGGAGACCAGCGACGGCGGTGAATATCGGGCCATGGTCGGCCAGCGATTGGCCGCGCGATCGGAATGGGCGCGGGCATTGGCCCAGGCTCAGGTTGCTGGGTTCGCGCTGATCCTGGCGCCGGTGGCGCTTTGGCTCGCGGCCATGTGGGCTTTCCGCCCTGGCGGCGTCCGTGTCGACCGCCTGGCGCCGGAACTCGACGCGCGCGGCCCGGACCGGCTGGAACCGTTGCCGGTCGAGCGGAGCGCGCCGAAACCGTTGCGTGTCCTGTTGGTTGCCGTCAACGGCCTGTTGATCCGGCTGGCCGAAGCCATCGAGGGCGAACGCCGGTTCACCGGGGATGCCGCGCATGAGCTGCGTACACCGCTGGCCGCGTTGCGCGCGCAGCTCGATGCCTTGCGTCTGGCGGAAACGCCGGAAAGGAAAGCGCATGCCATGACTCAGGCGACCGCCTCGCTGGAGCGCATGGGGCGGTTGGTGACGCAACTCCTGACCCTGGCCAGACTGGAAGCGGATGCCGCGCCATCCGGCCAGGGGCTCGATCTGGCCGAACTGGCGCGCGAGGTCTGCGCCTCGGTGGCGCCGGCGGCGTTGGCGGCCGGCATCCGGCTATCGCTCGATGGCCGGCCGGCTCCCATGGTCGGTGAAGCCGAGGCGTTGCGCATCATGATCGGCAATCTGCTCGACAATGCCTTGCATCATGCGCCGCGTGGCGGGCGCATCGAGGTTCGGGTTGCTCCCGGCTCCGTGGCGCAAGGCGGCGGCGTCCGTCTCAGCGTGGTCGATGACGGCGCCGGGGTCGCGCCGGAGCGGTTGGCCGAGCTGGGCCGGCGCTTCCACCGGCTCGACCGGACACGGGTCGATGGCGCCGGACTGGGGCTCTCGATCGTCGCGCGCATCGCCGAACGCCATTCCGGTCATGTCGAATTCGGCCCGGGCATTGGTGGTGCCGGTCTCGCCGTATCCATCCACTTTCGCCGGCCGCCGCGCGCGCCGGCCTGAATGCCTCAGCGCAGCAACTGATTCATCTCGAAGATGGGCAGCAGGATGGCCAGCACGATGGTCAGGACGACGCCGCCCATGATCAGGATCAGCGCCGGTTCGAGCAGGGCGGTGAGGGTCATCACCCGGCTGTCGAGTTCGCGCGTCTGCTGTTCGGCGATGCGGTCGAGCATGGCGTCGAGGCGGCCGCTGGCTTCGCCGCTGGCGACCAGGTGCGACATCATCGGCGGGAACCGGCGGGTGTGGGCGATGGCGCCGGCCAGACTGCCGCCCTCGCGCACGCGCTTGTGGATGTCTTCCACCGCGTGCCGCATCGGCAGGTTGCCGACCACGCCGGCGGCGGCGCGCAGCGCGTTGAGCAGCGGCACGCCGCTGCCGGCCAGGATCGCCAGGGTGCTGGCCAGGCGTGCGGTGTCGAGCGCGCGGATGACCCGGCCGAGCACCGGCAGGCGCAGCAGCAGGCGGTGCCAGGCCAGGCGCGCGGTCTCCTCGCGCAGGGCGAGCCGGAACAGGAACAGGCCGAGCCCGGCCAACAGCAGCAGACCGAGCCCGTAATCGCGCAGGAACCCGGACAGGCCGATCATGGCGGCGGTCAGCACCGGCAGGCGCTGGCCGGAGTTCTCGAACACCGACACCACCTGCGGCACCACCCAGGTCAGCAGGCCGGTGACCACCAGCACCGAGACCAGGGTCACCAGCACCGGGTAGATGAAGGCGGCGACCACGCGCCGGCGCAGGGCATCGCGCGATTCGATGTAGTCGGCCAGGCGTTCGAGCACGCCGGCCAGTCGGCCGGATTCCTCGCCGGCCGCGACCATGGTCCGGTACAGCTCGGAAAACACGCCCGGCCAACCGGCCAGCGCGCGCGCCAGCGAGGCGCCGGCGCGCACCTCGCCGCGCACGCCGGCGAGCACGCGCTGGGCGGCCGCCGATTCCGACTGCTCGATGCAGGTCGACAGGGTTTCCTCGATGGTCAGGCCGGCGCCGAGCAGGGTGGCGAGCTGGCGCGTGACCAGGGCCAGCTCGGTGCTCGACAGGCGCTGGCCGCGGCGGCCGCCGGTGGCTTCCGCGCCAGCCTCGGCCAGGGTTTCGACGCTGACCGGCACCAGGCCGCGTTCGCGCAGTTGCGCGCGCGCCTGGCGCGGGCCGTCGGCTTCGAGCACGCCGCTGGCGCGGCGGCCGGCGGCGTCGACCGCGTCAAACCGGTAGCCGGCCATCGCGCGCCACTCGCATGACTTCCTCCAGACTGGTGCGGCCGGCCGCGACCCAGCGCAAGCCGTCCTCGAACAGGCCGTGCCAGCCGTTGGCGCGCGCCGCCTCGCGCAACGCCGCCTCGCCGGCGCCGTCGTGGATCAGGGCGCGCACGCGGTCGTCGACCGCGAACAGCTCGTAGATGCCGGTGCGGCCCTGATAACCGCTGTGGTTGCAGCGCGCGCAGCCGGCCGGCCGGGGCAGGTGGTCGAGCGCGAGGCCGCCGAGCAGGGCGCGTTCGGCATGGTCGGGCGGCGTCTGGCCGACGCAGTCCGGGCAGACTTCCCGGACCAGGCGCTGACCGAGCACGCCGAGCAGGCTGGAGGCGAGCAGGAACGGTTCCACGCCCATGTCGGTGAGCCGGGTCACCGCGCCGATGGCGTCGTTGGTGTGCAGCGTGGCCAGCACCAGATGGCCGGTGAGCGAGGCTTGCACCGCGATCTGCGCGGTTTCCAGATCGCGGATTTCGCCGATCATGACCACGTCCGGGTCCTGGCGCAGGATCGCGCGCAAGGCGCGGGCGAAGCTCATCTCGGCCTTGGTGTTGACGTGGGTCTGGCTGATGCCGTCGAGGTCGTATTCGATCGGATCCTCGACGGTCATGATGTTGAGCCGGCCGGCGTCGAGCCGGGCCAGCGCCGAATACAGCGTGGTGGTCTTGCCCGAACCGGTCGGCCCGGTGACCAGGACGATGCCGTGCGGCGCCCGGATCAGGCCGTCGAGCCGGCTCAGCGTGACCGGGTCCATGCCCAGCGCTTCCAGGCGCAGGCGGTCCTGGCGCTTGTCGAGCAGGCGCAGGACCACGCGTTCACCATGGCCGGTGGGCAGCGTGGAGACGCGCACGTCGACCGGCCGGCCGGCGATGCGCAGGGCGATGCGGCCATCCTGGGGCAGGCGCTTCTCGGCGATGTCCAGGCTGGCCATGACCTTGATCCGCGAGACCAGGGCGCCGTGCAGCGCGCGCGGCGGTTCCATGACGTCGCGCAGCATGCCGTCGACGCGCAGGCGCACGGTGGAACGGCTCTCGTAGGCTTCCAGATGGATGTCGGAAGCACCTTCGCGCAGGGCCTGGGTGAGCAGCGCGTTGATCAGGCGGATGATCGGCGCGTCGTCGTCGGCGTCGAGCAGATCGCCGACCACCGGCACTTCCTGCGCCAGCGCGGTCAGGTCGATTTCCTGTTCGAGGTCGTCCATCAGCCGGGCGGCGCCGGTGTCCTCGCGGGCGTAGGTCCGCGCCAGCCGGCGCTCGAATTCCTCGGTCGCCAGCAGCACCGGATAGACCGGCGCCGCCAGCACCCGGCGCGCCTCGGCCAGGGCGGCGGCGCCGGCGTCCTCGCGCAGCCAGACTTCATAGCCGCCGTCGCGCGCGCGGCCGGCGATGACGCCGTGGGCGCGGGCGGCGTGATAGGGCAGGCGCGTGCTCGGTTCGCTCATGGCGCGGCTCCGGATTCCAGGTTCAATGGGCCTTGCGGAGGGTGTCGGCGGGCGCGGCCGGCAGCGTGAATTCCATGCGCAGGCCCGGTTGCGGCGGCCTGCCGGCGGTTCGTTCCGCCGCCTGCTCCTCGGCCAGGATGCGCGCCGCCTCGGCGCCGAAGGCGTTGCGGATGTAGTCGTAGCGGTCGCGGGTCAGGCTGGCCATGTTCTCGCTGGCGCCGACGATGCGCGGGCGCAGGAACACCATCAGGTTGGTCTTGGTGCGCGCGGTCTTCTCGCTGCGGAACAGCGCGCCCAGCAGCGGAATGTCGCCGAGCAGCGGCACCTTGTCCTCGCTGGCGCGGACGTCGTCCTGGATCAGGCCGCCGAGGACGATGGTCTCGCCGTCGCCGACCTGCACGGCGGTGTCGATGCTGCGCTTGTTGGTGATGATGCCGGCCTGATTGGTGGTGTCCTGCACGCTGGAGACTTCCTGCTGGATGGTCAGCTTGATGCGGCCGCCTTCCGAGACCTGCGGCTTGACCTTGAGGGTGAGGCCGACGTCCTTGCGCTCGATGGTCTGGAACGGATTGACCGTGGCGGCGCTGCCGGTGGTGGCCGATTGCGCGTAGCTGCCGGTGATGAACGGCACGTTGCGGCCGATCACGATCTTGGCTTCCTCGTTGTCCAGGGTCAGCAGGTTGGGCGTCGACAGCACGTTGGCGCCGGCCTCCGACTGCAACGCGCGCGCCAGCGCGGTCAGGCCGACCACTTCCTTGCCGTCGACGGTGAAGCGCTGGCCGAGCGCCAGGTTGATGCCGGCGCCGGGCAGGGCGGTGACCTCGCCGGCGGCGATGGCGGTCGACAGGCCGAGCAGGTTGTTGGCGCCGGTGCCGAAGTTGGTGCCGCCGAACAGGGCGAAGTCGCCGGCCTTCTCGACCAGCGGCGCCTGCCACTGGATGCCGAGTTCCTTGGCGCGATCGTCGGTGACCTCGACGATCAGGGCCTCGACGAAGATCTGCGCGCGCTGGGTGTCGAGCGCGTCGATCACCGCGCGCAGGTTGTTGTAGAGGTGGTCGGGGGCGTTGATGATCAGCGAGTTGGTGGCGACGTCGGCCTGGATGGTGACGTTGGCGCCGGCTCCGGAGACGGCGGCGGCCGCGCCGTTGGTGGTGCCGGTGGTACCCGCGCTGGTCGCCGAGGCGGCCGCGCGCGACTCGCCGGCGGCCAGGTTGCGCAGGGTTTCCGCCAGCTTGGCGGCCTCGGCGTTGCGCAGCGGCACCACGCGCATCGTGCCCAGGCCGGCGGCCGGCTGGTCGAGCTTGGCCACCAGCGCGCGCAGGCTGTCGAGCTTGCCGGGATGGTCGGCGCGCACCAGCAGGCTGTTGGAGCGGGCGTCGGCGCCGATCAGGAAAGTCGGCGTCGCGGTCGCGCCGCCGGCCGCCGTGGTGGTCTCGGCGAACAGCCGGGTGAGCTGGTTGGCCAGCTCGATCGCGGACAGGTGCTCGACCTTGATGACGCTGAATTCGGCCTCGTTCGGTTTGTCCAGCGCGTCCAGGATCTGGCTGATGCGCTTGAGGTTGTCGGCGTAGTCGGTGATCACCAGGGTGTTGGAACCGGGATAGGCGGCCACCGCGTTGTTGGGCGCGATCAGCGGCCGCAGCACCGAGACCAGTTGCGCGGCGTTGGCGTGTTGCAGCGGATAGACCTGGGTGACCACCTGATCGCCGGCGCTGCCCACGGTCTTGCCGAAGGTGCGGCTGAAGTGGGTCTTGGCGTCCGCCTCCGGCAACACCTTGACCACGCCCGGCCCCTCGACCACGGCGTAGCCCTGCATGCGCAGCGACGACACCAGGATCTGATAGGCCAGCGTCGGGCTCACCGGACGCACCGACTGGATGTTGAGGGTGCCCTTGACGCGCGGGTCGACCAGGAAATTCTTGCCGGTGATCAGGCCGATGGCGCGCACCACGGTCTCGATCTCGGAATTGGCGAAATTGAGCGTCACCGGCGCGCTCGCCGGGGCCGGCGCCGCCGTCAGGGCGAGGGCCAGGACCAGGGCGCGGGCGGCGCCGCGAGGTCGGAAGCGTCGGAAGGAAATCGGAGTCATGGATACACCTGGATGGTCTGGGTCAGGGTCTCGCCGCCGCGCCGGATCGTGAACTTGACGCGCTCGCCGGTGGTGAAGTGGTTGAACACGCGGCCGGCGTCCACGCTGGTGCGCAGGTCGCGGCCGTCGATGTCGAGCAGGATGTCGCCGACGCCCATGCCCAGCTTGTCCGGCAGGCTGGCGGGCGGGCTTTGTTCGAGCACCACGCCACCCTGGGGATGCGGCGCGAAGCGGCCGAGTTCGGTCATGCGCGCGGGATCGCCGAGCAGCGCCGAGAGTTCCGAGCGCGACAGGCCGTACTGGCCGTCGCCGAGCCGATGCACGGTCAGGCCGCCGCTGGCGCCAGCCTGGGCGCGGGCGGCGTCGGGGCCGTCCAGGGCGCCGGCGAACAGGAGTTTTTCCAGGGCCGCGCCGCGCCGGATCAGGACGTGGTCGGCATGCACCCGTTCCAGCGTCATGCCCGGCGCGAACGTCTGGCCGGTCAGCGCCGGCAGGCTCTGGCCGTCAACCGCGATGATGGCGAAACCGCCGCGGCCGTCGCGCGGCGCGTACAGGCCGCGCAGCTCCAGATTGGCCGGCGCCCGCGCGAACACCTCGGCGCCGGGCGCGGTGGCCTCGGCGGCGCGGCCGAACAGATGGCGGTCGGCGACCCGTTCGGCCAGCACCTTGCCCATCAGCGCCGGCGCGCCGACCACGGCGCCGCGGCCGTCCGGAGTCGGCGCCAGCAGCGCCCAGGTCCACCAGGCCAGGGTCCAGGCCAGCAACAGCAGGGCGAGCGCGGTGGCCAGGCGGGCGGGCAGGGGCGGGCGGGCAGGGGCGGCGGATTTCATCGGGGTCACCAGTTCATTCGCAGGGTATGCATGCCATCCGCGCCGCGCGGGCCGAGCAGGTTGCGGACCTGGGCGTAATCCGGCGTGTCCGGCAGCCGGAACAGCGCGGTGAAATTGCCGGGCCGGCCCGGCTGCCAGTCGCCGTGGCCGGCCAGATGCACCGGCCCGCGCTGGGTCGACAGCGCGAACACCGCGCCCTGGCCGTCGGCGGTGGCGGTCACCCGCAACTGGTAGTCGCCCATGCGGCCGTTGACCAGCGGACTGCGCGCGTCCAGCCAGCGGGCCTCGACGGCACCGGCGACGCCGGCGCGGCCGAAGGCGAAGTCGCGGACGTCGAGTTCCACTTCGCCGCCCGGGCGCAGCAGCGCGATGGCCTGGTCGAAATGGCCGATCAGCGCCGCCGGCAGGCGTCCGGACAGGCGTTCCACGTGGATGCCGCCGAAGCCGATGCCGAGTCGGCCGGCGAGCCCGTCGCCGCCGCCGTCGCGGGTCGGCCCGCCCAGGGCGATCTCGAAACCGAGCCGGCCGCGCGCCAGTTCCGCCGGCCGCAAGCGCCAGCTCAGGCGGCCGAGCTGGGCGGCGTTGTCGCCGTCGCGCCAGACCAGGCCGCGCAACTCGCCGTGCCAGAGGGTGCCGGTGGCGCCGGCGGCAAGCAGCCGGCCGCCGCCGTGACGCTCCATCGCCCAGGCCAGCCAGGCGGCCGGCAACAGCACGATCAGGAACAGCAGGTAGGCGCACAGCCCGGCCAGCAGCAGGCGCCAGCGCGCGCGCAGGAAACGGCCGAACCGGCGCGGGCCGGTGGCGAGGCGGTTGCCGAACTGGCCGGCGGCGGCGAGCGCGGTCATGGCGTGCCCGCCTGCGTCAGGGTCGCGCTGGCCCGTACCTGGCCGGCCACCGGCAGCGCCTCGACCCGGCTGGCGGCGACGTTGACGCCTTGCGCCGCCAGTTCGCCGACCCAGCGCAGCCAGGCATCGAACGGCACGTTCTCGAAATTCACCGTGACGCCGGCGCTGCCGGGCGCGGCTTCGACCCGCATGCGGCCGTCCAGGCGGAAGCGGCTGGCCGCGCTCTCGGCGGCGGCGCGCGGCGAACCGCCGGCGCCGATGGCGCCGAGCGAGCGCAGACGCTCGGCTTCGGCGGCGTCGGCGCGCAGACCGGCCAGTTCCACGCGCAGGCGCTCGTTGGTCCGGGTCAGCGCCGCGCGCTCGGCCGTCAGCGGCTGCCAGACATACAAATAGAGGGTCGCCGGCAGCAATACCGCCAGGCCGATGCCGATCAGGCGGCGTTCGCGCGCGCCGATCCGGCGCCAGTGTTCCAGCAGGGTTTCGATCATGGCGTGGCGCGTTCCAGGATGAGGGTGACGCCGGCTTGCGGGTCGCTTTCGACGCGCAGCCGGTAGCCCTGTTCGGCCAGGGTCAGGCGGGTGCGTTCCAGGGTGTCGCCGAGTTCGGCGCCGGCCGCGCCGAGCCGCCAGCTCAGGCGGCCGTTCTCGTAATCGAGCTGGCTGGCGATGCCGTCGACCAAGCCGGCGGCGGCCAGCATCGGCAGGAAATCGCCGGCGTCGGGCAGGCCGCGGGTGCGCCGCAGGTCGGCGAGCTGGCGGCGCATCTGCAACACCGGGTCGACCACGGCGGCCTGTGGGAACACCTGTCTGAAGGTTTGCGTCATGTCCGCGCGCAACTGCTTGCGCTCGGCGCTCAGGCGCGCCCAGTCGAGCACGCTGGCGCCGACGTGCGCGGCCAGCGCCACCGCCGCCAGGCCGGCGGCCAGGCGGTAGTGGGCGAGCCCGCGCAGGCGCGCGGCGCCGGCGCCGCGCGGCGCGAAATCGCCGCGCAACAGGTTGAGGGTGGGCACGGCCGGGTCGATCGCCAGCGTCTCCGCCGTCACCGGCAGGTCGAGCGCGGCCGTCCAGGCTTCGGCGTCGAAAGCTTCGGCGCCGGCGTCGACGACCACGCGCGCCGGCGGATTGCCGCGCCGACGGGCATCGGCCAGCGCCAGGCGCAGGGCGGCCGGCGGCGTGGTCGCGTCGCCGTCGGCATCCAGGCCGAAGCCGGCGTTGGCGCCGGTGCGCGCGTCGCCGCCGGCCGTCGTCCAGGTCACCGCCCAGGCGTCGTCCGGCCGCCGCGTCAGCAGACAGGCCGGCAGCGCGCCGGCCGGGTGCAGGCCGAGCCCGGCATATCGCTCCAGCAGCGCGCGCAACCAGGCCCGATCGACGGCGGCGACCGGGGTGTGGCCGTCGCTGGCGCCGGTGCCGTCGGCGATCACCGCGTGCACCTGGGCGGGATCGGCCATGAGCTGGTCTTCCAGGGCATTGGCGAGGGCGCCGCCGAGCCGGCGCAGGGCCCGGCGGGACAACGCCACTTCGGTCAGCAGCACGCGCGCGCTCGGCAGCGCCAGCCAGAGTTCGCGCGCGGCCGGCAGCGTCGCCAGCGGCCCGGCGCCGCGCGCGCCGCTGTCCGGATCGAGCCAGGCGATCGGCGCGTCGGCGGCCGCAAGGTCGCGACCGGATTCGTGGCCGGATTCGTGGTCGCTCGGCTCGACCAGCAGGAACAATCGTTTGCTTGTGGCTTTCATGGCATTCCGGGGGCGGGCGCGGTCACAGGGTTTTCAGCCAGAGCACGGCCGGCCGCGCGTTCGGCGCCCGCCAGAGCAGGGCCAGATGGTGTTGCCGGACCCGGCCGAAGCGGGTTTCGATGCGCGCCAGGAAGTACTGGGTGGCCACGCCGAAGTGGGCGTTTTGCATGTTGCCGGCATGGAGGTTGCCTATTCCGTTGCGAAATTCCGTCAGATCCCGGAAGCCCTTGTCGCCGCGCCGGGCCAGGGCCGCGCGCGCGTCGTCCAGGCTCATGCCGGGAATCAGCGCGGCGACCACTTCGGCGGCGGCGGTGTTGATGTTAACCGTGGTCGTGCCCGGCAAGGCGGCGACGTAGGGTGCCAGCCGGGCCAGCGCGGCGGCGTCGAAACCGCGTACCCGCGCCAGTTCGGCGACGTCGGCGAGCGGCCGGTTGGCGGGGACCGCCTGGCCGCCGTCGCCGGCGAGGCCGAGATAATAAGCCGCTTCGGCGCCGTTCTGGCCGGTCGGCAGATCGTCCGGGTCGATCCAGTCGACCACCGCGTCGGCGAGGCCGGGGTCGAGGCCGAGGAAACCGAGCAGGCGCCGGAACGCCTCGACCTGAAGCGGATCGGCGCTGCCGCCGCGCACCAGATTGTTGAGGTTGAAGCGGCCCTGCGGATCGCTCAACTGGCCGGACGCCTCGCCGTATTCGACCGGCACGGTCACCGGCTTGGCCCAGTCCTCGCCGATATGGTCGACGGTGTTGTCGCGCCGATCCTCGGCCAGGATCAGGCCGGCCCAGTCGATCGCGGCGCGGGTCACCGCCTCGGCCTGGGCGGCGTCGCGCAGGTTCTCGACCTGCCGGGTCCAGACCTGCTGGCGCCAGGCGACGAAGGCCGCCGCCGTGCTGGTCAGCGCCACCACCAGCACCACGGTGATCAGGGCGATGCCACGTTCACGGCGCATACAGGCGACTCATGCGTTGTCCGTTTTCCAGACGCAGTTCCACGCGCACCGCGCGCGGCCGCGTCTGGTTCTCCCGCATCGGCCAGCGCGCCGACCAGGAACCGTCGGTGTCCAGATAGGAGAAATCGAGCGCGGCGATGCCTTCCAGCAGCACGTGCACTTCCGGCTGGCTGCGCGGCGCGTTGTCCGGCGACGGCCAGCGCAGCCATTCGACGCGGCCGTCGCGCAGCCGGTAGCCGACCCGCGCCGGCGCCGCCCGGCGGGCGAGGAAGGCGGCCTCGCGCGGCTGATCGTCGGCCAGCGCGGCGCCGATGCCGGATTCGTCGCCCTCGCCCAGACGGGTCAGTTCCAGATTGCCGGCGTCGGCGCCGATCGGCACCGCCTCGCCGAGCAGGCCGGGCCGGACGGCGCCGCCATCCGGCCGCGCCGTCAGGTCGACGGCGGCGGCCAGATCGCGGCCCAGCCGGGTCCAGAACAGGGCGACGTCGCGCCACTGCCGGGTTTCCGCGTCCAGCCGCGCGCGCGTTTTCAGGGTGGCGTCCAGCCCGGAATAGGCGGCCATGCCGAGCAGGCCGAAGATGGCCAGCGCCACCAGGATTTCGATCAGCGTGAAGCCGCGTTCAGCGCGCATCGGCTTGCGTGGTCAGGTAACCGACCAGGGTGGCCTTGGCGTGGTCGTCGCCGCCGACCGGCAGCACCCGGATTTCGACCCGGCGGAAATCCTGGTTGAAGGTCTGGCTGACCTGCTCGGTCCAGCGGAAGCGCAGGCCGGCCTGCTCGGCCTCGCCGCTCCGCTCGCCGACCGCCGGCGGCTGGCCGGCGGCGCGCAGCTCGGCCAGCCGGTTTTCCGCCACCCAGCCGGCGAACAGGCGCAGCTTGAGTTCGCTGGCGTTGTCGATGGCCACCGCCAGCGCGCGCTGGGTGGCGGCCAGGGCGACCGCCAGGATGGCCAGCGCCACCAGCATCTCGATCAGCGTGAATCCGCGCGCGTTCATGGCCGCGCCGGCGCCAGCCGGTCCAGGCCGGCATCGGCCACGGTGACCCTGCCGACCGCGTCGGCGTCGACCCGGGCGAAGGCGTCGCCCAGCCGGAACAGCGCCGAGAACGGCGCGTCGACGCCGGATGGCGAGAACATCAGGCGCGCGCCCGGCGGCATCGGCTCGCCGTCCACGCGCAGTTCGACCACGCGCACGCCGTGCGCCAGCGCGCGCGGACCGAAGACGTCATCGCCGGCCAGTTCCCGCCAGCCGGTGCCGGTCTCGCGCCGGGCGAACCGGTAGCGGTCCTCGTCGAGCACCAGCGCCAGCGGCTGGCCACCGGTCACCGCCTCGTCGCGCAGCGCGGTGATCAGCGCCGCCAGACGCTCGGCCTCGTCGCGCAGGCGGCGGGCATCGTCCTTGAACAGGTTGAGCTGGAGCGTGGCGACGACAACACCGATCACCACCAGCAGCGCCAGCATCTCGACCAGCGTGAAACCGCGCGCCCGGCGCTTACTGCTGCCAGGAGCCGATATCGGCATCCGCGCCCTCGCCACCCGGCTCGCCGTCGGCGCCGTAACTGAACACGTCGATCTCGGCATGCACGCCGGGATTCAGAAATTGATAGGGATTGCCCCAGGGATCCTTGGGCAGCTTGTCCAGGTAACCGCCGCCCTTCCAGTTCGCCGGCAGCGGCTCGATGGTCGGCTTTTGCACCAGCGCGGCCAGGCCCTGTTCGGTGCTCGGGTAACGGAAGTTGTCGAGCCGGTACAGCTTGAGCGCCTGCTGGATGGCGGCGATGTCCTGCTTGGCGGCCACCTGCCGGGCCTCGTCCGGCCGGTCCATGATCTTGGGCACCACCAGGGCGGCGAGGATGCCGAGGATGACGACGACGATCATCAGTTCCAGCAGCGAGAAACCGCGCATGGCGCGGGAGGGGGCATGACGCATGTCGGGACTTTCCAGAAGGTGAAACGGCGCCGGCTATTGTAGCCACGTGGGTTGCCACGTGGCGGCACCGGCGCGGACGCCGTCGGCATGGCGCGGCGAGCCGGACAGTATGGCCAGCTTCGATGACGGAAGCGTGACCGAGCTCCGTCACGTGGCGGTAACGGCGCGGTCACATCGGCGCAACGATGGCTTTCTACCATCGCCCGGCCGTCGGGCTCCGCGTCGCGGAGGTCGGCCTTTTTTCCCCACCGACAAGGACCACACCCCATGAACGATCGCACCCTGCCGCCCGGTCGCCGCCTCGACGCGGATGACGTCGGCCACAACGATTCCGCCAACCCCTCCTTCGATTCGATCCTGGCCGCCCGTCTGAGCCGCCGCGACTTCCTGGGCGTCAGCGCCGGCTCCGGCGCCATGGCCCTGTTCGGCGGCGTCTCGCTGTCCGCGCTGGCCGGCTGCAACAGCGGCGGTAGCGACAGCCCCAGCAGCAAGCTGCTCGGCTTCAAGAGCGTGTCCAAGAGCACCGCCGACGCCGTCGTCGTGCCGGAAGGCTACAGCTTCTCGGTGATCAACGCCCTTGGCGATCCGCTCACCGCGACCACGCCCGCCTACAAGAACGACGGTACCGACACCGACTACGAAAACCGCTTCGGCGACCACCACGACGGCATGGACTACTTCGGCCTGTCCGCCGCCGGCACCCCCGACGCCAACAGCAACGACCGCGCCCTGATCGCCATGAACCACGAGGCGACCACCGACGAAACCCGCTCCTCCTACTTCCTGCACGCCACCGGCGGCACCACCACGCTGCCGCGCCCGGCCAGCGAAGTCGACAAGGAAATGGCCATCCACGGCATCACCGTGTTCGAGGTCAAGAAGAACAGCGGCAAGTGGGCCTACGTGCAGAACTCGCCGTTCAACTACCGCATCCACCAGAACACCGTGGTCGACATCCACGGCCCCGCGCGCGGCCACGCCCTGCTCAAGACCAAGTTCGACCCCAGCGCCCTGACCACGCGCGGCACCCTCAACAACTGCGGCACCGGCCGCACGCCCTGGGGCACGCTGCTGACCGGCGAGGAAAACTGGGCCGGCTACTACACCCGCAACGCCAACGACAACGCCGCGCGCGGCAACGACAAGAGCGTCACCTCGCTCAACCGCAACGGCCGCTCGCAGGGCGCCGGCAGCCGCCACGGCTGGGAAACCGGTGGCAGCGAGGACAAATACCGCCGCTGGGACATCAGCGTGGACGCCAGCCAGCCCGCCGACGGCACCGGTGACTACCGCAACGAACTCAACAACGTCGGCTACCAGGTCGAGGTCGACCCGTACGACAAGACCCGCCGCGCCCGCAAGCGCACCGCGCTCGGCCGCTTCGCGCACGAATCCGCCGCCTTCTCGGTGCCCACCTCGGGCAAGCCGCTGGCCGTCTACCAGGGTGACGACGCCCGTGGCGGATACAT
>DYFK01000030.1:0-2899 GCA_020725265.1 Hydrogenophilus sp. | reverse complement strand
ATGGAGCGCGGTCAACCCGGTCAACGGCGAGGTCTACTTCACGCTGACCAACAACTCCAACCGCCGCCTCAACCCGACCGGCAGCCAGGTCGCCCCGGACGCCGCCAACCCGCGCGTCTACAGCGACGTCAAGGGCACCACCACGGTCAACACCGGCAACGTCCACGGCCACATCATCCGCCTGAAGGAAACCGGCAGCGAACCCGCCGCCACCGCCTTCACCTGGGACGTCTACCTGTTCGGCGCCGAATCCACCTCGCACCCGTCCATCAACCTGTCCGGCCTCACCGCCGACCAGGACCTGTCCAGCCCGGACGGCCTGTGGTTCTCCTACGCCACCAAGATCTGCTGGATCCAGACCGATGACGGCGCCTACACCGACCTGACCAACAGCATGATGCTGGCCGGCACCCCCGGCCAGGTCGGCGACGGCGGCCCGGTCACCGTGGCCGGCACCGGCGTCACCACCTACCTGGGCGCCAAGCCCACCGCCGACACCCTCAAGCGCTTCCTGGTCGGCCCCAAGGGCTGCGAGATCACCGGCGTGTGCGAAAGCCCGGACGGCAAGACCCTGTTCGTCAACATCCAGCATCCGGGTGAAAACACCAAGATGAGCGATGTGGGCGACCCGACCAAGTACGAAAGCAAGTGGCCCAGCAACGCCGGCTACGGCGCCGGCCAGCGCCCGCGTTCCGCCACCATCGTCATCACCAAGAACGACGGCGGCAAGATCGGCACCTGAGCCCCGCCACGCCGCCCACCCGGCGGCATAAGGTAACCCCCGCTCCAACCCCGCACCGGCCCCGGCCGGGCGGGGTTTTTTCTTGCGCGCGCCCAACCCGAACCGCAACCGGATCGCCAAGCCACCGGAACGGAATCAACGAAACCCCGCCCCGCAAATCCCCGGGGGAGTGTTTTTGTCCGGCGAATCGCGCGAAGATACGGGCCAATATAAGAACGCACGCGCAAGCGGACGGGGAGAATCTGGCGTGCTAAACAGAATCCGTGGGCACGGATATGCAAGTCTGTTCAATCGACTGTTAGCTGCAATGAAGAACCGAGGCATTCCACATCAGTACGCATGCTTTGTGTGCAGAAAGAGTTTCAAACGCCCACAGTTTAGCGCGGCGTTGAATCGCTATATGACTACGGAACAACAACATGGTCAGAAGAAAGAAAAACAAACATTCGATGAAGCTCGTATTTACAAGTGCCCAGATTGCGGTGGCATGACCCACTATATGGGCATCGACTTTAAAGCACCCAAGAAGTCAAACATTAAGGCATGGGATGAGGCTAAATCGTTTATTGAATCAGGCAAGGTCTACTATCGTGGCTCTCAGAAAGAGTAATGCAGCTAACACCGCGTTCGAGCGCGGCGTGTGCCACTTCGCGGCACCCGCGCCTCAACGCGAATGTTAGCTTTCGAAAAAGAACGACATGACTGAAACATGTTACATGTGCGATGCAGCATCAACATCAAGGGAGCATGTCCCCCCTAAATGTCTGTTTCCTGAAAGCAAAGATGTTAATGGCCAACATTTCCGCGAAAATCTCATAACCGTCCCTTCGTGTGACATTCATAATTCCAAAAAATCAAAAGACGATGAATTTCTAATGGTCAGCACCGCAGGGGTTCTCGGTAACAATTCAGTCGGCTACCAGCACAAATTTGGAAAAGTAGACAGAGCTATCAGAAGAAGCTCGAATAGATTACTTGAAAAAGTTTTTCTGAAAAAACAACACTACACTGTAAAAACGAAAAATAATGATTTCATTGAGGTGATTTGGGGTACTCCAGACTACAAGCGGCTTTTGAGTTGCTATGAACACATTTCCTATGGGATCTACCACCACCACTTTGGAAAACGGTTTATCGGTGAATTGAAAATCATTCCAGGCTATTTTCACAAAGAAGACATCAATGCTCGCAACTTCAACCAATTCATAAGAGATAAAACTGAACTGGAATTAAAGAATGTCAAAAAATACGGCTCAAATAATGAGGTTTTTTATTATCAGTTTACCGAGAGAGACTTGTCTGGGTTGTTGCTTTTAAAAATATGCCTCTATGGTGGCATCGACACATATATTTCTTTCATTCCCGAGGGCGTGAACCTGCCGGGCAACTTGGGAATGGAACTGATAAATACTGGCGTTCACACAATCATAACTCTTGGAGACAAGGTATATGAATTTAATAAAGAAAGCTAACAAGGCAAATGCACTCGGACGTCAAAAATCGGCGCTTGCTCCTCGCTCTGCTTTTTGACGCCGGTGATTTGCGGCGTTAGAACTCCTATGGCGCGGAGCCCGCTCACCACTGAATTTGCTGACCAACTGGCACCCGACATGAAGTCTCGTGGGTTCCGAAAGGCCGGCTCCACTTGGCTCCGGGATCAAGACCGAATCATTCAGGTCATGAACATTCAGAAGTCACAGTGGAGCGACCGCTTCTACATAAACGTCGGCATCTACCTGAAAGACCTTGGCACCGAAGCCCGCCCAACAGAATATCGGTGTCACGTTCGCTGCCGTGCCGAGCAATTAGTCTCTCCCGCTGAATTGCCCGAGCTACATCTACTACTCAACTTTACAGAGCCGGTTCCGCCGGTGGAGCGTTACGCCAAGCTCCGTGCCTTTGTTGCAAAGTCTGTCTTGGCGTGGCTCGATGCAAACTCTACGAAAGAAGCTCTTGCAGACACTCTCCGAACCACAGGAACCAAGGGCTTCTTCATCATGAAAGGCGTACCGGAATGTTTGGCAATCACAACTCAATGAACCAGAGTTCTAACCCTGCGGTGCAGGGGACGCTGCGCGATGAAGCCGCGCAGCGCCCCTGACCTAATGACATGGACTCCCCTACCCCGATGCGGTCGTCGGTGCCAGATTGAAGTTG
>DYFK01000029.1 GCA_020725265.1 Hydrogenophilus sp. | reverse complement strand
GCAAGCTCGAAGCCGAATACCAGATCGGCTGGTTCAGGAACATCATGGCCGATGCCTTCTCCTGAGCCGACGCTGGAAAGGAGAGGCGCTTGTCGAGCTTGCCAAGCCTGATGTTGCGTTCATCCGATGGCGTGTTCGCCATCGGCATGAACCGGGAGGTGTTGTTCTGGAACCCCGCTTGCGAGGCGATCACCGGCATCCAGGCCAGCGCGGCCGTGGGTCATCGTTGCCATGAGGTGCTCAAGGGGGTCGATCCGCAGGGACGGCCGCTGTGCACGCGTGATTGCGTACTGGGCGACCTCGCCCAGGGTGGGCCGCCGCCCTCGCTGCTGCCGATGCGCATCACCCAGCCCGATGGCAAACGCATCCAGTTGTGCGTGGGCACCATGCTGATGCCCTCGCCGGGCAAGGCGAACTGGACGGTGGTGCATGTGCTGCGCCGCGGCCGGGGTACGGGCGCGGCGGATTTCTTCAACTGCGAGGAAGCGGATTCCGTTTCCCCGATTGAAGAGGTGTCGGCGCACGTGGATCGCGAACGAGCCGGGGTTTCGCAATTGACCGGACGCGAGCGCGATGTCCTGCGTTTGCTGGCGAACGGCCTGGCCATCGAAGTCATCGCCGAGCGTTTGCACATCAGCGCGACCACGGTGCGCAACCACATCCAGCGCATGCTGGCCAAGCTGGACGTGCACTCCCGGCATGAAGCCGTGGCGGTGGCGCATCGGTTCCAGTTGATATGAAGAAAAGTTCCTGATGTCGCCGGTAATTGATGCGAATGCATCAATACGGCGGGACGGACGTACCACATGCTTTGGACATGGAATAAAGGCGGATATTGCCTCTATCCGTTGGTAATGAAAGTGGGCAATCCCATCCGGACAGGATGGCCGGAATGATGAACAAGGAGAAGAGAATGACCGTGAATGAACGAGTGGATTTCGCCGGCGAGACGAGGCGGCGAGTGTCCCGCTGGATATCCGGGCTTGTGCTGGCTTGCGGCGTGATCGCCGCGCCGTTCGCGCAGGCCAGTGATCTCAAGGTCGGGCAATTCAAGCTGGGCAAGGACGATCTGGTCATGCGTGGTGACGGCAAGTGCACGACCTGTCACGACATGACCGACAAGTACGGTGAACATATCCTGGCCATCCAGCATACCAAGCACGCGGTCGCCGCCGATGGCCGCACGCCGTCCTGCCAGAGCTGTCACGGCGAGAGCGAGGATCACATGAAGAAGCGGGTCGGCGAGGGCAAGGACGCGCGCCGCATGTCTCCCGATGTCGTCTTCGGCGCCAAATCCAAGGTCGCGGCCAAGGAACAGAACGCCAGGTGTCTGAACTGCCACGAGAGCAGGCCGCACATCGCCTGGCGCGGCAGCACCCACGACAACCAGAACGTCTCCTGCGTGTCCTGTCATACCTTGCACACCGCCAAGGACAAGGTCATGGACAAGAAGACGCAGCCCGAGGTGTGCTACGAGTGCCACAAGGACCGGCGCATCGACATGCTCAAGCCGTCCGCGCATCCGGTCAAATCCGGCAAGATGGCGTGCAGCAGCTGCCATAACCCGCACGGTGGCAATGGTGTCAAGAACCTGATCAAGCCGACGATCAACGAGACCTGCTGGACCTGTCACGCCGAGAAGCGCGGTCCGTTCCTGTGGGAGCACGCGCCGGTTCGCGACAACTGCGTCAACTGCCACGATCCGCACGGCTCCATCCACGGCACCCTGCTGAAGATGCGCAACCCCTGGCTGTGCCAACAGTGCCACTCGCACAACCAGCACCCCAGCGGCGTGTATAGCGGCACCAACTACATCAGCGCGCAACAGGTTCGGGCGAAGGGTTGCATCAATTGCCACTCGCAGATCCACGGCAGCAACCATCCTTCTGGCCCGCGGTTCACCCGCTAAGCGACGGAATAAGGAGAACAGCCATGAAAACCACGATTCGTACGCAAACCGCGCAGCCCCGTTGGGCCAGGCGCGCCCTGGCGGTGGCCGTCGCGGCCGCCTGGCTGGCGCCGATGGCCGCCCACGCCGAGGAGATGGAAGGGGGGGCGGATGGCGCCGTCCACGGCACCGCCGAAATCGGCCTCGGCCACCAGAGTGACGATTCCTTCCGCTTCGGCCAAAACACCGGCATGACCGACGAAGGCGTGTTCGGCGTGCTCAACGTCGAGATGAGCAAGCGCGACCCCAACAGCGCCGGCACCGCCAACTACATGGACCTGAAAGCCACCGATCTCGGCTTGAAATCGCGCAACGTGCGCGCCGAGGTCGGCGATCAGGGCAACTACAAGGTCTGGTTCGAATACGACCAGCTGCCGATGAATCGCAGCGACAGCGCCCAGACCATCTTCGATGGCGCCGGTGGCGAGCGTCTGACCCTGCCGCCGGGCTGGGTGCCGGGCGCGAACTCCACCGGCGTCGGCGAGGCGCAGATCCTGGCCGCGATGCGCGACGTCGACATCGAGCATGACCGCAAGGCCATCACCCTCGGCTTCGGCAAGACCCTGCCGGGTGGCTGGGAGTTCAAGACCAGCTACAAGCACGAGAAGAAGGAAGGCACCCGCACCATCGGCGCGATATTCGGCAACAGCGGCGGCAACCCGCGCTCGGTGGTGGTGCCGGAGCCGGTCAACTACGAGACCGATCAGGTCGAGGCGGTGCTGTCCTATGGCGATCGCCAGAAGCAGTTCCAACTCGGCTATTACCTGTCGATGTTCAACGACAATTACAGCTCGCTGAGCTGGCAGAACCCGTACACCAACGGAGCTTGGGCCGGTATGCCGGTGGGCTATCCGAACGAAGGCCGCCTGGCGCTGCCGCCGGACAACAAGTTCCACCAGATCACCGCCTCGGGCGGTTACAACATCAGCGACGGTTTGCGGGTGATGGGCGACCTGGCCCTGGGACGGATGACCCAGAACGCGAGTTTCCTGCCGTACACCAACATTTCCGGCCTGACCGCCGCCGATCCGCTGCCGCGCAGTTCCCTGGACGGCCGTATCGACACGACGGTATTCAATCTCCGCGTGAACGGCCGGCCGAGTACCGCGCTGTACTGGAACGTGGCCTACCGGTATGACGACCGGAACAACAAGACGCCGCATGATCTGTACAACTACATCGGCGGCGACTCGATGAACCAGTCCACCAACGGCATCACCAACCGGTACCGTTACAACGAGCCCTACAGCGCCAAGGAGCAATCGCTCAAGGGGGACATGGGCTACAAGCTCGCCGCCAGGACCGACCTGACCGCCGGGCTCGAGCATTCCAAGGTCGAGCGGACCCTGTCCGAGCGCGAGGAGAATGACGAGACCACGATCAAGCTCGGGCTGCGTTCCCAGTTCAACGACATGGTTTCCGGCAACATCCGGCTGTCGCGCGCCGATCGGGATGGCTCCGAGTATCACTACAATCATCCGCTGGTCGGCAGTTACGTGCCGGGTTACTACGACGGCACGACCTGCACGGGCACGACGCCGTCCGGCCAGGAGTGCTGGGGGCCATGGTCGAACCATCCTGACCTGCGCAAGCTGTACATGGCCGATCGCATCCGGGACCGGATCGCGCTGGGCCTGACCGCGACCCCCAACCAGGCGTTGACCGTCGGCTTCAGCGTCAACTACCAGAAGGACGATTACAAGAAGTCCGACCTGGGTCTGACCGAAAGCACGATCGACAACTACACGCTCGACGCGGCCTACATGGCCTCGCCGTCGCTGACCCTGACCGCGTTCTACTCGCATGACCGGATGAAATCGGATCAGGACAATGGCCGCGTGACCGGTACCACCACTACCGGCGCGCGTCAGGATTTCGCGACGGATCCGGCCAACCAGTGGTGGGCGAAGCATCGCAACTCCGGCGACACCATCGGTCTCGGTCTGCGCAAGGAGATCGTCGACAGCAAGTTCGACATCGGCGTCGACCTCCTGCACAGCCGTACCAAGGGCAAGATCGACGTCGGTTGCGAAGTTGGCAATCTCTGTACCGGCAATGCCAATACCGCGCCGACCGCCCTGCCGGACCTGACCACACGGCTGAACAGCTTCAGCATCTGGGGCAAGTACGCGCTGTCCAAGGACAAGACCATCAAGGTCGGCTACCTGACCGAGCGTTACAAGGCGAAGGACTTTGCCCTGGAGGATGCGCCGGTCACGCAACTGGCCAACGTCATCACCCTCAACGAGGAAGTGCCCGACTACCGGGTGCACGTGATCACGGTCAGTCTGGCGTACAAGTTCTGAGTCGCCGCCACGCGGCGCATGGAGCACGTTGCCGGCTTCCGCTTCGGTGGAACCGGCAAAGCGGCAACCCTTCCCCTCGGAGGGCCAAGCGATCATTCTGGGCGGCCTCGGCCGCCCGTTTTTTTTGCGGAGCGTGCCAAGATTGATCCGGATCAGGGGCTTCGGCTCGATCTGGTTGGCCCGATTGGTTGCTTCGACTACCCTAGCGTGCGTCGTCAATGCCGTGACGACGTGAAACGCGGCTGGAGCCGCCAGAAAAACAGGAGACCAACATGACATCCGTAGCCCGCCTAGCCTTGCTGTTCACCCTGCTTGCCGTCGCCACGCTGGCTCGCGGTCAACAGGCCTTCCTGATCACGCCGCCGGGAAGTCCCAACCCATACATGCAATTGCTGCCGATTCCGGCCGTGCCAACCCTGCCGATTCCAGCGCTTCCGAACCTGCCCTTCGCGGGCATGCCGATTCCCCTGATCGGCACGCTGCAACCGGCGCCGACCAGGCCCTATACGGTGCGCCAGGGGATCCCTCAGGAAACCAAGCGGCAGATGATGCAGATGATGATGCCGATCATGACCAACGTCTTCCGCATGTCGATGCCGGACGCGATGAACTGGTTTGCCCACAAGATCAAGGCAAAGCCGGGATTGAGCTTCGATGACGTGCTGGAGTCGATGATGCTGCGCGCCAACCAGCTCAACTTCAAATACGTCGGCTCCAACCTGATGTACAAGGATTTCCAGGCCGTGCTCGGCGACATGGAGGCGCCGCGCATCGAGGTGCACAGTTTCTGCGACATCAAGGTCGGCCGCGATCTGTTGCGCATCAGCCCGGAATTCCTGGTCTTCCTGCCCTGCCGGATCGCGATCATGGAAGATGCCGACAAGAATATCTGGCTCATGATGCTGGACTGGAACATGGACTGGGTGGCGGGCTACGAGGGCCAGATGGGCATCACTTCCGAACTGTCCAGGGGCGCCAAGGATATTCGCGACAAGATGGAAGAAATCATGGTCGCCGGCGCCAACGGTGATCTTTGAGTCTGACGGATCGCGACGCGCCGACCCTCCACGCCGGGGCGTATAATCACCCGCCGCGCCGATTCGGGCGGCGCGTCGATCAATCCGTCATTCGATTCCATGCCACGTGAAGAACCGGCGTTCAAGCTCAAGAACGCCAATCTCCCTCTGTTCGTGTTGCACATCGTCACCGACGATCCGGAGCTGCTCAGGGTCCAGCTGGAAAAACGCGTCCGTCAGAACCCCGGCCTGCTCAGTGACGCGCCCGTGGTGATCGGATTGTCCGGCCTCGCGGAATCCGGACGGACGGTGGATTTCTCCACGCTGATCGGTTTGTTGCGCGAACAGGGCATGTGCCCGGCCGGGGCTCTGGGGGGAACGCCGGAGCAACGCGCCGCCGCGGTCGCGGCGGGGCTCGGGCTGTTTCCGGATACGCCACCGCGTCCGGCGCCCAGGGCCGGGACGGCGCCAGCGGCTGATGCGCCGGATGACGGCCAATCCCCGGGAGCGCCGGCGGCGCCAACGGATCACACGCCACCGCCCGTACTCGATGGCCTGCCCGGGGATGGAGCCGAGCCGTCGATCCCACCCGCGAGCTGGGCCGACCCGGTTGAACCCACCGGCATCGCGGAGCCAGCGCGGACCAGTCTGATCATCGACAAGCCGGTGCGCACCGGTCAGCGCATCTATGCCGAAGGCGCCGATCTGGTCGTGCTCGCGGTCGTCAATCCGGGCGCCGAGCTGATCGCGGATGGCGACATCCACGTTTACGCGCCATTGCGCGGTCGGGCGCTGGCGGGCGCGCGCGGCAACCGGTCGGCGCGCATTTTCGCGCAGTGCATGGAGGCGGAACTGGTCACCATCGCCGGCTATTTCCAGGTGTTCGAGAACGGCATCCCCGATGAGGCGCGTGGCAAACCGGCCCAGGCCTATCTCGACGGCGAGCGCATGGTGCTGAAACCGCTGGCGCCGATGCGCGCCTGAGGGCGCGGCGGATGCCGGCACGGCCGGTGTCGCGTCCGCGTGTAGAATTTTTTCATTTGTCAGGAAGATGCTCGTGGCAAAAGTCATCGTAGTCACCTCCGGCAAGGGGGGGGTGGGCAAGACCACCACCAGCGCCAGCTTTTCCAGTGGCCTGGCCTTGCGCGGCAACAAGACGGTCGTCATCGATTTCGACGTCGGGCTGCGCAATCTCGATCTCATCATGGGCTGCGAACGGCGCGTGGTGTTCGACATCATCAACGTCATCAATGGCGACGCCGCGTTGTCGCGCGCGTTGATCAAGGACAAGCATTGCGACAACCTGTACGTGCTGCCGGCCTCGCAAACCCGAGACAAGGACGCGTTGTCGCTGGAGGGCGTCGAGAAGATCCTGAATGAGCTCAAGGAAAGCTTCGACTACATCGTCTGCGATTCGCCCGCCGGCATCGAGCACGGCGCCTTCACCGCCATGTATTTCGCCGACGAGGCGCTGGTGGTGACCAATCCGGAGGTTTCCTCGGTGCGCGATTCCGATCGCATCCTTGGCATCCTGGCGGCCAAGTCGAAGCGCGCGGTGGAGGGGCTGGAGCCGGTCAAGGAACATCTGTTGGTGACTCGTTACAACCCGGGCCGGGTATCGGCCGGGGAAATGCTGTCGGTCGATGACATCCAGGAAATCCTGCGCATCCCGCTGATCGGCGTGATCCCCGAATCGGAATCGGTATTGCAGGCATCCAATGCCGGCACGCCGGCCATCCACCTCGACAAGAGCGACGTCGCCGAAGCCTACAAGGACGTCGTTGCCCGCTTCATGGGCGAGGACGTGCCGATGCGCTTCCTGAACGCCGAGAAGGTGGGCCTGTTCAAACGACTGTTCGGAGGCCGCTGATGTCCCTCATCGACAACCTGCTCGACTATCTGCGCGGCGACAACAAGAAAACCGCCGCGGTCGCCAAGGAACGCCTGCAGATCATCCTCGCGCATGAGCGGGCCGGCCGCGGCGCGGCGGCGCCCGATTACTTGCCGGCGCTCCAGGAGGAATTGCTGGAGGTGATCGCCAAGTACATCCATATCGATCGCGACATGATCAAGGTCCAGCTCGAAAAGCACGGTGATTACGACGTGCTGGAACTGAACGTCACCCTGCCGGAAAGTCAGCGCGCCACGGGTTGAGCGTGGCCTCGGGTCGATGCCTCAGAAGTTCTGGGCGACCTTGTTGCGCGCCAGCGGCGGATTGCGGTCGAAGTAGCGCTTGATGCCGTTGACGATGGCGGCGGCCATCTTGTCCTGATAGGCCTCGTCGTTCAGGCGCTTTTCCTCCTCGGGATTCGAGATGAACGCGGTCTCGATCAGGATCGAAGGGATGTCGGGCGCTTTCAGCACGGCGAAGCCGGCCTGTTCGACATAACGCTTGTGCAACTGGTTGATGCCGCCGAGTTCATCCAGAACCGCCTTGCCAACGATCATGCTGTCGCGGATCTGCGCTTCCTGGGACATGTCCAGCAGAGCCAGCTTGACGTGTTCACTCTTGGCGGTGGCGAGGTTGACGCCGCCGATCAGGTCGGCGTCGTTTTCCTTCTTGGCCAGCCAGCGGGCGGCGGCCGAGGTGGCACCCTTCTCGGACAGCGCGAACACCGAGGAGCCGCGCGCGTGCGGCTTGATGAAGGCGTCGGCGTGAACCGACACGAACAGGTCGGCCTGCACCGCGCGCGCCTTGTTGACGCGCTCATGCAGGGGCACGAAGTAGTCACCATCCCGGGTCAGGTGCGCGCGCATGTTTTCCTGCTTGTCGATCAACCCCTTCAGACGGCGCGCGATGGATAGCGTGATGTCCTTCTCGCGCGAGCCCTTCGCGCCGATCGCGCCGGGATCCTCGCCGCCGTGGCCGGCGTCGATGGCGATGGTGATCAGACGCTTGTAATCCTGCTTCGGCGCGGGCGCCGGCGCGCGTGCCGCGACCTGGGCCGGGCGCGCGGCCTGTGTCGTCGATCTGTCGGGCTCCGCGGTCACGGCCTCGACCCTGGCTGGTGCGGTGTCGCGCTCGGCCTGCGCGATCGCGGTCTCGACCTGGGTTTCGATGCTGTCGAGCGCGGCGGGATAGAGGTCGAGTACCAACCGGTGACCGTAATCGCCCATTGGCTTGAGCGTGAAAATCTGTGGCCGGATTTCGGTTTTCAGGTCGACGACCAGGCGGGTGACGCCGGGGCGATTACGGCCGATCCGGATGCCGGCGATGAATTTGTCCTGGGCGGTGACCTTGCCGGCGATTTCGGCCAGTTGCCCTTCCGGCTCGACACCTTCCAGATCGATGACCAGTCGCGCGGGGTCCTTGAGCATGAACTGGGTAAACGTGGGGGGGGCGTCCATTTCCAGCGTGACCCGGCTGTAATCGGGGGATGGCCAGAGCCGGGTGGCGGTGACGCTGGCCGCGGAAACCGGCGGCGTCGTCAGCGAAAACAGGACGAGAAGCAGCAGCGCGGCCGTGAGGAAGCGGATCAGATTCCGGGGGTACCGGATTGCAAACGCGTCATGCATGTTCTGCCCGCCTCCGTCAGGCCGGTGATACGGAGTGAACGCCCGTGCTCGCCGATATCGAGACAGATCCGGAGATCGGGCGCGGGCAGGCGGCCATCCGCCTTTTCCGGCCATTCCACCAGACAGACACTGGCGGGATTGAAGTATTCGCGGAACCCCGCGTCTTCCCATTCATCCGGATCAGCAAAACGATACAAATCAAAGTGATAGAGATTAAACCTCGATAACGCATAAAGTTCAACCAATGTATAGGTCGGGCTCTTGACCCGGTCAAGGTAACCCAGTTCCCGCAACAGTCCACGCGCGAGTGTGGTTTTCCCCGCGCCCAGATCGCCTTGCAGCCAGATGCGCAGGCCCGGCGTCAGCGCGCGCGCCAGGCGGGCGCCGAAGGCGAGGGTGGCGGCCTCGTCGGCCAGATGGAGGTCGATGGTGTCGGTCAAGCTATCATCCTCGCGATGGAAAGCCGTGCCACCGCCGATCTGGAAGCAATCAAGCCGAGCGTGCGCTCATGGGCGCGGGAACTCGGCTTTTCCGGACTCGCCTTCGCGCCGGTCGATCTGGCCGACGCGGAGCAAGGGCTGCTGGACTGGCTGGCGGCGGGGTACCACGGTGGCATGGATTATATGGCCAGGCACGGCGTCACCCGCGCGCGCCCGGCGACCCTGGTGCCAGGTACCGCCAGTGTCCTCGTCGCCCGTCTCGATTACACGCCGGACGCCGACGCGGCGCGCGGGAATCTGGCTGAGCCGGCGCGCGCCTACGTGTCCCGCTACGCGCTCGACCGCGACTATCACAAGCCGATGCGCGCCCGACTGCAGCGCCTGGGCGAGCGGCTGGCGGCCGCGGTGGGTGGCTGCGCGTTCCGCGCCTGCGCCGACAGCGCGCCGGTCATGGAAGTCGCGCTGGCCAGTCTGGCGGGTCTGGGGTGGCGCGGCAAACATACGCTGTTGCTGGACCGGGGCGGGTCCTGGTTCTTCCTTGGGGAACTGCTGGTCGACCTGCCGTTTGCGCCGGATCCGCCGGTCGAGAGCCATTGCGGCACCTGTCGGGCCTGTCTGGACGCATGTCCGACCGGCGCCATCCTGGCGCCCTACCGGCTGGACGCGCGTCGATGCATTTCCTACCTGACCATCGAGCATGCCGGCGCGATTCCGGAAGCGCTGCGGCCGCTGATCGGCAACCGGATCTACGGCTGCGACGATTGCCAGCTGGTCTGCCCCTGGAACCGATTCGCGCGCACGCCCGCCATGCCGGATTTCCTGCCCCGGCGCGGACTCGAACGGGCTACCCTGCTGGAATTGTTCGCCTGGGACGAGACGACCTTCCTGAGCCGAATGGAAGGCTCACCGATCCGCCGGATCGGCCACGAGCGCTGGTTGCGAAACCTGGCCGTCGCGCTCGGCAACGCGCCGCCCGATCCGGCCATCGCGGCGGCGCTGCTGGCGCGCGCCGATCATCCCTCGGCGCTGGTCCGCGAGCATCTACAATGGGCGCTTTCCCGCCAACGTCCGTCATCGTGATCCCGGAATCCGCCGCCATGTCATCGTCCTTCGTTCCCGATCCCCGCAGTCCCATCGGCGTGTTCGACTCCGGCGTCGGCGGGCTCACCGTGGTGCGCGCGCTGATGGAGCGGCTGCCGTTCGAATCGATCCATTATTTCGGCGATACCGCGCGCGTGCCCTATGGCGTCAAGTCGGTGCAGACCATCGCCCACTACACCACGCAGATCGCCGAATTCCTGCTGGAAAAACGGGTCAAGCTACTGATCATCGCCTGCAACACCATGGCGGCGGTGGCCGCCCAGGTGGTGCGCGACCTGTCGCCGACGCCGGTGCTCGACGTCATCGAGGCCGGCGCCCTGGCGGCCCTCGCCGCCAGTCGTGGCCGGCGCATCGGTGTCATCGGCACGCCGACCACGATCAATAGCAATGCCTACGCGCGCGCCATCCACAACATCGAGCCGGACGCGCGTCTGACCTCGCAGGCTTGCGCGCTGCTGGTGCCGCTGGTGGAGGAGGGCTGGCTCGACCATCCGGTCACCCGGCTGACCGCGCGGGAGTACCTGAAACCGGTGCTTGCCGAGCGGGTCGACAGTCTGGTGCTTGGCTGCACCCACTATCCGCTGCTCAAACCCTTGCTGCGCGAGGAGGTCGGGCCGGACGTCGCGCTGGTCGATTCCGCCGAGGCGATGGCGGAACAGGCCGCCGCGCTGCTCACCGACCTGAGTCTGCACAACCCGGAACGCGCGCCACCGGAATATCACTTCTGGGTCACCGACGTGCCCTTGCGCTTCCAGACCATCGGCGAGCGTTTCCTGGGCCGCACGCTCAGCCATGTTCACGTGGTGCAGTGGTAGGGCCTGGGCGCGAACAGGGTCAGCACAGCGAGGCCGGGTCGCACAGCCTGCCGCGTAGCCAGTCCGGCGAGATCGGCAACAGCAGGTCGTCGAATTCGCCGCCGGCGCGGTCGGCGGCGCGAGGTGGCCGCTGGATGAATGTCGGCCCGCCGGCGGCATTGCGGCGTTCATCATCCGAAATCGGGGGGGCGTTGACGCCGCCGGCGGCATTGGTCGCGCCCAGGCCGTTGCGACCGTGCGAAAGAATCACGGCGGCGGCGGGCATCGGTCGGGCGCAGGCGGTATCGGGGCAGATGGTCGGACCTTCGTGGCGGCCGGCCGGCGGGGGCCTCGTGGCGGCCGCCCACTCCGCCGCCACGGCGTAGCCGAGCCGGTTGCCCCAGGCATCAGTTTCGGCGAGACCGAGCGTCAGCCAGGGCAGGTTGCCATGGTTCGCCAGGCAGCGGCCGTCGGCGTTCCGGTCTTCGATGCCATCGTTGGCTGTGCCGCCGGGCATCGCCACGCGCAGGTCCGGGCAAGGCAGTGGACCGGCCTGGTCGAGGCCGCGCCGCCCAAGCGCGTAACCGACCAGCGCGGTGCGGGCGTTGTCGAGCGCGCGCAGGCTGTCGCGATTCTGACGTTCGGCGATCTGCTGGCCGAGCGGTGTCAACACGCCACCAAGCAACAAGGTGACCACGAACAGGACGATGGCCAGTTCGACCAAGGTGAAACCGGAGACGCGTGGCGGGGTCATGGTGTGACCTGGTCGCTCGTGGCGGCTTCGGCGGTCCACCAGATCAGCCGGCAATCTACCCGGTCGCCACCGCCCGCGGTTGGCTCTGGCGCCAGCGCGCAGTGGGTAACCGTGAAGCGGCCAGGCGCGTTCGCGCGCAAATCGGCGAGTACGCGCGCGAGCGTGTCCGCGTCATGGCTGACGAAACCGATCTCCATGACGGTGACGCGCAAGGGGGGCGCCAGCTCGCTGACCATGCCGGGATGCAGCCGCCAGGCCAGGTTGTCGAGGGCGAGTCGTTGACGCAGATCGGCCAGGGCGCTGATCCAGCCCGCGCGATCCTCGCCGGCCAGAAAACCGCTCGCCTGGATTTGGCGGTACTGGGTTTCCTGATGCCGTGCCTGGGCCAGACGGGCGGGGGCCTCGCGCAACGCGCGCGCGGCGGCGGTGGCGGCGGCGCGCGCGCGAATCAGCGCGTATTCGCTGTCGATCCTGGCGGAAAGACTGAATTCGAACAGTGCCGAGCCCACCAGCAACGCGCCCGCCAGCAGCAGCGATGGCCGACGCAACAACGCGGCCAGGCGTGGAAATCGCTGGGCGCGGTTCATGGCGCGATACCGGTTTCGACCCGGAACCTGGCGCTCACCCGGCTCTGGCCGAATTCGCCTTCCAGAATCTGATCGGTCCGGGGGTCGAGTGGCCACTCGGTCACCCGAGCCGGCTGCGCCAGGGCTTTGCCCAGCGCGCGCGCGAAGGCATCCACGCGTCGATGCGCTCCCGGATAATCGCCTTCGAAGCCGGGCAGCGCTCCCTCCAGTTCGAGTCGTGGGCCGGGTTCGGACGTCCGCCAATCGATCCGGTCGAGGCGGAGACCGGAGGCGATCGCGCTGGCTCGCGCCAGCGCGATCGCCTCGACCGGGTCACGTTCCAGGGCGGCCACCCGTTGCCAGTCGGAGACCGCGCGCAGGCGCCCGGCCAATGCCTCGGGGCCGCCCTCCGGCGCCAGCAGCGAGGCTTCCTGGGCGCGCAGCGTCTGGGCGGTGTGCCGATGCTGTTCGGCGATCCGGTCCAGGCGCAGGGCGTCCAACGCCAGCACGGCCGATGTCAGGGTCGAAATGCCCAGCCAGGCGGCGGCGGTGAAACGCAAGCCACGCCGCAGCCAGTAGCTTCGGGTGAGCGCGTGCTGTTCCGGTGTCATCAGATTGGCGCCGGCCGGGGCGTCGGAGAGCAGTCGCAGGTAGATCGCGTCGGCGGTTTCCGCGAGCAGCGACGGCGGCAGCCTCAGGGTCTCCAGCAGGCGCGCGCGCGCGATGCTCTCGCATTGGAAGCCGGCGGATTCCGGCAACAGGGCATGCAGCTCGGAGAGCGTGTTGAGCGGGTCGACCAGGATGGTGCGGACCGGCTCGGCCCGCGTCAGCAGACGCTGCCCGACCAGCGCCTGGCGGGTGCGTTCGATTTCCTCGGCGTAGTGTTCGAGCGGGTTGTCATACTGGCTGCCATCCACGGGCGCCAGTCTGGAGAACCGCGGCGTGCCGTTTTCCAGATAGGTCAGGCGCAGTCCGCCGGTCTGTTCGGACACCAGCAGCAGGCGGCCTCGACCCAGCCGCAGGCGGCTCGCCAGCGCCGAGGACAGGGCCGGCAGCAGCCAGATACCGGCCAGATGGGTGCCGCGCACATGGCAGATGTCGAGCCAGGGTCGGAGGATTTCCGGATTGGTCAGACCCATGATCAGGTAGCGGTCCTGATCCGGTGTCGGCGCACGGCTGTCGATGCGCAGCGCGGCCCGGTAGGGAGAATGGTGGATCACCTGGCGGGCGCGCCGGCCGGTCATCTCACGGCGGTCGCCGCCATGCGCGCGGGGCAGCGCCTCGCGGCGGTAGATTTCGTCGACGGTGTCGACCGCGATCGCCACCGGTTTGCCGGGATGGCGCAAGAGCACTTCGTTGAAGCTTTCCCAGCCTTCCTCGTCCGGTGCCCAGGCGCGCACGTCCTCGATCGAGCCGTTGCGATAGATCGCGCAACTGGCGCCGACCGCGGAGATGTAGAGGAGCACGCGGGCGTTGAGCTTCATCTCCGGCTCACAGCGGCAACTCGCCGATGATCTGGTAGACCGGCAGGAATACCGACAGCAGCAGCAGGGCCAGCAACAGGCCGAGCAGGGCGGCCAGCGCCGGTTCCATCAGCTTGATCGCTCGGGCGATGGCGTCGCGCGAATCGCGTTCGAACACCCAGGCGACATTTTCCAGCGCCTCGGCCAGAGCGCCGTTGCGCTCGCCGGTATGCACCATGCGCAGAGCCAGGGGAGGGAACAACGCCTGCCCGCGCAGGCTGCTGGCGACGCTTTCGCCGGCCGCGATCTGCTGGCCGGCGGTGAGGAGTTTCCGGCGCACCACCCGGTTACCGGCGCTGTCCGCGCAGGCCTGCAGGGCCTCGAGCAGGCCGACGCCGGATTGCAGCAGGAGCGCGAGCAGGCCGGAGACACGCGCCAGCATGCGCTTGCGCAGGGCCGGGCCGAGGCTGGGCAGGGTCAGCCAGAAGCCGTCCAGCCAGTCCGCCAGGCGGGAGGAGCGGCGCAAACCAAGCCAGATGGCGATGCCGGCACCGATGGCGAGTACCGCCAGCCAGGGCAGGGTGTCCCGGCTGAAATCGGACACGGCGATCAGCGCGCGCGTGGTCGTCGGCATCGGCAGTTGCAGGCCGTGCACCAGCGCGGCCAGGCGCGGAGTCAGATAGAACAGCAGGACACCGGTGGCGGCCAGCACCGCCATGCCGGCCAGGCTGGGGTAGATCAGCAGGCGGCCGAATTCCGCGCTCAGTTCGTCCTGTTGCTTGAGACGCGCCTCCAGTCGGGCGAATACGGTTTCCATCCGGTCACTGCGCTCGGCGGCCTGGACCAGGGCGATGAAGACCCGGTCGAACGCGCCTGGATGATTGGCCAGGGCCTCCGACAGCAGTTTTCCGCCCTCCATGTCGTCCGCGATCAGGCTGAGCAGATCGCGAAACCGGGAGTGCTCGGTGCCCGCGATGAGATCCCTCAGGCCCTCCAGCAGTGGCGCGTTGGCGCGCGCGATCTGCTGCATGTGGAAACAGAAACCGATCAGATCCCGTCGGCTGGCGCGCCAGCCGGGCAACAGGCCGTGGTCGGCGACGGCGCGCGCTCGGATCAGGGTCAGGCCCATCCGGCGCAGGCGCAGGTCGAGATCGATATCGTTGATCGCGCTGAGTCGCCCCTTGAGCCGGCGTCCGGACGAATCGGCGGCGAGATAGCGGAAGCTGGGCATCAGCGTCGGCCCAGATTGACGACCCGGCCGATCTCGGCCAACGAGGTGGCGCCTTCGCGGACCCGGTCGAAACCATCTTCCGCCAGCCCGCGCCAGCCGCGCTCGCTGGCGAGCGCGGCCAGTTCGCGCGGGGTCGCGCCGCGCAGCACGGCCTCATCGAGCCCGTCGTCCATGAGCAGCAGCTCCATCAGCGGCAGACGGCCCCGATAGCCCTTGAACGCGCATTGGGCACAGCCGCGCGCCCGGTAAAGCCGGTCCGGCGCCGGTTCGCCAAGCAATTGCCGCTCGGCATCGTCGGGTGGGTAGGCTTCCTTGCAGTGCGGGCAGAGCCGGCGCACCAGGCGCTGGGCGACCACCGCCAGCACGTTGCCGCTCAGGATGGCGGGCCGGATGCCCATGTCGATCAGTCGGGGAAACACGCCGAGCGCGGAATGGGTGTGCAGGGTGGTGAACACCAGGTGGCCGGTCATGGCGGCGCGGAAGGCCATTTCGGCGGCCTCGCGGTCGCGGATTTCTCCGACCAGGACGATATCCGGATCCTGACGCAGGATGGCGCGCACGCCGCCGGCGAAATCGATTTTCGACAGTTCGGTCAGCGAGGTCTGACGGATCAGCGTGTGCGGATATTCGACCGGATCCTCCAGGGTCATGATGTTGACCTCTTCCCGGTTCAGATGCGCGAGCAGGGAGTAAAGCGTGGTGGTCTTGCCGGAGCCGGTCGGGCCGGTGACGATGACCAGCCCTTCCGGCTGGGCGATGGCACCAAGTAGACGGTTGAGCGTGCTTTCGGCCAGACCCATGCGATCGAGCGGGATGATCGATTTTTCCCGATCGAGCACGCGCAGCACGATGTTCTCGCCATGCAGGGTCGGCAGACTGGATACGCGGAAATCGATGCCCCGCCCGTACAGGGTCAGCGACAACCGGCCATCCTGCGGCGCCCGCGATTCGGCGATGTTGAGTCCGGAGATGACCTTGAGCCGGACGGCGATCGCCGGCCAGTACTTGCGATGCAGGCTGCGCATGGGTTCGAGCACGCCGTCGATCCGGTAGCGCACGCGCAGGAAGGCCGCTTCCGGCTCGAAATGCACGTCCGAGGCGCCGCGCTTGACCGCCTCGGCGAGCAGTGCGTTGACCAGGCGCACGATCGGCTGGGTGAACTCGGCGCCGAGTTGCAGACTGCTCCAGTCGACCTCACCGGTTTCGATCTCGCGCAGGATGCCGTCGACCGACAGGTCGAAGCCGTAGAACTTGTCCAGGTGTTCGAGGATCTGGGCTTCCGCCGCCAGCGCCGGGCGGATCTCGAAGCGCCCTTCCAGGTGGGCGCGCAGTTGATCGAGGGCGACCAGATTGAACAGGTCAGGCACCGCCACGGTCAGGGTATGGCTGTCGTGATCGACCGCGAGCGGCAGGATGTGGTGGCGGCGGGCGAGATGCTCCGGCGTCAGGGCGATGGCTTCCGGATCGGCGATCGCCTGGGCCAGGTCGATGCTGGCCTCGCCGGCGTTGCGGGCGAGCACGTCGCGCAGGACGGTATCGGAAATGAAACCGAGGTCGATCAACTGCCGGCCGAGCGGCAGGCCGCTGGCGGTTTGTTCCATCAGCGCGATGCGCAGCTGGTCGTGGCTGATCAGGCCTTGCGTGGCCAGCCATTCGCCCAGCTTCGGAGGTTCGGTGAAATGGGCCATCGCTCGGCCGCCGGGTCAGTCGTTCTGGTAGGTCTGCATGCGGCTGTACAGCGTGGTGCGGTTGACGCCGAGGATCTTGGCCGCCTGCGACAGGTTGCCGTGGGTCATGCCCAGCGCGGCCTCGACATAGCTTTTCTCCCACTGCTTGATGACTTGGTCGAGATTGAAGTTGCCGATGCCGCGCAGGTGGAATTTGGCGTATTCGAGCAGGCTCTGGGCGTCGGTGGGAAGCGGCAGGCTGCCGGGCGCGACCACGTCGAGGTCGAACTCGTCCTCCAGTTCGCGCGCGCCGACGACCCGGCCGGCATGCTTGGTGGTCAGGCGGATGACGATATTGCGCAGCTCGCGGACATTGCCGGGAAAGTGGTACTCCTCCCACAGGCGTTGCGCGTCCGGCGAGAACACGAACGGCGCGGCGCCGATTTCGCGGGCGAAATGGGCCCGGAAATGGTCGAGCAGGGCGAGTTTGTCCTCGTTCTGTTCGCGCAACGGCGGCACATGCACCGGAAATACCGACAGGCGATGGTAGAGATCGCCGCGGAACCGGCCCTCGCGGACTTCCTTGCGCAGATCGCGATTGGTGGCGGCGACGATGCGGGCGTTGGAAAACCGGCTGGCGGTTTCGCCGACGCGCTGGAATTCGCCGTTTTCGAGCACGCGCAGCAGCTTTGCCTGGAGTTCGAGCGGCAACTCGCCGATCTCGTCGAGAAACAGCGTGCCCTCGCGGGCATCCTCGAAATAGCCGGCATGGGCCTTGTCCGCGCCGGTGAAGGCGCCCCTGGCGTAGCCGAACAGGGTGGGCTCGACCAGGGTCGGCGATATCGCCGCGCAATTCAGGGCCAGATAGGGTTTGCCGCCGCGCTTGGACCACTGATGCAGGCTTTTCGCGACCAGCTCCTTGCCGCTGCCGGATTCGCCCTCGATCAGGACCGGGAAGGGCGCGTCGGCATAGAGCCGGATCTGGTTGCGCAGGCGGTCGACGGCATGACTGCAACCGACGATGCCCCCCGACTCCTGGGTACCGGCGACGCCCGCCGGCGCGGCAGCTTCGGGATTGAAGCGCAAGGCGTCGAGCAGGGCATGCTTGATGCGTTCCGGTTCCGCCGGTTTACCGATGAAATCGATGGCGCCCAAGGCGCGGGCGTGACGGGCGTTGGCGTCGTCGTTCTGGCCGGACAGCACCAGGATGCGGATGGCCTTGTCGTGATTGAGCAGGTCGGAAATCAGCGCGAAACCTTCGTCCGGCTTGTGCTGGCTGGGCGGCAGGCCGAGATCGACCAAGGCCAGCGGCGGCGTCGCGTCAAGCTGGGTGAGCAGGCTTTTCACCTGTTGGCGGGTTTCGGCGACATGCACCTCGAAGTCGTTGGACAACACGAAATGCAGGGTGTCGGTGATCAGCGGATCGTCGTCAACGATCAACAGGGCTGGTTTCGCATCGGGTCTCACGGATGGTCTCCCTCCTTCGGGTGGGGCCGGGGGGCGGGGCTCGATGGCGGCCGTCGTTCCGGCGCGGTTGTCATCAACCGATCGAGGTGAAGGTCGACATGATCCAGCCGTCCCCCTTGTCACGCACGTTGTCCAGCCGTATCAGGCGCGCGCCATCGATCTCGGCCACGCGGTACTCGCGGCCATAGGCGTAACGGGCGCTTTCGAGAATGATCAGGTTGCCGTCGGCTGCATTCGGGAACACCAGGCCCAGATTGGGGGGCTGGTTGCTATCGTGCAGATTGTCATCGACGACATACGCCAGCGGTGCGCCCGATTCACCTTGCTCGAGCCGGATCAACTCCGGCGCGGCGTCGATCAGTTGCACGCCGATCTTGCGCTCGTCGTCCTGCAGCCGGGTGATCCGGCGGATGACGCCGACCAGCCAGGGCTGGGCCGGATCGAGACGGATCGCCAGCAATTTGCCGACCTTGATCCACTCGCTGTCCTCGCCACGCAGCACGATGCCCAGGCCACTCTCGCTGCGGTCATGCATCGGCCAGTGTTCGGAGCCGATGTCGCGCTGCCCGAGAAAACGCTGGGAGATCGACGATTTGGTGCGTTCGGTGACGAAACCATAGAGTTTGATGTCGAGGATCTCCTCGGGGCTCAGATGGTGCCCGCCGGTTCCACCGGTGGCGGCTTCCTTCTCGGCGAGCAGGCGCTGGGTGATGTTGCCGATGTCGCGAACGACCTCGCAGCGGCCTTCGGCGGGCGCGCGCGGGCTGCCCCGGCGCTCGCGTTCGTGGTTGGTCGACCATTCGTTGGCGACGTGGCCGAGCAGGTCGTAGCCGTCGGGCAGGCGGAATTCCTCGCCGAGACCGAGCGTGGCGGGCGGCGCGCCGGATTTCAGCGCGCGTTCGGTCTGTTCGATGTGTTCGCGAAGCCGCGTGCAGTCCAGGTAACGGTAGCCGGGTTCCGGCGTATCGTCGGGTCGCACGCGACGCAGGCCCTGGCCCTTGGCGGCATCGACGTAGAAAGTGTGGCGGCCGGCATCGAATTCGCCGTCGAGGCGCGACAGATCGGACCAGTTGTCCAGCCAATGGTCGACCATTTCGATCTGGCGCGGAGCCAGGCTGCCGGCGCCCAGCGGCGACAACAGCAGGGCCTGGATATATTCCTCGGCGCAGGTGGATTGCCGGGTGTCACCCGGGTAGAGCTTGAGCCGACTGTCCTGAAAAGCCTCGAACTCGGCGATGCGATACAGGTTGTGCATGCGCATCCAGAGTTTTTCCTCGACCTTCTCGTAGCGGAAGTAGCGCCATTTGAAGATGTCGGCGAAACCGCGGATGGCGCGCGCGGTGATGTTCGGGATCATCGGCTGGATGCGATTGCCTCCGGGGTTGGAGACGAAATCCATGAGGAAGGCATGATAGCCACGCGTGATTTCCCAGTAGAAGGCATGGATCGCGGTCCAAAGCCGGGACTCGATGACCTTGGACATGCGTGGATTGCGCAGATATTGCGCGCACAGGGAAAACTGCATGTCGCGCGCCTGTTCGTCCAGGTGCATGAGCACGTTCAGCCGGTCCTTGGACATGGCGTGGCCGCCATGATTGAACTGGATCAGGCTTTGCACGACCTGTTCCTGGGCGGTGTAGATGTCGCCCGTCGGCAGATCCTGCATCCAGCGCGAGACGGTTTTCAGATCGCTCAGTGGATCGTCGTCGCGTTTCTTGCGCTTGAAGAAACCGAACATGGCATGGTCCTCGATCAGTTGGTTTTCGCGCGAATCCAGTCGGCCACGCTGGCGAGCGCACTGTCCAGCTTGTCCGGATCGTTGCCTCCGGCCTGCGCCATGTCCGGTTTGCCGCCGCCCTTGCCGCCGACCTGGCCGGCCACGAAGTTGACCAGTTCGCCTGCCTTGACGCGTCCGGTCGTGTCGGCCGAAACGGCCGCGATCAACGCAACCTTGCCGTCGGCGCCAGCGCTCCCCAGAACCAGGGCGCAGGAGCCGAGCCGGTCGCGCAGTTTATCGGTCAATTCCCGCAGGGCTTTAGCGTCGGCATTGTCGATCCGGGCGGCCAATGTCCGGATGCCGTTGATGTCCCGGGCCTGGGCGATGAGGTCCTCGCTCTGGCTGCCCGCGAGTTTCGATTTGTAGCGGGCGAGTTCCTTTTCGAGCGCCCGGGCCTGATCTTGCATCTGCTGGATGCGGGCGGCGACTTCATTCGGTTGCGCCTTGAGACGGTCCGCGATTTCGCGCAGGGCGCGTTCCTGTTCCTGCGTGACCGCCAGGGCGGCCGGACCGGTGACCGCCTCGACGCGGCGGATGCCGGCGGCGACCCCGCCTTCGGCGACGATCTTGAACAGGCCGATATCGCCGGTGCGGCCGACGTGGGTGCCGCCGCACAGTTCGGTGGAAAACCCGCCCATGCCGACCACGCGGACCTCGTCACCGTATTTTTCGCCAAACAGCGCCATGGCGCCGGCCTTGATGGCTTCCCCGTGCTTCATCAGGCGGGTTTCGACCCGGTGGTTGCGGCGGATTTCGGCGTTGACCAGCTCCTCGATGCGCTCGATTTCCCCGGCGGTAACCGGTTGCGGGTGCGAGAAATCGAAGCGGGTGCGTTCGGCGTTGACCAGCGAGCCTTTCTGCGTGACGTGGCTGCCCAGCACCAGACGGAGCGCCGCGTGCAGCAGGTGGGTGGCGGAATGGTTGTAGGCGGCGCGCTGACGGGCTTCATGATCGACCCGCGCCCGCACGGTTTCACCGAGAGCGAGCCGGCCAGCGCGCAGTCGGCCACGATGGCCGAAGACGTCGGGCTGGATTTTCTGGGTGTCCTCGACGGAGAAGCTGCCATGGGGGTTGCCGAGTTCGCCGATGTCGCCGCATTGGCCTCCGGATTCCGCGTAGAACGGCGTACGGTCGAGGACGATGACCGCCTCGTCGCCGGCGGCGATTTCCGCGACCGGGCTGCCTTCCTTGTAGAGGGCGATGACACGGCCTTCCTGTTCGAGTTGCTCGTAGCCGACGAATTCGGTCTTGTCCCCTTCGAACTCCAGGCTTTTACCCATGCTGAAGCGCGAGGCCGCGCGGGCGCGTTCGCGTTGCAGTTGCATGGAAGCCTCGAAGCCGGCGAAATCGACGGTGATGCCTCGTTCACGGGCGATGTCGGCGGTCAGGTCGAGCGGGAAACCGTAGGTGTCGTAGAGTTTGAACACGGTTTCGCCGTCCAGCATGCGGTCCTCGGACGCCATCGCGGCCTCGAGTACGCCCATGCCGTTTTCCAGGGTTTCGGCGAAACGTTCCTCCTCCTGCTTGAGGACGGCGGCCACGCGATCGCTCGCGCGCTCCAGTTCCGGATAGGCTTCACCCATCACGGCGGCGAGATCGGCCACCAGCTTGTGGAAGAACGGGGTCTTGCAACCAAGTTTGTAACCATGCCGGATAGCCCGCCGGATGACCCGGCGCAGGACATAGCCGCGACCTTCGTTGCCGGGGATGACGCCATCGACGATCAGGAACGCGCAGGCGCGGATATGGTCGGCGATGACCTTGAGGGAGTTGCTGGCGAGATCGGTGGCGCCGGTCTCGCGGGCGGCGGCTCGGATCAATGCCTGGAACAGATCGATCTCGTAATTGGAGTGCACATGCTGCATGACCGCCGAGATCCGTTCCAGGCCCATGCCGGTATCGACCGAGGGTTTGGGCAGGGGGTGCAGCGTACCGTGGTCATCGCGGTTGTACTGCATGAACACCAGGTTCCAGATTTCGATGTAGCGGTCGCCGTCTTCCTCCGGTGTCCCGGGAGGGCCGCCGGCTACGTCCGGGCCGTGGTCAAAGAAGATTTCGGTGCAGGGTCCGCACGGTCCGGTATCTCCCATCGCCCAGAAGTTGTCGGACTGGTATTTCTGGCCACCCTTGTCGCCGATCCGGGTGATGCGCTCGCGTGGCACGCCGATTTCGTTGGCCCAGATCTCGTAGGCTTCATCATCGTCCTGGTAGACCGTGATCCAGAGCTTTTCCGCCGGGATGGCGAGCACGCCGGTCAGGAATTCCCAGGCATATTCGATGGCGTTTCGCTTGAAATAATCGCCAAAGCTGAAATTGCCCAGCATTTCGAAGAAAGTATGGTGGCGGGCGGTATAGCCGACGTTCTCCAGGTCGTTGTGCTTGCCACCGGCGCGCACGCAACGCTGGCTGGAAACCGCGCGAACGTAAGGGCGGTTCTCACGGCCAAGAAATACGTCCTTGAACTGGACCATGCCGGCATTGGTGAACAGCAGGGTCGGGTCGTTGCCGGGAATGAGCGGGCTGGATGCGACCGGGGTGTGACCCTTGGTGGCGAAATAGTCGAGAAACTGGCGGCGGATTTCGCTACTTTTCATGTCTGCGGGGTGCCCTTTCGGGCTACTGAACAGGGAATCGCCCGATTGTAGCGGCGAAGCTTTCCCACTGGCGAGGAAAGCGAACGGCCGGGAGGTCAGTGTTTGCGGAACACCAGATCGCGGACCGCGTGGCCAAGTCGCAGGCCGCGTTGCTCGAATTTGGTCAGCGGCCGGTAGTCCGGTCTTGGGGCGTAGCCGCGCGTGGTATTGACAAGCCGGGGCTCCGCCGAGAGTACCGTCAACATCTGCTCGGCATAGTCTTCCCAGTCGGTGGCCAGGTGCAGATAGCCACCCGGCTTGAGCTTGTTGGCGAGCCGACGGACGAAATCGGGCTGGATCAGGCGGCGTTTGTGGTGCCGTTTCTTGTGCCAGGGGTCGGGAAAGAAGATGTGGATGCCATCCAGACTGTCGTCGGCGATCATGTCGCCTAGCACCTCGACGGCGTCGTGCTGGATGATGCGCAGGTTTTCGAGGCCCAGTTCGCCGATCCGCTTGAGCAGCGCGCCGACACCGGGCGCATGGACCTCGACACCGAGATAATCGATTTCGGGATGACGCGACGCGATTTCGGATGTGGCATTTCCCATGCCAAAGCCGATCTCCAGAATCCTTGGCGCCGATCGGCCGAACACTTCATCGAAATCCAGCGGCGCGGAGCGATGGGCGATGACATAACGAGGCCCGAGATCTTCCAGCGCCCGTTGCTGGCCGCTGCCCATGCGCCCCGCGCGCAGGACAAAGGAACGAATGGCACGTCGCGGCGCCGCATCCGCCTGGTCGGGCATCAGGAACCGATCAGGCCGGAGGTTGGGGACGAGGGCGTGGCCTGATAGATCTTTTTCGGCATGCGTCCGGCCAGATAGGCTTCGCGCCCTGCCTCGACCGCCATTTTCATCGCCGACGCCATCCGTACCGGATCCCGCGCGCCAGCGATCGCGGTATTCATCAGTACCGCGTCGCAGCCCAGTTCCATGGCGATCGCCGCGTCCGAAGCGGTGCCGACGCCGGCGTCGACGATCACCGGAACATTCAGTCGGTCGATGATGATCTGGAGATTCCATGGATTCAGGATGCCCATGCCGGAACCGATCAGCGAGGCCAGCGGCATGACCGCGACGCAGCCGATGTCTTCCAGCTGTTTGGCGATGATCGGGTCGTCCGAGGTGTAGACCATGACTTTGAAGCCATCCCTGACCAGGATTTCCGCGGCTTTCAGGGTTTCCACCACGTTCGGATACAGACTCTGCGGGTCGCCCAGTACTTCCAGCTTGACCAGATCATGTCCGTCAAGCAACTCACGCGCGAGCCGTAATGTGCGGATGGCGTCGTCGGCCGTATAACAGCCGGCGGTGTTTGGCAGGTAGGTGAATTCAGAAGGGGGAAGCGCGTCGAGCAGACTGGGTTGGTTCGGATCCTGGCCAATATTGGTGCGGCGAATCGCCACCGTGACGATCTCCGCGCCGGAAGCCACGATGGCCTGACGGGTTTGTTCGAAATCCCTGTATTTGCCGGTGCCGACCAGCAAGCGGGATGCGTAGGCTTTGCCGCCGATGAGAAGAGGTTTCATGGTCACTGCGTAAAGGAGATAGTGGCGAAAGCCGGGAATGTCAGCCGCCGCCGACCGCGACGACGATCTCCAGCTTGTCGCCATTGCCAAGCGGGGTATCGCCATGACGGCTGCGCGGCACGATTTCACCGTTTTTCTCGATCGCGACGCGCTTGCCGGCAAGATCGAGCGCGACAATCAGGTCCGCGACCGAAAGCGGCGCCTGAAACTGACGTGGCTGGCCGTTGATGAACAGGGAGATCACTATGTGAGGGCCTTGAAATCAAGTAGCATTCCGGCCCGCGAGTTTACATCGCGGGTGTAGTTCAATGGTAGAACGGCAGCTTCCCAAGCTGCATACGAGGGTTCGATTCCCTTCACCCGCTCCACCGCATCATTCTGCGGACTTCCGCAGAAGTCCAAGAGAGTCTGCAAGTCGTTGCCAC
>DYFK01000028.1 GCA_020725265.1 Hydrogenophilus sp. | reverse complement strand
TTCAGCTCGTCTCGGGCGATTGGTTGGCGTAGTCGGCTGGCAGGCCGAAGTAGGCGATGGCCCGTTCCAGGGCCTGGCGTCCGGCGTCGTCGGCGACGATTTCGATGCCGCACTGGATTTGCCCGTCGACCGGGTGCTGCCATTTCACCCGTCCGCGCAGGCGGCTGGGCGATTGTTCGCGATAGCGCGCGGCGTCGTCGGCCGGCGGCAGCAGATCGAGATCCAGATCGGTTCCCGCCAGTGGTGCCTTCAGGCGCAGGCGCAGGCCGGTCTGGCTGGCATCGATCACCACCGCTTCGACGCGGTCTTCGGGCTGGTCGATGCGCGCCAGCATCGGACTGATGCCGCGCGGGTGGCGGCGTTTCTCGTCGGCCGCCGGTGGAGCGGGCTGCGCGGGCTCGAAGCGGAAGCCGGCGATCAACTGGTGGAGCTGTTCGCTGACCAGGGTCAGGTTGTCGCCGATGGCGGCGGTGGTGTCGACCTTGGCGGCGTTCTCCCCGAGTGTCTGGAACAGTTTGTTCAGGGTTGCCGCCAGGTCGCTGAAGCGCGCCAACTGTTCGTCGCTGGCGCGCGAGATGTCGCGGCCGGTGCGCGCGGTTTCGCCGGCGGTCTCGGACATGGTCGCGATCACGGTCGCGGTTTCGCTGGCGACGAGCGCGCTGTCGCGGACGTGGGCGACCACGCCTTCCATCGACGCGGAAACCTGGCCAACCTTGTCGTCGAGCTGGCGGATGATGCCGGTCACCTCGCCGGCCGAGCGGGTGGTGCGCTCGGCGAGCTTGCGTACTTCGTCGGCGACCACGGCGAAGCCGCGGCCGGCTTCGCCGGCGCGGGCGGCCTCGATGGCGGCGTTGAGGGCGAGCAGGTTGGTCTGGCCGGCGATGTCCTTGATGCTGTCGGCGATCCGGTGGATGGTCTCGGCCTCGCGCCGCAGGGCCAGGACTTCGCCGGCAGTCCGGTCGACCAGATCGGCGGTGTCGCGCAATTCGGCGACGCTGGTTTCGACCTTGCCGATGCCGTCGCGGGCCTGGCTTTCCGTGGTTTCGGCGCGTTCGGCAAGCACGTTGGCGAGCGCGCGCACCTGTTCCGACGTGGCGTGCAACTCGCGCGTAGCGGTGTCGACCTCGGCCGAGCGGCTTTGCTCCTTGCGGCCGATTTCGGCGGTCTCATGGGAAATCCGCGCGATCTGGTGGACCGATTGGCTCATGCGCCGGACACCCTGGTCGATGCCGCGCATGAGCTCGTTGAGGGTGTCGCGGACACCGTTGAAGCCGACTTCCAGCGCGCCGATCTCGTCCTGGGAGGTGCGCGTCACGCCTTGGCCGAGATCCCGGTTGGCGACCGCTTCCAGGGCCGCCACCAGGGCCCGGATCGGGCGCACCAGACGCTGGGCGACCAGGCCGATGACCAGGAATTGCACCGCGAACTCGATGCCGGATTCCCAGACCGAGTTGAAGATGTAGGCCGTATGGCTGGCCGCCATCTGTTCGAGCACGCTCTCGCTGACGCCGCTGGCGCGCGCGATGTCCTCCATCTTGGTCAGCTCGCGCGAGGCCAGCACACGGTTGTAGATAGTGGTGATCATGGTCACCAGGAAGAAGCCGAGTTGAAGCTTCCAGCGGATGCTCAGGGCAAGGAACCAGTGGTGTTTGGCGGGGTTCATGGCGGCGTCGCGAGGTGGTCGACCAGTGCATTTTCGTCCCGAATTCAGGACTTGTGTATCGGGAATATCCCCAGACGGTTGGTGTTCCGGTACGAATGGACGGCCCGGAGAAACCCCATGGAGCGGCCGGCTTTGGCGATAATCGCCGGCGACCGAAAACCGGCAAGGGAGTAGCCACCATGCGCGCCGCGCTCGAAAAACGCTTCAACAGCCATGATGGCGCTTCGTTGTTCTACCGCTATTGGCCGCGCGTCGGCGGTGGCGCGGCGGATCGGGCACTGGTGCTGTTCCATCGCGGCCATGAACATTCCGGCCGGCTCCAGCACGTGGTCGACGAACTCGGCCTGGAAGATTTCGCCTGCTTCGCCTGGGACGCGCGCGGGCATGGTCTGTCGCCCGGCGCGCGCGGCGACAGTCCGGGATTTCCGGCGTCGGTGCGTGACGTCGACTGCTTCATCCGTCACATCAGCGCCGTATACGGCATCGCCATGACCGACATCGTCGTCGTTGGCCAGAGCGTCGGCGCGGTGCTGGTGGCGACCTGGGCGCACGATTACGCGCCGGCGGTGCGCGGCATGGTGCTGACGGCGCCGGCGTTCTCGGTCAAGTTGTACGTGCCGCTGGCGCGCCCGGCGCTGGCCGCCTGGTACCGGTTGCGCGGCAATTTCTTCGTCACTTCCTACGTCAAGGCGAAGTTCCTGAGCCACGATCCGGAGCGCATCCGTTCCTACGAGACCGATCCCCTGATCACGCGCGACATTTCCGCCCGTGTCCTGCTCGGCCTGTATCAGGCATCGGCGCGGGTGGTGGCCGACGCCCGGGCGATCCGGACGCCGACCCAGGTGCTGGTTTCGCAACGCGACTGGGTGGTGCGCCGGGCACCGCAGGCCGCGTTCTTTCGCGATCTGGGCGCCGAGGTCAAGGAATGGCATGAGCTGCCGGGGTTTTTCCACGACACCCTGGGCGAGCGCGACCGCGAACAGGCGTTCACCAGGATGCGCGCTTTCATCGATCGTCTGTACGCCCATCCGCCCGGGCAACTGATGCCGAAACAATGCCTGCGCGAGGCCGACCGTGCCGGCCCTTTCCACGATGAGGCGCGGCGCCTGCGCAAACCGTTGCCGCCGTGGTCACCGGCCAACCTCGGTTTCGCCTTCACCCGCCTGGCCATGCGCACGCTCGGGCGGTTGTCCGACGGCATCCGGCTCGGTCTGGCGGGTGGATTCGATTCCGGCGCCATGCTCGATTACGTCTACCGTGATCAGGCGCGCGGCGCGCTCGGCGTTGGCCGGCTGATCGACCGGGGCTATCTGGATGCCATCGGCTGGCGTGGCATCCGCGCGCGCAAACGCCATCTCGGACTGGCCATCGTCGCCGCCGCGCGGGCGTTGGCCGATGCCGGCCGGCCGGCGCGCATCCTCGACATCGCCGCCGGTCATGGCCGTTACGTGCTCGATGCCCTGGCCGACCTGCCCGGGCGCCCCGCCGCGATCCGGTTGCGAGATAACAGCCTGGCCAACGTCGCCGCCGGCAACGTGCTGATCGCCGAGCGCGGCCTGGCCGACATCGCCCGCTTCGAGGCCGGCGACGCGTTCGATGGCGCCGGGCTGGCGGCGCTGGCGGACCCGGAGCACGGCCCCAACCTGGCCATCGTCTCGGGGTTGTACGAGTTGTTTCCGGACAATCCGCCGGTGGCGGCATCGCTGGCCGGGCTGGCGTCGGCGCTGGCGCCGGGCGGTTACCTGATCTACACCGGCCAGCCCTGGCATCCGCAACTGGCGATGATCGCGCGCACGCTGACCAATCATCGCGACGGCGGACCCTGGGTGATGCGGCGCCGCAGCCAGGCCGAACTGGACACCCTGGTCGCGGATGCGGGTTTCGAGAAGATCGAACAGTGGATCGACGATTGGGGCATCTTCACGGTGTCGCTGGCGCGCCGGATCTGAACGATGACGGCGCGGCCCGAACCGAGACCCTGGCGCCGGGGACTGGCCTGGCTGCTGTTCCTGGGGCCGTTTTTCTTCATCAGCTATGGTTTCGCCACCTGGATGACCGTTCAGCGCGCCGACGTCGGCGTCGTCGTGTTCGAGTGGGAGCGGCACATTCCCTTCCTGCCCTGGACCATCGTGCCGTACTGGTCGATCGATCTGCTCTACGGCATTTCCCTGTTCCTGCATGAAACCCGCGCGCGGCTGGACAACCATGCCCGCCGCCTGCTCGCGGCCCAAGTGCTGGCCGTGTCGGTCTTTCTGGCGTTCCCGTTGCGCTTCAGTTTCGAGCGTGGCGAGGTTGAGGGCGCGTTCGGCTGGTTGTTCGCCAGCCTGGAGACTTTCGACCAGCCGTTCAATCAGGCGCCGTCGCTGCATATCGCGCTGATGGTGCTGCTCTGGGTGGTGTACCTCCGCGCCTTGCCGCGCGCCTGGCATGGGCCGGTGCACGTCCTGTTCACGCTGATCGGGATTTCCGTGCTGACCACCTGGCAGCATCATTTTCTCGACGTGCCCACCGGCCTGTGGCTGGGCTGGTTCTGTCTCTGGCTGTTTCCGGACCAGGTGGCGGCGCCGCGTCCGGGCGCGGCCCGTCATGGCCTGCCGGCGACGGCCTACGCACTCGGCGCCGGGTTGCTTGCCTGGCCGGCCCTGGCCCTGGGCGGCGCGGCCTGGTGGCTGCTATGGCCGGCGGCCGCGCTGGCGTTGGTGGCGTCCGCGTATTTCGGGCTCGGGCCGGCGGTGTTCCAGAAGCGGGCCGATGGCCGCATGGCCGCCGCCGCGGTCTGGTTGCTGGCACCGTATTTCGCCGCCGCCTGGCTGAATTCCCGCCTCTGGACGCGGACCGCGCCGATCGCCGACGAAATCGCGCCGGGCCTGCTGCTGGGCCGTCTGCCCGCGCGCGCCGATCCCGATCGGCTGGGCCTGGCGGCCATCGTCGATGTCTGCGCCGAATTGCCTTGCCCGACCGGCGGACGCTGGTATCACGGCGTGCCCATGCTCGATCTGGTGGCGCCCGCGCCGGCGCGCATCGAGGCCGCCGTCACCGCCATCCGGGCGGCGCGCGCCACCCAGGCCGGGCCGGTGCTGGTCTGCTGCGCGCTCGGTTATGGTCGCGGCGCCCTGGCGGCGGCCGCCTGGTTGCTCGCCGAGGGCCGGGCGGCGTCGCCGGCGGAAGCTGTCGCGCTGGTTCGTCGGGCGCGACCGGGCGTGACCCTGGGCGCCGCCCAGGTGGCGGCGCTGGCGGCCTGGTGGCGCGGGCGTCCGGCGGACGCGGCCCTGTCGCTGGCGGTGGCCGAGGCCGAGGCATGAACTGGCCACCGGCCATCGACGCGGACGCGCTCCGCCTGCTCGCTGGCGTGCTGGCCGTGCTGGTGACCGGCAGTCTGGCCGGATACGCGCTCCGGATCGGCGTGGCCCGGGGGCGTCCGCATCCGGTCATCGACAACGTGCTGGCGCGGGTCCGCGCCTGGTGGCTGATCGCGGCCCTGGTCGGCCTGGCATTCTGGTTCGGGCGTCCGGGTGTCGTCCTGTTGTTCGCCGTCGCCGCCTATCTGGCCCTGCGCGAGTTCCTGCCAGCGCCGTCGGACCGGGCTGGCGACCGGGTGGTGGGGTGGAGCTGTCTGCACGTCGCCGTGCCGGTGCAGTTCGCGCTGGTCGGGCTGGGCGGGGTGGGAGATTGGGGCGGGGGGCTCGGCGCGTTGGTCTGGATTCCGGCATTCGCCTTCCTGATCCTGCCGGCGCTGTTGCTGCTGTCTGGCGATCCCCGGGCGCTGCCGGAGCGGCTGGCGCTGCCGCAGTGGGGGCTGATCCTGTGCGTGTTCGGCGTGTCCTGCGCGCCGGCGCTGCTGACGCTGGAGATTCCCGGCCATGCCGGTCGAGGCGGTTACCTGTTGATGTTCCTGCTGCTGGTCACCCAGCTTGGTGACGTCTTCCAGTATCTGGCGGGCAAGCTTTGCGGCCGCCATGCGCTGGCGCCGGCGGTGTCGCCTTCGAAAACCGTGGAAGGTCTGCTTGGCGGCGTTGCCGGCGCCACCGCGCTGGGCGCCGGTCTGGCCTGGATGACGCCGTTCACGGTCGCGCAGGCGGCCGCCCTGGCGCTGGTCGTTTCGCTGTTCGGCGTGTTCGGTGGCCTGCTGCTGTCGTCGATCAAGCGCGATCGTGGCGTCAAGGACTGGGGCCGGTTGATCGCCGGCCACGGCGGCGTGCTCGACCGCCTGGATTCCCTCTGCCTGTCGGCGCCGGTCTTCGGTCTGCTGGTCTGGCTTGGCTGGGCGGCTTGAGATGAAACCGCCCCTACGCCCACTTCAGACCAAAGCGCGTTTACGCCCCAGCAGCAGACCGAGCAGCACGCCCAGCAGGATGCCGCCGAGGCCGGTTTTCAGGGCGGCGGATTTGGCTTCCTCGATCAGGTCGTTGGTGAAGACGTTGGCGGACAGGTGCAGCGAGACCACCTTCCACTGACCATCGATCCTGGCCGAGGTCGAGGTCCATCGGGAATCCAGTTCGAAGGGCGCGCGCGCGACCGGGATGAAGCGGTCGCGCATGCGGCCGTCGGCGACCGCGACGTCGCCGAAGAAACGGGCGTGGGCACCGATTTCGGCGGCGGTGGTGTAGCGGTTCAGGATGCGCTCCGGTCCCTGGACCATGCGTCGGTAATAGTCCCGGATCTGGTCGTGTCCTCGCGAAACCTCGCCATTGAGCCAGGTCACGGTGGCGTCCGGGGCCATCTGGGCGATCATGCGCTCGATGTCCTGGGCGTTGATGCCGGCCTCGATTTCGTGGAACACGGCGATCAGCGCGGTCCGGTCGGCGACATGGGGATCGAGGTCGGCGGCCTGGGCGGCGCCGCTTCGTAACGGGCCGGATGGAGCGAAGACCAGCGCGCAGGCGATGAGCAATGACAGGATCGATTTCATGCTGGGCTCCTTCATGTGGGTGCGCGCATGGTAGGAGACGATGGCCGGGGCAACAACCACCGCTCGATGTGGAAGAATGCCGCGCGCGGCCGACTGGTTGGCCGTCGCGAGGCGCGGGATTCCGCTCAACCCCCTCAAGGAGACAACGACATGGGATGCATCACCAAGAGCCGGCTCGCCGGCGCGCTGCTGGCGGCCACGTTGCTGGTCGTATCCAGCGGCATCCGGGCCGATGACGGCGATCCGTTCGAGGCCGTGCTGGAAGCCAGCATGAAGGAAAAGAAGGGCGTTCTGGTGCACGTCGGTGGCCAGGGCATCGGCGGCCGCGTGATCCGGCTGAGTCCGCAAGTCGTGGAACTGGCCTCGCGCGAGTACAACCGCATCGTCATCCGGCGCGACCGGATCGACGCGGTGTCGGCGAACTGAGCGGCGCCCGGGGGGGCGGCGACGCGACGCCCCGGGTCGCCCCGGTGCTCAGTCTTCCCGGCGCAGTTGCGGGAACAGGATGACGTCGCGGATGCTCGGCGAGTCGGTCAGCAGCATGACCAGGCGATCGATGCCGATGCCTTCGCCGGCGGTCGGCGGCAGGCCGTGTTCCAGGGCGCGGATGTAGTCGCGGTCCTTGAACATGGCTTCCTCGTCGCCGGCTTCCTTGGCGGCGACCTGGGCGTCGAAGCGCGCTTCCTGGTCTTCCGGGTCGTTCAGCTCGGAGAAGCCGTTGGCGATCTCGCGGCCGACCATGAACAGCTCGAAGCGGTCGGTGACTTCCGGGTTGGCGTCGTTGCGGCGCGCCAGCGGCGAGGTTTCCGCCGGGTAGTCGATGATGAAGGTGGGCTGGATCAGCAGGTGTTCGGTGGTTTCCTCGAACAGCGTCAGTTGCAGGCCGCCGAGGCCATCCTTCGGCCGGTAAGCGATCTTGCGGCGTCGCAGTTCGGCCAGCACGAAGTCCTTGTCGTCGAGCGGCGCGTCGCGCAGGTCCGGGTGGTAGTGGCGCACCGCGTCGAGCGCGGTCATGCGCGCGAACGGCGCGCCCAGGTCGATCGCCTGGCCCTGATAGCTGACCGTGGTGGTGCCCAGCACCTTCAGGGCGATGTCGCGGAACATCGCCTCGGTGAAATCCATCAGGTAGCGGTAATCCCGGTAGGCCTCGTAGAACTCGACCATGGTGAATTCGGGATTGTGGCGCGTGGAGATGCCCTCGTTGCGGAAGTTGCGGTTGATCTCGAAGACCTTTTCCAGGCCGCCGACCACCAGCCGCTTGAGGTACAGCTCCGGCGCGATGCGCAGGTACAACTCCATGTCCAGCGCGTTGTGGTGGGTGACGAAGGGCTTGGCGTTGGCGCCGCCGGGGATGGGATGCATCATCGGCGTTTCCACTTCCAGGTAGCCGCGTGCCACGAAGAACTCGCGCATGGCCTGGATCACCCGCGAACGGACCACGAAGGTGTTGCGCGCGGTTTCGTTGGTGATCAGATCCAGATAGCGCTGGCGGTATTTCTGCTCCTGGTCGGTCAGGCCGTGGAATTTCTCCGGCAGCGGCCGCAGCGCCTTGGTCAGCAGGCGAACGCTGTCGCACTGGATGGTCAGCTCGTCGGTCTTGGTGCGGAACAGCGTGCCCTCGACACCGAGGATGTCGCCCAGGTCCATGCGCTTGAAGGCGTCGTAGGCGTCCTCGCCGACCGCCTCGCGGCTGACGTAGATCTGGATGCGGCCGCTCATGTCCTGCAAGGTGGCGAAGCTGGCCTTGCCCATCACCCGTTTCAGCATCATGCGGCCGGCCAGGCGCGCGCGGACGGGTTCCGCTTCCAGCGCTTCCTTGGCGGTCGCGCCATGGCGGGCGTGCAGATCGCCGGCATAGTCCTCGCGCGCGAAGTCGTTGGGGAAGGCGATGCCGCGCGCGCGGATGGCGGCGAGCTTGTCGCGGCGCTCGGCGATGATCTGGTTTTCGTCTTGTTGCGGAGTTTGCGGTTCGGTCATGGCGTAAGAATCCGGCGGGCGGGTCGAGTGGTCATGAAGCGATCGTGAAACGAAAAAGGCCCGCTGCGGGCGGGCCTTGCTCTTGCTGCTGTATCTGGCTCCCCGACCTGGGCTCGAACCAGGGACACACGGATTAACAGTCCGTTGCTCTACCGACTGAGCTATCGGGGAATCAAGAGGCCGCGATGATAGCGATGGTGGCCGGGCCGGTCAACACCCGGGCAACGGTGGTTTCATCCGGCGCGGTTCATGCGCATCAGGCGTTCGGCCAGGGTGCCGATGATCCGGCGCGAGAGCGGGGCGGAGTAACGCATCAGCTCCTCCAGCAGCGCGGGTGGCAGGACCAGGGCGGTGACCTCGGTTTCCGCGCGCACGCTGGCGGTGCGCGGCTCGTCGAGCAGGTGAGCCATTTCGCCGATCAGGCTGCCTTCGCCGATTTCGGCCAGCTTGCGGTCGCCTCCGTCGGCGCGCTTGTAGACGCCGACCCGGCCGGCGTACAGGAAGATGGCGTCCTTGTCGGCGTCGCCTTCGCGGATCAGGCTGTCGCCGGGCGCGTAGGCGCGGCCGTACTTGGCGAGCAGGCGGTTGGCCCGGGCGAACACCAGGGCTTCCAGGCGGTTGGCGCCGACGCCTTCTCCGGCCAGGAACAGCTTTTCCAGCGCGGCGACGTCGACCTTGGCGATGGCGTAGAGGAACTGCGCCCAGAAATAGAAGACCAGGCAGGCGGCGAAGGCGCCGATCAGGATGAAGACGACGCCGCCGAGGGCGCCGTAGATCGCCTGATATTTCTCGATCCGGAACAGGCCGTTGAAGACCGCCAACAGCGTGGCCAGACTGAACGTGGACAGCGTGGCGACGAGCAGGGTGGGGCGGCGTGGCGGTGGTCGCGTCGGCAGTCGGCGCAGGGCCAGGTAGATCAGCGCCCACAGGGTGGCCAGGGCGAGTCCGGCGTTGAGCAGCTTGAGCAGCAGCGCGCGGGATTCGCCAAGCAGTTCGACGCCGGCGAAGAAATTGAGCGTTGCCTGCGCGGCGACGGCGATCATGAGCAGACCGAGCGCGAGCGGAATGATGATCAGCGGCAGCGTCCACTTGAGTACCAGCGGCCGTTTCGATTCGTCCGGGAAGATGACGCGGAAAGCGCTTTGCAGGGCGTTGACCAGTCCGCGCGAGGACAGGATCAGCGTGAGCAGGCCGACGCCGCCGGCGGCGACCTGGGCTTGTTGCGGAATCAGGCCGAGTCGCGACAGTTCGTCGAGGTGGAACTGCTGATACAGCGCGGCCAGCAGCATCACCGCCGGCACCGAGGTTTCCGCCAGACGCGCCAGGTACTGGGTGGCGTAGGAAAGCAGCAGCACCAGCGGCGCCGCCGAGAGCAGGAAATAGAAAGCGGTGGCGGCGGCGTGGTTGGTCAGTTCGTTCTTCACGAACAGGCGCCAGGCCGTGTAACCGGCCTGCGACAGCCAGTCGAGCCGGTTCCGGCGCGCCGGATCGAGCCGCGCCGACTTCATCGGCCGGGCGCCGCCGTGGGTGGCGGCTCGCGTGTTTCCCGATGCACGTGGACCTTGAGGATGGCGCCGGACTGCTGTTCCACCGCCACCAGTTGGTCGATCAGCCGGCGGGTCATGGCACTGCCCTTGGACAGCAGCACGAATCCGTGCGGATGGCGGACGTCGCGCGTCAGCACCATGCCTTCGTGCAGGTGCTTGACGCTGATCGCGATTTCCTCGATCTCGTACTTGCCCTCGGCCGACAGAATGGGTTCGAGCGCCTCGATGACCATGGGGTCGTAACGGCTGCCGGCTTCCTCGATCAGATACTCGCAACTCTGCTTGGAGGTCATCGGTTGCATGGTCAGCGCGCCGCCGCGCAGATCCTCGTAATCGCTGACCGCGCAGATGATGCGCGCGCCGAGCGGGATGTCGAGCCCGCTCAGGCCGGCGGGAAAGCCGCTGCCGTCGAAGTGTTCGTGATGGTGGCGGATCAGGTCGGCGATGCCGGCGAGCGATTCGACCTTGGCGACGATGTCGGCGCCGGCGGCGGGATGCATCCGGTAGAGGCTGAGTTCGTCGCGATTCATGGTGCTGACCGGCTTGCCCAGAAGACCGTCCGGAAAGCCGATCTTGCCGGCGTCGTGCAACAGCGCGGCGATGAACACGTCCTGGATTTCGGCGTTGTTCAGGCCCAGCTTGAACGCCACCTGACGCGCCAGGTCGGCAACCCGCCGGGAGTGCTCGGCGATGGCGCCACCGCGCAGGCTGGCCAGTTCTCCGATCGCGCGCAGCGTGCCGAAATAGGTTTTCTTCAGTTGCGCGTGGGTGTCCTCCAGCCGGGTCATCGCCTGGCGCAGCGCCTCGGTGCGTTGCGCGACCAGTTTTTCCAGGGTGGCGTTCTGGTCGGCCAGGCGGTCGCGCGCCTGCTTGAGTTCCAGGTGGGTGCGCGCGCGCGCCAGCACCACGGCGGGTTTGATCGGCTTGGTGATGTAGTCGACCGCGCCCAGGTCGAAGCCGCGCTGTTCGTCCTCCTCGGCGGCCAGGGCGGTGACGAAGATGACCGGGATGCCGGCGGTGTCCGGACTGGCGCGCAGCCGGTTCAGGACTTCGTGGCCGTCCATGCCGGGCATCATCACGTCGAGCAGGATCAGGTCGGGCACCGGCTGGCTGGCGGCGGCGCGCAGGGCCTGCTCGCCGGAGCGGGCGGCGCGCACCAGGTAATGGGGTTGCAGCAGGGCCGAGAGCACGGCCAGATTCTCGGGCTGGTCGTCGACGATCAGGATGGTGGCCTTGTCGGCATCGGTCATGCGGGTTTCTCCGTGGAAGCCTTCGCCGCCGCGCGCAGCAGGGCGATGGCGCCATCGTAATCGAACGCGGCGATGCGTTCGTCCAGGCGTTCGACGGCGTCGCCCAGCCATGGGCGCAGGCGTGGCCCCAGTTCGGCCAGCCGGGGGCCGGCGCGGGTGTCGAGGGCAACCAGATAACGGTGCAGCTCGACCAGGCCGGCGCGCAGGTCGGCCGGCATCGGACCGGTGGCGTGGTTGCCCGGTGTTGCTTCCGGCGTGGCGGCGGCCGATGGTCTCGGCGCGGTGGAGGTCACAGCGCCGGCAACCGCCGGTCGCGTGACCGGCAGGGCGATGTCGAGATGGAAACGGCTGCCGCGGCCGGGTTCGCTGTCGACGCCGATCTCGCCACCCAGCCGACGCGCGCGCTCGCGCGCCAGCGCCAGGCCGAGGCCAAGACCCTCGAACTGCCGGCCGGCGCGATCGTCGGCCTGACTGAACGGCTGGAACAGACGCGCGCGCGCCGCCGCATCGATGCCGATGCCGGTGTCGCTGACCTCGAAACGCAGGCGCGCGCGGCCGTCATCGACATCGTCCGCGCGTGACACCCGCGCCGAGATGGCGCCCGCGCGCGTGAACTTGGCGGCGTTGTCGACCAGTTGCCGCAGGATGTCCCGCAGGGCGCCGGCATCGCCGCGTACGCCGGCGGGCAGATCCTCGGCCAGGGTCAGCGAGGTGGCGACGCCCTTGGCGCGGGCGGCGGCGAAGCCGGGTTCACAGGCCTCCGCGCTCAGCGCGGCGGGATCGAAATCCTCCTCGACGGCGGTGTCGGCCTCACCGTTTTCCAGGCGGGCGTAGTCGAGGATGCCGCCCAGCAGTTCCAACAGGCGCTCGCTGGCCTCGACGATGTGCCGGGCGAGTTCATCCTGTCCGGCCGGCAGGCCCTGGTCGCGCAGCAGCCTGGAAAAACCCAGGATGGCGTTCATCGGCGTGCGCAGTTCATGGCTCATGGTGCCCAGGAAGCGGCTTTTGGCCCGGCTGCCGGCCTCGGCCTGATCGCGCGCCGCGCGCAGGTCGCCGGCCAGGCGTTCGAGCTCGGCGGTGCGCGCGCGCACGGTTTCCTCCAGCGATTCGTTGTGGTGGCGGATCTGCGTCCGGCTGGCGTCCAGGTCGAGATTGGCCTGGAGTAGCTCGCGGTTCTGCCGGGTGAGCATGGCGTAGACCTCGACCATGGCCCGTGTCATGGCCTCTGGCGTCGGCGCCAGTTCATCACCGCGGCCGACGCGCAGGGCCCGGTCGGCGCTCTCGCCGGCTTCCAGGGCGTGGATCTGGCGGGCCATGGCCTGATCCTCGCCGAGGATGTGCAGAACCAGCCAACTGGCCAGGAAGGACAGCAGGTGGTCGCCACCGATGTCGCGGCCGTTCCGGTAGTCGGCGATCATGGCGCCGACCTGCTCGGTGAAGCCGGCATGCGAGGCCTCATGGTGGGCGCGCGCGCCGGCATCCATGGCCAGCCGGGCCATGAGTTCCTCCTCGGACCGGAAATGGCTGGCGGCGTAGTCGACCAGGCTGTCGAGCAGGGGACCGATTCCGGCCCTGGCTTCCTCGCCGCGAGCGGTCGCCAGCATGGGCGCGGCGCGGTTGATCAGATCGACGAGACCACGATGCTCGCGGTCGACGATGTCGATGCCGGTGACCAGGTCGTCGTTCCAGACCATCAGGGTCATGTGTCGTCTCCGGTGGTGGCGTTGGTCGAACGCAATTCGGCCAGCGCCGACTCGAAATCGTACTGACGCAGACACTCCACGAAGGCGGTGTGACGTTCGCCGAGTCCGGCGCGCAGCGCGGCGGGATGTCGCTCGGCCAGATCGATGGCGCCGACGTTGCTGGCCGCCAGCAGGGATTCCAGTTCGGCCAGCAGGGCGCCGGGCTCGACCGCTTCGGCGTCGTCGTCGGCCTCCAGCCGGGGGGGCGACGCGGCCAGGCTGGCGGCGAGCGTGGCCATTTCCAGCGCGATTTCGCCGATGCGCGTCTCGATGGCGTGTTCATCCAGGGGTGTTTTTCCGGGGGCGTCGGTGTCGACCAGCGCCAGCTCCAGTTCCCTGGCCCTGGTGGCCACGCCGGTCACGCCCAGGGTGCCGGCCACGCCCTTGAGCGCGTGCGCGGTCTGGCGCGCGCCGGCGCGGTCGCCGTCGGCGAGGGCGCGCGCGACCGTGGCCATGTCCTCGGCATGCGCTTGCGCGAACTGGCGCAGCAACTCGACGTATTTGCCGACGTTGCCGCGCAGCGCCGCCAGTCCGCGCGCGGCATCGAGACCGGGCAACGCGGCCAGGCGTTCCGGCAGCCGCTCGCGAGGGTCGACGGTCGCGTCCGGAACCGGCGCGGCGTCGTCGTCGATGCCCTCGGCGCCGGGCAGCCACTTGATCAGCGTCGCGTACAGCGCGTCCGGGTCCACCGGCTTGGCGACGAAATCGTTCATGCCGGCCGCCAGGCATTCCCGCCGGTCGCGTTCGAAGGCGTTCGCGGTCATGGCCAGCACCGGCACCCGCTCCCAGCCAGGCAGGTCGCGCAGCGCGCGGGTCGCGCTCAGGCCGTCCATTTCCGGCATCTGCACATCCATCAGCACCAGATCGAACCGTCCGGCGCGCGCCATGTCGAGGGCGACGCGGCCGTTCTCCGCGGTTTCCACCGTCAGTCCGGCACCCTGGAGCAGATCCAGCGCGACTTCGCGGTTGATGGCGTTGTCCTCCACCAGCAGCAGACGGGCGCCGGCATGGCGCGCGCGCAGGCTGGCCTCGGCATCGTGATCGGTGAGCCGGGGACGGGCCGACATGATTCCGCGTCCCGGCTCCAGGCGCGCGGTGAACCAGAACCGGCTGCCGTGGCCGGGCGAGCTTTCGCCGCCGGCCTCGCCGCCCATGAAGCGCGCGAGCTGGCGGGTGATCGCCAGGCCCAGGCCGGTACCGCCATGGCGGCGGGTGGTGGAGGTGTCGCCTTGTTCGAAAGGTTCGAACAGGCGAGCGAGCTGCTCCGGCTGGATGCCGACGCCGGTGTCCTCGACCTCGAAGCGCAGCGTGACGCCGCCACCGGCGCCATCGTCCTGTCCGACCTGGCGCGCGCGCAGGGTGATGACGCCGCTGTCGGTGAACTTGACGGCGTTGCCGGCATAGTTGAGCAACGCCTGGCGCAGCCGGGTCGGATCGCCGCGCAGCCAGCGTGGCGTGTCGCCGGCGTCGATCTCGACGCGCAGGTTCTTGGCGCGCGCCGATTCGGCGATCAGGGAACGGACGTGGTCGAGCACTTCGTCGAGCGTGAAGTCGGTCTGTTCGAGCTCGAACTTCCCGGCCTCGATCTTGGACAGGTCGAGGATGTCGTTGATGATCGAAAGCAGGTGACGGGCGGCGCTGTCGATCTTGCCCAGGCGCTCGGCCTGGCGTGGCGTCGCGTCGTCGTGACGGAGCAGATGGCTGAGGCCGACGATGGCGTTCATCGGCGTGCGGATTTCGTGGCTCATGTTCGCCAGGAACGCGCTCTTGGCCTGGTTGGCGGCCTCCGCCGCCGCCTTGGCCTGGCTCAGTTCGGCGGTGCGGGTGGCGACCAGTTCCTCCAGATGGTGGCGGTAGCGGTCGAGCTCCTCGCCGGTCCGCTTCTTCTCGGTGATGTCTTCCTTGACCGCCACGTAATGCGTGATCAGGCCGTCCGGCTGGCGGATCGGGGTGACGAAGGCGAATTCGACGAATTCGGCGCCGTCCTTGCGCTGGTTGATGAATTCGCCTTTCCAGGGGCGGCCGTGCAGCAGCGCCCGCCACATCGCGGAAAAGGTGGCGTGCGGTGTCTTGCCGGATCGCAGCAGGCGCGGGTTTTTGCCGATCACTTCCTCGCGCCGGTAGCCGGTGATGCGCGTGAAGGCCTCGTTGACGTATTCGATCTCGGCTTCCAGGTTGGTGATGATGACGCTTTCCGGGCTTTGCTCGACCGCCTGCGCGAGCTTGCGCAACTGGCCCTCGGCCTGGCGGCGCGCGCTGACGTCATGAACGATGGAGTAGAGCAGGGCGCGGCCGCCCGTCGGCACCGGGCCGCTGAATACTTCCACGTCGCGGATCGAGCCATCGGCGAGGCGATGGCGGAACTCGAAATACTGACGCCGCTCGGTCGCCGCCGCCTGCATCTCGGCCTGGATCTGGGTCGGCGAAAGCGTGTTGATCTGGTCGATGCGCATGGCGCGCAGTTCGTCCACGCTCCAGCCATAGAAACGCGCCGCCGCCGGGTTGGCGTCGACGATGGCGCCATCGTCCGGGTCGACGATCAGCATGACCGTATGGTTGTTATGGAACAGATTGCGGTGGCGGGTCTCGCTTTCCTTGAGGGCGGTCTCGGTCCGGCGCTGGCGGACGATGCGCCAGATGGTGTCGGCGATCAGCTGCACGGTTTCCACGTCGAGGTCGGTGTACAGGGTCGCCTTGTTGCCGACGCCGGCCATCATGCGCACCAGGCCGCCTTCCAGCACCGGCACGCTGATCAGTCGGTCGAGCCGGGCATGGCCCTCCGGCAGGCCGTGCTTTTCCAGCGTGTTCGGATAGTCGTTGAACACCACCGGCTCGCCCCGGCGCATGGCGTCGGCCCAGATGCCGGCCCGGCTGATCGGGTAGTGGCTGTCGTAGGCCGCCTGGCAGTAATCGGCGAGGGTGGCGCGCGACCAGGCCACCAGTTCGATGGTTTCCTGGTCGTCGTTGACGAAATGGATGAAGGCGATGCGGCTGCCGGTCAACTGTTCGGCGAGCTCCTGGCCGTACTGCATGAACTCGCGTTCGTCCATGCGATCGGCGGCGGCGGGCAGTGACAGCATGGCCTCGGCCCGGCGCGCCATCAGGCCCAGGGTTTCCTCGTTGCGCTTGCGTTCGGTGATGTCGTGGGCGATGCCGAACAGGCCGATGGTCAGGCCGTTTTCGTCACGCAGCGGGCCGCGCATGCTCACGAAGCTGCGATCGCCCCGGGTGGTGGTCAGGTCCTCGTGGAACCCCAAAGTCAGGTTGGCGGCCAGGGCCTCGTTGTCGTGACGCATGATCATCGCCGCCTGGCCGGGCGGGAACAGGAAGCTATCGTCCTTGCCCAGCACGGTCTCGGCGGATTTGCCGGTCAGCCGCTCGGCTTCCCGGTTGAACAGCAGATAACGACCCTCGGCGTCCTTGGCGAAGATCGCGTCGGTGGAACTGTCGGCGATGGCCGACAACAAGCGCAGCGCGCGCATGCGTTCATCCTGGGCCTGCTGGACCGCGCGCGCCGTGTTCAGTTGCCGGCGCTGGCGGCCCAGGAACAGGAAAGTGGTGGCCGCCGCCAGCCCGAGCAGGCCGGCCAGCGCGATCCAGAACAGTTCGCCGAGGCCGGCGGCGCGCACCTCGGCGCGGTCGACCTTGGCGATCAGGAACCAGTCGGTGCCGGCGATGGGCTGGCCGACGCCGATGACCGGCTCGCCCCGGTAGTCGAGCGCCTCGATCGCTTCGCCCGGCGCCACCGCGCCGTCGACCACGCGCGCGCCCAGCACCGAATGATCCCTGGCCGGCAGGCGCAGGCGGGCGGCGGTGTCGGCGCCGTGACGCAATTCGTTGAGGAACACGATGTCGTCGCCGTCGCGGCGCACCAGCAGACTTTCGCCGGTCGCGCTCGGCACCGGCCAGTCGCGCAGGATGTGTGGCAGATAGGTATCCGGATCGGTGTGCAGGACGACGATGCCGCCGGCCGTCGACAGGGTCGCCACGAAATCCAGATGCAGGCGACCGCCGCTGTCCAGGTAGGGGCCGAGCATGGTGATGTGGCCGGGCAGGCGCGCCGCCAGGATGGCCTGGCGCGACGTTTCGTCCGGTCCCGGAGCCCCGGTCGAGTTCCACAACAGTCGGCCCTCGCCGTCGAGCAACGCGATTTCCTGGAACTGGCTGTCGCGGCGGAAATCGGCGAGCCGCGTGAACAACTGGTCGCGGCTGGCGAGATCGCCGCCATGCCGCCATCGGCGATAGGCTTCGTCGATGAAACCGACGCCGAGGATCAGGCGGGCGTCGCTACGGCGTTCGCGCAGCCAGACCGCGACCTGCTGGGATTTCAACCCGGCGATCGCCTGCAGCCGGGCGATCTCCGCGTCCTTGCGGTGGCCGGCGGTGTGCAGGATGGAAAGGCTGGTGAACGCCAGGATGAGCACGGCGATCGCGGCCATGGGCGCCAGCGTGCCACGCCAGTTGAGGGCGAGGTCGGCTTGGGTCGGGACGCGCGGCGGCGCGGGCTCGGTCATGGACGCTGGCGGGGCCGGATTCGGATCGGGATGTCGGAAGTGTGCCATGAATGGGCGCCGGTGGCCCTTGGCGCCACTTCCGGGCCGGCCAGGGCCAAGGGGCGTGGAGGCCTACGCGGACGGGCTTGCGCGGATACGACGCGCAAGCCGGCGCGCGATGGAAGCTCGCGCCCGGGATTTGCCGGCGCGATAAAATCGCCTTTTTCGAACCGGAACGCCCATGACCGCCACCCGCCCGCTCGTCGTCCCCTTCGCCGCCCTCCGTCCCGCCCCTGGCCGCGCGCCGGAAGTCATCGCGCCGCCCTACGACGTGCTCAACACCGACGAGGCACGGGCGCTGGCGGAAGGTCGGCCGTGGAGCTTCCTGCACATCTCCAAGCCGGAAATCGATTTGCCGGCCGGCACCGACCCCTACGCGCCCGAGGTCTACGCCAAGGCGCGCGAGAACCTCGACCACATGCGCGCCGCCGGCGTGCTGGTCCGCGACGACCAGCCCTGCTACTACGCCTACCGCCTGATCATGGGCGATCACGTCCAAACCGGCCTGGTGGCCGCCGCCAGCGTCGCTGACTACGACAGCAACCGCATCCGCAAGCACGAGTTCACGCGTCCGGACAAGGAAGACGACCGGGTCCGCCAGATCGACGCCCTCGACGCCCAGACCGGCCCGGTGCTGTTGGCCTATCCGTCGGCGCCGGAGGTCGACGCCATCCTGGCCGAGGCCACGCGCGGCGAAGCCGATGCCGACGGCATCGCTGACTGGCTGGCCGGCGACCGCGTGCGCCACACCCTGTGGGCGATCCGCGACAGCGCCACCATCGAGCGCTTGACCGCGCTGTTCGCGGCGATGCCCGCGCTCTACATCGCCGACGGCCATCACCGCTCCGCCTCCGCCAGCCGGATCGCCGCCGCGCGCAAGGCGGCCAACGCCGGCCATGCCGGCGACGAGGCCTACAACCATTTCCTGTCGGTGATCTTCCCGCACCACCAGATGCGGATCATGGATTACAACCGCGTGATCAAGGATCTGAACGGCCTGGACGAACCCGGGTTCATGGCCCGGGTCGCCGAGAATTTCATGATCGAGATGGCTGATTCGGCGGTGAAGCCGGCGCGTCCGGGCGAATTCGGTCTGTACCTGAACGGCCGCTGGATGCGCCTGACCATTCGCGCCGACCTGATCCCGGCCGACGATCCGGTCGGCCGGCTCGACGTCAGCCTGTTGCAGAACAACCTGATCGCCCCGGTGCTCGGCATCGACGATCCGCGCCGCGACAAGCGCATCGATTTCGTCGGCGGCATCCGCGGCCTGGGCGAACTGGAGAAACGCGTCGACTCCGGCGAGATGGCGCTGGCCTTCTCGCTGCATCCGACCGGCATGCGGGATCTGATGGCGGTCGCCGACGCCAACGAGGTGATGCCGCCGAAATCGACCTGGTTCGAGCCCAAGCTGGCCGACGGCATGGCTTCGCATATTCTCAAATGAAAACATGCGGTTACAGCGTCATCCAGTCGCGAGTTCCAAATCAACGTGACTAAAACGTGACTCATTGGGTACTGCATCCAATATCGCTACGGCGTTCCTCACTCGCTCCGGTGCCAAGTGAGCATATCGCTCAGTCATCGCGACTGAGGAATGCCCAAGTAGATCACGCACCTCGGACAACGGCACGCCAGCCGATACCAACCAGGCTGCGCATGTATGACGCAAGTCGTGGAACCGGAAGTTCTCGATTCCTGCCTTCTCGCAAGCGGCGAGAAAGCCCTTGCGTGCGTCATTGATGCGTTTCCCGTTCTGCTTGCAGAACACCCATGGTGAGTCGGGGCAATGAGTCGCTCGGTATCGTGCCTGAGCTATGATTGCCTCGCGTGCCGTTCTGTTCATCGGCACGCTTCTCCGTTTTCCGCTTTTGGTGTGATGCGCTTCCAAGTGGATCAAACCAGCATGAAGGTCGACCCGCTTCCACTCCAAGCCAAGCATTTCTTCCCGTCTCATGCCCGTGTTGAGAGCAAGTGTGAACAGGTCCGCCAGGTATGCTGAGCGTGATTCTTTTGCTGCCGCCAGCAGTCGGACGGATTCATCACGGGTGATCCACCTTACCCTCGCCTCGGGCTCTTTGAGCATTCGGCCGGTGACTGGGTTGGGTAACCCCCATTCCAGCTTGTTGCGGACATGGTTGATCGCTGCTGACAGCACTTCAAGCTCGCGATTGATCGAGCTATTCGCCAGCCCATCCTCCCGGCGCCGGTAGATATGGGCGGCAATATCCGCAGCTCTCAGTTCTTCCATGGCCCGACCAGCAAAGGACGTGCGCAACTCCTTGACGAAACAACGGATGGACTCAGCACTGCGTCGATTTACTGCCTCGCGCATGTACTCCACCATCACGTCCTCAAAACTACGCGATGGCTCCCGATTCCAATGTTTGACCTCGTGGGCCTCCAGTTTCCACTTGGCTAACAGCGCTTCCGCTTCTCTGCGGCCTGCGGTTGATTTACGGATGCCAGTAGAGCATCTAACTCTCTGGCCGCTTGCGTCGGTGTACGACGCCCAGTAGTACGGAGAGTCAGAACGTTCGAAGATCCCGTCCTGGTCTCGTTTGCGTTTTGGCATGTGCCCTCCTTCAGCACACCCTGCCCCGCGCTTAAATTATGCGCGGATTGCGTGTGACGTTCTACCCATTCGCGGACGGCATTCGCCGGCAGCATGATGCGGCGGCCAACCGATACGGTCGGCAATTCCCCGCGTTCCACCATTCGGCGAACTGTTCGTGTGGAGACTTCCCCAAGCTGGTGCGCGGCTTCCTCCAGACTCCAGAGCAGCACTGTCATGGCCGTTCCAGATATTTGAGTGTTATTCCCGCCATAGGGACTGAATTCAGGGCTTCAGTTGGGTCGTTCGCCTTGTTCATGATGCGTACCTGCCTTTGTAAATACCTCGCTGGAAAGTATAAACATATGCAATGGTATACACAAAGCGTTAATTGGCGGACTTGGTCAGGTGCTTCGCTGTAACCGCGTTTGCCACCATGAACGGCCTAGATGTACTTCTTGTAATACTTGGCTTGAAGCCTGGCCAGGGCAGCGCAGGCAAGTGTCGTCGGAACAAGGATCAACAACGGATCCACATCGCCAGGCCACCACAGGTAGGCGGCCGACACCACGGTTGCCATGGTCACCTGAAAGTATTTCGCGCGGTGATAGACCGTCGACGATTCGCGCCCGGCGCCGAACTTGCGCCGGGTGCGTTCGATGGCGCCATCCACAAAGGCGAGCAGGTAAATGAAGCCGATCCAGGGCAGGTAGGAAACCATGATCGCGGCGCGGATCGAGATCACCTGAGAGCCGGTGAGCGTTCTGGTGATGGCGAAGTCCATTGAGCGGACCCCACGCTGTACAGCCTGATCAGTCATGCCCAACCGGGATTGATCTTCCTCCATGTGTCTCAACAGCCCCAGTTTGCGATAGAACCATTCCGTGATGAAGTCCGCCCAGGAGATTGCCCGGTCATGGGTCGATCCCATGAAATCCGGAGCGGCGGCCGCCCTGGCCATCTCGCGGTCGATGATCACGGCAGGGGCTTCGAGTCGATCCTTGGCATCCGCCAACACCCACACATCGATGGCCATGCGGCCGACCAGGATCACGAAGAAACCGATCGCCAGGAAGGCGGCGATCTTGAAGGGGGCCGTGATGGCCTTGGTAACCCCGATGTCTATCGCCGCGCCATCTCCGGCCATTACCAGCCACTCCCTTTTCCTGGGACGGTTAACTCCCCTTGCGAGGCCGTTCCATGCGCGGTGGATAGGGCACGCATCTGGTGGGCCATGTCTTCGATATCGGTGGGGACGTCCACCTCGTCCAGGGTATCCGCCAAGGGGATGCGGATTTTCCAGAGCTGGCCGCCGTCGATCAGGGCGAAGGCCTGACCCTTGGGTAACTGGACCAGGTCGGCCGGCGTCAGCATGGGTAGCCGCTCGATGGTGATGCGGTCCTCATTGCGGCTCTGGAATTCGGCGAAGTCGGTGGGGTCGTTGGAGTCGCTGGCCATGGATGCCACCTGGATGCTGGGCACCTCGACCTCGGGCAATTTCTCGGTCAGGATTTCGGCGGTTTCGGTGTTCTCGACCCGCAGCATGATGCGGGTGTTGAAGTTGCCGCCGATCTGCATCGCCTTGGCGGCATCGCCCACCTTGGCCTCCACGTCGTGCCAGGTCTGGGTGTAGGCGGTGACCTGGTAACCGGCACCGCCGGCCTTGTTGACCATGGGCACGAACGAATCGCCGACCAATTCGTTGAACTCGTCGACATGCAGCGCCAGCTTGCGCTTGCCGGGGGATAGCTGACCGGCGCCGACGCCGAACTTGTAGATCTGGCCGGCGACGCTGGTCAGGTCGGCGAACATGGCCGTGCCGATCGCGCCGGCAACCTCATGATCCGAGAGCGAGTCGAGACCGATATAGACCACGGCGCCTTGGTTGATGACGCCCATCCAGTCGATGATCGGCCGGGGATCGTCCAGATTCGCATAGTCGGGGGAGATCAGGTCGGCGATCTTGCCGGTGGTCAGCTTCTCCAACAGGGGGTAGAGGCTCGATACCAGCTTCTCGAAGTAGGTCCGGTCGTTGCTCAGGACCGAGCGCAGGGCGTCGGCCACGGGGTCGCGCAGTTCGTTGTCGCGGATGAACCCCATGATCGCCATCGTCCGCAGGGAACGGCCGCTTTTCTTCGAGGCCTCGTTGAGCAGCTTCGCCTGGGCAGATTCCAGTTCCGTGACCTCGGCCTGCCAGCCCGGCCGGACTCGGTCCAGCCACCAGGTGAAATAGCGCACCGCCAGAGACTCGGTATCCACCGCGTAGGCATAGATGCTCTGGAAATCGGGCCGCTCGCCCAGGGTGGTCATGGCCTTGGCCAGGACGTTGACGAAACGCCAGACGAATTCCTTGAAGGCGGCCGAATTGCCTTCCGAGGGCAGGGGCTCGGCTGTCCGGGTGGCCACTTCGGTAATGCGCGAAAATGCCCCGATGGGGTTGTAGCGGGCCGAGATGTGCGGGAACCCGAGATGGAAGACATGGAACGTCCGGCCGGCGCGGCGGGCCTCGACATACATCCGGATGAGCAGGTCGGCGTCGCCCTTGGGGTCGAAGGCGATCACCACGTCGCCTCGCCGGATGTCCTGGGTGATCAGAAGCTCCGCGAGCCTGGTCTTGCCCACCCGGGTCGTCCCCAACACCAGGGTGTGTCCGACTCGGCCGGACAGCGGCATGACGACGGCTTCTTCGTTCGGCTCCACCCCATGCAGGGCCGGATTGCCGCCGATATCGGGCAATGGCGCCCACCGGTTCCACCAGGCCTCCCGACGCACCAATGCGCGCAGCCTTTGGATGTTGGGGTTGGGATGATGCTCGTACTTCCGCTCGAAGCGTCGCAGGGTCCGGTACAGCCAGGATGGCTCGACGTAGCGCCGGTTTCTCGGCTGCATCGCATCGTTCAGCCGGCGCGTGTGGAGCGCCGTCCAGCGAAACCCCATGCCCAGGAACAGCACTTCATTGCTCCAGGGAAGGTCGTTTGGTTTCAGGGCATACCGCTTTAGGAGGCGCAGGTTGCCCTGGTAGCGAATCACCTCCCAGGCCTGGCTGGCCCGCCAGGCCGATCCCGCCAGCAAGACGAGGGGCATGCTCCAGGACAGTTCCGGCCCCACCGGGATCCAGGGCGGGGCGGCGGCCATGACGGCGGAGCCGATGAACAAGCTTCCCGCCGAAATCAGTTCGACGGGAGGGCGCAGGCGATTCTCGATCGGATAGCTCACGGCTTTTCCGGTTTGTCCGCGCCGACATGCTGGCTCCAGTAGCGCAGGCGCTCGTTGGCCGGCGGCACCGGATTGACGAACTGCTCCGGGTTGCGCACCAGAAAGCCATTCAGCAGGCTGCCACCGCTATCGCCGCGCCGGATCACCTGGAAACGATGGATGTTGCGACCGCGCGCGGCGGGCTGGTGCCATCCAGCCTGGGTAAAGGCCATCTGGATACCCATGCCGAGCTTGTTGGGCTCGACCTCGCCATCGACACCGGTGGCTTGGTCGCCATAGGCCTCGGCGAAGGCACGGAAGACCGCGGGCGAGACCAGCAACATCATGGTCTCTTCCTGCTCCCTGAGATTGACCCTGACGAAATGCACCAGCGCCGTGGCGGTGTTGTAGGGCAGGCTGCCATCGGCCAGTCCCTGTTGCAGCCAGCCCATGAAGCGTAGGGCCGCATCCGATGGCGTCGCACTGTTCTTGGCACCATTCTTTTTCGAGGGTTCCTTGGGGAGGGCGACATGGGGAACCACGGCCCCGGTGAGGCGTGGAGGTTCGGCAAGCCGGGCGGGAAGGGGTTTTTCGGCGCTGGCGGAATCCTCATCGTCCAGGAATTCCCCACGGTCGGCCTCCGAAGAGGCTGATGCCGTCGGCTCAGCGTTGTCTGACTTTGGAACTTCGATGGGTGAGGCTTTGGAGTTTCCAACCGATTTGCGCGTCGGCTTGGGTGCTGCCCCGGCCAGGCTCTGGACACTCGGCAGGCGGGGCGCGTTAGCCACGACGGGAGTCTCATCGGAGATAGGCGGGCTGGAAAGGGCCTTGTTCTGACCGCCCGGATCATCTGCTCCTAGTGTTGCAGGCGACGCAGAGGCCAATGTCCCGGCCTTGACCCGGATCCGACCAGCCAACACGGTCGGGTACAGTGCTGGTTCCGGGTAGAGCAGCTCCAGGGGAAAGCGCAACAGCGCCCCCAAGTAAAAAGTCTGGCCACCCGTGAATTCGATATGGGCGCCCCACACGGCGCCCTGGGTGTCCGGGTTGACCTTGCAGGCCCCATATTCCTGCCAAGTGTCGAAGAGCCGGTCGTTCATCGCCTCGCCCGGTACCGGCGCGTCTGGATAGGACAACCTGAGCCAGTCCCGCACCTCGTTGGCCAGCCGCACGGCGGCGAACCAGACATCCGAGCCATCGCAGAAACCGGCCGCACCCGGCCGGTTCAGGGGCAGGCGTCCACCCTCCGCCAGCATCGAGCGCAACGCCAGCATCAGTAATTCGATCAACGGGGTGGTCTTGGCCACCGCGAAGCGGACCCTCGACCCCGTGGCCAAGTTGCGCCGGACGCTCTCCGCTTCCGCCGCGCGCACGATCTCAGCGATCGGCCCTTGTGTCTCGCCGGACAGGTAACCAAGCAACTGTCCAAGTAACGTGGGATCGCTGCCGAGCCAGAGGCGCGTAATGGTGGGCACAAGCCGCTGTATCAGCTGAATGCCCAAGCGCTGATGGGCCTGATAATCGCGCTCTGTGGCGCGCGGAAAATCCACTACATAGGCCGAGGACTTCGCTTCAATCATGGACCCCATCAGGGCCTGCCAGGGTGCCCCGGCCGGATGTGAATCGGAGAACAAGGTCACCCGCAAATCGGATACCGGCTTGCCGATATCGTGCAGCAGGGCGGCGATATAGATTCCCACCGTCCATAAGTGCTGGGTCCGACCCTGGGTCTCGATATCTGCTCCAGGGGGCAGGATGCGGCCTTGACGCAACTTGGCCGCATACTGCAGGGTTTCCACCGTGTGCACGAACAGGCCACCCGGCTCGGCGTGGTGATGGGCCTCTGAGGCGGGAAGTTGCTGAACCATCTCCGCCACGGCCTGGACGACAGGTACTACATGGGTTTGCCAAGTCGGATCGGTGAGACCGGAATCGCGTCTGACCTCGATGAGTAGCGGCGCCACGCCGGTCATGGCGATGATCCGTTCGGCATTCAGGACGGGGAGGGCGGTCGCGGGCCAGCGTGCGGGGGAGGGCGGAAGAGGCGGGTTGGGTTCGGGGATATCGCCATGACCTGGGCGGCGCTTCAGCCACCACGTCGCGGCGACACCCAGAGCAATCGCCGGCAGAGCACCCAGGACAAGCTCAGCGGACTCCATGCGGGCGCACCCGGTTCAGCAGATGGCGGGCGGTCCAACGTTTTGGGCAGGGGGACTTGAGCATGGCGGGCAGCTTAGGCCCTGGATTGCTCAGGAATAAGTGCAAAGAATTGGACGAATTCTACGGATGGTCAGTGTGCAGAATGGCTGCCCATTTTTTTGTCGCACGCATCATCATGTAGACATTGGGCGTGGAGTTGTCACGGAATTGACAGTGCAAACCCACCTCTCTAAGCTGTCGAACGTTCGTTCGATTGCTTGCCAGATGCCCACCGACCAAGACTACCTGTCCCAGCTCCAGGATTACTACGCTGACCACCGCGCCTTGCCTTCCATGGCCAGTCTAGGGCAGCTGGTCGGCTTGCGCTCCAAGTCCTCAGCGGCGGCCCTCGCGAACCGACTCAAGCTGGCCGGCTACCTCACCACCACCCCGGACCGCCGCCTGGCGCCAACCGAGGCTTTCTTCGCCAGGCCCGTGATCGATACCGTGCGGGCCGGCCTTCCGCAGCCGGCCAACGACGCCGGTTTCGATGGTCTGGCCATCGACAGCTACCTGGTCGCCCGGCCAAGCCGAACAGTGCTGCTGGTGGTTAAGGGCGACTCCATGGTCGAGGCTGGCCTGATGGAGGGCGACCACATCATCGTCGACCGCACCCAGCCAGCCGCCATGGGTGACATCGTGGTCGCCATCGTCGACAACGAATTCACCGTCAAATACCTGGCCAAGGATAAGCGCGGCATCTTCCTGAGGCCGGGCAACCCGGCCTATCCGCCCATTCGTCCCCAGGGCGAACTGGAGATCTACGGCGTCGTCACCGGTAGCTTTCGAAAGTACCGATGAACACGCCTTTCCTGCTACCGGCCGTGTCCTGCTTTCCATGTTCGGTTGCCACAGTGCGGCCTGATGTTCAGCAGGCGGTCATGTCTCAATACTGAAGTGAATACGCGCGACATCATTCTCAGTGATTATCCCCAACCAGATGCTGACACGGCCGATGATTAAGAAAACCATCTGACGGGGGGATGTACGGACGATTTTCCGCCAATGCACAAGATCAATGCTGGATGGTGAGGGGTAATCTTCAGGATGTGTATGCCATTCACCAACATAATCCAGTGTCTCGTCGGTTTCATGCCAACGCTGAACTGCCAACAGCGTGTGATGTTCTGCGCGCCTCACGAAGCCGAACCGGCGGCGCACATCTTCATGGACGGGAAAGGTGGCTTCAGTGATATGCGTGTGAATCCCACGCCGATACCCCATCAGGATGCCGCCGGATTCCGGTGTTGTGGCCTTGACCTGTCTGAATTCTTCTAGCCGATGCAGCAAGGTTGCCTCGATGAGGAGCATCGCGCCCTCCGGCCCAAGCGGCATAGGGCTATACATCTTTTGATCCGCACGCTGGGCATGTCTCAAGCCGTCTGACATCCTGGTTTTTCACGGTGTATACCTCTGCATTGGCGGATGGCGCCGTTCTGAATCTTGGACTTGGATTACCTGTACTGAGCCAGTCGACCATGACCTCTATGCACAGTGCGGCTGCTGACATGGGGGCACTAACGGCATAGGGTGTGAACCCACTACAGGCAAGCTGCTTGCGCTGTGGTTCAGCCTTGAGCACAGGAAAGCGTTCCTGCCTATAGTTCTTGTGATCAGCCTGGAGCAGACACCGGAAGCAAGCCAACTCTCGTCCTTGAGCCCAGAACGTCTGCACGCACTCACCGTTTCCTCGGATGCGAACGTGCAATACCGGAGTATCAATTTCCCGCTCAAGACGCATTGCATTGATCAGCTCACTGATGATTTCCTCGCCAGTTGCATCGATCACCAAGTCAGCTCTGAATAGATCCCTAAGATCCTGCACATTGGCGACACGGGGGCGTACCTTTGAAAATGGAAATTGGCGCGTCAATTCCGCCGACAATGCCTCGGCCTTCCTCTTGAACAAGGATGGGTAGCCCAGAGTATGCCGCCCCAGATTTTCGGGCATCATCAAATCGGGATCCACGATATCTAGTTGGCCACAACCGGTACCGGCACCCAGTCGAATAAGGCCAGGCGCCACGTGCGAGCCAATCGCACCTGCGCCAACCACTACGATCCGCTTGTCCTTCAGAGTCCCATAGGTGAGATTGCGACCGTGTACAAAATCGGGGCCGAACTCGGTCAATACCAATCGGATGATTCCGCGCGACCCTTCATGTGAATGCAGGTACTGACGGTATAGCTTGGGCTTTTTCTGGGTGCCAAGACGATGGACTGGGTTGAGGTCGAATCCAAACCCCAACCAGCCCAGCGGGGTATGAACCGCGAACGTCGCCATCTTGTACTGGAGGTATTGAGGTTCCCGCTCCAAGACACGCTGAATCTGGTGATAGAGAGGCCTGTCCCAAACCCGAAGCCAAGCAAAAAGCTCACTTACGTTGGACGGGATTGCATCAGGTACCGCAGGGAGTGTGTCCGTACTAAATAGCCAGCATGGGCATTCCGTGCTGGCAGGTGGTTCCGCGCCCAATGCTCGCGCCAGCGCCTCGACTTCCTCTTTGTGATTCGTGATGACTGCGCGCGCTGCCGTACCAAGAGAAACGAGCCAGTAGTTCGAAGACTTCGATGCTTGGTCAACCGTGCCTATCAACACTGGCAAGACTGCTTCAGACCCCCCAATGGCCCAGTGCAACAGAAACTCATCCTGGATGTCGTCATAACGATAGTCTGGGTCATGGCGAATTCGATCCAGTACATATCGAGCTTGATCCAGACACTGTGCAATGGATTCGGCGGGATCATATCTGTCCAATACCGCGGCGCCCTTGGCAAAATAGCAAAGGTCCCCCTTTGGATCGACGTGCGGCGACAACGACGGAAGTACATCCAAGTGATCCAGTACCCGGATCGTCGGGTATTCAAGGAAATCCCAATCCGTGATGGAAATTCTGACCTGGATGTCACCGCCTTTGCACGCGAGTGCTCCTTCGAAGGATCTGGTTCCGCGACTGTAACCACTGGGTTTGAAACCCCACGACCGCAGGAGTCGCAGCGCCTCGGCAAGCCCGAATACCGAGACGTGGGTCATCCCTCAACCGGCGCTGGTTGGTTTCACCACTGGGCGCGATACACGCTCAGCCGCGATCAGGCGAATGGCGTCCTCGCCCGAATCAGGTTGAACGAGATCAACACGGTTTGGCACCCGTTCACCTAACTGCCCCTGGAGCTGGATGATCGCCAGCGCAGACTGGTGAGATGCCTGCATGCGGGCGGATCGGAGAGCCTCCGCAAGCGCGGCGGCCCGTTGCGCCGCGTCCTCTCTGGCCAACGTGTCCAAACGCTTGTTGAAGTCTTCCGTGCCTTCGGCAATGGCCGGTTCTCGGACTTCGCCTCGCAAGGCTGTGGCCAGCTTCCTGGCAGCCTTTTCCAGAGCGAGATCGTCACGTCCAGCGTGCGTTTCGAAAGCTTGTGCCACGGCTACCATCAGGCATACAGAGGTCGGTCCGGTTCCGTCCTTCCACTGGTAGTCGCGCCACGCCTTGAGATAGCGGCAAATACGCCTAAGCTGATCGGTGTATTCCAGGACTCGGTCCAGGAACCACCGCGTAATTTCTTCCGGGTCTGATACCTTCCACTCACCCGCGCGCGTAGCCATAACGATGTCGACCATATCCTCCCACTGTTGTTGGGAGAACTCAGCATCATCGAAACTTTCGACGAACACATCGCGAGCCCCGTCGCTCATTGCACGCGATAGAGCGGCCTTTTCCAGAATTTGGGTGAACTCGTCTTCGGGAGCGGCGTAGAGCGGAATGTCGATGTGCGCCCAGGTATTGATCTGCACCCGGATACACGTCTCCTTGCCGTGATAAAGCGTCCAGCCCTTCTCTTTGCAGAGACCAGACAGTAGCTGCTCCACCAACTCAAAATAGAGCCTCGCCATGGCGCGGGGCGGGCCGCTTTCCTCCCAAACGGTTATGGGAAGATAGACGCCGAAGTCCCAGTCCATTTCCTGCGGTGGATGACACGCGGGTTGAACGCACGTCTTATAAGACCATGACCCCTGGGTCCGGAATCGAGGCGTGACGGCTTTATCCATCCCCAAGACCCTGGTGGTGGCCTCCCGAATTCGTGGACGTAAGTGATCGCGGATCGCATCTTTTGCGGCGATCAGCACATCGGTTTGTTCCTGAGTCGGGACGATACGATCCAGGAAGACCTTGTCATCGGTGGTCGTGTAGAAGAGACGGTTGAGCTTGATCATGGCTGGGTCCTCATTTGCTAGCGGACTCGCCATGGAAGAAGACCGGCTCGGAGGGCGAGTGCTCCAAGAGGACGTGAAAAGCTGGGCTGCTGATGAAAGTCTTCGACCGTTCTGAAGCCGCACCAAGTAGAACCTCACGTGCATGATGGTCCGCCTTATCGAGCCCAACCGCCTTCGCGCGTTCGTCGGTAAGGTCATCGTCGAGGTGCACGTAGCGCTCCCCAAGCTGGTGGCGAAGCATGAAATCAGTTAGCACTTCGTTCGCAGATATGGTCAGGCCAAACAGGCGGCGCGGCATTTTGAGAAGAGATCCTCCACCCCAGTCGAGCACACCGCCTTCTCGGTTCCTGCTGGGATCCACGGTATAACGAGACGACATGGTACCGACCGACAACAAACGGACGTCCTCGTTATCCTTTTGGAAGAAGATATGCGCTTCGTGTAAACCAAGAAGCCCCGGTGCGTTGGCGAAAAGGCCGCCGTCGACGTACTGACAGTTGTTGAAGACATGTCGCGGAAAAAATGCCGGCGCCGCACTGGTGGCCATGGCGACATCAACGATACGGAAATGATGGCCACGCTTGAAATTGGGGTAGAGCAAGCAGTCGTGTCACCAGCCGCCATTTCGATCACGGTAGGTCGAGCCGGGTGTTCATATCGAGATCGAACCGACCATACGGGTTGACGTGTTCCCAGATCAGCGGCGTCAGGGCGGCGTAGTCGCGTGGTGTGAACCTGCCCTGCCAATGCGGCAGGGCCAAGACCTTCTGGATCATCAGCGTGTTGATGTAGACCATACAGTTCTGGATCAAGTGCAGCGCGAGCATGCTGACCTCGTGATCCTCGCGGCGGTTGCTCGCCATCTCGCCCCGGCGGGCGAAGAACACGAAGTCGGTCGCGCCGTTCCACTGCTCGACTACGTTCAGCCCCTCGTTGATTTCCCGGCGCAACGCCTCGTCGTGCAGGTAGCGGCACAGGAAGATAGTCTTGATCGCCTTGCCCAACTCAGCGAATGCCTTGTAGGTCGGGTGCTGCACGTTCTTCTTGGTGAAGCGGCGCAGGATGGCTTCGGTGTCCGCTGTCCCCAGGCGCAGCGCGGTAGCGTACTTGACCATCTGGTCGTACTGTTGCCGCACCGAGTCCCAGTCGATGGGCTTGGTCAGAATCTGTTGCAGGTTCGCGTAGGCGTCGGCCTTGCCGGTCTCTGGCCGGTACAGCTTCTGTGAGTGGATGGCCTTCAGCCGTGGCAGCAACTGGAAGCCCAGCAGGCGGCAGAAGGCGAACGCCACCGTGCTCTGGCCGTGCGAATCGACATACTGCCGATCCACCTCCATCTCGGTGCAATGGTGGATCACGCCCTCGATCATCGACGCCACCTCCGACGACGACGGCGACTTGAGCTGCGAATGGATGCACAGCGAGCTGCGCTCGACATGCCAGTAGATCATCACGCCGCGCCCGCCGTAGCGGACGTGCCATTGCGTGGTGAGGTTCTGATCCCACGCGCCGAAGTGTTTCGAGTCCGACGCGCAAGCGGTGGTGCCGCTACCCCAGATCGCCGGGTTGCGGGCTTGCAGCGTGCCGTCTGCGACGATGGCAATCGCGCGGCGCATCGCGTCCACGCTGATGTAACGGCGGCGCACATAGGCCAGGTCGCGCGCCGTGGTGCCGGAATCCAGCCCGGCCATGCGCTGCAAGCCAGCATTGGTGCCCAGGCCGTGCAGACACAGGAGCAGGCGCGGCTGCAACACCGAGCGATCCATCGACTCGTAGGAGGTCGGGCTTTTCAGGGCATCGGTAAAGCTCAACCGCAGATCGGTTTCCTTGACCATATCGAGCAGGCTGGTCATCGGCCAGAGGACATTGAGTTCGGCCTTTAGCGCGGTCAGATTGGGGGGATCGGGTTGCGCATCGAGCGGCGTCAGCGTGATCCAGCCACCGCCCTTGCTGCTCAGCCGGACGGATGGATTCTTCTTCAAGCCAGCGTCGAAGGTGGACAGCGCCGCGCGCATTTCGGCCTGCAAGTCGGCGATGAAGCGCTCCACATCGAGAGGCAGGTTCAGCGCCCGGTAGTAGTCCTCGCGGTTTTGCTCGAAGTCAGCCGGCAGATCGTCGTCGGGGTTGCGGTAGCGGTTCGCGCCGACCACCCAGATTTCCTTGCAGCGCAGCCGCTCGCGCAGGGCTTCCAGCACGGCGATTTCATAGGTGACGCGGTTGACCCGATCCCGGCCGGCGGCGTCCGTCTCCATGACGGCTTCTCGCCACAGGCCACGTACCACGCCATCGAGCGGCACCTCGATGTCGGCTGGGAAGGTATGCACCTTGGTGTCGGCAAAGCGCTTCACCAGTGCGAGCGCGTCCATCACCGGGCGGTGGCGGTCGTTGTTGGAGCGGAATACCAGCGCGGCCAGCAAGGTCGGTACTATGCGCCGGTAGTGGCCCTGGTACGAATTGCGGATCACAGTGCGCAGCGTGATGCGGTAGGTCGGGCCGGTGGCCTTCCACTCCTTGACCAGATCGCGCAGCGTCTGCTCGCCGACCACTGGAAACACCACGTCGCGCACCACGCCGTCCGGCTGGGCCAAGGTGGCGTCGGCCAGATTGAACAGCAGGTTCTGCTTGCCGGACACGCGCTTGAGGTCCTCCAGCAGTTCGCGTTCGACCTTGCGTTCGGCACGCGCGCCGATCTGGTGGATGGTCTCGATCAGCAAGTCCACCAGGTCGTCGGTCAGGCTGCGGGCGCGCAGGTGGACGAAAGCGGCCAGCCAGGTGAGGCGCGCTGCATCGGGATGTCGGCGCAGGTCGCGGGGAACCTCGACCGACACACGCTGGCGGCAGCGCTCCAGGTCACGCGGCGAAGTCCGGTCGAACAGATCGGCAGACAGCTCGATCCCCCGGATCAGTTCGAGCTTCGCCAACTCATCCTGCATGCTGGCAAGGCTTGGGCGGCCGGGACTGCCGCGCAGTTTCAGCAAGACGGCCGGCGCGTTGCCTGCGGCTTCGCCTTGAGCATCTTCAACGGCGCTCTCCCCGTGGCCCGATTCTTCTGGGCGCAGCAAGGCATCCAGGCGTTCGCGAGTCGCGGGCGGCAGCCGCCCATACACGCAGCTATGGAAGCGGTCTTCGTGGGAGCGCAACGCACTGCGCGCGATGCGCTCCATCCGGTCTGGTTTCGGCGGCTCGATGGCGAGTTCGCGGCAACGTCCTTCCAGCCGCTCGATCATCGGCTCAATGTCACCGCCAACTTCTCCGGCAACATGATCACGCAGCCACTCCGTCAGCATCTCGGCATCGGCTACCGTCGCTTCGCGGAAGCCGAAACGCACGCGGATTTCGCCGCGCAGCCGCTCGGCAGTGCGGCCCGTGAGGAAGGCTTCGCCATCGATGGGCGCGGGTGCGTCGAGTTGTTTGGCGAGCGCGGCTATGCCCTGTACCTCGACTTCGGTTTCGTCGCGCGGAAAACGGCCGCGATCGCGGAAGAAGGTCAGCAGGATGGCAAAGCCCAACCGGTTCGCCCGGTTTTTGGTCATCACCAGTTCGCGTTCGGCTGGCGCCAATACCCACTGATCTTCCTTACTGCCGCCGCCGTCCGCCATACCGCTACGCTCCTGGGGGCACTGACGCGGGCCAGCCGGCCCGCGTCAGAGTTTCGATCAAGGTGGTCCGCTTCACGCCGAAGTTGCGGCACACGGCTGCCTTGGACATGCCACCTTCGAGCGCGGCGATAATGGCATCCAGCTTCTCGCCGGTGATTGCCTGCGGCCGCCCACCGATCCGGCCACGTTTGCGGGCAGCAGCCAGGCCGGCAACGACACGCTCCTGGATCAAGGCGCGCTCGTACTGCGCGAGCGCGCCGAACACCTGGAATAGAAACTCGCCCGATGGCGTGGTGGTGTCCAGATTCTCCGTCAGCGAGCGGAACGCCACCCGCTTGTCCTTGAGCGAGGTCACGATGGTGAGTAGGTGCGACAGCGATCGGCCGAGCCGGTCGAGCTTCCACACGACCAGTACGTCGCCGGGCCTGACGAATTCGAGCGCCTGCACCAAGCCGGCGCGGTCGTCCTTCGCGCCGGAGGCGTAATCCTCGAACAGGTGACGCGGATCGACGCCGGCGGCGAGCAGCGCGTCGCGCTGCAAGTCCGTGCTCTGCCGGTCGGAATCTGACGACACGCGCATGTAACCTACTAACATAAGCGGAAAACCATCAAGACGCGGTTTCCGCATGGTAGCGTCTGGCGACACAGTTTTCCGCACAATTTTGCGGCCACTCGGAGCTTGGTGCAGAGGGCTGTTGAAGATCTGTCGACAATCAAATGTTTTCCGACAGGTCTTGGCATAGCGCA
>DYFK01000011.1 GCA_020725265.1 Hydrogenophilus sp. | reverse complement strand
ATCGCCAGACACCCCAACTCCTAAACGCCCACCTCCAAGGTGGGCGTTGCTATTTGTGAAGTGCGCTGGTTCCGTTCGCAGCCCCTGCTTGGCTGGCCGCGCTGGCAAACGTATAATGAAGCAGCAATTCAACCGAGCGGGATAGGCGTGAGCCTGTCCCGCTTGTCACATGTAGCCGGGGTTTATCTTGTCTGTTTTCGAGCCTGCGATTCTTGCTTTGGCCGATGGAACGGTGTTCCGCGGTTATGGGATCGGCGCCCAAGGCGCCGGTGTTGGCGAGGTGGTGTTCAACACTTCGTTGACCGGTTATCAGGAAATCCTGACCGACCCGTCCTATTGCCGTCAGATTGTCACACTGACCTATCCGCATATCGGCAATGTCGGCGTCAATGCGGAAGATGAAGAATCTTCGAACATCCACGCTTCCGGCCTCATCATTCGTGATCTCCCGCTGAAGGTCAGCAATTTTCGCTCAACAGAAACGCTTGGCGATTATCTGAGGCGCAATGGTGTGGTGGGCATCGCCGGAGTCGATACTCGAAAACTCACACGGTGGTTGCGTGACAAGGGGGCGCAGAACGGCTGCATTATGGTTGGGGCGGTCAACGAGGCCGAAGCCCTGGCAAAGGCCCGTGCCTGCCCCAGCATGGCGGGTATGGATCTGGCCAAGGTGGTCACTTGCAATGAGAAAAGTGCTTGGCAATCCGGGGAATGGAAGCTGGGCAAGGGGTTCAGCCAGCCCGCTGAAACTCCTTACAAAGTCGTGGCCTACGATTACGGCGTCAAGCGAAACATCCTGCGCATGCTCACCGAGCGTGGCTGTCAGGTCACGGTGGTCCCCGCCAAGACGTCGGCAGGCGAGGTGTTGGCCATGAATCCGGATGGCGTGTTCCTGTCGAACGGGCCTGGCGATCCGGAGCCCTGTGATTACGCGATCCGTGCCATCAAGGAAATTCTGGCGGCGGGGGTACCCACCTATGGCATCTGCCTGGGGCATCAGTTACTGGCATTGGCGTCCGGCGCGAAAACCATGAAGATGAAATTTGGCCATCATGGTGCCAACCATCCCGTGCAGGATCTGGATTCCAAACGGGTCATGATCACCAGCCAGAATCATGGCTTCGCGGTGGATGCGCAGACCCTGCCGGCGAATCTGAGGGCGACGCATGTGTCTCTGTTCGATGGCTCCCTGCAGGGTATCGCCCGTGTCGATGTGCCGGCCTTCAGTTTCCAAGGGCATCCTGAAGCAAGCCCGGGGCCACATGATGTCAGTTATCTGTTCGACCGCTTCATCGGTCTGATGCGAGAGAAGAAGCATGCCTAAGCGCGAGGACATCCAATCCATCCTCATCATTGGTGCGGGCCCCATCGTCATTGGCCAAGCCTGCGAGTTTGATTATTCCGGTGCCCAGGCATGCAAGGCGCTGAAGGAAGAAGGATTTCGGGTCATTCTCGTCAACTCGAATCCGGCCACGATCATGACCGACCCGGAGATGGCGGATGCGACGTATGTCGAGCCGATCAACTGGCAGACAGTCGAGCGCATCGTCGAGAAGGAGCGTCCCGATGCCATCCTGCCGACCATGGGTGGGCAGACCGCGCTGAATTGCGCGCTGGACTTGGCTAGGCATGGTGTGTTGCAAAAATACGACGTCGAGCTGATCGGTGCCTCGAAAGACGCCATCGACAAGGCGGAGGATCGCGAGAAGTTCAAGCAGGCGATGGCTCGCATCGGCCTGTCGAACCCACGTTCGGCGTTGGCGCATAGCCTCGAGGAGGCCATGCAGATCCAGGCGGGGATCGGCTTCCCCACCATCATCCGCCCATCTTTCACCATGGGCGGCAGTGGCGGCGGCATCGCCTACAACATGGAAGAATTTGTCTCCATTTGTGAAGGTGGCCTGGAGGCATCGCCCACCAAGGAGCTGCTGATCGAGGAATCGCTGATTGGCTGGAAAGAGTTCGAGATGGAGGTCGTGCGCGACAGCGCCGACAATTGCATCATCATCTGTTCCATCGAGAACCTTGACCCGATGGGCGTGCATACCGGCGACTCCATCACCGTCGCTCCGGCGCAAACACTGACTGATCGCGAATACCAGCTGCTGCGTAACGCCTCGATCGCGGTGTTGCGGGAAATCGGCGTTGATACCGGCGGATCCAACGTACAGTTCGCGATCAATCCGGATAACGGCCGCATCGTGGTCATCGAGATGAATCCGCGTGTCTCGCGATCTTCCGCGCTGGCGTCAAAGGCTACTGGCTTCCCTATCGCCAAGGTGGCGGCCAAGCTGGCCGTGGGGTACACCCTGGATGAATTACGCAATGAGATTACCGGAGGCTCGACACCGGCATCGTTCGAGCCGTCGATCGATTACGTCGTCACCAAGGTGCCGCGCTTCGCATTCGAAAAATTCCCCCAGGCGAATGATCGCCTGACCACGCAGATGAAGTCGGTCGGCGAAGTCATGGCGATCGGTCGCACGTTTCAGGAATCGTTGCAGAAAGCCCTGCGCGGCCTGGAAACCGGGGTCGATGGCCTCGACGAGAAAACCATCGATGAAGACGAGATCGAGGCAGAACTGGGAAATCCGGGTTCGGAACGTCTGTGGTACGTGGCGGACGCCTTCCGTATAGGCATGAGCTTCGAGGACGTGCATCGCGCCAGCCGGATTGATCCGTGGTTTCTTGCCCAGATCGAGGATCTGGTCAAGCAGGAGCGCGAGCTTGGCGAGCGCAAGCTGGTGGGCATCGGTCGGGACGAATTGTTTGCCCTCAAACGTAATGGTTTCTCCGATCGGCGCTTGGCCAGGCTGCTGAACACGGACCAGCACAGCGTGCGTGCCCGACGTTGGGAGCTTGGCGTTCATCCGGTCTATAAGCGTGTCGATACCTGCGCGGCGGAATTCGCCACTACCACCGCCTACCTGTATTCCAGTTACGAGGAAGAGTGCGAGGCGCAGCCGAGCGAACGCCGCAAGATCATGGTGCTGGGTGGTGGGCCCAATCGCATCGGCCAGGGCATCGAGTTCGATTATTGTTGCGTGCACGCGGCGCAGGCCTGTCGCGAGGATGGTTTCGAGACCATCATGGTCAATTGCAATCCGGAAACCGTGTCCACTGACTACGACACCTCCGATCGTCTGTACTTCGAGCCATTGACCCTGGAGGACGTGCTGGAGATCGTCCGAATCGAAAAACCGGTGGGCGTCATCGTTCAATATGGCGGCCAGACACCACTCAAATTGGCGCGCGACCTCGAAAAAAACGGTGTGCCGATCATCGGTACCTCGCCGGATATGATCGATGCCGCCGAGGATCGCGAACGCTTCCAGAAAATGTTGAATGGTCTCGGGTTGTTGCAACCCCCCAATCGCACTGCCCGCACCGAGGATGAGGCATTGCGTCTGGCCGGGGAAATTGGATACCCACTGGTGGTGCGACCGTCTTACGTATTGGGTGGGCGCGCGATGGAGATCGTGCGCGAGGAGGCCGATCTGCAACGATACATGCGCGAGGCGGTGAAGGTGTCGAACGATTCGCCGGTCTTGCTGGATCGCTTCCTGAACGATGCCATCGAAGTCGATGTGGATGCCTTGTCGGATGGCGAGAATGTGTTGATTGGCGGCATCATGGAGCACATTGAGCAGGCTGGCGTGCATTCCGGGGATTCCGCCTGTTCGCTTCCTCCCTACAGCCTGTCCGCCGGGGTTCAGGATCAATTGCGCCAGCAGACAGCGGCGATGGCCAGGGCGCTGCGCGTGGTTGGCCTGATGAACGTGCAGTTCGCCATCAAGGGAGAGACGATTTACGTGCTGGAGGTCAATCCTCGCGCGTCGCGGACCGTGCCCTATGTTTCCAAGGCTAGCGGCAGGCCACTGGCAAAGATCGCCGCTCGCTGCATGACCGGACGATCACTCGCGGACCAAGGCGCGGATCGGGAGGTGATTCCGCCCTATTTCTCGGTCAAGGAAGCGGTGTTTCCGTTCCGCAAGTTCCCGGGCGTGGACCCGTTGCTGGGGCCGGAGATGAAATCCACCGGCGAGGTCATGGGAGTTGGTGAAAGTTTTGGCGAGGCGTTCCTGAAAGCGCAGTATGCCGCCAGTGTGAAGCTGCCGCGCGAGGGCAATGTATTCGTTTCGGTGCGCAACCCCGAACACCCGCAGGTCGCGGAAATCGGTCTGCACCTGCATGAGCTCGGCTTTCGCCTGTTCGCGACACGCGGAACCGCGGCGGCAATCGAAGCGGCCGGAGTGCCAGTGAATCGCGTGAACAAGGTCGCTGAAGGCCGTCCGCATATCGTCGACATGATCAAGAATAGGGAAATCCAGTTGATCATCAACGTCGTCGAGGACAAACGCGCGGTTAAGGATTCGTTCGCGATCCGCGCCGCCGCGTTGGCCCAGAACATTCCCTATTTCACTACGCTGGCTGGTGCGAAGGCAGCGTGCCTGGGCATGAAGGAGAGGCGTGAGATCACCGTCTATCCGTTGCAGGAACTGCATCGGCGTCTGCATTGATTCGAGGTTTTACCCATGAACAAGATTCCACTGACGGTGGTTGGCGCGGAAAAGTTACGCGTCGAACTGCAACGCTTGAAAAGCGTCGAGCGCCCCAGCGTGATCGCGGCGATCGCCGAGGCGCGCTCGCATGGTGATTTGTCCGAGAACGCGGAGTATGACGCCGCCAAGGAAAAGCAGGGGTTCATCGAAGGCCGTATCAAGGAGCTGGAGGGCAAGCTGGCCAACGCCCAGATCATCGACCCACGTCATCTCGACGCCGACGGTCGCGTGGTGTTCGGCGCCACGGTCGAATTGGTCGACGCTGAAACCGGCGACGAAGTCCGCTATCAGATCGTTGGCGATGACGAGGCCGATATCAAGGAAGGCAAGGTTTCGGTCAGCTCTCCGGTTGCCCGCGCCTTGATCGGCAAGTACGCGGGGGATGTCGCCGACGTGCATGCGCCTGGCGGCCTGCGCCATTTCGAAATCGTCGACGTCCACTACCTCTGACGTGAAACGCCTGCCCGATCTGCTTGCGATTTGGGCGCTAGCGCTCTGGGTCGGTGGCCTGTGGGCGGTGGGCTATCTGGTCGCCCCCTTGCTGTTCCATCACTTGGACGATCGGGTGCTGGCCGGCATGTTGGCGGGCAGGATGTTCGACGCCATGGCCTGGGTCGGTGTGGTGGCCGCCACCTGGCTGCTGATGTTCCGTCTGGTCCGGCATGGTGGCGCGGCACTGGCCCAGACGTTCTTCTGGGTGGTCGTGCTGATGTTGTTGTTGACCCTGGCCGGCCATTTCGGCATCCAGCCGATTCTGGCCCAGCTCAAGGAAGCGGCGCTTCCCAGGGATGTCATGGACAGCCTGTTCCGTGATCGCTTCGCTACCTGGCATGGCGTCGCCAGCGTGGTGTATCTGATCAACAGCTTGCTTGGGCTGGTGTTGCTGGCCAAGCAGCATGCGCGCTGACCGGTCGGATTCAGGGCAAGACCAGCCTGGGTTTCTCCGCGGGCCGATAGAGCAGCAACAGTTTGCCGATGTGCTGGACCGGCGCGGCGTCGAGCGTCGCGCACAAATCGGCAAGATAGCTCTCGCGCGCTTGGCGATCATCGCCCAGCACTCTGATTTTGATCAGTTCATGGGCGGCGAGCGCGCGTTCGGTTTCCTTGACCACGGCCTCGGTCAGGCCCTGATTGCCGATCATGACCACGGGCTTAATGCCATGAGCCTGGGCCTTGAGGAATTTGCGTTGATCGGGCGTGAGCAGGCGCATCGAAATCTCCGGAAAAGCTGGTAATGGTAGACAATTTTCCAAGTCGCGAGTACATCGCCGAAGCCAATGGATGTTTTCATCCCCCTGCCTCGGTTATGCGCGCGCACGGTTGCCGATGAAGCGACAAGCCAAAACCCGGGCCTGGCATCATCGCCACGTCAACGACTATTTCGTTCGTCAATCGGTGGAACAGGGTTACCGTTCGCGCGCGGCCTACAAACTGATTGAACTGGATGAGCGGGATCGGCTCCTCCGCCCCGGCATGCTGGTGGTCGATCTGGGCTGCGCGCCTGGTGGCTGGTGTCAGGTGGCGGCGGAACGCCTGCGCGGACAGGGGCGCGTGATCGGTATCGATCTGATCGAAATGGTCGGAATGAATGGTGTGACCTTCATTCAGGGAGATTTCACCGCCGACGCGGCCCTGACCGAATTGGAGGTCGCCATGCGCGGCCAGCGCGCTGATCTTGTAATCAGTGACATGGCGCCCAATATCTCGGGCGTGGTGGTCGCCGATCAGGCTCGCGCCTATCATCTGGCCGAATTGGCATTGGAATTCGCCGAACGCTGGTTGCAACCAAACGGGGCCTTTCTGGTCAAGGTTTTTCAGGGTGCCGGCTTCGAGGACTATGTCAGGCGCGCGCGTATGGCATTTGCTTCGGTGATGATCCGCAAGCCCAAGGCGTCGCGTGACAGCAGTCGCGAAGTTTATCTGCTGGCGCGTTCGCCAAAATCCGGAACGCGCGCCGAGGATTGAAGCTGGCCGGGAATTGGACTAACTTCGAATGTCCGTGTTAATTGCGTCGGCGGCGACGGCCGCCAAGGAGTCAAATTGAACAATCTCTTCAAGAACGTCGGCATCTGGCTGGTCATCGCGCTGGTGTTGATGACGGTGTTCAATCAGTTCAACACCCGCCAGACCGCGCAATCGCAGATCGATTATTCCTCGTTCATCGAGGCCGTGCGTCAGGGCGATGTCGCCAAGGTCACCATCGAGGGGCATGTGCTGCGCGGGGTGCGCGCCGATGGCCAGCGTTTCACCACCTATTCGCCGTCGGATCCCTGGCTGGTGTCCGATCTGCTCAAGAACGGCGTGCAGGTCGAGGCAAAGCCAGAGGAACAACCATCGATGCTGATGAGCATCTTCGTATCCTGGTTCCCGATGCTGTTACTGATTGGCGTCTGGATTTTCTTCATGCGCCAGATGCAGGGCGGTGGCAAGGGTGGCGCGTTCTCGTTCGGCAAGAGCAAGGCGCGCCTGCTGGATCAGGACACCAACCCGGTTACCTTCGCGGATGTCGCCGGCTGCGACGAGGCCAAGGAGGAAGTCGGCGAGCTGGTCGAATTCCTGCGCGACCCCAGCCGCTTCCAGAAGCTCGGTGGCCGCATCCCGCGTGGTGTCCTGATGGTCGGTTCGCCGGGAACCGGCAAGACCCTGCTGGCGAAATCGATCGCTGGCGAGGCCAAGGTGCCGTTCTTCTCGATCTCCGGTTCCGATTTCGTCGAGATGTTCGTCGGCGTCGGCGCCGCCCGAGTGCGCGACATGTTCGAGCAGGCCAAGAAGCACGCGCCCTGCATCATCTTCATCGACGAGATCGATGCGGTCGGCCGTCAGCGCGGCGCCGGGCTCGGTGGCGGCAACGACGAGCGCGAGCAGACCCTGAACCAGTTGCTGGTGGAAATGGACGGCTTCGAGGCGACCCAGGGCGTCATCGTCATCGCCGCCACCAACCGGCCCGATGTGCTCGACCCGGCGCTGTTGCGCCCCGGTCGCTTCGACCGCCAGGTGGTGGTGCCGCTACCCGACATCCGCGGCCGTGAGCAGATACTGCTGGTGCACATGCGCAAGGTGCCGATGGCGCAGGACGTCAAGGCCGACATCATCGCCCGCGGCACGCCCGGATTTTCCGGCGCGGACCTCGCCAACCTGGTCAATGAGGCGGCGTTGTTCGCCGCCCGCGCCAACAAGCGGGTGGTCGACATGGAGGACTTCGAGCGCGCCAAGGACAAGATCATGATGGGGGCCGAACGGCGTTCGATGATCATGCCCGAGGAAGAGCGCAGGAATACCGCCTACCACGAATCCGGCCATGCCGTGGTCGCGCGTCTGATGCCGAAAACCGACCCGGTGCACAAGGTCACCATCATTCCGCGTGGCCGGGCGCTGGGCGTGACCATGCAGTTGCCAACCGAGGACCGCTACAGCCAGGATCGCATCCGTCTGCTGTCGACCATCGCCGTGCTGTTCGGTGGCCGCATCGCCGAGGAGTTGTTCATGAACCAGATGACCACCGGCGCTTCCAACGATTTCCAGCGCGCGACCGATATCGCTCGGCGCATGGTCACCCAATGGGGGATGTCCGACAACCTTGGCCCCATGGTCTACGGCGAGGAAGAGGGCGAGGTATTTCTGGGTCGTTCGGTGACCACGCACAAGAGTGTGTCCGAGGCGACCATGCAACTGGTCGACAAGGAAGTGCGTCGTATCATCGACGAGCAGTACGCGTTGGCGCGGCGCATCCTCGAGGAGAACCGCGACAAGGTCGAGGCCATGACCGCCGCGCTGCTGCAATGGGAAACCATCGACGCCGACCAGATCGAGGACATCATGTCCGGCCGCGAGCCGCGTCCACCCAAGCCGGTCGCGCCGCCGCGACGGAACAACGCCGACAGTGAACCGAGCGCTCCGGCACCGACCGGCGCGACGCCGGCGGAAGAGGCCTGAGGCCGGCTGGTATCCGCACCATCCATCCACGGGGACGCGCATGAGCTTTGACGCCGGCGCGTCCTTTTTTCGTTGTGGACGATTTCGTTTTCCGCTCGACCGTCCGCTGGTCATGGGCATCGTCAACGTCACGCCGGATTCCTTTTCCGATGGTGGCCGCCTGGATTCATCGGAACGCGCGATCGAGCACGCGTTGCGCCTGCGCGAGGAAGGCGCGGACATTCTCGACATCGGTGGCGAATCGACCCGGCCGGGGGCGAGTCCGGTAGACGAACAGCGTGAGATGGCGCGCGTGCTGCCGGTGCTGGAAGCGTTGCGCGATCAGGGGATCGCGCTCTCGGTCGACACCATGAAACCGGTGGTGATGCGCGCGGCCATTGCTGCTGGCGCCGACATGATCAACGATGTTCGCGCCCTGGAATCGCCGGGGGCGCTCGACGTCGTGGCGGCTTCCGACTGTGGCGTCTGCCTCATGCACATGCGCGGCTCGCCGCGCACGATGCAATCGGAGCCGGTTTATGACGATGTGGTCGTGGAGGTCGCGGCCTATCTGCGTGCCCGACGCGACGCCGCCATCGCCGCCGGCATCGCGGCCGAGCGTTTGCTGATCGATCCTGGCTTCGGCTTCGGCAAGACGTTGTCGCACAATATCGGGCTGTTCCGCGCGTTGCCTTGGATGTCGCGACTGGCGCCGGTGCTGATCGGGGTTTCGCGCAAATCGATGATCGGCGCCATCACCGGCAGGGCCGTGGATCGGCGCGAAGTCGGCAGCGCGGCGGCGGCCTTGCTCGCGGCCGCGCGCGGTGCCGCCGTGCTGCGCGTGCATGACGTCGCCGCCACGATGGATGCATTGAAAATTCTTGAAGCACTGGGAGACAGGGAATGAGCAGAAAATATTTCGGCACCGATGGCGTGCGCGGACGGGTTGGCGAACCGCCGATCACACCGGACTTCGCGATGCGTCTGGGTTATGCCGCCGGCAAGGTGCTGGTGGCGGCCGAGCATGACGCGCTGCATGGCGAGCATCCAGCGGTGCTGATCGGCAAGGACACCCGGATTTCCGGCTACATGCTGGAATCGGCGTTGCAGGCCGGTCTTACCGCCGCCGGCGTCGACGTGCGCCTGACCGGGCCGATGCCGACGCCGGGGGTCGCCTATCTGACCCGGGCGCTGCGCTTGCAGGCCGGCGTCGTCATCTCGGCCTCGCACAATCCGTTCGAGGACAACGGCATCAAGTTCTTTTCGGCGTCGGGCACCAAGCTGCCCGATGAAGTGGAGCTGGCGATCGAGGCCGCGCTTGACGCGCCGATGCAGACCGCGGCGTCCAAGCAGCTCGGCCGGGTCAAGCGCGTCGATGACGCCGCCGGGCGTTACATCGAATTCTGCAAGAGCACCTTTCCCAACGATCTCGACTTGCGCGGCATGCGTATCGTGGTCGATTGCGCCAACGGTGCCGGCTATCACATCGCGCCACACGTGTTCCACGAACTGGGCGCGGATGTCATCGCCATCGGCAACGCACCCAACGGTTTCAACATCAACAAGGATTGCGGTGCCACCCATCCGGAGGCGTTGGCGCGGGCGGTGCGCCAGCATCGCGCCGATGTCGGCATCGCCCTGGATGGCGATGGCGACCGCCTGATGATGGTCGATGCCGCCGGCGTGATCATGGATGGCGACAAGCTGGTCTACGCGATTGCCCGGTACCGCAAGGAGAGCGGCTCGCTACAGGGGGGCGTGGTTGGCACCCAGATGACCAATCTGGGCACCGAACAGGCCTTGAAGGCGCTTGGTTGTGATTTCCGGCGCGCCAAGGTCGGCGATCGCTACGTGCTGGAGTTGCTCCAACAGGAGGGCTGGCTGGTGGGCGGAGAATCGTCCGGCCACATCCTCTGCCTGGACAAGCACACCACCGGCGATGGCATCGTCTCCGCGTTGCAGGTGCTCACCGCGTTGCGCCGTTCCGGCCAGGGGCTGGCCGACTACACCCGCGCGTGCGCGATCTACCCGCAGGTGCTGATCAACGTCCGTGTCGATCGAGGCTTCCGTCTTGACGGCCAGGCTGAAATCGCCGAAGCGGTAACGACGGCCGAGTCCGAACTGGCCGGGGAGGGGCGCGTGGTTCTGCGCGCATCCGGAACCGAGCCGTTGATCCGGGTCATGGTCGAAGGCCGCGATGATTTTCGGGTGCGTCAGGCGGCGGAGCGGATCGCCGAATCGGTGCGCGCCGTGGCCGGGTAATTTGTAGTCTGGCTGTCATGATTCTGTAATCCGCCCTGTATAGGATGGTTCGCATGGATGCCGCGCCAGGTGGCGTCCACGTGAGTTTCCCCCCCGATACAGGAGTCAGTAGACATGTTTATCAAGAAAATCGCCATGGCGCTCGGCGTTGTCGCCGGTACCGCTTTCGTTGCTCAGGGCGCGTTCGCCCAGGCCGTCAAGGTTGACCCGGCATTGCCCTCCTACACCAAGGCCAGCGGCGTGTCCGGCAACTTCACCAGCGTCGGTTCCGACACCCTGAACAACCTGATGACCCTGTGGGCCGAGACCTACAAGCGCAACTACCCCAACGTCAACATCCAGATCCAGGGCGCCGGTTCCTCCACCGCGCCGCCGGCCCTGATCGAAGGGGCCGCCAACTTCGGCCCCATGAGCCGACTGATGAACGCCAAGGAAATCGAAGCCTTCGAGAAGAAATTCGGTTACAAGCCGACTCCGGTGCCGGCCGCCATCGATGCCCTGGCCGTGTACGTCAACAAGGACAACCCGATTCCCGGCCTTTCCATTCCTCAGGTTGATGCCATCTTCTCCGCCACGCGCAAGTGCGGCGGCAAGGAAGACATCACCCGTTGGGGTCAGGTTGGCATGACCGGCGAATGGGCCAACCGCAACATCGCTCTGTATGGCCGCAATTCGGTGTCCGGCACCTACGGCTATTACAAGGAAAAAGCCCTGTGCAAGGGTGACTTCAAGCGCAACGTGGCCGAACAGCCGGGTTCCGCCTCGGTGGTGCAGAGCGTGACCGGCCAGATCGGCGCCATCGGTTACTCCGGCATCGGCTACAAGACCTCCGGTGTGCGCGCCCTGCCGTTGGCGGCCAAGGATGGTCAGCCGTTCGTCGAAGCCGATGCCGTGCATGCCATCGACGGCACCTACCCGCTGTCCCGCGTGCTGTACTTCTACGTCAACAAGCGCCCCAACCAGCCGCTGCCGCCGCTGGAGCGCGAGTTCGTCAAACTGGTTCTGTCCAAACAGGGGCAGGAAGTCGTGATCAAGGATGGTTTCGTGCCGCTGCCGGCCAGCCTGGCCGCCAAGGCCTTGGCCGACCTGGGTATCAACTGATCGACGCGATCCACCCGCGTGACCACCGGGCCCGGCTTGTTCGCGGCCCGGTTTCTGATCCACAGATGGAGAACCTATCATGCTGACCACTCAGCCGCGTTTCCTGTCGTATTCCTTGGTCGCACTGCTGACCATGGGCACACTGAGCGCCTGCGCCACCAGCCAGCCGGCTGTTCAGGCGAAGCCGGCCGCGGCCGCTCCCGCTCCCGCCGCCGCGACTCCCGCCGCCGCTCCGGTCGCGCAGCCGACCGAGCACTATTTCGTGGTGTTCCACGAGAATGGCCGCATCTACCCGATCGCCGACAAGGCCAACTACCTCGAGTTCATGCACACCAATGAGCTCATCTTCACCCGTACCCGCGTGGGTGAAGGACCGGATGGCGCCACCCTGGTGTTCGGCATCCAGAAGAAGGAAGCCGACGATCTGGCCAAGCCCTCGAAAGCCGAGCTGCTCTACGACGGCAAGTATGAGCCGACCGGACCGTTCTACGGCGAGGTGTTCAAGGACGGCCGCTTCTATGTTTTCGGCGACTGGAAGGACTTCAAGGACTACAAGGAACACGGTGAAATGATCTACACCTTCACCGAGATCGGCACCGGTCCCAATGGCGAAACCGTGATCTACGGCTTGAACAAGGAAACCGTCAAGGCTGGTCGCCCGGTCGCGCTGGTCGAGCAATTCAACGCCCTGCGCAAGGCCAAGTAGTACGATCGAGTAACGCCGCCCGGAGCGGCGTGTGGGCCGGATCCCGGTGATCCGGCTCTTTTTTGTGCGTCCAGACAGTGGGCGAGGTTCCAGGCGTGAGCAGCGCGGTGAAAAATGGAAAAGATTGAAGAGAACATCATCAAGGTGGGCGGGTATACCGGCCGCCGCATGGCCAAGGACAAGCTGTTCAAGCACGTCATGACCTTCGGCGGGTTGAGTGTGATCATCGCCATCAGCTTGATCTTCTTCTACTTGGCCAGCGTGGTGGTGCCGATCTTTTTGCCCGCGTCCATGGACCGGCTGGAAAATCTGCCGGCCATCGGCACGCTCCAGGATCGCACCGTGCATCTGACCACCGAAGAGCAGGCTGAAATCGGCGTGCGCTTCACTGCGCAGGGCAAGGCTTATTTCTTCAATCTCGGCGATGGCAAGGCGCGTGGCGAGGCCGGTGTGACCCTGCCCGAGGGCGTGACCATCACTACCTTCGCGGCGGGTGATCCATCGCAGCGCAAGGTGGCTTACGGTCTTAGCGATGGACGCATGCTGGTGGTTGAGCAAGCCTTCAAGGTGACCTTCGAAGTGGATCCGGAAGATCACGCCAAAGACATTCGCACCATCGCGCCGAGTTTGGACTATCCACTTGGCGGAGAGCCGCTGGTGGTTGATCCGGAAGGTCGCGCGCTCAAGCAGTTGAGTATCCAACATCAAGGCGACGAAGCCACCGCGGTGGCTCTGACCGATGATGGCCGTCTGGTCCTGGCGGCGTTCTCCAGCCGGGAGAACATGATCACCGGCGAAGTCACCACCGAGGCCAGCCATCAGGTTCTTGAGCCGGTGGAGGGTGAAGTCAGCCAGTTGATCCTGGAAGTGAAGCAGCGTGACCTTTATGTCATTCATGGTGGTCGTCTCGTCAGTCACTACGATGTCATGGACAAGTCCGCGCCCAGCCTGAAACAGACCGTGGCGCTGGTGCCGGAAAACGAGCGGGTCACCGCCGCCACCATTCTGTCCGGCGGTTTCTCGCTGATCATCGGCAGCAGCAAGGGCGAGTTGACGCAATGGTTCCAGGTTCGCGACGACGACAACAACAATCAGCTCACCCGCATCCGTGATTTCAAGCCAATGCAAGGCGCGGTCACTGCCATCGCCCCGGAACATTTCCGCAAGGGCTTCCTGGTCGGTGACGACAAAGGCAATCTGGGCCTGTACTACGCCACGTCGCGCAAGCTGGTGTTGACCCGGGACACGGGCGACCAGCCGGTTCGCGCGGTGGGTCTGTCGCCGCGCGCCAACGCGGTGCTGGTCGAGGCGGCCGACGGCGGCATCCAGACCGCGCGGGTGGAGAACGACTACCCCGAGATATCGTTCCACTCGCTCTGGCAGAAGGTCTGGTACGAAAGCTATCAGGAGCCGGAATACAACTGGCAGTCGTCCGCCGCGACGTCTGATTTCGAGCCCAAGTTCAGCGTCGCGCCGCTCACCTTCGGCACCTTGAAGGCGGCCTTCTACGCCATGCTGGTGGCGGTGCCGCTGGCAGTGCTGGGCGCCATTTTCGCGGCCTACTTCATGTCGCCAAAAATGCGTGGCGTGGTGAAACCGTCGATCGAGATCATGGAGGCGCTGCCGACCGTGATTCTCGGTTTCCTGGCCGGTCTCTGGCTGGCGCCTTTCGTCGACAACAATCTGGCCGGTACCCTGGTGGCGATCTTCCTGCTGCCGTTCAGTTTCGTGATCACGGCCTACCTTTGGCATCTGCTGCCGAAAAACATCACCGACCGGGTGCCGGCGGGTTGGGAAGCGGCCATGCTGATCCCGGTGATCATCGTGGTGATCTGGCTCTCGATCCAGATCGGCCATCCGATCGAGGCGGTTTTCTTCGGCGGCGACATGCCGCACTGGGTGAGCAACGAGCTGGGCTGGACCTATGAACAGCGCAACTCGCTGGTGGTTGGCGTCGCCATGGGCTTCGCGGTCATCCCGACCATCTTCTCGATCGCCGAGGACGCCGTGTTCAGCGTGCCCAAGCACCTGACCACCGGCTCTCTGGCGCTCGGCGCCACGCCCTGGCAGACCCTGTTCAATGTGGTGCTGCTGACCGCCAGCCCCGGCATCTTCTCGGCCATCATGGTCGGCATGGGCCGCGCGGTGGGCGAGACCATGATCGTGCTGATGGCGACCGGCAATACCGCGGTGATGGACCTGTCCATCTTCACCGGTTTCCGAACCCTGTCCGCCAACATCGGCGTCGAAATGCCGGAAGCCGCCGTGGGCACCACCCACTATCGCCTGTTGTTCTTCTCGGCACTGGTGCTGTTTGCCTTCACTTTCGCGGTGAACACCGTGGCCGAGCTGATCCGGGACCGCCTGCGCCGTAAATACAGCACTCTGTAAGGAAGACTAATCATGCGTAAATGGTTCAAGGATGGCGATCCCTGGATTTGGACGACCGCCGGAGCCGTGGCCTTGTCCTTGGTGATGGTGTACGCGGTGGTCTGGCTGACCGCCGCCAAGGGGTTGGTGCACTGGTGGCCGAAGCCTGTCGCCGAGGTCATGTTCACCCAGCCGGACGGCAGCCAGACCCGGCTGATTGGCGAGGTCAGGGAAAAGGAGGAAGTTTCCCTGATCCGCTTGCGCGAATCGGGTTACAACATCGACTCGACCGATAAATTCACCTACCGCTATCTGATCAAGCAAGGTAACCGTGACATCACCGGCACCGACTTCAAGTGGTATCCGGCGCCGATGTTGGGCGAGTTCACCTATCCCAAGGATCTGATCTCGGTCGAGCGCCGCGAGTGGGGTAATTTCTACGGTCACCTGAAGGTGGTCAAGGAAGCCGGCGTCGTGGTTGCCGATGGTCCCGCCGCCTGGGCGGAGCTGAAAAAGCGCTTGGAACGGTCGAATGATCTCTTCAGCCAGGCGGTACGTATCGAGAAAGTGGATATCGGTCGCCTCAATTACCAGCTTGAAAAGCTGCGCCTGAAGGAACGCAAGCTGGAACTGCGCGGCACCCTGACCGAAGCCGACAAGACCAGATTCGAGGCCGAGCGCGAGGTGCTCAACGGCAAGTTTGGCGCGCTTCAGGAGAAGCTGGATCAACTCCGCCAGGATATCGAGCGGGATAGCTTCGTCGCCGTCACCATGGATGGTCAGGAAGTCGAGATTCCGTTCGCCAAGGTAGCCGATGCCTTGATGCCGAACGACATGAACATCTTCCAGAAGATCGGCTACTACATCCACAAGTTCATCGAGTTCATCGTTGACGACCCGCGTGAAGCCAATACCGAGGGCGGTATTTTCCCGGCCATTTTCGGTACCGTGATGATGGTGCTCATGATGTCGGTTATGGTGACCCCACTCGGCATCATCGCGGCCGTGTACATGCGCGAGTATGCCAAGCAGGGTCCGCTGATCCGGGTGATCCGTATCTCGGTGAACAACCTGGCCGGGGTGCCATCGATCGTCTACGGCGTGTTCGGTCTTGGTTTCTTCGTCTATTTCCTGGGCGGCAATATCGATCAGCTGTTCTTCCCCGAGTCGCACCCGGCTCCGGTGTTCGGCAGTCCCGGCATCCTGTGGGCTTCTCTGACGCTGGCCTTGCTGACCCTTCCGGTGGTCATCGTGGCGACCGAGGAGGGCTTGACACGGGTGCCGCGCAGCATTCGCGAGGGCAGTCTGGCGCTTGGCGCCACCAAGGCGGAAACCTTGTGGCGCACCGTGCTGCCGATCGCCAGTCCGGCCATGATGACCGGGCTGATTCTGGCGGTGGCGCGCGCCGCCGGTGAAGTGGCGCCGCTGATGCTGGTCGGCGTCGTGAAGCTGGCGCCGAGCCTGCCGCTGGATGGCAATTTCCCTTTCCTGCACCTGGAACGCAAGTTCATGCACCTCGGCTTCCACATCTACGACGTCGGCTTCCAGAGCCCGAACGTCGAGGCGGCGCGTCCGTTGGTGTACGCCACCGCGTTGCTGCTGGTGATCATCATCGTCGTGCTCAACCTGTTCGCGATCCGTCTACGCAACCGGTTGCGCGAGCGCATGCGCGGCCTTGAAGGCGTCTGATCCCCGTTGCCGAATTTATCGATTGAAGGACGAAACATGAGTGAAGTCACCGAAAAAACCCATGCCATGCAAATCGGGGATCTGGGGCGCAAACCGACCGAGCAGACCGACGAGATCGCGATCCGGGTCGAGAACCTCGATCTGTATTACGGTGAATCGAAGGCGCTCAAGTCGATCAATCTGGCCATCCCGAACAAGCGCGTGACCGCTTTCATCGGCCCCAGCGGCTGCGGAAAATCGACGTTGTTGCGTTGCTTCAATCGCATGAACGATCTGGTCGATATCTGCCGGGTCGAAGGCAAGATCCTGCTGGATGGCAAGAACATCTACGATCGCGATGTCAACGTCGCATTGCTGCGCCGTCGGGTCGGCATGGTGTTCCAGAAACCCAATCCCTTCCCCAAGTCGATTTACGAAAACGTCGCGTATGGCCTGCGCATCATGGGCGTCAACGACAAGAAGACGCTGGACGAAGCCGTGGAAAAATCTCTACGCGGCGCCGCCCTTTGGGACGAGGTGAAGGACCGTTTGCAGGAAAGCGGCATGAGCTTGTCCGGCGGTCAGCAGCAGCGCTTGGTGATTGCCCGCGCCATCGCGTTGGAGCCCGAGGTGTTGCTGCTGGATGAGCCGGCCTCCGCGCTCGATCCGATCTCGACCGCCAAGATCGAGGAATTGATCGATGAAATGAAGAGCCGCTACACCATTGTCATCGTCACCCACAACATGCAGCAGGCGGCGCGGATATCCGATTACACGGCCTTCATGTACATGGGCGATCTGATCGAATTCGGCAACACCGATTCCCTGTTCGTCAAACCGAAGAAGCAGCAGACCGAGGATTACATCACCGGCCGCTTCGGCTGATGGATGCATGTACCGGCCGTCATAAAACTGACATCAAACGGTAATGTCCCGCTGCTAAGCTGAGCGAGGGCGCGCGGAGCTTCGTTCACTGTCTGGAACGAGCTTCGCGCATCAGTCTTGTCCATTCCGCAACGCTTGAGGAAAACAGCATGGCCAATGCCGTCAAATCCATCGCCAAGTACATCCGCAACAATCCGGATAGCGAAGCCTCCCCCATTCTCAGGGAACTCTGCCAAGCGCTGGAGTCGGGGGCGGCCTTCGAACTTGGCCGCATGTACGATCTCAACAACAAGACCTTCTCCTTGGCCATCAACCTGATCGAGGAGTGGCGTTTTGATCGGCACATGATCGAACGCCGTCTGCAGAAATATCTGGAGCAACCTGAAGAGTGATGTTCATGAACGGATGTCTCTTGTCGGGTGGTTCGATTGACCGGCTCAGCCCAACTGGCTAAGATGCGCCGCTTTCTGAGAGGGAATATCGATGCGCCGCAAAATCGTCGCCGGCAATTGGAAGATGCACGGCAATCTGGCCGACAACGAAGCCTTGCTGTCCGCGCTGCTGGCCGGGGCGGGTGACGTCAAGGCGGAAATGGCGGTCTGCGTCCCATTCCCGTATTTGGCGTCGGTGAGCGCCAAGCTGTCCGGTGGCGGCATTGCCTGGGGGGCTCAAAACATGAGTCAGCATGGCAAGGGTGCGTTCACTGGCGAAGTGTCGGCCGCCATGCTGAATGACTTTGGATGCAAATATGTCATTGTCGGCCATTCCGAGCGGCGCGCGCTTTACGGCGAGAGCGACGAGGTGGTGGCGGACAAGTTTCTGGCCGCGCAAGCGGCCGGGCTGGTGCCGATTCTCTGTGTGGGGGAATCCCTGGAAGAGCGTGAGACAGGGGTTACCGAGCAGGTGGTCGGTCGCCAGTTGGATGCCGTGATCGCCAAGGCCGGGGTTGCTTCGCTGGCGAATTGCGTGGTCGCGTATGAGCCGGTATGGGCGATCGGTACCGGCAAGACCGCTACTCCCGCGCAAGCGCAGGCCGTGCATGCATTCATTCGCGGGAAATTGCGCGCGCTTGATCCGGTGGTCGCCGATGGTCTCGTCATCCAGTATGGTGGTAGCGTCAAGGCGGCGAATGCCGCCGAACTGTTCGCGCAGCCGGATATCGATGGTGGCTTGATTGGCGGCGCTTCCCTGCAGGCGGATGAGTTTTTGGCGATTTGCCGGGCGGCCTGAGTCGGGCGCGTGAAGGGATAGGTGGTATTGATGGAATTTCTGCTTCTGATTGTGCACATTCTGGTCGCCGCGACCGTGGTTGGGCTGGTATTGCTCCAGCATGGCAAGGGTGCCGACATGGGGGCCGCATTCGGTAGCGGGTCGTCCGGAAGCCTGTTCGGCGCGAGCGGCTCCGCGAATTTCATGTCGCGGGCAACCGCGGCGCTGGCCACGGTTTTCTTTCTGACCAGCATGGGGTTGACCTACTTCGCGGGCCAGAAGCACGAAACCCGCCTGGTTCCTGTCGCCAAGCCGGTGCCCGCGCAAGCGGTTCCGGCGGTGCCGGAGGGGGCGGGGGAGAAGTCCGGGGCGATTCCCAAGTGAGGTAGGTTGGCCCGGGCTCCGGGTTTTGGCATGCCGACGTGGTGAAATTGGTAGACACGCTGTCTTGAGGGGGCAGTGACGAAAGTCGTGCGAGTTCGAGTCTCGCCGTCGGCACCATCGAATTTCTTTATATCCTCGCGGATGTATTTAATAACCCATTGATATCAATGGGTTTTTTTCTGTCCGTTGCCTTGACACCAGTAACCGTCGGCGCCTACACTCCGGCCTCCTCGACGCGGCGGGCGTCGTCAGGCGTCAATTGGGGGATCGATGCTCGAGAATTATTTTCCGGTGTTGTTGTTCATCCTGGTCGGTTTGGCGGTGGGTGTGGTTCCGATGCTGGCGGGTGGTCTGCTGGCGCCGCGCAAGCCGGACGCCGAGAAGCTCTCCCCTTATGAATGCGGTTTCGAGGCTTTCGAGGATGCGCGCATGAAGTTCGATGTGCGCTATTACCTGGTAGCCATCCTGTTCATCCTGTTCGATCTGGAAATCGCCTTCCTGTTTCCCTGGGCGATCGTGCTGGATGAACTGGGTATGTTCGGTTTTCTGGCCATGATGCTGTTCCTGGGCATCCTGGTGGTGGGGTTCGTCTACGAGTGGATGAAGGGTGCCCTGGACTGGGAGTGACCCGGCACCGGCGGCAAATCGACGATTGCAAGCGAGCGAACCATGAGCATCGAAGGCGTACTCGATAAAGGTTTCATCACCACCACGGTCGACACGGTGGTGAATTACACTCGTACCGGCTCGTTGTGGCCGATGACCTTTGGTCTGGCCTGTTGCGCCATCGAGATGATGCAGGCGGGCGCGTCGCGTTATGACCTCGACCGTTTCGGCATCGTCTTCCGGCCCAGCCCGCGGCAGAGCGATTTGATGATCGTCGCCGGTACGCTGTGCAACAAGATGGCGCCGGCTTTGCGCAAGGTGTATGACCAGATGGCCGAGCCGCGCTGGGTGGTGTCGATGGGGTCCTGCGCCAACGGCGGCGGTTATTACCATTACTCGTATTCGGTGGTGCGCGGCTGCGACCGCATCGTGCCGGTGGATGTGTACGTGCCGGGTTGCCCGCCGACCGCCGAGGCGCTGCTGTTCGGCCTGATCCAGTTGCAGAAGAAGATCCGCCGTACCAACACCATCGCCCGCTGACAGGAAGCTGACGCTCTCATGCCGATTACTCCGGAAGTCCTGCTCGCGCGCGTCGAGGAAGCGCTGGGCGACAAGATCCTCAAGTCCAAGGTGGCGCTGGACGAGGCGACCATCGAGGTCGCCGCCGCCGACTGGATCGAGGTGGCCACCACGCTGCGCGATGAGCCGAACCTGGCCTTCGACCTGATGATGGATTTGTGTGGCGTCGATTATTCGGCGTGGAAGGATGAGTCCTGCGAAGGGTCGCGCTTTGCCGTGGTGCTGCATCTGCTGTCGGTGAAGCGCAACCACCGGTTGCGCGTGCGCGCCTTCTGCGCCGATGACGACCTGCCGCTGATCGCCTCGCTGGTGGAGGTGTGGCCGGCGGCCAACTGGTTCGAGCGCGAGGCGTTCGACCTGTACGGCATCGTCTTCGATGGCCATCCCGATTTGCGCCGCATCCTCACCGACTATGGCTTCGTCGGCCATCCGTTCCGCAAGGATTTCCCGATTTCCGGTCATGTGGAAATGCGTTACGACCCCGAGCTCAAGCGCGTGGTGTACCAGCCGGTGAGCATCGATCCGCGCGAGATCACGCCGCGCATCGTGCGCGAGGATCATTACGGCGATGTCGGCCGGCGCGGAGGTGCCGCCTGATGGCCGAGATTCGCAACTACACCATCAACTTCGGACCGCAGCACCCGGCCGCGCACGGCGTGCTGCGCCTGGTGCTGGAACTGGATGGCGAGGTGGTGGTGCGCGCCGATCCGCACATCGGTCTGCTGCATCGCGCCACCGAGAAGCTGGCGGAAACCAAGACCTTCCTGCAATCGGTGCCGTACATGGACCGTCTGGACTACATGTCCATGATGCAGAACGAGCATGCCTACTGCATGGCCATTGAGCGGCTGGCGGGCATCCAGGTGCCGGAGCGCGCGCAGTACATCCGCGTGATGTTCGACGAGATCACGCGCATCCTCAATCACCTGCTGTGGCTGGGCACGCACGCGCTGGATATCGGCGCGATGACCGTGTTCCTCTATGCCTTCCGCGAGCGCGAGGACCTGATGGACGTCTATGAGGCGGTATCCGGCGCGCGCATGCACGCCGCCTACTACCGTCCGGGCGGCGTCTACCGCGACCTGCCGGACCGCATGCCGCAATACCAGGCCAACAAGCGGCAGAACGAGGCCGACATCCGCCGCCTGAACGAGAACCGCCAGGGCAGCGTGCTCGATTTCATCGAGGATTTCTCCAACCGCTTCTTCGGCTACGTCGACGAGTACGAGACGCTGCTCACCGACAACCGCATCTGGAAGCAGCGCACGGTGGGCATCGGCGTGGTCGATCCGGAGCGCGCCAAGGCGCTGGGCTTTACCGGGCCGATGCTGCGCGGTTCCGGCATTGCCTGGGATTTGCGCAAGATGCAGCCCTACGAGGTCTACGACCGCCTCGACTTCGAAATCCCGGTCGGCCGCACCGGCGACAGCTACGACCGCTACCTGGTGCGCATGGAAGAGATGCGCCAGAGCAACCGCATCATCCAGCAGTGCGTGGCCTGGCTGAAGACCCATCCGGGGCCGGTGATCGTCGACGACCACAAGATCGCGCCGCCGTCGCGCGAGGCGATGAAGTCGAACATGGAAGAGCTGATCCACCACTTCAAGCTGTTCACCGAGGGCATGCACGTGCCGGAGGGCGAATGCTACGCGGCGGTGGAGCATTCCAAGGGCGAGTTCGGCGTGTACCTGGTGTCGGACGGCGCCAACAAGCCGTATCGCCTGAAACTGCGCGCGCCCGGCTTCTCGCACCTCGCCGGCCTCGATGAAATGTCGCGCGGCCACATGATCGCCGACGTGGTGGCGATCATCGGCACGCTGGACATCGTCTTCGGCGACATCGACAGGTAAGCCATGCTGACACCCGAATCCCTCGCCCTGATCGATCAGGAAATCGCCAAGTACCCGCCGGAGCACAAGCAGTCGGCGGTGATGAGCGCCTTGCGCATCGCCCAGCAGGAGCTGGGCTGGCTGTCGAAGGACGCCATCGAGTACGTTGCCACCTATCTGCGGATGCCGGCCATCGCCGCCTATGAGGTGGCGACCTTCTACAACATGTACGACCTGGCGCCGGTGGGCCGCCACAAGGTCACCCTGTGCACCAACCTGCCCTGCCAGTTGCAGGGCGCCGACGCGGTCGCCGAGCGCATGCGGGCCAAGCTGGGCATCGGTTTCGGCGAAACCACCGAGGATGGCCGCTACACGCTGAAGGAAGGCGAGTGCATGGGCGCCTGCGGCCACGGCCCCCTGTGCCTGCACAACAACCACATGATGCATACCCACCTGACCCCCGAGTCGGTGGACAAGCTGCTGGATGACATGACATGAGCATGACGCGGAGCCGCCTCAAGTCAGGCGAATGCCCCCTCGGGGGGCGCGCTTGCATGTTGGTTCGCGCATGCAAGCGCGGGGGTGGTCTATGAGCCTGAACACACCCGACACCCAGGTCTGCCTGTGGACCCTCGCGCACGACGATCCCGCGTCGCTCGCCACCTACACCGCGCACGGCGGCTATGAGGCGCTGCGCAAGATACTCGCCGAGAAGACGCCGGCCGAGGCCATCATCGCCGAGGTCAAGACCAGCGCGCTGCGCGGGCGCGGCGGCGCCGGCTTCCCCACCGGCCTGAAGTGGAGCTTCATGCCGCGCGCGGTGCCGGGGCCGAAGTACGTGGTGTGCAACACCGACGAGGGCGAGCCGGGCACCTTCAAGGATCGCGACATCCTCATCCATAACCCGCACCAGTTGATCGAGGGCATGATCATCGCCGGCTACACGCTGGGCGCGGTGGCGGGCTACAACTACATCCACGGCGAAATCTTCGAGCAGTACCAGTCCTGGGAAAAGGCGCTGGCCGAGGCGCGCGCCGCCGGCTTCCTGGGCAAGAACATCCTCGGTTCCGGCTGGGATTTCGACCTGTTCGCGCATCACGGCTACGGCGCCTACATCTGCGGCGAGGAAACCGCGCTGCTCGAATCCATCGAGGGAAAGAAGGGCCAGCCGCGCTTCAAGCCGCCGTTTCCCGCCAGCTATGGCCTGTACGGCAAGCCGACGACCATCAACAACACCGAGACGCTGGCCTCCATCCCCTGGATCATGCGCCACGGCGGCCAGGCCTTCCTGGAACTGGGCAAGCCGAACAACGGTGGCAGCAAGATCTTTTCCATCTCCGGCCACGTCAACAAGCCGGGCAATTACGAGATTCCGCTCGGCACGCCGTTTTCCGAACTGCTGGAGATGGCCGGCGGCGTGCGCAACGGCCACCAGCTGAAGGCGGTGATCCCCGGCGGGTCTTCCGCGCCGGTGCTGCCCGGCGACGTGATGATGGACCTGACCCTGGACTTCGACGCCATCGCCAAGGCCGGCTCCATGCTCGGTTCCGGTGCGGTCATCGTCATGGACGAGACGGTGTGCATGGTGCGCGCGCTGCAGCGCCTGTCCTATTTCTACTTCGAGGAATCCTGCGGCCAGTGCACGCCCTGCCGCGAGGGCACCGGCTGGCTGTACCGCATCGTGCAGCGCATCGAGCACGGCCAGGGCCGGCCCGAGGACCTCGACGAACTGGCGCGCATCGGCAAGAACATCGGCGGCAACACCATCTGCGCGCTGGGCGAGGCGGCGGTGGGGCCGGTGATCAGCTTCGTCAAGCATTTCCATGACGAGTTCGCGTACCACATCGAACACAAGCGTTGCCAGGTGGGAAACTGATATGCCCCTGATCGAGATCGACGGCAGGGAACTGGATGTCGCGCCGGGCGCGACGGTGATGGACGCGGCCAACCAGCTCGGCATCCACATCCCGCATTTCTGCTATCACAAGAAGCTGTCCATCGCCGCCAACTGTCGCATGTGCCTGGTGGAGGTGGAGAAGGCGCCGAAGGCGCTGCCAGCCTGCGCCACGCCGGTGACCGACGGCATGAAGGTGCATACCCGCTCGGTCAAGGCCATCGCCGCGCAAAAGGGGGTGATGGAGTTCCTGCTGATCAACCATCCGCTCGACTGCCCGATCTGCGACCAGGGCGGCGAGTGCCAGTTGCAGGATCTGGCGGTCGGCTATGGCGGTTCCGCCTCGCATTACCGCGAGCCCAAGCGCGTGGTGCGGGAAAAGGAACTTGGCCCGCTGATCGCCACCGACATGACCCGCTGCATCCATTGCAGCCGCTGCGTGCGCTTTGGCCAGGAGATCGCCGGCCTGATGGAACTGGGCATGCCGGGACGCGGTGAACATACCGAGGTGATGCCCTTCCTGGAGGCGCAGGTCACCCACGAACTGTCCGGCAACGTCATCGAGCTGTGCCCGGTGGGGGCGCTGACCTCCAAGCCGTTCCGCTACGCGGCGCGCAGCTGGGAGTTGTCGCGCCGGCTGGCGGTGAGCCCGCACGACGGCCTGGGCACCAACCTGCAGGTGCACGTCAAGGACGGCAAGGTGTTCCGCGTGGTGCCGCGCGAGAACGAGGCGATCAACGAATGCTGGATCGCCGACCGCGACCGCTACAGCTACGAGGCGCTGAACAGCGACGAGCGGCTGACCATGCCGCTGCTGCGCGAGGGCGACAAGTGGGTCGAGGCGAGCTGGCAGGACGCACTGGAACATGTCGCCGCGCGCCTCGGGCGGATCGCCGAGCAGCAGGGCGCGGGCGCCATCGGCGGCCTTGCTTCGCCGCACCAGACGGTGGAGGAGCTGTACCTGTTCAGCAAGCTGCTGCGCGGGCTCGGCGTGGAGCACATCGATCACCGTCTGGCGCAGGCCGGCGCCAGCGTCGGCGCGGGCGCGCGCTGGCTGGGCATGCCGGTGGCGGCGCTGGACGACCTGGAACGCGTGCTGCTGGTCGGTTCGACGCTGCGCAAGGAACAGCCGCTGGCCGCGCAACGCCTGCGCAAGGCGGTGAAGCGCGGCGCGCAGCTCAACGTGGTGCACAGCGCCGATGACGACCTGTTGTGCGGGGTGGCCGGCAAGGCCATCGTCAAGCCGTCCGCCCTGGGCGACGCCCTGGCGCGCATCGCCGTCGCTCTCGGCGAGGCCAGCGCGCCGCTCGAGACCAGCGCGGCGCTGGCCGGGGTGAGCGCGGATGACGCCGCGCGCGGCATCGCCGCCAGCCTGCTGGGTGGCGAGCGCAAGGCGGTGCTGCTCGGCGCGGTGGCGCAGAACCATGCCGACGCCGACCGCATCCACGCCTTGGCGCGGATCGTCGCCAAGGCCTGCGGCGCCAGCCTCGGCTTCCTGTCGGTGGCCGCCAACAGCGTCGGCGCGCAACTGGTCGGCGCGCTGCCCGGACCGAACGGCCTGCATGCCAGCGATATGCTGGCCCAGCCGCGTGCCGCCTACCTGCTGCTCGGCGTCGAGCCGGAACTCGATGCGCACGACGCGACCACCGCCACGGTGGCGATGCGCGCGGCGGAATTCGTCGTGCAACTGACCGCTTTCAAGTCGCGGGCGCTGGATTACGCCGACGTGCTGCTGCCGATCGCGCCGTTCACCGAGACCGGCGGCGCCTATGTCAGCATGGAAGGCCGCCTCCAGACTTTCCATGGCGCCGTCAAGCCGCGCGGTAACGCTCGGCCGGCGTGGAAAGTCCTGCGCGTGCTCGGCAATCTGCTGAATCTCGGCGGTTTCGATTACGACGATGTCAATGCGGTGCGCGCCGATGCCTTGCCGGGTGGGCAGGAAGGCATCCCGGCCCGTCTCGACAACACATGCGATGCGCTCGTCGCGCATGGTTCCGCCTGCACCGGCCTGGAGCGTCTGGGGGAAACGCCGATCCACCAGCTCGACCCGCTGGTCCGTCGCGCCCGCGCGTTGCAGGCGACCGCCGACGCGGCCGCGCCGGTGGTCTGGGTGCGCGGCGATCTGCTTGCCAGCCTGGGGCTGGATGAGGGGGGCATGGTGCGTGTGCGCCAGGATGGCGTCGAGGCGGTGCTACCCATTCGCCGCGACGATCGACTTGCCGTCGATACGGTGCGCATCGCCGCGTCGCACCCGTTGACCGCGATGCTTGGCGCGCGTCTGGGAAGCCTCGGTCTGGAGAGGGCCTGACATGGAAAATCTGCTCGCGCCCGTCGCGGAACTGCTCGGACCAGCCTGGTTGCCGGTATGGACACTGGTGAAGATCGTGGCCATCGTCGCCCCGTTGATGATCGCCGTGGCCTACCTGACCTACGCGGAACGCAAGGTCATCGGCTACATGCAGGTGCGCATCGGCCCCAATCGCGTCGGCCCGCTCGGCCTGCTGCAACCCATCGCCGACGGCCTCAAACTGCTGATGAAGGAAATCATCGTCCCGAGTGGCGCCAACAAGGGGTTGTTCTTGCTCGGTCCGGTGCTCGCCATCGCGCCGGCACTGGCGGCCTGGGCGGTGTTCCCGTTCACCGAGGGGCTGGTGCTGGCCAACGTCAACGCCGGCCTGCTGTACATCATGGCGATCACCTCGATGGGGGTGTACGGAGTCGTCATCGCCGGCTGGGCATCCAACTCGAAGTACGCCTTCCTGGGCGCCATGCGTTCGTCGGCGCAGATCGTTTCCTACGAGATCGCCATGGGCTTCGCCCTGGTCGGCGTGCTGATGTCGGCGGGTAGCCTCAATCTGATCGAGATCGTCAACGCGCAGCGCGGTGGCTTCTGGCAATGGTACTGGCTGCCGCTGTTTCCGCTGTTCATCGTCTACCTGATCGCCGGCGTGGCGGAAACCAACCGAGCGCCATTCGACGTCGCCGAGGGTGAGTCCGAGATCGTCGCCGGTTTCCACGTGGAATATTCGGGCATGGCATTCGCGGTATTCTTCCTCGCCGAATACGCCAACATGATCCTGATCGCCGGCCTCACCAGCATCATGTTCCTGGGCGGCTGGCTGTCGCCGTTGCCGTTCCTGCCCGACGGTTTCCTTTGGATCGCCGCGAAGATGTCGTTCGTGCTGTTCCTGTTCCTGTGGTTCCGCGCCACCTTCCCGCGCTTTCGCTACGACCAGATCATGCGCCTGGGCTGGAAGGTGTTCATTCCGGTGACCCTGGCCTGGATCATCGTCGTCGGCGCGGCCATGCAAACGCCGTACGGCCATCTGTTCCGCTGACGGAGGACGGCATGCTGAACCGGATCAAGACCTTCTTCGATACTTTCCTGCTCACCGAGCTGGTGCGCGGCATGGCGCTGACCGGCCGCCATCTGTTCGCGCGCAAGATCACCGTGCAGTTTCCTGAGGAGAAGACGCCGCAAAGCCCGCGTTTCCGTGGCCTGCACGCGCAGCGACGCTACCCGAACGGCGAGGAACGCTGCATCGCCTGCAAGCTGTGCGAGGCGGTGTGTCCGGCCATGGCGATCAAGATCGAATCCGAGCAGCGCGCCGACGGCACGCGTCGGACCACCGTGTACGACATCGATCTGACCAAATGCATCTTCTGCGGCTTCTGCGAGGAGGCCTGTCCCGTCGATGCCATCGTCGAGACCCGCATCCTCGAATATCACGGCGAGAAGCGTGGCGACCTCTACTACACCAAGGACATGCTGCTGGCGGTGGGCGACCAGTATGAAGAACAGATCGCCCGTGACCGCGCGGATGACGCGCGTTATCGCTGACCCGAGACCAAGACCGGATCACCATGGATTTCACCAGCTTCATCTTCTACTTCTTCTCCGCCATCCTGCTGCTGTCGGCGTTGCGCGTGATCACCGCGCGCAATCCGGTGCATGCCGCGCTCGCGCTGGTGCTGGCGTTCTTTACCGCCGCCGGCTTGTGGATGCTGCTGGAGGCGGAATTCCTCGCGATTACCCTGGTACTGGTGTACATCGGCGCGGTCATGGTGCTGTTCCTGTTCGTGGTGATGATGCTCGACATCAATATCGAGGAATTGCGCCGCGGCTTCTGGAGTTACCTGCCGGCCGGGGCGCTGGTCGGCGGCCTCATGGTGGTGGAGATGGTCCTGGTGCTGGGGGGCAAGGACTTCGGCCTGGCCGCGCCGACACCGCGACCGGCCGATTACAACAACACCGCCGAACTGGGGCGCGTGCTGTACACCGACTACGTCTATCCGTTCGAACTGGCGGCGGTGATCCTGCTGGTGGCGATGGTGGCGGCGATCGCGCTGACCCACCGGACGCGGCCGGACAGCAAGCGTCTCAATCCGGCGGATCAGGTCAGGGTGAAGCGCGCGGACCGCGTCCGTTTGGTCAACCTCAAGCCACAGAAGCCGGAAGCGCCCAAGGGAGACGATGAATGATCGGCCTCAATCATTACCTGATCCTGGGTTCCATCCTGTTCGCAATCAGCGTGGTGGGCATCTTCCTGAATCGCAAGAACGTGCTGGTCATCCTGATGGCGATCGAACTGATGCTGCTGGCGGTGAACATGAACTTCATCGCCTTCTCCCGTTATCTGGACGATCTCGCCGGCCAGGTATTCGTGTTCTTCATCCTGACCGTGGCGGCGGCGGAGTCCGCCATCGGCCTGGCCATCCTCGTGGTGCTGTTCCGGAGCATGCGCACCATCAACGTCGAAGACCTCGACAAACTCAAGGGCTGACGCGATGGACATGAAGACGCTGTATCTCGTCGTACCCCTGGCGCCGCTGGCGGGCGCCATCGTCGCCGGGCTGTTCGGCGGGTTGATCGGTCGCGCCGGAGCGCACGTCGTCACCATCCTCGGCGTGGCCATCGCCTTCGTCGCCTCGCTGGTGATCTTCCAGGACGTCCAGGCCGGCAATACCTACAACGGGCCGGTCTACACCTGGCTGACCAGCGGCGACCTGAGCCTGGAGATCGGCTTCCTGATCGACCGGCTGACCGTGCTGATGATGCTGGTGGTGACTTTCGTGTCGCTGATGGTGCATGTCTACACCATCGGCTACATGGCCGACGATCCCGGCTACCAGCGTTTCTTCAGCTATATCTCGCTGTTCACCTTCTCCATGCTGATGCTGGTGATGTCGAACAACTTCCTGCAACTGTTCTTTGGCTGGGAAGCGGTGGGTCTGGTGTCCTACCTGCTGATTGGCTTCTGGTATACCCGCGAGACCGCGATCTACGCCAACCTCAAGGCCTTCCTGGTCAACCGCGTCGGCGACTTCGGTTTCCTGCTCGGCATCGGCCTGGTTTGGCATTACTTCGGCACCCTGGATTACGCGCAGGTGTTCCAGATGGCGCCGCATCTGGCCAGCCGCACGCTGAGCCTGATCGACGGCCACACCTGGGGCGTGCTGACGGTGATCTGCATCCTGCTGTTCATCGGTGCCATGGGCAAGTCGGCCCAGTTCCCGCTGCATGTCTGGCTACCGGACTCGATGGAAGGCCCGACCCCGATCTCCGCGCTGATCCACGCGGCGACCATGGTGACAGCCGGCATCTTCATGGTGACGCGCATGTCGCCGTTGTTCGAGCTGTCCGACGCGGCGCTGTCCTTCGTCATGGTGATCGGCGCCATCACCGCGCTGTTCATGGGGTTCCTGGGCATCATCCAGAACGACATCAAGCGCGTCGTCGCCTATTCGACGCTGTCCCAACTTGGCTACATGACCGTGGCGCTGGGCGCCTCGGCGTATTCGGTGGCGATCTTCCACCTGATGACGCACGCCTTCTTCAAGGCGCTGCTGTTCCTCGCCGCCGGCTCGGTGATCATCGCCATGCACCACAACCAGGACATCCGCTACATGGGCGGCCTGCGCAAGTACCTGCCGATCACCTGGATCACCTCGCTGATCGGCTCGCTGGCGCTGATCGGCACGCCGTTCCTGTCCGGGTTCTATTCCAAGGACAGCATCATCGAGGCGGTGAAATATTCTGATCTCGCGGGTTCCGGCTTCGCCTATTTCGCCGTCACGCTGGGCGTGTTCGTGACCGCGTTCTATTCCTTCCGCATGTATTTCCTGGTGTTCCACGGCAAGGAGCGTTTCCACAATGCGCATCACGGGGACCACGAAGCGGGCAAGGACGTGCCGCACGGTCACGGACATGGCGGCGATCATGGTCATGGCGACCACACGCCACACGAGACGCCATGGGTGGTGACATTGCCGTTGATCCTGCTGGCGATCCCGTCGCTGGCCATCGGCTATCTGACGGTGGATGCGCTGCTGTTCGGCAACTGGTTCGGCCATGCCGTCAGCGTCGCGCCACAACACGATGGCTTCGCCAAATTCGCCGAGACCTACCATGGTCCATTCGCCATGGCCCTGCACGCCCTGCAAACGCCGGCGTTCTGGCTGGCGCTGGCTGGCGTCGCGCTGTCCTGGTTCTTCTACATGAAGCGGCCCGACATCCCGGCCATGCTGGCCGGGAAGTTCGGTGTGCTGTATCGCATCCTTGAGCGTAAATACGGGTTCGACGAGTTCAACGACTGGTTCTTCGCGCGTGGCGCGCGCATGCTCGGTGGCCGCTTCTGGCGCTGGGGCGACGTTGCCGCCATCGATGGTGCCATCGTCAATGGCAGCGCGCGCCTGGTCGGGCGCATCGCCAGTGTCGTGCGCCACTTGCAATCCGGTTACATCTACCACTACGCGTTCGCGATGATCATCGGCGTGCTGCTGCTCGCCACCTGGTTCGCGCGCGGCTGACGAGAAAACGAAAGAAATGATGATGGAAGGGATCGGCCTGCTAAGTCTCGCCATCTGGGTGCCCATCGCGGCCGGTGTGCTCATCCTGGTCACCGGTGGCGACCGCAACGCCGACGGCCAGCGCACGCTGGCGCTGATCGGCTCGTTGCTCGGTTTCCTGGTGACCATTCCGCTGTGGACCGGCTTCGAGTACGGCACGCCGGCGATGCAGTTCGAGGAGCTGGCGACCTGGGTGCCGATGTTCAACATCCATTATCACTTGGGCGTGGACGGCATCTCCATGTTGTTCGTGATCCTCAACAGCCTGACCACGGTGCTGGTGGTGCTGGCTGGCTGGCAGGTGATCCGCGATCGCGTCGGCCAGTACATGGCGGCCTTCCTGATCCAGTCCGGTCTGCTCAATGGCGTGTTCTCGGCGTTGGATGGCGTGCTGTTCTACGTGTTCTTCGAGGCCATGCTGATCCCGCTGTACCTGATCATCGGCATGTGGGGCGGCCCGAATCGGGTGTACGCGGCGATCAAGTTCTTCCTGTATACCCTGCTCGGTTCGCTGCTGATGCTGGTGTCGCTGCTGTACCTGTACTTCCAGAGTGGCGGCAGCTTCGAGATCCTGACCTGGCACCGAGTCGGCCTGTCGATGACCGCGCAGACCCTGCTGTTCGTCGCCTTCTTCTTCGCCTTCGCGGTGAAGGTGCCGATGTGGCCGGTGCATACCTGGTTGCCGGACGCGCACGTCGAGGCGCCCACCGGCGGCTCGGTGGTGCTGGCGGCGATTACCCTGAAGGTGGGCGCCTACGGTTTCCTGCGCTTCATCCTGCCGATCGTGCCGGACGCCTCGCGTGAATACGCCTGGATCATCGTCACGCTGTCGCTGATCGCCGTGGTCTACATCGGCCTGGTGGCGCTGGCGCAGGCGGACATGAAGAAGCTGATCGCGTATTCGTCGATCGCCCACATGGGTTTCGTCACCCTCGGCTTCTTCCTGTTCAACCCGTTGGGCATCGAGGGCGGCCTGATCCAGATGATCTCGCACGGCTTCATTTCCGCCGCCATGTTCCTGTGCGTCGGCGTCATGTACGACCGCGTGCATTCTCGCCAGATCGCCGACTACGGCGGCGTCGCCAACCGCATGCCGAAGTTCGCCGCGTTCTTCATGCTGTTCGCCATGGCCAACGCCGGTCTGCCCGGCACGTCGGGTTTCGTCGGCGAATTCATGGTCATCCTGGGTGCCGTGCAGGTGAATTTCTGGTGGGCCTTCCTTGCCGCGACGACGCTGATCTTCGGTGCCGCCTACACCCTGTGGATGTACAAGCGCGTGGTGTTCGGGCCGGTCGCCAATGAACACGTCGACGCCATGAAGGATCTGGATTCGCGTGAATTCGTCGTGCTCGGCCTGCTCGCGCTGTGCGTGCTCGGCATGGGCCTGTATCCGCTGCCCTTCACCGAGGTGATGCACGCCTCGGTCGACAATCTGCTGTCGCACGTGGCGCACAGCAAGCTGGTCTATTGAACGAGAGTCTCCGCGATGAATTTTTCGATGCCCGACCTGATGCCCGCGCTGCCCGAGATTTTCGTGCTGGCCATGAGCTGCGTGGTGCTGCTGGCCGATGCGTTCACGCGCGCGCGCGCGCTCGCCTACGTGCTTACCCTGGCGACGCTGGCCGGCGCGGCGGCGATCACCGTGTTCACCAGCGTGCCCCAGGTCCAGTACACCTTTGGCGGACAGTTCGTCGACGATGCCATGGCCGACGTGCTCAAGCTCATGGCCTATATCGCCACCGCCGCCGTGGTGATCTATTCGCGCCCCTATCTGGCCGCGCGTGATCTTTTCAAGGGCGAATTCTTCGTGCTGGCCCTGTTCGCGCTGCTCGGCATGATGGTGATGATTTCCGCCAATCACTTCCTGGTGCTTTACGTCGGCCTCGAGCTGCTGTCGCTGTCGCTGTATGCGATGGTCGCGCTGCAACGGGAATCGGCGCGCGCCACCGAGGCGGCGATGAAGTATTTCGTGCTTGGCGCCCTGGCTTCCGGTTTCCTGCTCTACGGCATGTCCCTGCTTTACGGCCTGACCGGCACGCTCGCCCTGCCCGAGCTGGCCGAGGCCGTGCACGCCGGCGTCAGGGACGATCTCGTGCTGGCATTCGGGCTGGTGTTCGTGGTTGCCGGCCTGGGCTTCAAGCTCGGCGTGGCGCCTTTCCACATGTGGGTGCCGGACATCTACCAGGGCGCGCCGACGGCGGTCACCCTGTTCATCAGTTCCGCGCCGAAACTGGCTGCCTTCGCCTTCACCATGCGCATCCTGGTCGATGGCCTGCATCCAGCGGTGGACGACTGGCAAGGCATGCTGGCGGTGATGGCCGTGCTGTCCCTGGCGATCGGCAACCTGGCCGCGATCATGCAGACCAACATCAAGCGCATGCTTGCCTATTCGACCATTTCGCACATGGGTTTCCTGTTGCTGGGCATCCTTTCGGGTACGTTCGCCGGTTATACGGCCGGCCTGTTCTATGTGATCGCCTACGTCCTGATGAGCCTGGGCGCGTTCGGGTTGGTCACGTATCTGTCCCAGAATGGCCGCGAGGCGGAAAACCTCGATGATTTCAAGGGGTTGAATCAGCGTTATCCCTGGCTGGCCGCCCTGATGGCGATCCTGATGTTCTCGATGGCTGGCATCCCGCCGTTCGTTGGTTTCTACGCCAAGCTTTCCATCCTGCAGGCCCTGGTCGGTGCCGGTCTCGTCTGGCTGGCGGTAGTGGCCGTGCTGTTCTCGTTGATCGGCGCGTTCTACTACCTGCGCGTGGTCAAGCTGCTTTATTTCGATGCTCCGGCGGCCGACGCCGCGCCGTTGCGGCGGGTTGGCGATGCCCAAGCATTGCTGACCGTGAATGGGTTGGGGGTGTTGCTGCTCGGAATCCTGCCGCAACCGCTGTTCGCCTTGTGCTCCCAGGCGATGCAGATGACCTTGCAATAGATTCGGGCGCGAGACGGTTCGCGTTTGTCGTGTCTATAACTTAAGTTAAAGTTGTATACGAGGTTGACGATAAACGCGTAGCCGCCGCGCGAGGGCGACGCGAGCTTCCGCTCCTGGCTGGCGCGGGCGCCGATCCGTCATCCGCGCGGTGTTCCGTCCTCCAATCATCGCGAGCCGTCATCATGCCCACTGCTTCCCTGTCGGTTCAAGCCAAGATCGTTCTGACGATCTCCTTGTTGTTCATTGTCGCCCTGGCGATTTCGACCGCGTTGACGGCGCGCAACGAGCGCGCGCTCGCTGTCGAGATCGCCATGGACAAGGCACGTGATCTGACCCTGTCCTATTTCGATGGCGTCAACACCATGATGCTGACCGGCACCATGGCGCAGCAGGAAAGCCTGCGCGAGAAATACCTGGAAATGCCCGGGGTGAGGGAAATCCGGCTGGTGCATGCGCCGGGCACACTGGATGGGGTGAGTTCGCGGACGGTCAAGCCCGAGGGCGAACACGAGGAACGCGGTGTCAAGGGTGAGCGGGTCGCGGTCCTGGATGAGGATGAGCAAGGCCGCTTCGTCACCGTCGTGACGCCCCTGCCGGCAAGTACCAATCATCACGGCACCAATTGTCTGGATTGTCACCAGGTTCCCGAGGGCACCATCCTCGGCGCGGTTCGAACCACCTATTCGCTTGATGAACTGGATGCCGAATTCCGCCAGAGCGCGCTGACGGTGGCGATGGTCAATCTCGTGCTGTCGGTGATCGGGATCGGCATGGTGGTGCTGTTGTTGCGTCGGATCGTGATCCAGCCCTTGCTGAAGATCCGGGAGACCATGCTGGTGGTCGAACGGGATGCCGATCTGACCCGGCGCATCCATCTCGCCAGCAAGGACGAGGTGGGCGCGCTGGCCCAAGCGATCAACCGCATGCTGGAGAAATTTTCCGGCAGTCTGGGATCGGTGGCGGCGACCTCGAAACGGCTGTCCACCGCCGCCGAGCGCGTCGCTTCGGTATCGGTGCTGACCGCCGATGCCGCCGGCGAGCAATTACGCGAGGCCGGGGCGACGGCGCGATCGCTCGACGATCTCAAGCGTATCGCCGGCGAGGCGGGCGAAAGCGCCGGGCGGACCGCGGCCGCTTCGGTGGAGGCTGACCGCGACGCGGTGCGCAGCACGCGCACGACGCGCGAGGCGATTCAGGGTATACAGACTCTGGTCGATGAAATCCGTCAGGCCGCCGAAGTGATCGAGGCGCTGGACCGACGCAGCCAGGAAGTCAGCAATGTCCTGGAGGTGATCAAGGGCATCGCCGAGCAGACCAACCTGCTCGCGCTCAACGCCGCGATCGAAGCCGCGCGCGCCGGCGAGATGGGGCGCGGTTTCGCGGTGGTCGCCGACGAGGTCCGCAAGCTCGCGAACATGTCGCACCAGTCGACCGGCAGTATCGAGGAGATCGTCCTGCATCTGCGCGAGGAGGCCCGGCGCGCGGTGGCGGCCATGAACGAGGCGCGCGAGGCAGCCACCCGACACAGTGGCGAACTGGAATCGGCCGCCCTCGGGCTCGACCAGATCGTGGTCCGAGTCGCCGATATCCGTGATCTGAACGCGCATGTGGCCGAAAGCGTGCGTGATCAGGCAGGTCTGACCGAGGGGGTCGACCAGCGTGTCGGCAATATCGGCCGGATCGCTGAACAGACCGCCAGTGAAGCGGTGGCGACGCGCAAGGTCAGCGAGGAACTGGTGGAGCTGGCGCGCGAAATGAACGAACTGGTCGGGCGTTTCCGGCTGGGCGACTGAGCCGGACCCGATCACTCGACGGACGGCCCCGCCGGTTGACCGTCCAGGCGCCCCGATCCTCCGGCGCGTGGTGAAAAGCGGTATCCTGCCGCCCCACGAAATGCTAGCCAGTCTGGAATGCAAGTGACGGAAAGGATCGGGAAATCCCTGGTTGAACGTGGTCGCATCGACCACGCCGCCCTGGAGCGCGCGCGCGAGGCCCGCGCTCGCGCCGGAGGCTCGCTGGTCGATGCCCTGACCGGACTTGGTCTGATGCCGGAACATAATCTGTACGAGGCGATCGCCGACGCGACCGGTATCCCGCTCGCGCGGCCGGAGGATTACCCGGAAATCCCGATCCTGGAGGAACGCATTTCGGTGCGCTTCCTGAAGGAGTCGCGCATGCTGCCATTGCGCGAGGACGCCGACAGTCTGGTTCTGGCCATGGTCGATCCGGACGACGACTACGCGCTCGACGCCATGCGCCTGGTCACGCATCGCGCCATCGAGCCCAGGCTGGCGCCACCGAGTGAGTTCGAAGTGGCGTTCGAGCGTCTGTACGGCGCCGACCGCAACATCGACCGCATCGTCAGCGACATCGTCGTCACTGGCGAGGAAGAGGACAGCGTCGAGGTTCAGCAGCTCAAGGATCTGGCCAGTGAGGCGCCGGTCATCCGGCTGGTCAACCTGGTGTTCGAACGCGCGCTCGACTCGCGCGCCTCGGACATCCACATCGAGCCGTTCGAGAACCGGCTGATCATCCGTTATCGCATCGATGGCGTCATGGTCGAGGTCGAATCGCCGCCGCGCCGGCTGTCGGCCGCCGTCATCTCGCGTGTCAAGATCATGGCCGCGCTCGATATCGCCGAGCGCCGGCTGCCTCAGGATGGCCGGATCAAATTGCGGATCAAGGGGCGCGAACTCGACCTGCGCGTGTCGACGGTGCCGACCATGCACGGCGAAAGCGTGGTCATGCGCATCCTCGACAAGGGTGGCGTGCCGCTCGATTTCGGGCGCCTGGGGTTCGACGATCATTCGCGCACCATCTTTCTCGACATGCTGTTGCAGCCGCACGGCATCGTCCTGGTCACCGGCCCGACCGGTTCCGGCAAGACCACCACGCTATACACCGCCCTGCAGATGCTCAACAAGCCGGACGTCAAGATCCTCACGGTCGAGGATCCGGTCGAGTATCAGATGGAAGGCGTCAACCAGATCCAGGTCAAGCCGCAGATCGGCCTGACCTTCGCCAACGCCCTGCGCTCCATCGTCCGCCAGGATCCGGACGTGATCATGATCGGCGAAATCCGCGATCTGGAAACCGCGCAGATCGCGGTGCAGTCGGCGCTGACCGGTCACGTCGTGATTTCCACGCTGCACACCAACGACGCGCCGAGCACGGTTAACCGATTGCTCGACATGGGCGTCGAGGATTACCTGATCACGTCCACGGTCAACGGCATTCTGGCGCAACGTCTGGTGCGCACGCTGTGTCCGGCCTGCGCGGAATCGTACGAACCGGTGACGGAGCTGGTCGAGGAGCTGGGTCTGGCACGGTTCGCCACGTCCGGCCCGTTGCGCCTGAAGCGGCCGGTCGGCTGCGAGGCTTGCGGCCATACCGGTTTCATCGGCCGCGCCGGCATCATGGAAGTCATGCCGATCACCGACAACCTGCGTTCGATGGTGATGCGCCACGCCGTCGCCGGTGATCTTCGTCGTCAGGCCGTGGACGAGGGCATGCGCACGTTGTACGAGGATGGCCTGATGAAAGCGGTGGCCGGCGTCACCACCATCGACGAAGTACTGCGCGTGACCCGGGAGAGCTGAGAGGGTGCCGTTCTTCCGTTATCAGGCGATCAATGCCGCCGGCGAGCAACTGGACGGCGACATGGAGGCGCATGATGCCAACGCGGTGGCGCATCGCCTGCAGAACATGGGCTATATGCCACTGCGCGTCGATGAAACCCGGGCCGGCGGTGGCATGCTGTCGTTCGGTGCCCGTCGCGGCAAGGTCGGCCAGGATGAAATCGCCATGTTCACGCGCGAGATCGCCACGCTACTCAAGGCTGGCCTGCCGCTCGATCGCGCCCTGGAAATCGTCATCAACCTGTCCGACAACGAAGCCGTGCGCGAGCTGGTCGGCCAGATACGCGAGGATGTCCGCGGCGGTGCCACCCTGCACTCGGCGATGGCGGCGCGCGGCGGGGTATTTTCCCGGCTCTACCTGAACATGATCCGCGCCGGCGAGACCAGCGGCACGCTGGCGACCGTGCTGGCGCGCCTGACCGAGTTCATGGAGCGCTCCAAGGAACTCAGGGAGACCGTGCGTTCGGCGTTGATCTACCCGTCCATTCTGGTCGTGGTCGCTGCGCTATCGGTGGTCGTGCTGCTGATCTTCGTGGTGCCGCAATTCACCCAGATGTTCGAGGATTCCGGCAAGGCCCTGCCGCTGCCGACCCAGATTGTTGTCGGCCTCGGCGAATTCCTTCAGGAATGGTGGTGGGCGCTGCTGGCCGGTGTCTACATCGCCTATCTGTTCATGCGCCAGCAGATGGCCAACCCCGACAGCCGCTATCACTGGGATGCCCGGTTCCTGGGCATGCCCCTGGTCGGCGAACTGGTCGCGCGCATCGAGGTCGCCCGCTTCTCGCGCACGCTCGGCACCTTGCTGGCCAACGGGGTCACCTTGCTGTCGGCACTGTCGATCGTGCGCGAGACCCTGACCAACAGCTACATGGCGGAGCGTCTGGACGGCGTCATCGCCCAGTTGCGCGAAGGCAAGGGGCTGGGCCGGCCGTTGCTGGAAACCGGGGTGTTCCCCGGCCTGGCCGTGCACATGGTCATGGTCGGCGAGGAAACCGGACGACTACAGGACATGCTGTTCCAGGTCGCCGACGTTTTCGACCGGGAGGTGCAGACCGCGGTCAAGCGCATGCTCGGTTTGATGGAGCCGGTGTTGATTCTCGGCCTCGGCCTGATCATCGGCGGCATCATCATGTCCATCCTGGTCGCCATCCTCAGCGTGAACGAACTGACCGGTTGAGATTCAAAGCCCCTTACGAAAACTTCGGAGTCCCCCATGCGAACAGACAAGAAACATCCCGGCCGCGCGATGCGTGGCTTCACCCTGATCGAACTGCTGGTGGTGCTGGTCATCCTCGGCCTGCTCGCGGCGCTGGCCGGACCGCGCGTGATCGGTTACCTGGGCGGCGCCAAGTCGGATTCCGCGCAGTTGCAGATCGAGGAATTCGGCTCGGCGCTGGATCTGTTCAAGCTCGACGTCGGCCGTTATCCGAGCAGCCAGGAGGGCTTGCAGGCGCTGGTTCAGCAACCCGGCGGCATCGACCGCTGGAACGGCCCCTACCTGAAGAAAAAGGAAGTGCCGAAGGATCCCTGGGGTAATGACTACCGTTATGCCTCGCCCGGCCAGCACGGCCCCTATGACTTGTCCTCGCTCGGTGCCGACAACCGCGAGGGCGGTGATGGCGAGAACAAAGATCTGGTGAGCTGGTGATCCGGTGAGTGGCCAGCGCGGTTTCACGCTGCTGGAGATTCTGGTGGTGATGGCGCTGGCGGGCATGATGTATGCCTTGGTGCCGCCGATGTTCTCGTCCGGTGGTGGTACCGAAATCCGCGCGGCGGCCCGTCAGGTCGCGGCGGGTTTGCGTAAGGCACGCGGCCAGGCCATCACCGGCCGCCAGGAGTCGACGCTGACCGTTGACGTCGAGCGGCGCCGTTTCCGTGTCAGCGGCGATGCCCGCGAGTACCGCCTGCCGGAACGGGTCGAGCTGGCCGTGTTCACCGCCCGCGCGGAGGCGGTCGACGACAAGGTCGCCGCCATTCGCTTCTACCCGGATGGCGGTTCCACCGGTGGCGCCATCACGATCGCCAGTGGTGGTATCCGCTACCGGGTCGACATCGACTGGCTGACCGGGGACGTCGCGATCCGCGATTGACCCGCGCGATATCCGTGAGTCGCCTTTTCCCCCGTTCGGACCCGCGCCAGCGCGGTTTCTCTCTGCTCGAAATCCTGGTCGCCTTCGTCATCCTGGCGGTGTCGCTCGGCACCATCATGCGCATTTTTTCCGGTAGCCTGCGCAATATCGGCGACGCCGAGCGACGCGCGCAAGCGGTGGCGGTGGCGGAATCGGTGCTGGCCGGGCTGGGCGTCGAGAAGCCACTGACCGACGGAGAAATCAGCGGCGAGGCGGAACCTGGATACCGCTGGAGCGCGCGGGTGACGCCACATGTGGACGCGGACGCGGTGTTCGATGCGGTCGCCACGCCGGTCGAACTCAAACGCATCGATCTCGACGTCACGCTGGCCGACGCTGACGAGGCCGCCCCCGTTCTGCGCCTGACCACGCTCAGGGCGGTGCCGAAGCCATGACGCCACCGCTAGCTCACCGCCGCCAGGCCGGCTTCACTCTGCTGGAAATGGTGATCGGCATCACCCTGCTTGGCTTCATCCTGGTCCTGCTCTATGGTGGCTTGCGTCTGGCCAGCCAGGGCTGGGACGCCGGCGAGAAACGGATCGAGGCCGGTTCCCGGCAGAACGTGGTGATCGAGTTTCTGCGCCGGCAGTTGGTCATGACCCACCCCTTGCGCTGGCGGCGGGAAGACACCACCGAAGCGCTGGCGTTCGAGGGCGAGCGCGATGCCGTGCGTTTCGCCGCGCCGATCCCGGCTCGGCTGGGTACCGGTGGCATCCATCTGGTCGAGCTGACGAGCTCGCGCGCCGATGATGGCGTCGAGTTGCGCATGCGCTGGCGTCTGCCGGATCCGGAGGACTCCGGATTCGAGTTCGACGACGATTCGGAACAGGTGGTGCTGGCGCGCGCGCTGGAGCAAATCGAGTGGTCCTACTTCGGCGCCGATAGCGATCTGGTCGAGCCGGCCTGGCAGGACCAATGGCATAGTGAAACCCGGTTGCCCAGCCTGCTGCGCATGCGTCTGACCGGCAAGGATGGCGAACGCTGGCCCGATATCGTCGTCGCGATCGCCCAGAGCGCCGCCACCGCCTGCGTCTGGGACGACTTCAACAAGCGCTGCCGATGAACGCGACACCCGCCACCGAGCAACACGGCATCGCCCTGGTCATCGTGCTCTGGGTGGTGGCGTTGCTGACCGTCATCGTGTCCAGTTTCGTCCTCAGCGCGCGCACTCAGGTGCTGATCGGCGGCAACCAGGTCGCGTTGGCGAAAGCGCGGGCCTATGCCGACGCCGGCGTGCATCGGGCCATCCACGAGATGTCGCGTCCGGTGGCCGATGGTGAACGCTGGCGAGCGGATGGGCGGACTCATTCCTTCACGCTGGATGACGCCGGGGTGCGTGTCACGACGGTCGACGAATCCGCCTTCATCGACCTCAACAACGCCCAGGCACCGCTGCTGGTCGGGCTGTTCCGTTCGGCCGGCGTCGAGGAGGGCGACGCCATCGCGCTGGTCGACGCCATCCAGGACTGGCGCGACAACGACGATCTGGCGCGCCCATCCGGCGCCGAGCGCGACGATTACCGGGCCGCGGGCCTCAAGCATGTGCCTGCCAACGCCAATTTCCGGACCATTGATGAACTCAAGTCGGTACTGGGCATGACCCCGGAGATCTATGCCGGTGTGGCCGGCGCGCTGACCGTTCATTCCGGTTCGGCCGGCTTCAATCCCGCGCTGGCGCCGCGCCAGGTGCTGATGGCGATTCCCGATGTCGACCCGGCCGCGGTGGAAACCTATCTGGCGGATCGTCAGGCGGCGCTGGAAGAAGGCCTGCCGCCCCCCCCATTCCCGCCGGCGGCGGCGTTCTCGGGGGGGGCTGGCGGCGTGGTATATAATTTTCGGTCCGAAGCGACGTTGGCTGGCGGCGAGGTTTTCGTGCGCGAAGCCGTGGTCAGGCTGACGGGAGGCGATTCCAGCCATCCCTATGCCTTCCTGGATTGGCGGGAAGATAGACCGCGTCCCGCCGCGCGGACCGATTCACCCGTTACTCCCTGAGACGTTCGACGAACAGACATGGCCGGCAGTTACCCGTCAATCCGCGCGCCAGGCGCCGCGACCGGCAGTTTCGCCGGCATTCGGCACTTTTTCCGTTGGTGGGGCCGCGAACTCGTCGGACTTGTCCCGGCGCGGCTGCGCCCATATCCGCGTGCCGCCTCTGGCTTCGTGTGGATGGAAGCGGATGAACGCCAGGCGGTTTTCCGTCGTTACCAGAAGAGTGGTGCCCAGGAGATCGGCCGGATCGACCTGGCCAGCCAGGCCGATCCGGCCGCTCGCAAACTCGAATTCGATACCCTGATCCGGCGCCATCGGCGCCATCCGATCGGCATCGCCATTCCCGCCGATCGGGTGTTGCGCAAGCGCATCGTCCTGCCTGCCATGGCCAGGGCCAACCTGCGCCAGGTGCTGGGTTTCGAACTTGGCCGCCATACCCCGTTCAATGCCGATCAGGCGCATTTCGACCATCGTGAGCTGGGCGTCGACCCCGGCCATGCCGAACGCTTCGGCGTCGAGCTGACCGTGGCGGCCCGGCGCCCGATCGACGAATCGCTGGCGTTGCTGCGCGCATGGGGGCGCGAGGCCGCCACCGTCTCGCCGATCGATGAAATCATCGGTATCCCGCGCTACGCCAATCTGTTGCCGCCCCATGCCCGCCCCGCGACCAGCTGGCTGACCTGGCTGGGCTACGCGGTCATGGCACTGGTGACGCTGGCGCTGATCGCTGGGGCCTTCGCGGTGCCGCTCTGGCAGAAGCGGGAAGTCGCCATCGCCTTGATCGCTCAGGTTGGCCCGGCGAAACAGAAAGCCGCCGCGATCGAGGATTTGCGCCAGGAGCTGGAACGGGTCACCGCCGACTACCGGTACCCGCTGGAAAGGAAATACGCGCGGCCGGCGGCGGTCGCGCTGATCGAGGAAACCACCCGCCTGCTGCCCGACGACACCTGGCTGAACCAACTCGAAATCAAGGGGCATGAACTGATCGTGCATGGCGAGACCGGCTCGTCCACCGGACTGATCCGACTGTTCGAAAAATCCCGCCTGACCGAGGACGCGGCATTCCGCTCGCCGCTGGTGAAAGGTCGCAACAACCTGGAGCGTTTCCAGCTCGCCGCGCGCCTTAAGGTCTTCACGCTGGAGGAGGTGGTCGCCGCCCAGAAGGCGGAGGCGGAGGCGCGCGAAAAGGCGAAGGCGGAAGCGGCGGCCCGGCGCGCCCAGGCCAAGCCACGCCAGCCAGCTGGCACGAAACCGGCGGAAAGGACTCGTTGATGCGACCGTTGCGTCCCGCCGAAAGCCGTGCCCTGGCGTTAGGGCTGCTGATTGCCCTGATCGTGGCCGCCGTTTACGCGGTGATCGAGATCGATCGGCGCCTGCATGCTCATTACGACGCCGCCATCGAGACCCAGCTCGACCTGCTCGCCCGCTACAACCGGATCGCGGGCATGCGCGTCGATTATGAGCGGGCGATCACCGACATCAAGACGCGCGATGCCGACAAGTTTTTCCTGAAGGCGAGCGCGCCGGCGCTGGCGGCGGCCGATATCCAGCAAATCGTCCAGACCCTGATCGAGGCCAACGGCCTGCGCGCCGAGAGCATGCAGGTGGCGCCGCACAAGGATCACGACGGTTATCGCCAGATTTCCCTGAACATGCGCCTGCGCGGCAAGCTGGGCGGTGTCCAGCAGATGCTGCATTCCCTGGAGGCGACGCAGCCTTATCTGTTCGTTGACAATCTCGCGGTGCAGTCGACGGTGCGCGGTAATTTCGTGCCGCGTCACGATGTCGAGCCCGAGGTCATGCTGCAAATGGACGTATCCGGCCTGGCCCGGATCAGGAAGAACGATGCTCCCGCTCGACGTTAGACACCTTGCGTTCCTGGGCTGGGCCGCGCTCAACACCGGCTTGGCCGTGGTGATCGGCGACCGGCTCGATTGGGGAGGGCAGCCCCACCTGGAAGTCCCGGAGCCGGTGACGATGACCGCCGAGCCGGTGACCGTGACCCTGCCCGCCGATTTCACCTTGCCAGCGGCCGAGAAACATTTTCGCCAGACGCTGGAGCGGCCCTTGTTCGTGCCCAGCCGTCGGCCGCCGCCGCCGCCACCACCACCACCACCACCAGAACCGCCGCCCAAGCCGACCATGCAGAAGGGCCAGTTCCAGTTGATGGGCACGATGATCCTGCCCGAGGCCAGTTACGTGGTGTTGCGAGACGTGGCCAGCGGCAAGACCCGGCGGGTCGAGCAGGGGCAGACCATCAATGGCATCCTGATCCAGTCGGTGGAACCGGAGCGCGCCACGCTCAGCCAGTACGACGACATCGAGGTGCTGGTGATGAAGGTCGCGCCCAGCCCCAAGGCGGCGTCGCCGGCCGCGGTCGTGCCACCGGCCGCGGCCGTGCCACCGGGCAACGCCGCCGCCACCCAGGCCGCGCGCGCGCTGCGGCGCGTGCCGGCGAGGAACTGACATGAAGCAACCCCGTACCGCCCGGACTGGCCGGCGCGCCCCGAGACTCTGAAGGCACGAAGATGAAACGCGGAAAATCGACTCAGCCCCGGCATGGCGTTCGCCTGCTCCCGCCACTGCTGGTAGCCTTGCTTGCGACCGGTTGCGCCGGCGTCGGCGACAAACCCTCGGACGAGGCCAAACCGACCTTGAAATCGGCGCCGCACCAGTATCAGACCCGTTCCTTCGGCGGCAAGCAGCCCGAGGACGACAAGGTCCGCCTGTTTCCAGGCACCGGCGTCATGGTCAAGGCGCCGACCATCCAGACCCATCAGGACAAGAAGGGCGAGGTCACGCTCAATTTCGAGGGCGCGGATTTACGGGAAGTGGTCAAGACCATCCTCTCCGACATCCTCAAGGAAAGCTACATCATGGACCCGCGCGTGGCCGGGACCATCACGCTTCATACCAAGCGACCGATTCCTCGCGCCGCCGTGCTGCCGACCCTGGAAACCGTGCTGCGCATGAGCGGTGCCGTGCTGCTCAAGCAGGAGGACGGCGTCAATCAGGTGGTGCCCTCGAACATGGCCGGCAAGGGCAACCTGACGCCGCGTTTGGGCGAGATCGGCAAACCGTTGGCCAATGGCTACAGCATCCAGGTGGTGCCGCTCAAGTTCATCGGCGCCGCCGATATGGCCAAGCTGCTGGAGCCGGTATTGCCCGAGCCGGGCGCGGTGCGCGTCGATCTGTTGCGCAACCTGCTGGTCCTGTCCGGCACCGAGCCGGAGTTGCGGCACATGTTCGAGACCATCGACATGTTCGACGTCGACTGGATCGCCGGCATGTCGGTCGGCCTGTTCACCTTACAGAATATCGACGTCAAGACCGCCATTGGCGACATCGAGAAGCTGTTCGGCGACAAGAACCTGGGGCCGCTGGCCGGCGCCTTGCGTCTGGTGCCGATCGAACGGCTCAATGCCCTGCTGGTGGTGACGCCACAGGTCAAATATCTCGACCAGGCGCGCATCTGGATCGAGCGCCTGGATCGCAGCGGTTCGGGTGGTGGTGGTCCGCGCCTGTTTGTCTACCCGGTGCAGAACGGCAAGGCCGACCTGCTTGCCAGCCTGCTCAACGATGCCTTCGGCAAGAAATCCGCCGCCAAGGCCATGCCTTCGCCGACCCTGGCGCCAGGCGCCCAGCCGGTGGAAATCAAATCCACGGAGTCGCGGCCGGCCGAGGCCAGGCCGTCGGAAACGCGTCCGGCCGCGGCGCCGCCGGCGGGTGCCGGCGGTGGCGATTCCCTGGCATTGCCCCAGGACGTGCGCGTGATCGCCGACAAGGACAACAACGCTCTGTTGATCCTTGCCAGCGCCGCCGATTACGAGGCCATCGAGACCGCGTTGCGCAAGCTCGACGTGGTGCCGCGCCAGGTGTTGATCGAAGTGACCATCGCCGAAATCTCTCTGAAGGACGAGCTGACCTTCGGTCTCGAATGGTTCATGAAAAACGGCAATCGCATCTCCGGTCAGCTCGACACCGGCGCCACCGGCATCGAGAAACTGGCGCCCGGACTCGCCTATTCGTGGACCAGCAAGTCCGGCGACATCAGCGCGGTGCTCAACATGCTGGCGACCGATTCCAAGCTCAAGATCATCTCCTCGCCGCACATCACGGTGGCCGACAACCAGAAGGCCTCGATCCAGGTCGGCGACCGGGTGCCCACCATCACCCAGACCCAGTCGGCGACCAATACCGCCACCGGTGTCATCAGCAGTGTCCAGTATCTGGACACTGGCGTCATGCTGACGGTGACCCCACGTGTCAACGCCAGCGGTCTGGTCACGCTGGAGATCAATCAGGAAATCAGCAACGCCAGCAAGACAACTTCCTCCACCATCGACTCACCGACCATCCAGAAGCGCTCGGCGCAAAGCACGGTCACCGTGCAATCCGGCGAAACCCTGATCATGGCCGGCCTGATCAAGGAAGAGACCGGGCGTGGTTCCGAAGGTCTGCCACTGCTTTCCCAGATTCCGCTGGTCGGAGGATTGTTCGGTACCCAGACGCGCTCCGACAACCGCACCGAGCTGATCGTGCTGATCACGCCCAGGGTGTTGCAGACCGTCAAGCAGGCGACCGCCGTGACCGAGGAATACCGGCGCCGCATTTACGGCTTGGAGGACATGATCCGGAGTCTGGACAGCAGCCGCTACGAAACCGCCGTTGATCCTGCCGCGAGTCGGGAAACCCCGGACGCGCCCGCCAGCGGTCCGGTGCCACTGCGTCTGAAGGCGACCACCACCGAACTGGGCGCGACGCCCAGACGGTAATGCCCACCGGTGGTGGCGTTCAGCCGGCCTCGCCGCGATCGCCTTTACGCGCTCGCTTGACCTGATACATGTGGGTGTCGGCGGACGCCAGCAGGTTGTCCAGGCTGTCGCCGTCCTTCGGGAAAATGGCGTGACCGATGCTGCACGCCGGGCTCAGCGCGATGCCGTCGACCAGGAACGGCTCGGTCACCGCCTGTTCGATCTTGTCGCACAGTTCCGGGCATTCCGTGGTCTTGTCGATACCCATCAGCAACACCGCGAACTCGTCACCCCCCAGGCGGGCGACAGTATCCGCGACCCGCACCACCCGGCGCAGCCGGTCGGCGACCTCGCGCAGCAACGCATCGCCCATGGCATGGCCATGAGTGTCATTGACCAGCTTGAAATCATCGAGATCGACATACATCACCGCCAGTGAAAAATCCTCCTGGCCAGCGTGGACGATGGCGTCCTCCAGGCGCCGATAGAACAGCGCGCGGTTGGCCAGGCCGGTGAGCGGATCGTGATTGGCCTGATGCTCCAGGCGGGAACCTGCCTCCTCCAGCGCCGCCATCTGGCCGAGGATGGTTTCCGTGTGCCGTTTCAGCAGCCGGCTGGTGACGATCGAGATCAACAGCGCCAATGCCAGCAGCAGACCGCCCAGGGTCAGGTGCAGGGTGATCGCCTGACGGGTGGCGTCGCGGGTGTCGGCCAGGGCTTCGGTGATGCGGTCGCGGGCGTGTCGGCGCAGTTCGTCGACCATCTCCGTGTAGCGCAGGTTGAGCGGACGCAACACCACGGCCAGTTGGTCCTGCGCCAGATCGCGGTCTCCCCGCGCGGCGAGATCGATGACGGTTTCATGCATCTGCGCGATCTCGTGAACCAGCGGATCCTGGCGGGCCAGGTTGTCGCGCTCGAAATCATCCAGCGCCATTTCCTTCAACGCCGCGCGCGCCTTGCCGACCTGAAAGACCCAGCGGTTGTAGAGCTGGAAGTTGTCGTCGCGTTCGAACGGGTCGGTCGCCAGCGCCTGGTAAACCAGGGCGTTGTGCAGGTTGTAGGAGGCCTCCTGCAGATCGGTGGCGAGCTGGATGGTTCGGTTGCGGACTTCGGCGAGAGTATGCATCCGTTGTTCCAGATCTCGGATGTGCCAGACCGCGTGCGCCACCAGCGCGATCATCAACACGATCAGCAACGCGAAACCGGCGCCCAGGCGACGCCCCGGAGAAATCGGACTGGCGGGATGTGGAGGCGGGTTCATCGCGGTGGCGGGACGGACAATCCCGCTACTATCGGGCATATCGGCGTGAACTTGAGTCGGACATGGGGTTTTCGGTTTCATCACCGGCAAGGAACCAAGATTGTCGGCCGGCGTCATTCACGGACCGGCCGGCGGTGCCGTCTGGCCACGAAGGCAAGGGCGTGGCGAGGTGGTGATGGTATCGTCCGGCCGACCCTGCGGGTTTTCTTCGCAACCACCAATGAGGAGATCGAACATGAAACAAGCTTTGCTGATTGCCGTGCTGGCGCTGGCCGGCTTCATCGCTCAGCCGACGCTGGCTCAGGAGGCGGCGCCCGAAGCCGCCGCGCCCGCCACCCTGAGCGCGACGCCGATGGATAGTCTGGGCGGCGGCAAGCCTTGCGCCAAGTCTGGCATCAAGGAAGCCATGCCGGCGGGCAAGGGCATGCAGGAAATGCGCGGCATGATGCGCATGGGTGATGGCCCGGGGCGTCCGCCATGCGCGCGCATGGCGTATGACTGCGAGCGACACGCGGCCATGAAGGCGCGTGTCGAGCAGCTGGAGAAGCGTCTGGATGCCTTGCAATTGACCCTGGAAGTCCTGACTCGCGAACGCGCGCGCTAAGCTCCACGCGCCGCCACGCCGGAGCGTCACTCAGAACGTCCGGCGTGGCCTCGCAATAATCTGACCTTATAACCAAATACAAAAAATTGAGTGTCCAGCATCGGGCTGGGCGCATACCCTACTGGCCGCTTCGGCTTTTCCATCCCAACCCCATCAAATCCCTTGCAAGGGACTGATTTCAAGAGGTTTTTCATGCGACTGATTCTTCTCGGCGGCCCCGGCGCGGGCAAAGGCACCCAAGCCAACTACATCAAGGAACGCTACGGTATTCCGCAGATTTCCACGGGCGACATGCTGCGCGCGCACGTCAAGGCCGGCACCGAGCTGGGCGTCGCGGCGAAGAAGATCATGGACGCGGGCGGCCTGGTTTCCGATGACATCATCATCGGCATGGTCAAGGAGCGCCTGACCCAGGACGACTGCAAGAACGGCTACCTGTTCGACGGCTTCCCGCGCACCATTCCCCAGGCCGAGGCCATGAAGGCCGCCGGTGTGCCGCTCGACGCGGTGGTCGAGATCGACGTGCCCGACGAGGAAATCATCAAGCGCATGTCCGGCCGCCGCGTGCACGTGGCTTCCGGGCGTACCTATCACGTGGTGTTCAACCCGCCCAAGGTCGAAGGCAAGGACGACGTCACCGGCGAGGATCTGATCCAGCGCGATGACGACAAGGAAGAGACCGTGAAGAAGCGTCTGGACATCTACCATGCCCAGACCGAACCGCTGGTTCAGTACTATGGCGACTGGGGCAAGAGCGGCGAAGCCGGCGCGCCCAGGTATTTCAAGATTCCCGGTGTCGGTTCCGTCGATGGCATCCGCGATGCCTGCTTCGCCGCGCTCGATTCGGTGAAGAAATAAGCGGTTGTCCGATATGAGCATTCCCGGTTTTTCCGCGTCCGACCTGTCGCTGGCCCGCGCCACGCTGAAGGAGCGGTTCGGCCGCGACGTCGATGTCGCGGAAGTCGAAACCGAGGTCCGGCTGTCGCCCGCCGACCGCGAGCTGACGCAGTGTCCAGCCCTGTACTGGAAGGAGGATGGCTGCGCGTTCGTGGTCGCCAAGACCGGTCCGGCTGGCTACCGGGCGATGTTCTTCTATTCCGTCAAGGACCGGTTCGGGACCGGGCAGGAAGAATATGACAGCCTTGGCGATTGCCTGATCACCTTGCTCAAGGTCCAGGAACAGGAACACGACCGGCGCGCCCAGGACGCCGGTGTCCGTTAACCATCTTTGAAAAGCGCGCCCGTCGGCGCGCTTTTTTGTACATATCGAAGGAGCATCGACATGGCCAAGAAAAAGAATGCGTTCTACGCGCAATCCGGCGGCGTGACCGCCGTCATCAATGCCTCCGCCTGCGGCGTCATCGAAACCGCGCGCAAGCATTCCGACGTCATCGGCAAGGTCTACGCCGGCCGCAACGGCATCATCGGCGCGTTGACCGAGGATCTGATCGACACCAGCAAGGAAAGCGACGAAGCCATCGCCGCACTGCGTTCCACGCCGTCCGGTGCGTTCGGTTCCTGCCGCTTCAAGCTCAAGAGCCTGGAGGCCAACAAGCGCGAATACGAGCGCCTGATCGAAGTGTTCAAGGCGCACAACATCGGCTACTTCTTCTACAACGGTGGTGGCGACTCCGCCGATACCTGTTACAAGGTCAGCCAGTTGTCCGAGAAGATGGGCTACCCGGTGCAGGCCATCCACGTGCCCAAGACCGTCGACAACGACCTGCCGATCACCGACTGCTGCCCGGGTTTCGGCTCGGTCGCCAAGTACATCGCCGTGTCCACGCTGGAAGCCTCCTATGACGTGCGCTCCATGGCCAAGACGTCCACCAAGATCTTCGTGGTCGAGGTCATGGGCCGTCACGCCGGCTGGATCGCCGCCGCCGGTGGTCTGGTCGCCGATCAGGGCATTCCGGTGGTGATCCTGTTTCCGGAAATCGAATTCGATCAGAAGAAGTTCCTCGCCAAGGTCGACGAGAACGTCAAGAAACACGGCTATTGCACCGTGGTGGTGTCCGAGGGCTGCCATTACCCGGACGGCAAATTCCTGGCCGAGCAGGGCACCCGCGATGCCTTTGGCCATGCGCAACTGGGTGGCGCCGCGCCGGTGGTGGCCAACATGATCAAGGATGCGCTTGGTCATAAATTCCACTGGGCGGTGGCTGATTACCTGCAACGCGCCGCCCGCCATATCGCTTCCAAGACCGACGTCAAGCAGGCCTACGAACTGGGCAAGGCCGCGGTCGAGCTGGCCGTCAAGGGCAGGAATTCGGTGATGCCGACCATCGTGCGGTTGTCCGACGAGCCCTACAAGTACAAGATCGGCCACGCCGAACTGAAGGATGTCGCCAACGTGGAGAAATTCATGCCGCGCGATTTCATCAGCAAGGATGGCTATGGCATTACCGACAAATGCCGCAAGTACCTGACTGGCCTGATTCAGGGCGAGGATTATCCGAAGTACGCGAACGGCCTGCCGGTCTACGTCACCCTGAAGAACGTCGCGGTGGCCAAGAAGCTGCCGGAGTTCAAGCTTTAACCAGGATCAAGGGCGCCATCGGCGCCCTTGGTTACATTGCGCGGCATGACGCTGGATCGAGCACGACAATTGTTGAAGGTGCAGGCCGACTTTGGCGGTTTCTATAACGCCAACTCCGCCAAGCTGATCCTTTCCGAAGTTCAGAAGGAACACGGTCAGGCGGCGGTGGATGGCCTGATTCGTGAGCTGGATCTGACCAGCGTTTTCGGGTTCGAGCCGGGCACCCGTTTCGAAGGTGGCCTGGCCTCTGGACGTGAATATTGAACGTGGTTGGTTACATGGCGATCCTGTCCATCGGCAATGAGGACATCGCGGTTTTTATATCGAGACCCGGTTCCAGCCGGGCGGAACGGAAACCCCACAGTCTGGGGAGGCGGTGCGGTAAGACGTTTGGCTCAACGCAATTGGTGTCTTTCAAGGAGATGTGGCAATGAATGAAGGTCTGATGTTTGCCCTCGTGGCGGCGGTGCTCGCGCTGCTCTACGGGATCATGTCGATCAAATGGATCGTCGGGTTGCCCACCGGCAACGACCGCATGCGCGAGATCGCCGCCGCCGTGCAGGAAGGCGCGCAGGCCTACCTGAAGCGCCAGTACACCACCATCGGCGTGGTCGGCGTGGTGCTGTTCGTGCTGCTCGCGGTGTTCCTGTCGATGTCCTCGGCGATCGGCTTCGCGCTCGGCGCCATCCTCTCCGGCGCCGCCGGCTTCATCGGCATGAACGTCTCCGTGCGCGCTAACATCCGCACCGCCGAAGCCGCCAAGGACGGCCTCAACGCCGCCCTCAACGTCGCCTTCAAGGGCGGCGCGATCACCGGCCTGCTGGTGGTCGGTCTCGGCCTGCTGGGCGTGGCCGGCTACTACGCCGTGCTGTCCGCCATGGGCGTCGGCACCGACGACGCCATCCACGCCCTGGTCGGCCTCGGCTTCGGCGGTTCGCTGATCTCCATCTTCGCGCGACTCGGCGGCGGCATCTTCACCAAGGGCGCCGACGTCGGCGCCGATCTGGTGGGCAAGGTCGAAGCCGGCATTCCCGAGGACGATCCGCGCAACCCGGCGGTGATCGCCGACAACGTCGGCGACAACGTCGGCGACTGCGCCGGCATGGCCGCCGACCTGTTCGAGACCTACGCCGTTACCATCATCGCCACCATGCTGCTCGGAAGCCTGATGATCAGCGGGGAGAGCGCGGCGCAGGCGGTGATCTATCCGCTGGTGCTCGGCGGCGTCGCCATCATCGCCTCGATCGTCGGCTCCTTCTTCGTCAAGGCGCGCGAGGGCGGCAAGATCATGAACGCGCTGTATCGCGGTCTCGCGGTGTCCGGCGCCATCGCCCTGGTGGCGTTCTATCCGGTGACCACCTGGATGTTCGGCGAAGGCATCACCATGGCCGACGGCGGCACGATCTCGTCGATGAACCTGTACCTGGCCGCGCTGATCGGCTTGGCGCTGACCGCCGCCATGGTGTGGATCACCGAGTACTACACCGCCACCGAGTTCAGTCCGGTGCGCCACATCGCGGAGGCTTCCACCACCGGCCATGGCACCAACATCATCGCCGGCCTCGGCGTGTCGATGAAGTCCACCGCGCTGCCGGTGCTGGCGGTGTGTCTGGCGATCTGGACCGCGTATGACCTGGGTGGTCTGTACGGCATCGCCATCGCCGCCACCTCGATGCTGTCGATGACCGGCATCATCGTCGCGCTGGACGCCTACGGCCCGGTCACCGACAACGCCGGCGGCATCGCCGAAATGGCCGAACTGCCGGATGAGATCCGCAACATCACCGACCCGCTCGACGCCGTCGGCAACACCACCAAGGCGGTGACCAAGGGCTACGCCATCGGCTCCGCCGGTCTCGCCGCGCTGGTGCTGTTCGCCGACTACACGCACGCGCTGGAAGCCAAGATGGGTACGGGCATGGCCTTTGACCTGTCCAACCACATGGTCATCATCGGCCTGTTCATCGGTGGCCTGGTGCCCTACCTGTTCGGCGCCATGGCCATGGAAGCGGTCGGCCGCGCCGCCGGCTCCGTGGTGGTGGAAGTGCGCCGCCAGTTCCGCGAGATCCCCGGCATCATGGAAGGCAAGGCCAAGCCGGAATACGGCACCTGCGTCGACATGCTGACCAAGGCAGCGATCAAGGAAATGATGATCCCGTCGCTGCTGCCGGTGCTGGTGCCGGTGCTGGTCGGCGTCATCCTCGGCCCGCAGGCGCTGGGTGGCGTGCTGCTCGGCACCATCATCACTGGCATTTTCGTGGCCATCTCGATGACCACCGGTGGTGGCGCCTGGGACAACGCCAAGAAGTACATCGAGGAAGGCAACCATGGCGGCAAGGGTAGCGAAGCCCACAAGGCCGCGGTGACCGGCGACACCGTCGGCGATCCGTACAAGGACACCGCCGGACCCGCCGTCAACCCGCTGATCAAGATCATCAACATCGTCGCGTTGCTGATCGTGCCGCTGATCGTCTGATCCGGCGCCAATGCCGTGAACGGGCCGGGTAACCCCGGCCCGTTTCGTTTATCGGCTTTTGCAACATGGACACGTGGTAATTTCCGCCGGACGGATGGTCCTTGTTTACCTGTCGAATTTTCGGCGACTAGAATATTGCGTAATTCTAATATGCTGTTTTTTCAAGATTTGCTGAAAGGGAACGCCATGAAACTGAAGTTCATCACCTTCGCGATCGCATTCGCGGCAACGCCCGCCCTGGCCGCGGTCGGAACCACCGAAATCCCCACCTTCGCCGGTCAGGCCGCCGCCCGCGAAGCCGCCAAGAACGCGATCCCGGCCACGCCCGAGGACTGGCTCGCGCGGATGTCCGATTTCACCCGCAACCTGTCGGCGTTCAAGGACCCGGCCGTGTTCGTGCCCTGGACCAACGCGGTGACCGAGCCGGGTTTCTACATCGCCATGATGAACGGCATGATGGATCCGGGCGGCTGGCTCAACATGATGAACAGCATGGCGCATCCGGACGCGGTGCGGAACGTGGTCCAGTTCGCCGATCCCAACATCTACCTGAAGTGGAGCGCGGCCAGCCTGGACCCCAACTTCTATACCGCGCTGTTCACGCAACTTTCCGATCCGGGCAAGCTGATGCGCTGGGCCATGGTGCCGATCGATCCCAAGCTGTGGAACATGATGCTGAACACGTTCAACCCCAACACCTACATTCGTTGGGGCATGGCTGGTCTGGATCCGCGCGCGTGGAACCTGATGGGCAACATGGCCAATCCGGCGCTCTACACGGGCATGATGGGCGCGATCGTCAACCCCAACTCCTATGGCGAGGGCACCAGCAGCTGGTTGACCTGGACGCCACCGCCGCCGGTGCAAGGCGCTGGCAGTTTCGCGATGTGGGATCCGGTCGCCATGCTCGGCAATCTGTCGGGCTTCATTCCTGGCCTGAACCTGTCCGCGCTACCGTCCCTGCCGTCGCTGCCGTCCCTGCCCACACTGAATCTGCCGACTCCGCCGGCCTATACGCAGTTGCCATATTCGGCGCCGGCCGCCATGCAGGCCCCGGCCGCGTCTCAGGCACCCGCCGTCGAGGCCGCCACCTCGGCGGCTGCCCAGCCTCCGGTTGCCCAGGCCCCCGCCGTTCAGGCCCCCGTCGCCGCGCAGGCTCCCATGGCCGCCGCGCCGGTGGCGGAACCCGCGCCGGCTACCGAGCCCACGCCGGCCGCCGCCAGCAACAAGATGGTTCTCGCCGGCGACGCCTTGTTCCGGTCTGGAAAATCCGGCATCCGGGATCTGTCCAAGGAAGGCAAGGCCAGCCTCGACGAGGTGGTGGCGAAACTGAAGGCCATGGGCAACATCGAGCAGATCAAGGTTGTCGGCCACGCCGATCCGACCGGCAAGTCCGCGGCCAACCAGAAACTGTCCGAGGCGCGAGCGCGTTCGGTCAAGTCCTACCTGGTCGCCAAGGGTGTCAAACCGGGCGTGATCATGACCAGTGGCATGGGCGATACCCAGACCGTCGTGCAGTGCGATGCCGCCCTGCCCAAGGCCAAACTGAAGGAATGCCACGCGCCCAACCGCCGCGTGGAGATCGAAGTGATCGCCAAGGGCAAGTAACCGGTTTGATGCCGATGAAAAAAGCCGCCTTCGGGCGGCTTTTTTCATGTCTCAATCATCCCTCGCATCCGGCCACGCTTCCAGGTAATCGCCAACACGCTGCCAGCTGTTCTCGTTGAGCGCCACCTGGTAGCGCGCCCAGCGGCGGAATTCGTCGAGCGCGCACAGGCCGGTCTTGCGCCGGCAGGTGCCGGCGATGCCGCGGAACGATACCGTTTCCTCGCCGGTTTCCGGGTCGAGGGAGAACGCCAGCACCTGGCGCACGCCCCAGCCGCGACCGTAGGCGCCGTTGCTGTAGTAATCGCCGGCACGGATTTCCAGGGGGGCGGTGGGCGTGTTCATGTGGTGATGCGGCGGTAGATGTCGGAAACCTTGAACGGCAGTTCGGCGACGTCGTCGAGGATCACGTAGCGCGCGGCGCCGTACATGTGCGGCAGATAGTCGCGCGCCTCGCGGTCGATGGTGACGCAGAACGGATGCACGCCGGCGCGCCGCGCTTCCAGCAACGCCATGCGCGTGTCCTCGATGCCGTACTGGCCACGATAGACGTCGAAATAATCGTCCGGTCGGCCATCCGACAGGGTCACCAGCACCTTGGTGCGCGCCTCCACCTTTTTCAACAGATCGGTGAGATGGCGGATGGCGAAGCCCATGCGCGTGTATTCCTGGGCGCGGATGCCGGAAATGCGTGCCTTGACCTCGTCGTTGTAGGGTTCGTCGAAGGTCTTCACGCGGAACAGTTCGCAGCGTTTGCGCGTGATGCCGGAAAATCCGTAGATCGCGTAGCGGTCGCCCAGCCGTTCCAGGGCTTCGCACAGCAGCACCAGCGCCTCGCGCTCGGCTTCGTTGATCCAGCCCTTGGTGGAGCCGCTCATGTCGACCATGAAGACCACCGCGATGTTGCGCTCGGCGCGGTGGGTGCGCACGAACAGGCGGTCGGACATTTCGCTGCCGTCGCGGGCATCGGCGATGGCCTCGACCAGCGCGTCGATGTCGACGTCGTCGCCGTAGGCCTGGCGTTTGAGCAGACGGTTCTCGTCGCGCATGGCCTCGAACGCGCGGCGCAGATGCTTGACCAGGCCGGCGTGCTTTTCCAGGGTTTCACGATGGAAGCCGTCGAACACCGGCGTGACGTCCTTCTCGCGCATCACGCACCAGTTCTTGCGGTAATGCTGGCGGCCCATGTCCCACTCGGGATAGAAACTGGCGCCTTCCTCGTGATAGGTGCCCTGCCAGACCGCGTCCGGATCGGCCCTTTGCTCACCGAGCAGGCTGGCATCGTATTCGCCGTCTCCAGCCGGGACCAGGTATTCCGGGGGGATGTCGCCGAAATCGAGATAGATCGAGGTCATCAGCTGCTTGACGTCCTCGGGAGGCGCGATCGGCTGGCCATCCAGGGTGAGCTCCAGGTCCAGCCGGCCGTCTTCGTCGTCGACTTCGGCCTCGAAGGTCTTGTCGTCCGGCGGTTCCGCGCTGGCACCGGTTTCGCGATGCCGGCTCTGTTCGTCCAGCAGCTCGGCCAGTTTCACGCGCAGGCGCGCCTTTTCCTTCTCCCGGCGCGCGGCGAACGCGGCGGCCACCGCGTCCGGGCGCAGTTCACCCTGGTAGCACCAGGGGATGAAGTCGGGCAGTTGATAGGCGTCGCCGAGCAGGATCAGACTGTCTTCGATATTGGCCTCGGGCGTGGACAGGCGTTCGGCGAAACGCTCCCAGCCCGCCGGCAGCCCTTCGCCCAATTCCCGTTTCAGGCGTTCCATATCCCGATGCAGACCGGGCAGCTCCTCGGCGATGCGGGCGCTCAGGCGCAGGGTTTCCAGGGCGTGGAGCTGGCCGAGCGCGCGCGCCGGATCGGGAAAGCCGGCGCAGGCGACGGCCAGATCGGCGCGGAAGGTGCCATGGCGGGTTTGCGCCCAGAGCAGCGTGGCCATGGCTTTCGCAAGCTTGAAGTTGTCTTCGGCGCTTGGGAAACGGGCGAGCACGCCGGGCAGGTAGAGTTTGTCGGTGTCGGTATGGATGTGCTTGCCCTGTTCCAGGGTCAGGCGGCGCCCGGACAGGCCGCGCACGAAGTTGCCGAGCACGCCGGCGATTTCGTCGAACAGCACGCCGGCGGTCATTTCCAGTTGCCGGCTGGCGAGATTGCCCACCCACTGGTCGGCTTCCTCCATCACCGTGAGGGCATGGCGCAAGCCCTGGCGATCATAGACATCGCAGGCGCCCAGCACCCAGGCTTCCATCAGGCGGCGGTCCATGCTGCCGACCAGCGCCGGAGCCCGGCGCGCGAACTGCCAGGCCACCTCCAGATTGGAACTGGCGACGCGTCGCACCCAGTCCAGGATGAAGTCCTGGTCCTCGGCGGCCAGTGTCGCCAGCTTTTCGGCGGTCGGGCCGACCTTGCGGAAGGAAAAATCGGCTTCCAGCCAGCTTTCCAGCAGCTCGGTGATTTCGGCGGCGGAACGGAGGTGGCTGGCCATGGGTGGCGAACTCAGAATACCGAGGAGGACAGTTCCTGGATCGCCGCCAGCATGTCGGCATCGTCGGTGACCGCCTGCGCGACCGCGCTCCGGCATGCCGTCACCGGATCGATGCCGCCGTTGATCAGCTTGCCGGCATGCACCAGCAGGCGGGTCGAGGCGCCTTCCTCCAGGCCACTGCCCTTGAGGTTGCGGGTCATGCGCGCGAACTTCACCAGCTTGTCGGCCATGGTCGGGTCGACGCCGGATTCGTTGGCGACGATCTTGCGTTCCAGTTCCGCCGCCGGGTAATCGAACTCCAGCGCGACGAAACGTTGCCGTGTCGATTGCTTGAGATCCTTGAGCACGCTCTGGTAGCCGGGGTTGTAGGAAATCGCCAGGCAGAAATCGTCGGACGCTTCCAGCAACTGGCCCAGTTTTTCCATGGGCAGCGTGCGGCGGTCGTCGGCGAGCGGATGAATCACCACCATGGTGTCCTTGCGCGCCTCGACAATCTCGTCGAGATAACAGATGCCCCCCACCCGGACCGCGCGCGTCAGCGGGCCGTCCACCCAGACCGTTTCGCCGGCCTTGACCAGATAGCGGCCGACCAGGTCGGAGGCGGTCAGGTCGTCATGGCAGGACACCGTGATCAGCGGCCGCTTCAGGCGCCAGGCCATGTATTCCATGAAGCGGGTCTTGCCACAGCCGGTAGGACCTTTCAACAACACCGGCAGCCGGTGCCGGTAGGCGGCCTCGAAGATCGCGATCTCATTGCCGATCGGTTGGTAATAGGGTTCGTTCCGGATGAAATGCTCTTCGGGAGCAAGGGCGTGAGCGTCCAAGAAAACCTCGGCTAAGGGACGGAAAACACACACCCGGCGATGCCGGGCCATGACGGGGATGGGGAAATTGTCCGGGCGCCGGCGCCAGATTCAACCCCGGGCCGGCAAGGGGCATGCGCGCCAGGCGCGCGCGCCGGTCAGTCGAGCTTGTGGCCGACGTGCAGGGCGACCACGCCGACGGTCATGTTGAAGTAGTCGACCCGGCGGAAGCCGACCGACTCCATCATGGCCTTCAGCGTCTCCTGGTCCGGATGCATGCGGATCGATTCGGCGAGGTAGCGATAGCTGTCGGCATCCTTGGCGACCAGCTCGCCCATGCGCGGCAGCAACTGGAAGGAATACAGGTCATAGAGTGGCGCCAGCGGTTTCCAGACCTTGGAGAATTCCAGCACCATGAGTCTGCCACCGGGTTTCAGCACGCGCCGCATCTCGGCCAGCGCGTCTTCCTTGTGGGTCATGTTGCGCAGGCCGAAGGCGACCGTGACCAGATCGAAATGATCGCTCGGGAACGGCAGTTTCTCGGCGTCGCATTGCGCCACCGGCAGCACCAGACCGCGGTCGAGCATGCGGTCGCGACCGACGCCGAGCATGGAGCCGTTGATGTCGGTCAGCCAGACCTCGCCGGTCGGGCCGGCCTCCTCCGCGAGCAGGCGGGCGACATCACCGGTGCCGCCGGCGATGTCCAGGATCCGGGCGCCCGGCCGCACGCGCGCGTGCAACGCCAGGAAACGCTTCCAGACCCGGTGCAGGCCCATCGACATGAGGTCGTTCATGACGTCGTAGCGGTCCGCCACGGAATGGAAGACCTCGGCGACCTTGCGTGCCTTTTCGTGCTCGGCGACGGTCTCGAAGCCGAAATGGGTCCGCTTGTCGGTCATGGTCCGCCGATCAATGCGGACGGAAGCCTTCGGGAGCGCCGACGCCCTCGCCGAAGAAATACTTTTCCGCCTGTTCCATCAGGTACTTGCGGTGCTGGGCATCGGCAAGGTTGAGTCGGTTCTCGTTGATGATCATGGTCTGCAACTTGATCCAGCCCTGCCAGGCTTCCTTGGAAATGTTCTCGAACACGCGCTTGCCGAGTTCGCCGGGCAGTGGTGGAAAGTCCAGACCCTCGGCCTCGCGGCCGAGCTTCACGCAGTTGACCGTGCGGGCCATGTGCTTGCTCCTGTTGGCGAAAAATGGATGGGGATGGTAGCCGAAGGCCGGCGTGGGGTCATCAGCGCGTCAGCCGGCGTCGTTCAGTTGCTTCTCGACACGCTTCGCGAACACGGTCATTTCCCGGGCCGCCTGGATGTCGCCGCGGGCCTCGGCGGTGGCGATGCCCTGGCGGTAGGCGGCCAGCGCCCCGGCCTGATCGCCGGCTTCGACCAGGGCCTTGCCGAGCAGCTTCCAGGCGGCCGAATAACCGGCGTCGAAGGCCAGCGCCGCGCGCAGGTGCGCGACCGCCGCGTCGGCATTGCCGAGTTTCAGATGTTCGTTGCCGAGCGAATAGCGGAGCAGGGCGTTGTCCTTGCCCTGGGTCAGCAGCTTTTCGAAGGTTTCCAGCGCGCTCATGGCGGTCTCGCGACGATATCGGGGAAAGACCAGGATGGGGGCGGCAATGGTCAATGCAAGGTGGCGGTCAGACGCCGCCGGCATAGCCGTGCTGGCGCCAGGCCTCGAACACCACCACCGCCACGGCGTTGGACAGGTTCAGGCTGCGCTGGCCTGGCCGCATCGGCAGGCGCAGGCGGGTCTCGGGCGGGAAGCCGGCGAGCAGCTCAGCATCCAGTCCGCGCGTTTCCGGGCCGAACACCAGCGCGTCGCCGGCCTCGAAACGGGCCTCGGCGAGGCCGCGAGCGGCTTTCGTGGTGAACGCGAACAGCCGTCGGCCGGCCAGTTCCGCGCGCAATGCCGGCCAGTCGTCATGCACGCGCAGCTCGGCGTATTCGTGGTAATCGAGGCCGGCGCGACGCAGGTTCTTGTCGCTCAGATCGAAGCCGAGCGGACGCACCAGATGCAGCCGGCAGCCGGTGTTGGCGGCCAGGCGGATGACATTGCCGGTGTTGGGCGGGATTTCCGGGTGGACCAGGACGATTTCAAACATGGTTGCGGAGGCGGCGGGATCCGGCCGGTAATTTACCCCGGGATCATTGGTGACGCGGCTCCGACCGTCCGGGGGAACGGAAGGTTCGCAAGATTTCGCGACACCGGCGCGCGCTGCTTTGCCGTAATCTCGCGGCAAAGCCCGTTTCGATAGGAAGATCGCCATGATTCCAGCGCGCCCGGGCCAACCGGGTTTCACCATGATCGAATTGGCCATGGTCGTCGTCATTCTTGGCATCCTGGCCGCCATTGCCCTGCCCCGGTTCCTCGACCTGCGCGCCGATGCGCGTCGGGAGCGGGTGGTCGACCTCCACGGCGAGGTGCGCGCGGCCTCCACCATCGCCCATTCCGAAGCGCTGGTGCTGGGCATGAACGCTGCTTCCGGCCAGTATCTGGACATCAACGGCACCCGGGTCGAGCTGGCATACGGCTATCCGGCTGGCGCCGTTGGCGGCATCGTCGCCGCCGCCGGTCTGGAGGCTGCCGCCGACCTTACGATCGGCATCGACGATGGCGTCGTCACCCTGCAAATCCGGGGCGGCGACGTCGGCGCCTGCACCGTCACCTATAGCGGGGCCACCGACGCCGCCACCCCGCCGGTCATCACCCGGATCGACACCGGCTGCTGAACGACCGTCCGGCGCGGCGGGCGGTAAACTCGGGTTTTCATCAGCCGTTCGCCTCATGGTTCCCCACCTCACCACCGCGCTCACCGGCCCCCTGCTCGACCTCGAACGCCACGTCATCGACGCCCAGCCGGATATCGAGCACTGGTTCCGCCGGCAGTGGATGGCGCACGCGGCGCCGTTCTACAGCTCGGTCGACCTGCGCAACGCCGGCTTCAAGCTGGCGCCGGTCGACACCAACCTGTTCCCCGGTGGCTTCAACAACCTGAATCCGGATTTCGCGCCGCTGGCGGTGCAGGCCGCCCAGGTGGCGGTGGAGAAGATGTGCGGCGACGCCCGCCGTTTCCTGATCATTCCGGAAAATCACACCCGCAACCTGTTCTATCTGCGCAATGTCGCCGCGCTCGCCGACATCATCCGCAAGACCGGGTTGAGCGTGCGTTTCGGCAGCCTGATTCCGGATCTGGTCGAACCGCTCCGGCTGGATCTGCCGGACGGTGGCGAGCTGTTGCTCGAACCGGTGCGCCGGAGCGGCGACCGCCTGCATCTGGACGATTTCGATCCCTGCTCGATCCTGCTCAACAACGACCTCTCGGCCGGCGCGCCCGACATCCTGAAAGGACTGGACCCGGCCCAGACCATGTTGCCGCCGTTGCACGCCGGCTGGGCGACCCGGCGCAAGTCCAACCATTTCGCCGCCTATGACCGGATCGCGCGCGAATTCGCCGGCCTGATCGGCATCGATCCCTGGCTGATCAATCCCTATCACGCCAATTGCGTCGAGGTGAATTTCCAGGCCCGCGGCGCCGACGCGAAACCGGGCGAGGATTGCCTGGCCGAACACGTCGCCGAGGTGCTCCGGAAAATCCGGGTCAAATACGCGGAATACGGCATCGACAAGGCCCCCTACGTCATCGTCAAGGCGGATGCCGGCACCTATGGCATGGGCATCATGACGGTCAAGTCGCCGGACGACGTGCGCGACCTCAACCGCAAGCAGCGCAACAAGATGGCGGTGGTCAAGGAAGGCCTGGAAGTCACCCAGGTGCTGGTGCAGGAGGGCGTGCACACCTTCGAGAGCATCAACGAGGCGGTCGCCGAGCCGGTCGTCTACATGATCGACCACTTCGTCATCGGCGGCTTTTACCGCGTCCATACCGGCCGCGGCGCCGACGAGAATCTGAACTCGCCAGGCATGCACTTCGTCCCGCTCGCCTTCGACGAAGCCGGCAGCTTCTGCGATTGCGGCCTGCGTCCGGACGCGCCGGTCAACCGCTTCTACACCTACGGCGTGCTCGCCCGGCTGGCCGCGCTGGCGGCGGCGATCGAACTGGAACAGACCGATCCGGAGCGGGCATGAACCTGCTGTTCATCGCCGATCCGCTGGAATCCTTCAAGGTCCACAAGGATTCGACCTACGCCATGATGGCCGAGGCCGACCGGCGCGGTCATCGCCTGTACGCGATGGAGGCCGGCGGTCTGGCCTGGCGTGGCGGCCGCGTGTTCGGCTGTTGCGCCGCCGTCATGCTTGCCGGCGGTGATCCCTGGTTCGCGCGTGGCGGATCGGAATGGCGCGAACTGGCCGGCTTCGACGCGGTGCTGATGCGCAAGGATCCGCCCTTCGATCAAGGCTATCTGACCGCGACCTGGCTGCTGGAGATGGCCGAGCGCGAAGGCGCGCGGGTGTTCAACCGGCCGTCGGCGCTGCGCGATTTCAACGAGAAGCTGGCGATCGCGCGCTTTCCCGATTTCATCGCGCCCACGCTGGTCAGCGCCGATGCCGGCCAGATCCGGGCATTCCTCGCCGAGCACGGCGACATCATCGTCAAGCCGCTCGACGCCATGGGCGGCGCCGGCATCTTCCGGCTGCGGCCGGGCGATCCCAATCTGGGCGCGATCCTGGAGACCGCCACCCGCCACGGCGCCGAGACGGTGATGGCGCAGCGCTACCTGCCGGAGATCGTCGACGGCGACAAGCGCGTGCTGGTGATCGACGGCGAGCCGGTGCCCTATTGCCTGGCGCGCATTCCGGCCGAGGGCGAGACGCGCGGCAATCTGGCCGCCGGCGGCACCGGCGTGGCGCGGCCGCTGTCGGCGCGCGACCGCGAGATCGCCGAGGCGCTCGGGCCGACCCTGAAGGCGGCCGGCCTGCTGCTGGTCGGCCTCGATGTCATCGGCGACCGGCTCACCGAGGTCAACGTCACCAGTCCGACCTGCTTCCGCGAAATCACCGACCAGACCGGCTTCGACGTCGCCGCCCGTTTCCTCGACGCGCTGGAAGGGCGGCTCGGAGCGGTGGCGTGAACCGTCGCCAGCGCGGTCTGGCCGGCGTGCTGGCGCTGGTCGCGCTGCTTTGGCTGTCGGCCTGTGGCGAACGGCCGTACCGGCAGCAGGCCTACGTGTTCGGCACCCTGGTCGAGGTCACCATCGCCGGCGTCGACGAGCCCAGGGCGCGCGCCGCCACCGACCAGGTACTGCGCGAGTTCGACCGGATGCACCAAAGCCTGCACGCCTGGCAGCCGGGCGAGCTGGACCAGGTCAACGCGGCGCTGGCGCGGGCGACGCCGGCCAACCCGGCGCGCGTGTCGCTGTCGCCGGAGCTGGCGGCGATACTGCGCGATGCCCGGGCCATGTCGATCCGGGGCGACGGCCTGTTCAATCCGGCCATCGGCAACCTGGTCCGGCTCTGGGGCTTCCATGACGACCAGTACGCGCCGCGCCTGCCCGATCCGGCCGAGGTCGCGCGTCTGGTGGCGGCGGCGCCGAGCATGGCCGACCTGCGCTTCGAGGGCGACACGCTGATCGGCGCCAATCCGGCGGTCCGTCTGGATCTGGGCGGCTACGCCAAGGGCCATGCGCTCGACCGCGCCGCCGCCAGCCTGCGCGCGGCGGGTATCGACAACGCCCTGATCAACATCGGCGGCAACATCCTTGCGCTGGGCGACAAAGGCGGAAAACCGTGGACGGTGGGCATCCAGCACCCGCGCCGCGCCGGCGCGCTGGCGACCCTGGAATTGCGTGACGGCGAGGCGATCGGCACCTCGGGTGACTACCAACGTTATTTCGAGGTCGACGGCCGGCGTTATTGCCACCTGATCGATCCGCGCGACGGCCAGCCGGTCCAGCACACCCAGGCGGCGACCGTGATCGCGGCCGGCGCCGGCGCCGGCACCCTGTCCGATGTCGCCAGCAAGCCGGTGTTCATCGCCGGCTCCGGCGGCTGGCGCGCGATGGCGACCCGGATGGGAATCGCCGAAGCGCTGTATATTGGCGCCGATGGCGGCATCCAGGTCACGCGCGCGCTGCACGCGCGGCTGCGTTGGCCGGAACCCGCGCCCGCCATCCGGATCATCGATTAACTCACGCGCACGGGAGATGCCGCATGTACACCTGGAAAAGCTATTACGTGATCCAGGCCGATTATCAGCACTGGGCCAACGAAGTCCTGTTCAGCTCGCTCGATCATCTCAACGAGGAAGCCATCGCCGGCGACCATGGCCTGTTCTTCCGGAGCATCCATCACACCGTCGACCACATGCTGGTGGTCAGTCAGGTCTGGTTGGCGCGGCTGCGTGGCGAGACGCCGGAGGTCGATTACAAGATCATCCACAACCCGGACTGGCGTGAACTGAAAACCGCGCTGCGCCGGGAAACCCGCAAGCTGCAAGGCTGGATCGAGGCGCAGGTGCCGGAGTTCTACGATGACCAGATCGCCTTCCGCGGCGGTGACGGCAAGCCGCGCATCATGTGGGTGCGCGACGCGCTGACCCACCTGTTCACCCATTACGCGCACCATCGCGGCCAGATTTCGGCGGTCGCCACCCGCCTGGGCGCGCCTTGTCCGGAGATGGATTTCGTCTACTACCGGCGCGAGATGGAGCGGCTGCTCAGCGAGTCGCGCCCGGAGCCGGCGCCGCCAGCAGCGGACTGATCAGATCGTCGAGCCGGCCGGCGTGGACCTGGCCGGCGATGCGGTGGCGGATGACGCCGTCGCGATCGACGACGAACGACAGCGGTACCCGCGACACCCCGCCGAATGCTTCGATCACCGCCCGCGTCGCCAGTGGCGCCGGGAAGGTATAGCCCTTGTCGCGCATGAAGGTGTCGACCTCGGCTTGGGTTTCGTCGATGCTGTAGGCGACAATCTCGAACCCGCGCGCCTGGTGATCGCGGTAGAACGCCTGCATGGCCGGCATCTCGTGCCGGCAATACGGGCACCAGGTCGCCCAGAAGTTGACCAGCACCACCTTGCCGCGCAGTTCGGCGAGTTCCGGCACCGCCGGCGCCGGATCGGCGAGGTCGTCGACGAACGCCGGCGGCCGGAACCAGAGATACACGATCAGCCCGATCAGGATCGCCGTGACCGGGCTGGGAACCAGTTTCTTGAGGAATGCCCTTGTCTTCTCCATCGGATAAACCCAAACGCAACACCCTGCGCATCAAACCCGATGCCGGGGGAGAAAAGCAAGTTCAGCCGGGGCGGCCGCCGGTGCGTGGCCGCCACAACCCGCGCCCGCGCCCGAGCCTGGCGAGCAAGGCCGCCACCGACAAGCCAACCGCCGCCGAAGCGCCGACCACGCGCGCGCCGCGCGCCGGCAAGCGTGGCCCGGCGGCGCCGACGGAGGATGCTCCACGTCGACGGACGGCCACCGCCGAAATGCCCGGCCGCCTGAACCGCTCCGGCCGCCCGGTCAAGGCCGATCCGGCCGCCGAGCCGCGCAAGCGTCCGGCGCGGACCGACGCCGCGCCAACCCGCGCGCCCCGGCCCGCGCCGGCGGATAGCCGGCGTCGACCGCTGCCGGACAGCAAGCCGGATAACAGACCAGGCAACAGGCCGGACAACAGGCCGGATCGGTCAGCGCGGGTCGCGACCCAGCGGACGCACCAGTATTTCGCGTCCTGCCCGCGCGGCCTGGAGCCCGAGCTGGTGCTGGAGTTGACCGACCTGGGTGCCGCCGATCCGGTGCCCGCCTCCGGGGGCGTTGCCTTCACCGGCGATGCCGAACTCGGCTGGAAGGTCAATCTGTGGAGCCGGCTCGCCATTCGCGTCCTGCGCCGGCTGGCGGAAGGCCGTTACCAGCGCGAGGAAGACCTCTACCAGGCGGCGCTGGCGGTCGACTGGCCGGCGCTGTTCGAGGTGACGCGCACCCTGGCGGTGACCACGGTCGGCAAGAACAGCCCGCTGAAAAGCCTCAATTTCGTCAGTCTCCGGGTCAAGGACGCGGTCTGCGACCGCTTCCGCCAGGTCATGGACGAGCGTCCGAGCGTCGATACCCGGCATCCCGACGTGCCGCTGACGCTGTTCCTGAGCACGGATCGTTACACCCTCTACCTCGACCTGTCCGGCGAGCCGCTCAACCGGCGCGGCTACCGGGTGCAGGCGGCGGCGGCGCCGCTCAACGAGAACCTCGCCGCCGGCATGCTTCGGCTGTCCGGCTGGACGCCGGACACGCCGCTCTACGATCCGATGATGGGCGGCGGCACGTTGTTGCTGGAAGCGGCCATGATCGCGCTCAACATCGCGCCGGGCCTGGCCCGCCATTTCGCGTTCGAGAATCTCAGGGACTTCGACCGGGTCGCCTGGGCGCGCCTGCGCAAGAACGCCGAGGCGGCGGCGCTGGAGCGGCGGCCGCTACCGATCTACGGTTCCGACATCGACCCGGACATGATCCGCGCGGCCGGCCTCAACCTGAAGGCGGCCGGGCTGCTCGACTGCGTGCGCGTCATGGAAGCCGATTTCCTCAACGTCGATCCGCCCGCGCCGAGCGGCGTGATCGTCAGCAACCCGCCCTATGGCGTGCGTCTGGAAATCGATGATCCCGGCGCCTTCTACGAAGCCGTCGGCGATAACCTGAAACAGCATTTCCCGGGCTGGACCGCCTGGCTGCTGTCGGCCGATCCGGAACTGCCCAAGCGCATCGGCCTGGCCGCCAGCCGGCGCGTGCCGTTGTTCAACGGCCCGCTCGAATGCCGGCTGTTCGAGTACCGGATGGTCGCCGGCGGCAATCGTCGCGGCTGAGCCAGGCCATCCGCTTCCGGGCGTAGTCTCCGGGCTCAGTCCACGTGGTCATCGCCGAGGGCGCGTTCGACCAGTTCGAGCGCGCCCTCGTGATCGAAATCGTCCAGGCGTTCGAGCAATCCCAGGTACAGCGTCGCCAGGGGCGAGCCGTCCGTCGCCGCGCCGACTCGTCGTTCGAGTTCCCGGTGGAGGGGCTCCGGCAGCAGTTCGTGGCGCCGCAGCCAGGGGCGCAGGTCGGACAGCAACGCGCGCGTGGGGGGATCGTCGATCCGGCCGATTCCGGGCTCCTGCCTCGCTGGTGGCGGCATGACTTCCCGGGGGGGGTCGACGTTGCCGTCCGGGACGCCCACCCGGATCGTGAAGGTGAAGCTCGCGCCTCCGCCGGGGCGGCTGCTCAGCTGGATGTCGCCGCCCATCAGCGCGACCAGTTCCCGGCAGATGGCCAGCCCCAGGCCGGTGCCGCCGTATTTCCGGCCGACGCCGGTGTCGCTTTGGGTGAAGGCTTCGAACACCCGGTCGGCCTGTTCGTCGGGAACGCCGATGCCGGTGTCGGTGACCGTGAAGCGCAGGGTGAGCCGCGCCTCCGGCCCGGGTTCGGCGCCGGTTTCGTCGATGGCCACCGAAATCCGGATCTCGCCCTGTTCGGTGAACTTGACCGCGTTGCCGACCAGATTGTTGAGCACCTGGGTCAGGCGCAGACCGTCGCCCAGGACCACCGGCGGCAGCTCCGGCGCGATGTCCAGGTTCAGGCGCAGCCCCTTGGCCTCGATCTGGGCGCCAAACAGGCTGACCACGGTGCCGAGCGCGTCGAACACGCTCATCGGCTGGAACTCCACGTCGAGCCGGCCGGACTCCAGCCGGGCGTAGTCGAGGATGTCGTTGAGCAGGCCGAGCAGGGCGCGCGCCGACACGCTGGCCTTGGCCAGCAGATTGCGCTGGCGCGGGTCCGTTTCCTGTTCCAGCGCGAGCTGGGTGAGCCCGAGCACGGCGTTCATCGGTGACCGGATTTCGTGGCTCATGCTCGCCAGGAAATCCGATTTGGCCCGGCTGGCCGATTCCGCCGCGCGGGTGGCCTGTTCCAGTCGGCGCGCGGTGCGCAGGTGCCCGGCGATTTCCAGTTCCAGCAGGCGCCGGTGCCGCAGCAGCAGCCAGGCCGCCAGGGCCAGGCCCGGGATCAGGATGCTGGCGACGATCGCCACCCGCAGCGTGGTCGCGCGCATGGATAACAGCACTGGCGCCTCGGTGAAGGCGACGACGTAGGCGGTATGGTGGCCTTCCAGATCGGCGATTGGCGCGAAGGCGGCGATATGGGCCCGGCCATCGCGCAGGATCGGTATCGCGAAACGTTCGCCCGCGCGCAGCCGGCTCTGGGTTTCCGGGTCTTGCCGCAGCCACCCGCTCAGCGCCAGGGCCGTCGGCGATTGCGTGAAGTCGCGGGTGACCCGGGAAATCACCGGGTTTTCCTGGAGATAGTCCGGACTCAGGCCGGACTTGTCGAATTTCTCGCGCTGGTCCTCGTCGATCCGCTCGAACACCCGGTCACGGCGGAGCAGGAAAGCGTATTCGCCCTCCGGTAGCAAGCGCCCGAGGTTTTCATGGACACGGTCGAACGGCAGCGACAGTTCCACGCTGCCCAGCGGCATGGCGGCGCCGTCGGCGCCGGCCGGGCGCGCGATCGGAAAGACATAGCGGAAGCCGGGCAGACTGCGGCCGATTTCCAGACCGGCGACGGGGTGCTGTTCGAGGTTGGCGATGCGCAGCGAAGGCCGCCGGTCGAACAGCGGATCGCCGGCCAGTTCCGGTCGGTGAAAGCGCAACAACACGCGGTCGTCGGCCAGATGGAACTGGAACTGGCGCAGCCCGGTGGCGCGCAGTTCCGCGTAGACGTCGCGCAGCAGCCGGTAGAGCCGGCCGCGCAACGGCGGCATGTCGGCTTCGGCGGTCGCCAGCGCGGTGGTCATCAGCGCCAGCACTTCCGGTTGCATCACCTGGAGCCGGAAGCGGGTTTCCACGTCCAGCCGGTAGGTCTCGATGCTGGCGCGATAGGCGACATCGAGCGCGCCCAGGCTCTGGCCGGCGACCAGGCGCGATTCGTTGCGGTATTGCCAGTACAGCAGCCCGTGCAGCAGGCCGAGCGCGAGCGTGGCAAGGATCAGGATGAGCCAGGTGAAATGGGCGAGCGGACGGGGCGTCGGCGGGTCGGGGGCGCGCTCGGCCATGGCGGGGTTCGGGGCCGCGCTCAGGGCAGCGGGCGTGGCGCCGGGACGCGCTCGGGATCGCCGAACCGGCGCACCGCGTCGAAATCGGCGTCGCGGGCGTCGGCCATGCCGTGGCGGATGCCGCCGCCCCAGGTCTGATAGACCTGCGAGGGCGTGGTCAGCAGGACACGGCGGATGGTCTCGACGCGTTCGGCGCCGAGCACGCGCCGGTTGGCGAACAGGCCGGTGGCCGGCAGCCAGTCGGAATGGGCAAGCACGCGCAGGCCAAGCGGCGCGAACTTGAGCGCGAACTCCTCCTTGACGCTGCCGACGTCGACCTCGCCGCCGACCACCGCCAGCGCGACCTTTTCGTGCGAACCGAGATAGCGGTAATCGGTTTCCTCCAGGCGGATGCCGGCGCGCGCGCGCAGCATGGCGTTGGCGCCCAGATAGCCACAGGTCGACAGCGGCTGGGTCAGGCCGACGCGCCGGCCTTTCAGGTTCGCCAGCCGGACCGGATCGTCGGTGAACGCGATCAGCGCGCAACGGTAGGCGGCGCGGCCATCGGGCTCCTTGAAGCGCGCCAGCGGTTCCACCGCGTCGGTGCGCTGGCGCAGCTTGAGATAGGGCAGCGAGCCGAGAAAGACCAGGTCGATCCGGTCCTGCTCGAAGGCGGCGAGGATGTCGTCGTAACGGTCGAAATAGACCAGCGTGACCGGCTGGCCCAGGCGCCGCTCCAGATGCTTGGCCAGCGGGTTGAAGGCCTTGACCGTGGCTTCCCGGTTTTCCAGGGGCAGGGGCGCGAAGCGGATCGGTTCGGCCGCGCCGACGGCCGGCGACAGGGCGGCGGCCAGCATGGCGAACAACCAGAGGATCGGGCGGGTCATGGTGTGTTCAAGGGGATGTTCAAGGGGATGTTCAAGGGGATCGTCATGGGGATGGCCAAGGAGATGGTCAAGGGTCTGGGGGGGGCGCGTCGGGCTCAGGTCGCGCAGGCGCGGCCGGCTTCCAGCAGGATGCCGCGCACCCGGTCGCGGCCGGCGGCCTTGGCTTCATAGAGCATGGTGTCGGCGATGTCGAGCAGCTTGCACGCGGCCAGTTCGCGGCGCGGCCAGGCGGTGACGCAGCCGATGCTGATGGTGACCACGCTGGCGGGCGGGTTCTGCCGGTGCGGGATGGCCAGGCCGGCGACCTTCAGGCGCAGCTCCTCGCATAGGCCGAGGGCGCCGTCGAGGTCGGTGGCCGGCAGCACGCCGGCGAATTCCTCGCCACCGTAGCGGGCCGCGAGGTCGCCCGGCCGCGACAGGACTTCGCGCAGCGCCAGCGCGATGCGGCGCAGGCAGGCATCGCCCTCGCCGTGGCCGTAGTTGTCGTTGTACTGCTTGAAGTGATCGACGTCGGCCAGCAGCAGCGAGATCGGCCGCTGTTCGCGGACCGCGCGCCGCCATTCGTTGTTCAGGGCTTCGTCGAACCGGCGCCGGTTGGGGATGTCGGTGAGGCCGTCGAGGTTGGCGTAGCGGTCGAGCAGGTCGGCCTTGATCTTGAGCGCGATGTGGTTGCGGATGCGCGCCAGCGCGATCGGCAGGTGGATCGGCTTGGCGACGTAGTCGACCGCGCCCAGGGTCAGGCCCCGGGCTTCGTCGTCGAGACCGTCGCGGGCGGTGACGAAGATCACCGGGATGTCGCGCGTCGCCTCGTTTTCCTTGAGCCGGCGGCAGACGTCGAAACCGCTCAGACCGGGCATCATGACGTCGAGCAGGATCAGGTGCGGTTTCAGGTTCTCGCGGTTGGCCAGGGCCAGGCCGCGCTCGCCGTTGTTGGCGATCAGCACCTCGTGCTCGCCGCTCAGCGCCTCGGCCAGCACGTGGAGGTTGGCGGGCGTGTCGTCGACGATGAGGACGCGTGGTTTTTCAGGGCTGGCTGGTGTCGGCATCGGGCGTTTCCGGTTCTTGCGGGGTTTCGGCCAGCGCGCGCAACTGGGCGGCGATCTCGCGCGCGGCCGGGTAATCGAACTGGTCGAGCTTGAAACGCAGCGCCGCCGACAGTTTCGCCAGCGGCGCCGGGGCATGCGCGAGCGCGTCGAACAGTTCCTGACCGACGTAGCGGTCGTCGTCGAGCAACACGCCGATGCGTTCGAGCGCGCTCGCGAACCGGCCGGGATTGCCGGCGCCGGTATTGACGGCCGCGCCGGCCACGCCGGTAGCCGCCGATGCCGGCGTGGTCGCGCCCAGGCCCAGGCTGGCGAGCAGGGTATCGATCAGCACGGCCATGTCGACCGGCTTGCCGACATGGGCATCCATGCCCGCCTCCAGGCAGGCCTCGCGATCGGCTGGCATCACGGCGGCGGTCAGGCCGATGACCGGCAGCGCGCGCCAGGCGGGTTCCGCGCGGATGCGGCGGGTTGCTTCCAGACCGTCCATGACCGGCATGTGCACGTCCATCAGCACCGCGTCGCAGGGCTGCCGGCGCAGATGCTCGATGGCCTTGGCGCCATCGCCGGCGACGTCGACGCTCAGGCCCAGATAGGACAGGGATTCGCGCATCACCTGCTGGTTGAAGCTGTTGTCCTCGACCAGCAGCACGCGCCGTTCGCGCAGCGGCGCGGCGCGCTCGGCGAGGGCGTCGAGACCGGCCTCGTCCTGGCGGAAGCCGTCGCGGACGCGCAGGCGATGGAGCAGATCCATGACGTCGGAAGGCGTGAACGGTACGCGCAGGACGGCGGCGATGCCGTCGAAATCCATGCCCAGCGCTTCCAGCTCGCCGGCCGCGCCCATCAGCACCAGATCGGGATTGGCGCCGACCCGGGCGAATCCGGCGCGCAGGGCGCGGGCATCGGCGATGGCCTGTTCGATGCCGCCGTCGGTGAACACCAGTTCGGGTGGCGTTTCCGCCTGGTCGAGTCGGGCCAGGGCCGCGTCCAGCGTATCCAGGCGGGTGACCGTGAAGCGGAACGCGGTCAGCAGGTCGGCGAGCGCGTCATTTTGCGCCGGTGTCGCCGCGACCACCCAGACCCGCAGCGGTTTCAGCTCCGGCGGCGCCTCGGCGGCGCCGCGCGCGACCTCGAAGGTGGCGGTGAACCGGAACGTGCTGCCTTGGTCCGGCCGGCTGTCGGCGCCGATCTCGCCGCCCATGCGCGTCACCAGGCCCTTGGCGATGGCCAGGCCGAGGCCGGTGCCGCCGTAGCGGCGGGTGATCGAGCTGTCGGCCTGTGTGAACGGTTGGAACAACCTGGCGAGCTGTTCCGGCGTGAGGCCGACGCCGGTGTCGCGCACGCTGAATTCGAGCACCACCCGTTCGCCGTCGGCGGTCAGTTCGCGTCCGGAAACCGCGACGCCGACGTGGACGCCGCCGTGTTCGGTGAACTTGATGGCGTTGCCGACCAGATTCGACAGCACCTGCTCCAGTCGCAGCGGGTCGCCACACAACCGTGGCGGAATCAGCGGCGAGATGGCGAACACGAATTCCAGGCCCTTTTCCTCGGCGCGTGCCTGGAACAGGTTGGCGACCTGATCGAAGACCTTGTCGAGCACGAAATCGACCTGTTCCAGTTCCAGCCGCTCGGCCTCGATCTTGGAGAAGTCGAGGACGTCGTTGAGGATGGCCAGCAGCGAACGCGAGGCCATGCGGATCTTGGTCAGGTAGTCGCGCAGGCGCGGCGCCGGCCGGCTGGCCAGGCCCAGGCTGCACAGGCCGAGGATGGCGTTCATCGGCGTGCGCACTTCATGGCTCATGTTGGCCAGGAATTCGCTCTTGGCGCGGCTGGCTTCCAACGCCAGTTCCTTGGCCTCGCGCTGCGCCCGCTCGGCCATCCGGAGCGGGGTGACGTCCTGGATGGCGATGACCTGGCCGATGACGAGGTGGCCGCGGATGATCGGCGTGGCGGCGATGGCGGCGTCGAAGCGGCTGCCGTCGGCGCCGCAGATCTCGGTGTCGAAATCCCGGTATTCCTCGCCCGCCGCGCGCGCCCTGGCGATACCCAGAAACCAGTCGGGCGGGGTTTTCCCGGGCTGGTGATCGCACAGGATGTCATCGAGCCCGCGGCCGAGCATTTCCGCTTCGGGCCGGCCGAGCTTGCGTTCGGCGCACGGGTTGGCGAAGGTGATGCGGCCACCGGCATCGGTCACCAGCACGCTGTCGCCCAGGGTCGCGGTGATCTCGCGGATACGCTGTTCGTTGTCGCGCAGCAGGGTTTCGTTGGCGGCGCGCGCCTCGTCGCGCTCGACCACGGTTTGCGTGAGCAGGCGCATGGACTCGACGACCCGGTCGATCTCGTCGTGGTTGACGCTGGCGGCCCGGTCGAGATGGCGCTGGACTTCCGGGGAAACCGCGTAGCCGGCGGCGAAGGTGTCGGCGACCGTGGCCAGATGGGCGATCCGTTTGGCGGTGCGCATCTGCCACAGGATCAGCGAACGCCACAGCAGCAGCGCCAGCGCCAGCATGGCGAGACCGGATGCCCAGGCCAGATCGGACAGTGACAGCGGCGTCGACAGCGGCGCCCAGATCACCAGTTCGGGCGCTCCTCCGGTGTCACGAAGCGGCCACGCCAGCCGTGTCACCAGCCAGGTCGTACCGCCCTCGCGGAGCCGGCCGGATGGTGCCAGGCCCTGTTCCGCGCCAAGCGAACCGCGCGAGCTCGCCACGGGGGTATCACCCCAGGCCAGATACAGCCGGCCGTCGGGTGGGGCCGCTTCGTGCAACATGGCGTTATCGAGCTGGCGGAACAGATGGAGCTGGCCCATGCCCAGATCGCCCAGCCAGAGAGGCTGGCGATACACCCGGAACAACCGATGGCCATCGGCGCCGACATGCCAGGCGACGGGCGGACCGGCATGGAAGGTTTCCGGCGGCGTTTCGCCGAGGTCGCCGTGATGGAAACGTATCTTGCCGGCGGCATCCGTGATCACCACCGCGTTGAAATCGCGGTGCTCGCCCTGGGTGGTGAGAAAACCGCGCATCAGCGGCCAGCGATTGGCCGGGTTTTCCAGGATGCGCGTGAATTCCAGGCGCGCCTTGAAAAACAGGGCGTCATGTTCCCAACGTTCTTCCCATTGCCGCGCGCGATTTTCATAGGTGGCGAGCAGCACGCTCCGGGTCCGTTCGGCGGCACGTATCTCCGCGCGCAGATAGAACCAGGCCGCCACGCCGGTCAGTACCAGGATGGTGATCACCGCCGCCACCGCCAGCCTGAGGCCGGCCTGGCCGATCAGGCTGTGGCGGAGCGTGGCGGGCTCGGCCATGGTTTCAGGGCTTTCGGCCGGACCAGGTGTCGACCACCATGTCGGCGAGCAACGGCGCGCGCGCGTCGCCGGCCGAGGTGGCGCGGAAGAAGAGTTCGGTATCGGCCAACTGCCTGGCCGAGAAGCGGCCGTCGTGGCTGTACAGATTGGGATAGGCGCGCAGCGCCCGGATCAGAGAATCGCGTTCGACCGGGTCGCGCATGCCGAGGGTGTCGACCACCTGTTCCGGGGAAGCTTTCGCCAGCCAGGCCAGGGTGCGCTTGAGCACGCGCACCATGCGCGCGATTTCGCCGGGATGTTCGCGCGTCATGTCCTCGCGCGTGGCCAGCGTGGCATGCAGATAGTTGGCGCCGGGTACCTTCGCGGCGGTGGCCGGGTCGGCCAGACTGGTCAGGATGAAGGCCTTGCCCTCCGCCTGGAGGCGCGAGGCGAACGGCTCGTCGCCCATGATGGCGTCGGCGACCCGGCTTTCCAGAAGCGTGGATTGTTCCGCCCAGCTTTGCCCCGCCGGGACCAGACGGATCTGGTCCGGGCCGACCCCGTCGGAACGCAGCAGCAGTTCGGTCAGTTGCTGGGAGGCGGTCTTGCTGGTCAGCGAACTGTTGGGCACGCCGATCACCCGGCCCTTGAGATCGGCGATGCGTTTGACCTTGCCCTTGAGGTCGGCGCGCACCATCAGCACCCGGACTGGCGTGTCGTTGATCGCCATCAGGGCTACCACTCGGCCACCGTTGGCGCGCAACGACATCACCGCCGGCAGGCCGGCGACGGCGAAATCGGCGTTGCGATTCATCAGGTTGGCCAGGGCGATGCCGCCACCACCGGCATGCAGGGATTGCAGGATGGCGCCTTCGGCGCGATCGGCGCCGATTCTTGGCGCCAGATCGAGGGGCAGGTAAGCGAGATTGAAGGGGCCGGGATGGCTGACCGTGAGTCGCACCAGCGCGTTCTGGCTGGCCAGGCTCGCGAGTGGCGCGAACGAAATGACCACGACCATCCACAACGGCATCCAGCGCGCGCGCATCATCCTTCTCCTCGATCCCGCCGTTTTTCCGGCTTATGCATGCATGGTAGCAGCAGTTCGGCCGCGCCGACGGCCGCCATGGCCCGGCTGCCGGAGCGGCCGACGGATCGAGGTGGGCGCGCGGATGCGCTATCTTCGGCGCCATCGTCGTCCACCCACCGTTCCGATCCGGCCGCCATGTCCGTCACGCTCGCGTTGGCTCCCCATCCCGCCTCCCCGCCGACCGGTCTCGATCCGCGCGTCGAAGTGGCCTTCCGACCCGATCGCGTGCTGGAACTGCGCTACCTGCTCGATTGCGGGCGGGACCGCGTCCGGTTGCCGGCGCCGCTGGCCGGGGCGGGGCCGGATGGTCGCGTCGACGGTCTCTGGCGGCGGACCTGTTTCGAGGCGTTCGTGGCCGACGCCGACGCGCCGGCCGGAGCACCGCTGCCCTACCTTGAATTCAACTTCTCGCCTTCCGGGCAGTGGCAGGCTTATGCGTTCCGGGGGTATCGCGATGCCGGCCCGGCGCTGGCCATCCCGGCGCCGGACATCGTCCTGACGGTGGACGCGCGCGGCCTGATCCTGACGGTCCGGCAACCGATGGCCTGGCCGGCCACCTGCCGGCGCCCACGGCTGGGGCTGAGCGCGGTGCTGGAGACCGCCGACGGCGCGTTGTCGTATTGGGCGCTCCGGCATCCGCCGGGGCCGCCGGACTTCCACCATCCTGATACATTCGCGCACGTTTCCGACCTTCCCGAAGATCCGTCATGAAATTCGGCCTCGACCGTCTGCTCGCCGAACCCGGGCTGCGCCGTCCCCTGCGCGGCCGGCGCGTCGCCCTGCTGGCGCATCCCGCCTCGGTGACCGCCGATCTCACGCACGCGCTGGACGCGCTCGCGGCGTTGCCCGACCTCGGTCTGAGCGCCGCCTTCGGCCCGCAGCACGGCCTGCGCGGCGACAAGCAGGACAACATGGTGGAATCTCCCGACTACGTCGACCCGGCGCTCGGCATCCCGGTGTTCAGCCTGTACGGCGAGGTACGCCGGCCGACACCGGCGATGATGGACAGTTTCGACGTGCTGCTGGTCGATCTCCAGGACCTCGGCTGCCGCGTCTACACCTTCATCACCACCTTGCGTTACGTGCTGGAGGAAGCCGCGCGCCTGGGCAAGTCGGTCTGGGTGCTGGATCGACCCAACCCGGCCGGCCGGCCGGTGGAAGGCAGCCTGTTGCGGCCGGGCTGGGAAAGCTTCGTCGGCGCCGGGCCGATGCCGATGCGGCACGGCCTGACGCTGGGCGAGATGGGCCGCTGGTTCATGCGTGAATACGGGCTCGAACTCGATTACCAGGTGGTGACCCTGCAAGGCTGGGATGCCTGGGCGGCGCCCGGTTACGGCTGGCCGACCAGCCTGCGCGAGTGGGTCAATCCGAGCCCGAACGCGCCCAACCTGTCGATGGCGCGCTGTTACGCCGGCACGGTGATGCTGGAAGGCACGACGCTGTCGGAAGGGCGCGGCACCACCCGGCCGCTGGAACTGTTCGGCGCGCCCGATCTGGAACCGCGCCGGTTGATGGCGACGATGCGTGAACTGGCGCCGGACTGGCTGGCCGGCTGCCGGTTGCGGGAATGCTGGTTCGAGCCCACCTTCCACAAGCATGCCGGCCGGTTGTGCGCTGGCATCCAGATTCACGTCGATACCGACGCCTACCGGCATCACGACTTCCGACCCTGGCGCCTGCAGGCGCTCGCGTTCAAGGCCTTGCGCCGCCTGCGCCCGGATTATCCGTTGTGGCGGGATTTTCCCTACGAGTACGAGCATGACCGCCTGGCCATCGATCTGATCAACGGCGGCGAGGCGCTGCGTCAGTGGGTCGATGACGCCGCCGCCGAGCCGGGCGACCTGGACGCGCTGGCGAGTGTCGATGAAACCGCCTGGCGGGAAGCCAGCCGGGACTGTCTGCTGTATTGAGGTATCGGACCGGCGGCGGACGCCGGACAAGAAAAAGGCCACCCGAGGGTGGCCCTGTCCTGGGATTTCTGGAGGCGCGTGCCGGAGTCGAACCGACCTTCACGGATTTGCAATCCGGTGCATAACCGCTTTGCTAACGCGCCGTGTTGATCGCGGTCTTCTGAATGAACAAGGGGAAAGCTGGATGCTTTCCCCTGAATCTGGAGCGGGAAACGAGGCTCGAACTCGCGACCTCAACCTTGGCAAGGTTGCGCTCTACCAACTGAGCTATTCCCGCGTCGAAGTGAGCCGGCATTATAGCCACGGTAATGCTTTCGTCAACTGGCGCCGGCGTTTTTTTCCGGCCCGTGTTGCCGTCGTTCGATCAGCATGGCGTCGCCGTAGCTGAAGAACCGGTAGCGTTCGGCGACCGCATGGCGGTAGGCGCGGCGCAACAGCTCGGTGCCGCCGAAGGCCGAGACCAGCATCAGCAGGGTGGAGCGCGGCAGATGGAAGTTGGTGATCAGGCGGTCGATGACGCGGAACCGGTAGCCGGGCGTGATGAACAGGTCGGTCTCGCCGGAGCCGGTGGCGAGCGTGCCGGACCGGGCCGCCGATTCCAGCGCGCGCAGGCTGGTGGTGCCGACCGCCGTGACCCGGCCACCGCGCGCGCGCGCGGTCTCGATGGCCTCGGCGGTGGCTTCCGGGACGAGATAGCGCTCGCTGTGCATCCGGTGATCGTGGATGTCCTCCACGCGTACCGGCAGGAAGGTGCCGGCGCCGACGTGCAGGGTCACGAACGCGGTTTCGACGCCGTGTTCGCGCAGGCGCGCCAGCATCGCGTCGTTGAAGTGCAGACCGGCGGTCGGCGCGGCGACGGCGCCCGGGTCGCGCGCGTAGACGGTCTGGTAGCGGCGGTCGTCGTCGGCTTCCGCGCCGCGCGCCAGATAGGGCGGCAGCGGTACCTCGCCGTATTGGTCTAGCCAGGCCAGCAGCGGGCGGGTGGGGTCGAACGACAGCCGGAACAGGTCCTGTTCGCGGGCCTCGACGCGGGCGTCGATGGCGTCGGCGAAGCGCAGCCGGCTGCCGGGCCGTGGCGATTTGCTGGCGCGCAGGAAGACCAGCGCCTCGTGCTCGCCGAGCAGGCGTTCGACCAGCATCTCGACCTTGCCGCCGCTGGCCTTCTCGCCGCGCAGTCGGGCCTTGATCACGCGGGTATCGTTGAAGATCAGCAGGTCGCCGGGCCGGAACAGCGCGGGCAGATCGATGAATTCGCAGTCGTGGAAGCTGTCGGCGGCGGCGTCTACATGGAGCAGCCGGCTGGCGTCGCGCTCGGGCAGGGGGTGGCGGGCGATCAGCTCGTCCGGCAGTGCGTAATCGAAATCGCTGGTTTTCATGAGGGCGCGGATTATACGTTGCCGCCGGTTCCGGCTTTCCGCGATAATCGCCGCCTTCCATCCAGCCGGGATGGCGGAATCGGTAGACGCAGCGGATTCAAAATCCGCCGAGCCAAAACTCGTGGGGGTTCGAGTCCCCCTCCCGGCACCAGATGCACGGATTTCCTCTTCCTCTCCGGCTTCCCCCACTGTCGTTTTTTTCTGGCGCCGTTAGACTTGTCCGGCCGTGGTTCTCGCCGGAGGATGCCATGTCCCGCCGTATCCCATTGTTGTCGATCGCCCTGGTCGGTGTCCTGTGCGCCGCCTGTGCCGCGCCGCCATCCTCGGCGGCGCCGTCCATGCGCGTGCTGGTGCGCTTTCAGACGGACGTGATCGGCGACGATGCCGGGCTGGTCCGGGCGCTCGAACGCGAGACCGGCGCGGCGGTGGCCTATGAGACCTCGGTGGCCGCCGACCGGCACGTCTACCGGCTGGCCTGTCCGGCCGGCGATGACGGTTGCGCGCGGTCGTTGGCGCGCATCGGCGCGATGCCGGGGGTGGCCGCCGTCACCCCGGATGTCCTGAGGTCGCATCGATAAACGATCGGGAGTCAGTCATGAAGTTTTCGATTTGGTTGTGGGTGGGTCTGTCCTTGCCGCTGTTGGGCATGAACGTGGCGGCGGCGGCGGTGGATGACGCCGCCACCCGGGTGATCGTCAAGTTTCGCGCCGAGGCGTCGGCGTTGCGCCAGGCCAGCGCGGCCGACCAGGCCAGCCTGCTGGGCCGGCGCGCCGGCCTGAACCTGCGCGCGTTGTCCGGGCCGGCGCCGGACATGCGGGTGTTCCTGGCCGAAGGCGCCGGCGCCGACGATACCTTGCGCCTGCTGGCGGCGCAGCCGGAAGTCGAGTACGCGTTGCCGGACCGGATGCGCTACATCCGCGCCATGCCCAACGACGCCATGTTCCCGGGGCAGTGGTATCTGCGCGCGGCGCAACCGGCGGCGATCAACATGGAAGCGGCCTGGGACATCGGCCGCGGCGACAACGGCACCGTGGTCGCGGTGATCGATACCGGCGTGCGCCCGGACCATCCCGATCTGGCCGGCAAGCTGGTCGCCGGCTATGACTTCATTTCCAACGCCGCGCTGGCCGCCGATGGCGACGGCCGCGACGCCGATCCGAGCGATCCCGGCGATTACATCGATGCCGCCGCGCGCGCCAATTCGGCGTTGGTGGCGGTGTGCGGTAGCGGCGCCCTGTTCTGGGACCAGCCCAGCTCCTGGCACGGTACCCGCGTCGCCGGCCTGATCGCCGCCGCCACCGACAATGGCGTCGGCGTCGCCGGCGCCGGCTGGAATCTGCGCGTGATGCCGTTGCGCGCGCTTGGCAAATGCGGTGGCTTCGACTCCGACATCCTGGCGGCGATGCGCTGGGCGGCCGGCCTGGAAGTGCCCGGCCTGCCGCTCAATCCGACGCCGGCGCGCGTCATCAACCTGAGCCTGGGCGCGCCCGGAACCTGTACTTCGGCCTATACCGACACGATCCCGGAACTGACCGCGCGCGGCGTGCTGGTGGTGGCTTCCGCCGGCAACGCCAACGGCGCCGTCGAGTCGCCGGCGAATTGTCCGGGCGTGCTGGCGGTGGGCGGGCTGCGCAATGTCGGCACCAAGGTCGGCTACAGCAGTTTCGGTCCGGAGATCGGCGTCAGCGCGCCGGCTGGCAACTGCGTGACCACGGGCATCGGCGAACCCTGTCTGTTCTCGCTCGACACCACCACCAACCTGGGTTCGACCACGCCCGGGCTGAATGGCTACACCGACCAGTTCACCCAGGCCAATTACGGCACCAGTTTCTCGGCGCCGCTGGTGGCGGCCACCGCCGGGCTGATGTTCGACCGCAACGCCGGATTGACGCCGGCCCAGGTCATCAACCTGATCAAGGCCAACGCGCGCGCCTTCCCGGTGGAAGCCGGATTGCCGACCTGTCCGTCGACCAACGTCAACAGCCAGTGCAACTGCACCACCACGACCTGTGGCGCCGGCATGCTCGACGCGCGCGCCGCGCTGGCGGCGGTGACGCCTTCGGGCAATGGCGGCAATGGTGGCGGCGGCGGCGGAGGGGGTGGTGGCGCCTTCGACGCCGGCGGCCTGCTCGGTCTGTTCGGGTTGCTCGGTATCGCCTGGCTCGCCGGCCGCCGCCGCGACTGACCGGAGACATGGCCGAAATCCTGGAGGTCCCGCGCCGCGCCGCCGGCGATCCGCTGGCGGCGTTGCCTGGCCAGCTGCATTTCGCGCCGGTCCGCATGGGACTGGCGTTTTCCCACCGCGGTCTGGTTCGTCTGACCGAGCAGCGAGGGATGGCGCTGGCGTGATCCTCGGCATCGGCACCGACATCGTCGCCGTGGCGCGCATGGCCGAGCTGCGCGCGCGTCACGGCGCGCGCGTGGCGACCCGCTTGCTGGCGCCGGTCGAGCGCGGCGAACCCGGGCTGGAGCGCGATCCGGCGCGCTTTCTGGCCAAGCGCTTCGCCGCCAAGGAGGCGTTCGCCAAGGCGGTCGGCACCGGCATGCGCGCGCCGGTGGCGTTTTCCGCGATCGGCGTCGGCCACGACGCGCTCGGTCGGCCGGGGTTCGCGTTCGCGCCGGAACTGGCGGCCTGGCTGGACGCGCGCGGGATCGGCGCCTGTCACCTGAGCCTGTCCGACGAACAGGAATATGTCATCGCCTTCGTCATCGTCGAGAGTCGATAATCGCGAAATGATCCCTGCCCACCATCTTCCGCTCGGCCCGGTCATGGCCGATGTCGCCGGCTTCGAGCTGACCGACGCCGAACGCGCGCGCCTGCTGCATCCGGCGGTCGGCGGCGTGATCCTGTTCAAGCGCAATTACCAGACACCGGAACAGCTCGCCGCGTTGTGTCGCGACATCCACGCCTTGCGCAGTCCGCATCTGCTGATCGGGGTCGATCAGGAGGGTGGACGGGTCCAGCGTTTCCGCGACGGCTTCACGCCGATTCCGCCGATGCGCGCGATCGGCGAGGTCTGGGACGATCATCCCCAGCGCGCCCGTCGTCTGGCGCGCGAGGCCGGCTATGTGATCGGCGCCGAACTGCGCGCGGCGGGCATCGATTTCACCTTCGCGCCGGTGCTCGATCTCGATTACGGCAACAGCGGCGTCATCGGCGACCGGGCCTTTCACCGCAATCCCCAGGCGGTCGCCGATCTCGCCCACGCCCTGGTGCTGGGACTGCACGAGGCCGGCATGAGCGCGGTCGGCAAGCATTTTCCGGGGCACGGTTACGTCGCCGCCGATTCCCACCTGGCGGTGCCGATCGACGAGCGCCCACTCGCGGACCTGGAGTTCGCCGATCTGCTGCCGTTTCGCCAGATGATCGATCTGGGGCTGGCCGGCATCATGCCCGCGCACGTCGTCTATCCGCGTATCGACGAGCAGCCGGCCGGTTTCTCGCAACGCTGGCTGGGCGAAATCCTGCGTGGCCGGCTCGGTTTCGAGGGCGTCATCTTCAGTGACGACCTGACCATGGAGGGCGCCAGCGTCGCCGGCGACATCGGCGCGCGCGCGGTGGCGGCGCTGGAAGCCGGTTGCGACATGGTGCTGGTGTGCAACCGGCCGGAACTGGCCGATGCCGTGATCGCGCGTCTGAAGGCGCCGCTGTCGCCGATGTCGCTGATCCGGCTGGCGCGCATGCACGGCCGACCGCATCCGCCCGGTCGCCAGGCCTTGCACGCCAGCCAGCGTTATCTGGGCGCGCTGCGCGACCTGGGCGGCATCGGCCAGGTCGACGCCGAACTGGCCCTGGGCGATCCCACCAATACCTGCGGCCGGGGCTGATTCCGGCATGATTGGTCATCACCGCCACGATATCGCGGAGCGGCTCACGGTCGATCGCGGCACCAACCATGTCGAGCATCACGTCGGCCATGCCCGTGGTGGCGATGCCCTGTTCAAGGCGTTGTTCTTCACGCTCGGTTTCGCCGTGGTCGAGGCCGTGGCCGGGGTCTGGTCGGGCTCGTTGGCGCTGCTGTCCGACGCCGGTCACATGCTCACCGACTCCACCGCTCTCGGTCTGGCGGCGCTGGCCGCCTGGCTGGCGCGCAAGCCGCCGTCGAGCCGACACACCTACGGCCTGGTGCGCCTGGAAATCCTGACGGCGCTGGTCAACAGCCTGATCATGTTCGCGTTGATCGGCTTCATCGTGTTCGAGGCCGTCCGGCGCCTGCAATCGCCGAGCCCGGTCATGGGCGGCGCGGTCATGGTGGTGGCGGCGATTGGCCTGTGCGTCAATCTGATCGTGGCCTGGATGCTGCGGCGCGGTGGCGGCGATCTCAACACCCGCGCGGCGCTGCTGCACGTCATCGGCGACCTGCTCGGCTCGGTCGCCGCGCTGGTCGCCGGCGCCACCATCTGGCTGACCGGCTACACGCCGATCGATCCGATCCTGTCGCTGGTGGTGTCCGGGCTGATCCTGGTGTCGGCCTGGCGCCTGTTGCTGGAAAGCCTGCACGTGCTGATGGAGGCGGTGCCCGCGCACATCAGCCTGGAGGCCGTGGCCGCCGACATGGCCGCGATCGCCGGCGTGCGCCGGGTCCACGATCTGCACATCTGGACGCTGTCCTCCGGCCAGATCGCGCTTTCCGCGCATGTCGAGCTGGACAGCTTCGACGACTGGGACGCGATCCTGGCCGCCAGTCGCGATCGGCTCGCCCGAAGTCACGGCATCCGCCACGTCACCCTGCAGGCGGAACTGAAGAAGTAAGCTCCCCGTTCATTTTCGATTGATGCCAACGCCATGAAACGCCGTCGACCCCACACCCGCCAACGTCCCTCCCGCGATGCCGAACGCCTGGCCTGGCTCGCCCAGGGCCTGGCCGATTCCCACAGCCGCCTGGAGGACACCTGGTGGCAGCGGGCGCTGGATGCATTGGTTGAAAAACTGTTGCGCGCCGGCGATGAGGATGCCCTGAATCAGGCCCTGGACCGTCTGCAGGACGATGACGGCCGCGCCTATGACGAACTGGCCGACATCATCGAGGGCGCCTGCGAGAGCAGCCGGAACGACGATTTCGATCGTCTGCTGCTGGCTCTGCCACTGTTGGCCTGGTCGCGCTACGAGATTCCCGCGCGCCGGTTGCCGGTCGCCGCGCTCGACGGCTTGCGCGCCCAGCTCGGCGCGCACGTGCTCGCCGCCGACGCTCGCGTCGCCTTCGCCGACCATCTGTTCAGTCCCGACCAGTTGCCGCGCGGTTTCGTCGACACCCGCCGGCTGGCCGAGTCCCTGTGGCAAGCGATCGAGGACGGCCGGAACCTGGAAATCGACGAGGCCGATCTGCCGGAAAGCCTGGCCTTCGTCTCCGACGCGCGTTATCTGGTTGCCGCCATCCGGGTGCCGGCCGGCCAGCCGTTGTTCCGCTGGAACGAGCCGGGCGGCAACCGCCGCGACGCGCTCACGGCCTGGAGCGAGCAGGGCGGCGCCAACCTGCGGCCGGTGCTGGCGGGCTGCGCCTTCGAGCTGTCGTCGCCGGATGCCTACTTCGCCGCCTGGCGCCAGGCCGACCAGGATCTGCGCCCGTTCTCGCTGGTGTCGGCGGTCGCTTATCTGCAAACCGTGTTCAACCAGCCGGCCGCCCGCCTGCGCGCGGTGGTGGCGCCCTATTACGAGAACTGGCTGGTGGAATGGCGGGTCGGTTTCACGCTGGCCGATTCCGATGACGTCGTCCATGGCGTGTCCTGGCCACTGCTCGGCGGCGAGGAGGAAAACCCGGCCCTGGGCGGCGAGATCGAGGCCCTGCTGAAGTCGGCCGGGGTCGGCGCGGTGAGCGTGCTCGACACCCGCATGCCGGTGGAGTTCTGCGACGATTGCGGCGCGCCGCTGTTCCCCAGCCCGGACGGCGAGAACGTCCATGCCGAGCTGCCCGAGGACATGCGCGACGCGCCGGCGCATCTGCATTGATGGCCGCTGGCGCGCCTCGGCTGGCGGATTGCCGCGCCTGCCCACGCCTGAGCGCATTCCTGGACGCGGCGCGAGATCGTCATCCCGATTATTTCCTGAAGCCGGTGCCGGCTTTCGGCGATCCGGAGCCGAGGCTGCTGATCGTGGGCCTGGCGCCCGGTTTCCACGGCGCCAACCGCAGCGGCCGGCCATTCACCGGCGATTACGCCGGCGTGCTGCTGTACCAGACCCTGCACGCCTTCGGCTTCGCCAGCCGGCCGGTGTCGACCGCCGCCGACGACGGCCTGGTCCTGGCCGGCTGCCGGATCACCAACGCGGTCAAATGCGTGCCACCGGAAAACAAGCCCGAGACCACCGAGATCCGGACCTGCAATGCCTGGTTGCGCGCCGAGCTGGCGGCCCTGCCGGCCGATGCCGCGATCCTGGCGCTCGGCCAGATCGCGCACAAGGCGGTACTGATGGCATCCGGTCTCCGGCAATCGGCGCATCCGTTCGCCCATGCCGCCACGCACCGGCTGCCGGATGGTCGCCGCCTGTACGACAGCTATCATTGCAGCCGCTACAACACCCAGACCGGCCGGCTGACGCCGGCCATGTTTCAGGCGGTGTTCGCCCGCATCGCCAAGGATCAGGAGAACGGATCATGCCCGTCGTCACCATCAAGCTCGCCGGCAGCCTGACGCGCGAGCAGAAGAAGCGGATCGCCGAGGAAATCACCGACACGCTGGAGCGGCACGCGCTCAAGCCGCGCCGCTACACCTACATCGCGTTCGAGGAACTGCCCGACGAGAACTGGGCGATCGCCGGCCAGTTGCTCGACGAAGAGGAATAGCGTGCCCGCGTCATGACCGGGACCGCCTTCGATCCCAAGCCCCTGCTCGCCAGTCTGCCCAACCTGCCGGGCGTCTATCGCATGCTCGGCGAGGACGGCGGCGTGCTTTACGTCGGCAAGGCGCGCGACCTCAGGAAACGGGTTTCCAGCTACTTCCAGAAGAGCGATCACAGCCCGCGCATCCGCCACATGGTGGCGCGCATCCGCGATATCCAGACCACGGTGACGCGCACCGAGGCGGAAGCGCTGCTGCTGGAAAACAATCTGATCAAGGAACTGGCGCCCAAGTACAACATCCTGTTTCGCGACGACAAGTCCTATCCCTATCTGCTGCTGTCCGGCCACGCCTGGCCACGCCTGGGCTTCTTCCGTGGCAGCCCGGACAAACGCCATCGGGTGTTCGGGCCGTTCCCCAATTCGCATTCGGTGCGCGAGAGCATCCAGATCCTGCAAAAAGTGTTCCGCCTGCGCACCTGCGAGGACACCGTGTTCGCCAACCGCTCGCGGCCCTGCCTGCTGCATCAGATCCGACGTTGCAGCGCGCCCTGCGTCGGTCTGATCGACGCCGCCGACTACGCGCGCGACGCCGACAGCGCCGCGCTGTTCCTGGAAGGCAAGGACAACGAGGTGCTGGCGGCGCTGAGCGCGCGCATGGAGGCCGCCGCCGCCGGGCTGCGCTACGAGGAGGCGGCGGTTTACCGTGACCGCATCCAGGCCCTGGCGCAGGTGCGCGCGCGCCAGTTCGTCGAGAGCCGCTCGGCCGGCGATGCCGACATCATCGCCGGCGTGGTCGGCGACGGCGCCGCCTGTGTCTATCTGAGCATGGTGCGCGGCGGCCGCGCGCTCGGCGGTCGCGCCTTCTTTCCCAGCCACGCCGCCGACGCCGATCCGGCGGCGCTGCTCGAAGCCTTCGTCGGACAGCACTATGTCGGTGCCCGCGCCATTCCGCCGACGCTGATCCTCAACGCCGAGGTCGACGGCCTCGCCGAAGGTCTGTCGGAGCAGGCCGGCCGACGCGTGGCGGTGGTCAGCCAACCGCGCGAGGAACGCCGGATCTGGCTGGAGATGGCGGAAAAGAACGCGCGCCTGGCGCTGGCCACGCGCGAAGGCATCCGCGAGAACCAGGCCGCCCGCCTGGCCGCGCTCAACGAGGCGCTGGGCGAGGAGGGCATCGCCCGCATCGAATGTTTCGATGTCAGCCATACCCTGGGCGAGGCCACCGTGGTCGCCTGCGTGGTGTTCGACCAGGGCGCGATGCGGCCGGCCGAGTATCGGCGCTACAACGTCACCGGCATCACGCCCGGCGACGACTACGCGGCCATGCGCGATGCCCTGTCGCGTCGTTACGGCAAGCTCGCCGCTGGCGACGGCCAGTTGCCCGACCTGTTGCTGATCGACGGTGGCCGCGGCCAGGTGCACATGGCGATGGACGTGCTCTCGGAACTCGGGCTGGGCAATCTGCCGATGCTCGGCGTCGCCAAGGGCGTCGAACGCAAGCCCGGCCTGGAGCAACTGTTCCTGCCCGGCGAGGTGGAGCCGTTGCGGCTGCCGCCCGACCACCCCGGCCTGCATCTGATCCAGCAGGTGCGCGACGAGGCGCACCGTTTCGCCATCACCGGTCACCGCGCACGCCGCGCCAAGGCGCGCACCCAGTCCAGCCTGGAGGATATTTCCGGCGTCGGCGCCAAGCGCCGGCAGGCCCTGTTGCGGGCGTTCGGCGGCCTGCGCGGCGTGGTCGACGCCGGTATCGAGGAGCTGGCGCGGGTCGATGGCATCAGCCGGGAACTGGCGGAAAGGATTTACCGCGCACTACACTGACGGTCCAAACCTCCGACATCCATGCCTCTCAATCTCCCCAACGCGCTGACCTGGCTGCGTATCCTGCTGATTCCGCTGTTCGTCGCGGTGTTCTACCTGCCCGACGGCTGGCTGCCGGCGCGTACGATCAATCTGACCGCGACCCTGATCTTCGCGCTCGCTTCGGTCACCGACTGGCTGGATGGCTGGCTGGCGCGGCGTTTGAACCAGACCTCGGCGTTCGGCGCCTTCCTCGATCCGGTCGCCGACAAACTGATGGTGGCCGCCGCGCTGATCGTGCTGGTCGATCTCGATCGGGCCAGCGTCGACGTCGCCCTCATCATCATCGGCCGCGAGATCGCGATCACCGCGTTGCGGGAATGGATGGCGCGCCTGGGGCGTTCGGGCAACGTCGCGGTGTCCTTCGTCGGCAAGCTGAAGACCACCGCCCAGATGATCGCCATCCTGTTGCTGCTCTATCACGATCCCATCCTGGGCTGGAACTTCACGCCCATCATCGGTCGCTGGCTGCTCTATCTGGCGGCCTTCCTGACGCTCTGGTCGATGCTCCATTACCTGATCATGGCCTGGCGCGCGCTCCGCGACCAACCCGCCGAACCGCAAAAAAACAGCTTGTAATTCAAGGGTTTTTTGCGTATCTTTGCGGCCGTTGTGCAACGCAGTAGTCGGCTTACCGGCCTTCCGGCCGTATCTTCAAGCCCACGGGACTGTTTCCACAGCCCCATCGTCCCCGACCTCACCTGATCCTTTCGCGGAAACCGTTCCGTCGATTCGGCATCGCGGCATCCGGTTGGCGCCGATGTTTCGCGAGAATCGACGCGACCACCACGACGGTGGCGCGCGCGTTTCTGTTTCGCGCCCATGAATCGGGCGCCTTGGTCCATTCCGGCGCCAATCCGGCGCCGGCGGACGAGTATCGAAAGGATTTACATGAGTTTCGCCGATCTGGGTCTGAACCCCATCGTTCTGAAATGCCTGGAGACCACCGGCTATACCGAGCCGACCGAAGTCCAGCGCCAGGCCGTGCCGGCCGCGCTGGCCGGGCAGGATCTGCTGGTCTCCAGCCACACCGGCAGCGGCAAGACCGCAGCCTTCCTGCTGCCCAGCCTGCACAAGCTGGCCGAACCTTCCACCCTGCCCGGCAACGGCCCGCGCCTGCTGGTGCTGTGTCCGACCCGGGAACTGGCCCTGCAAGTGCAGAAACAGGCTGCCATCTACGGCGCCGGCATCCGCAAGCTGCGCACCGTCTGCCTGGTCGGCGGCGCGCCGTTCGGTCCGCAATTCCAGGCCCTGCGCCAGAACCCGGAAGTGATGATCGCCACTCCCGGCCGTCTGATCGATCACATCGAACGCGGCCGCATCGATTTCTCGCGTCTCGAAGTGCTGGTGCTCGATGAGGCCGACCGCATGCTCGACATGGGCTTCGTCGAGGACATCGAGCACATCGTCGCCAGCCTGCCGGAAACCCGCCAGACCCTGCTGTTCTCGGCGACGCTCGACGGCATGGTCGGCCGCATCGCCGCCGAGATGACCCGTTCGCCTCAGCGCATCGAGGTGGCGACCAAGGAGGAGCACAAGGCCAACATCGACCAGCGCCTGCTGTTCACCGACGACGTCGGCCACAAGCACCGGCTGCTCGACGTGTTGCTGCGCGACGTCGATCTGACCCAGGCGGTGGTGTTCACGGCGACCAAGAAAAGCGCGGAGGAACTGTCCGAAACGCTGCTCGAACAGGGTTTCGCCGCCGCCGCCCTGCACGGCGACATGCCCCAGCACAAACGCAACCGTACCCTGCAACGCCTGCGTGACGGCCAGACCCGCGTGCTGGTGGCGACCGACGTCGCCGCGCGCGGCATCGACGTCGCCGGCATCAGCCACGTCATCAACTTCGACGCGCCGCGTCAGGCCGAGGATTACGTGCACCGCATCGGCCGCACCGGCCGTGCCGGCCGTTCCGGCACCGCCGTCACCTTCGTGCACGGCCGCGAGCGCGGCCTGGTCCGCGACATCGAGCGCTATACCGGTCAGGCCGTGCGTGTCGACGTGATCCCCGGCCTGGAACCCAAGGCCCGCGTCGACAAGCCGTTCGCCAAGCCGCGTTTCGGCCAGAAATCCGGCGGCGCCAAGCCCGGATATGCCGGCAAATCCGGTTATGGCGGTGGCAAACCCGGCTACGGTGGTGGCAACTCCGGCTACGCCGGTGGCAAACCCTGGGGCGACAAGCCGCGCCGGGACGAAGGCGGTGGTCGTGGTGGCAATCGCTGGGCCGATGCATCGTCGCCGCGACCGGACAGAAACGACCGGCCCGAGCGGGACGGCAATACCTGGAGCAAGCCGGCGGATGGCCGTCGCGGTGAACCGAACGGAAACGTCTGGAGCAAGCCCGAGACGCGTCGGCCGGAAGTCAATGGCAACACCTGGCAGCCCGAGCGCCGCCCCGGTGGCGCGGTCAAGCCGCGCGGTCGCCAGAGCTGGTGAGTGGCAGCGGCAGGCGGACTATTGCTTTCCAACAGCCCGCTTCCCGCAACGCCAGCTCACCCGGTCGCCGGGTTTTCCCCTGAAGGCGCCAGCATTGACTTCCAGGACGTAGAGCGCCGGCGCCGGCGCGAAGCTGAGCGGGCAGGGCATGGCCGGGCAAACCGGCAGGGTGATGCTGTCCAGCACCTTGCCGGCCGCATCGATCCAGACCAGATCGATCGGGAATTTCATTTCGCGCATCCAGAAGCCGTGTTCGTCCGCCTTCGGCATCACGAACCACATGCCGGCGCCAGCCGCCAGGCTGGTGTGCGCGGACAGCCCGATTTCGCGCGATCTGGGCGTGGCCGCCACTTCGACCGCGAAGCGCTGCTTGCCGACCCGGACTTCCACGGCTTGGTCGGCCGGGCAGGCGTCCGCGCCGGCGAGGGACTGAAGCGGCACGGCCAGGACTAGCAGTACACTCGCGCACCCGATTCGTATTCCCGATCTCATCTTTTCCCATCCTTCATGCGATTCCGTCTCACCCACACCAGCGGCCAGGCCCGTCGCGGCGTGCTGGAAACCGCGCGCGGCGTCGTCCAGACGCCAGTGTTCATGCCGGTCGGCACGCACGGCGCGGTCAAGTCGATCACGCCACACGAACTCGACGCGCTCGGCGCCCGGATCGTGCTCGGCAACACCTTTCATCTCTGGCTGCGCCCCGGTCTCGACGTGATCGCCGCGCATGGTGGCCTGCATGGCTTCATGCGCTGGCACAAGCCGATCCTGACCGATTCCGGCGGCTTCCAGGTGTGGAGTCTGACGCATCTGCGCAAGATCACGGAACAGGGCGTCAGGTTCGCCTCGCCGCTGGACGGCGAGCGATTGCTGCTGACGCCGGAGAAAAGCATGGAAATCCAGAGGGTCCTGGATTCCGACATCGTCATGATCTTCGACGAATGCACGCCATATCCGGCCGACTGGGACACCGCGCGCCTGTCGATGGAACTGTCGTTGCGCTGGGCGGAACGTTCGAAGGTGGCGCACGCGGGCAATCCCAACGCGCTGTTCGCCATCGTCCAGGGCGGCATGCATGAGGATCTGCGCGACCGTTCGCTGGCGCGTCTGAGCGAGATCGGTTTCGATGGTTACGCGCTGGGCGGACTCAGCGTCGGCGAGCCCAAGGCGGACATGATCCGCATCCTGCGCCACAGCGCGCCGGCGCTGCCGGCCGACAGGCCGCGCTATCTGATGGGCGTGGGCACGCCCGAGGACATCGTGTTCGCGGTCAGTCAGGGCATCGACATGTTCGATTGCGTGATGCCGACCCGCAACGCCCGCCACGGTCTGCTGTTCACCCGCTTCGGCGACGTGCGTCTGAAGAACGCGAAATTCCGCCACGACACCGGCCCGCTCGACCCCACTTGCGACTGCTATACCTGTCGCAACTACAGCCGCGCGTACCTGCACCATCTGATCCGTTCCGGCGAGATGCTGGGCGGACGCCTGAACTCCATCCACAACCTGCATTTCTACCAGACCTTCACGCGGGAAATGCGCGAGGCCATCGAGGCCGGCCGCTTCGCCGAATGGTCGGCGGCGTTCCACGCGGCGCGCGGCAGCCAGCCGCTGGCGTGAACCCGGCCGAACGGGCGTTCCCCGGATCGTCATGTCGGCAATGGTAGAATCGGCCGGTTTTTTCACGAGGTTGTCGCCATCATGTTGATTTCCCCCGCTTACGCCGCGCCGGAGCAGCCGGATCCGTTGATCAGCTTCCTGCCGCTGATCGTGCTGTTCGCCTTGTTCTATTTCCTGATCATCCGTCCGCAGATGAAGCGCGCCAAGGAGCAGCGCAAGATGCAGGAATCCATCCAGAAGGGCGACGAGGTGGTCACCGTCGGCGGCCAGCTCGGCAAGGTGGTCAAGGTTGCCGACCAGTACATCACGTTGGACATCGGTGGCGGCCACGAAAGCGTGTTCCAGCGCGTCGCGGTCCAGTCCGTCCTGCCCAAGGGCACCATCAAGGATCTTTGAGGAACGGCCGGAAGACGGGGATGAAATCCCCGCTTCCTCCCCCATAACCGTGCCTCGTCTCCCATTTCACATCCCGCGAACATGAACCGATTCCCCCTCTGGAAGTACATTGTCATCGGTGTGGCCCTGGTCATCGCTTTCGTCTACACGCTGCCCAATTTCTTCGGCGAGGTGCCAGCGGTCCAGGTGATGCCGGTGCGCACCACGGAAAAGGTCGACACCGCCCTGATGGAACGGGTCGAGGCCGCGCTCAAGGCGGCCGGCCTGGAAAGCGCCGGCGTGGCGCTGGACCCGCGCGGGGTGCGGGCGCGTTTCGCCGACACCGAGACCCAGCTCAAGGCGCGCGATGCCGTGCAGACCGCGTTGGGCGACGGTTACACGGTCGCGCTCAACCTGTTGCCGGCTTCGCCGGGTTGGCTGGGCGCGCTCGGCGCGTTGCCGATGAACTTGGGCCTGGATCTGCGCGGTGGCGTCCATTTCCTGTTGCAGGTCGACATGCCCAAGGCGCTGGAGAAGGCCGCCGAGCGTTACCAGGGTGACATCCGCACCCTGCTGCGCGAGAAGAAGGTGCGTTATACCGGCATCGGCCGCGAGGACACCCGCGTCATCGTCCGCTTCCGCGATGACGGCCAGCGTGACGAGGCGCGTCGGGCGATCGAGTCGGCCTATTCCGATCTGATCGTGGACGATGCCCAGGTCGGCGAGGAACGCGCGCTGGTGCTGAGCCTGCGCAAGGAAGCGCAGACCAAGACCCAGGAATTCGCGCTGCAACAGAACCTGACCACGTTGCGCAACCGGGTCAACGAACTCGGCGTCGCCGAACCGGTGATCCAGCAACAGGGGGTCGATCGCATCGTCGTGCAGTTGCCGGGCGTGCAGGACACCGCCAAGGCCAAGGAAATCCTGGGCCGCACGGCGACCCTGGAAATCCGCATGGTCGACGAGGAACGCATGCAGGACACCGCCGCGATCGAGGCGGCCATGGCCGGCCAGGTGCCGTTCGGCGCCGAGCTTTATCAGGAACGGCGCGGCCAACCGCTGCTGGTCCGGAAGGCCGTGGTGCTGACCGGTGAGTACATCACCGACGCCCAGCCCGGTTTCGACAGCCAGACCAGCCAGCCGGCCGTGCACATCAATCTGGACGGTCGCGGCGCCCGCATCTTCAAGGACGTCACCCGCGAGAACGTCGGCAAGCGCATGGCCATCCTGCTGATCGAGAAGGGCAAGGCCGAGGTGGTCACCGCGCCGGTGATCCGCGAGGAGATCGGCGGCGGCCGCGTCCAGATCACCGGCATGGATTCGCCGCAGGAGGCCAACGACGTCGCCCTGTTGTTGCGCGCCGGCGCGCTGGCGGCGCCGATGGAGATCGTCGAGGAACGCACGGTCGGGCCGTCGCTGGGCGCCGACAACATCGAGCGCGGCAAGAACGCGACGCTGATCGGCTTCGCCGTCGTCGCCGTGTTCATGGTGATCTACTACCAGTTCTTCGGCTTGGTCTCCACGCTGGCGCTGGTCACCAACCTGTTCCTGCTGGTGGCGCTGCTGTCGATGTTGCAGGCGACGCTGACGCTGCCCGGCATCGCCGGTATCGCGCTGACCCTGGGCATGGCCATCGACGCCAACGTCATCATCGCCGAGCGCATCCGCGAGGAACTGCGCAACGGCATGTCGCCACATGCCGCCATCGCGTCCGGCTACGAACGTGCCTGGGACACCATCCTGGACTCCAACATCACCACGCTGATCGCCGGCTTCGCGCTGTTCTGGCTGGGTTCCGGGCCGGTGCGCGGCTTCGCGGTGACGCTGTGCTTGGGCATCCTGACCTCGATGTTCAGCGCGGTGCTGGTGTCGCGCGCCATGGTCAATCTGACCTATGGCCGCGCCAAACGCCTGACCAAGGTCTCCATCTGATACACAAGGAAAGCGCGAACCATGCTCGAACTCTTCCACGTCAAGCGCGATATCCCGTTCATGCGCTGGGCGCGCAGCACCATCTATTTCTCGGTGATCATGATCGCCGCGTCCATTGGCCTGCTGGCGTTCAAGGGCCTCAATCTGGGCGTCGACTTCACCGGCGGCACCATGATGGAAGTCGGTTATCAGGCTTCGGCGGACATCCCGGCGATCCGCGCCCATCTCGCCGGCAACGGCTACGCCGACGCCCAGGTGCAGAACTTCGGCACCTCGCGCGACGTCATGGTGCGCCTGCCGGTCAAGGCCGAGACCAGTTCCGCGCAGTTGTCGGAAAAGGTGCTGGCCGTGCTGAAACAGCATGACGCCAACGTCGAACTGCGCCGGGTCGAGTTCGTCGGTCCGCAGGTCGGCAAGGAGTTGTTCGAGGATGGCGCGCTGGCCCTGCTGGTGGTGTCGATCGGCATCGTCATCTACCTGGCGCTGCGTTTCGAGTGGCGCTTCGCCATCGGCGCCATCTTCGCCACCGCGCACGACGTCTTCATCGTGTTGGGTGCCTTCGCGCTGTTCCAGTGGGAATTCTCGTTGACCGTGCTGGCCGCCGTGCTGGCCGTGCTCGGCTATTCGGTCAACGACACCGTGGTGGTGTTCGACCGCATCCGCGAGAACTTCCGCAAGACGCGCATGACCAACGTCGCCGCCATCATGGACAACGCCAAGACCGCGACCCTGTCGCGCACCATCATCACCAGCGGCACCACGCTGATGATGGTGCTGGCCATGCTGTTCCTGGGGGGCGAGGTGTTGTGGGGCTTCGCCACCGCGCTGACCATCGGCATCATCGTTGGCACCTACTCGTCGGTGCTGGTCGCCAGTCCGGTGGTGTTGTGGCTGGGGGTCTCGCGCGAGGATTTCATCAAGCCGCCCAAGGAAGAATCCGGCGCCGTGGTCTGATCCCGCCACCGGCCCGCCGCCGCGATGAAGCTGTTCTCGCCGCTCTACGACCGGGCCATGCGCTGGGCGCGACATCCGCGCGCGCCCTGGTATCTGGGCGGCCTGAGTTTCGCGGAATCCTCGTTCTTCCCGATTCCACCGGACGTCATGCTGGCGCCGATGAGTCTGGCCAACCCGAGGCGGGCCTGGTGGTTCGCGCTGCTGACCACGCTGACCTCGGTGGCTGGCGGCCTGCTCGGCTACCTGATCGGCGCCTACGCCTTCGAGCTGATCGAGCCGTTGATCCGCGACAGCGGCTACTGGCCGAAGTACCTGAGCGCCCAGGCCTGGTTCGCGGAATGGGGCTTCTGGGCGATCTTCGTCGCCGGCTTCTCGCCGATTCCCTACAAGGTGTTCACCATCGCCGCCGGCGTTGCCGCCATGGCCTTGCTGCCGTTCGCGCTTGCTTCGCTGATCGGGCGCGGCGCCCGGTTTTTCCTGGTCGCGGGCCTGATGGCCTGGGGCGGCGAGAAGATGGAAGCCGGGTTGCGCCGTCATGTCGATCGTCTGGGCTGGCTGACGGTCGCGGTCGTCGTCGCCGCTCTCCTGATTTCCCGGATTTGAGCGTGCCGGCGCGGTAACCCGGACAAGGTTGACAAGTTTTGTCGGGGATGCCTAAATTCGAGCACGGTTTAGATTGAATCTAAATTTTCCCGCAAGCCTGGCGCGGGTTTGCAGCCGGGCGCGTTGACGAGGAGAGCACGATGCAACTGAAAGGCTCCAAGACCGAGCAGAACCTGAAAGACGCCTTCGCCGGCGAATCCCAGGCCAACCGTCGCTATCTCTACTTCGCGGCCAAGGCGGACGTCGAGGGCTACAACGACGTCGCCGCGCTGTTCCGATCCACCGCCGAAGGTGAAACCGGCCACGCTCACGGCCACCTGGAATATCTGGAATCTTGCGGCGATCCGGCCACCGGCCTGCCGTTCGGTCCCACCGAGGACAATCTGAAGACCGCCGTGCATGGCGAAACTCATGAGTACACCGACATGTATCCGGGCATGGCCAAGACCGCGCGCGACGAAGGCTTCGAGGAAATCGCCGACTGGTTCGAAACGCTGGCCAAGGCCGAGCGTTCGCATGCCAACCGCTATCAGAAGGCACTCAACGAACTGAACGCCTGATTTCTTCCGGTTCCGGCATGGGCCGGAACAGCGGCATGCGTTGTGCGCGTTCCGGTCCGGGCGCGCACAGCGAATCCCGCTGTCGTTGCGCGAGGCCGCGATCGTGGTCGCGCGTTTCCATTCCAATCGAGGACGACATGGCCACTCCCATTCGCGAAGGCAGCACGCAGGCACCCACGCGTCACCCACTGGACTGGCGCAATCCTGATTTCACCAACGAGGCCTCCCTGTTCAGGGAACTGGAACGGGTATTCGACATTTGCCACGGCTGTCGCCGCTGCGTCAGCCTGTGCCAGTCGTTTCCCACGTTGTTCGATCTGGTCGACGAATCCGAGAGCATGGAAGTCGACGGCGTCGCCAAGGCCGACTATTGGAAGGTGGTCGACCACTGCTACCTGTGCGACCTGTGCTACATGACCAAGTGTCCCTACGTGCCGCCGCACGAATGGAACCTGGATTTCCCGCATCTGATGCTGCGCGCCAAGGTGTACAAGTTCAAACACGGCGACACCCTGCTGCGCGACCGCGTGCTCACCAGTACCGATGCCGTCGGTCGGCTCGCCGGCATCCCGGTGGTGGCGCAAGTGGTCAACGCGGTGAACAAGGTCGGCGTCGCGCGCAAGGCGATGGAGTCGGTCGCCGGCATCGCCGCCGACGCCTGGCTGCCGGAATTCCACGGCAAACCGCTGCGCCGCCGCATCGAGAAGCAGTCCGGCGCCACCGCCGTGCCCGCCGGCCGCACCAAGGGCAAGGTGGCGCTGTTCGCCACCTGCTACATGAATCGCAACGAGCCGGGCATCGGCGAGGACTTCGCCGCCGTCTACGCGCACAACGGTATTCCGGTCACGCTGGCGGAGAAGGAACGCTGCTGCGGCATGCCCAAGCTGGAACTGGGCGATCTCGACGCGGTGATCGCCAACAAGGAGGTCAACATCCCGCGACTGGCGAAACTGGTCGACGAGGGCTGGGACCTGACCGCGCTGATTCCGTCCTGCGTGCTGATGTTCAAGCAGGAACTGCCGCTGATGTTCCCGGACGACGCGGACGTGCGGAAGGTGAAGAACGCCTTCTTCGACCCGTTCGAGTACCTGATGCTGCGCCACAAGGAAGGCAAGCTGCGCACTGATTTCAAGCAGGGCCTGGGCAAGGTGGTGTACCACGCCGCCTGTCACCAGCGCGTGCAGAACATCGGCCAGAAGACCCGCGAGGCGCTGGCGCTGGTGCCGGACACCGAGGTCGAGATCATCGAGCGCTGCTCCGGCCACGACGGCACCTACGCGGTGAAGAAGGAGTACCACGCTTCGGCGATGAAGATCGTCAAGCCGGTGGTCTCGCGCGTGCGGCAGGGCAAGGCCGACCACTACGGCAGCGACTGCGCGATGGCCGGCCACCACATCGAGAACGCGATGGACGACGGCCGCGCGCCCGAGCACCCGATGACACTGCTGCGCAAGGCCTATGGTATCTGAGCGGGTAGCGGGTAGCTGGTGGCGACATCGTGCGCATAGCGCGTCTTTCCAGCTACAAGCTACCAGCTAGATCAGGAGCAAGGAATCATGAGCAAACTGACCCGGGAAGACCTTTTCAGCCTGGAGAAATACGCGGAAATCCGTGACGAGTTCCGCAAGAAGGTGATCGCCCACAAGAAGCACCGCCGTCTCGAACTGACGCCGCATGTCGCCTTGTATTTCGAGGACCGGCTGACCATGCGGTACCAGATTCAGGAGATGTTGCGCATCGAGCGCATCTTCGAGGCGGCTGGCATCCAGGAGGAGCTGGACGTCTACAACCCGTTGATTCCGGATGGCGGCAACTGGAAGGCCACCTTCATGGTCGAGTACGCCGACGAGGCCGAACGCCGGCAGGCCCTGGCCCGGCTCATCGGGGTCGAAAACCGGGTCTGGCTGCGGGTCGACGGGCATGAGCCGGTGTTTCCGGTCGCCAACGAGGATCTCGACCGGAGCGCGCCGGACAAGACCGCCTCCGTGCATTTCCTGCGTTTCGAATTGACGCCGGCGATGATCGCCGCGCTCAAGGCCGGCGCCGGCCTGAGCGCCGGCATCGATCACCCGGCTTGCCAGGCCAGCGTCGGCGTGGCCGACCGCGTACGCGCTTCCCTGCTCGCCGATCTCGCCTGAGAGGAAACAGCCCCCACGCTCACTTCGTTCGCTGCCCCCCGAGGGGGCGGATCAGTCTCTTGGGGCGGCCCTGCGGGACTGAGCCCGGCCGGCGGCGGTCAGCCGCTGATGGCGGGCGCGCGCGCCTGGCTCAGCCAGGCGCTCTGGCAAATGCGCTTGCGCCGCGCCGCCAGCATTTCCCGGATTTTTTCCATGACCAGCGGCAGTGGCAACGTGCCGGCTTCGGTGACCTGGTCGCAACGCAGCAGATGCCAGCCCAGCTCCGATTCGAGGATGCCGCTCAACGTACCCGGCGCCAGTTCGAACAGCGCGGCGTCGAGTTCCGGGAACAGCTGACCGCGCCGGACTTCGCCAAGCAGGCCGCCATTCAGGGCGGTCGGGCACTCCGAGTGCTTCATCGCCTGTTCCTCGAAGCGCTTCGGCTCGCGCGCCAGGCGCGCGGCGATCGCTTCCATGCGCGCGCGCGTGGCGGCGCGGCCGTTTTCCGGCAGATCCTCGTTGATGGTAATCAGGATGTGGCGGGCAAGCCGGGTCTCCGGCCGACGGAACTGTTCGGGGTGATAGTGGTAATAGAGCGCCACGTCGATGTCGCTGACCCGGGCGGCGCGGCCGCCGACCTTCTCCAGCACCGCCTCGACCTTGAGCTCGCGCTCCAGCGCCGCGCGGAAGCCGGCCGGATCGAGGCCGTTGCCGGCCAGATCCTCGGCGAATTCCTCGTTGCTGGCATAGCGTCCGCGCACTTCCGCGTAGGCGGTCGTCAAGGTCGCTTCCGGCACCACCACGTCGCGCGCCTCGTCGGTCACCAGCACCTGGTGTTCGAGTTCGAACTGACGCGCCGCCAGTTGCTCGACACGCTCGCGTTCCCCGGCCGCCAGCGCGGTCGGCGCCTTGCCGTACAGGCCGTGCGCGGTCTTCAGGATCAGATAGGCCGTGTTCACGGGGCTTCTCCTTGTTCGTGGGCGAGCACTGATTCCGGAACCTGGAGGACGTGGCCGGGAAAGTGGACGTGGTATTGCACGCCGCGGTCGGTGTCGCGCAACACGCGCATGACCTCGCCCTCGGTGCCGACCGGCACCAGGATTTCGCCATCGACCGCCAGGGTGATGGCCGCGCGCACCTTTTCCCGGGTTTCGAACTTGCTTGGCGTCCACGGCTCGTCGGCATCCAGCAACTCTTCCTCGCGGCAGCCGACGATGCGGTCCTGGTCGAGGAAGTGCACGGTGTAGATCAACTGGTCCTGCAGGAAGGTGCCCACGTTCATGACGTAGCCGACCGAGCCGCGCCGGACCAGCAGCGTGCCGGTGGCCATGCCCGGATAGGTGCCGTCGTTGCGCACGTTGCGCGTGACCCGGACGGCATCGCCGTATTCGAAACGAGGCAGCATGGCGTCAGCTTCGCAACGCGCCCTCGACACTGTGGCAAGGGCCCTGGTTGCCACAGCCACAACCGCCGGCATGCGCTTCCGGCTCCCGCTTCATGACGCCGATCGAGGTCAGCGGCACGAACGCGGTCTGTGGCTCGTGCATGTGGAAGACCTTGAATACTTTCTCGGTCAGCGCGTCGGAGGCCACGAAGTCGTGATAGGCCCGCGCCAGCAGTTCGGCGTGGACGGCATGGCGCGCCGGCTCGTCCTCGGGCAGCGCGCCAGCGCGCGCCAGATAGTCGTGGAAGCGTTGCAGGATGTGCAGCCGGTTGACGTGCACCACCTTCTGATCGAAGGCGATGCCGAAGTATTCGAGGAAATCCTCGGCGGATTCCAGTTCTTCCAGCGCTTCGTCCAGGGTCAGGTCGTCCATTTCGCTTCTCCAGATAAATCAGGCGGCCGCTTCGATGCGTTCGGCCACCGCGGTGACGATCGTCTCCAGCAACGCCTTGCCGCCGAAGCGGTCATGGCTGTCGAGCTCGATCAGTTTTTCGATCTGGGCGCGGCCGACTTCCAGGTTGCCGAGCCGCAGGTTGATGTAGCCGGTCGCCTTGAGCACCGACAGATGGAAACGCAGCAGGCCCATCGAGCGCAGCACCGCCTGGCCGAGATAGTCCGGATGCAGGCGCGTCCAGTCGTCCGGGAAGCCGAGGCGGGCGCCGACGATGGACATGGCGCGGGCGGCCACGATCAGCGCGTCCTCCAGCCGGTGCTGGTAGAAGTAGTAGCGGTACAGCGCGACCAGCACCACCAGCGCTTCCGGCGCCAGGAAATAGGCCTTGTGCAGCAGCGCCTCGGCGGTCGGCTCGCCATAGGCGCCGGCGGCCTCGGCGATCAGATCCTGGACCGCGCTCGCGACCGGTTCGTCGAAATACAGTCCCGCCTGGTCGAAATCCATCAGGTCCATGTCAGCCGTGCCTCCTGGTTTTTTGTTGGTTGCCGCACAGGTCATCCGCCTCGCAGATCGAGCATTGGCCATCGACCGGCTCGCCGCGCTCGCGCAGGCGGTTTTCCAGGGTCTCGATGCGCTCCATCAGGCAGGCGATGGCCTTGCCGACCGGGTCGGGAATCAGGTGATGGTCCAGGTTGATGCCGAGTTTGTCGCCGGCCACCGCGTCCAGACGCGTCACCACCTTGCCGGGAATGCCGACCACGGTGCGGTGCGCCGGCACGTCCTTGACCACCACCGAGTTGGCGCCGACGCGCACCTGATCGCCGAGCACGATGGCGCCGAGAATCTTGGCGCCGGCGCCGATGACCACGCCGTCACCCAGCGTGGGATGGCGCTTGCCCTTGTTCCAGGTGGTGCCGCCCAGGGTGACGCCGTGATAGAGGGTGACGTCGTCGCCGATCTCGGCGGTCTCGCCGATCACCACGCCGGCGCCGTGGTCGATGAAGAAGCGCCGGCCGATGGTGGCGCCGGGATGGATGTCGATGTTGGTGAACAGCCTCGCCAGCCAGGACAGGAAGCGGCCCGGAAATCGCAGGCCGGCGCGCCACAGCCGGTTGGCGACGCGCTGCATGAGCACGGCATGGACGCCGGGATAGGTGGTGATCACTTCGAACCGGGAACGGGCGGCGGGGTCGCGCTGGAACACGCAATCCACGTCTTCCCTGAGCAGCGTCCACAATCCGGGCGTGGGGCGCGGGATCGCCGGGGTCAGGGTCTCAGACATGGTCGGACTCCGTCGACGCGCCTGGCGATCCGGCCACCGGCGCGCGGATCGCCGGCGGCCGTTCGGCGGTCAGCACGCGCGGCCGCGCGCTGGCCGGATGGCAGACCGTGAATACGCCGGCCAGCAGCATGGTCAGCCAGGCGCGGTGGCTGGCGTGGCCCTGGCGCGCGCGCGTCGTCGCCGGCCAGAGCCAGGAAAGGGGGGGCAGGGTGGCATGCATGATCAATGCACCGCGCCGGTGGCCGCGCGGCCGACCCGGTTCCGGTAGATGAACCAAAGTTCGTGATCGGCAGGCGCCCGCTTGGCCCGTTCCGCGAAGGCGCGGATGTCGGGCAGCAGCGCGCGCGCCTCGGCCGGGCTGAGCTCCAGACCCATGCGCGCGTAGGCGGCGAGCACGCCGCTGGAACCGGAGTGCTTGCCGACCACCAGGCGGTGGTCGCGGCCCACTTCGCGCGGGTCGAAGCACTGATAGGTCTCAGGATCCTTGAGCAGGCCATCGACGTGGATGCCGGCCTCGTGCGTGAACGCGCCTTCGCCGACCACGCTCTTCTGCCAGGCCACCGGCCGTCCGGAAGCGGCCGCGACCAGTTCGGACAGGGCGGGAAAGGCGGCCAGATCGACGCCGGTATCGAGTCCGTGCAATTTTTTCAGACCCAGCGCGACTTCCTCCAGCGCGGCGTTGCCGGCGCGCTCGCCGAGACCGTTGACGGTGGTGTTGACGTGGGTCGCGCCGGCCCGGCAGGCGGCCAGGGTGTTGGCGGTGGCCAGACCGAGATCGTCGTGCGCGTGCATCTCGATTTCCAGATCGGTCACCGAACGCAGGGTGCGGATGGTTTCGTGCACGCCGAACGGCTCCATCACGCCGAGCGTGTCGGCGAAACGGAAGCGGCGCGCGCCGGCGGCCTCCGCGACGGTCACCACGCGCATCAGGAAATCGAGGTCGGCGCGCGAGGCATCCTCGCCACCGACGATGACTTCCAGGCCCAGATCGAGCGCGCGCGGCACCATGTCGGCGATGGTCTTCAGTACCCAGGCGCGGTCGCGCTTGAGCTTCTTGCCGATGTGCAGGTCGGAGACCGGAATCGACAGGTCGACCATCCGCACGTTCATGTTCCGGCAGGCTTCCAGATCACCGCTGTGCATGCGGCTCCAGACCACCAGCCTGGCGTTCAGGCCGAGCCCGGCGACCGCGCGGATGCTCTCGCGTTCGCCATCGCCCATGGCCGGAATGCCGACTTCCAGCTCTGGCACGCCGAGAGCATCCAGCCGACGAGCGATGTCCAGCTTTTCCTCCAGCGTGAACGCGACCCCGGCCGACTGCTCGCCGTCGCGTAGCGTGGTGTCGTCGATGGTGATGGCGGGAAGGGGCATGGTGTGGTTCCGGATTGTCATGAGCCACTGTTCGCAAACGCCATGCCAGCCATCATTGGATTGCAAGTGACTGATTATTCGTGATTATTTATGCATGGGCCGGGCCGGAGCCGGTCGGCAAGGACACGTGGGCACGGCTTTCGTCGGATTTGCTACAAAGCCCGCGGACCGTCGCCTGGCGGGACGGCGTTCGCGGTCTATACTTGACAGAAATAGTTGGTTTTTTGTTGTCTCGCGCCGGGTCCGGCCCGGCGGCGATCGCGCAAGCGAGGAGGATCGATCATGAACGCGTTACCCGAAACCCCCTATCTCGACCAGCTCGAATCCGGCCCGTGGCCGTCCTTCGTCACCGGGCTCAAGCGTCTGGCCGGCGACAGTCCGATGATGGCCGATCTGCTCGGTCAACTGGAAACGTCCTACCAGACCCGGACCGGTTACTGGAAAGGGGGCACCGTCGGCGTGGTCGGCTACGGCGCCGGCATCATTCCGCGTTTCACCGAACTGAAGAACGCGGACGGCAGCCCGAAATTTCCGGAGGCCGCCGAATTCCACACCTTCCGCGTGCAGCCGCCGGCCGGCATGCACTACACCTCCGAGCTGTTGCGTCAGTTGTGCGATGCCTGGGTGGACACCGGCGGCTCCGGCCTGATCGCCTTCCATGGCCAGTCCGGAGACATCATGTTCCAGGGCATTCGCTCCGAAAACGTGCAGCGGGCGTTCGACCGCCTCAACGCGCTTGGCTTCGACCTTGGCGGCGCCGGCCCGGCGCTACGCACCTCGATGTCCTGCGTCGGCGCCGCCCGTTGCGAAATGTCCTGTTATGACGAGGCGCGCGCGTTGCGCAAGGTCATCAACAGCAATCTCGACGACATGCACCGGCCGAGCCTGCCGTACAAATTCAAGTTCAAGTTCTCCGGCTGTCCGAACGACTGCGTCAATGCCATCCAGCGCTCCGACATGGCCACCATCGGCACCTGGCGCGACAACATCCGCGCCGACCAGACCATCGCCGACCAATGGATGGCCGCGCATTCCATGAACGACCTGATGAACATGGTGGTCGGGTTGTGTCCCACCCGCGCGATCACGTTGCGTCAGGCCGGCGCGCCGGCCGCTGTCCACGAGACGGTGTTGCGGGTCTCGGAAACCAGCGAAATGGCCATCGACAATCACAACTGCGTGCGCTGCATGCATTGTCTGAACGTCATGCCCGGCGCCTTGCTGCCCGGCCGCGACAAGGGCGTCACCATCCTGATCGGCGGCAAGGGCGTGCTCAAGATCGGCGCCACCATGGGCACCGTGATCATTCCGTTCATGAAGCTGGAGACCGACGACGATTTCGAGAAACTCAACGACCTGGCGCGATCGGTGCTGGACTTCTTCGCCGAGAACGCGCTGGAGCACGAACGCACCGGCGAAATGATCGAACGCATCGGTCTGGTCAATTTCCTCGAAGGCATCGGCGTCGACATCGACCCGAACATGATCACCCACCCGAGAACCAATCCCTACATCCGCGCCGACGGCTGGGACGAGGAGGCCGAGAAGTGGTTCGCGCGCAAGGCGGAGGCGGCCGGCCGGCGAGGTGGTGGGGAAATGGCCGCCGCGGCCTGACCCTGGCGGTCGAGAACGCGTACGACACCGACCGCGCGCTACTCGCAAGTGGCGTCACCATCAGCGATCCGGTACGGCGCTACGATGATGCCTGGGACGGCGCTTTTCTCGACAGCGAAGGTAAAGCTGTGGTTTTGCTCGGGGGCACGGTAGGCCTCCAAGCATCGTCAGCCTGCCATGTCACGCATACACCGGCGCGAACGCTTTCTCCGGTTCCTCGGCCGGGCCATTCTCGCCCCAGTAGGGCGACAGTTTCCTCAACTGCGCGACGATCTCCGGTACCACCTGGATGACCCGGTCGACCTCGGCTTCGGTCGAGTAGCGCGACAGCGAAAACCGGATCGTGCCGTGGGCGGCGGTATAGGGGATGCCCATGGCGCGCATGACGTGGCTGGGTTCCAGCGAGCCGGAGGTGCAGGCGGAGCCCGATGACGCGGCGATGCCGAACTTGTTCAACAGCAGCAGGATGGCCTCGCCTTCGATGAATTCGAAGGCGATGTTGCTGGTGTTGGGAAGGCGGTTGCTTACATCCCCGGTGGCGAAGGCGCGCGGCACCTTGGCCAGGATGCCGGCTTCCAGCTTGTCGCGCAGGCGTTTCACTTCGGTGTTTTCAAAGTGCATGTGCCGCATGGCCTGTTCGCAGGCGAGGCCGAGGCCGACGATGGCGGCGGTGTTCTCGGTGCCGGCCCGGCGGCCGCGTTCCTGGTGGCCGCCGCGCAGCAGCGGGCGGAAGCGCACACCCCGGCGCAGGTAGAGCACGCCGACGCCCTTGGGCGCGTGCAGCTTGTGGCCGGACAGGGACAGCATGTCGATCTTGCTGTTCTTGAGATCGATGGGCACCTTGCCCACGGCCTGCACGGCGTCGGTGTGGAAGGGGATGCCCTTGGCGTGCGCCATTTCGGCCATCTGCTCGACCGGGAACAGGGTGCCGGTTTCGTTGTTGGCCCACATGATCGAGACCACGGCGACCTTGTCGGTGAGCAGCTTCTGGTATTCATCCAGATTCAGGCGGCCCTTTTCGTCCACCTTGAGGAAGTGGGTCTTGTAGCCTTCCTTCTCCAGGTGCGTGCACAGGGCCAGCACGGCCGGGTGCTCGATGGTGGTGGTGATGATCTCCTTCTTCTCCGGGCTGGCCTTCAGGGCCGAGAGGATGGCGGTGGAGTCGGACTCGGTGCCGCAGGAGGTGAAGATGATCTCCGAGTCGTGCTCGGCGCCGAGCAGTTCCTGCACCTGCATGCGTGCCTTCTTCAGCGCCAGGCCGACCTTGTTGCCGAAGCTGTGCATGGAGGAAGGATTGCCGAACTGCTCGGTGAAGAAGGGCAGCATGGCCGCGACGACGGCGTCGTCGACGCGGGTGGTGGCGTTGTTGTCGAGGTAGATGCCGTCCATATCTTTTTCCTTTCGGTTTGCGCCTCTCCCGCTTGCGGGAGAGGGGGGCTCAAACGTGGCTGGCGGCGCGTGCGTACGAGCCGGTGCGCGACGGCACAACCTTGACGAATTCGCCCAGATCCTCGATCAGCCGGGTCTGGATGCCTTGCAGGGTCTGTGCTTCCATCTGGCAGCCGGCGCAGGCGCCGATCATGTTGACGTAGATGGTCTTGCCGTCGACGTCGACCAGCTCGATGTCGCCGTGGTCGCGCTGCAATTGCGGACGGATCGAATCCAGGATCATCTCGATGCGCTTGATCCGTTGCAGATTGTTGAGCTTGCCGGGCTTGTCTTCCTTGCTTACCGCCACGGCATGCGGATTGAAGGTTTCGCCGCGTTCGGCCAGCACCTTGACCAGGATTTCCTCGATGCCCTCATGGCAGGACGAGCAGCCGCCGCCAGCCTTGGTGTAGTGGATCACGTCCTCGACACTGGACAGGTTGTTGGCGCGCACCGTCTCTTCGATCAGCACAGCGTCGATGGCGAAGCATTTGCAGATCAGCGCGCCCTCTTCGTGGTCGTCCTTCCATTCCACGCCGCGATAGTTGGCGACCGCCGCTTGCAGGGCCTCGCGGCCCATCACCGAGCAATGCATCTTCTCCGGCGGCAGGCCGTCGAGGTAATCGGCGATGTCCTGGTTGGAAACCTTGAGCGCGTCATCCAGGGTCATGCCCTTGATGATCTCGGTGAGCGCCGACGACGAAGCGATCGCCGAGCCGCAACCGAAGGTCTGGAAGCGGGCGTCCTGGATGGTTTCGGTTTCCGGGTCGACCTTGAGCATCAGGCGCAGCGCGTCGCCGCAGTTGATCGAGCCGACGTCGCCGACCGCGTTGGCGTCGTCCATCGCGCCAGAGTTGCGCGGGCTGAAGAAGTGTTCCTTGACCTTGTCGGAGTAGTCCCACATTTTGCTGCTCCCTTACGCGGAGAACGACGAACCGCACGCGCAAGAGCTGCTCGCGTTGGGGTTCTCGAACTTGAAGCCGGAGCCGTTCAGGCTGTCGACGAAATCGACCGTGACACCGGTCAGCAGCGGCGCCGAGAACGGATCGACCAGCAGTTTCACGTTGCCGAGTTCGACCACCAGGTCGTCCTCGGCGGCGGTTTCCTCCAGGCTCATGCCGTACTGGAAACCCGAGCAGCCACCGCCGGAAATGGCGATGCGCAGCCCGACGACGGGGGTGGCGGCGCCCTGAATGAACTTCTCGACGGCGGACAGGGCTTTGGGGGTCAGGGTGAGCATCGCGTTTCTCCTCGGTTGAACCTCGATGACTTCCGGATCGCAAATCGCGTGCCATCCGATATGAATTCGCAAATCGATGATTCCAATGAATATTTTTCGTTAGCCTGGAGCGGATTGATGTCCGAAAGGGCACGCCGTCGTGGCCTTGTCGGGTTTGTGACAGCGCCGGCGTCGATCACCGGCCGGGGGAGCCTGGAATGCCGCCGGCCGGATGCCGGAATCGGTGCCTTGGTCGATAATGCGGGATATGAGCGATATTCAATCCGCGCCGGCCGTCGTCATGATCGTCGACGACAACCCGAACAACCTGAAGGTGCTTGGCGGCATGCTTCAGCAGGCAGGCTACAAGGTGCGGCCGGCGTTGTCCGGCGAGATCGCGCTGCGTTCCCTGCGCACCGGTCTGCCGGATCTGATCCTGCTCGACATCCGCATGCCCGGCATGGACGGTTATGAAGTCTGCCGCCGCATCCAGTCCGATCCGGAGCTGGCCGACGTGCCGGTGATCTTCATCAGCGCCTTGCAGGACATGGAGGACAAGGTCCATGCCTTCCAGGCCGGCGGCGTCGACTACATCGTCAAGCCATTCCAGATCGAGGAGGTGCTGGTGCGCGCGCGCACGCATCTGGAGCTGGCTCAGGCCCGGCGCGCGTTGAAATCGATCAACGCCGAGCTCGAACAGCGGGTGGCCGAGCGCACCCGGCAACTGGAACAGTCCAACGAGGCCCTGCGCTTTTCCATGCAGGAGGAGCACATCCTCGGCGAACTATTGGCCCTGGGGCTCCAGCACACCACGGCTTCCGATTTTCTCGACGCCGCCATGGAGGTGCTCGGTTCCCGGCTGGAATGGTCGGGCGAGGGGGCGTACGCCCATCTGGTGTTGAACCGCGACAGCGAGCGCATCGGTCGGCTCGGTGTCGGCGCCACCACTGGCGACGGACGCATCAGCCAGGTCGACGACGAACGCTTCCAGCGTGACATCGTCCATCTCGATCGTGTCGAACCTGGCATCGCCTATCGCTGTGCTTTGCCGTGCCCACTCGGTTTGCCGATCACCGATGGCGATCCGCCGCGTTTCGTCGTGCCCATCGAAATCGAAGGCGAGCGCCTGGGCATGCTGGTCTACCATGCGCCGGCCAGCCGGATGTCGGCGGAGCGCTGGTCGGATTTCCTGGCGCGCGTTACCGACGTGCTCAATCTGGGGCTGGAGCGCAGGCTGTCGGACGATCGCATCGAGTACATGGCCTACCACGACGAACTCACCGGCCTGCCCAACCGCCGGCTGCTCGCCGACCGGCTGGAACTGGAAATGGAACGCGCGCGCGCCCACGACGACATCGGCGCCGTCCTGTTCCTCGACCTCGACCGTTTCAAGACCATCAACGACGCGCTCGGCCACACTGTCGGCGACCGCTATCTGCGCGAGGTCAGCCGCATGTTCGCCGCCAGCCTGCGGGCTGGCGACACCCTGTCGCGATGGGGCGGCGACGAGTTCGTGATCCTGTCGCCGTCGCTCGGCCGCGACGTCGCCGCCGCCGCGCGCCGCGCGCACGCCCTCGCCACCGAGCTGGCCGCGCGCCTGGCCGAACCGGTGCGCGTCGACGGCCACGATCTCCAGCTCGACGCCAGCGTCGGCATCACGCTGTTCCCGCCAGACGGCGACACTGGCAACGCCCTGGTCAGCCACGCCGACATCGCCATGAACCAGGCCAAGCAGGCCGGCCGCAACACCATCCGTTTCTACGAGGCGGACATGGGCAGCCTGGCCGAACGGCGTCTGCGCCTGGAAAAGGACATGCGCCGCGCGCTGGAGCGGGAGGAGTTCACCGTGCTCTACCAGCCCCAGACCGACGCGGTGGGCCAGGTTCGCGGCTGCGAGGCGCTGGTGCGCTGGAATCATCCCGAGCGCGGCCTGATCAGCCCGGCCGAGTTCATCCCGCTGGCCGAGGATTCGGGCCTGATCGTGCCGCTCGGCAACTGGGTACTGCGGCAGGCGCTGGCCCGTCAGGTCGGCTGGCGGGACGATCCGGAACTGGCGCCCCATCTGACCATGGTCTCGGTCAACGTCAGTTCCCGACAGTTCCATCAGGCCGATTTCGTCGAACAGGTCGAATCCGCGTTGGCCGAGACCGGCGCCAACCCGCGCATGCTGGAGCTGGAAGTCACCGAAAGCCTGCTGCTGGTCGACGTCGACGAGACCGTCGCGCGCATGGGGCGTCTGAAAGCGCTGGGCATCCGTTTCGCCATCGATGATTTCGGCACCGGCTATTCCTCGCTGGCCTACCTCAAGCGCCTGCCCATCGACCGCCTGAAGATCGACCAGTCGTTCGTGCGCGACGTCCACAAGGACCACCAGGACGCCGCCATCGTCGGTTCCATCATCGCCATGGCCCAGCATCTCCAGCTCGGCCTGATCGCCGAGGGTGTCGAGACCGAGGCGGAATGGGTGTTCCTGCGCGCGGCCGGCTGTCCGGCCTTCCAGGGCTACCTGTTCGGCCGGCCGATGCCGGCGGCGGAATTGGCGGCATGGGCCCTCCGGCCGCGCGACGCCAGCTGAAGCGGAACGATGTGATGTCCGCCCGCCGCCATTCTCCCGGTCGCCGCCTGCTCCTGCTGGCGGCACTGGCCGCGCTGGCGCAGACCGGCTGCGATCGCGCCGGTGAGACGCCGAACGGTCCCCGCTACGGCACCGCGCCGGCGCCGGCCGAACGGGCGCTGTACCGCCTGGCCATTCATCCCCTCCACAACCCGAACAAGTTGTCGGAGGCTTACCAGCCGCTGATCGATTACCTCAACGTCCATCTCGATGATGCCCGCTTCGAGCTGGAAGCCTCGCGCGATTACCAGGCCTACGAAACCAAGTTCCGGGCCGGCGCGCCGGAATTCCTGCTACCCAACCCCTGGCAGACCCTGGAGGCGATGAAGGCGGGCTACCGCGTCATCGCCATGGCCGGCGACGCCGAGGATTTCAAGGGCATCTTCATCGTCCGCCGCGACAGCCGCGTGCGGACACCGGCCGACCTGCGCGGCAAGGCGGTCAGCTACCCGTCGCCCACGGCCCTGGCCGCCTGCGTGATGCCCCAGTATTTCCTGCACCAGCAGGGCATCGACGTCAACCGGGACATCGACAACCGCTACGTCGGCTCGCAGGAGTCGTCGATCATGAACGCCTATCTGGGCGGCGTCGCCGCCGCCGCGACCTGGCCGCCACCCTGGCGGCTGTTCCAGAAGGATCATCCGGCCGAGGCCGCCCAACTCAAGGTGATCTGGGAGACGCCGTCCTTGATGAACAACTCGGTGATGGCGCGTACCGACGCGCCCGCCGATCTGGTCGAACGGGTGCGCGCGCTGCTGCTCGGCCTGGCCGAGGCGCCGGAGGGCGCGGCCATTCTCGCCGCCATGAGCACCGCGCGTTTCCACCCCGCCGACGATGCCGACTACGATCGGGTGCGCGATTACGTCGCCGGTTTCGAGCGCGACGTGCGCCCGGTGGAACCATGACGGTGCTGGTCGCGGATCGCGCGCTCCGGCCATGAAGGCACGCCTGCAAGCCCTGTTGTTCGGCACCGTCCGGCGCCAGCTCATCCTCGGCGTCGCCCTGGTGCACGCGGTGATGATGGCCCTGTTCGTCTGGGATCTCACCACGCGCCAGGAGTCCATGCTGCTCGATCGTCAGACCGAGCAGGCCACCGCCCTGGCGCGCGCCATCGCGACCTCGTCGGCGGGCTGGCTGGCCGCGCGCGACTACCAGGGGCTGCGCGAAATCGTGCTGGCCCAGAGTCATTACCCCGAACTGCTGTACGCGATGATCCTGGACGCGCGTGGCCAGGTGCTCGCCCATACCGACCCGTCACGCCTGAACCAGTATCTGCTCGACCTGCCCAAGACCGGTGAAGCCGGCCAAGCCGGTGGACCGCTCATCCTCAGCCACGACGCCGATCTGGTCGACGTGCTCGGGCCGGTACTCCTGGCCGATCGTCAGATCGGCTGGGCGCGCGTCGGCGTCGGCCAGCGGATCACCGGTCAGCGCTTGGCGGCGATCACCCGCGACGGCATGCTCTACGCGCTCGCCGCCATCCTGTTCGGCGCCCTGCTCGCCGGTATCATGGGCTTGCGCCTGACCCGCCGGCTGCATGCCATCCAGGCGGTCACGGACGCGGTCCAGGCCGGCGATGCCGGGCGCCGCGTCCATGCCAGCGGCATCGACGAAGCCGCCCAGCTCGGTCAGGCCTTCGACCAGATGCTGGACACCCTGGCCGAACGCGAACGCGCGCTGCGCGACCGCGAGTCGCATCTGCGCACGCTGTTGCAGACCCTGCCCGACCTGGTCTGGCTGAAGGACGTCGACGGTGTCTACCTGTCCTGCAACGCTCGCTTCGAACGCTTCTTCGGCGCGCCCGAGGCGGCCATCGTCGGCAAGACCGATCACGACTTCGTGACGGCCGATCTGGCCGACTTTTTCCGTGAGCACGACCGCAAGGCCATGGCCGCCGGCGGGCCCAGCGTCAACGAGGAGTGGATCACCTTCGCCGACGACGGCCACCGCGAACTGCTGGAGACCGTGAAGACGCCGATGCGCGACGGCGACGGCCGGGTCATCGGTGTGCTCGGCATCGGCCGCGACATCACCGCGCGCAAGGCCGCCGAAACCGAGCTGGCGCGCCATCGCGAGCATCTGGAGGAACTGGTCGCCAGCCGCACCGCCGAGCTGGCGCGCGCCAAGGAAGCCGCCGAGGCCGCCAGCCGCGCCAAGAGTGTGTTTCTCGCCAACATGAGCCACGAACTGCGCACGCCGCTCAACGCCATACTCGGTTTCGCCCAGCTGATGGCGCGCGACGCGCGCATTCCCGAGGACCAGCGCGGCAACCTCGCCATCGTCGACAAGAGTGGCCAGCATCTGCTGGCGCTGATCAACGACGTGCTCGACATCTCGCGCATCGAGGCCGGCCGCGCCAGCGCCCACCCGGACATCGTCGATCTGCCCGAGCTGCTGGCCACGCTGGTCGAGGTGGTCGATCCGCGCGCCCGCGCCAAGGGGTTGGAGCTGCGTCTGGAGCTGGCGCCCGAGCTGCCCCGCCATATCGAGACCGATCCCGGCAAGTTGCGCCAGATCCTGCTCAACCTGCTCATCAACGCGGTGAAATACACCGAGCGCGGCGAGGTGGCGCTGACCGCGGCGCGCATGCCGGTGGCGCCCGGCGAGGCGCGCGCCGTGTTGCGTTTCGAGGTGCGCGACACCGGTGTCGGCATCGCCGCCGCCGAGCTCGACCGGATCTTCCAGGCGTTCTACCAGACCGACGCCGGTATCCGCGGCGGCGAGGGCACCGGCCTGGGCCTGACCATCTGCCGGGAGTTCACGCATCTGCTCGGCGGCGCGCTCGCGGTCGAGAGCGAACCCGGACAGGGCTCCACCTTCCGGTTGACGTTGCCGGCACGGGAAGCCGCGCCGCCGCCGGCGTGGGACGCGCGCGTCCAGGCCACGCCGGCCGCCGACGTCGCGGCGCGTCGCATCCTGGTCGCCGAGGACCACCCGGACAACCGCGAACTGGTCCGCCAGATGCTGGAACGCGCCGGTTACCAGGTCCGCCTGGCCGCCGATGGCCGCGCGGCGGTCGAGCTGTTCAAGGCCTGGATGCCGGAACTGGTGCTGATGGACATGCGCATGCCGGTGCTGGACGGCTATCAGGCAACGCGCGCGATTCGCGCGCTGCCGGGCGGCGACAAACCGCCGATCCTGGCGCTCACCGCCTCCGCCTTCGAGGACGACCGGCCGGCGATCCTGGCCGCCGGTTGCGACGACGTGATCCGCAAGCCGATCGAGATCGACCATCTGCTGGCCCGACTGGCCAGCCTCCTGAATGGTGGCGGGCAGACCGCTCCGGCGACGGAGATGGCGTCGGCGCCAGCGCCGGTGACGACGGAGCCGCCGCTGTCCCTGGCCGGGTTGCCGGCCGCGACCATCACCGACCTGCGCCGCGAGGCGGAGCGGCTCGATCCCGAGGCCGCGCGCGCGATCACGCGGGAACTGCGCGCCAGCCATCCGGCCGTCGCCGACGGTATCGACGCGCTGATCGACGGCTTCGATTTCGAGCGCCTGTTGAAGCTGTGCGACGAGGCCGGGCATGACTGACGAGTTTTCGAAAGCGGGATACGCGTCGCGCCTGCTGCTGATCTTCCTGTCCTATGGCCTGAGCGGAGTGTTCGGCCTGTCGCTGGCGTCCTGGGGCGATCAGGTTTCCCTGATCTGGCCGCCCACCGGCATCGCCCTGTTCGCGTTGCTGGTCTGGGGCACGCGCATGTGGCCGGCGATCGCGCTGGGCGCGTTCCTGGTCAACCTGTACATGGGCAGCTCGCCGGCGGGCGCCGTCGCCATCGCCATCGGCAACACCGCCGGGCCGGTGTTGGCCGCGCTGGCGCTGCGCCGGTTCGGTTTCGACCGCCGCTTCGCGGTCGCCCGCGACGTCCTGCTGTACGCCGGCCTTGGCGCCATGGCCGGCATGGCGGTCAACGCCAGCGTCGGCACCCTCTCCCTCATTCTCGACGGCGCCCTGTCGGCGGCCGTGGCCGGCCAGGTCTGGCTGACCTGGTGGCTGGGCGACGCCCTTGGCGTGCTGGTCGTCGGCCCCGCCCTGCTGGCGCTGGTGGACCGTTCGGGCGAAACCGGCGCGAGCCGGGTGGAAGCCGGGCTGGCCTGGACCGGACTGGTCGTGGTCGGGCTGCTGGCGCTGTCGCCGCTGTCGCCGCTGGCGGACGGCCTGCCCCCGTACCTGACCCTGCCGTTCGTCATCTGGCTGGCCCTGCGCCAGCATCGCGTCCACGCCGCCTGGGGCGTGCTGTTCCTGGCCGGGCTGGCGGCGTGGTCGGTGGCCGCTGGTTTCGGCCCGTTCGTCGAGGCGGACGGCCGGGTGGAAATGCCGGGCCTGTGGACCTTCACGTTCATCCAGGCCATCGCCAGCCTGCTCATCACCACCCTGCGTGGCGAACTGGCGCGCGCCCTGGCCGAGTCGCGCGCCGGCGTGGCGCGCCTGCACGAGGCCGAGCACATCGTCCGCCTGGGTTCCTGGGAGCTGGACCTGATCGCCGGGCGGCTGACCTGGTCGCCGGAAATCTTCCGGATCTTCGAGCTCGATCCGGCGCGCTTCCAGCCCAGCTACGAGAATTTCCTGGCGGCCATCCACCCGGACGACCGCGAACGGGTGAACGCCAGCTACACGGAATCGCTGGCTCGCCGCGAACCCTACGACATCCGCCATCGCCTGCGCATGCCGGATGGCCGGGTCAAGTACGTGCATGAACAGGGGCGCACCGATTACAGCGGCGATGGCACGCCCTTGCGCACCATCGGCACGGTCCAGGACGTCACCGAGCTGGAGGAAGCGCGCCTGGCCCTGGTCGAGAGCGAAGCCAAGTTCCGGGCGTTCGCGGATTTCACGTACGACTGGGAAGTCTGGGTCGGCCCGGACGGCGACTACCGCTTCATCGCGCCGGCCTGCGAGCGGATCACCGGTTACCCGGCGCGGGCGTTCATGGAACGCCCCGGGCTGATGCTCGACCTCATCCACCCGGACGACCTGCCGCGCGCGCGGGCGCATTTCCTGGACCTCGGCCGCCAGGACGACGACAAGACCACGCTGGAGTTTCGTATCCGGCGCCAGGACGGCGAGGAGCGCTGGATCGAGCACGTCTGCCAGGGCGTTCATGATGCCGATGGCCACTATCAGGGGCGTCGCGCCAGCAACCGCGACATCACCACGCGCAAGGCGGCCGAGGCGGAACTGGACCGCCATCGTCACCACCTGGAGGATCTGGTCGCCGAGCGCACCGCCGATCTGGCGCGCGCGCGCGATCAGGCCGAGGCCGCCAACCGCGCCAAGAGCGCGTTCCTGTCGAGCATGAGCCACGAGCTGCGCACGCCGCTCAACGCCATCCTCGGCTTCGCCCAGTTGATGGAGCGCGACACCTCGCTGTCGGAGGAGCAGCGTGGCAACCTGGCCACCATCAACCGGGGTGGTCGGCATCTGCTCGAACTGATCAACGACGTGCTCGAGATCTCGCGCATCGAGTCCGGCCGCGCGGCGGCGCGCAACGCGCCGTTCGATCTCGACGACAGCCTGCGCGCGATCGAGGAGATGACGCGCGTGCGCGCCGACGCCAAGGGGCTGGCGTTCACGGTCGAGCGGATCGGCGAACTGCCCCGCCATGTCGACGGCGACGCGCCCCGGCTGCGCCGGATCCTGCTGAATCTGTTGTCCAACGCGGTCAAGTACACCGAGCGCGGGGAGGTCCGCCTGCGCGTGACCCGCGCCGGCCCCGACCGGCTTCGTTTCGAGGTGGCCGACACCGGTCCCGGCATCGCCCCGGAGGAACGCGAGCGGGTGTTCCAGGCCTTCTACCAGACCGCCCTGGGCGAGGCGAAGGGCGAGGGCACCGGCCTGGGTCTGCCGATCAGCCGCGAATACGCGCGCATGATGGGCGGTGAGCTGATGCTGGACAGCCGGCCCGGCGAGGGCTGCGTGTTTCATTGCGAACTGCCGTTGCCGGCGGTGTCCGGCACCGACGCCGAGACGGTGGTGCCGTCCCGCGTCATCCGCCTGCGTCCCGGCCAGCGCGCCATCGACGTGCTGGTGGTGGAGGACAACCCGGACAATCGCGAACTGCTGGTCCGACTGTTGCAACGGGTCGGTTTCGGCGTGCGCGCCGCCACCGACGGCGCGGCGGCGGTGGCCGAATGCGTGTCGGCGCGCCCGGATTTCATCTGGATGGACATGCGCATGCCCGGCATGGATGGCTATCAGGCCACCCGGCGCATCCGCGCGCTGCCCGGCGGTGGCGAGATCCGCATCGCCGCGCTGACCGCCAGCGCGTTCCGCGAGAACCGCGCCGACATCCTCGCCGCCGGCTGCGACGACATGGTCGCCAAACCGCTCGACACCGTGCTGATCTTCGAGACCATGGCGCGCCTGCTCGGCATCGAATACGAATACGAACAACCGTCCCGACCGGCGCCGGCCGCGCCACCGGCCAGCGCGCTGCCGCCGTTGCCGGAGGAACTCGCCAACGCCTTGCGCGCCGCCGCCGAAGCGCTGGACATCGAGGCCGCGCGCGCCTTGCTCGCGCGCGTCGAGACGATCGACGCCGGCGCGGCGGCGACCCTGCGCGGCCTGCTCGACGAGTTCCGTTTCGAAGACATCCCGCGCCTGCTGGCCGGTGGAGACGGAACGCCGCCCACCTGACCGGCGCGGCCGGATTCCGACGCCGGCCGCGTGATTGTCCGGAACCCGACAAGGCGCCCGCGCCGGAGCCCCCGGCGCGGGCGCGTTCGTGCCCTGGTCCGGAGCTTGCTAGTCCGCGTTCATCCCGTGAGACAAGGAAGCATCATGGCCCGTATCGGCATCTTTTTCGGCAGCAGCACCGGCAACACCCGCAAGATCGCCAAGGCGATCAAGAAACGCTTCGACGACGACACCATGGCCGAGGCGCTCAACGTCAACAAGGCCACGCCGGAACTGGTGGCCGGCTACGACTACCTGATCCTGGGCACGCCGACGTTGGGCGAGGGCGATCTGCCCGGCCTCGACGCCGACTGCCAGAATCCGAGTTGGGCGGAATTCCTGCCCGAGCTCGAAGGCGTCGATTTCACCGGCAAGACCGTCGCGCTGTACGGCCTGGGCGACCAGGACAAGTACGCCGACAACTTCGTCGACGCCCTCGGCCTGCTCTACGACTTCGTCACCGCCCGGGGCGCGCGCGTGGTCGGCGCCTGGTCCACCGATGGTTACGACTACATGGCTTCCAAGGCGGAACGGGATGGCGAGTTCGTCGGCCTGGTGCTGGATCAGGACAACCAGAAGCAGCTCACCGACGATCGCCTGGAGCGCTGGCTGCGCTCGATCGCCGAGCCGTTCGCGTTGCCGCTTTGAACGCCGGGCGGCGGCGGCCGGGTCAGTCCGGCCCGGCCGCGTCGATGACGGCGGCCAGCGCGGCGACCACCGAGGCGCCGCTGCCATCGTCGGTGTCGAGCGCGGCCAGGATGGCCAGATGGCCGGCGGCCCGGTCCGGGGTCTCGCGGCGCAGCGCCAGGAACGCCAGCGCCTTGAGCGCGAGCAGCGCCTGACTGGCTTCGGGCGTGTCCCAGGCGGGTAACTGTTCGCGCCGCCAGTCGGCCGGATCGGCCGGCAGGCCGCAGCGCCGGCCGGCTTCGGCGAGCGCGCGCCCGGCGAACTCCTCGGCCAGTTCGAAGCGGCGCTGACGGTTGTAGAACTTGTAGCCGACCCGCAGCAGTGGCAGCGGGTCGGCCGCTTGCGCGCAGGCGCACTCAAGCAGGAAATCGGCGCGCGCCGGATCGGTCCGGTAATCGGCCATGGCCCGGCGCAACAGGTTCTCCGGCGCGGCGGTTTCAGTCATAGGCGGGCAGGGTGAGCAGACGCGGGTCGTCGACCGGCACGCCCACCGAGAAGTGGTAGAGCACCTGGAAACGGGTATCGGCGAGGCCGAGGATGTCGTGGATGGCGTCGTCGAAGAAGCAGCCGATGCCGGTGCCGCGCCAGCCGGCCGCCTCCGCCTCCAGATAGAGCTGGTGGCCGATCATGCCGGCTTCCCAGTGCAGGTGGCGGTAGGCGGCGGGGTTTTCCGCGATCGGCGCGTCGAACTCGGCCACCAGCATGAAGGCGACCGCGCAATCGGCGGCGATGTCCTGGTGGCAGGACACGGTGCGCGCGGCGTTGGCGCAGCGGGCGCGGACCAGGCGCCGGAGCGTCGGCGTGCCTGGCGGCGTCACCGCCGGTTCCACGTTTTCCCAGGCGAGATCGTCGCGCATGGCCTGGCGCAGCGCGTCGGCGCCGGCCTCGGAACGCGGCAGCAGATAGACGCCGGCGGCGAGTTCCTCGACCCGGTGCGCCATCATCACCACGTGCACGCGCGGCGGCCAGGGCCACAGCGCCCAGACCGGCGCGCCCCCCGGCGTCAGGGCCGAGAGCAGGCGCGGGAACAGCGACGCCGGCAGGATCGAGCGACCGTCGAAGGACTGGGCGCTGCGCCGCTTGAGGATGACCTCGACGGCGCCGATGCCCGCCACGGTCGTGACCGGCGCCGGCATCGGTGCCGGCATCGGCGTGGCCGGTGCCATGCCCCGGCTGGCGACGGTGACTTCGTCGATCACCGGCCAGCGGTACATCGGTCGCGGGTCGAGCAGGCTGGGCAGGCCGTGCCATGTGGCCCAGCGCGTCGGCGGCGGGCCGGCGTCGGCCGGGCTCAGGGCCAGGATGACTTCCGCGTCCTCGGTTTCGACGCCGGCGAAATCGGCGGTCCGGTCCAGTCCCAATGCGGCCGTCAGCGTTGCGCAGTCGAGCGCCAGCACGCGTGGTCGCCAGCCGAGCAGGGCGGCCGCGCTGGCGACGGCGGCGAGCACATGGCCCATGTCGAGCTGGCAATAGCGGAAGGCGCGCTCGCCGTACTTCCAGGCCTCGCGCCAGGCAATCGAACTGAAGCCCAGCCAGAGTCCGGCCGGGCCCGGCTCGATCAGGCCGTCGGCGCGGCGTTCCAGGCCGTGGTCACGGCTCTGGTAGTGATACAGGCCGTCGGCCAGACCGGCGACGCCGCGCGCGATCACCCAGGTTTCGGTCGGATGCAGGTTGCCCGAGGACGGATGCGCGCGCAGCGCCCAGCGGCTGCCGGCGTAGGCTTTCCAGGCGGTGATGCCGGCGCATAGCTGGAGCAGGTCGCCGAGCGCGTCGGCATCGGGCTCGACGGCGGGCCGGGGTTGGCCGAGCGCGTGCCAGTCGACATCGCGACGGCCGGCGTCACGCGGCAGGGCCAGGGTCTCGGCGCCGAGCCAACGCCGGAACGGGTCCGGCTGGGCGTCCCAGTCCAGGCTGCCGGGGCCGGCGGCGTAAGCGTCCAGGCGATGCTTGGTGCGCTGGTGATAGGCGCGGACCACGTCCGCCGGGGTGGCCTCGCTCATGCCGGCACGGTTACCGGCGGCGCCAGATCCGGAGGCGCCTGCAATTCCTCGCGCAGGCAGCCGATCGGCTCGCCGAGATTGCCGTCGGCGCCGGTTTCGAAGCGGACCAGATAGATTTCCTCGTCCGGCGCCGCTTGCGGATGGCCGACGTTGACCACCACGCCGCGCGTGCCGGCGGCTGCCAGCAGGGCATCCGGGGCAACGTCGGGAATGGCGCTGGCGCCGGTTTCCTCGACCGGGTCGTTGTACAGGTCGATGGCGGCGTGGACCAGATCGCCCAACTCGAATCGGGGCATGCGCTTCTCCTTGAAAAAATCCGGGTGGCGCGCGCGGGCATCAGCCCCCCAGCAGACAGGCATAGGCGCGGCGCAACAGCTCCAGTTCCACCGGCGGCCGGCCGCGCGCCTCGGTGATGGCGATGAAGCGCGCGTCCAGCGCCGCCGCCTCGGCGAACGGCGGGTCGATGGTCTCCAGGCTGGCCAGGAGCACCACCACCGGTCCGTCCGGCGTCGACACGGTGGCGTCGAATTCGGTTTCCAGCTTCAGGCTGCCGGCCGGCAGGCCGAGCCGGGTTTCGGCGGCGCGCAGCCAGGCCACCGGATGATAGGCCAGCGTCGATTCCCGCGCGTCGGCTTCGTCCAGTGTCGACAACGCGGGCAGCGGCGCGAAGGCGGTCAGACCGTGGCTGAACAGCAGGAAACGCAGACGCGCGCTGGTGCGCTGCTTGTGCGCCAGGATCAGGCGCGGCCCGGCGGAGAAATCGGCGCCGTCGCCGCCGGGGCCGGCGGCGGCCTTGACGGCGTCAGACAAAGGGCAGCAGGCGGGCTTCCGCCTTGACCACGCCATCGCGGCCCCAGGCGGCGATCGCCTCGATGAACCAGCGCGGCTTGCCCGGATGGCGCACGCACAGGTCGTATTCCGCGTAATAGCTGCCATCGCTGTTGAACAGGATGCGGCCGACCCGCTCGTTCAGCGCGTTGCGCCAGACACCCTCGTAGCCGGGCAGGCCGTTGGCCGGATCGGTGACCACGACGAAAACGGCCGCTTCCAGACGGATGTCGGGCAGGCCGCCGACCGCGACGTACTTGATCGCCTCGCCGCGCAGCATCTCCACCAGATGGCGGGCGCTCGCCTCGATTTCGGGCGGCAGCATGCTCGCCATCACCAGACGTCCGCCGGCACCTTCAGGCGTTCCACCGGCGCGTCGCCGAGCAGATGCTCGTCGAAGATGGCGGCGACGTCGGCCTTGGTCACCGGGCCGTACATCACGCCCTCCGGGTAGACCAGGACGTTGGGACCGCTGCCGCAGGGGCCGATGCAGCCGGTGGCGGTGATCGCCACCTTGTCGAAGCACTGGCGCTGCTGGAACTGGAAGTAGAACTCGTCGAGCACGTCGCGGCAGCCCCGGTCGGCGCAGGAACCGCGCGGATGGCCGGGCGGGCGGGCCTGGGAGCAGACGAAGACGTGTTTTTCCGGGCGGGGCATTGTTTCGATTCCTTTCGTGGGGGCGGCGCGGGGCGGACGGCGGGCGCGGGCCCGGTCAAGCCGCCACCGGCATCGCCGCGTGGGTGTAACAGTTCTTCGGACAGACCCGGCCGCAGGCGCCGCAGCCGATGCAGTCCATGGCGTTCTTGATGGTCATCACGCTCATCTGGTCCTCGTCCATGTCCTCGTCGATCTCGTCCTCGTCGCGTTCCTCCAGCGACAGCACGTCACGCGGGCAGACCTTGTAACAACGGCCGCAGCCGATGCAGACCTTCTGGTTGAGATCGACCACGAATTCCGGGGTCCAGGCGACACCGCCCCGGGTCAATGCGGTATAGGCGTCCATGGTTCAGCCTTTCTGGGCGGCCGCCAGGCGGGCGTTGGCGTCGGCCCAGGCCTTGCAGGCGTCGTAGGTGGATTGGGCGATGCCCGGGATTTCCTGGTAGCCGGCCGGCAGGCGGTCTTCCACCAGATCGTGCAGTTGCGAGGCCCATTCGCTGGCCATGCGCTTCAATTTCTTGACCTCGCGGTCGAGGTCCTTCAGTTCTTCCTCGGTCATCGTCAACTCCTTACAACCCGGCCACTTCGGGATACTTGCCGACGATTTCGAGCGCCACCGACAGCAGTTTGTCGGCCTCGTCCTTCATCTTCGACAGGCTGTCGAAGCTGAAGCGGTGGACGTCGCGCACGGTGCGGTCCATCACCACCAGCTTGCCGACGGTGATCAGGGCGCGGCCGAAACCTTCGTGGGTGATGTTGACCATGGGCACCGCCATGTGGCCGCATTCCTTTTCGATCAGCACGGCGATGGCGTTGTAGAAGCACTTCACGCGCGCCAGGGTTTCCTCGTCCGGGTCGCCGATCACGGGAATCTCGCGACGCTGCTCCTTGGTCTTGACGAAAGGCGCGAGAATCTTTTCCACCGGCCAGCCATCGTAGGTACCGTAGCTGTCGATGGCGCGCATCTGCTTGGACATCTCCTTGATGAAATCGGTGGTCAGGATCGGGTCGAGTTCGACGGTTTCGGTCATGGTTTTTCTCCGGAAGTAATGGAAATTCTGGGGGTGGCGGCAAAGCGCCGGGCCAGCAGCAGGCCGGCGCCGAGGCCGAAGGCGGCGCCCGCCGCCGCGCCGACGTCGCCCAGCCGGGCCAGCGTCAGCGCGCCGGCGACCGCGAGGCTGACCGGCAGCAGGTAGGCCCACAGGCCGACCTTGAGCAGATCGGCCTCGGCCACCGCGACGGTCAGCTCCTGGCCGGGACGGACCTCGCCGCAGGCGAGCGCGATCGGCGGGCGTTTACGGTTGAAGAAACGGCCGAGGCCGGAAATGCCGCAACTGTCCTGGCTGGCGCAGGCGCCGCAGCCGTTTTTTTCGGTGGCCTCGACGAAGCTGACGCCATCGCCGTTGCGGAGCACGCGCACGCGGGTCTCGATCATGACCGCGCTCCATGCGGCCACGCCCGCGCGGCCGACGCCAGCCACGCCAGCGGACGCGACCATGCGCCGGGCGCCGCCGGGCTTCCGGCCACCGGTGCCGGCCGGGCCATCCGGGTCCAGCGCTGGCGACGCAACTCGCGCATGCCCGCGCTCATCATTCCGACCACCCTTCCTCGTCCATGGCGTCGAAGCGGCTGGCGTCGGCGGTCTTCAGATGCCTGGCCATCCAGACCGGCGGTTCCTTGAGCATGGCCTGATTGAGGCCGCACAGCAGTTCGTCCACCGGCGTGCCTTCCTCGACCTTCATCGGCTGGATGCCGGCGGCCACCAGCTGCTTGATCGCGGAACCGCCGACGGCGTTGCAATACACCGCCGCGCAGCCGCCGAGCAGGGCGATCTTGGACGCCAGCTTGCCTTCGTGGCCATCCATGGCGGTATCGCCATCGTGGAATTCGACCGCCTCGACCAGCCGGGCATCGTTCTCGGACAGCTCGTAGATCACGAATGCCTCGGCGGCGCCGAAATGCTGGTCCACCGTCTTCCGGTCGGCGCTGGCGAAGGCGATACGGACGCGCATGGCCGGCTCCGGCTCAGTGGAATGAACGAGTTTCAGATGCCGCATGGCGATCCTCGGGGCGGTCCGAGTAGAGGGAGCGGTAGGGTTCGATCTCGTGATGGCCGTGCTGGACCAGGGTGTTGGCGAGATCGAACAGGGTCTGCCGGGTGCCCCGGTAGCCGACCCACAGCTTCTGATAGCCGCCGATCAGGTCGTATTGCGGGAAACCGGCCCGGATCAGGGGCAGGCCCAGACGCTTGGCGGTGTCGACGGCGTGCGAGTTGCACAGGATCAGGTCCGCGCCGTGCTCGGCGATGGCCTTCTCCAGATCCTGAAGGTCGCCCAGCTTCACTTCGGCGGTGGGCACGCTGGCCAGTACCGGCGACTTGGCCGGCGCCACCGCCGCCGTCACCTCGCAGCCCATGCCGGCGACCAGATTGGCGAGACCGAACAGGAGATCGGGATCGGCGGCGATGGCGATGCGGGCGAAGCCGAGCATGAAATGGGTATCGACCATGGCGTCCTGAAGCTGGGCGCGCTGGCGCTCCAGTTTTTCCGGCACCGGCTGGCCGCTGATTTCGGCCAGCGTGGCGATGAAGGCGTCGACGTTTTCCAGGCCCATCAGGCTGTCGAAGCGGAAATCGGGCACGCCGGTGCGTTCCTTGAGGGCGTCGGCGGCCGGGTGCGAGGCGCGGCCGAGCACCAGGGTGGCAATGGATTCGCCCATGGCCGCGATCTCGGATACCGGCGTGCCGCCGACCGTGACCGGGCTGAATTGCATGTCGGTGAGGTGGCCGTCGAGCGAGCCGGAGATGTCCGGCAGCAACACCGGCCGCAAGCCGAAGGCTTCGATCAGTTCCTGGATGTGTTCGAGGTCGCCCGGCGTCAGATGCGAGCCGGCCAGCACGTTGACCTGTTTCTTGCGTCGGCCGACCTTGCCGGTATTGGCCGGCACCACGAATTCGACCACCGCCTTGATCGCCAGCGCGTAACCGGACTCCAGGCAACCGGTGAAATCCGGCGTGTTCACCGGCACCACCGGAATGTCGTCGTATTCGGGGTGCTGGGCGCGGAATTCCTTGACCAGGCGGTGGATGTCGGTGCCCTCGGTCTCGGACAGACCGGTGGTCGGCAGACCGATCAGGGCGGGTTTCGATTTCTCGGCGACGGTCTTGAGACCGACGATGACGTTCTCGTCGGCGCCCATCACCGTGCTGCCCTGGTCCATGGCCGTGGTCTGGAGCGGAATCGGCTCACGGAAATGGCGGACGAAGAACACCTTGGCGAATGCCGTGCAACCCTGCGAGCCGTGCATCATCGGGATGGCCCGGTGGATGCCCAGGAAGGCCAGCGACGCGCCCACCGGCTGGCTCACCTTGAGCGGGTTCACCGCGAGGGCTTTGCTGCGTTTGACGATCTCGGCCATGGCTGGAAGGACGGGTTGACGATGGTGGATGCACCATCGCAAGCCGCATGCCACCGACAAAGTCCTTTTATTTCATCGGTTTGCCGGCTATGGACGTTGTCGCGAATGCGACAACGCGGACCGTCGGGGCGACAACCCACCAAGCCGGCACCCGCCCGGCCATCAGCGCGCCGATCGTCGGGCGTGTTCCGCCGCCGCCCGCCCGGCCACCAGGCCGCTGGCGAAACAGGCGGTGAGCAGGTAGCCGCCGGTCGGCGCTTCCCAGTCCAGCATCTCGCCGGCGCAGAACACGCCGGGCAGGTCGCGCGCCATCAGGCCGGCGTCCAGGGCCGCGAAATCGACGCCGCCGGCGCTGCTGATGGCTTCGTCGAGCGGCCGCGGCCGCGCCAGTCGCACCGGCAGCGCCTTGATCGCGGCGGCCAGCGCGGCGGCGTCGGCGAAGGCATCCGGGGCCAGGCACTCGCGCAACAGGCCGGCCTTGACGCCGGCCAGGCCGAGCCGGCCGCGCAGATGGCTGGACAGCGAGCGGCCGCCGCGCGGCCGGGCGACTTCGGCGGCGACCGATCGGGCGTCCCGATCCGGCAGCAGGTCGAGATGGCAGATGGCCGCGCCGTCGACCGCGATGGCGTCGCGCAGGCGGGCCGAAAACGCGTAGATCAGGCTGCCCTCGACACCGGTTTCGGTGATCACGAACTCGCCGCGCCGGCTTTCCCCGGCGAACTCCAGGGCCACCGTTTTCACCGGCTGGCCGGCGAAACGGTCCCGGAAATGCGCGCTCCAGTCGGCGTCGAAACCGCAGTTGGCCGGCTTCAGCGGCGCCACCGCGACGCCGCGCGCGGTCAGGATCGGCGGCCAGGCGCCGTCGGAACCCAGCTTCGCCCAACTGCCGCCGCCGAGCGCGAGCACGCAGGCATCGGCGGCGACGGCGATCTCGCCGGCCGGCGTGGCGAAGCGCGCGCGGCCGGCGGCGTCCCAGCCCAGCCAGCGATGCCGGACGTGGATGCGCGCGCCGTCCGCGCGCAGTCGGCGCAGCCAGGCGCGCAGCAACGGCGCCGCCTTCATTTCGGTCGGAAACACGCGGCCGGAACTGCCGACGAAGGTCTCGACGCCGAGCCCGGCCGCCCAGGCGCGCAGATCGTCCGGGCCGAACGCCGCCAGCAGCGGTTCGATCTCGCGCCGGCGCTCGCCATAGCGGGACAGGAAGGCGGCGAGCGGTTCCGAATGGGTGAGATTGAGACCGCCCCGGCCGGCCATCAGGAACTTGCGGCCGACCGAAGGCATGGCGTCGAACAGCTCGACCGCGGCGCCGGCCCGTAACGCGGCCTCGGCCGCCATCAGACCGGCCGGCCCGCCGCCGATCACGACGACGCGGCCGCCGGCGCCGGCCGCCGCGCGGCCGTTCGGAGCGTGGGTCACGGCAACCCCGGCGAGGAAGGAAAGCCCGGATTGTAGGGTTTGCCCGGCATTCTTGATCGCCGTCGTGGATGGCCCCGGCCGGCGCGCCGATACTCCGGCGCATGTTCCGGATCTTCCTTGCCCTGACCTTGACGGCACCGGTGGTCGTCGCCGCCGGCGCCACCTGGGAACGCGTCGGCATCGGCGATTGCCAGGGCGAACCGTTCGCCGGCTCGCCGGGCGAGGAACCTTACGAAGACATGTGCGCGTCGACCACCCTCGGCCGCACCGCGCGCTGCTTCACCCAGGTCTGCAATCCCTATTGCGAATACCTGGACACCCCCACCCCCGAATGCCGGGGCGGCACCGAGGAAGCCCATCTCTACACCTGCCGGCCGGCCAGCGGCGGTTGAGGTGGGAAAACCCAGTTGGAACCCAGGGGCGCGGAGCCGGAGCAAGAACAATGGGTTGGCGAGCAGGCGTGGCCCGCTCATTGGCTGAACGTGTAACGCTTTTTTCGGGTATGCGGATGTGGCACGGAGTTGGGGACGCGCCAGCCTGTTCAGATTATCTGACTCCTAGCGAAATCGGCATCCGTAGTAGTTGTTGTGCCCTACTACTGTTGAAATCCCACTATCGATACCCCCGCTTTACAATTCAATGCATTGGGATATCAAGAACGGTGGGAGAGGCAATATGGCGGTTTCAGGTTTCAGACACATCCCCTGTAGTGCGGCGGTCAATGCGAGCGAAGCCCAAGCTATCGAAAAACTCAAGGGTAAGCTGCAAGGCATTTCCGGCACCTGGGTGCTGCTCTCCAATCTCAGTCATTCCAGTCATGCCGGCCGGCTTTCGGATGAGATCGACCAGGTCGTCATCGGGCCACCAGGTGTGTTCGTGGTTGAGGTCAAGCATTGGGATACCGCCTGGCTGAAGCAGAATCCTCAGATCGTCGACAACGAAGCCGAGCGCATCAACGACAAGGCCAAGCGAATTGCCGGCAAGCTGAAAACCGCCTTCGACCCCGGATTTGTAGCACCACGGTTTTTGCTCACACGTGGCGGCACCGGCATACAGGGTGGGCAACGCATAACACCGCGCGGCGTGCCTGTGTTCGGGCTGAGCGAATGGCGTGAATTGGTCGAAGCTGATGCCGCCGTGCGGTTGGCGCCCGCTCAGGTCGAGCGCGCCGCTTTGCTCCTGGAACCGATGGCGCGTACAGCGCTGAACGGCGATCTACGCAGTTTCGCTGGGCTCATCAACCTGGAACGAATTCTTACGCCGGATGCGCCATTCCACCGCGCTTATCGCGGCCAGCATCCCACCCGGCGCGACAAGGTCGTCCTGCATCTCTACGACCTCTCCGCCTCCGACGACAAAGACGCCGAGAACCGCGCACGCCGCGAGTACGACGTCATGCAGCACTGGCAGAAGTCGCCCTACCTGCCCAGCATGCTCGATTCCTTCCAGGATGCCGAACACTATCCAGGCGAGTTGTTCTGGTTCTCCATGGTCGACCCCGCCGCGCCCACCCTGGCCGAACGCGCCAGGGATACCGCCTGGAGTCTGGATGACCGCCTGCGTTATGCGCGGGAAGCGCTGCTGGCTCTGGCCGATTTTCATCAACCTCAAGAGCCGGGATTGCAGCGCATCATCCACCGCCGTATCACTCCCCATACCCTGCGGGTGCGCCACAACGGCCGACCCTTGTTCACCGATTTCAGCTTGGCTCGCCTTGATCAGGCGCTGACCATTTCCCTCGCGCCCGTGGATTTTGGCGACGACACCCCCTACGTCGCTCCGGAAGTGCGGCAAGGTGGCTTGGTAGCGGCCGATGCCCGTTCGGATGTGTATGCGTTGTGCGTCAGCCTGATGACACTGTTTGTGGAGGACGATGCACGCGCTAGGGAAGCGCGGGATTTCCTGGAACAAGGATGCGCCCATAATCCCGAAGGCCGCGAGTCGCTGACCGACCTGGCGGCCGTGCTGGAACGAAATACCGCGCCGATCACCCAGCCACAAGTCGAACTCCCCGCCCCGGAATACTGGGATGAAGACACCGTGGTGCCATTTCAGAACGCCAATTACAAGATCGTCAGTCGACTGGGGCGCGGCGGTATCGGCCAGACTTTCAAGGTGGTCGAGGTGGATGCCTGTTCAGAAGAACGCTATGGCACCTATGTCGCCAAGCTGATCCATCACCAAGCGGATGCCGAGCCGGCCCTGCGCGCCTATCGCAAGGCGCGTGCCTATACCGTGCATCCGCATCTTTCTACTATCCACGAAATCGCACCGGACTGGCGGCCGGATCGCTTCGTCGCGTTGTTGAAATGGGTGGAAGGCATGCCGCTGGCCGATCTATCCGGTGTGCTCGCCCTGCATGCCGAGGAGTTGGGCGAGACCAGCCTGCAAGATCTGTTGCTGCGCTGGCTGCGCGGCCTCTGCGAGGCCCTCTGGGCCCTGCATCAAGTCGGCCTGGTGCATGGTGATGTCAGCCCGCGCAACCTCATCGTCCAGGGAGGCGAGGTGGTGTTGACCGACTACGACACCGTCACCGATGCCGGCAGCCCGGCGCGCAGCCGCAATCCCCTCTATGCCAGCCACCGTGTAGAAAGTGGCACGGCGATCCAGCCCAGCGACGATCTTTTCGCCCTGGCCGCTAGTATTTTTCATGCCCTGTTCGAGCGTGAACCCTTCAACTTCGCCGGACAACGCAGCAAGAACCGGGGACTGAACTGGGAAGGTATCAATAGCGCGGGACTTGAGCGCGTAGTTGAGTTCCTCAACCGCGCCACCAGCCCAAACGAGGGTGAACGCTTCATGGATGCCCGCGCGGCGCTGGCTGTTCTCGCCCACTCGTCATCGGGCGATTCCGAGGCGCCCCTACCGGCCCCCGCTTTCACGGAAAACACTGCACCGCGCCTTACGGAACTGCTCACCGCTTATCCGGGTTCCCGCCACGGCAACAGCGAAACGCGCGGCCTCGATTCGGTTTTCGCGGCCAACACCTATGTGGAAACCCGGCTGGATGAGGTGTTGCGGCGCGAACTGGAACAGGATCAGGTCAAGCTCACCATCTTGTTCGGCAATGCCGGGGACGGAAAAACCGCTTTCCTGCAACATCTCCTGGCGGGGCTGGGGGTCGCCGATGTCCATTCCTCCCAGCGCGTACAGGAACACCGTCTCGCCGATGGCCGCCTGTTGACGGTCAACCTGGATGGCTCCGCCGCCTGGCAAGACCTGTCGGCCAATACCCTGCTTCACCAGTTCTTCCAGCCTTGTCACGACCTGGATTTCGATGGCGCCGCCGCGAACCCCCGCGTACTTGCCATCAACAGCGGAAAGTTGCTGGAGTGGCTGGAAACCCAGGACGAAAGCCCATTGACCCGACAACTCTACGGCGTGCTATTCGAGACCGACGACGAGGACATACCGGCGCTCGATGGGCGTATCCGCCTCATCGACCTGAATCGCCGCTCCCTGGTGGGCGGCATCCAGGCCGGTGAAATACGGGCGGATTTCCTGACCGCCCTGCTGGACCGTTTTCTCGGCATAGAACAGGAACAGGATCCCTGGGGCGGCTGCATAACCTGCATGGCGCAACATCGATGCACCGCATGGCATTCCGTGCAGACCCTGCGAACCCCGGAACTCGGTGATCGAGCACGCGCGCGGCTGGCGGATGCCCTACAAGCTTGCCACCTGCGTGGCGAGGCCCATATCACGGCGCGGGAGCTGCGTTCGGCGCTGACCTTCATCTTTTTCGGCGTGCATGACTGCAACGAACTCCACGCCGATCCCGAGTTGATGCCGCCGCGCTATTGGGACCGCGCCTTCGCCGCCGATGCGCCGCAACGCCAGGGTGAATTGCTCGCGGAACTTGCCCGCTTCGACCCGGCGCTGGACAGCAACCCGTTGCTGGATCGGCATCTGCTCAAGGAAACGCCCCATGGCCCCGACGACATCGTCACCGCCCTGGCCTCCGCCCGCCGCCGCGCTTGGTTCGAATGGGATGCCCCGCGCTACGCGGCGCTGCAACTGCCCGCCGACGCCCTGCCGTTGTTCGGTGGACGCCATCTGGACCGATTCCGCCGCGTACCGCTGATGAGCGAAGACGAGCGCGAAACGCTATGCCGGGAACTCTGCCTGGGCATCGCCCGCCTGGAAGACTTGCCCGAGACCGCCTTCGCGCGGGAAGCGGGCCTGCCGCTGCGCATCCAGCCGCGCACGCCCACCGAAAGTGCCTTCTGGGTGGTGAAACCATGGCCGCGTTTTCGCCTGGAAGCCCCGCTACCGAAGACCACCGAGGGGCTGGAGGCGCTGCATACCCATTTGCGACTGGTCTATCGCACCGCGGCCGGCGGTGAGGAACACCTGCCCATCGGCCTGGAACTGTTTCACTTGCTGCTGGCCCTGAAGGACGGCGCCCAACTTGCCGGCGCCGGCCAGGAAGGCGTGTTCGCCCACCTGGAAATCTTCACCCAGCGCCTGGCCCAGGAAGATGCCCGCGAACTGCATGGCTGGCACCCCGGCGAGGAGGACAGCATGTTCCGGGTGCGGGTCGAGGCTCGGGATGGACGGCAGGTATTGGTGAGGGAGGAGGCATGAACGCAAAGACCATCGTCGAGAACGTCCTGACACCGGCGCGGGCCAAGGAGTTGTGGAGCGCGAACTATTTCCCCGCGCTGCCCTTCACCCCGCAGCATTTCGAGATCGGCAGCCTGTTGCCGGCCATGCTCTACATGGCGCGCTGGGGTCACCGGCGCGGCAAGGGGCATTTCATTGAGACCTTCGGCCAGGAAGATGCCAAGGGCAAGGCGCAACCGCCCCGCTTGGTCGATGTGGCCGGTGGTTTGCTCACCCGTGCTGGGGGGGATTTCGACGGGTTTGCTGGCGGCCACGGTCCGGCCATGCTGGCCGATTTGCTGCTGACGTATTGCCTGGAAAACAAGGAGCACGAACTGGGCCACGAGGAGGTAGTGCAGCGCGCCTTTCTCACCCATTACTTCGCAAGCTGGCTGGATTTGCCCACCGGCATTGCCCACTTGCGCAATGTCCCAGAGATGTTGACCGCCCTCCTGGCCTGGCAGGACAAAGGCGGCACCATGGCCCAGCGCGCCAGCCACAACTTCCCGGTGGGTGGGGGTTTTTCGGAGAATCCTCTGCTGACCTTGTTCGGCCGCCATGTGGAAATCGACGGTCCCGCCGCCAACCTCGCGTCCGACCAATTCAACGAACAAACCGCCGATGATCTAG
>DYFK01000027.1 GCA_020725265.1 Hydrogenophilus sp. | reverse complement strand
TTAGAACCCAGCCACGTCTGATGGCAGACATGACTCGAAGCGCATTTCAGCCAAGGACGCGCATCCAGGCCATATCCTTCGCCAGATGCCGCCGGACGGCCAAGATTGGACTGTTTCCCCGGGATAACTGTCCACGACGATTCCCATATAGCTACCCTGTGACGAGGCCATGCCGTACCGACTGTTCGCTCCACCAAACGTCGTTGGCGACGATCTCCTGGAAGCGTCGGCGCGCTGACATCGCGGCATCGGCGCGGCCGACTCCATCATAGGCACGCGCCAAGGCATGGTGGCCGAAGGCGTGACCGGGATACTTGTTGACCACGTTCTCGAAGTAATGCACTGCCGTCTCATAGTTGCCGGCGGCCAGGTTGTAGTTGTGGACGAAGTTCACTATCAGGTTCATCTGGTAGGCGGTACGCTCGATCGCCTCCGGGTCGACGCCAGGGGCCCGGATGACCGATTTGGTATTGACGTGATCCAGGAAGCCGGTCTGCTCGATGTAACCGTTCTCGACGCAGATTTCATGCAATCGGCTGCCGAAAATGGGTACCGCGCAGAAAATGTGTGCCCAGTCGAAGCCAACGTCGAGCAGCAGGTCCAGGGTCTGCTGTCGGTGCTCGTCCATCTCGCCGGGTAGACCGAGCACGATGAATACATGGCTCTGCACGCCATTCCGGCGCAACATGGCCACCTTGTCCTTGACGATGCCAGTCTTGAGCGGCTTTTTGATGATCTTGTTGAGCACATAGTCGGAACCCGACTCCACCGCTAACGCCACTGTCGATACACCCGCGCGGCTGAACAATTCGGCCACCTCCTCGTCGATGGCGTACACCGCCACCCCGTTGGGAAACTCGATGCGGATGCCCATTTCAGCCAGCGCGCGCAGGACTTCCTTGGCCCGCGCCTTGTCAAAGAAGAAGTGGTCGTCCTCGATCAGGAGGACGGTCAGACTCCAGCGTTCCTTCATCAAGCGCACCTCGGCGCGTACACGCTCGACGCTCATGGCCCGCACCTGGCGACCGTGCAGCGAAGGGTTCGAGCAGAACACGCACAGAAACGGGCAGCCACGCGAAGTATGAATCGCCATTTCACGCTTCTTCAGTCCGGCATAGCGCTTGTCAATGGAACGCGAGTTGTAATCGTCTAGATCAAGCATGTCGTAGTCGAGCATGGGAATCTCGTCCAGATCGGCGACAAAGGTGTGGCTGGGGATCTTGCCCGCGGCAACACCATCCCGTGTAATCCAGGACGGGTGGTGGGCCAGCACGGCCGCCGGTTCGTCAGCGTCAACAAGATCGCGAACGGGAATCTCGCCCTCGCCCTTGCAGATGGCATCCACGTCCGGACACAGGTCGAGTACCTGCTGGTAGGCCGCCGAGGGCAGCCCGCCACCCGCCACAATCAGCGCCTCGGGCGCGCTCTGGCGGGCGACCCGGGCGATGTCCTGGATATAGCGGAAAGAGATGTTGAACAGCGCCGAGATACCCACCACGGTCGGCTGGAAGACGTTGACACGCTCGGCGATGAGATGGTCGAAGCGGGCTAGGATGTCGGCGGTCTCGCCCCTGTCCACGGCCTGACGCAATGGCAGGTTGAGGTCGAGGATGTCCACCTCCACGGGCTTGGCGCAGCGTGCCTTCAGATAGGCATGCAGGGACAGGATGCCATAGGGAATGGTGAATGGCGGCAGGACGCTGGCACGATTGCCCGGTCCGTAGTCGTCGATGTTGAAGTATGGCGGGATGACGAACAGGATGCGCTCGGCCATGGCGCCCTCGTCAAGCCGTCACCGCGGTGGCCTGGATTCGATCCAGCAGTGTGGGAGCCCAGGCATCGATATTGTCCGGCAGGCAGTGGCTCAACTGTCCGCAGGCGGCGCAGGTGGGGTCATCCTTGCGCCGCCCCCGCAGGTGCGCCAGCCGATGCCGGCGCATGGCGTCGCCGTTCCAGATCGACTTCAGGGACTCCCGGCGGACGTCGCCAATGCCGAGCTTGCGCGCCCAGTCCAGGAAGCACAGGCTGACACTGCCGTCGGTGTTCACCGCCATGGAGTAAAAGATGTATGGACACACCTTCACTTCCTGGATGGTATTGCCGTAGATGCCCTCCGTGATCTGGATGCCGGTGCGCTCCTCGACGTCGAAAGTGGGCCAGCAGGGGGCGAAGTTCTCGATGAACACGCGGTCGGCAATGTCACCGAAGGTTTCGAAGAAACGCTGGCGATCGGCTTCGCTCAGAATATCGCCGGGAATTTTCACGCAGATCTCGCAGTCGCCCTTGCGCTCATGGAGCCGGCGGATGTTGTCCACGAAACTGTCGAAATCCACCCGGGTCTGAGTGAACTGCCAGTACTGCTCGGTGGACATGCCATCCACCGAGATGTTGATACGATCGATGCCGGCATCCAGGATCGGCCCCACCCGGTCGGGCGTCAGCAGGTAGCCGTTGGTGGTGGTGTCGATGTACTGGACGTGGCCGCTGGCCTTTGCGTATCGAACCATGTCGGCAAAGCGGGTATGCAGCAGCGGCTCGCCTTCCTTGTACAGGCGCAATACCTTGAGGGGCTGGTCGAACTCGCCCAGATCATTGATCACCTTCTTGTACACGTCGAAATCGAGTCGCCCCTGCCAGCGCCCGGTCGACTTGATCAGGTCGCGGTCGCCGGTCGGGCAGAAGCTGCACCGAAAGTTGCAGGTATTCACCGGATCCACGAACAGCACGAACGGGGTGGACAGCGGAATGACCTCCTGCAACGGGGTGCGGTCCTCCAGGTTGATACGGGGTTTGATGCTTGCCTTCATGCCATCCACCTTTCTCTCTCCGCCTCATTCAGATCCAATGCGAACGCGGAGCGCACGCATGGATGTCCCACCAAACCCCCGGTGGAGAACGGCGTTGGTTATCGCGGGTCCGCACCCGCTCGGCATAGCTGACCAGGAACGCTTCGGGGGGAAGCCATTCACCCGCGACCTGCTCGCCCAGCGGGCCGGAACTGCCATACCGGAAATGTCGCCCGGTGACCTCGTCGATGCACTGTTCGACCTGCGCCTGGTTGGAGAGTTTGAAAGCATCGTAGCCAGCGGTTGCCAGCTTTTCCACGTAGCGAAAGCCGAAACGGCAATCCTCGACACTCAAGTAAGCAGGCAGATAATCAAGTTCCAAAAGCTGGTCGATGATCAGCTCGTCGACTCCCTCGATATCAATTTTCATGTAGGTCGGCACCCCATGCACAGCCAGCAGGTGGCGCAGTGGCACACATCTGACCTCGATGGCATCGGTCCCGCCATTGTTGCGTGATGCCCATCCGGAATCGAGACTGCTCCAGTGCGAATTCTCATGGCTGATGTAGAACGGCTGGCTGGCATAGCGGTCCCAGATCGCCAACTGATGTATCGTCAGTCGGCCCGCACCGATGGCATCGGCAAATTGCTGGCCGCCTAGTTCGGCCAGGATCGGATTCGCCTCAACCGCGACCACTCGGTATCCCTTCTCCAGGTAATACGCCGTATCCAGTCCATCGTTCATGCCCAGATCAAAAACGAGGCCATTACCGGACACATAATGTTTATGTGTCATTTTCATGCTCCTTGCTCGATTCCCCCGCGCGCACCCGCCGTAAGCCGGTTTCCAGCGCAATCTCCGGCCGCCACCCCGGAAGGACGTCCGCATCTTCCCAAGGCTCGAAAACCTCCCGTACCCGATAGGGGCGCGCACCCCAGCGCACCCGTACAGGACGGCCTGGGTCAATGGCATTGAACACCGTCACCAGTTCCCTGAGGCTGACCGCGTGGGCGGATGGCAGCCGGTATACCCGCCGGGTTCCGGCTGGCAGAGCGGCAACCTGCTCGCAGGCCATGGCAAATCCCCGGGCAAGGTCGTCGACGTGGACGAGATGGATACGCTGCGCGCCTTCGGACATGGCCAGTTCATCGGATGACTGGGCAGATAACTTGAGTAGATTTATCAACTTTCTTCGTCCATCGTCCTCGCCATAACTGTCATACAGATGCAGTTCAAGCAGACGTAGGCCGACGGCGTCGAGGTAGTACTCGGCGAGGGTCGAGAAGGCCTGCTTGGTCGCGGCGTACAGGTTGACCGGACAGTATTCCCGATCATGGCGGTGCTGCCAGGAGGTACCGGCATGGACCAGGGCGCGGCAACCGGACACACGCATGGCGTCGAGCAGGCGTGCACCATATTCGATGTTTGCCCGCACCAGGGGCAACACGTCTCCGGACTGGTGTTCGGCGACGAACAACGCGGCAAGATGGGCCACGACGTCGGGCTGGAACGCCGCGAGTGCGGCATCGATGCCATCATGGTCCGGCCCGACAGGCCAGGTCGGTAGGCTCGCCAGCGTAGCCGGAAGGTCGGTGCCGCCGCGCACCAGGCCACCAACCAGATGTCCCCGCTGGCGCAGTTCGGAAGCCAGGTGGCCACCAAGGAAGCCAGTGATGCCGGTAACCAGTACCTTCATGGCTCCATCCGGTAGCTGAACGGGCTGGCGAAGCCGGCCAGGCCCGGATGCTGGCGGTCGCGCTCGGATAGTATCGGCGCTGTCACGGCCCAAGGTATGCCGGCGGAATCCCAGCGGATACCGGCATCGTGTTCCGGCGAGTGCACGCTGGTGACCTTGTACACCAGGGTCGCGGAATCGCTGAGGACACAGAAGCCGTGGGCAAGGCCACTGGGAATGTAGACCATGTTGCCAGTCTCGGCGGACAACTCGACCAAGGCATGGCGACCCTCGGTAGGCGAGCCGACACGCAGGTCGACCACGGCATCCTGGACCCGGCCGGCGACACAGTAGACCAGCTTCGCGTGGTCCCGGGGCGGGTGCTGGAAATGCAGGCCGCGGATCACGCCACGACGCGACACCGAGTAGTACTCCTCGACAAACTCCGTAGCCAAACCCGCGCTGGCGAAGGCCGCTTGGTGGAATACCTTGACGAAGCGGCCGCGCTCGTCGTCGAACAGCCGGGGACGAATCTCCAGGCACCCCCGCAGGCTGGTGGTGATCAGTTCGAACTGGCCTGCCACCAGGGCCCGGCGGTCGGGCGCCAGGGCATCATTCATCCGAAATTCACCCCGAAGAACAACTCCAGCTTGTCCGCCACGAAGTCCAGTCTCTCCCGGTCCAGGCCGGGATACAGACCGAGCCAGAAGGTCTGGCTGGTCACCCGATCGGTATTGCTCAGGTCGCCCACGATACGGTAATCGCGGCCCTGGAAGTAGGGCTGCCGCGTGAGGTTTCCGGCGAACAGCAGGCGGGTGCCGATGCGGTACTGGTCCAGGTAACGCAGCAGGTCGACCCGGTCGACGCCAGCCTCCTCGCGCAGGGTGATCGGGAACCCGAACCAGGATGGCGCAGCCCCGGGCGTCGCCTCCGGCAGGATGAGGAAGTCCGCCAGGCTTGCCAAGCGCTCGCTCAGGTAGCTGAAGTTGGCTCGCCGGGCGGCGACGAAACCTGGCAGACGGTCCATCTGGGCCAGGCCGATGGCCGCCTGCATATCGGTCATCTTGAGGTTGTAGCCCAAGTGGGAATAGACATACTTGTGGTCATAGCCCGGCGGCAGGGTGCCATGGGTCTGGGAGAACCGGCGCCCGCAAGTATTGTCGCTCCCCGGCTGGCACCAGCAGTCGCGGCCCCAGTCTCGTACTGATTCCAGAGCCCGGGCCAGGGTGTCGTCATCGGTGAACACGGCGCCCCCCTCTCCGGTGGTGATGTGATGAGCCGGATAGAAACTGAGGGTGCCGATGTGACCGAAGGTGCCGACATGGCGGCCCCGGTAGACGGAACCCAAAGCATCACAGCAATCCTCAATCACCCATAGGTCATGCCGTTTGGCAAAGTTGATCACCGCATCAAGGTCGAACGGATTGCCCAGGGTGTGGGCCAGGACGATGGCGCGGGTGCGTGGCGAGATCGCTGCTTCCAGGCGCTCCGGGTCGATGTTGTAAGTCGGAATCTGGATATCGACGAAAACCGGCACCAGGCCGTACAACAACAGCGGGTTGACGGTGGTGGGAAATCCGGCCGCGACGGTGATCACCTCGTCTCCGGGCTTCAGGGCCCGCTCCCCAAGAAGATGGGAGGTCAACGCGGCGACGGCGACCAGATTGGCGGAAGAGCCTGAATTGACCGTGCGCACGTGGCGCCGCCCAAGCCAGGTGGCCAGTCTGGACTGGAATGCCTCTTCATGGCGACCGGTGGTCAGCCAGCCATCGAGCACGGCATCGGTCATGGACACGAGTTCCGGTGTTCCGATTACCTTGCCTGATGGAGGCACAGGGTCGACCGTGGGCCGGAACGGGTCCGCCATCTCGAACAATCCGCCATAGGCGACCACTTCGCGCTGCACGCGCATGCGCGCCAACCGAAGCAGGGCACGGCGATCGACCCGGCCTTTGATCTCGCCGTCATCGGGCCATGGGCCGATCGACTCCAGATCGACTTTTTCCGGAGCCGGGTCCGGTCGTTCCACCCATTCCTCCGGCAACAGGATCACGTCCGCGGCTTCGGAGAAGACAAGGCCACGCCGGCCATCCAGATTGAGCCACCAGCGACCGGATCGGTCGCGACATACGAGGCCCGCGAGAGAATCGGGCGCGGCGATCCGATCGTTCATATTCCGGCAGGGCTCCTGGCGTAATCCCGTATCTGACCAAGCCCGAACGCGGCCATATCCTCTCCAGAGCGCCAAGCCTGATGCCAAGCCAGCACCCTGTCCAGCGCGGTATCCAACCGCCAACGTGGGCGCCACCCCAGTTCGATGCGCGCTTTCGAGGCATCCAGCCGGAGAACCCCGGCCTCATGCGGCTGGGAGCGGTTCTCCTGCCGCCATGTCGCGCCAGCCACCCGGGCACGCATGCGCTCGACGATCCAGCCCACGGAACGGGCGTCATCAATATCCGGGGCGAAATTCCAGGCACCGCGGAACGGCTCACCATCGAAGAACAGGCGCTCCGCGAGCAGCAGATACCCGGAAATCGGTTCGAGGACGTGCTGCCATGGACGCACCGCGTTCGGGGCCCGAATCGTCAAAGGCTGCCCCGCGTCGATCGCGCGCAGGAAATCCGGCAGCAGGCGATCGGTTGCCCAGTCACCACCACCAACGACATTCCCCGCGCGCACGGTGGCCAGATGAATTCCCGCGTCATCGAGGTAGGACCGGCGCCAGGCCTGGCTGACCAGTTCCGCGCAGGCCTTGCTGCTGGAATAGGGATCGAATCCGCCCAGGGAGTCGGATTCGCGATACGGCCACGGCCACTCATGATTTTCGTAGCACTTGTCCGAAGTCACGTTGATCACGGCCCGAACCGAGGAAGCCTTGCGGATCGCATCCAGCAAATGCACCGTGCCCATGACGTTGACCGCGAAGGTCTCCACCGGGGCATGGTAGGACCTGCGGACCAAGGGCTGAGCGGCAAGATGGAAGACAATTTCCGGTGCAGAGTCCCGTATTGCGCGCGCCAATGCGTCGGCGTCCCTGACATCCGCGACGGTGTGCGATTGCAGGCGGGATTCGAGGCCCGCCACCGTGAACAGATTCGGCTCGGTCGGCGGATTCAGGGCATAGCCATGTACCCGCGCGCCCAGTTCGGTCAGCCAGAGTGTCAGCCACCCTCCCTTGAAACCGGTATGGCCGGTCATGAATACCCGTTTTCCGCGCCAGAAATCAGGATTCATGGCCAGACTTTCCAAGGTGCCTGGCCACTCTGCCAGAGTTCATCGAGCAGCGTTTTGTCACGCAAGGTATCCATGGGGCGCCAGAAGCCATGATGCGTATACGCCATCAGTTGCCGCATCTCCGAGAGCCTCGACAGCGGTTGCCCCTCCCAGCCATCTTCATCCCCCTGGATCAAATCCAGGCACTTGGGTGACAGGACAAAAAAACCGCCATTGATGTAACCGCCATCGCCCAATGGCTTTTCGGTGAAGGAACGCACCGCGCCGTTTTCGATTCGCAACGCGCCATAACGGCCCGGTGGCTGTACGGCCATGATCGTGGCCAGCCGCCCATGATCACGATGGAAAGCGATCTCAGCCGTGATGTCGACATCGGAAACGCCATCTCCATAGGTAAAACAGAAGGCTTCATCGTTCTCGATATAGCGAGCCACCCGCTTGAGCCGCCCCCCCGTGGCCGTTTCCTCGCCGGTATCGACCAAAGTGACCCGCCAGGGCTCGGCCTTGCGTTGATGGACTTCCATGTGGTTGTCGGCCATGTCGAAGGTGACGTCCGACATGTGCAGGAAATAGTTGGCGAAATATTCCTTGATGACGTATCCCTTGTAGCCGCAACAGATCACGAATTCGTTGACGCCGTGAGCGGAATAAAGCTTCAGGATGTGCCAGAGAATCGGTTTTCCACCGATTTCGATCATCGGTTTTGGCTTGAGATGGGTCTCCTCGGAAATCCTCGTGCCGAGGCCACCGGCCAGAATCACCGCCTTCAACCTGAATCCCCTTGCCACCCCACCATGAATCCGGGCGGAGAAAATGACGCCTTGAGTTCATGGCGCCCAGGCATGACGAAGCGCTCAGGGCGCGACCCGCGCATCGCCACCAGCCCCGTCCCCCCGCAATCCAGCCGCGAGATTCCGGTTGATTTCGATCAGGATGTCCATCTTGCCGGCTTCCGGGAAAGCCATGATCTCGAAAATACGTTTGTCGATGAACACCGACAGCGTCAGCAGGTTCTGCTTGATCTCGGGCGGCAGCGGGTTATCCGGCTGGCTGATTTCAGCCTGAAAGAAACTCCAGACCTTCTGGTTGTGAAGCAGCACTTCCTCAAGGCGAGGCTCGAAGCCAGCCTCACCCCAATGTTCGCGCACATCGGCCATCAGTTGCGCGGCTCGCTCCAGGACGTGCGCTTCCAAGTCCTTGCCGCTGAGCGTCGCTTTCTCCGCGCTCTCGTAAGCGGCGATCGGGTTATTCCGCATCTTGCTTCGACTCCTTCTCCAGCGCGATCAGCTTCTTGCCGATCTTGAGGCCGCGATAGTAATTCCCAAGGGTGATCTCCTTGCCCATGGTGCCGACCAGTTCAGCGGCATCCGGACGGGCATCCAGCACCTCTCGCGCCTGATGCCAGAACTTGGCATGGTAATCCACCAGATTCGGGCTATCCATGTACATCAACTGAACCAGCAGGTACAGGCGCTTGCAGGGCGTGTCCGCGGTCACTTCCGTGAGAATGTCGGCCTGCCTGAGGACCGCCACATCATTAAGCAGGGTCAACTCAGCCCGACCATCTCCATTGACGATGACAGCGCCACCCAGAAACACTTTTTCATGAGGTTTCAGCGTCAATCTCAAAGGCATAAACCCTACCCCCATCGCCGCGCCGGGAAAGGAGGATCTCCACCAAACCCGGGATCGCGGCTACACAACCCCAAAAAAACCACCCATGGTCCGGCGGCGCGAGCCTTGAGCCAATCCCCGCCACCAGATCCATGCCGGCCACGAAGATGGCGCCATGACCAGCGGCGCGCCTTACCCGAACAGTCGCAGCACCGACTGCGCAGCCTGCGATGCCAGACTCAGGGAAGTCGTACCCAATTGCTGACGGGTCTGCAACATCAACATGTTCGCCCCCTCCTCATTGGTATCCGCCAGAGTGAGTTTGTCGGCCCCCTCCGCCAGGGTATTCACCATATCCGTGATGAAGGACTGGCGCACGGAGAGAATGGTCAGGTTGTTGGCCAACGTGGCGGATTCCTTGCGCAAAGTCGCAAGCGCATCGTTGAGTGTCTTCTCGACGGCATCGATCTCGGCCGAGGTATCGATATCCGCGACCGTCAGCTGCCCATACCCGGTCCCGGTACCTCCGGAAATAGTCAGGCCGCTGGCCGTACCATCAAACCCGGACATGACCAGACTGGTGGTCGAGGTTTCGTTGAAGTTGACGGTCAGTGTCGTGCCGGATGCGAGGAAGGTCAGCCCTTTGTAGATCGAATCCTGCTGGATGTTGTTCACCTGCCGGATCATTTCGTTGTAGCCACTGGCGATGCCATCAAGCAGCGCGCCGCTGGAGATCGTGTCACCCAACGCGGTCCTTGCCTGGGTAAGCTGACCGCGCAGACCTTCGATCATTTTCGTGATCGCGGTCACCGCCTTATCAGCGGCCTTCACCGTCTGGATGGCCTCATTGATGCTGTCTTTCAATCCCGTGAGCAGGTTGGCTCGCTGGGTATGCTCCCGTGCCGCGAAAAAATTGGCCGGGTTATCCAACGCGCTGTTGATTCTCTTGCCGGTGGACAAGCGATCCTGGGTCTGCCCCATCAGGGTCGCGGTCTGTTGCAGACTGACCAGATTCGAGCGCATCGCGCCCGTTAGTGACACGTCACCGATTGCCATCACGATTCTCCTTCATTCAATGCCGCGCGACCGCAAGCGTTCTATCTTCGGGGCGACATGGATTCAAGCCACATTGGCTAGCGGCTCTAAGCAGTTATCGTGCCATCAACAATCCAACCAGGTGACCTCCATGCACGTCGCATCAGGACACTCCCACACGATGTGAATGATCTCCACGTACGACCCCTACGCCCGTGGCTGACGACATGACGCCTCACGCCCCCTGGGATGAATTTTCCCTGTCGCCGCGGGAATAAACGCGGAATGCATGGCCACCATGATGACGTCAAAATCAGCCGCCCCCACGAATCCCGGCGGCAAAAATTGCCCTTCAAAAGAAAACGGCCCCGTCAGGGGCCGTTCAATCAGACATGGGCATCAGGCCGCCAGCCGATGGCGTAATTCGAGAGAAAGGCTGCGCGCATGATCAGCGCCATTCTCTCCGATCACCGCCGCCATGCTTTCATGGAAGGATTGACGCCGATGCATCAGCGACTGACCCAACCGCTCCAATGCAACCTCGGCCTGTTGAACCTGTTCATCCGTCGCGTTGGCGGGATCCAGGAACGGCACATCCCAATCCATCCGTTCTGGTGGGAAATCGACTCCTGACCACTCGCCTGACGCCTTGGGCTCAGGCGGGAAAGTCAGAGACTCGATCTGTGCCCGCAAGCCACTGAAATTGTTGAGAAACTGGAAGCGTTCACTACTATCGGCTGCAAACGGCGGGAACTGTTTGGTAATCGAGGTCAACTGCGATTTCATGTCCTCGACAAGCCGAAGCGAGCGATCGAAAGTCGTGTCCGCCGCGCGCGCGCGCGCGCCAAGAGCGATGGCGACCTCACGGCCGGACTGCAGGCGAGAGGAAATGCTGATCTCAACGCCAGGCTCATGCGCCACGGTTGGTGGCGCGCCCTGAGCGCGTCCAGGATTCATTCCGGACTCGGCGCGAAATTCCGCCAGTTGCGCGGGCAGCGCCACTGAACTGGAAATGACAGGAAAAGTTGACATGGCTGCCTCCCGAACGAGGACGGGGCGAGTGCCTAGCCGGCGACTCGCCCCAGATCCGCATCGATACGGTGCTCTTGTCGCCGGCTAACCGGTTAGAAGAGCCGGAGTACCGATTGCGCCGCTTGAGAGGCGAGACTCAACGAAGTAGTACCCAGCGCCTGCCTGGTCTGCAACATCAACATGTTGGCACCCTCTTCGTTGGTATCCGCCAGCGTCAGGTTATCCGCGCCTTCCGTCAACGTATTGACCATGTCGGAAATGAAGCTCTGACGTACCGAGAGGATGGTGAGGTTGTTGGCCAGTGTCGCGGATTCCTTGCGCAGGGTCGCGAGCGCATCGTTCAAGGTTTTCTCGACATCGTCGATCTTGGTATTGGTGTCGATATCACCGGAAGCCAACGCCGGAGTACCACCAATATCAGTACCGCCAGAGATCCCCAGACCACTCGCGCTGCCATCGAAACCGGACATCACCAGCGAGGTGGAAGCATTTTCGTTGAAGTTCACCGTCAACGAAGTACCGCCGGACAGGAAGGTCAGGCCCTTGTAGGTGGAATCGGAGACCAGGTTGTTGATCTGCTCGAGCATGGTGTTGTAGCCACTGGCCACGCCTTCGAGCAACGTGCCACTCGATTCGGAGTCGCCGAGCGCGGTACGTGCTTGCGACAGCTGACCACGCAGGCCTTCGATCATCTTGGTGATCGCGGTCACCGCCTTGTCGGCCGCCTTGACGGTCTGAACCGCCTCGCCGATGTTGTCCTTGAGACCGTTCAGCAGGTTGGCGCGCTGGGTGTGCTCGCGCGCGGCGAAGAAGTTGGCGGGGTTGTCGAGCGCGCTGTTGACTTTCCTACCGGTGGCCAGACGATCCTGCGTTTGGCCCATCAACGTCGCGGTTTGCTGCAGGCTGACCAAATTGGAGCGCATTGCGCCGGTCAGGGAGACGTCACCGATTGCCATGATAAAACTCCTGTTCTAGGTTGATTACCGGAGAGGCTTCTCCTCTCCGCCAACCGACATCGTTTCGATGTGGTTGTCTCGATCTTCGGCAGTCGAACGGAAAACTTTAGAAGTTTTTTCCCCGGGGGTTCAGGCAACCCCTGAAAAACCGGTGTAATCATTGGCCGCGCCATCCATGGCCAGACCCAGCACATCCTTGCCGGCGAACGTGAACTGGATGTGGGAGGGATCCAGCGTGCCGTTTCCGGCGTCATTCTGGCGGAGGCTGAACAACACCGTGGCGGTGCGATCGGCGTCGTTGTAGAACACCATGACCGGCTTGGACGCTGGCATCACCTCGGTCAGGGGAACCGGGTTACCGAAGTTGTAGCTGTTCGCCAGGTTGCTGTCGTAGGCCCGGCCGATCATCCAGTTGTTGATGTCCTGCACGGATTCCCGATCCATCGGCTTGCTGAATCCGAACACCATGGAAAACAGGTGTTCGCTACCCGGATCGGTCAGTTTCGGGCTGAGGTCGGTCAGTTTCGTTCCCGGCCCCTTGGACGAAAAGAATGGAGTGAAACGGTCGTCCGTGTAGGCCGCGGTCATTCTCGGCGCGGCTTTTTCGTAGATGTACTGACTGAGGCCATTGGCCAGTTCCGCGGCGTTGGGTTCCAGGGTTTCGAGGATCTCCCTGGCCCGGTCGATTTCTCCACCGTCGACCAAGGCATACCCCATTTCCGAATAAGCGGTCCAGTAATCCCGTTGCAGGTCGATTGCTTGCTGGAAGGCGCGCAGGGCATCCTCGGTGCGCCCTAGCTTGGCATAGGTCTGACCGAGACCGACATCGGCTTCGGGCTCGCGCGGCGTCAGTTTCTTCACGGCCTCGAATTGGCGCTCCGCCTCCTCGTAGCGTCCCAGGGCCAGATACCCCTGCGCGAGGGAGTAACGATTGGTGGCATTGGGATCGAGCTGGGTGGCCTTTTCATAAGCGGCGACCGCTTCCTCGACACGGTCTTCCATGAAATAAACGTTACCGAGCGCCAGCTGAATATCGCTTTGATTGGGCTCTACGCGCAGCGACTGCTTATAGGTTCGAATCGCGGCATCGTTGTCGCCCAGCTGGCTGTATGCGCGGGCCATGTAATCGTAGGCGTTGAGCGATGTGTTCGATTTCGGATCCAGGCTGGCCGCGCGCTTGAGCGATGCGATCGCCTCGTCGTATTTCTTGGCGACGTACTTTTCCAGCCCGTCGTTCAAGGCGCGCAGAGCCAGGTTCCGCATGATGTTGGTCCGCGCGCCGCTGGCGATGAACAGGTTGTCGGGGTTGACGTCGAAAATGCTCATGTCGACAGGATCTCCAATTTCCGGGCTGTCGGACCCGGCACGCAAGCGTTTGATTTATCTAGCTTACATCAAGACGTGCGATGCACAACCAACGCGCTGTCAACGGTAATCCATGCAGGCCAGACGGGTCAGTACCTGGCGGACGCGCGCCATGGCGCCAGCCAGGGTGGATTCGATGGTTTGCGCCGAGATCGCTTCGGCGCTGTCGCCGCGGCCGGCCGCCCAGTTGACCGAGACCGTGACCGCCGCGTAGCAGAGTCCGATTTCCCGCGCCAGGTAGGCTTCCGGCATGCCGGTCATGCCGACCATGTCGGCGCCATCACGTGCCAGACGATCGATTTCCGCCTTGGTTTCCAGGCGTGGTCCCTGCACGGCGGCATAGACGCCGCCATCGATGAAATCCTCGCCAGCGGCACGCAGCGCGCGCAGACAACGTTCGCGCATGTCCACACAATACGGCCAGGTGAAATCCTGATGGGTGACCGGTTTTCCGTTGTATTCGGCGAACGTGCTTTCCCGAGCATGGGTGTAGTCGATGATCTGATCGGGCACGCACAGCTTGCCGGGGGCCAGCTCCGGATGAATGCCGCCGACCGTGGCCACGGATACGACGTGACTGACTTTCTGGGCATGCAGCGCCCAGATGTTGGCGCGATAGTTGACCAGATGTGGCGGAATGGTGTGGCCATAGCCATGGCGGGCGAGAAACACAACCGGATGGCCATCCAGTTCGCCGAAGGTCGCCGGGCCGGATGGCTCGCCGTACGGGGTGCGGATCACCTGACGGTGGGTGATGGATAGGCCCGGAAGCTTGGTCAGCCCGGTGCCGCCGATGATGCCCAACATCGATCATTTCTCCTTCAATGCATAGATGGCCGGCAGGTTGCGCCATAGCCCGTAGGCGTCCATGCCCATGCCGAATACATAGCGGTCCGGCAAGGTCAGGCCGACAAAGTCGGCATGCACGGGCTTGGCCCGGCCGATTTCCTTGTCCGCGAGCACGGCGATCCAGACTTCCGCCGCGCCCAGTTCGAGCAGGCGCGCGCGCGCGGCCGCCAGGGTATGACCCTCATCCAGGATGTCATCCATCAACAGGACCACGCGGCCGCGCAGATCCTTGCGCGGCAGGACATTCCAGGCGATTTCGCCACCACGGGTGCCGTCGCGGTATCGGCTGGCGTGCAGATAGTCGAATTCCAGTGGGAAGCCCAGACGCGGCAGCAGCTTGCCGGAGAAGACCACGGCACCGCCCATCACGCACAGGGCAACCGGGAAGCGGTCGGCCAGGGCGTCGCCGATGCGCGCGGCAAGCCGGTCCAGGGCGAGCTCGATCTCGGTCTCACCGTGCAGCAATTCAGCGTCATTGATCAGCGACCAGGCTTGCCGGGCATCCATGACCGCGCCGTTCACAGCAAGGGTACGCCACGTTGGCGTCGGGCTTCATACAGGCAAACACCGGCGGACACCGACACGTTCAGGCTTTCGACCTGACCGAACATCGGGATGCGCGCCAACACGTCGCAATGCTCTCGCGTCAGCCGGCGCATGCCGGCGCCCTCGGCACCCAGAACCAGCGCGCAGGCACTGGTGAAATCGGCATCCATGATCGTCGCCGGTGCCTCGTCGTCGGTGCCGACCACGAGGATGCCGCGATCCTTGAGATCGCGCAGCGCCCGCGCCAGGTTGGTGACCGTCAGGTAAGGCACCGATTCGGCGGCGCCACTGGCGGCCTTCATCGCCACCGCGCTCAGGCCGGCGGAGCGATCCTTGGGCGCGAGCACGGCATGCACGCCAAAAGCGTCGGCACTGCGCAGGCAGGCACCCAGATTATGCGGATCGGTCACGCCATCCAGCACCAGCAGCAGCACCGGCTCGGTCAGCTCGTCGATGACCTCGTCGAGATCGCGGGCAAGCTGGATCGGGTCGGCCAGCGCGACCACACCCTGGGATTTTCCGCGCGCCATTTCCTCGATCCGCGCGCCTTCGGCGAGCACCACGCGGACATCGCGAGCTTCGGCGGCCTTGAGCAGATCCCTGGCGCGCTTGTCGCGGCGTGACTGATCCAGATAGATCACCTGGATGCTGCCGGCGTGGTGACGCAGACGCGCGGTGATGGCGTGAAAGCCATGAATGAACACGCGCTGGCTCATTTGCGCTTGCCCTTGGCCGCCCCTCCGGTCTTGCCGGTTGGCCGATTCCCGGCGGTACCCTTGCCACGACCATCGCGGGCACCATCGGCATGACCGCGGCGACCATCGCCAGGCTCCGGCGTGGCCGGCCGCGCGCCCTCATCGACCAGCGCGAAATCGATGCGTGAAGTCTCGATATCCACCCGCACCACGCGAATGCGTACCTTGTCGCCCAGCCGGAAACGGCGGCCCGTGCGCTCACCCAGCATCTGATGGCGCGCGGAATCGAAGTGGTAATAGTCCTGGCCGAGTTCGGTCACATGCACCAGGCCTTCGACGAACACCTCGTTGAGCGCGACGAATACCCCGAAGCTGACCACGGCGGAAATGACGCCGTCGAACTCCTCGTTGATCTTGTCCTGCATGTAGTAGCACTTGAGCCAGGACACCACGTCGCGAGTGGCGTCATCGGCGCGGCGCTCGGTCATCGAACAGTGCAGGCCGATGTCCTCCCAGTTGCCGGGATCGTAGGTTTCGCCCTTCAGGCAGGACTTGATCGCGCGGTGCACGAGCAGGTCGGGATAGCGGCGGATCGGCGAGGTGAAATGCGTGTAGGCCTCGTAGGCAAGACCGAAATGGCCGACGTTCTCCGGGCTGTAGATGGCCTGACGCAGCGAGCGCAACAGCACGGTTTGCAGCAATTGTTCGTCCGGACGGCCCTTGATCTTGGCCAGCAGTTCCGCGTAATCCTTGGCGTGTGGATCGTCGCCGCCGGTCAGGAAAAAGCCGAATTCGGCCAGGAATTCCTGCAACGCCTTGAGCTTGTCCGGGGTCGGCCCTTCATGCACCCGATAAAGCGCCGCGTGCTTGCGCTTCTGCAGGAATTCGGACGCGCAGACGTTGGCCGCCAGCATGCACTCCTCGATCAGCCGATGGGCGTCATTGCGGGCGGAGGGCACGATGCGTTCGATCTTGTCGTGCTCGTCGAACAACATCTTGGTCTCCAGCGTCTCGAAATCGATGGCGCCACGCTTGAAACGCGCCTTGAGCAAAACCTTGAACAACCTGTACAGCGCTTGCAGATACGGCATCACCCATTCCTGTTCCGCCGGCGCCTCTCCGGAGGACAGCCAGTCCCAAACCTGGTTGTAGGTCAGTCGCGCCTTGGAATGCATCACCGCCGGATAGAAACGGTATTTCTTGATATTGCCGAAACTGGAAATCTCCATCTCGCAGACCATGCACAGCCGGTCCACTTCCGGATTCAGCGAACACAGGCCGTTGGACAATTCCTCCGGCAACATCGGGATCACGCGGCGGGGAAAATAGACGGAATTACCGCGATCATAAGCATCCTGATCGAGCACGGAACCGGGCTTCACATAATGCGAGACATCGGCGATCGCCACCCAGAGCCGGAAGCCACGCCCTTCCGGCTGGCAATACACGGCATCATCGAAATCCCGTGCATCCTCGCCATCGATGGTGACCAGAGGCAGATCGCGGATGTCCTCGCGCGCAAGACCGGCATCGGCGGCCAGATCCTTCCTGGTCACTCCTTTCGGCAGTTTCCTGGCCTGCGCCTGAACAGCCGGCGAAAACTCATGTGGCAGGTCGTGCTTGCGCAACGCGATTTCGATCTCCATGCCCGGATCGGCGTAATTGCCCAGGATTTGGACCACCCTGCCAACTGGAGGCGCGTGCTTGGTCGGTTGCTCGACGATCTCGACCATGACGACCTGTCCGGAACTGGCACCTAGATCCGCGTGATCGGGAATCAGGATGTCCTGACTGATGCGTTTGTTCTCGGCCACCACCCACTGGTAACCGCGTTCGCGGTAGAGACGGCCGACCAGACTGGAATTGGCGTGCTCCAATACCTCGACCACCTTGCCTTCCTTGCGCCCACGCCGGTCGACGCCATGCTCCCGGACCATGACGCGATCGCCGTGCAGGACACCGCGCATTTCCTTTTCTTGCAGGAACATGTCGCCGGAATGATCGTCGGGTATGAAGAACCCGAAACCATCGGCATGGCCTTCGACCCGCCCGCTCTTGACCTCGATCTTTTCCGGTAGGCAAAGGGCACCACGCCGGTTGAGCATGATCTGGCCATCACGTTGCATCGCCCGCAGCCGGATGTTGAAGGCATCCGTCTCCTCGGCTTCGATGCCCAGCCTGGCCGCGAACTCGTCGGCATCGACCGGGCCGCCCGCCTCGGTCAGCAGATCAAGAATGAACTCCCGGCTGGGCATGGCCTGGCCGTATTTGGCGCGTTCGCGTTCCAGGAAGGGATCCTGCCAACGCAATGCTTTCTGGCCGCGACGCGCGGGCTTGCCACGCGAGGGGGTTTCCGGGACCACCTGGTCGGTGGGTTTCGGGTTGTTTCGTGATGTTTTTTTCGTTGACATGAATTCGAATGGATCGTTAATATGCGCGTCTTCTTGGCCCAGGTGGCGGAATTGGTAGACGCACTAGGTTCAGGTCCTAGCGCTCGCAAGGGCGTGGAGGTTCGAGTCCTCTCCTGGGCACCAAGACATCCAGAAAGCCTGGTAAATCAAACGATTTACCAGGCTTTTTCCATTTCGGCGCGCTTTTCCAACCGACGTCGCCACCACAGATTTCCATCTGTTCGCCGTGTTCGGAACGACGGCCGAGGCCGGACACCGACAAGCACTGGGAAACCTGGGAGAAGACGCGGGCGGCGGCCCGCGGAAAGGGAATCTTGAACATCGGCCCGCATGCTGCGCGATGCACCCGCTCAGGTCAAGCTGAAACGACATCCCGCCAGGGGCGGGATCCCGGCAGCGCACCCCTCACTCCGTTCACGCGCCCTGGCGCAAACGCGCGACCGGCAGTTCACGCAACGGCGGCGGCGCAACCAACTGCGGCGTTTGCGGCCCGATCTCGCGATCCCGGTGCTTTTCGACGATGCGCGCGGCGGCCTCGAACAATTCAGTCTGGGAAAGATAGCCATCGCCGTTGCGATCGTTCTCGTCCGACAGCGCGGTCAGCAGCGAGTAGGTGAACAGGCCGTGGCGGGAGTCCGGGAATTCCTGGGATTCCTCGTCGCCCTTGGAGGCGAGCATCAGGGAGAACAGCGAAGCCGAGGAGCGTTTCATCAGCGAATGCGACTCGAACCGGCCCTCGATATTCCTGGCCTGGCAGGTGTCGACGATGAGAAGACGCCGTCCGGCGGTCTTGCGGAAAGTATCGAAGAACGCCGTCCAGGGGATCAGCGACCGGATTTCACCGCCTTTTTCCAGGCGCGCGAGATCGTCCGGGCGGGCATCGCGGGGCACGAAGTAGTAATTGCCAGCGCGGTCGCTGATGCCATGCGAGGCCAGGAACACGACCACGGTATCGGCGGCCTCCGCCTGTTCGATGAAGCTCAGGGCATCGAGTATGGCCGCGCGCGTCGGCTTTTCCGGAGTGTTGTCATTGATCAGCCGCGAATGCACCCGACGGAAGTGGCCAGCGCCATATTCCTTGAAAGCGCGCGTGATTTCCTCTGCATCGCGCGCCGCGTAGAGAAGGTTGGTGCCTTCCTTGAGCGCCGGAAAATCGTTGACGCCGATGGCCAGGAGATAAAGGTTGCCGACCGGTGTCTTGCGCGGCAAGGCTTCCGGCAGGGAAAGATAGGTCTCGGCGACGCCCAGTGAAAGTCCGTTGAAGGCTTCCACCCGAATTTCGTTCTCGCGCTGGAACAGCGGCAGACTGACGCTGCGCGTGAAACGCTCGCTTTCGGTCGGGCTCAGTTCGCGTTCGCGCGCGGGCGTGACCGGGATGCCGTTGACGAAGATGGCCAGATCCAGGGTCTTGCGCGCGCCTTTCTCCCCAAGGATGTCGAGTCGCAGCAGACTCTGGCCGCCCCGGGTCTCGATACCGCCGGGGCGCAGGCGCAGCCGGGTCGGCGCGATTTCGTGGATGCGGGCGATGTCGAACGCCGATGCCGGCGGTTTGCCGGGCGCCCCGGTTTCCATCCGGAAAGCGCCGACCACCCGGTCTGGCCGATAAAGCACGCGGTCGAACTGGACGGTGTGGAAGAAGTCCGGGGGGGCGTCGCGGCCCCGGTTCAGGTGCCAGCCGATGTGGTTGTCGCCTTCGATCGATGACATGTAATGGCCATCCGGCAGCCAGGCGATCCAGTCCTCGTCGTTGCGATGCTGGAAATAGGCGAACACTTCCTTGCCGTCGCGCATGCGGTACCAGCGCAGGGTGCCGTCCGACAGCGCCGCCACCGCCAGGCGGCCATCGCGGCTGACGTTGACCGACCAGGCCACGGCCGCGAGCTTGACCCGCCATCGTTCACGGGCGTTGGCGTCGAGCAGACGCAGCGCCCATTCGGTGGCGAGCAGCACCGACTTGCCATCGGGAGTCAGCGCGTAGCCGCGCGCCATCTCGTAATCGTCGAGTTTCGGGGCCTTGCCGTTGATCCGGGGCGAGAAACCGTTCCGCCAGCCTTCCACGCGCATGCCGGACGCTTGCAGGCGCGGCCCTTCGAGCTTGGTCTTGATCTCCTTGGTCGGCTCGTTGCCGGTACCTTCCAGTACGGCGAAGACGCGCGAGGCGGGTTCGCCGCGACGGATCGGGTAGCGGACCACGGCGGCGTCGGCGGAGATCAGCAACTGGCCGTGGGAGTCGCTGAAATCAAGAATGTCCGGCGACTTGAAGCCAACCAGCGCGTCATCCGCGCCAAGCACGCCGAACCCCGGGTCTTCCGCCGCGTAAACCATGCGGCCGCCGGGCATGGCCTGGATTTCCGTGATCCGGCTGACCGCGGCCGGTATTCGCTCCACACTGCCCCGGCCGCCGCCGCGCCAGCGGTAGACCGGATTGCGGGCGGCGCCGGGCAGATCGCCGGCAGCGTACAGATAACGGCCATCCAACGACCAGGCGGCGCTGAACAGGGTTTTCTGGCCAGGTTCGTCGAGCCTGGGATGGAAATCCAGATTCAGGTCTCGCCCGCTGACCACGGCCAGTGTCGGCGTATCGAGAAAGCTGACGACCAGCTTGCCGCCATCCGGCGAGAAGCGCACCGAGATCGGCTTTTCGCCGCCGGGGATCACGCGCCTGCCGATCAACTTGAAGCCCGTGTCGTACAGCCGGACCATGCCGTCGAGCGAAGCCGCGGCCAGGCGGCCGGCGGGATCGAAGGCCAGGTCGGTCAGCTTGTCGCGGTACTGAAGATCGCTGACCGCGACCTTGCCGTCGGCCACGCGCAGGATGTCCAGGCCCGCCCGGCCTTGCAGGCCGACCGCGAGATGGCGGCCGTCCGGCGCCCAGGCCAGCGCGTGGATGGCGTCGCGGAAGCCACCGATCCGGCGGACCAGTTCGCCACTGGCGATGTCGAAGAAATAGATCGAGGCGGTGCCGTCCCAATCCCAGCCGGTCCAGCCGCCGGCCGCCAGGGTTTTGCCGTCCGGCGACAGGGCAATGCCGAACACCTGGCCTTCATGGCCCTGGCCGATGGGCACGCGCAGGACCGAGACCAGGCGCTGTTCCGGCATCTGCCAGACGCGGATGGTCTTGTCGTCGGAGCTGGTGATCAGGCGGTCGCGCGGCGCGTCGACCAGAATGCGGCGGATCAGCGTGGTATGCATGCCGGTTTCCACGCGCAACATCGGCGTGGCCGGCGGCTCGGCGGCCTTGGCCGGCGCCAGCTCCAGCGCCATCCCCATGGCCAGCGCGGCGACACCGGCCAGCCGGCGCCATCGGCCCGGCCGGCGGCGCGCGCGCTCAGGGCCGGACACGATTGAGCTCGACCGGGTCGCCACGGCCGAAGTCCTTCTCCCTGGCATCCCCCCGGCCACCGGCGAAGGCCAGATAGGCGGCATCGAGCGGCGCGGCGCCAGACTCGCGTTTCCGGCGTTCCTCGTCGTCTTCCTCGATGGCGGCCAGCACGGCCGCACCCTCGCCGCGTTCCTCCGCCGACGACGAATCGGCGAGCTGGGTTTCCTCGGCACTGGCCCCACCCTCGGCGGCTTCGGCGGTCTCCGTGCCGGTCTGTTCGGAGGATCGCGCCGGTTGTTCGACGGCGGAATCGGCGACGAAAATCTCGCCAAAACTGTCGGCGCCAGTCGCCAGACCGCCCGGTGTGGTCGTCGCGCCGGCGCCGATCGCGCCAGGCGTGCCAGCGCTGACCGTGGCCCCGGTCGGACCGACCGGTCCGGTCCCGGCACCGCTCGGCGTCGGCGCGCCTGGCGTGGCGCCCGGCCCCGCGTTGGCGAACAGCGGCGCCGCCGGCGCCCCCGGCGGCAAGGCTCCCGGCACCGGGCCACCGGGCCCGCCGGCCAGCGTCGGGCCGACCGCGACCGCCGGTGCCACGGCAATCGGCCCCGGAATCCGGTTAACAGGCGTCGCGTCGATGCTGGCGCCAACGACGACCGCGCCACCGGAATCGGTGACCGAGCGGTTGCCGCCGGCCTCGATGCCGTTCAGGCCACCCAGGAAGCTGACAGTGCCGTTCGGCGCGGCGATGGTGATGTCGCCCTCGGCGCGCGCCTCATGCATGCGGATGTCGCCCTGATCGGCGCGCAGGTACAGGCTGGCCACGCCCAGGTCGTCCGGATTCCAGCCCTGGGTGGGATCGACCGTGACATGGGCGCCGATGGTGTGATCGATCTGGATGTCGCCACCGGTCGAGACCATGGACACCACGCCGACGGTTTGCAAGCGTTGCAGCGAGATGTCGCCGCCGGCATGCAGATCGAACGGCTGGGTGATTTGCTGGGACAGCGTCGATGCCCAGAAGTCGTGGTTGATGAAATCCAGGGCATAGGAAACGTGCGTGATCGGCAACGTGATGTTGCCGGTCGCGTTGGCGATCATGCCGCCATCGCCGCTGACCCAGAGCACCCTATTGCCACCGCTGGTATTGAACGTGATGTCACCGCCTCCCGGCGTAGCCCCACCCCAGGTCGGCGCGTTGACACCGGCGACGGTCACGCCACCCAGGCCGGTGAAGGGATCCGTGCCCGCGCTGACATCCATCGAACCGGCGAGGTTATAGAAGTAGGTAGGACCATCATTGGCCAACGCGTTGCCGGTGACCGTGAAATCGCCGCCGGCGCGGGCTTCGAAATCGATGGCGACGAAGCCGGACAGCGTGATGTCGCGGCCGGCGTACAGTCTGGCGGCATGCCCCAGTGAGGCACTCGGATTGACGATGTCCTGGCCGGCGATGATCAGCAGATTGCCCGGTTGATAGACCCCCAGGCCGGTGACCGATCCGACGCTGGAAATCGCCGCGACATCCGACGAGGACGTGGTATTGAAGCCATGGATGCCGGTGTAACCCGCCAGACGCACGCTGGATGGCATGCCCAGATTGACCGCGGCGCTGTCCCGGCTGCTCCCGATCTCGCCGCCGATGATGGCGCCCGCGGTCGATTTGATGGTCAGCGTTCCATCGGCGCGCACGACTTGCGGCCGGATGTCGCCGACCGCTTCCATGTACAGGTTGCCCCGCGCGGGGTCGATGTCGGAAATCCTGGTGGTGTTCAGGTTCGCGTCGGGCTCGGGATCGGCCATCGGGTTCTGCCAGATGCCGCCCGCGCCCGCGTACAGATTGATGTCGCCGTCCGCCGTGTAGATGCGCTGGTTGATGTACAAGCCGTCGGCCGCGCGGATGGTCACCGAGCCGGTGGTATTGGGAATGATCTGGTTGATGTGGACATCGCCGCCTGTCGAGGTCAGCGACAACGCGCCGGTGGTGAAATAGCCGGTGGTCGGCGCCGCGTTCAGATGGGCGACATCGAACACGGTGATGGCCGGACCATTTTCCAGGTCGGCATGTGAACGGACGGAAATCGCGCCGCCGTCGGAAACCACCTTGAGGTTGGGCGCCAGGTGGACTCCGCCGGCGGTCGAGGTCAGCGAGATGGCGGCATCGTCGATGCCGGTCAGGGTATCCAGATAGGTCGCGATCTCCTGGTTGATGAGCAGGTCGCCCGCGGAGATCAGGGTGATCCGCCCGCCCGGCGTGGCATCGCGGTTCAGGGTCGGATAGGTGGCGTCGCTGCGATCCCAGGGACCGATCTTGGCATCGACGTGGATATTGCCGCCGGCCTGCATGAACAGATCGGCGCCCGAGGTGTTGTTGGCGACAACCTGGTTCACGCGGATGTCGCCCGCCGCCAGGATTCGGGTATCGCCGGTGGTTTCGTAGATCGGCGTGGCGATATGGATATGGCCACCGGTGGAAATCACGTCCAGGGTCGAGGTGGTGACCATCGAGCCGGTGGTCAGATTGCCGCCGGCGATCACGGTCAGCGGCGCGTCGCCGGAACGCAGTTGCCGGGTCAGCGGAGCGCCGTATTCGTCGACGCCGTTGGCGGTCTGATGCACGCTGCCGCCGGCGCGCGCCTGCAACGGCGCATTGGCGCTGGCGACTTCGTCATCGACGTACAGACTGCCACCGGCATCGAGCGAAAGGAACGTGCCGATGCCGTCGATCTGGGCGTTGACGAACAGATCGCCGCCGGAACGCGCGCTCAGGCCGCCGCCGACATTGGCGATGGGCGCGTCGATCCACAGGCTGCCGGCCGCGTACAGATCGAGCGCGCCGACGTCGGCACCGATCGGCCGGGCGACGCGCAAGGCGCCATCGCTGGTCAGGCTGGCGCCGCCCGCGGCGGAAAGATTGCCGGTGGTCAGGTTGCCGCCGGCGTAGAGGTGGATGCCGCCGGCGCCGGCATAGGCGCCGCCGCCCAGACTGAAACCGAGCTCATTGCCGGCGAACAGGCGGATCCAGCCGCTGTCGACGGCGATGTCGTCGTTGACCTGGATCGCGCCGCCGGCATCCGCTTCGATGCGGCTGGCGACACCACCGCGCAACTGCGCGTTGACCGTCAGATTGCCGCCGGCATTCAGATTCAGGCTGCCGCCGTTACCGATCACCACCGGCTGGCCGATCGTGATGGCGCCGGGCGCGGAGATGGCGACCGGCGCGCCGGCGCCACGCACCTGACCGGCCAGATCGACCGAGCCGGTCGCGCTGGTCAGGGTGATGGGCCCGCCGGTCATGACCACCGGCGCGGTCAGGTTCCGGTTGGCATCGATACCGACCGGACCGGAGCCGGCGTACAGGCCGCCATTCGATCCGGCGGTGACATCGCGGCCGGCGGTGACCGAGATCGCGCCGAAGTCACTGAACACCGGCGCGTCCAGATGGACATCGCGGCCACCGGCGAGGTGGATGGCGCCAACGCCGGAAACGCGCAGGAACGCGCGCACGCCGAGATCGAGCTCGGCGCTCAGGGTCAGCGAGGCGCCATCGGCCATGACGATCGGCTGCTGGATATCGAGATTGCCGCTGGTCTGGATTTGGGTCGTGGTACCCAGCAGCATGGCGCCGCCGATGACCAGATCGCCACCGGTTGCCTGTACGTCGAGCGCACCGCTGGTATCCAGCATGCCGGTACGGACCGAGACGCCACGCACCGTGATCGGCGCCGAGCCAGCATGCAGGCCGGTCTCCGGCGAGAGCCAGACCTGGCCGCCAGCGCGAACGTCGATGGCGCCGTCGCGGGTCGCCACCGAGGCGTTGCCGATCAGATCGCGCCCCGCCTTCAGCGTGACGGAGCCGCTGGTCTGGTCGCCGAGTCCGTCGATCTGCGCGTTCACCCGCAGATCGCGACCGGCCTCGATGTGGACCGGCGCTCCGGAGCGCGGCGTCAGCACCGGCGCGTCGACGCTGACATCGAGGCCGGCCGTCACCGTCAGCGCGCCACTGTCGGCCAGGAACGGCGCGCCGAGCACGACGCCGGCGTCGCGCGAGCGCAAGGCGACGGCACCCAGCGAATGGACGATACCGTGCAATTCGAGGTCTTCGCCGGCATCGAGCGATACCGGCGCATTGCCGGCGAGCACGCCACCGTCGGCGCCGACCACGATGCGCCCACCCGACTGGCCGGTGACCGCGCCGTCCTGGGTCGCGACCCAGCTCGACAGGGTCAGATCGCCACCGGCGACCAGACGCGCGGAACCGCCACTCACGCCATCGAGCCCGTCGATCTGGGCGGAAACGCGCAGGTCGCCACCGGCCTCGATATCGACCTTGGCGCCGGAACGGAGATTGACCACCGGCGCGTCGATGTCGACATCGGTGGCGGCGCGCACCACCAGATCGCCGTTGCCGGCCTCGATCGGCGCGCCGACGCGCACGGCGCCGCCGGTCGAGGTCAGCGACAGGGCGCCGCTGGTCAGCAACGCACCGGCGTCGAGCGAGCCGCCGGTGACGATGTCGATCCCGCCGCCGCCGGCGAACACCGCCTTGTCCGGCGCCACGGTGACGGTGCCGGTGCCGGCGTACAGGCGCACGCGGCCATCCCGGGTGACGATGTAATCATTGATCCGGATGTCGCGGCCGGCCTCCAGGTCGAGGCCGCCGCCGGCGCGGCCGCCGCGGCCGTCGATGGCGGCGTTGATCTCGATGTCCTCGTTGGCTTGCAGGCGGGTGGTGGTGCCGGTGCGCAGGATGCGCGCGATCACGGCGGCTTCCGCCGGTCCGATCAGCAGATTGTCGGGGTCGAGCAGCAGCAGGCCGCCCAGGCCGAGGTTGGCGCCGGCGTCGACATGGCCGGCGAAATCGAGTCTGACCAGGCCGGACACCTCGACCCGGCCGCCATCGCCACCCTGTTCGCCGCCACGCGCCGTGATGGTGCCGGCATAGCCGGTACGGCCATCGGCCCAGACCACGACCTCGCCGCCATCGCCGCGACCGAGCGCGTCGGCATGCAGGCGGCTGCCCGTGTCGACGTCGACCTCGCGCGCCCGACGGCCCTCGCCGCCCTGCCAGCCGCCGCCGACGTGAACCCGGCCGCCGCCGGCCTGGCCACTGCTGTCGACACGGGCGCCAGCCAACGTGATCCGCTCGCCGCGCACATCGATGACGCCGCCCACCTCACCCTCGCCAAGACCGCGCGCGCGCAATTCACCGCTGACGCGGACCTCGCCGGCGCTTTCCAGAACGATGCGACCGCCCTGCTCGCGTACGCTGTCGGCCTGCGCGATGCCATCGAGGTTGATGACGCCATCCAGGGCGCGCTTGCCGGTGGCGGCGGTGACCAGTACCACCTGGCCGCCGTCGGCCTCGATGCGGCCGGACTGGTCGACGCGGCCGGGTTGCGCTTCCAGTAGCGCGCGCGCATCGGCCTCGCCGATTTCCAGACGGATCAACTGATCGCCGTACAGATCCAGCGTGAAGCGATCGCCGCCAGCCAGAGCCACCTTGCCCAGGCGCGCGGCGATGACGCCGTCGTTGCGCACATGCGGCGCCACCAGGGCGACCAGGCCGCCCTCGGCGGCGGTGATCGTGCCGGCGTTGCGGATGCTGGCGTCGGGCCGGCCGGGCTGATCGAATTTCAGGCGGCCGGCCATGAAGTCCGGATTGGCGATGTTGGCGGTGCTGACGAACAGGCTGCCGACGTCGATGCTGGCGCCATCGCCGAAGATCACGCCGTTTGGATTGACCAGGAAAACCTGACCGTCCGCGCTGATCCGGCCATCGATCCGGGAAAGCTGGTCGCCGGTGACGCGATTCAGCGTCGCCGACCGCGACGATGGCTGGTCGAAGCGCACCGCCTCGGCGGCGCCGACGTCGAAACCGCGCCAGTCGATGATCGCGCGGGCGCTGGTCTGTTCGATCCGGGTCAGGTTGCCCTGCTGCTCGATGCGGGCATCGCCGGCGCGCACCACGCCACCGGTCGGCGCGGCCTGTACCAGCGGACTGAAGCAACCGGCCGCGCACAAGGCGGCGGTCAGGGCATTCAGGCGCCAGTCGCGCCGGCGTCGGAATCGGGTTTGCGTGGTCGGCATGGTGTTTTTCCTCATCCTTATGGTTCGCTTGGCCGGCTCTACATGCGCGCCGACAGGCCGACGTACAGACGCGGTGAACGATCGCCCTCCGAGGCGACATCACGGGTCAGCGGCTTGGCCACCTCGATCGACAGCGAGACATCGCGTTTGACTTCGACGCGCGCGCCCAGGCCGATGCTGGCGGCGGAATCCCGCGCGTCGGCCGGCATGGCATCGCGTCGCCAGACGCGGCCGATGTCATAAAAGCCGTGGACACGGATGGGCATGCCGCCGGCGACCGGCGCCAGGCCGCGCCAACGCAGTTCGGCCTTGAAGGCGAGGCCGTGATCGCCGACCAGCTCGGATGGATCATAACCACGCCCGAACGGCTCGCCTCCGAAACCGAACAGTTCCGAGGCCAGCAAGTTGTCGAACGCGTACTGGCCGGACAACGCGGCCAGCAGCGACCAGTTGGCCGAGAAATCCTGAACGCGCGCGGCGAACAACGCGAACTTGCTGTAATCGACCTTGCCATCCGCGCGGGTCAGCATCGGATCGCCGTTGCCGGAAGCGCCCAGGCCGGACAATCCCCGACTCAGCTCGACGTCGACCAGATTGGTGCCGCGCCAGGCATCGACGGCATCCCAGGTCGCGCCCAGACGCAGTGAACGCAGCTTGTCCTGGCGGTCGCGGATGCCGAATACCGATTCCTCGCCATTGTGCAGCGACAGGCCGGCGCGCACGCCGAGGTTGTCGTGCCGGCCACGCCTGAGCGGATGGCTGTAGGTCAGTCCGAGCGCTTGCGAACGGGTTTCCAGATTGAGCGGAATGAAGGTCCGTTCGTCCGGTTCGGCGCGGGTCGCGGTCAGGCTGATGCCCAGACGTCCGCCCTCCCCGCCGATCGGTTCCTCGTGCTGCGCGGCCAGATAGGCGAGTTCGCCACCGGGACTGGCCACCACCTTGATCGAACTGTTCTGGCCCTCGCGCAGCAGGTCGGCGACCGCCGCGTCGGCGATCACCCGCCAGTCGCCCAGATAGCCGCCACCGCGATTGTCGACCGACACTCCGGCGCTCCACTTGCGGCGTTGCACCCGCACTTCCAGGTCGGCGGCGCCCGCTTCCAGGCGCGAGGGCGATAGGGTCGCGGTGGCGAACACGCCGGGCAGATCATTGATCAGTAGCATGTAGCGTTCCAGCGCGGTAGCGGTGAGCGGTTTCGTGGCCCGGATCCGTTCGGCGTAATTGCCGATGCGGGCGGCGCCTTCGCCAACGTCGCCAACGATCCGGACCGCCGCGACATGACCGCGAATCACGCGCAGCCGGGCGACTCCATCGGCGATGTCCTGCGGTGGCACGATGACCCGCGCGAGCAGATAGCCGTCCGCGCGCAACCGGGCGGTCAGTCGGTCGGCGAGCGCGTACAGGTCGACGATGGAAATCTCCTTGCCGGCCTCGACGCGGAGCATCGAATCGAAACGGCCGGCGGGCACGAAATCGAGCCCTTCCAGCTCGACCCGTTCCAGCCTGAAGCGCACGCTCTCGGCACCGGCCGGCACGCTCGAAACCGGCGGCGGCGAGGACGGCTGGGCCAGTGGCGCCGGGCGCGGCGTCGGCGGCTCCCGGAACTGTTTCTCGATCTGGCCCGGCAACAAGCCGCCGGGCACGTTCTGGGCGAATGCGGAGGCTCCCACCATCGCGAGCGGGAGCAGGATCGGCACTATCCGGGCAAGCCTCATGAGAACTCTACTCGTGTATTGAACAATCGGATGTCGCGCCGCGCATCATGACGCAAACCACCACGCCGAAAAACCCCGGCCGGTTGGCCGGGGTACCGGCCATGACCGGTTATTGCTCGTCGGACACCGGTTGGTGACGTGCCGCCAGTTGTTGCTGGACGTTCGGCGGCACCTGCTGATAGTGGCTGAATTCGAGGGTATAGGAGCCTTGTCCGCCGGTCAGCGCCTTCAGGCGCGATTGCAGGTTCTCCAGTTCGGCCAATGGCGCCTGGCCCTGAACCACCAGCATGCCGCCGCGCCCACTCTGGTGACCGGTGATCTGGCCGCGCCGGCCGGAAAGGTCGCCGCTGACATCGCCGATGAACGCCTCGGGCACGGTCAGTTCGATGTTGACCACGGGTTCCAGCACGATCGGCCTGGCCTGCATCGCGGCCTCGATGAAAGCACGCTTGCCGGCGCTGATGAACGCCACTTCCTTGCCGTCGACGCTGTGGCTCTTGCCGTCGTGAACGGTGACCCGGATGTCCTGCATGGGATAGCCGGCGACCACGCCGGTGGCCATGGCCTGCCGCACGCCCTTCTCCACCGCCGGAATGAACTGGCCGGGAATGACGCCGCCCTTGACCGCGTCGACGAACTCGAACCCGCCGCCCGGCGGCAACGGTTCGACGCGCAGGAAGACCTCGCCGAACTGGCCGGCGCCACCGGTCTGCTTCTTGTGGCGGTGATGGCCTTCGGCGGGCGCCGTCAGCGTCTCCCGGTAGGGGATGCTGGGTGGATGGGTATCGATCTCCAGCCGGAACTGTTCGCGCATCTTTTCCAGCACGCTTTTCAGATGCATTTCGCCGAGACCGCGGATCACCGCTTCGTGCGTGGTCGGATCGTGTTCGACATGCAGGCCGGGATCCTCGGCGGTCAGTTTGCGCAGCACCTCGGACAGCTTGTCGACATCGGCCTTCTTCCTGGGGCTGACCGCCAGCCCGAACACCGCATGCGGAAATTCCAGCGCCTTCATGTGGATGTGGTCGTCTTCCGGAGCGTCGTGCAGGACCACGTCGAAACCGAGATCATCGACCTTGGTCACCGCGCAGATGTCGCCCGGCACGCACGCCTCCGCCGGCTCCAGCTGCTTACCCTGGAGCCGGAACAGATGGCCGACCTTGAACGGCTTGCGCGACTCGCCGATGTACAGCGCGGAATCCGCCGTGACCGTGCCCTGATGCACGCGGAACACCCCGATCCGGCCGACATAGGGATCCATCTCGATCTTGAACACATGCGCCAGCACGTGTTTTTCCGGATCGGGCTCGGCGCGCAGCGGACGCGCGTCCTCGCCCTCGCCCTTGACGAACAGTGGCGGGTTGCCTTCGGTCGGGTTGGGCAGAAGCTGGACCATGACGTCGAGCAGTTCCGGTATGCCGGCGCCGGTCGTGGCCGACACGAAACACACCGGCACCAGATGGTTCTCGCGCAGCGCGCGCTCGAACGGCGCGTGCAGTTGGCCGGGTTCGATCTCGCCCTGCTCCAGATAAAGATTCATCAACGCCTCGTCGACCTCGACGACCTGATCGACCAGTGCCTGGTGGGCATCGGCGACCGAGGAAAAATCGGATTCGCCGCCCGGGTTGAAGAAACAGTCGGTCACCCGGGCACCGTTGCCGGCCGGCAGGTTGATGGGCAGGCACTCGCGTCCGAACGCGCTCTGGATTTCCTCGAGCAACGCCGGCAGATCGACATCGGGCGCGTCGATCTTGTTGATCGCGATGGCGCGGCACAGCTTGCGCGTCTGTGCCCAATGCATCATGCGGTGCGTGGTCAGCTCGATGCCCTTGCGGGCGTCGATCACGACCAGTACGGTTTCCACGGCATCCAGCGCGCACAGCGCCTGGCCCATGAAATCGGGGTACCCCGGCGTATCGAGTAGATGAACCAGACAATCGCGATGCGTGAGATGGGCGGCCGCGACCTTGAGCGAATGCAGATGAGCCTTTTCCCGGGGATCGTAGTCACAGACCGTGGTACCGCGTTCCACCGACCCGGCGACGGGAATCGCGCCGCCAGCGGCCAGCAGGTTTTCAATCAGGGTTGTCTTGCCGGCGCCGCCATGGCCGACCAGTGCCAGGGTCCGGATTTTCGAGGTATTCACGGTGCTCATGGTCTTTGCCTGCTTTCAGGACTGAGAGGGAAATCGCAGGTTAGCCAACCGCGTGTGGCGCGTAAACAACAGCCGCTGCGATCCAGAAAAAAATGGCCATTTCGATGTCCGACAAGCTTGATCGGCAATTAACTATATTAGATAATTCTTATAACACTGATCCCAACGTTTATTTCCCTGAGCGTTATCAGTGTTGTCTCCTCCATCCTCCTCCTTTGGTGGATTTCAGCCCGGTTCTCCAACCGGGCTTTTTTTTTGCGCGATCCGCTCGGACAATCCACCCGATCACAAACGAGGCGGACATGACACAGCCACTTTGGTATCTCCGGCATGAAGGCAAGGTCTATGGCCCGTTTCCGGGTCCACAGATCGAGGAATCACTGCAAAGCGGCCGCATCACGCTCGCCTGGGAAATCAGTCTGAACGAGACCGACTGGCTGAGCATCGCCGAGAGCGGCCAGTTCGAGCCCCGGCCCAGTACCGGCGAACGCCTCCCGGCCGCCGACGATCCGTCCTGGCGCGACGAGCGCGAAAAGGCACGGCAACGCTGGCGCCACACATCCGCCGCCGACGAAGTTCCGGAAATCCGCGATCCCGCCGCCGACGAAATCGCGCGTCTTTCGGTGTCGCGCGACCATGTCCGCACCCAGGCGCTGTTACAGGCGGCGCAAACCCGGCACCCGCGTCCCTGGAGCCTGTTGATCGCGTTGGCCTTGCTGCTGGTGATCGGGATCGGGATCTGGTGGGCGCAAACGAACGACCCCGAGGAAACCCGACTCCAGGTCGGCCTGCGCCAGGCGTTCGAAACCAACTGCGAAGCTCCGCTGGCGGCATCGGTGAACTGGCGCGGCTGCGACAAGACCGGTCTGTCGGCTCCGAATATCCCGGCCCGCAATGCCATCCTGGAAACCACCCGGCTGCGCGGCGCCGATCTGGCCGGCGCCGATCTGGCCTATGTCGATGCCCGGGGCGTCGACCTCCGCGACGCCCGGCTCAACGGCGCCAATCTGTCCGGCGCCCATCTGGCCGAAGCCAATCTGAGCGGCGCCGATCTGAGCAATGCCGATCTCCGCTTCGCGGTGCTGAAAAGCGCGACGCTGACCGGAACCCGTCTCGACGGCGCCCGGCTGGGTAAGGCGGAATGGCCGGATGGCCGAATTTGCGCGGAAGACTCGGTCGGCGCATGCCGATGAGGCGGCAATGTCCGTGAAAACCCGATGTCCCTGAAAATCATCTCCTCGCGCGACAATCCGGTCTTCAAGGAAGTCCTCTCGCTCGGCCAGGATCGGCGGGCCCGGCGCCGGGCCAGGGCAGCCCTGATCGACGGCCCGCACCTGCTGACGGAAGCGCTCGATGCCGGCTTCCCGGCGCAACGTCTGTTGTTTTCGGAAAGCGCGCTGACCGGGCCACTGGCCGACTGGCTTCAGCGCCTGCCCGAAGTGCCCGCGACCGCACTACCCGACCGCCTGTTCGGCGCGCTCGCGACCGTCGATTCCCCGGTCGGTCTGATGGCGGTTGTCTCAACCCGACCCGCCATCGAGACGGCGCGGCCAGCCGGACCCGCGCCCTGCATCGTGTTGCTCGACAATGTTCAGGACCCCGGCAACGTCGGCGCCATCCTGCGCGTCGCCGCCGCCGCCGGAGTCGATGCCGTGCATCTGTCGCGTGGTTGCGCCGACGTCTGGTCGCCCAAATGTTTGCGTGGCGGCCAGGGCGCCCAGTTCCGGGTCGCCATCCATGACGAATCGGATCTGCCCGAACTCATCGAGTCGTTTCCCGGGCTGGTGCATGCGGCCATGCCCGCCGCGACCACGAGTCTGTACGACCTCGACCTGCATGGGCCGGTCGGTTTCATTTTCGGGAATGAAGGCGCCGGAGTTGGCGAACAGCTCAGTGAACGCGCGCGGGCTTTCGGCATCCCCATGCCCGGCCGCGTCGAATCCCTGAACGTCGCCACCGCCGCCGCCGTCTGCCTGTTCGAATGGGTACGGCAAACACGGCTATCCGCGCCGAAATGAAACCGGCCCGCTCCCCCTCGTGGGGATCGGGCCGGAACCATGGCAGGGATACCGGACTTACTTGTCCTTGACTTCCTCGAACTCGGCGTCGACCACGTCGTCATCCTTCCTGCCGGCCCGGGCGCCAGTGTCACCGCCGGCGTCACCACCGGGTTGACCACCCGCCGCCTGCTCCTTGGCGTACATCTGCTCGGCGAGCTTGTGGGACGCCTCGGCCAGAGCCTGGGTCTTGGCCTCGATCTCGGCCTTGTCGCCCGACTTGATGGCGGCCTCGGTTTCCGTGATGGCGGCTTCGATCCTGGTCTTCTCGTCCGCGCTCACCTTGTCGCCGTAGTCCTTCAGGGCCTTCTTGACCGAGTGGACCATGGAGTCGGCCTGGTTGCGGGCGGTGGCCAGTTCGAAGGCCTTATGGTCCTCGGCGGCGTTGGCCTCGGCGTCGGACACCATTTTCTTGATCTCGTCCTCGCTCAAACCCGAGTTGGCCTTGATGGTGATCTTGGCTTCCTTGCCGGTGCCCTTGTCCTTGGCGCTCACATGCAGGATGCCGTTGGCGTCGATGTCGAAGGTGACCTCGATCTGAGGCATGCCGCGGGGAGCCGGGGGGATGTCGGACAGGTTGAACTGGCCGAGGCTCTTGTTGCCGGAAGACATTTCCCGCTCGCCCTGGAGCACGTGGATGGTGACGGCGGTCTGGTTGTCGTCGGCCGTCGAGAACACCTGATTGGCGCGGGTGGGGATGGTGGTGTTCTTGGGAATCAGCTTGGTCATCACGCCGCCCAGGGTTTCGATGCCCAGGGACAGGGGGGTGACGTCCAGCAGCAACACGTCCTTCACTTCACCCTGCAGCACGCCGCCCTGGATGGCGGCGCCCACGGCCACGGCTTCGTCCGGGTTGACGTCCTTGCGCGGCTCCTTGCCGAAGAATTCCTTGACCAGTTCCTGCACCTTGGGCATCCGGGTCATGCCGCCCACCAGGATCACGTCGGAGATGTCGGAGACCTTCACGCCGGCGTCCTTGATCGCGATCTTGCAGGGCTCGATGGTGCGCTTGATCAGGTCTTCCACCAGGGCTTCGAACTTGGCTCGGGTGATCTTCATGACCAGATGCTTGGGACCGGAAGCGTCCGCCGTGATGTAGGGCAGGTTGATCTCGGTCTGCTGGGAAGAGGACAGCTCGATCTTGGCCTTCTCGGCGGCTTCCTTCAGGCGTTGCAGGGCCAGTACGTCGGCCTTCAGGTTGACGCCCTGCTCTTTCTGGAACTCCTCGATGATGTAGTCGATGAGGCGCTGGTCGAAGTCCTCGCCGCCCAGGAAGGTGTCGCCGTTGGTGGACAGCACCTCGAACTGGTGCTCGCCGTCGATCTCGGCGATTTCGATGATGGAGATGTCGAAGGTGCCGCCGCCCAGGTCATACACGGCGATCTTGCGGTCCCCTTCCTGCTTGTCCATGCCGAAGGCCAGGGCCGCGGCGGTGGGCTCGTTGATGATGCGCTTCACTTCCAGGCCGGCGATGCGGCCGGCGTCCTTGGTGGCCTGGCGCTGGCTGTCGTTGAAGTAGGC
>DYFK01000026.1 GCA_020725265.1 Hydrogenophilus sp. | reverse complement strand
CTAAGCCACCCGGCATCCCTGGATGATCTTCGAGCTTGAAAAGACAATTTTTCGCGCTCGCGTTGGTTGTTCCAACTTAGCGAGTCCAGCACGCGCCTGTCACGGCAAAAAAATTGATTGAATTGCTACATATCACGGCCCACCTGGGCGGGGGCGTTGGCAAGGTGCTCTCCCGCGTGGTGGCGGAGTCGGCTCGCCGCCGAGATGGCATCCGCCATGTGGTGGCCTGTCTGGAACGGCCCGAGAAGACCCAGTTCGCGGACCATCTGAGTACCCATGGCGGCCGACTGGTGGTCTGCCCGGAGCGGGGCGAGCTGGACCGGCTGGTTCGTGCCGCCGATCTCGTGCAGGTCGAGTGGTGGCACCATCCGAAGGTGGCCGCATGGTTGGCGGGCGGGGAGCTGCCAGCCATGCGGCTGCTGGTCTGGAGCCACGTCTCGGGCCTTCATCCGCCGGTGATCCCCCCGGCATTTGCCGCCGCGCCGCACCGCTTCCTGTTCACTTCGCCTTGTTCCTGGTCCAGTCCTGGGCTTGCCACCCTGGCCGCGCCCATCCGGGCACGGATCGACGTGGTGCACAGTTCCGGGGGCTTCGACGATCTGCCGCCAGTACCCGAGCGCCCGGTCGAGAAAGAAATGCGGGTCGGCTACCTGGGTACACTGAATTTTGCCAAGCTGCACCCGGACTTGCTTGAATATCTCTCGGCGGTAAGCCTGCCAGGCTTCAAGCTGATCCTGGTGGGCGATCCAGCATCGGCAACCGGGCTGCTGGCTGGCGCCCAGGCACGTGGTTTGTCCTCGCGTCTGGAATTGCGCGGTTACCGTACCGATGTGGCGGCCGAGTTGGCCCGGTTCGATGTCGCTGCCTATCTGCTCAATCCGCTGCATTACGGCACCACCGAGAACGCGCTGCTGGAGGCGATGGCGATGGGCGTGGTGCCCGTGGTGCTGGACAATCCAGCCGAGCGCGCACTGGTCAGGCACGGTGTCACCGGTTTGATCGTGGATGGCCCGGCTGCCTTCGCCAATGCAATGGACTACTTGGCAGCCAATCCTGGTGAGCGTCGGCGACTTTCGACGAGCGCGGCCGAGGAAGTTCGCCGACGTTTCGCCATCGGCAATACCGCTGACCGCCTGCGAGAGCATTACCAGGTGGTGCTTGGAGACGAACGCAGCTCATTCGACTTCCGGCCAATCTTCGGTGAAACTCCGGCCGACTGGTTCCGGGTCTGCCAAGGGGACGAGGCATGGCGTTTTTCCGATGACGAGCAGGAGATCGACATGCCGTCCGGCCCACACTATTTGTATGAGAAAACGAAAAGTTCGGTATTCCACTTCCGGGACCATTTTCCGGAAGATCGCAGATTGGCGCGTTGGGCGCGCCGGATGGAGGAAGGACGTTGAATTTCGCGTCGCCACCTGATTCAAGCCAGGCGCGGGAGTTGCTCGCGCGGCTCGCGGTATCGCGAAACGATCTCGGACCGCGAATGGTTGACCGTCCCCTCGTGTTGTATGGCGCTGGCAAGCTGGGCCTGCTCGCGGCGGATCTGTTCGCCAGACTGGATATTCCTGTTGCCTACGCGCTCGATCGTTCGTCCGTGCCTTCGGCACGGCTCGCGGGCCGTATCCCGGTGTTCGCGCCAGGCGCGGCACCGGTCGCCGATCGAGATACCCACCTGATCGCGGTGTGCGTGGTCACGGCGCCGTATCAACCCATCCACGATGCGCTGAGCGAGCTTGGCTGGCGAAATGTCGTGCCGGTCTACGACGTGCTCGAAGCCTACGCAGACCGTCTGCCCATGGGAAACGGCTGGTTCGCCGGGGCATTGGGCGTGGAAGATCGGGCTCGCATCGCTGGCGTTCTTGACCGCTGGCATGACGACTGTTCACGCGCTGCTCATCTTCAGTTTCTCGCCTGGCGGGTCGCCCGCGAGGAATGGTCGTTCAGCAACGCGCCGGTGCGCATCGACGATCGCTATTTCATCGAGCCAGTCCTGAACGCGCTCGGGCCAGACGAGGCAATGCTGGATGCCGGCGCTCATCATGGGTCGATCATCGCGCGCTGGCTGACGATCATGGACGGTCACTTCAGTGCCGTTCTGGCGGTCGAGGCGGATCCATGCAACGCCGCGCACTTGCGTGCCTGGGTCGCTAGCCTGCCTTCCGATCAGGCGGCGCGGATCGAGGTTCGTGAGTGCGCGCTGGCCGGGGAAGCTGGCACTCGGACCTTCGCCCAAGGCATGGGCCTGGCATCCCGCCTGATGGCTGGAGTCGATGGTGAAGTGCCGGCCTGCCGTCTGGACGATCTGGCTTTTCCCGCCACGTTCGCGAAGCTTCATCTCGAAGGAGGGGAACTGGACGCGTTGCAAGGTGGCGCCGCAATGCTGCGCCAGCAGCGGCCGATCCTGGCCGTGACCGTCTATCACAACCGCGACGGGCTCTGGCGGACCGCCGAGTTCCTGATGGAAACGCTCGCCGATTACCGCTTTCTCATGCGCATGCATGGCTGGTGTGGCACCGGCGCCGTGATCTACGCGATTCCGTCGGAGCGCTGGCGGGACGCGGCGTCGACGGAAACAACTGAAAACGCAAGAACCCGCTAGGAACCGCATGGATACACCCGTCTCCGTACCCGCGACCGCCGCCAAGGTCGGCATCATCATTCCCACATACAACTACGGTCGCTACCTGGACGAATGTCTGGGGTCGGTGCTCTCGCAGACTTACACCGATTTCACGGTGTTGGTCATCGACAATGCATCCGAGGACGATACGGAAAGCCTCGCCAGGGCCTGGGGCGCGCGCGATGCCAGGATTCGCTATCTGCGCAACGACACCAACCTTGGGCTACGGGCCAGTGTGAACAAGGCTTATGACCTCGTGGGTGGTGAACTGGTGGTGGTCCTGTCTTCCGATGACCATTGGCAGCCGGATTTCCTGGCGCGCACCGTGGCCGCGCTCGATCAGCATCCGGAGTGTGGTTTCGCCTACACCGCCTGGCGCATGTATGTGGATCGGCCAGGCGCCGTGAACCATGGCGCCGAGATCCGCATCACCATTCCGCATCATGCCAGTGGCGTATATGACGACTCGGCGGTGCTGCTCGCGCACAACTGGATCACCAATTCGATCTGTCTGTTTCGCCGGGCGATCTGTGATGCGACGGGTGGCATCACGCCCGCGCAATTGCATCACGTCGGCGACTGGTTCCTGTGGATGAACTTCCTGAGCCTGGGGCCCGCTTGCTACATCCATGAGGTACTCGGCAACTATCGCAAGCATGGCGAGGCCGAGACGGAGAGGTTGATTGGCGACAACCGTTCCGGCTATGACCACTTGCACTTTTACGATCTGATTTTCCAGTCCGACCGCTGGCCGATGCCGATCCGTCTGCTCGCCAAGGCCAACCAGATGCGCTGGCTCACCGGTGATGGGCTGCTCGATATTGCCCGCAAGTTCGGAGGCGACAAGGCGATGTCGGTGATGCGGCAATGGGTCGCCGCGCATCGGGATGATTTCCTGGTTGGCGCCGCCAGGACCATCCTGGAATACGTTCCCGCTCCGGCGTATCTGGGGGAGCCCGAGGAAGCCGTCGCGCTGCTGCGCGAGATCCTGGCTCGCAATCCGGATCATGCCGGCGCTCGCGCGTTGCTGTCGGCCCATGCGGCCGCGATACCCGAGCAGATGGCGAGGCGGCTGCTGGTCTATTCCGGCGACGATGTTGCCTGGGCGTGCTCACGGATCAGGTTATCGCAGCCATTCCGTCGACTCTCCCCAGGCTTCGAGCTGATTTGGGCGGTCAAGCCGAAAACCAGCGGCGAAGGGCATTTCAGTGATTTTGGATTGCTGGAGCACGCCAGCCTGGTCATCCTCCAGCGGTATTACGTGCTTGAAAAACATCGGGAGTATGTCGAGTACCTGCTCGGCAGTGGCTTGCCGGTGGTATTCGAGATGGATGATCTGTTGTTCGATCTGCCGCCAGACAATCCTCTTCATGGCCAAGCCCAAGGAAGCCGCGACTTCATCCTCTCGGTCATCGACCGGGTCGACGCGGTCATCGTTTCCACGCCGGCGCTGGCCGATGCGCTACGCGCGGTGGCGCGGCCGAAGCGGGTGTACGTGCTGGCCAATTCGATCGAGTTCGCCACGCTGTACCGGGAACCGGCGCTGCGGGATGGCCCGGTGCGCATCGCGTTGACCGGAACCCTGACGCATCGTGTCGATTATGCGTTGATCGAGTCGGCGCTCGAACGGGTGCTCAAGCGCTATGGCCGCCGGGTCCAGCTGGTTTGCATGGGTATCACGCCGGAGCGCCTGCGCAAGTACCAGTCGGTGACTTCCCTGGATTTCGTGCCGGATTACGATCTGTACGCGCGTACCTTGCCCAAGTTCGAGTTCGATATCGCCCTGGCGCCGCTGGAGGACAACCCGTTCAACCGGTGCAAGAGCAACATCAAGTGGCTGGAATACTCGGCGGCTGGCGCGGCGGGCATTTTTTCCGATCTGGAGCCGTACGCGGAAGTCGAGCACGGTATCACCGGCATCAAGGTTCCGAACACCGAACGGGCCTGGTACGACGCCCTGTGCGAGCTGATCGATCATCCCGATCGCCGGCTGGCCATCGCGCGCGCCGCGCAGGCGACGGTTCAGGCCCGGCACACGGTGGAGGTACGCGCGGCCGAATATGCCCGGGTGTATGGCGAGCTGCTCGCCGCCGCGCCGCCGCGTGAACGGATCGATACGGCCGCGCCGCCCATGCCCGCCGCCGAGTCTCCATCCGCGAACCGTCCGTCTCCGGAGCAACTCTACGAGGTCTGGCAGGCCGGGCATGCGCTGGTGTCGCGCGATCTGGAGTGGATCACCGAACGGCTGGAACGGTTGCCCGGGCGTCCGCGCTTCCACATCGGAGTCATCGTCTGGACGGAGATGGAATGGGGTCTGGGTGATCTGATCCAGGCGCTCGGGCGGCAGTTCTATCAAAACTGGCATCTGACCATCGTCGCCGAATCGCCGATGCCGGAAGTGATCAACGAAGTCGACAACATCGATTGGCTGGAGATCGGCCAGGCATCGCCGCTGGCGTTGCTCAACCAGGCTTTCGCGGAAACACGGGCTGACTGGGTGGGCATGCTCGAATCCGGCGACGGTCTCGCCATGCATGCGCTGTTCGCCTTCGCCGACAAGATCGGGCGGCATCCGGAATGGTCGGTCTGTTTCAGCGACGAGGACAGCCTGGATGCCGAGGGCAAGCGCGGCAACCCGTATTTCAAGCCTGATTTCAACATCGACCTGTGTCGTAGCGCGCCGTATTCGTTCGGTGGTCTGATGCTGACCCGACGCGCGCTGTTCGTCGAACTGGGGGGCTACCGCCCCGAGATGGAGGGCGTGGAATACTGGGATTTGCTGATGCGGGCCTATGAACGGGTCGGCGCCGGCGGCATCGGCCACATTGCCGATGTGCTCTATCACCGCCATGTCGAGGGCGGCCATTGCACGCGCGCCACCGAGGACGTGCTGGCGGCGCGCAAGGAGGCGCTTCAGGCGCATCTGGACCGGTGCGGCCAGGCGGCGGTGATTGGCGACGGCCTGTTGCCGGGCACTTTCCATGTGTTCTACAAGCATGGCGCGCGACCCTTGGTTTCGGTGATCGTGCCGACCAAGGATCGGCCCGACCTGATCAAGCGCTGTGTCGACAGTTTCCTGGGCAAGACCGAGTACAGCGAGTACGAGCTGCTGCTGGTCGACAACGGCACCACCGAGCCGGAGGCGCGCGCGTATCTCGACCGGATGGCGGCGCACCCGAAAGTGCGCGTGCTGCCGTACCCGCATCCGTTCAACTTCTCGGCGATGAACAACATGGCGGCGGGCGAGGCGAGGGGGGATTACCTCCTGCTGCTCAACAACGATACCGCCGTGCTGCACGAACAATGGCTGGACGAGATGGTCGCGCACGCGCAGCGTCCCGAAGTCGGCATCGTTGGCGCCCGGTTGCTCTATCCGAACGGCCTGCTCCAGCATGCCGGTGTCATTCTCGGCCTGGGCGGCAAGCCGGCCGATCATCTGTTCATCGAACAGGACAGCGAGGCACCCGGCTATTTCGGCCGCGCGCAACTGGTCCAGGATTTCTCGGCGGTGACCGCGGCCTGCCTGATGATTCCCCGTTCCCTCTATGCCGAGGTTGGCGGGCTCGACGAAACCCTGTTCAGGGTTTCCTACAACGATGTCGACCTCTGTCTCAAGGTCCGCGAGAAGGGCTTGCTGGTGGTGTGGACGCCGTTCGCCACCTTGTTGCACGAGGGCTCGGTAAGCCAGACCGGCAATGTCGAACAGCGCAAGCGCGAGGAGCGGCTGGAGCGCTTTCAGGCGGAGGCACGGGCGATGTACGACAAATGGCCGAGCCAGATCGCCAGCGACCCCCATTTCAACCGCAACCTGTGCCTGCACGATCGCTCCGGGCTGATCGAGATCGCGCCCGCCCTGACCTGGGATCCGGAATGGCGGCCGCGGCCGCGCATCCTGGCGCATCCGGCCGACCGCATGGGCTGCGGCGAGTACCGCATCATCTCGCCGATGCGCGCGCTGATCGCCGCCGGCCGCGTCCAGGGCTGGGAGACCGGCAGCTACATCAGTGTGCCCGAGGTGTTGCGCATGGCGCCGGATGCCATCGTCGTCCAACGCCAGGTGACGCCGGAGCAGCTTGCCCTGTTCGAACGCTATACCCGCCACAGCAAGGCTTTCCGGGTATTCGAGATCGATGACCTGATCACCAACGTGCCGATCAAGAACCCGCGCAAGTCCCAGTTCGTCGCCAACAAGGAATTGCACAAGCAGTTCCGCAAGGGGGTCGGCATGTGCGACCGGCTGGTGGTGTCCACCGAATATCTCGCCGAGGAATACCGGGGCTATACCGGCGAAGTGGTCGCCGTGCCCAACTTCATCGAGCGCGCGGTCTGGGGCGAGCTCACGCCTTCACGCCGTCAGGGTGAAAGGTTGCGTGTCGGCTGGGCCGGCAGCGTCACCCACCATGGCGATCTGGACGTCATCATCGACGTGGTCAAGGCGACGCTGGATGAGGTCGACTGGGTGTTCTTCGGCATGTGTCCGGAGTCGCTCAAGCCGTTGATCAAGGAATTCCACCCACCGGTGAAACTTGACGACTATCCCGCCAAACTCGCCAGCCTGAACCTGGATCTCGCCGTCGCGCCGCTGGAGGACGTGCCGTTCAACCATGCCAAGAGCCATCTGCGTCTGCTCGAATATGGCGTGCTCGGTTACCCGGTGATTTGCACCGACATCACGCCCTACAAGGGCGCCTACCCGGTCACGCGCGTGCCCAACAAGTTCAAGAACTGGGTCGACGCCATTCGCGAGCATGTCGCCGATCCGGACGCGCTGGCGCGGCGTGGCGACGCATTGCGCGAGTACATTCAGTCCAACTGGATGTTGGAAGATAATCTCGATGCTTGGCTGAAAGCCTGGCTGCCGAATTGAAACCAACGACTGGAGACAACATGAACGGACCCCTTTATCGCCAGGTCGAGATCCTCGACAGCGAACAACACGGCGATCTGCGCCTGAAACGCGCTGAGGATATCGGCTATGCCGCCGGCCTCAGGGATTGTCCGATCGTGGTCGATGAATTCATGGAGGCGGCCAAGACCTATCCGATCGTGTTCGCGCGCGACGAGGGTGGCCGGCCGATGGCGGTGGTGGTGATGGGCTTTCCCGATACCGGCAATCTCTGGGTGGATGCGACCGGCCATTGGCGCCCGGCCAATTACGTGCCGGCCTACGTGCGTCGTTATCCGTTCGTCGCGGTCGATCGGGACGATGTCCTGCTGCTCGGTCTGGACATGGCGTTCGAGGGGGTCGGCGCCGATGATGGCGAGCCGCTGTTCGAGCCGGACGGCGCGCCGACGCCAACCCTGATGGAAGCCAGCGCGTTCATGGATGAGTTTCTGCTGGCCCATGCCCGCACCAATCTGTTCCTGGCCGATCTGTTGCGTCTGGACCTGCTGACTCCGTTCAACGCCGAGGTGACCAGCGAGGGAAATCGATCGTTGCTGGGCAATCTGCTGTGCGTCGACAAGGCCCGTCTGGACGCGTTGCCGTCCTGCGAATTGCTGGATTTCGTGCGCAACGGCCACTACGCGCTGGCCATGGCGCATCTGTCCTCGTTGACCAACTTCGCGACCCTGTCCGCGCTGATGCGCCCGGCAATGTGACGCGGACACCGCCCGCGCCATGTCGATAGCGCGGGCGGTCGGCGCCCGGGTCAGGGCTTGCCGATCAGCTCGATGCGCGCGGTGGAGCGGACTTCGCTGATGTACCTGCGCAGCATCTGCTGCCGGATCTGGCCGGCGATGCGGCCGCGCAGTTCTTCATAGCTGGGGAATTCGAGCTTGCGGCTGTCTTCCAGTTTGATGACGTGCCAGCCGAACTCCGATTTGACCGGTATCCGGGTGAAATCGGCTTTCTTCAGTTTGACCATCGCGTTGGCGAATTCCGGGACGACATTGGCCGGCAGCACCCAGCCCAGATCGCCGCCTTCCTGGGCGGAGCTGTCCTTGGAATGCTTCTTGGCGAGTTCCTCGAACTTGGGCGGTTTGTTCTTGCGCGCCAGCGTCTGGATGATGGTCCGGGCTTCCTTCTCGTTGTCGACCAGAATATGGCGCACCCGGTATTCGTTGTCGCCGGCGGCGGCCTTGGCCTTGTCGTATTCCGCGCGCACCAGTGCCTCGTCGACCGGGTTGGCGCGGGCGTAATCCTCGACCGCCGCCTGGCTGAGCAATTCCTTGCGCTGGAGATCGAGCGCGGCGGCCACGCTCGCCTCCTTGTCCAGATTCTTGCGCAGGGCTTCCTGGACCATGACTTCCATCGAAATCAGGGCATCGCGGATCGATTCGTCGGTCAGCGTCTCCGGGTTGGCGCCTCGGTTGACCCGGCTTTGCTTGATGAAGGCTGCGTGAATGACCGGAATGGCGACGCCGTTGACGCGCGCGATCGGCGTGTTGCCGTCGATTTCGGCGGCGTGCGCCGTGGGCATGGACAGGGGCAGGACGAGCGCGGAAGCGGTCAGGAGACTGGCGAGGCTGGATTTCATCTGGATTCCCGGGGTTGTTGAATGTGAATGGCGCTCGCGGAACGCGAGCGCCGGAGGCAAGGAGTCGATTTCGCGTTCAGAGTTCTTCCGGCGCCAACGCGGTGATCGACAGCGCGTGCACGCGCTGGCTCATGAGATCGCCGAGCGCCTGATAGACGGCGCGGTGGCGGGCGACCTGGCCAAGGCCGCTGAAGCGTGGCGAGACCAGGGTGAGCTGATAGTGGCCGCCGCCGGATCTGGCGCCTTCGTGGCCGGCGTGCAGGGCGGACTGGTCGACGATTTCCAGATGCTCGGGGGCCAGGACGTCGAGTCGCGCCTTCATTTCGGCGATGGTGTCGGACATCAGGGCAACACTTTCTTGAACGGCCTCGCGCTGACGCTGGCATAGACGCCGGCGGCGACGTAGGGATCGGCCTCGGCCCAGGCGTGGGCGTCGTCCAGGCTGTCGAAGGCGGCGACGATCAGGCTGCCGGAAAACCCGGCCGGCCCCGGATCGATACTGTCGATGGCCGGGAACGGGCCGGCCAGCAGCAGGCGGCCCTCGGCCTGGAGCGCGCGCAGGCGTTCCAGATGCGCGGGGCGCGCCGCCAGCCGCTTGTCCAGGCTGTCGGGCGCGTCCTCGCCGACGATCGCGTAGAACAGACTCATTCCGCTTCCTCCTTGATGTGTCTGGACAGGTAGAAGGTCTGGCCGATGATGAACACGATCATCAGGCCGATCGATCCGAACATCTTGAAATTGACCCAGGCGTCGGTGGAGAAGGTCATCGCCACCCACAGGTTGGCGATGCCCATGAAGGTGAAGAAACCGGCCCAGGCCAGATTGAGCCGGGTCCAGACGACTTCCGGCAGGCTGACCTGCTTTTCCATCATCAGCCGGATCAGGTTGCGTTCGAACAGGATCGGCGCCAGGCCCAGCGACAGCGCGAACAGCCAGTAGAGCACGGTCGGCTTCCATTTGATGAAGGCTTCGTCGTGCAGGAACAGGGTGGCGCCACCGAACACCACGATCAGGATCAGCGAGATCCACAGCATGTTCTCGACCTTGCGGTGCCGCAGCCAGACCCAACCGATCTGCATGAAGGTGGCGACGATGGCGACCAGCGTGGCCAGGTAGACACCGGGCTTGGCCTCGCTTTCCAGTTCGATGCCGAGCAGGGCCAGCCAGGAGCGCGCCAGTTCGGTATTGGCCTCGCCGAACTGGTAAGCGGCGAAGAACAGGATGATGGGGAAGAGATCGAACAGGATTTTCACGGTTTGCTGCCTCGGCGCCGCCGTTCCGGACGTGGCGCGCGTAATGGTAAGGGAAGGGCGGCGGGCATTTTGCTATGATTCCGGCCCGCGCCTCAATCCATCCGCCGTTATTTTCGCTCGCGCCATCGGCGCGAGTCGGGCAAACGGCCCCCACCATGATCGTTCACGACCTCCATAGCCATTCCACCGCCTCGGACGGTCTGCTGTCGCCGACCGGGCTGGTCGAGCGCGCGGCCGCCATGGGCGTGGGTGTGCTCGCCCTGACCGACCATGACGAGGTGTCCGGTCTGGCCGAAGCCCGGGAAACGGCGCGGCGATTCGGAATCCGGCTGATCGGCGGAGTCGAGGTTTCGGTGACCTGGGGCGGCGCCACCGTGCATGTCGTCGGGCTCGACATCGATGCCGCCGATCCGGCGTTGGCCGCCGGCCTGGCGCGCAACCGCGGCGGCCGTGGCGAGCGCGCCCGGCGCATGGCCGACGAACTGGCCCGGCTCGGCATCGTCGGCGCGCTGGAAGGCGCCTATGCCCATGCCGGCAACCGGGCGCTGATCGGGCGCACCCATTTCGCCCGCTTTCTGGTCGAGCGTGGCGTGGTCAAGGACGTCAAGACGGTGTTCAAGAAGTATCTGGTCAAGGGCAAGCCGGGCTACGTCCATCACGAATGGGCTGGACTGGCCGAGGCGGTCTCCTGGATTCGTGGCGCCGGCGGCGTGGCGGTGCTGGCGCATCCCGGCCGTTACACCATGGGCAAGGAAAAGATGCGTCTGCTGCTGGCCGAGTTCAGGGCCGCCGGTGGTCAGGGCATCGAGGTGGTGACCGGCAGCCATACGCCGGATCAGGTGCCGTTGTTCGCCGATCTGGCGGTCGAATTCGGTCTGTCGGCCTCGGCCGGCTCCGATTTCCACGCGCCTGGCGAAGGCGGGCGCGAGCTGGGCCGGCTGATGCCGTTGCCGGAGCGTTGCCGACCGATCTGGGAGCACTGGGCGTGAGTCAGTTCTTCAACCTGCACCCGGACAATCCGCAGATCCGCCTGGTGCGCGAAACGGTCAAGTTACTGCGCGCCGGCGGTGTCATGGTCTATCCCACCGATTCCTGCTACGCGCTCGGCTGCATGATCGGCAACAAGGATGGCATGGAGCGTATCCGCGCGCTGCGCGAGGTCGACGAGAAACACCACTTCACGCTGATCTGCCGCGACCTGTCCGAAATCGCCCGCTACGCGCGGGTCGACAACAAGCAATATCGCCTGCTCAAGGCGGCGACGCCGGGCGGTTACACCTTCATCCTGGAAGCGACGCGCGAGGTGCCGCGCCGGCTGCAACATCCCAAGCGCAGCAGCATCGGCCTGCGCGTGCCCGAGCACACGGTGGTCGCCGCGCTGCTGGCGGAGCTCGACGAACCGATCCTGTCGATGACCCTGCAACTGCCGGGCGACGATTACCCGCTCAACGATCCGGACGAAATCCGCGAGCGCCTGGGCACGCGCGTGGATGTGATCCTGGAGGCCGGCTATTGCGGCATGGAACCGACCACGGTGGTCGACCTGACTGGCCCGGCGCCGGAACTGATCCGCGCGGGAACCGGCGATCTGGCGCGGATCGGTTTTTGATATCCCTTAATATTCAAAGGAATATCTTTGGAACTTAATCTGATACAGAAGATTTCCGTATTCGCCTTGCCGGTGATCTTCGCGATCACCCTGCACGAGGCCGCGCACGGCTACGCGGCGTTGCGCTTCGGCGACCGCACCGCCGAGATGGAAGGCCGCATCACCCTCAACCCGCTCAAGCACATCGATCTGGTCGGCACCCTGATCGTGCCCGCCGCCATCCTGATCCTGTCCAAGCTGTCGGGCGGCGCCGGCATCCTGTTCGGCTGGGCCAAGCCGGTGCCGGTCAATTTCGGCAACCTGCGCCGCCCCCGCCAGGACATGCTCTGGGTGGCCGCCGCCGGCCCCGGCGCCAATCTGCTGATGGCGCTGATCTGGGCGGGCATGATCAAGGTCGCGCTGGCCATGCCCGGCAGCGCCTTCGCGATGCCACTGGCGCTGATGGGCGCCGCCGGCGTGTTCATCAACGCCATCCTGATGGTACTCAACCTGATTCCCCTGCCGCCGCTCGATGGCGGCCGCATCGCCGTCAGCCTGCTGCCGCCGCGGCTGGCCTACGGCCTCGCCCGGGTCGAGCCCTATGGCCTGTTCATCCTGATCGGCCTGATGTTCCTGGGCGTGCTCGGCCTGATCATGTGGCCGCTGATCCGGGCGCTGATTCATCTGGCCGCGATCCTGTTCGGCATCGAACCGATCGCGCTGCTGGCCCTGATCCAGATGGTCCTGAACTGATCTGATTCCGTCCCAACCCCGTCACCCGCGACCCCACACCCATGTACAGCGACCGCGTCCTCTCCGGCATGCGCCCCACCGGCAGCCTGCACCTTGGCCATTACCACGGCGTCCTCAAGAACTGGATCCGGCTTCAGCACGAATACGAGTGCCTGTTCTTCGTGGCCGACTGGCACGCGCTGACCACGCATTACGACAATCCGCTGGCGATCGAGGATGCCACCCGGCAGATGGTGATCGACTGGCTGGCGGCCGGGGTCGACCCGGCCAAGTCGACCCTGTTCATCCAGTCCAGCGTGATCGAGCACGCCGAACTGCATCTGCTGCTGTCGATGATGACGCCGTTGGGCTGGCTGGAGCGGGTGCCCACCTACAAGGATCAGCAGGAAAAACTGACCGAGAAGGATCTGTCGACCTACGGCTTCCTCGGCTATCCGCTGCTGCAAAGCGCCGACATCCTGATCTACCGCGCCAACCAGGTGCCGGTCGGCGAGGACCAGGTGCCGCATATCGAATTCGCGCGCGAGATCGCCCGTCGCTTCAATCACCTGTACGGCAAGGAGCCGGGCTACGAGGAGAAGGCGCAGGCGGCGGTCAAGAAGCTGGGCGGCAAGAAGGCCAAGCTGTACGGCGAACTGCGCACCCGCTTCCAGCAGGAGGGCGACGAGGAAGCGCTGGAATCCGCGCGCGCCATCCTGGCGGAGGCGCAGAACCTGTCGCTGGGTGACCGCGAACGGCTGTACGGCTATCTGGAAGGCGGCGGCAAGATGATCCTGACCGAGCCGCGCGCGCTGCTCACCGCCGCCTCGCGCATGCCCGGTCTGGACGGCCAGAAGATGTCCAAGTCGTACAACAACACCATCGCCCTGCGCGAGGATGCCGAATCGGTCACGCGCAAGATCCGCACCATGCCCACCGATCCGGCCCGGGTGCGCCGGACCGATCCGGGTGATCCCGACAAATGCCCGGTCTGGCAACTGCATGAGGTTTATTCCGGTGACGACGTCAAGGGTTGGGTGCGCCAGGGCTGCGTGTCGGCCGGCATCGGCTGCATCGAGTGCAAGCAGCCGGTGATCGACGCCGTGCTCGCCGAGCTGGCGCCGATCCAGGAGCGCGCCCGCGCCTATACCGAGGAGCCGGACACCGTGCGCAACATCATCGCCGACGGCTGCGAGAAAGCGCGTGACCTGGCGCGCGAGACCATGCGCGACGTACGCGAGGCGATGGGGCTGAATCACGGCTGAGGACCGGTTGTCGGGGGTGAACTTGAAAAGGCGTGCCATGGCCATACCCATCATGGGCCCACTCTGAAATGACACGACCATGACCGAAGAGCACAGCCAGCCCCTGGAGGGCGAAATTCTCGACAAGAACGATGCCGGCGCGACCACCACCGCCAACCTGCCGGCACAGACGCTGCCGGCGACCATCCACTTGTTGCCGCTGACGGAAAAACCGTTCTTTCCGGCGCAGACCCTGCCGCTGATCATGAACGAAGGGCCCTGGATGGAGACGGTCAAGCGCATCGGCGAATCCGGTCATCATCTGGTCGGCCTGGTGCTGGTGCGCGGAGACGTCTCGGACGATGCCCGGCCCGAGGATTTCCACGGCATCGGCACGCTGGTGCGCATGCATCACCCGATGCGTTCGGACGGCAAGATCCAGTTCATCGCCGAGGGCGTCACCCGCTTCAAGATCGCGGAATGGTTGTCCGGCAAGGCGCCGTATTTCGCCCGTGTCGAATACCCGGCGGAGACCCGCCAGTCCGGCGGTGGCGAGGAAACCAAGGCCTACGCGCTGGCGATCATCAACGCGATCAAGGATCTGTTGCCGCTCAACCCGTTGTATAGCGAGGAACTCAAGTTCTTCCTCAACCGCTTCTCGCCCAACGAGCCGGCCCTGCTCGCCGATTTCGCCGCCAGTCTGACCACCGCCCCCAAGGAGAAGCTGCAAGAAGTGCTGGAAGCGCTGAACCTGCGCAAGCGCATGCAGAAGGTGCTGCTGCTGATCAAGAAGGAACTGGAAGTCGCTCGCCTGCAAACCCAGATTCGGGAGAAGGTGGAAGAGAAGATGACGCGCCAGCAGCGCGAATTTTTCCTGCGCGAACAGCTCAAGGCGATCCAGAAGGAACTCGGCATCGCCAAGGACGACCGCACCGCCGATCTCGATCTGTATCGCGACCGCGTCGCCAAGCTGACCCTGCCGGCGCACGCGGCCAAGAAGATCGGCGAGGAGATGGACAAGCTGGCCGGCCTCGAACACGGCTCGCCGGAGTACACGGTCACGCGCAATTACCTGGATTGGCTGACCAGCCTGCCTTGGGGCAGGTACACCAAGGACAAGCTCGACCTGGCGCGCGCGCGCAAGATCCTGGATGCCGATCACGACGGTCTCGACGACGTCAAGGAACGCATCATCGAGTTTCTCGCGGTGGGCGCCATGAAAGGCGAGGTGGCCGGCTCCATCCTGTTGCTGGTCGGCCCGCCCGGCGTCGGCAAGACCTCCATCGGCCGTTCGGTGGCGCGCGCGCTGGGGCGCAAGTTCTACCGCTTCTCGGTCGGCGGCATGCGCGACGAGGCCGAGATCAAGGGCCATCGCCGCACCTACATCGGCGCCATGCCCGGCAAGTTCATCCAGGCGATCAAGGAAGTGGAATCGCATAACCCGGTGATCATGCTCGACGAGGTCGACAAGATCGGCGCCTCCTACCAGGGCGATCCCGCCTCGGCGCTGCTGGAGGTGCTCGATCCCGAGCAGAATTCCGAGTTCCTCGACCACTATCTGGACGTGCGCTTCGATCTGTCGAAGACGCTGTTCATCTGCACCGCCAACCAGCTCGACACCATCCCCGGCCCGTTGCTCGACCGCATGGAGGTGATCCGCCTGTCCGGTTATCTGATGGAAGAGAAGGTCGCCATCGCCAAGCATCACCTGTGGCCCAAGCAGTTGAAGAAAGCCGGTCTGACGCGCGGCCAGATCAGCATCAGCGATGCGGCGGTGCGCAGGATCATCGAGGGCTACGCGCGCGAGGCCGGCGTGCGGCAACTGGAGATGAATCTCGGCAAGGTGATCCGCAAGAGCGTGGTCATGATCGTGCGCAAGGAAGCCGACAAACTGCGCGTCACCACCGACAACCTGGAGGACTTCATTCCCGAGCCGCCGTATACGCCGGAGAAGCCGTCCACCGGCATCGGCGTTGTCACCGGTCTGGCCTGGACCGCGTTGGGCGGCGCCACGCTGACCATCGAGGCGACCAAGGTGCATACGCTCAACCGCGGTTTCAAGCTCACCGGCAAGCTTGGCGACGTCATGAAGGAATCGGCCGAGATCGCCTACAGCTACATCAGCAGCCATCTGAAAATCTACAAGGCCGACGCGAAATTCTTCGACGAGGCCTTCGTCCATCTGCACGTGCCGGAGGGCGCCACGCCCAAGGATGGCCCGTCGGCCGGCATCACCATGGCCACCGCGCTGCTTTCACTGGCGCGCAACGAGAAGATCGACCGGCCGCTGGCGATGACCGGCGAACTGACCCTGACCGGTCAGGTGCTGCCGGTCGGCGGCATCCGCGAGAAGGTGATCGCCGCCAAGCGCGTCGGCATCCACGAGCTGATCCTGCCGCGCGCCAACGAACCGGACTTCCAGCGCCTGCCGGATTACGTCAAGTCCGGTCTCCAGGTCAGCTTCGTCGGCCACTACAGGGACGTGGCGCGCCTGGTGTTCGGCGCGTGAACGACGGGCGTTGATGCCGGCGGCCTGGCGCATGCCACGCCTGCTGCATCCGAGCGGTGGTCTGCGCTACCACTTCGCCGCCTTTCGTCATCGACGGCTCTGGGTACCTTTCCATGACCGCGTCCGCGACTGGCTGACGGCGTGGCAGCCGGCCAGCCGACGGCTGGTGCTGGTCGGTCCGAGCGGCGGCTATGCCCTCGATCCCGCCTTCCTCGCGCGTTTCGACGACATCGTCGCGCTGGAGCCGGACCCGCTGGCGCGTTTCATCCTGGCGCGGCGCCGACCCGGCATCCGCTTCGAGGACGATGCCGGGTTCGTCGAGCCGGATGGATTCTTCCGTCTGGTGGAGTGCCATGCCGGAGCCGCCTTCCTGTTCTGCAACCTGCTCGGCCAGACGTTGGTCGGCCAATCCCCGGACCCGGAGGCTCGGCGCGTCTGGCTGGACAGTCTGCCGGCGGCCTTGGCCGGGCAGCCTTGGGCGAGCTGGCACGATCTGGCCTCGACCACGCGCGCGCCCGACCATTGGCCGGAGCTCGCGCTGGCGGGCGCGCTCGAGCTGGACGCCTTGCTGGCACGGTTCTGGCGGGGCGGCGAACTGATCATCCACGACCATGACTGCGCGGGATTGTGTCCGGAACGACCCCGCGACTACGCAATCTGGGCGATCCGGCCAGGCCAGTGGCATCTGATCGAGTGGCTGGCCGGCGCGCCGGCGGGAGGACGGACGTAAAAAGCCCCGCCGGGCGGGCAGCGCGGCGGGGCGGGGCGGGTGGCGGACGGATCAGGGCTCGCGCGGCTTGGCGCTGTCCTCGCCGGATCCGGTTTCCACCAGCACCAGGGGTTCCGCCGGTTCGGTGGCGGTCTTGGGCCGGGCGCGGCGACGCGGGTTCGAAGGCGGACCCCATTCACCGGGCGGTTGCGGAGATTCCGGCGCGGCCTCGACCGGTGCCGAGGTTTCCACCAGCACCAGCGGCTCCGCCGGCTCGGCGGTCGAGCTGGAGCGGCGGCCGCGTCGGCGGCGCGGCGTCTCGCCGGACACCGGAGTATCACCATCGGCGGTCGGGGCCGCCGCTGGCGGGGTACCGGCGGTCTCGACCAATTCCAGACCCACCGCCGTCAGGGCGTCCGCCGGTTTCCCAGCTGCCGGGCCCGCGGTTTCCGGCTTGGCCGGGGCCTCGGCCGGAACAGGGGTTTCGGCTGGCAGTTCGACATGAACGACCAGGGGTTCGAGCGTGGCCGTGGGCGCGCTGGCCGGGGTGGCCTGGCCAGCTTCTCCACTTTCCCCGGCGACGATTTCGCTCACGGTCTGGCCAGCGATTTCGGCCGCGCCTTCCGGACGGCCTTCGCTTCGACGGCCACGTCCGCCCCGGCGACCACGCCGGCGGCTTTCCCGCTCTTCGCCGGTGATCTCGCCGGAGGTCTCCTCGACCGCCTCGGCCGCGATGGGGGCCTGGGTCTCGCGCGGCTGGGGCTCGCGCGGCCGGTTCTGTTCAGTGGCCGGCTGGCGTTCGCGACGCGGACGTTCGCCGCGTTCCGGACGTTCGCCGCGTTCCGGACGCTCGGCCGGGGTGTCACGAGGCTCGCGGGCTTCACGGGGTTCGCGTGGCTCGCGGGCTTCACGGGGTTCGCGTGGTTCGCGGACTTCACGGGGTTCGCGGGTTTGTTCGCCACGTTCCGGCTTGTCCGGGCGTGGCCGGCGTTCCTTGTCGCCACGGGCTTCCCGGTTTTCGCGGTTCTCGCGCTCGCCACGGCCCGCGCGGTTGTCGCGGCCCTCGCGCTTGTCGCGGCGGGGTTCGCGCTCGCGACGCGGTTCGGATTTCTTGGTCTCGGCCGGCTGGGCTGGTGCTTCTTCCGGGTTCAGCCCGCGCAGCCAGCCGAAGATGCGGCCGAACAGTCCGGGCTTGGCGGGGCTGTCGGCACCCGGCGCGGCCTGGACGGGCGCCGACGGTGTCGGTGCCGGTTGGTTGGGGGTGATGCCCTGCACCATGGGTTGGGCGCGTTCCGGCTTGGCGGCGCCGTTGGCGCGCGGTTGCGCCTCTTCCTCGGCTGGCTTTTCCACCATCTTGTAGCTTGGCGCCGACGTCTCGACCAGGTTGAGCTGGTCATGGCGCAAGCGGGCAAGGGTGTAGCGCGGCGTCTCGAAATGCATGTTGGGGATCAGCATGATTTCGACCCGGTGGCGCGCTTCGATGGCCAGGATGTCGTGGCGTTTCTCGTTGAGCAGGAAGGTGGCGACGTCGACCGGGATCTGTAGATGCACCGCGCCGGTGTTGTCCTTCATGGCCTCTTCCTGAAGCATCCGCAGCAGGTGCAAGGCGAACGATTCGGTGCTGCGCACGTGGCCGGTACCGGAGCAGCGCGGGCAGGTCACGTAGCTGGTTTCGCCCAGACTGGGCTGCAGGCGCTGGCGCGACAGTTCCAGCAGGCCGAAGCGGGAAATCTTGCCGGTCTGCACGCGCGCGCGGTCGTGGTGCAACGCGTCGCGCAGACGTTCCTCCACTTCGCGCTGGTTCTTCTGGTTCTCCATGTCGATGAAATCGATCACGATCAGGCCGCCCAGGTCGCGCAAGCGCAACTGCCGGGCGACTTCGTCGGCGGCTTCCAGATTGGTGTTGAGCGCGGTCTGCTCGATGTCGCCGCCCTTGGTCGCCTGCGCCGAGTTGACGTCGATGGCGACCAGCGCCTCGGTGTGATCGATGACGATGGCGCCGCCGGACGGCAGGCTGACCATGCGCGAATAGGCGCTTTCGATCTGGTGTTCGATCTGGAAGCGCGAGAACAGCGGCACCGGGTCGGTGTAGAGCTTGACCTTGTTGACGTTGGGCGGCATCACGTGGGCCATGAACTGCTTGGCCTGTTCGCAGATGTTCGGCTCGTCGATCAGCAGTTCACCGATGTCCGGCGTGAAGTAATCGCGAATGGCGCGGATCACCAGGCTGGATTCGGCGTAGATCAGGAAAGCGCCTTTCTGGCCCTGGGCGGCGCCGTCGATGGCGTTCCAGAGTTGCAGCAGGTAGTTCAGGTCCCACTGCAATTCCTCGACGTTGCGACCGATGCCGGCGGTGCGGCCGATCAGGCTCATGCCGGACGGGATGTCGAGCTGGGCGATGGCGTCGCGCAGCTCGTTGCGGTCCTCGCCCTCGATCCGCCTGGAGACGCCGCCACCGCGCGGGTTGTTCGGCATCAGCACCAGGTAGCGTCCGGCCAGACTGACCTGGTTGGTCAGCGCGGCGCCCTTGTTGCCGCGCTCGTCCTTCTCCACCTGGACGATCAGCTCCATGCCTTCCTTGAGCAGATCCTGCATGCGGCCGCGGCTGAAATCGGCCTTCTCGGCGCCGGGAATGGCGGAGCGGGCGATTTCCTTGAACGGCAGGAAGCCGTGGCGCTCGGCGCCGTAGTTGACGAAGCAGGCTTCCAGCGAAGGCTCGACACGGGTGATGACGGCCTTGTAGATGTTGCCCTTGCGTTGCTCCTTGTTGGCGGATTCGATGTCGAGGTCGACCAGTTTCTGGCCATCGACAATGGCGACGCGGAGTTCCTCCGCCTGCGTCGCGTTGAACAGCATGCGTTTCATGTTTTATACCCCAGCGCTCTCGCGCCCCGGGGCGACAAACCCCGCCGCTGGATCGATCGTTGGCGTTATCGTCATCTTCGATCGGACCGCGGCGATGCGAGGCAGGGGATCAGGCGGCGTGATTGTTCGTGTCGCTGTTCGACTGGTGCATGGTTGCTGGTTCGTCGTGTCGTGCCGTCGGCCGGAGCCGGCGGAACTCAATCCGGGCGCGGGTCGCGCGTATCAATTGCGTTACCATCACTGCTTTCCCGCCGCGCCCACGGGTGCCGGCATCGACGGCAATCCGGCGCTTTGGCGCTCCCGCGCGCTCTGGCGCGGACGGATTTTTCGACATCGATGAAACACGGGGGGCGGTCGGCCTGGCCGGTGAGCGAGACAACCGGAACTCATCATCGGTGCGCGGGCAGGATCTTCAACGCCCCTGATTGCACGTTTTTTGAGCTGCGCGAGTATACGGTAATGGAATCAACGGCGAAAGCGGCGGTTGTCAAGATCACGATCGGCCCTGAACAGGCTGGCCAGCGCATCGATAACTTCCTGTTCCGGATGCTCAAGGGCGTGCCCAAGAGCCGGGTCTACCGGATGCTGCGCGAGGGCGAGGTGCGCGTCAGCGGGCGCCGGGCACGCCCGGAATACAAACTCGCCGAGCATGATGAAATCCGCATCCCGCCGGTGCGGGTGGCGGAAAAGGTGGCGACACCGTCCGGCGTTCCGTCCGGCCGGCCATTGCTGGAACGGGCGATCTATCGCGACGACAGCCTGCTGGTGATCGACAAGCCTTCCGGCCAGGCGGTGCATGGCGGCAGCGGCGTCAGTCTGGGCGTGATCGAGCAGTTGCGTCTGGAATTGCCCGACGCGCGCTTTCTGGAACTCGCGCATCGCCTGGACAAGGAAACCTCGGGCGTGCTGGTACTGGCGCTGAAGCGTTCGGCGCTGGTCGAGCTGCACCGCATGCTGCGCGACGGCGAAACGCGCAAGACCTATCTGGCGCTGGCGCTTGGCCGCTGGCGCGATCCGGTGCGTCACGTCAAGCTGGCGTTGCGCCGCTACCTGGATGCCGAGGGCGAGCGCCGGGTCGCGGTCGATCCGGACGGCCAGCGCGCGCATACCATCTTCCGGCTGGAGCGTCGTTACGGCGGCCCGGGCGCCGGCCTCAGCCTGATCGAGGCGGAACTGAAGACCGGCCGCACCCACCAGATCCGCGTGCATCTGGCCGCGCTTGGCCATGCCATCGCCGGCGATACCAAATATGGCGATGTCGAGGCCAATCGCGAGCTCCGGCGGCACGGACTCCGGCGCATGTTCCTGCATGCCGCCCGGCTCGAACTCGCGCATCCGCTCACCGGCCAGCCGCTGGTTCTGGAAGCGCCGCTGCCGACGGACCTGCGCGTCTTCCTGGAGACCCTGGCGCCGGCGTAACCGGGTCCGGCGGGCGGCTGGCAACAAGTCCGCAATCAGTCTGTCACGCGCGGTCGTTATAAAAGCCGGCTCTCCGTCCGATCGTCCGCGAGCCCGTGCCGCTTACCCGAAAAATCCGCGATCTGCTCGGCGTCGAGGACCGCGACCGCCTGATCGCCGTGCTCGCCGCCGGCGCCGAGGTTCGCAAGCCGAGCCAGTTCTTCGCCTGGACGCAGGGGCCGTTGCAGGCGCTGCTGCCACACGAAATCCTGATCTGCGCGGCGGGTGGTCACGATCCGGCCGGCACCCGGCTGCGCTATTTCACGGCAACGCGTTATTTCCGCGCCAACCATTTCGAGGCCGCCTGCCATCCGCGTGGCGGCTTCATCACCGAGGCGATCCGGCACTGGCGCGCCGCGCGCCGCCCCTGTCTGTGTTTCGACGGTGGGCCGCCGTCGGCGTGCGCGCCGCACTGGCTGGAGAAACTGTCCAGGCTGGAGCTGCGCAACATGGCCGCGCATGGCGTGGCCGCGCCGGATGGCGGCGTGCAGAGCTGGTTCGGCCTGTTCCGGCTGCCGCGCCCGGACGGCCGCTACGCGCCCTTGCTGGAACTGCTGTTGCCGACCCTGGCCGCCAGTTATGCGCGGGTATTGGCCGAGGAGGCCACGACCACGTCCGCGGCCGCGCCGACCCCGCTGCTGACGGTACGGGAAAGGGAAGTGCTGACTCTGGTCCGTGACGGCCTGTCCAACCCGGCGATCGGCGAGTGCCTGGGCGTGAGCGCGGCGACCGCCAAGAACCATGTCCAGAACCTGCGCGCCAAGTTGAAGGCCCGCAATCGCGCCCAGGCGGTGTCCGAGGGATTGCGCCTGGGCCTGATCGAGCCGGTCAGCGGCGACGCGCCCTGATCCCGGCGAGGCCGAGTAGGCCAAGGCCGGCGAGCAGCAGCGTCGCCGGTTCGGACACGTTGGTGGAGGTCGTCGGCCGGTAGGAAACGTCGCCGTAACCGGGCATGCCGTTGGCCGGCTGATAGGCGAAATAGGCCTCGCTGAGATCGAAGAAGCCGGACATCAGCCCGAACCACGGGTCGTCCAGGCTGATGGTGAAGCCGATACCGACCAGTTCGCCATCCCAGAACGCCGCTTCCGGCGGCGCGTCGGCGTCATCCAGACCGTATTGGCGACCCAGGAAATTCAGATTCAGGCTGGCCAGGCCCAGATATTCGCTGTCAATGCCGAGCAGACCGGCGTCATCGAAGCTGAAGCGGCCGGAAAACGTTTCGCCGGCCAGCGAGCCATCGGTCAGGGTGCCGGCGAAATCGTAGCTGAGCAGCGCGGCCTGGACGGGCGCGGCGCCCAGCAGCAGGACCAGGGTAAGCAGGCGGGCGAGCCGGCCGGGGAGGAAGGAAACGGACTGTGACATGGGGATCTCCTGAAGCGCGCCCGGCATCGGGCCGGGCGCATGGGTTTGCTCGATGGGGTGCGGGTCAGAACTCGAAATTGCCGGGTTGGGCCAGGTTGGCGCACTGCTGGCCGCGAACTTGCACCAGCGCGCGGCGCGCGAGCGGGCCGGCGGCATCGGGATCGACGTGGACGACCGCGTTGGAGCCGGCGTTCTGGCAGACCACGTGGCCGCTGGCGAGCGGATTGACGTTGGCGATGCCCAGACTGGCGAGCAGCCCGGTCAGCACGATGCGATCCTCGCCGGAGGTGAAATCGGTGATCGTATCGGTGCCGTCGAGCACGCTGGTGTAGACGAAGCGGTCGCGGCCGCCGTTGCCGGTCAGCGTATCGGCGCCACGGCCGCCGATCAGGATGTCGTCGCCCGTTGTGCCCACCAGCGTGTCGCGGCCGGCGCCGCCGACGATGTCCCGGTACAGGCCGAGGCCGACGATGACCGGATCGTGATCGGACGAGCGGAACGGGTGCGGGCCATAGACGTCATGCGGCTTGAACTCGGTGTTGTAGTCGATCACCGACGGCTCGTCGGCGTTGATGTGCCAGTGGCCGACCCCGGCGACGCGCGTCGCCAGATCGGGACCGGCCAGCGCGTGGTCGAGATAGCCGGCTTCGCCGTCGAACACGTAGGAGTAATTGAAGTCGCCGAAGCGGGCGATCTGATCCTGATAGCCGAGTTCGGCGAGTTTCAGGATCGGGTCTTCCTTGCCGTAGGCATTGAGGTCGCCGATCAACAGCGCGTTGCCGCCGCCCAGACCGGTCGCGAACGCGGCCAGGCGTTCGGCCTGTTCGACGCGCAGCGCGTTCCAGCAGCCCTGGCCGTCGCCCTGGTCGGCATCCGGGCCGCTGGCCGGGCAGCTTCCCTTCGACTTGAAGTGGTTGACCACCACGGTGAAGCGTTCGCCGTTGGTGAGCGCGAAGGTCTGCGCCAGCGGCGGGCGGTTGTGGATGGGATCGGTATCGCTGACCGCGCCGCCGAACGCGCCGGCCACCGCCGGTTTGTGGATCAGCGCCACCCGGATGGCGTCGCCGCCGGTGCCGCCGGCCGGCAGCGCGACTGGCGCGTAGGCGGTGGTGCCGATCGCCGCGTTGAGCGCGTCGGTGAGATCCTGGACCGCCAGGTTGCCGTTGTTCTCGATCTCCATCAGGCCGACCACGTCGGCATCGATGGCTTTCAGCGCGTTGACGATCTTGACCTTCTGGCGCTCGAACTCGACGACGCTGTCCGCGCCCCGGCAGTCGCTCCGGGTCATGCTCGGGAAGCACTGGGCACCGGTCTGGTCGATGGTGGTGAAATAGTTGAGCACGTTGAAGCTGGCCACGCGGACATTGCCCGGCACCAGCTCCGGCGTGGCCGCGCGCGGGTTGGCGCGCTCGATCACGGGCGCGACCACCGGGTGGATCCTGTAATCGCTCAGACCGGCGCTGTCGCTGGTGGCCAGGCCGTAGTCGATGACGCCGACCACGCCGTCCGGCAGCAGGTCGCCGGCGCGCAGGGTACCGTCTTCGCCCAGATAGGGGATGGGATTGGGGTTCTGCAGGCTGCTGCCGTCATCCAGCAGGATGCGGCGGCGGGCGTTGTCGTCGGCCATCGCCGCGGCTTCCGCGCTGGCGGCCGGGAACAGGTTGCTCGGCTTCTCCAGACGGCCATCGGCCGACAGCGTGACCTGGCCGTAGCGGCCCTGGAAGTAGTTCTGCGACACGGTCAGCGGCACCTCGATGCGCACCAGCATGCCCTCATGGCGCTCCAGGTCGCCTTCGACCGCCTCCGGGAAGACGATCGTGACCGGTTCGACCGTGTATCCCGAATCGAGCACCTGGGTGATCGCGCCGGTCAATTCCGTGACCGGATTGGCCTGCGCGGCGGCACCGGTGCCGACCGCGTACTCGGTGACCGTGGCCTGGACCCGGACCCGGTCGCCGGCGGCGACGGCCGGCGTCGAGCCGGTGTAGACGAAGATGCCGTCGGAAGTGTCGTCATCGCCGTCGCCTTCCGCGTCCTGCATGAAGTAACCGTTGTTGGTGACCAGCGTGACCACGCCTTCGGTGGTCACCTTGGCGCCAGCCATCGGGCTGACCACGCCGCTACCCTGGATGTTGAAGATGCGGGTGAGACCGACCACGCTGACCTGGATCGCGCAACTGGCTTCCTGGCCCTCGGCGTTGGCGAACTTCACCTCGACCGCGTACTGACCAGCACCGACCGAGCCGGCGACTTCGAGCGTCGCTTCGGCGCTGGCACCGACGCCGGCGGCCGGCGTGAAGCCGGTCAGGCCGATGCCGGCCACCGGCGCGGAAACCAGGAGCGCGCTGTCGACGATGCCGTCGGCATCGCTCGCCGACAGTTCCAGCGCACCGGTCTGACCCTGCGACAGCGCCAGATTGGCCGGACACACCGCCACCACCGGCGCGTTCGCCGGCGTGCCGCAGACGTTGGCCGGGTTGGCGCTGTTGCGCGGCGCCGGCGCGGCATTGGCGAAATCGTCGAGGTTGTGATCGGTATCGACGCAACCGCCACCGGCGCGCAAAGCGGCCGTGGTGTTGGTCAGATTGGGCGAGGTCGGCGCCGTCTCCGAGGCATTGGTGCCCGGGCCGAAGCCGACGAAATCGACGATGTGGGCGCCGGTCGGCGCGCTACCGGTCAAGGTCGTGTCGTTGCTGACCAGGGCCACCTTGCCGGCGCTCGCCGACATGGCGATGGTGCCGGCCGCGTCCGGAGTCGGCAGATCGACGCTGCCGCCGCTACCCTGCGCCTGGCGCACCAGATAGTAACGGCCCGGTTGCAGGGTGCCGGCCAGCGCCGTCTTCTGCCAGCTGGAGCCGGTGGTCGATGCGTACTGCACCGTCCAGCCGTTCACCGTCACCGGCGCGCCGCTCCGGTTGAACAGTTCGATGAAATCGTGTTTCAGGGTCGCGCCGCTGTTGCCGCCACCGCCGTAAATCTGGCTGATGACGACATCCCCGGCGGCCAGGGCGTTGAGGGTGAGGGGCAACAGACCGGCCAGGCAGAGCAGGGCGGCCACGGGTTTCAGGCGGGCATTCATGAGCGGGTCTCCGGCAATGGATCGCCATCGGCGATGGCGGCCGGGCCATTCTTGCGTCCGCCTGTAACAGCCGGATGACCCACGACAGGGTGGTGCGTGAGCCGGATGGCTCAGGCCAAATCCGGCAATTACTCACAACCGTTCATGGCATTGAACGCGCGTTTCGTCGGTCAACCGACATTCCTGGTGTACGTCCACGGTGGACTGGAACGCATGGTTTTTCGCGATGTTGGCGTGATGGGCACAGGTTCTTGATCGCGATCATCCGTGATGTACGACATTGACGGTGGTAATCGTTTTCGGCATTTTTCGGCACGAATCGTTTGGGCCGACCGCGCTCCGCGTAGTTCGGAGGCCCCATGAAATCAGCGTGGGGTGGGCTCGATAACAATCCCCAAGGGTTAGGGCAAATACATCGGATGTGACAGGGAGCCCGGGAAATCCCGGGATATCAATAGATAAGAGGGTAGGGAAATGCGATTGACCGGAATGTCATCGTTATTCAATGTGGAACGCGTGTCCGCCGCAACGGCGGCAGCAACGCTGATTGCTTGTGTGACCCAGGGCGTACTTGCCTCGGAAGGCAACATCGTCGCGCGGGGAACCACGAACACCATCGTCGAGCGCGTGGATTCCGGACGCTTCGACATCGTGCCGGCGAGCGTCATCAACGATGTTTCCTACAATGCCTTCAGCACGTTCGACGTCGGCATAGCCGGTGCGCGCTTCCTCAATGAGGGTGTGCAAGCTCGTACCATCGTGGCGGAGGTCTTTTCCACCTCGCCATCCCACATCGCCGGCCCGCTCTCCATCGACGGTCCCCGCGCCAATCTGATACTTGCCAATCAGAACGGAATCCGGATCAACGGCGGAGGCTTCATCAATTTCGGAAGCGTCGCGCTTGGGACCGGCAAAGTCGGATTGCGCGACGTCGAACTTGCGCCCGGTCTTGTCCAGCGATACGTCGACCTGTCCACCCGCGAAGGCGAAATCGTGATCGGACAAGAAGGTTTGAACGCGGATCTCATCCGCCTCGAATTGATCGCCAGGCGGGTTGGCATCGAAGGACCTGTCACCAACGCTTACAGCTCTTCAAGCGCTCTTGTCAGGGTCGTGGCGGGAGGTTCGGAAACGAGTTTCGATACCGCCGCCTCGCCGACCGACAATCTCACGCCTTGGGCATATCACTCCGCAGCGGAGGATGGGGTTGCCGCGACCGCGCTCGCAGTCGATGTCTCCACCAGTGCGGGCATCACCTCCGGCCGCATCGAGATATGGGTGACCGATGCCGGCGCCGGGGTGCGCAATGCCGGAGACCTGCTGGCTTCTTCCGGAGATTTTCTGCTTACCTCCTCCGGCCGGGTCGAACAACGTGGAGGAAGCGTGCGCGCGGCGGGCAAGGTTCGCGTCGTGACCGGAACCTTTGATCAAGTCAACGAGGAGGACAGGCAGTCCACGGTCTCCGCATCCGGTAGCCTGCTTATCGATGCCCAAACCGGCATACGCAACGTTGGCGGCATCCTCTCCGGAGGCATGCGGGATATGGGCGAAGAAGCCACGCCTCATGCAGTAACGCTCGTGACCGAGGGTACGCTCGAACATCGATCCGAGCCGGGTGGAGCCGGTGCCATCGTATTCGGCGGCGCCGACGACATCGGTGTATTCGCGCGGCAGGGCATCGTCACCGTCGGTGCACGCATTCTTTCCAACGGTGCCCTGCGCATGGAGACCGAAGGCAACGCGATCAACGAAACCCTGCACGAAGCCGGACCGGGCCGCATCGATTGGTCCCGCTCCGAATCCGTTCTGTTCGGATTGCTGGAAAGGCATAAATCCGGCTACAGCGTGGATATGGGAAAACTCACGGACCCCTCCCAGTTGGCGTACTGGGTCGCCGACAAGGACATGGAGATCAAGGCGGCCGACATCAAAAACCTCGGTGGTCACATATTCTCCAATGACGGAGATCTCTTCATCGACATCGACCACGAAATGGAAACCCGGGCACATTCGGTCGGGTCCTTCAGCTACCGTCAATCATGTCTGCTGTTCATCTGCGACAAGCGCGCAAGATCCAGCGAAACCCTGGTTGGCGGCCAGATCAGTGCCGGTGGAAACATCCATATTCGGGCCGGCGAACGGATCGTCAATGAGGGTGGAGGCGTGCTAGCCCTGGGCGACGTCATCCTGGAAAGCCCTGAAATCATTGCCCGCGCGAAACCCGTTCACACCGCGCTGTGGCGGGATCAAGGGCTCAAATCCTTGTTCGGCCACAATTGGGCGCGCATACAGGCCGCCGACCAGGGGGGAGGATTCACCGCCCAATTCGGCAGGCTGGTCCTGCATGGCGAGGCCATACAGGAACGTGGATATTTCGCTGCCGCCCAGGGGGTCGAAGGCCTGATCCGGGTCATCGAGCCGCCAAGCGCCGATCCGGTGGTCATCGAGGATCACCTTGGCTTTTTCTTCTGGTAGGCGGCGTATGCGACGACTTGGATACGTACTGCTCGCAATCGGCATGACTGGCCTGGCACAAGCGCAAACGCCACCACCAGTCAGGGATCCCGGAGAGCGCCTGCATCGAGAGCAACTCGAAAAAGCGCGCGAACGCGTGCTCGAACGCGGTGAAGCGGAAATCGAAATCCCCGACGCAGGCGCGGATACTTTCGGCGATACCCCCGAGCTCCTGCCCGAGCCGGGGCCGGTCTTCCAAATCCGCGCCATCTCCAGACAGGATGAGGTTTTGCTGGATGAGCGAATTTTTCGGCAAATCGTTGCCCCATTCGAGGGCAAGCCGCTTGGAGTCAACCGGATCAACCTGCTGCTTGACCGTTTGAACCGAGCCCTGGTCGCGGCGGGCTACATCACTTCGCGGGCATACGTCGCCAGCCGGAATCTGTCCGATGGCGAACTCGTCATCGCGATCGTGCCTGGCCGAATCGAATCGATACGCTACAACGGTCGTGATGTGTCATCCGGAGAGGCAGGCTTCGGTGTTCGCCTGGCGCTACCGATCCGGGGAGGTGACATCCTGCGTCTTCCAGATATCGAGCAGGCTGTCGATCAGCTCAACCGCCTGCGCCGCAACAACGTCCAGATTCAGATCAAACCCGGTGCCCGGCCGGGAGGCTCCCTCGTCGAACTGATCAACGTACAGAGCGACTCCGCGCGTTACCAACTGACCGGCGACAACCAGGGCGCTCCCGGCACCGGTCGATTCCGGCTGCGTACCGATGTGGAAACCGGTGACATGCTTGGCCTCATGGAGTCGCTGTCTGTCGGTCTCACCAGCAGCATGGAGACCAATGCCGTGTACGGTGCATTTTCGCTGCCGCTTGGGTACCACACGCTTTCATTCATGTCTTCCTGGTCGGAATACCAGAATCTCATCGGACACACCGCGCTTGTCCACGGCACTTCGAACAGCTATGCGCTGACACTCCATCGGATCGTGCATCGAGATCAACGTACCAAAACGGCGATGGATCTCACCGTATCGAGACGACAGTCGGAACGCCACGTCAACAACGTCAGGCTGACGCCGCAAACCCAGACCACCGCACGAATCGGGCTCAATCGGCTCATGCGCGCGCGCATTGGCACGGCAATCGGGCAATGGACCCTTGATGCCGGCATCACACGCGGGCTGAGCTGGTTCGGCGCCGATCGCGATCCGTCCGACATGCCGGCCGGAGCCGCGCGCTCCAGATTCATCAAATACGAAGCGGCCGCCAGCGCGAGCCTGCCGGTCCTGGATGGCTACATCTGGCGGAGCCGCATGGGTGGCCAATGGAGTCGCCACCCGCTGTACTCCTCCGAACAGATTTTTGCTGGTGGCGTCTCCAGCGTGCGTGGTTTCCCGGAGTCGGCTCAGGGGGGAGACCGCGGTTTCGTACTGCGCAATGAAATCGCACGTGGGGATCTGCCCCCTCTACTGGGGGGACGACTGCGCGCCGAGCCCTATCTGTTCATCGATGCCGGCATGGTGAAAACGCTTGCCGACGATGACTGGGCGCGCTTGCTCGGCGCCGGACTGGGCGCGCGTGTCGGCGCGCGTCGAGGCAGCGCGGAGATCCTGGCCGGTTGGCCGCTCGCGCGTCCGCCTGGCCTGTCCACCGGAAGTGGGCCGAGGATCAACTTCAACATTACCTATCAATTCTGAATGATCAACAGAACAGGGAGACGATCCAATGAGCACCACGATACCGCTCGCTTTCGTGTTGGCGCTGGGGCTGCCGGCGGCATATCTGGCCTGGCTTGCACTGGAGTGGTTGAGCCGCTGGTACACGCGAGCCGGCCCGCCCCGGGAACGGGTGCTGGCGATCGCGCTGACTTTGTCGGCGGTTGGCTTGATTGTGGGCCAGATCGCGCAGCCGCATTGGGATAGCCTGCGCGGCTGTCTGACCCAGGCCGAATGGGTCGCGTGCTTTTTTCCGGTGTCCGCCCGGTAACGGTAACCGTGACTGTGCGCGGAAAAGCACGGGCTTGGCATCGACCCACGCCGCCCGGGATGTTCCATCCGACCGCCAGCGCTGGCCTGGCTGTTGCCGGCCGGTCTGCTTACTGGAAGCGGGCCGTGAAATCGACTTCGATATCGCAGACCAAACATGACAGTTGAACCGGGGAGACGACGCATGGGTGCGTTGAGGAAAACAAACAAAGCCTTGTCGAGCGATGATTTTGGAAAAGGGCGGGCGGACAAGGGGCACTCGGTCCATTTTCGCCGCTTGTCGAGCGTGGTGTTGATGCTGTTTGGATGGAGTGCGATCCAACCGTATGGCGACGTTGGATTTCGTGTGGGCATGGCAGTTGGGCATGCTGGGGTGATTGCCGACCCGAACGCCGCGATCGTGTTTCGACCGACGCTGGGCGAGAGCGCGTTGGGGGTGCCCCGGATCGACATCACCGCGCCCAATGCTGGAGGGCTGTCGCTCAACCAATATCAACGGTTCGACGTGGACGGCCTTGGGCTCATTCTCAACAACAGCCTGACGGGGGGAAGCAGTCTTCTGGGCGGACAGGTTGGCGGCAATCCCAACCTTATGGCGGGGCGCCCCGCGCGGATCATCGTCAACGAAGTCACCGTCGCCGGGGCACCGGGGCGGCTGTCGGGAACGATCGAAGTGTTCGGCGCCCCGGCCGAAGTCATCATCGCCAACCCCAACGGACTGGTCTGCGCGGGTTGCGGCGTGGTCAACACCCCGCGACTCGGGCTGGTCACCGGCAGCCCGGTCTATTTCGACCGTCAGGGCGCGCAATCCGGCTTCGACCAAGCCGAAGGGCTGGGCTACGACGTGCGTGGCGGCCGGATCGTCATCGAGGGCGCCGGACTGGAAGGCACCGTTGGCCGACTCGACCTGATCGGCGCCAGTCTGTTGCTGGACGCACCGCTGCGCGCGCACTACCTCAACCAGGCCCTGTCCAGCATTCAACTGGCCGCCGGCACCGGACTGGTACGGGAAACGACCGAAGGCGGCCACGCGACCGAACCCGCCGACGCGACCGCCCCTGACGCCGGCGCCATGCCCGCGCTCGCCATCGACGCCAGTCTGGTTGGCGCCATGACCGCCGGCCAGATCAAGATCGTCGCCACGGACCACGGCCCGGGCGTCCGTCTCGGCGGCCCGCTGGTTGCCTACCAGCGCGGCATCGACCTGCGCGCCAATGGCGACGTCGACCTGGGCCGGCTTGCCGCCGTCGGCGACATCCACCTCGACAGCGCCGGCAATCTCACCCTGCGCCAGGACATCGACGCCGGCGGCCGGCTGACCGGCCGCTCGGCCGGCCATCTCGAAGCCCACGGCGGGCTTGCCGCCGTCGGCGACCTCCAACTGCGCGCCGGCGGCGACCTGGAAACGCGCGGCGACCTTGCCACACGAGGCGTGCTCGACCTGCAAGCCGTCGGCGGCCTCAAGCTGGGTGGCCCCGGCAGCCGCGCCGACGCCGCCGGCGACGCCCGTCTGGCAGGCGGAGACATCGTCCAGCAAGGCACCCTGAACGTAGGCGCGACCCTCTCGGCCACCGCCGCGCGCAGCCTCGTCATGGCTGGCGAGCTTGCCGCCGGCCGCGACCTCCGCCTCGAAGCCGGCACCCATCTGGAACTTGGAGGCCGGACGGTTGCCGGCGACGACCTCGTCCTTACCGCCGCCCGGCTCGACCTGGGCGGCGACCTCCTTGCCGGCCGCGACCTCGTGGCCCGCGCCGGCATCGGGCTCAACCTCACCGGCACGGCCACCGCCGGCAACCGGCTCGAACTCGGGGGACGGACGCTGCGCGTCGAAGGCGGCATCCAAGCCCCCCTCATCGCCATCGAAGGCCACGCCCTCGACCTTGGCGTGGAGGGCCGGAGCCACATCATCGAAGGCGATTTCCGGCTTGCCCTGGATGGCGCGCTCAACGTCTGGAGCGCGCTCGAAGTGCGCGGCAACGCCCAACTGTCCTGCGCCGACGACGGCCATTTCGCCGACGGCATGCGCATTGGCGGCGAACTCGACCTGCGAACCGGCGGCCACCTCACCCTGGCTGGCGACCTTCACGTCACCGGCCAGGCCACCCTGATCGCGGGCGGCACCCTGTCCGCGCTGGGCACCATGGACGCCGGCGGTCTCACCCTGTCGGCGACGGGCGCGCACCTTGCCGGAGCGCTCACCAGCGCGGGCGACCTCATGGCCCGCGCGGGAAGCGGCGGACTCCACCTGGACGCCGCGCTCACCGCCGGCGGCGCGCTCGACCTGCAAACCACCGGCGACCTCCGGTTGGACGGCGACGCGAGCGCGAGCGACCTCCGACTCATCGCCGACGGCCGGCTGCGCGCCGGCGGTATTCTGCGCGCCAGTGGCGGCGGCCTACTCGCCGCGGGCGCCGACCTGTCGTTCGAGCACACCCTGGTTGCCCGGGACGACATCGTGCTGCACACGACCGGCGACCTCGACGTGCGCGCCGACCTCCAGGCCGGCGCGGCCCTACGCGCCCGCTCCGGCGGCGACATGCGGTACGGCGGCGATCTCCAGGCCGGCGACCAACTTGCGCTCGAAGCCGGCGGCGACCTTCGGATCGACGGCGCGACCCGCGCATCGACCGGCATGCGCCTGATCGCCGGGCACGACCTGTCGACCGGCGCCCTGGAAGCGGGCGCCCTGGAAGCGCGCGCGACCCGGATCGAAATCGGCGGCCCCGCCCGGATTGGCGGCGATGCCCGACTGGACGCGGATCGCCTGATCCTGGCGGACGCGCTGCTCACCGGTGGCGGACTCGACCTGCTGGTCGGCGCCGGCGGCCTGCGCGCGGATGGCATCCTGAAGAGCAACCGGGACCTGCGCATTGCCGCCCTCGGCGACCTCCATCTCGGCGACGTCCTCGCCCTGGACGACCTCCACCTCGAAAGCCGGGCCGGCGTCATTGAAGCCGGCGACCTGCTGGCCGGCCGCGACCTCGTGCTCGACGCCCTGGGTGACCTCCAGGCCGGCACCCTGCAAGCCGGCCGCGACCTCGTCAGCCTGAGCCGCGCGGGCCGCCAACAACTGGCCGGCGCGCAAGCCGGCCGCGACCTGCGCAGCCAGGCCGGCCTCGACCTTGGCATCGCCGGAGACCTGGCGGCCAACGGCGACCTTGGGCTCATCGCCGGCGGCTTCCTGGAACTGCGCGGCCAAGTCCGGGCGGGTGGCGACCTTACGGCCGAAGCCTGGCGCATCGAACTGCGCGACGGCCTCCATGCCGGCGGCCATGCCACGCTGCATGCCCAAGGCGGCGACCTCCGGCTTGGCGACGAAGCGCGCGTCGGCGGCGACGCCCGGCTGACCGGCGCCCGGCTCGAGCTGGCCGGCGCCCGGATCGGCGGCCGCCTGACGCTGACCGCAGCCGGCGCCCTCGACGCGCAAGGCGACCTCATCGCCGACGGCGACATCGACGCCGCCGCGGCCGGCGACCTCCGGGTGGTCGGCGACGTTGCCAGCGCCGGAAACCTCCACCTGCGCACCCAAACCGACCTCACCCTGAACGGGGACGCGCAAGCCCAAGGCCGACTCGAACTGGCCGCCCTGGGCGGATTGAGCGCGGGCGAACTGCGCGCCGGCGGCGACCTGCGCACCGACAGCGGCGGCGACACACGCCTGCGCGCCGTGCTCGCGCTCGGCGAACTGATCGCCGACGCCGGCGGCGAATACGACGTCAACGGCAACCTGATTGCCGAAACCCTCGCCATCGTCGCCCGCGGCGACATCGCCATCGCCGGCTACCTTGCCGCCGCCGGCGGCATCCAGCTGGCAAGCGAAGCCGACATCCGCGCGCGAAGCCTGCTGGGCGGCACCGAACCCGGCGCGCTCGCCAGCCTGTCGGCCCAAGGCAACCTGACGCTCGACGACGACCTCCGCTACGCCGGGGACTACCAAGCCCACACCGGCGGCCACCACCATATCGGCGGCGACCAGCTCATCGGCGGCGACGCCAGCCTGCAAATCGGCGGCGACGCCCGCGTCGGCGGCGACCTGTGGACCGGCGGCGACCACCGGGTCCAGACTGGCGGCGTTCTCGCCACCCAGGGCGACAGCCACATCCAGGGCGAAGCCTGGCTGCACGCCGGCGGCGCCCAGAACCACGGCGGCGACCTGCTCATCCTTGGCAGCCTCGACGCGCTCGCCGGCGACGGCGTAAGCGTTGGCGGCGACCTGCGCGCCAACGGCCCGCTCACGCTCGCCGGCGGCGGACGCGTCGAAATCGGCGGCGCGCTCGCCAGCCAGGCCGACGTCGACCTGCGCGGCCACGACGGCCTTCGCATCGGCGGCGACGTCCGCTTCCAGCGCGGCAGCCTCGCCAGCGCGCAAGGCGGCATCGAACTCGGCGGCGACGTCGAAATCGCCGGTGACCTCCTGCTGACCGCCGGCGGCGATCTCGACCTGCTCGGCGACCTGATCGTCACGGGCGACCTCGGCGCCGAAAGCGCGCAGGGCAGCATCGTCTTCCGCCAGCGGATCGCCGCCAACGGCGCCTTCACCGCGCGGGCCGCCGCCGACCTCGAATTCCACGGCGACAGCCGGCTGCTGGGCGCCACCCGGCTCGAAGCCGGCGGCCGGCTGCTCAACCTCGGAGACCTCCAACTCGCGCAAGGGCTCGACCTGGAACTAGCCGGCGACCTCGTCAACGAAGGTCGCCTGCAAGCCGAAGGCGACCTGAAGCTCAAGGCCCGCCACATCACCAGCAATCTGGTCACCGCCGGCGGCCTGTACGCCACCGGCCGGCTGGATGCCCACGCCGACGGCCAGATCACCCTCGGCCAGCAGGGCGTGTTCGGCGCCGCCAGCGGCATGGCGCTCACCAGCACCGGGCTCGTCAACCACGGCCGCATCCAGACCGGCGGACTGCTTCTCCACCAGGGCGGCGGCTACGACAACCACGGACTGACCGCCGCCGAAACCATCGACCTACGCGCCGGCCTCGTCAACACCGGCCTGCTCCACGGCGACAGCCTCGACATCGCCGGCCACACCCTCAACACCGGCCGGATCGCCGGCCTCGGCCTGCGGCTCGCCAGTCTGGACAACGACGGCGACCTCGACGGCGCCAGCCTCCACCTGGGCTCCACCCACAATCGCGGCCACATCACCGGCGACGCCATCGACATCGCCGGCGGCCTCGTCAACACCGGCACGCTTGGCGCCGCCGGCCAACTTGTCGTGCACGGCGGCGGCATCGACAACACCGGCGACCTGCTGGGCGGCGACATCGCCCTCCAGGGCAGCCAACTCGCCAACGGCGGACGCATCCAGGCCGCCGGCGACCTGGCCATCCAGGTCGGCCATCTCGCCAACACCCTGTGGGAAGGCGACACCTGCGTCGCCGACCCCCACGTCTGCGCCCAGACCGCCTACCCGGACGGCAGCCCACCGCGCCCCCTCGACCCCACCACCGACTACCGCTGGACCCAGCAGATCGGCCGCATCCACGCCGGCGGCCGCCTCGACCTCGACGCCGACAGTCTGGACAACCAGGGCGTACTGGAAAGCCAGGGCGACCTGCGCATCCGCGTTGCCGGCACGCTCGACAACCGGCGCAGCGTCAACGACCTTTACACCCACGCCAACCACGGCGCCGCCACCCCCACCACCAACACCGGCCTGATCCAGGCCGGCGGCGATCTTGACCTCCAGGCCGGCGGCCTGGTCAACCACGGCGGCAAACTGCAAGCCGGCGGCCGCCTCGACCTCGACCTGTCGGGCGCACTCGCCAACCTTGGCCCGCAAGCCGACCTGCTCGGCGAACTCATTGGCGCGCGCATCGAACTGCGCGCCGACGCCCTGCAAAACCAGGGCCGGCTGCGCGCCGGCGTTGGCGGCCTGAACGCACTCATCGGCGGCGGCGGCATCACCAGCGGCGGCCCCGGCGCGCGCATGGAAAGCCAGGGCGACCTCATCCTCCAGACCAGCGGCGGCCTCATCAACGGCGCTCTTGGCACGCTGCGAACGGACGAACGGCTATCGATCCGCGCCACGCACCTCGTCAACGCCGGCACGCTGTACGGCGTGACCGGCCCGGCGCGGATCATCGACATCGTGCTGGACGGACTGTTCCACAACCATGCCGGCGGCATTGTTCTGGCCGACCAGACGCTGAACCTGGAAGTGGGCGACTACGCCAACCAAGGCGTGGTCGGCAGTTTCGGCGACGCCCGACTCCAGGCGCCCATCCTGCACCGTCCCGGCGACGGCGAAGTGATCGCGCGCGGCCACCTCGACCTCGCGGTTACCGGCATCGACGTCGACGTTGGCCAGACCTGGGTCGCCGACAGCGCCCTGGTGACCTGGAGCGGCACGCTGGTCAACCGAGGCGAGGTCGACCTCAAGGGCGACGCCATCGGCCACATCGCCAACCTCAGCGGCGGCACCCCGATCTGGCACACCGGCGCCCCCGCCGGCGATGGCGGCTACCACCCCGGCCCGGCGCCCGACGACCTGACAAACGCCATCGTCATCGGCCACCACGACCTGGGCACGCGAGCCTGGCTGCGCATTGGCGGCCAATACAGCGGCCACCTGTACAACCTCGCCGGCGACGCCCTCATTGGCGGCGGCGCCTACATCTACACCGCCGACGGCATTGACCAGGCGATCACCTGGAGC
>DYFK01000025.1 GCA_020725265.1 Hydrogenophilus sp. | reverse complement strand
TGATGGAATTCTATCGACCCGTCCGGCCAGGCGGGGTTTTTCAACGGCCTGCTAATGAAACTTCATGCCCATGGTGACCACTTCAAGAAGGGCAAACCATCATGAAAACAATGACATGCGGAGTACCACTCATACCTCCTTGGTGGTATCCCTAGAATTCCAGTCGGGTATTGCGCGCCTTCATTCCCGATCATGAGCTGCCTAGACTGGCGATGAAACGAAGCGGGGCAACCAGCCCGAGCCTGCGATTCACCGAGAGAGGCAGACAACGATGATCATGGAAAACCGCCGGTTCATTCCGGAGATACTTGCCCGTCAGGGCCTGTTCCGCGCGCTCGACGTCAACGAGCGCGCCCGTCTGACCAAAGGCACCAGCGAATACCGGGTCGGCAAGAACGAGATGCTGTTCCATAAGGGCGACAGTCCGGCCGGCATGCACCTGGTTCTGGTCGGCCAGATCAAATTGTTCCTGCCGTCCCCGACCGGTACCGACAAGGTGGTGCACCTGGCCGGCGCCGGCGACAGCTTCGGCGAGGAGGCGGTGTTGCCGGGCAAGCCCTGTCCGCTCGCCGCCCAGGCCAATCGGGACAGCATCCTGCTGGTGCTGGAAAAGCAGGCGCTGCTGGATGCCATGGCGGGAAATTGCCAGTTCGCCAACACCATCATGGCGCGCTTGTGCGAACGCATGTATGCCCTGATCGACAACATGGAAACCTGTGTCCAGCGCGGCAGCGCGCAACGGGTCGCGCATTTTCTGACCCAGCACGCGCCGCGCGAGGCGGACAGCTACGATCTGGAACTCGACGTCAACAAGCAGACCATCGCTTCCCAGCTCAACCTGGCGCCGGAGACGTTCTCGCGCGTGCTCAACCGGCTGTCCCGGGATGGCCTGATCCACATCCGCGGCCGCAACATCACGCTCCGGGATCTCGATTCGCTGCGCGCGTTCGCCGGCTGAGCCGGCGCTGGCTCAGCCCAGGTGGCCGCCGGTCCAGCGCGCGATGTCCGGGGCCGAGAGCGCGCCAGCCTGGCGCGCGATCTCGCGGCCGCCGCGGAACAGGGCCAGGGTCGGAATGCTCCGGATGCCGTGACGCGCGGCCAGCGCCTGTTCCGCCTCGGTATTCAGCTTGACCAGCCGGACGCGCGGTTCCAGCAGGCGCGCGGCCTGGGCGAACTGGGGCGCCATCATGCGGCAGGGGCCACACCAGGGCGCCCAGAAATCCACCAGTACCGGAATGTCGTTGCGTTCGAGATGGCGCTCGAACGTGGCGGTGGTCAGCTCGACCGGTTCGCCGGAGAACAGCGGGCGGTGGCACTGGCCGCAGTTGGGATGTTCGCCCAGGCGCGCGGCGGGAACCCGGTTGATGGCATGGCAATGGGGACAGACGAGATGGGGCGATGCGTTCATGATGGCTTCCTGGATGATCTGGCGGATACATGATGTCGCCGAAGCCGGGATCAAGTCCCTGTCGATCGGGCCAGGGACCGGAATGGTCGGGGGAACCATGTCACAATGAATCGTTCCTTCCGTCGTCGGTGGGTATTGGATCCATGCCCGATTCCTCTTCCATGCGCGTATCGTCGTTTCCGCCCGGATTTCCGTCCATGCCGTGGCCGGTTTTCGCCGCGCCGGCGAAAAACCGGCGGAACCGCGTCGAGCCGACAGGCCGGTTGAGCGAATGACCATTCCGCGCATCGGCCTGGGTTTCAAGCTGGGCATTCTGCTCGCGCTGTTCGGCGTGTTCGCGTCCGGGGTGACCGGTTACCTGGCTTATACCTCCAGTCGCGACATCCTGATCGAGGCCGCCGAGCAGGATCTGCTGACGGCGACCCAGGTACTGGCGCGGCGGGTCGATATCGCCTTCGACGAGGTCGTCGCCGATGTCCGGTTGCTGGCCGCGCTGCCCGACGTCGAAACCGTGCTGGCCCGCCCCGGCGCGGCGGCCGAGGGACTGCCGGAAGCGCGCGCGGCGGAACTGGCCGGGGTGTTTTCGGCGATGTTGCTGGCGCGGCCGGAGTATTTCCAGATTCGCCTGATCGGCGCCGACCAGTACGGGCTGGAACGGGTCCGGGTGGATCGCGATGGTGGTCGACCAGTCCGCGTCGCCGCTTACTCGCTCCAGGAAAAGGGACATCTTCCCTATGTTTCCGAGACCCTCAAGCTGCCGCCCGGAAAGTTCCATTATTCGCGGATCGCGATCAATCACGAGGCTGGTGGCCATGCCGGCGAAAACCAGCCCAGCCTGCATGTGGCCACGCCCATCCACGATGCCGACGGCGTCGCGTTGGGAGTGATCGCGGTCAGTGTCGACCTGGACAGCCTGTTCACCTTGCTCCAGGCCGACCTGCCCAGCCACTATCGGCTTTATCTGACCAATCGTTGGGGCGACTATCTGGTCCATCCCGACCCGGCGCTCGCCTTCGGTTTCGACCGTGGCCAGCGCCATCTGGTCCAGGACGCGTATCCGGCCGCCGCCGCGCTGTTCGAGGGTGCCGACAACGTCGTCGCGCGCGCGGCCGGGGACCATGGTGGTCAGGTCGTGGCCTTTCACAAGCTCGCCTTCGACGAGACCGATGCCAGCCGTTTCGTCGTCGTCGGCCTGGCGCAACCCCTCGACGCGGTGCTGCGCGACAGCCGTGAACTGGGCATGCGCACGATCACCCTGGTGCTGGGTTTCAGCCTGCTGGCGGCATTGCTCGCGTTCGTGGTCGCGCGCGTGCTGACGCGACCGCTGCACGTGATGGCGGACGCCGTCGAACGGTTCTCGCGCGAGCACGAAATGGGTCCGCTGCCGGTCAAGCGGCGTGACGAGATCGGTCTGCTCGCGCGCGCCTTCGACGAGATGCAGATCGAGATCAAGGCGCATCTGGGCGAACTGTACGAAAGCCAGGCCCGGCTCGATCACCTGGCCCATCACGACGCCCTGACCGGCCTGCCGAACCGGACCCTGTTTCTCGAACGGCTGGAACAGGCCATCGCCGGCTCGCGTCGGACCGACAAATCACTGGCGGTGTTCTTCCTGGATCTCGACCGCTTCAAGGAGATCAACGACAGTCTGGGCCACCAGGTTGGCGATGCCGTGCTCAGGATCACCGGCCAGCGTTTGCGTGGCATGGTGCGCGAGATCGATACCGTCGCGCGTCTGGCCGGGGACGAGTTCGTGGTCCTGCTGGTCGATCCAGACCAGACCGGTCAGCTGGCCATGATCGCGCGCAAGCTCATCGATGGCCTGGCCGAGCCGATGCGCGTGGACGGGCGGGAACTGCGCGTCAGCGCCAGCGCCGGCATCGCGGTGTTCCCCAACGACGCCACCAGCGCCGGCGATCTGGTCGACAAGGCGGACGCCGCCATGTACCGGGCCAAGGCACGAGGCCGCAACGGCTATGCGTTCCACGCATCCGCCGGTTCCGGGAACGAGACGAGACAGGAGATCAACCGGCATGGAATCCCGCCAGGTCGAACTTGAGATCAAGCTGAGCTATGCCGAGGATCTGCTCGATGAACTCAATCGCGTGGTGTACCGGCAGCAGGCGCGCATCGAGTCGCTGGAGGAGCGGGTGCGCCTGCTCGCCCGCCTGGTCGACGAGATGACACCGCCGGAACGGCGGGCACCGGTCGACGAGATCCCGCCGCACTACTGAATGCCGGCAACCTGGGGTGGCCGGCCCGAGGGACTGACCCCCCCGGGGGGGGGGGGGGCGAACGAAGCGAGCGTGGGGACCGTTCCGTCTCAGGCCGGCCGGAAACGCAGCGAGACGGAATTCAAACAGTAGCGTAGGCCGGTCGGCGCCGGGCCGTCGTCGAATACATGGCCCAGATGACCGTCGCAGCGGGCGCAACGGATTTCGTCGCGGATCATGCCGTGGCTGAAGTCGCGCGACACATGCACGTGGTCGGCATCGAAAGGCTGGAAGAAGCTCGGCCAGCCGGTGCCGGAGTCGAACTTGGCCTCGGAGCGGAACAGCGGCAGATCGCACAACCGGCAGTGGTAGACACCGGCTTCCTTGTTGGCGAGCAGGCCGCCGCAAAACGGCGGCTCGGTGCCCTGGCGCAGGAGCACGCGGCGTTCTTCGTCGTTCAGGTCGGCTTCCATGCGGGCGCGCGTGTCGGCGTCCGGAGGCGTCAGATCGTGGCCGGACGCGGAAACCCGGGATGGCGGCTGGGACATGGGCGGCATGGCGGTCTCCGGTGGGGGGTGCCGTCGAAGCGACGGCACTCGTGATCCGACGGTAACACGGGTGTCCGATAATGCGGCCGCGAGTTTCGTCGTCGCTGCCTACACTGTCAGTAGGTAATTGTCAGTACGCAGGCAAGCGGGCACGGCCCGGACTATGGAGACGAACATGACCGAGGATTCCCGGATCGCCACGCTGGATGCCATCGCGGCACGGCATCGCGACGACCCGAGCCGTCTGGTGCAAATTCTTCGCGAAATCCAGGAGGCGCTGAGCTGGATACCGCCGGATGGCATCGACCGCCTGGCGGAGCGCCTGCATCTGCCGCGCGCGCGCGTCGAGGGCGTCGCCGGCTTCTACAGCTTCCTGCGCACCGACGCGCCTTGCCGTTATCGGGTGCTGTTCTCCGACAACATCACCGACCGCATGCAGGGCAGTCAGGCGTTGATGAAATCCCTGTGCGAACGACTGTGGGTCGAGCCCGGACGGGTTTCGGAAGACGGCTTGGTCCGCGTCGACACCACTTCCTGTACCGGCCTGTGCGACCAGGGCCCGGGCCTGCTGGTCAACGGCCGTGCCATTCCGCGCGCCACCAGTGAGCGCCTAGACCGCGTCGCCGAACTGATCCTGCAACAGCAGCCGTTGGAGCAGTGGCCCCCCGAGCTGTTCGCCATCGACGACAACATCCGCCGTGCCGACATCCTGCTCGACAACGATTCGCGGCCTGGCGACGCCCTGCGCGCGGCGATCGCGCGCGGCGCCGGCCTGGATGCCGAGGCGGCGGCCAACGCGCGTTCCTGGCGCGAAGCCAACGTCCCCGCCGCGCCGGGACCGCTGGCGACGCTGGAGGAAATCAAGCGCGCCAACCTGCGCGGCCGCGGCGGCGCCGGCTTCACCACCGGCCTGAAATGGGAGGCCTGCCGCAACGCCCCGGCGACGCCGCGCTACGTGGTGTGCAACGCCGACGAGGGCGAACCCGGCACCTTCAAGGACCGCGTGCTGCTGACCCGCCAGGCCGACCTGGTGTTCGAGGGCATGACCGTCTGCGCCTGGGCCATCGGCGCCCGCCACGGCCTGCTCTACCTGCGCGGCGAGTACCGCCATCTGCTGGAGCCGCTCAACGAAGTCCTTGCGCGGCGCCGCGCGGCGGGCCTGCTGGGCGCCAACATCCTCGGCCAGGCCGGCTTCGATTTCGACATCGAAATCCATCTCGGCGCCGGCGCCTACGTCTGCGGCGAGGAGTCGGCGCTGATCGAATCGCTGGAAGGCAAGCGCGGCATCCCGCGCAACCGGCCGCCCTATCCGGTGACACACGGCTATCTGCAAAAGCCGACCACGGTCAACAACGTCGAGACCTTCTGCGCCGCCGCGCTGATCGCCCAACACGGCGGCGACTGGTATCGCGCCATCGGCACGGCGAAATCGGCCGGCACCAAGATCCTGTCGGTTTCCGGCGACTGCGCGCGCCCCGGCATCTACGAATATCCGTTCGGCGTGACGGTGCGCCAGGTGCTGGACGACTGCGGCGCCGGCATCGGCGAATACGACACGCAGGCGGTGCAGATCAGCGGCCCGTCCGGCGTGTGCATCGCCGCCGACGAGTTCGACCGCCGCATCGCCTTCGAGGATCTCGCCACCGCCGGCGCCTTCATGGTGTTCGACGCCAGCCGCGACATGTTCGAGGTGGCGCGCAACTTCGCGCATTTCTTCGCGCACGAGAGTTGCGGTTTCTGCACGCCCTGCCGGGTTGGCACCGCCATGCTCAAGGCCACCATGGACAAGATCGCCGCCGGCCACGGCACCCAGTACGACCTCGCCGAGATCGACAAGCTCGACCGCGTGCTGCACCAGTCCGCGCATTGCGGCCTCGGCCACACCGCCTGCAACCCGACGCTGGACACCCTGAAACGCTTCCGTCCGACCTACGAACGCCGCCTGAAGTCGCTCGATTTCGAGCCGGCCTTCGACCTCGACGGCGCCCTTGCCGCCGCCCGCCGCATGACCGGGCGCGACGACGCCGGCGCGCACCTGAGCACGGAAATCCAGAACTGAGCGAGAACCGAGGCAACCATGACCGACACCTTTCTCCTCGACGGCGAGGACGTACCCTTCGCCCCCGGCCAGAGCGTCTTGCAGGCGGCGCTCGCCGCCGGCCGCTACATCCCGCACCTGTGCTACCACCCGGAGTTCAAGCCGCACGGCAGTTGCAAGGTGTGCACCGTGAAGGTCGGCGAGCGCACCGCCGCGTCCTGCACGCTGCCGGCGCAGCCCGGCCTGGAGATCGCCAGCGACTGCGAGGAAATGCACGAATTGCGCCACACCCTGGTGCAGATGCTGTTCGCCGAGGGCAACCATTTCTGCCCGTCCTGCGAGAAGAGCGGCAACTGCGCGTTGCAGGCGCTCGGTTCGGACCTCGGCGTGATGACCGCCGGTTTCCGCCACTTCTTCCCGGACCGGCCGGTGGACGCCTCGCACCCCGACATCCTGCTCGACTTCAACCGCTGCATCCTTTGCGAACTGTGCGTGCGCGCCTCCTGCGAGGTCGACGGCAAATGCGTGTTCGCGCTGTCCGGACGCGGCATCGACAAGCACCTGGTGGTCAACGCCGCCTCCGGCAAACTGGTGGATACCGACATCGCGCTCACCGACAAGGCCATGGAAGTCTGCCCGGTCGGCGTGATCCTCAGGAAGCGCGTCGGTTTCGCGGTGCCGATCGGCGCGCGCCGCTATGACCAGCGTCCGATCAGCGCCCAGGCGCTCGATGACGCGCCGCGTCCGCCGAGTGGCGACGGCCGCTGCGCGGCGTGCGAGGAGTAGCGCCATGGCCGCCCCCGAACAGAACAAGATCCGCGTCGCCACCACCTCGCTGGCCGGCTGTTTCGGCTGCCACATGTCGCTGCTGGATATCGACGAGCGCCTGTTCACGCTGCTGGAGCACGTCGAGTTCGACCGCACGCCGCTGACCGACATCAAGCACTGCGGCCCCTGCGACGTCGGCCTGGTGGAAGGCGGCATCTGCAACGCGGAAAACGTGCACGTGCTGCGCGAGTTCCGCAAGAACTGCAAGATCCTGGTCGCGGTCGGCGCTTGCGCGGTGACTGGCGGCCTGCCGGCGCAACGCAACCACCTCGATCTCGCCGACTGCCTGAGGGAGGTCTACGTCACCGAGATCAGCCTCGCCTCCGGCATGATCCCCAACGACCCGGAACTCCCGCTGCCGCTGGACAAGGTGCGCCCGCTGCACGAGGTGGTGAAGGTGGATTACTTCCTGCCCGGCTGCCCGCCGTCGGCGGACACCATCTGGAAGTTCCTCACCGACCTGCTGGCCGGCCGCACGCCGCGCCTGGGGCCGGAGCTGATTCGCTATGACTGAGGTTGCCATGACATCCAACCTGGAAACCGCCGCCCATCCGGAAACCCTGCGCCGCGTCGCCATCGACCCGATCTCGCGCGTCGAGGGCCACGGCAAGGTGACCTTGCTGCTCGACGAGGACGAGCACGTCCAGCAGGTCCGCCTGCATATCGTCGAGTTCCGCGGCTTCGAGAAATTCATCCAGGGCCGCCCGTATTGGGAAGTGCCGGTGATGGTGCAGCGCCTGTGCGGCATCTGCCCGGTGTCGCACCACCTGGCGGCGAGCAAGGCGCTCGACCAGATCGTCGGCGTTGGCGCCGGCGGCGCGCGCCTGACGCCGACCGCCGACAAGCTGCGTCGGCTCATGCATTACGGTCAGATCCTGCAATCGCATGCGCTGCATTTCTTCCACCTGTCGTCGCCCGACCTGCTGTTCGGCTTCGACTCGGACGTGGCGCGGCGCAACATCGTCGGCGTCGCCGCCGAGTATCCGGAAGTCGCCCGCCAGGGCGTGCTGCTGCGCAAGTTTGGCCAGGAGGTGATCCGCCACACCGCCGGCAAGCGCATCCACGGCACCGGCTCGGTGCCGGGCGGGGTCAACAAGAATCTGTCGCTGGCCGAACGCGACGAACTGCTCAAGGATATCTATCCGATCATCGGCTGGTGCCGCGACGCGGTGCATCTGGCGCGCCGCCTGTTCGAACAGAACCTCGACGAGTACAACGCCTTCGGCCGCTTCCGCGCCCATACCCTCGGTCTGATCCGCGCCGACGGCGCCATGGACCTTTACCACGGCGGCCTGCGCGCGCGCGACATGGACGGCAGGACGATCTTCGACCACGTCGACTACAACCGCTACTGGGAACAGATCAGCGAGGAAGTGAAACCCTGGTCGTACATGAAATTCCCCTTCCTGAAGGCGCTCGGGCCGGAAACCGGCTGGTACCGTGTCGGCCCGCTGGCGCGCGTGGCGCAGTGCGATTTCATCCCGACGCCGCTGGCCGAGCGTGAACGCCAGGAGTTCCTCGCCTTTGGCGCCGGTAACGAAGCGGGCAAACCCAGCGGTGCCACCCTCGGCTACCACTGGGCGCGCATGATCGAGATGCTGCATGCCGCCGAAACCATCAAGGAACTGCTGCACGACCCCGACCTGCAAGGCACCGACCTGATGGTCAAGGGTGAACGCCAGGAACGCGGTGTCGGCATGATCGAGGCGCCGCGCGGCACGCTGATTCACCACTACCGGGTCGACGAGCACGACCAGGTGATCCGCGCCAACCTGATCGTCTCCACCACGCACAACAATCAGGCCATGAACGAGGCGGTGCGCCAGGTCGCCCGGCAATACCTCGACGGCCGCAAGCTCAACGAAGGCTTGCTCAACCACATCGAGGTCGCCGTGCGCGCCTTCGACCCCTGTCTGTCCTGCGCCACGCACGCGCTCGGCAAGATGCCCTTGCAGGTTGAACTGCTCGACGCCGAAGGTCGCCGGATCGACACGCTGACGCGCGGCGGCGCGGGCGACGTGGCCGCGTGTTGTTGAGCACCCCGCCCCCCATCCTGGTGATCGGCATCGGCAACCCCAGCCGCGGCGACGACGCGCTCGGCCCGCTGCTGATCGAATCGCTGCAAGACCTGGACCCGCCGGGCGTGGAATTGCTCACCGATTTCCAGCTTCAGGTCGAATTCGCCCTCGACCTGCGCGGCCGGCGCGAGGTGATCTTCGTCGACGCCAGCCTCGATGCGCCGGCGCCGTTCGCCTTCACCGCCACCGTCGCCGAGGAGGATGCCAGCTACAGCAGCCACGCGCTGTCACCCGGCGCCGTGCTGCATGCCTACCGCAAGCTCTATGGCCAGCCGCCGCCGGCCTGGACGCTGGCGATCCGCGGTCATGCCTTCGAACTGGGCGAAGGACTCAGCCCGGACGCGGCGGCCAACCTCGCGGCAGCGCGCGCCTGGCTGGCCGGCTGGCTGCTCGACCGATCGCCCGACCAGTCGGGTTAGTCGTGTCCCTGGCGGGGGGCGTCGTCGGCTCATCCGGGCGAGCAGAACGCCACGCCTTCGCCGGTCCAGCCGTCCGCCATCATGGCGTGATAAATGCCCTCGCTCGCGACGAAGCGGTGATTGCTGTCCAGTTGGGCGGCGCGGTTGTTGAACAGGCGCCAGACCGGCGTGCTGCCGGGCGGGCAGGCGCGGGCGGTGGGCACCAGCGCCCGGAAGGCGATGCCTTCATACGCCCAGGTATCGCTCGGTTTCAGGGATTCGCATTCCGCCGTGCTGGCGGTATAAAAATGCGAATTCACCAGGCCGGAATAAAACCGGCAGACCGGCCGCGCGGCCTCAGGCGCCGGTCCCTCGGCCGGCCAGGCATTGAAGCCCGCGTCGACCACGTGGCTGGCGGGCGTATCGCGTCCGGATTCCGAAGCGGTCAGGAAATAGCGCTTGTGATTTTCCAGATAGATCGCGTACACGGGCCGGCTGGGCGGCGCCTCGGCGACGTCCAACGCGATGGCGCATTCCGGATGGGTCCCGGGCATGGTGACATCGAATTCCTGGCTTTTCACCACGTAGTGCCCAGGCGCCAGGCCGGGAAGGTGGACAATCATCTGCCCGAGTGGTGACGGATCGAAGCGTTCATACGAGTTCTGATGCTTGATCCGGATTTCGTTGCCGGCGATGTCGACCGATCGCAAGGTTCCGGGGTCAGCGCCCCGGTTGGTGACGATTTCCAGTCTGAACGGCGCGTAGGCTTGCGGCGTCGCCGGCACCGGAGTGATGGCCGTGTTCTGGCAGTAGATTTCCTCGAAAGTGCTGGCGGCGGCGCTGTTCGCGACATGGGCGGCGGCCAGCAACAGCCATGGCAATCCGAAAATGGAACGGTGGTTCATGAAGTCACTCCCTGTCATGGAAAAAAGCTCCGGAAAAATGCGTGGCGCGCTTCCGCGCCGAGTCCGGTTGTCGCCGGTTCTTGCCGGTCATGTTGGCGGAATGGTTTGCTCTGAAACTTTTTTTGTCAAACGCGTGGGAACCCCGGGTTGGAAGGGGACGACGGTGGCCCTCGAACCCGCGGCATCAAGGCTTTTCCCGACAGGTCATGCCCTGCATGAAACCTTGGTGGCGTATCCTTGTCGGGTATGGCGGCGGTCGGCCCGGTCGGGTCGGCGCGGCCGGGTCGGGGCTAGTCCCGCCGGCGGCATGCCGCCCGAACCATGGATCAAGACCAGGAGAACGTCATGAAAGAAATTTCGGAAGAAGTCACCAGTGAACAACTGATCGCCGATTTCAAGGTGGTGGTTTCGGACGCGGAGGCGTTGCTGAAGGCGACCGCCAATCAGGGTGGCGAGAAACTCGCCGAGACGCGCGCCCGGGTGGAGGAATCGCTGCGGCGCGCCAAGGCGAGGCTGGCCGAGGCCCAGGAGGCGTTGGTCCTGAAGACCAAGGCGGCGGCCAAGGCCACGGATGAATACGTGCATGAAAATCCCTGGCAGGCGGTCGGCGTCGCGGCCGGTATCGGCCTGTTGGTCGGTTGGTTGATGGGCCGCCGCTGAGCGCGCCATGGCCCATGAGACCCCCGCCGGCGGCAAGGGGCTGCTGGATTCCCTGACGACGCTGGCGGCCACGCTGGTGGCCATCGCGCGCACCCGCCTCGAACTGCTGTCCACCGATCTGGAGGAGGAGCGCGCGCATTGGCTCACGCTGTTGGTTTCGGCGTTGGTCGCGGTGTTCTTCCTGGGCATGGGCGCGGTGCTGGCGGCCTTTTTCCTGGTCGTCGTGTTCTGGGATACGCATCGCCTGCTGGTGCTGGGGTTGCTGACCGCCGGCTTTCTGGCGGTGGGCGCGGCGGCGGTGGCGTTCGCCATGCACCGGGCGCGGACCCGGCCGAAGCCGTTCGCGGCGAGCCTGGCCGAATTGCGCAAGGATCGCCAGCACCTCGGCTCCCGATCATGAACGGCAAGGCAAACCGGCTGGCCGAACGCCGCGAGCGTCTGATCGCCGAGGCGGCGGCCCAGCGCGCGGCGTTGGCGCGCGGCATCGAACCCTGGCGCGCGCCGCTGGCCCTGGCCGATCAGGGCTTGGCCGCGCTGCGCGCGGTGCGCCGTCATCCGGTGCTGTTCGCCGGCGGCATCGCGTTGCTGATCGCGCTGAAGCCGGCGCGCGCCGGCGCGTGGCTGCGGCGCGGCTGGACCGCCTGGCTGCTGCTGCGCAAACTGCGTTGACCACGGCGGGACATCTCGAAAATCCTGTCATTCCCTGCAAAGGCGGGAATCCAGCGCCTTGATTTTATTCGGCTCCCGCGCGGACGGGAGCGACGAGAAGAGGGTGTTTCGATGTGCTCAGCACTGGTCGGGAGTTCACCATGCGTCTGTTGAACGCGCTGCCGGAAGCCGGCCAGCCACGCGAGCGGCGTTCGTCGCCGGTGATCGGCGTGTTGACCGGCGAAGGCGTCGGCGCGGAGATCGTTCCGCTCGCGCTGTCGCTGCTGGATGTGCTCACCGCCCACGGCACGCCGGAATTCGTCGTGCGTCATGGTGGCATGATCGGCAAGCCGGCCATGCGCCAGCACGGTAAGTGCCTCACCGATGAAGTCGTGGGGTTCTGCGAGCGGGTGTTCGCCGAGGGTGGCGCCGTCTTCTGCGGTCCGGGCGGTGATCGTTTCGTCTACGAATTGCGCGCCCGTTTCGATCTGTTCTGCAAGTTCACGCCGCTGCGGCCCCTGCCGGCGTTGCGCGATACCGGCGTGATCCGGCCGGAATGTCTCGCCGATGTCGATATCGTCGCGGTCCGCGAGAACACCGCCGGCCTCTATCTGGGGCAGTGGGGCGAGCGCGCGGGCGCCGATGGCGCTCGCGAGGCCTTTCACGGCTTCAGCTATGGAGAACGGGAAATCGAACGTATTGTCCGGGTGGGCGCGGCGCTTGCCGGACAAAGACGCGGGCGTCTGACCATCACCACCAAGCCCGGTGGCGTGCCTTCCGTGAGCGCGTTGTGGCAGGAACTGGCGCGTGAAATCGCCGATCAGGCCGGCGTCGATCTGCGCGTGCTGGAAATCGACAATGCCGTCTATCAGCTGATCGCCAACGCCCGCGATTTCGACGTGGTGGTTTCCCCGAACATGTTCGGCGACGTGCTCGCCGATTGCGGCGCCTTGCTGCTCGGCTCCCGGGGCGTGTCCCATTCCGGCAATTTCGATGCCGGCGGCCATGCCGTCTACCAGACCGGCCACGGTGCCGCCCATGACATCGCCGGCACCGGCCGGGCCAATCCGGTCGGGCAGATCCTGTCCCTGGCCATGATGTTGCGCGAGTCCTTCGCCATGCGGCGGGAGGCGGCGGCCATCGTGGCGGCGGTCGACGAGACCCTGGCGCGCGGTTATCGCACCGCCGACATCGCCAGCGCCGGCTCCCGGCTGGTGGGAACCCGCGAACTCGGCGAGCGCGTCGGAGCCGCCCTGGATGCCCGGCTGTCGGCTGGGCGCGGGGGCGACGGCGCATGAATGTCGCCGCCGATGCGCGCGCGGCGCTGCTGCTGGTCGATCTTCAGCGTGATTTCCTGGCCCACCCCGGCCTGGTTCCGGATGCCGGCACCCTCACCGGCAATATCGCCCGCCTGCTGGCGGCCTTTCGCGCCGCCGGCCTGCCGGTCGCGCACGCGCGCACCCTGGTGCGCGCCGACGTCGACGACCGCATGCCGCACTGGCGCCGCGACAATCTCTGGCGTTGCGTCGAGGGCACGCCCGGCGCCGCGCCGCCCGCCGAACTGGAGGCGCGGGCGGATGAGCCGATCCTGGCGAAGACCTTCTACAGTCCGTTCCAGAACCGGAGCGGGCATGCCGGACCGCGCGCGCGTGTGCTGGTGGTCGCCGGCGTGCATGCCCATGCCTGCGTGCGCGCCACCGTGCTGGATGCCTACCAGCGCGGCTACGAGGTCTGGGTCGCCGCCGATGGCGTGGCTTCCTACGATCCCGCGCATGCCGCGCTGAGCCGTGACCATCTGGAAGGCCGGGCCTGCCGTTTCCTGACCATGGCGGAAATCGCTCGCCGCCTGAACCTGAGTCTGGGCGATCCGGCGCCCGGCGCGAGCCCGCGCGAGCCGGTGCACGCGGGCGGTGGCTGGCGGGCTTCCGGAAGCGGCCGCGTCTGGCGCCAGCACAACCCGGCCGACCACGCCGAGCTGCTCTACACCGTCGCCATCGGCGATGCCGACGACGTCGATCTCGCCGCGCGCCGGGCCCGGGAACGGCAGCGGCATTGGGCGGACGAGGCCGCTGATCAGGGGCCGGCCCGGTTGCGTGCCTGGGCCGACGCCCTGGCCGGCCGACGGGCGGCGATGGTCGCCGCGCTGACGCGGGAGATCGGCAAGCCGGTGGCCGACGCCGAGGCGGAGTTCGATTACGCGCTCGGCCTGCTTGCCGCCGCCGCCGGGCGGGCGGGCGCGCGGGCACCGGAACGGATCGCCGACGGCGTCGAGGTGATGCGCCGTCCTCTGGGCGTGGTCGGCCTGATCACGCCCTGGAACAACCCGCTCGCGATCCCGGTGGGCAAGATCGCGCCAGCCCTGGCATACGGCAACACCGTGCTCTGGAAACCGGCGCCGCCCGGCCTGGGCATCGTCGACCACGTGCTCGCCAGTCTCGCCGAGGCAGGCTTTCCGGAGGACTGCGTGAACGTGGTGATCGGCGACGCGGAAACCGGCCAGGCGGTGGTCCGCCATGCCGACGTCGCCGCCATTTCCTTCACCGGCTCGGTGGCCGCCGGCCGCGCCATCGCCGGCCTGTGCGCGTTGAGCGGCAAACCCTTGCAGGCGGAACTGGGCGGCAACAACGGCGTGGTGATCGGCGCCTGCCGCGATCCCGCCCGGGCCGCCGCCGAGCTGGCGAGCGCGGCGTTCAGCTTCAGCGGCCAGCGTTGCACCGCGCCCCGGCGCCTGATCGTGACCCGGGACCGGTATGACGATTTCCTGGCCTTGTTCCTGGCCCGGGTCGGCGAACTGCGCCTCGGCCATCCGGCCGACCCGGAAACCCGGGTGGGGCCGCTGCTCTCCCGGCAACGGCGGGATGAGGTCCTGGCGCGCGTCGAGGCCGCCCTGAGCCGGGGCGGCGAACTGCTGCGCGGCGGCGGCATTCCCGCCCACGCGGGCCAGGGCTGCTGGCTCGAACCGACGGTGATCGCCCCGGCCGACGCGGGCGACGCCATCGTCCGCGAGGAAAGCTTCGGCCCGGTCGTGGTCGTTCTGCGCGCCGACGATTTCGAGGCCGCCGTGGCCCTGTGCAACGACGTCGAACAGGGGTTGGTGGCCAGTCTGTACAGTGATGACGAGGACCAGCTGCGCCATTTTTCCAGGCATGCCCGGGCCGGTATCCTGCGCATCAACGACGCTGGTCGCGGCATCCATCCGGAGGCGCCCTTCGGCGGCTGGAAGGCTTCCGGCATGGGGCCGCCGGAGCATGGCCGCTGGGACGAGTCGTTCTACTGTCGGCCCCAGGCCGTCTACCGGGCCGCGCCGGCGCGCCCCGCCCGGCAACCCGAAGGAGCACCATGGAAAAACTGATCCTCTACGGCAACGGCTCGGTGGCGGAAGTCCTGCACTATCAGTTCAGCCGGGACACCGATTACCGGATCGTCGCCTTCACCGTCGACCGCGACCTGATCCGGGAGGAAAGCTTTCACGGCCTGCCCCTGGTGCCCTGGGACGAGATCGCCGCGCGCTATCCGCCCGCCGATCACCGCATGATGATCGCGGTGGGCTACGTCCAGGTGAACCGCCTGCGCGCGGAGCGGTACCGGGAAGCGAAGGAAATGGGCTATCGCCTGGTCAGCTACGTCAGCCCGAAAGCCTCGATCTGGGATGGCTTCATCCTGGGCGAAAACTGCCGCATCAACGAAAACGCCCGCATCCAGCCTTTCGCGCGCATCGGCGACGACGTATTCATCGGCGGCGACAGCCTGATCGGCCATCACAGCGTGATCAAGGACCACTGCTATCTGTCCGCCAGCGTCAAGATCGCCGGCCATGTCACGGTCGAGCCCTACAGCTACATCGGCATCAACGCCACCATCCGCAACAAGGTGGTCATCGCCCGGGCCTGCGTCATCGGCGCCGGCGCCGTCATCCTCGGCGACACGGTGGAGAAGGGGGTGTACATGAGCCAGCCGGCCGATCTCCTGCCGATCGGCAGCAACCAGTTGTCACCCGGCTGAGATGAAACAGCCCCCACGCTCACTTCGTTCGCTGCCCCCCGAGGGGGCGGATCAGTCCCTCGGGACGGCCCAGCGGGACTGAGATGAAACAGCCCCCACGCTCACTTCGTTCGCTGCCCCCCGAGGGGGTGGATCAGTCCCTCGGGACGGTCCAGCGGGACTGAGTCGATGCGCCGACGCGCCGCGTCCGGGCATCCAGCGCGACCGGACATGGAAGGCAGCGACGGGCGGACGGAAATCGAAATCGCCCCCGGCGATTCCGTGTCGGCCCGTTTCCAGGCGATCGCCGCCGCCTATCCGGACCGGGAGGCCATCCGCTCGCGCGGTCAGGTCTGGCACTACCGCGACCTGAACCGGGCCGCCAACCGTGTCGCCCATGCCCTGGCGCGCGCGGATGCCCGGGTTGCCCTGATGTTTGGCCACCACGCGCCGGTGATCGCGGCCATCCTGGGCGTGCTCAAGGCCGGCGGGTGCCACGTGTGCCTGGACCCGACCTTTCCGCGCGACCGGAACGCGGCCATCCTCGCCGACAGCGGCGCCCGCCTGATCCTGTGCGATCAGGCCGGTCTGGCCGCCGCCGCCGCCCTGGCCGGCCGGGAAACGCGCCTGCTGGTGTACGAGGATATTCCCGGTGGCTTGCCCGAAACCGATCCCGACGTTGCCGTCCGGGCCGACATGGACCTGGGCATCTTCTATACCTCCGGTTCCTCCGGCCAGCCCAAGGGCGTGCTCTGGCGCCACGACATCTGCCTGCATCGGGCGGCGGTCGACCGCCTGCTCAGCCCGGTATTCCCCGGCGACCGCCTGACCCTGCTGACGCCGCTGGTGTTTCCGGCGGCCACTTCCGATCTCCATTGGGCGTTGCTCAGCGGCGCCTGTCTGTGCCTGTATGACATTCGCGCCCGGGGCACGGCCGGCCTGCCGGATTGGCTGCGCGCTCAGGCCATCACCTGCATGCGCGCGCCGGTCGCGCTGTTCCGGCATTTCCTGGAATTGCCGACGACCGATCCGGCGTTGCCGGCGCTGCGTCGGGTCGTGCTCAGCGGCGACATCCTGTACGACCGGGACGTGGCGCGCGCGCGCCGGCGTCTGTCCGATCGCGTCGAGATCATCCATCGCTACTCCATGAGCGAAGCCGGCCTGGTCTGCCTGAACAGGCTGACGGTGACGCCTGGCGCCGACGCCGGTGCCGGTGCAGTCCCGGTCGGCCACGCCGTGCCCGGCAAGCGGGTGCGGCTGTTCGATCCGGATGGCGCGCCGCTGCCCGCGAACAGCGGTCGGGTCGGCGAGATCGGGGTGGCGAGCCGCTACCTCGCGGCCGGTTATCCGGGCCGACCGGAGCTGACCCGGACGCGTTTCGTCGCCGACCCGGAAAACCCCGGGAGCCGTCTCTACCTTTCCGGCGATCTGGGCCGGTTCAGGCCGGATGGCGGCCTCGAACTGCTCGGCCGGGGCGACCGCCGGACCAAGATCCGGGGGTATCGGGTCGAACTCGATGCCATCGAGGCCGCGTTGCTCGCTCTCGAAGGCGTCGACGCGGCGGCCGTGGTGACCGGGCCGGACGCAAGCGGGGAGAACGGCCTGGTGGCGTATGTCGTGGCGGGCCGGCGCCACCAGCCCGATGCCGGCGATTTGCGCCGGCGCCTGGCGGCCAGCCTGCCCGACTACATGTTGCCCGCCCGTTTCGTCTTCCGGGATGCGCTGCCGCTCACCGCCAGCGGCAAGATCGACCGACAGGCCCTTGCCAGCCCGGACGAGCCGGCGCCGATGCCGACGTCGCCCTTGTCCGTCGCCGGACCGCGTGGCGCGGTCGAGGCACGCATCGCCGGGATATGGCGGGAGGTGTTGCGGTTGGAACGGATCGACCGGGAAGCGGATTTCTTCAGTCTGGGTGGCCACTCCCTGCTCGCCGCGCGGGTCGTCGCCCGTCTCGACGAAGCCTTCCGGCTGTCCCTGCCGCTGGCCGCGTTCTACCAGGCGCCGACCATCGCGGGCCTGGCGACCATGGTCGAGCGCGGCATGGCGCCGCCGCCAGCGCGCCGGAGCGATCCCGATCTGGCCCGGTGCTTGTCGATGCTGGGGGTGGTCTGAACTACGCCGGTGGGGCGTCGCTCAGGTTGGGCTCCGGGGCGTGTCCTTGTCCTCGGTCTTGATCCGCCCGATCAGATCCATGAAATCCCCCGGTACCGGAAAGATGATGGTGGAGGTCCTGTCGCCGGCGATGGCGGTGAGGGTCTGCAGGTAGCGCAACTGCATGGCCTGCGACTGTTGCGACAGGGTTTGCGCGGCGCCCAGCAGTTTCTCCGCGGCCTGCATCTCGCCCTCGGCGTGGATCACCTTGGCGCGCCGTTCGCGTTCCGCCTCGGCCTGCTTGGCGATGGCGCGCACCATGGATTCGTCGATGTCGACATGCTTGATCTCGACGTTGGAGACCTTGATGCCCCAGGCGTCGGTCTGCGCGTCCAGGCTCTGCTGGATGTCGAGGTTGAGACGCTCGCGCTCGGCCAGCATCTCGTCCAGCTCGTGCTTGCCGAGCACCGCCCGCAGCGTGGTCTGCGAAAGCTGGCTGGTGGCGCTCATGAAATCCTCGACGTTGAGGATCGCCTTGGCCGGGTCGACCACCCGGAAATAGACCACGGCATTGACCTTGACCGACACGTTGTCGCGCGAGATCACGTCCTGACTGGGCACGTCGAACACCAGCGTGCGCAGGTCGACGCGCACCATCTGCTGGATGCCGGGGATCAGGAGGATCAGGCCGGGCCCCTTGACCTTCCAGAAGCGGCCGAGCTGGAATACCACCGCGCGTTCGTATTCACGCAGGATGCGCAGGCTGGCGCCGATCGCCAGCACGACGAGGAGCAGCAGGCCGAAGCCGCCGAAAGGATCGAAGCCCATCATGTCGTTTCTCCCGTGGTCGGAGGTTGCACTTGCAGCGTCAGACCGTCCATGGCCGTGACCCGGACGCGGCTGCCGCGCGCCAATGGCGTCGCGCAGCGCACCCGCCAAGTCTCGCCGCGCACCGTGGCCCAGCCTTCACGCTCGAAGTCGTCGAGCACGATGCCCTCGGCGCCGAGCATGTCCTCGCGCCCGGTCACCACCGGCCGCTTGCGTGCCCGCACCGCCAGGCTGGCGACCAGGAACACGAAGGCGCCACTGGCGACCGCCACCGGCAGGATCAGGCCCCAGGGCAGGCCGTAACCGGGTACGTCGGTATCGATCAGCATCACCGAGCCGATGACGAACGCCACCAGGCCGCCCAGGCCGAGCGCGCCGAAGCTGGGCACGAAGGCCTCCGCCACCATGAAGGCGATGCCGAGCAGGATGAGACCCAGGCCAACGTAGTTGACCGGCAACATGTTGAGCGCGAACAGGCCGAGCAGCAGGCTGATGGCGCCGATCACGCCGGGCAGCACGAAGCCGGGGTTGGCGAATTCGAAATAGAGACCGTACAGCCCGACCAGCAGCAGGATGTAGGCGATGCCCGGGTCGCCGATCACCGCCAGCAGGCGGCTGCGCCAGTCCGGCGCGTGGCGTTCGGTCTCGGCGCCTTGCAGGTCGAGGGTGACGGCGCCTTCCAGGGTCTTGACCGCGCGGCCGTCGAGCTTGTCGACGAGATCGCCGACGTCGTCCGCCATCAGGTCGATCACCTTCATTTCCAGCGCCTGCTCGGCCGACAGGCTGACCGCCTCGCGCACCGCGCGCTCCGCCCATTCCACGTTGCGGCCGCGCAATTCGGCCAGACCGCGGATGTAGGCGGTGGCGTCGTGCACCTGCTTGCGCGTGAGCGCGTCGCCGGCGGTCGGCGCGTCCTTGCCCGCCTGGTCGTCGTCCGTCTTGCCCTTGCCGGCCGGCTTGTCCCCGCCAGGGGGCTGGCCGCCGATGCCGATCGCCACCGGCGTCGCCGCGCCGAGATTGGTGGCCGGCGCCATCGCCGCGATGTGGCTGGCGTAGAGGATGTAGGTGCCGGCGCTGGCGGCGCGCGCGCCCTGCGGATGCACGAAGCCGGCCACCGGCACCGGCGAGGCGAGGATGGCCTTGATGATCGCGCGCATGGCGGTATCGAGGCCGCCGGGGGTATCCATCTCCAGCACCACCAGCCTGGCGTCGTCCTTGGTCGCGCGCTCCAGGCCGCGCACCACGTAGTCGGCCGTGGCCGGTCCGATCGCGCCCTCTATGGTGAGCACGTGGACGCCGCCGGCGCGCGTGCCAGGCGCGGCCAGCAACAGCAGGACAAGCAGGGCGAAGCGGACAAATGGACGGACGATCACGGCGGAAATCTCCTCGATCATTGGCGCCAGACTGGTTTCACTATAGGCGCTGATGTCGTCGATTCACCGACACGGGCGGGCGGAATCCCGGCACAATCTCGTCGACCCGCGCGCCAATCCGTGCGCGGGGCCACCATAAGCAATCGCCCGGATTGCCCACATCGGATGAAGGAGAACCGGATGAAAGCCTTTCGCACCACGCTTGCCCTCGCCCTGTCGCTGATCGCCGCCGGTGTTTCGGCGAATGCCGTCGCCAACCCCGCCGGCGCCAACACCAACGCGCGGACCATGCCCGCGAATACCCAGGAGTGGATCGCCTACCTGTCCGACTTCACGCGCAATGGCGAGATGCTCGCCGACCCCAAGAAGTTCGTCGCCGCGCTCTCGGTGGTGACCGAGCCGGCGTTCCTGATGGAAGCCGGCAAGGCGGTGATGGAGCCCGATCTCTATCTGCGTTCCACCGGCAGTCTGATGGACCCGCGCGCGTATTCGAATTTCGTCCGCGCCATGGACCCCGTGGTGCTGGCCGCCTGGGGCCAGGCGCTGGGTGACCCGCAATTCATGGCCGCCGTGCAGACGGTAATGACCGATCCCGGCAAGCTGATGCGCTGGCTGATGGCGCCGATGGACCCGAAACTGCTGGCGCTGGTCATGAACGCGGCCAACCCCAATGTCTACGCGCGCTGGCTGACCGCGCCGCTGGACCCGCGCGTGGCCGGCATGGCCACGGCGCCGGCGAACCCGGCCTGGTATGGCGCCTGGATGGGGGGCATGGCCAATCCCCAGGCCTATGGGCCGACCGTCAACACCATGATGCGCGCGCCCGCCTATCCCCAGGCGATGATGCCGGCTGGCGGGCCGCCGGCATTGCCGCAATTGGGGGTGCCGCAGGGGTTGCCACAACTCCCCGCCCTGCCGATGCTGGACCCGCGCCTGTTCGGCATGCCGATGATGCCGCCGGCCACGCCCGGGCGCTGACCCGGCGGTGCCGGGCGGGTTACAGGGGCAGCGCGCGGCGGTCGTTGAGGGTCAGCCAGCCGCGCGCGATGCGGTACAGCACCCACAGCCCGGCGATCAGGCCGACGCCGATGGCGAGTGGGATGCCGATGAAGGTCAGTGCCAGCAGCAGGGCGATCAGCACCCACATCAGGGCGAACCAGAACGTACGGATCTGCCAGCGAAAATGCGATTCCAGAAAAGTGCCGCGCGCCTCGCCGCGTTTCAGATAATTGAGGATGACGGCGATGATCGACGGCCAGCCGGAAACGAAGGCGGTGACGATGAACGCCGGCGTCAGCATGCCGGTGAGCACGCTCACCGCGTGCAGGCCATAGATGACGTGGGTGAGCGTCACCAGGCGGTCTTCCGGCCGGGGCAGGCCGGTGGCGTGGTCGATGTCCGGCATGTCGATCTCCGTCGTTGCGATGCGTCCCCGGGGCAATCCGGGGGTTGGGGCCGGCGCGCTTCGGCGGCCGGCGCGCGCATAGGATAACCCGCTTGGCCATCGTGCATCCCGAAGGCTGGCGCGAACTGGATCGCGCGGCCGGAACGGTGGGCGCGCTCCGGCGCCAGATTGAAACCCTGGCCACGCTTGCCAGCGGCCTTCCCGACAGTTACACCGTCTACCACGGCGTCCACTGGACGCGCGTGCGGGAAGGCCACGCCCTGTTCGGCGAGATCGATTTCGCGGTGGTCAGCCCGGCCGGGCGATTGTTACTGATCGAACAGCAATCCGGCTTCCTGATCGAGACCGCGGAGGGCCTGGCCAAGCAGTATGGCAAGGTCACCCAGGTCGTGCCGGTACGCTTGGCGCGTGACGCCGAGGCGCTGCGCGAGCGGATCGAACTGCATTGCGGCGGGGTGCCTCTGGATACGCTGCTGTATTGCCCGGATTACACGATCCGGCAACCGGGCTCGGCCGGCATCGATCCCAGCCGGGTGGTCGACGCCAGTCGCCGCGCCCATCTGGTCGCCGTCGTGCGCGCGTTGCTGCCCGAGGATGAGCCGGCTGATCCGGCGCGGACGCGTCTGCACCGCTTTCTCGGCGATCAGCTCCAGCTCGTGCCCGACGTCGACGCCGCCGCCGATCAGGCCGGCGTGCTCTATACCCGGCTGTCCGGTGGGCTCGCCGAATGGGCGCGCCGGATCGAGTGCGCGCCGTTCCGGCTGCGCGTGATCGGCACCGCCGGTTCCGGCAAGACCCAGCTCGCCCTGGCGGCCTGGCGCGACGCCCTGGCCGCCGGTCGGCGGCCGCTCTACGTCTGCTACAACCGGCCGCTCGCCGATCACGTGTCGCTGCTGGCCGCGCGCCTGGGCGAGGGCGGCGTGGTGGCGACCTACCATCAGCTTTGCGATCGCGTGCTCCGTTCGCGCGGCGGCATTCCGGATTTCGCCGCCGCCGATGCCTTCGCCCGCCTGGAACGGGTACTGGAAGGGTTCGTGCCGGACGAGGATTGGCGCTTCGACGAACTGATCGTCGATGAAGGCCAGGATTTCCGGCCCGAGTGGCGAGCTCACCTGCTCAATCTGCTGCGCCAGGATGGCCGGGCCTGGTGGCTGGAAGATCCCCAGCAGAACCTGTACGGCCGGACGCCGCCCGATTTCGACGGCTGGGTCACGCTGCGCGCGGACGTCAACTACCGCTCGCCCGGCGATGTCATGACCATGCTGAAACGTCTGCCGGGCATGTCGGAAACGTTGACGGCCGGCAGCCCGCTGGCGCGCTCCGGACTCGAATTCCTGACTTACGCCGACGGCGCCGACCTGATCGAGAAGACCAAGACCGCGATCACCCGCTGCGTCGGTCTCGGCTATCGCAAGGACATGATCGCCGTGGTCACCTTCCGGGGCCGCGAGCATTCGGCGTTCACCGGTCTCGACCACCTCGGCCCTCATCATCTGCGCGCCTACACCGGCGCCTATGATCTGCTTGGCAATCCGGTTCGGACCGAGGGCGACATCCGCATCGATTCGGTCCACCGCTTCAAGGGGCAGGCCGCGCCCTGCGTGGTTTTCACGGAGATCGACCTGGCCGATGACGATCCCGCCGGCTTGCGCAAATTGTTCGTGGGCATGACCCGGGCAACCATGAAACTGATCCTGGTCCTGTCGGAACGCACCGCGAAAACGACACTTTCCCGCGCGCTTCCCGCGTGAATCCGGGCCTGGAGCCGAAAAATTTTTTTCACCTATCACGAAAAAGGGTCTCCCCGCCGTTTCTAGCTTGAACTAGACTACGCCCGCCCTTCCACCACATTTGCAGGAGACATGCATGAACAAGTCCGAACTGATTGATGCTGTTGCCCAGAAATCCGAACTGTCCAAGGCCGCGGCCGGCGCCGCCATCGCCGGTGTCGTTGACGCCATCACCGAAGCCGTCGCCAAGGGCGAGAGCGTGCAGCTGATCGGTTTCGGCACGTTCAGCGTTCAGCAGCGCGAAGCTCGCACCGGCCGCAACCCGCAGACCGGCAAGGAAATGAAGATCGCCGCCAAGAAGGTCGTTCGTTTCAAGCCGGGCGCCGCCCTCAGCGCCGCCGCCAACGCGACCAAGGGCAAGAAGAAGAAGTAATTCGTGGAGCGCGCGGCGCGCGGTGATTCCGCGCGCCGCCAGCGATCTTCCGGCCGCCTGCCGGTGCAAGCGCCGGCCGTCCCGCCAGCGCGCCGATCGTTTCCAAGAAGCCGGGCTCGCCGGCCGGAACCAAGCCGCCAGCCGTCCGTCAATGCCGACTTCCGGGGTTATCCCGGATAATCCGGCCCCGTATCCACCCGAGTGATCCTCCGTCATGCTAGAAGCCATCAGAGCGCGTTCCCAGAGCTGGATCGCCAAAGTCATCCTGATCCTCCTCCTGATCCCGTTCGCCCTCTGGGGCATCGACTCCTATTTCTCGGGCAGTGGCCGCGAGGCGCCGGTGGCGACGATCGGCGACGAGGAAATCAGCCCGCGGGAATTCGCGCAGGCCCTGCGCGATCAGCAGGAAGCCCTGGGAGGGCGGGTCGAGGAGAAGGCGCTGCGCAAGCAGGTCATGGATCAACTGGTCAACGTCCGCCTGCTGACCATGGCGGCGACCCGGAGCGGTTTCTCGATCGCCGACCCGCAGGTGCACGCGGTACTCGCCGACATCGAGCTGTTCCGGGATAACGGCGAGTTTTCCGAGGCGCGCATGGATGCCTGGCTGCGAAGCCGCGGTCAGAGCCGCGCGGAGTTGCTGAAAATGATCGAACAGGACATGTTGCTGCAACAGGTCCAGATCGGCTATGGCGAGGGCGCGCTGGTGGCGCGGCCGACCGCCGTCCGGATCGCCAACATCCTCGGACAGACGCGCGAGGTCAACGAGGCGGTGTTCGATGCCGCCGCCTACCGTGGCCAAGTTGCCATCGACGACAAGGCGGTCGCCGCCGAATACCAGGCCAACCAGGACAAATACGCGACGCTGGAGCAGGTCCGCGTCCAATACCTGACCTTGTCGCTGGCGGCCATCGAGTCCGGCATCCAGATCGATGAAGCCAGGGCGCGTGAATTCCATGAAGCCAATATCGCGCGCTTCTCCGAGCCCGACCAGCGCGCCGCCAGTCACATCCTGATCAAGACCGATAGCGCGAACGCCAAGGCCACCGCCGAGCGGCTGTTCGCGGAAGTCAGCAAGTCTCCGGAGAAGTTCGCCGAGCTGGCGCGCAAGCATTCCGAGGATCCCGGTTCCGCCGTCAATGGCGGCGATCTCGGTCCGCATACCCGCGGCGTCATGGTCAAGCCGTTCGAGGAGGCCGTGTGGTCGATGAAACCGGGCGAAATCCGCGGTCCGGTGGAAAGCCAGTTCGGATATCACATCATCCGACTCGATCGCGTCCTGCCGGGCACCCGCATGGGATTCGAGGTGGTGCGCGACGAGATCCTGCGGGAAATGCGCCGGGACGAGGCGCAGCGCCGTTTCGCCGATGCCGCCGAACGCTTCGGCAATCTGGTCTACGAACAGCCGGACAGCCTGGAACCGGCCGCTCGCGAGTTCGGCCTGCGCATCGAGGAAAGCGGCTGGCTGTCGCGCGGCGGCGAGGCCCAGGTGGGCCTGCTCGGGAATCCCCGGCTGATCGAGGCCGTGTTCCATGAGGACGCGGTCAAGCAGCGCCAGAACAGCGAAGCGGTGGAAGTCGCTCCGAATACGCTGATTTCGGCGCGCGTGCTCGAACATCGTCCAGCCGGCACCCGGCCGTTCGAGGATGTCGCTGGGGAAATCCGCGAACGCTTGATCGCGGAGGCCGCTCGCAAACTGGCCGTGGCCGCTGGCAACCGCGCGCTCCAGGCCGCGCGTGGCGGTAACACGCCAGTCGGATTGTCGGCGCCGATGACGGTTTCCCGCGTCAATCCGCTGAATTTGTCAGCCGCCTCGATCAAGGCGATCTTCCGCGCCGACGGCGGCAAGCTGCCCACGTATGTCGGGGCCGAAACCTCGGAAGGCTATCGCGTGTACCGGGTCAACCGTATTCTCGCCGAGGATCCGCAACAGGCCCAGATGGCCGAGGCACTGCGCGTGGAAATGCGCAGGATGCTGGCGCAGGAGGAATTGCGCGCCTACATCGAAAGTCTGAAGAACGCGACCAAGATCAAGATCACCGATTCGGCGCTCGACCCGAAGGATTGAGTTGGCTACCGAAATGAAAAAGCCGGGCCAAGCCCGGCTTTTTCATTTCGCCGGCGCCCCGCGCGCACCGGTGACTCCGCTCATTCGTCGGTGGCCAGTCCCGCCGTGCTGTTGAAGCCGGAATCGACGTAGGTGATCTCGCCGGTGATGCCGGAAGCCAGGTCGGAGAGCAGGAAGGCGGCGGCATTGCCGACTTCGTCGATGGTCACGTTGCGGCGCAGTGGCGAGTGTTTCTCGCCCCAGGCCAGCAGCTTGCTGAAGTCGGAAATGCCGGCCGCCGCCAAGGTCTTGATCGGACCCGCCGACAGGCCGTTGACGCGGATGCCGCGCGGTCCCAGGCTGGAAGCCATGTAGTAGACGCTGGTCTCCAGGCTGGCCTTGGCCAGGCCCATGACGTTGTAGTGCGGCACGTAGCGCACCGCGCCCAGGTAGGTCATGGTCAGCATGGCGCCAGCCCGGCCCTGCATCATGGGCAGCGCCGCCTTGGCCAGGGCGGTGAAGGAATAGCTGGAAATGTCGTGGGCGATGCGGAAATTTTCGCGGTTGACGTTTTCCAGGTAATCGCCGGCCAGGGCTTCCTTGGGCACGAAGGCGATCGAATGCACCAGACCATCGAGGCCATCCCAGTGCTTGCCCAATTCGCTGAACAGCGCGGTGATTTCGTCGTCATTGGCGACGTCGCAGGGGAAGACCAGGGGATCGTCGGAAAACTCCCGGGCCAGGGTGGTGACCCGATCGCGGACCTTTTCACCCTGATAGGTGAACGCCAGCCGCGCGCCCTCGCGATGGCAGGCACGGGCGACGCCGTAGGCGATGGAGCGGTTGCTGACGATCCCGGTGATGAGGATGTTCTTGCCGGCGAGAAAGCCCATTTCGCGATTTCCTAGTTGGTCAACGCGGGAATTATACCCGCGAGGCCGCGTCCGCCGGGATTGCTGGCGGAGAGCATGATTCCCGCTGAAATAGGCTCTAACATCGGGGTTGCTGAAAAGGAGTCCGCCATGAGCGCGAGAATCGTCGCCGTCGTCAATCAGAAGGGCGGCGCCGGCAAGACCACGCTGGCCATGTTGCTGGCCGGCAGCCTGGCCGACCGCGGCCGCAAGGTCTGGGTCGCCGACGCCGATCCGCAGAATACCGCGCTGCACTGGGCTGGCATGGGTGCCGGTTTTCCGGCCCACGTCGAGGATGTTTCCGGCGAGGCCGGCAAGCTGCACAAGGCCTTGCGCAAGCGCGCCGGTGAATACGACTACATCGTCATCGACAGTCCGCCGGCGGCCGCCGCGCCGGTCACCGAGAGCGCGTTGCGCGCCGCGCATCTGGCGCTGGTGCCGGTGATTCCGTCACCGCTCGATCTATGGGCGTCGGTGCGCATCCGCGAGGCCATCGTCCAGGCGCGCGGCCGCAATCCGGAGCTGGATGCGCGCCTGGTGGTCAACCAGATGCAGCCCAACACCGTGCTGGCGCGCGAGGTGCTGGCGATGCTGCCGGAATTCGGCATCCCGCTGCTGGCCGCCAGCCTGAAGAGCCGCACCGCCTACCGCCAGTGCGCGGCGCTTGGCGCCAGCATCCAGGCGCTTGGCAGCCGCGCCGCGCTGGCCTCGATGGAGGTCGATGCGCTGCGCCGCGAGGTCGAGGGCCTGCTGCGTGGCCGTCGGTGAGGTGGTGGGCATGCGCGTCACCCTCGATTTCCTGCGTCATGGCGAGCCGGTTGGCGGCCGCCGCTACCGGGGTCAGACCGACGATCCGCTGAGCCAGCGCGGTTGGGCGCAGATGCGCGCGGCGACCGAACCGGCGCGCGATTGGCGGGCCATCGTCAGCTCGCCGCTGAGCCGCTGCCGCGCGTTCGCGGAAGAGCTTGCGGCCGGCGCCGGTCTGCCGCTGCGCGTCGACGAGCGTTTGCGCGAGGTCGGCTTCGGTGTCTGGGAAGGCCGTACCGCCGACGAATTGAATGCCGAATGGCCGGGCTGCGTGGCCGCCTTCAAGCACGACCCGGTCGGCCGCCGGCCGCCGGGCGCGGAACCACTGGCCGAATTCCACGCGCGGGTGGCGGCGGCTTACGAGGATCTGGTGGCCGGCCATCCCGGCCAGCGGGTGCTGGTGGTCGCTCATGCCGGCGTCATCCGCATGGCCATCGCGCACGCGCTTGGCCTGGCGCCGGAACGGGCCTATCGCATCGAGGTCGGCTCCGCCGCCATCGCCAGCATCCGGGCCGAATCTCCGGCCACCGGCCAACGCTTCGACAGCCTGATCGGCCTCGGTTGAGGCTGGGGCCGGGCCGGGATCGCGTTGGAACCTCGCGGTCAGGCGCGCGAGGCCGGACCCTTCCAGACCGGTTCCGCCTCGCCGCCGGCGCGGTTGATGTGGCGGGACAGCACGAACAGCAGATCGGACAGCCGGTTCAGGTATTTCCCCAGGTTGGTCGACAGCAGCTCCTGCTCGGCCAGCGCGGTCAGTCGGCGTTCGGCGCGCCGGCAGACGGTGCGGCAGACGTGCGCCTGGGCGGCGGCGGCGCTGCCGCCGGGCAGCACGAATTCGGTCAGCGGCGGCAGCGCGGCGTTGTAACGGGCGATGGCCTGATCCAGGTTGAGCACGTTTTCCTCGTGGATTTGCGACACGCTCGGCCAGGCCAGTTCGGCACCCAGGTTGAACAGGTCGTGCTGGATGTCGACCAGCAGGTGGCGCGCCGCCGCCAGCGCCGGCGCGCGCGGCAGCTCGGTGAGCAGGACGCCGATCTGGCTGTTCAGTTCGTCGACCTCGCCGATCGCCTCTATGCGCGGCGCGTGCTTGGCCAGCCGGGTGCCGTCGGCCAGGCCGGTGCTGCCGTCGTCACCGGTGCGGGTGACGATCTCGGTCAGCCGACGGTAGCCGCCACCCAGTTCGACCAACGCCGCCGGCGGCTGCTCGGCCTCGGCGTCCGGGCGCCGCTCGCCGTTCGGTAGCGCCACCCGGCATTCCCGGAAGATGCGCGCCTGGCAGGTCCGGCAGATCGAGCTGTCCAGGCGCGCGTAGACGCCGGCGATGGCCTCGGGTTTGCTGGCGAACACGTTGTGCTCGCCGATTTCGCGCTGATAGCCGCGCTTGAGCATGTCGCAGGCGGCCGGACGCACGCCGCTCAAGTACAGGCCGCCGCCCAGGCGCCGCCGGCGCGCCGCCTCGCGCGCCAGCATCTCGGCGCCGGCCAGGTCGATGGTGTTGATGCCCTTGGCGAACAGCAGCAGATGTTTCTGGCCGGGCACGTGCTCGTCGATGGCGATGAAGGTCTGCTGGACATGGTCGACCGCGCCGAAAAAGATCGAGCCCTCGATGCGCAGCATCTTGAGTTGCGGGCAGTCCGGCTCGACCCCGGTTTCCACCACGAACTTGCGGCGCGGATGCTCCGGGTTGGCGGCATCCGGCACCACCGAGCGGATCGCCGGCTTGGAGGTGCGCGCCAGATAGAACACCAGCGAGGCGACGATGCCGAAGAAGATGCCCTTTTCCAGGTCGATGACGGTACCGAAGAAGGTCACGCCGAGCACGATCGCCTCTTCCCGATGCGTTTTCAGGATGGCGCCGATGTGGTGGAAGTCGATCAGGTTCCAGGCCACCAGGAACAGTACCGCCGCCATCGCCGGGATCGGCAGGTGCGCGGCCAGCGGCGCCACCAGGAACAGCACCAGCAACAGGAACAGCGACGAGAACACCGCCGCCAGCGGCGTGCGCGCGCCGGCCTCGTAGTTGACGCCACTGCGGTTGAACGAGCCGCTGGAGGCATAGCTGGAGAAGAAGCTGCCGAACAGGTTGGACAGGCCCTGACCGACGAATTCCTGGTTGCCGTTGATGTGCTGTTCCGATTTGACCGCGATCGAGCGCGAGATCGAAACCGCCTCGGTCAGCGCCAGCACGGTCACCGCCAGCGCCGCGAACAGCGTGCTGCCGATGGCGTTGAGCGAGAAATCCGGCATCGACAGCGGTGGCAGGCTGGCGGTGAGGGCGCCGACCGTGCGGATGCCGGTGGCATCGTTGCCGACCTGGCTGTCGAGCAGGGCGGCGAGCAGGCCGCCGGCGACCATGGCCACGATCATGTACGGCACCTGTTTCAGGTAGCGTCGCGCCAGCAGTCCGGCGACCAGCGAGAACACCGCCACGGCGGTGATGTACGGATTGATGGTCTCGATCTGGATCAGCAGTTGCCGGATCACCTCGTAGGCCGCCGCGCCACGCTCGATGTCCAGGCCGAAGAAATTCTTCACCTGACTGGCCGCGATCAGCAGCGCGGCGCCGGCGGTGAAGCCGATGACCACGGTGTGCGAGATGAAGTTGACCAGCATGCCCAGCTTGGCCAGACCCATGATCAACTGGAACAGTCCGGTCAGGAAGGTCAGCGTCAGCACCATGCCGATATATTCCGGCGAGCCCGGCTCGGCCAGCGGTGATACCGACGCGAACACCACGATGGAGATCGCCGTGGTCGGTCCCGACACCAGATGCCAGGACGAACCGAACAGCGCGGCGATGATGGTCGGCACCATCGCCGCGTACAGGCCGTATTCCGGTGGCAGGCCGGCGATGGTGGCGAAGGCGACGCCCTGCGGCAGCACGATCAGCGCGCCGGTCAGGCCGGCGACGGCGTCGGCGCGCAGGTTGTCGCGGGTGACCCGGTGTTGCCATTTCAGGAACGGCAGGAAACGGTAGATCCACAGATTGCAGGCGAGGAAATCGCCCAGACGGTCGGGTTTCAGCCAAGACATCGGTTTTCCAGACAAAGCAGATAGGCGGCGCCATCGGGCGGCCGGTTGTCGCGCTGGGCGCGCCAGAGCATTTCGGCCAGGCAGTCCATCACCGCGTGCTGGGCGGCGTGTTCGTCGCCCAGCCGGACCGCCAGCGCCTGGTAGCGCGATTTCACGCCGGGGGGCTGGTCGATCGACAACTGCTCGCTGATCGACAGATGCATGGCCAGATGCAGGAAGGGATTGGTCTCACCCAGTTCTGGCGGCCATTCGCGCTCCAGGTAGCGCTCCGGCTGTTCGAGCATGGCGTGGTATTCCGGATGCCGGCCAATGTGGCCGACCGCGATCGATTCCAGATCGGACAACGGCTGGCCGGCGCGGAATTTCGCCCAGGCGTCGAAGAAGAACCGTCGGGCCTGGTCGCGGCTCGGGCTGAACATGGGCGGCTCTCTCAATCGGCGCGCCGGGCGCGGCCCAGGCCGAGCACGACGCTGTATTGCAACAGGCGGTTGACGCCATCCAGACGCGCGATCTCGCCATTGCCGTAGAAACCGATCAGCGGCAGGCCCGGAAAGCGCGCCTTGACCGCGTTGAGATCGGCATCGTCGCCGCCATGGAACAGCGGCCCGCGACCCATGCACGGAAACAGCAGCCCGAAGTCCGGCGGTTCCGGATCGGCGGCGGTCATCCGGTCGAGCAGCGCCAGCATGTCGCGCTCCGCCGCCTTCGGCTGGCGCAATGCCCAGAACAGCGGCTGGCCGGGCGCCAGATGGCCGGCCACGCTCACCGATTTGTCGTCGGCGTTGACGCCGATCACCGGCATCAGCAGATAACGGCCCTCGGCGGGCGCGGTTTCCGGATCGCCCCAGGGTAGGCCAGCCATCAGCAGATGCGCCGGGATGCGCTCGGGCGCCCGCGCCGACAGTGGCAGTTGTCGGGCCAGATGGGTGAGCGCGGGTTCGCCATCGACGCGCCGGATGTCCTGGCCGGCGACCGCGTCGATGGTGGCGATCGTGCCGAGCGGGCGCACGCCCTGGGACACGCCGACGCGCAGCTCGACGCCGCGCGCCGCCAGTTCGCAACGGCCATCCGGCGCTGGCCGGCCGCCGCTCCACACCGAAAACGGTCCCTGGCCGCTGGCATCGCCGGCGACGCCGCCGCAGCGCGCGCCACCCTGTTCCAGCCAGCGGGTATCGAGCGCGTTGGGCGCGGTCAGGGTCAGCACCGGCTCGGTCTCCGGACGCGCCGCCGCCAGGCCGGCGCCATCGCCGAGCACCAGGGCAGCGGCGGCCGGCGCATCCAGCACCCAGTCCTCGTCCGTGAACACGCCGGCGGCGCTGCAACCGGCCACCTGCAGGCAGTTGCCGGCGCGCGCGGCGGCGGCGATGGCCGGACGCGGATCGCGCGCGAAATCCGCGCTCAGATACAGCAATACCGCCTCGGCCACCTCCAGGCCGGCGCGTTCCATCGCCACTGCCACCGCGCGCGCCGCCAGCGCCGGATCGGCGATGCTGCCGCTGGCCAGTCCGGTCGCCACCTTCATGGCGTCTTGTCCCGGTAATCGCAGAGATCGTGGATCAAGCAGGCCGGGCAATCCGGCTTGCGCGCCTTGCACACGTAACGGCCGTGCAGGATCAGCCAATGATGCGCGTCCAGGCGGAATTCGCGCGGCACGTGGCGCGACAGTTTGTTCTCCACCTCCAGCACGGTCCTGCCCGGCGCCAGGCCGGTGCGGTTGGCGACCCGGAAGATGTGGGTGTCGACCGCGATGGTCGGCTCGCCGAAAGCGGTGTTGAGCACCACGTTGGCGGTCTTGCGGCCGACGCCGGGCAACGCCTCCAGGCTGGCGCGGTCGCGCGGCACGGCGCCGCCGTGCTTGTCGAGCAGGATCTGGCAGGTCGCCAGGATGTTCCTGGCCTTGGTCTGGTACAGGCCGATGCGCCGGATATGCGCCTTCAGACCGTCCTCGCCCAGCGTCAACATCCGCTCCGGCGTGTTCGCCAGCGGAAACAGCGTCGCCGTCGCCAGGTTCACGCTCTTGTCGGTGGCCTGCGCGGACAGCATCACCGCGATCAGCAATTCGAATGGATCGCGGAAGTTCAGCTCGGTGGTCGGCTTGGGATTGGCGGCTTGCAGCCGGAGGAAGATGGCGCGGCGGCGGTCGGCGTTCATGGCCGGGAATGATAACTCCGGATGCCGACGGCGGCCGGAACGACATTCCCGTCAACGTCCCCAGCGATTCCGCTCGATCTGGCGCTGCAATTCGTGTTCTTCTTCCTCGATCGTGCTCGCCGTTGAAGTGGGATCGCACTCCGCCGTCGGGCCGTCTTCGCTGGCGGCTTCATCCACGGTCGCTTGTGTCCGCGCGGTGGGCGGGGCCGAGCTTCCATCCCAGGCGAAGGGGTTCCTGAATGCCGGCGGGTCGGGCAGGCAATCGTTCTTGTAGGACGGCGGCCAGCCGGTCTCGTAGGGCAGGAAGGAGATGGTCTTCTCGAATACCAGCGGCTTGCCGGTGGGGGTGGGGGGCAGCGGGGGCATGGTCTCGATGGCCTTGCGGGCCAGCTCGGAAGCTTTCGCCGAAGTCGACCACAGCTCTTTCACCTCGGCCAGGCTGCCGTTCGGGCGAATGGTGATGCGGAAGCGGACCAGGCCCTGGTCCGGACCCGCCACCGCCGTGCCCATCTGGCTGCGCACCTGCTGGCCCCAGGCGTTGCGGTAACGTTTGCTGTTCTTGAGGGTGTAGCCGGCGGCCAGTCGCCATTCCTCGGCGGAGGGGGCAGAAGGCGCTTCCAGGGACGCGGGGAGGTTGGCGATCTCGACCGGCAGCGGTTCGCGGGTGGGCTCGGGCTTGGGCTCGGGCTCCTCCTGGCGTGGAGGAGGTTCGCGGTGGGGTTTCTCGACGATCTCCGGTGGTGACGGCTCGATCAACTGGGCGTCCAGGCTGAGCTTGTCCGAACTATCTAGCGGCGGGCGGGCTTGGTCCGGCATGAGCGAGGCTCCGGCCCAGAGGCCCAACAGCCCGACCAGCACGGCACCGGGCAGGGTGATGGGCAGACGCCGCCAGGGGCTGTCCAGGCGCCAGTCGAATCCGGCTATATCGACTCCGCTGGCCAACTCACTGACCATGCTGGACGGCGATCAGGAAGTGCTTCGCCCCCGCCTCCCGGGCCTTGATCATGGCTTGGACGATGACGCCGTTGGTGGCCGCGTTGTCGGCGGCGACGACCACGCTGGGATCGGCCGGGTCGAGCAATGCCTTCAGAGTGGGGGCCAGGGACTCCAAGCTGACCGGCGCCTTGTCCAGAAACAACTGGCCGTCCGGGGTCACCGTCAACGTCACCGGCGGCTTCTTCTCCATGGGCGCCGCCGCGCCCTGGGGTAGGTTGATCCGGACGGCGTTCAGGTGCTGCATGGTCAGCGACGCGAGCATGAAGGTCGCCAACAGGAAGAACATCACGTCGATCATGGCGATGATCTCGATGCGGCCGCGCTTGGCTTGGCGGCTTCTACGCAGTTTCATGCTTCACCGCGGCATCGCTGACTACATCATGGCCGGTCCCGGCCTCCTGGGCATCCAGGCGGATGTGGTCCAGCAGGCGCGTGCCCAGGCGCTCCATCTCGTCCAGGGTCTGAGCCTGCAAGCGGGTCAGGTAGTTGAAACCGAACAGGGCGATGAGGGCGATGAGCAGGCCCACCGCCGTGGCGATCAGGGCCTCGGCCACGCCGGCGGTGACGCCGCCGGGATTGACCAGGCCGTCGGGGCCGATCAGCTGGAACGACTGCATCATGCCGAAGATGGTGCCGAGCAGACCGAGCAGGGGCGCGGCGGTGACCACCGTATCCAGCACCCACATGCCCCGGCCCAGGGCCTTTTCGATCTGCTGGGCCTCGTCGCCGGCCCGGGATTCCACCCACCAGACGGGCTTGGCGCGGTTGTTCATGATGACCCGGAAGAAGCGGCTGAAATAGTTGCGCGGCCCCAGTCCGGCGAGCTGGCGGTCGAGATCGGCCCAGTCGAAGCCGTAGGTCTCCACCAGTTGCCGTAGCGGCTCCGGCAGCTGGGCATGGCGGCGGTAGACCAAGGCCTTGTCCAGCATCACCACCAAGGCGGCCAGGGCCAGGGCGAGCAGGGGGTAGATGATGATGCCACCGTGCTTCAGCATCGCGATGACGGCTTGCGGGTCGGTCATGAATTTCTCCATTCTTGACGTGAAACCCCGTCATCCCCGCGCGGGTGGGAACCAGGGATCAATGTCCGGCCGGCTGGCTGGCGCGCGCGTTGGCCTCGAAACCACCCTTTTTCTTCCAGCCTTCTATGCCATCCTGGAGCACTTTGACGTTGTCCCAGCCGAGTACGCGTAGCGCGAACACGGCCTGGGCCGACAGGCTGCCGGTGTTGCAGTAGTAGACCACCGTGCGGTCTTTCGGAATTTCGTGCCGGCGGGCGACGGCATGGCGCCATTCGATGTGGATCGCGCCGGGGATGTGCTCCCTGGCGTATTGCGCGGCATCGCGGGCATCGATGACGGTGATCTTCTTCCAGTCCTCGGCCGGGATCTGTTCCGGCCAGATGATGCTGGAGCCGTATTCGGTGAAGTCCAGGTATTCCTGCATGACCTCGACCACGGCGGGGTTCTCGGCGGCGGGGGCGGCCAGTGGCAGGGCCAGGCCGAGAGCGAGTATCAGGGTGCGCGGCTTCATGTCGTTCTTCCTGGCGAGCGATGAATCAAGGGTCTGGGAGCGACGGTATTTTTCCCGGTGTGCCGCCCCGTAGCCAGATGCGAAACTACCAGCGGCGCCAGGCGCGGATACGAAGGTGCTGTATGTCCGAGCAAATTGGCGCCATTTCTAACTCTGTGGCCGACTGGACTCCACGCAATAGAGCCGCGCAGCGCCGATGAACTAGCCCTTGAAGAACCACTTCCCCTGTTGTCGTTGATCGGCGGGGTGGTCCGGGTGACGTATTCCCAGTGCAGGGCCATGGCTACCGGGGGCAGGGCAAGTAACAGGCCCAGGACAGCGGGGGCTAGGCCGCGCCGGGTGCCGCTGGGTCGGGCCTGGATCAGTCCGGTCGCGGCCAGGACGAGGGCGAGGGCCGCGCCGTAGACCGCCCATCGGGTGATCTCCTGCCCGACGGTGAAATGCCGCCAGCCGAGACGGTAGCCGATGCCCGAGGCCGCCACGGCCAGGATGGCCGCCAGGCCGAGGATCGCGGCGGCCAGGGCGGGTTTGGACCAGGGTTTGCGCGCTGTCTGCCCGGCGTCCTTTTTAGTGCGGTTCAGCAGCATGATGCCCCCTCGCCCTGGTCGGCGTCGTCGAACGGCAGCCCGCCCCCGCAACCCGCGAATATGCCGTAGTGACGTGAGAAGTCACCGATGAAGTCGAACCAGGGCGCGAAGCGGGTGTCGCGGAGCATGCGCCAGGTGTTGCCGCACACCGGGAAGACGCGGCCGGCCTCGATGATGTGGTGCTTGTCGAGGATGAAGCGGTGTTCCTGGCCACGCAGGCCTCCCCGGTAGACCACGGCCTGGCCGTAGTCTTCGCAGTCCGGCTCCAGGCCGTCGAGCTTGAACAGGCGCCAGGTGGCCGAGTAGAAGCGGGTGTTGCCCACCCGCGCCGCCAGGGCCGGGTCGGTGAGGGCGATGGGGCGGTCTTTCACCAGGCGCGGGTCGGCGAAGCCGCGGCGGCGGGCGAGGGCCAGGAAGTCGTTCCAGTACAGGGCGCCGCCCAGGCATTCGCCGTACAGCACCGGGTCGTTGCGCAGTTCCGGCGCCACGCGGCGGTCGGCTTGGATGTCGGAGAAGTAGAACTCGCCGCCGGTCTTGAGCAGGCGGTGGACTTGGCGCAGCACGGCTTCCTTGTCCGGGGAGAGGTTGACCACGCAGTTGGAGACAACCACGTCGAAGCTGGCGTCACTCAGGCCCAGCTCGTCCAGCCGCTCGATGTAGCCGAGGCGGAATTCGACGTTGTCGCGGCTGAAGCCGAAGGCCTGGCGGTGGTGTTCGCGGTGCGCCTCGGCCACGGCCAGTTGTTCTTCGGTCATGTCCACGCCCACCACCCGGCCGGCCTCGCCGACCAGTTGCGCCAGGGCGTAGACGTCCCGGCCTGAGCCACAGCCCAGATCGAGCACGGAGAGGCCGTCGAGCCCGGCCGGGCAGACCAGGCCGCAGCCGTAATAGCGCGACATGACTTCCGGGTGGATGCGCGCCAGCAGCGGCTTCAGCCAGTCGGGCATCCGGCTGGCGTCGCAGCAGGCCGAGGTGCGCAGGTCGGCGCTGGATTTCAGTTGGTTGGCGTAGTAGTCCTTGACCAGGTCGTGCATGGGTCTGTCCTTATTGTGTCGTCACGGGCAGGCCATCGTTTTGCCAGCGTTGCATGCCTTCCATCACCAGCAGCGGTTCCTTGAAGCCTTGTTCGCCCAGCAGCTGCACCGCCTGGGCGGAACGCTTGTCGGTGCGGCAGATGACGGCTACCGGGCGGTCGCGCCAGTCGTCCAGTTCGGCCAGGCGCTGTTTCAGTTCCGGTAGCGGGATGCTGCGCGCGCCGGCGATGTGGCCGGCGGCGTAGTCGGCGGCGTCGCGCACGTCCAGCACCAGCGTTTCGCCGCCCAGACGGGCGTTCAGGCCGGGGATGTCCAGGGTGACGGCGGGCTTGGCGCGCAGGCGCTTGACCAGACGCGGGATGAAGGCCACGGCCGCGAGCAGCGCCAGGGCGATGAGGAGGTTGCGGATCATGCCC